>JAXHNI010000009.1:0-815271 GCA_034520625.1 Gammaproteobacteria bacterium | reverse complement strand
TCAGAGGGCTCTCGTCAATACCGCCAATGCCGATCAGGAAGTGAAGCCTCTGAGAATCGGTATGGATCCCTCCCGCCGTGGGGCAGACAATACCCGTTGAAGTAAACCCCGGCCTGGTCATCGCACTGCGCGACCAGCGGGCTGAACATCTACTGCAGACGGTGCACCGGTGTCAGATTATTGCGCCGTTATCCATCAAAACCTTGATCAATTCAGCCTGCCGTTTCACATTGGCTTTTTGAAAGATCTGGGTGAGCTGGGTGCGGGCGGTATTGATGGAGATACCGCAGCGCTCGGCCGCTGCTGCACGGCCGTCGCCCCTGAGCATTTCCAGCGCAAGCTTCGCTTCGGCGGGGGTTAAGCCGAAACGGCTGCGCAGCCGGGCGATCTGTTCGTTGCGGCCTCTGTCGGGTTGTTCGATGAGGAGCATCACTGCGGTGCAAGGAGCGCCGATATGGGTTGTAGTTCTGCGAAAGGGCAGGACGTCGATGGTTAGCGATGGGCGGGAAGAGTTGCCCTTTTGGTGAATTCGCTGCCCGGCGGGCGTGTCCGGCCTGGTAACGACGCAGGCGGTGATTGCCGCGGACAGCCTGGCATTATCCCTGTTAGTGGCAAGACGAATACCTCCCCCCACAAGATCGACGCCGGAACGGGACGCAAACAGTTTTTCGGCGGCTTCGTCGGCGTACAATAGTTGCCCCCGGGCATCGACGATAATCGTGCCGGCATGATGAGGGCTGCGGCGGGAGTCCAGGATTGATTTTTCCAGCTCCAGCCGGCGCATTTTGCGGCCGATACCGGCGGCGCGGATCAGGTGCGGGACCAGGAGGCCGAAGCGCTGACGTATGCCATCGTCGACCCGGTCATGGTGTCGCGAGGGATGCAGGGCCACACTTACAAATCCGCCTTTATTGTCGGTGAGCAAATTGGCGGCGAGCTGCTCCGCGCCCAGGCCGGAATGACGCCAGAAGTCATTATAAAAACCGCTGCCGTAAAATTTGTCACGGCCGGTATTGTCAAGGCTGGTGATTTGCCCGACCGGCGCATGGTCCGTTGCCAACCTGGTGGGGTCAAATTCCCACCAATACGCCCCATAGTCCGAAATAACCGTCGGGTCGGCGCGGGGCGCCACCACGGAAGAGTAATTGACATGGGGGTCGGTGGCGACCATCGCGGTGCTCTCCACACCGCAGAATTCGGAGATGGTATTCAGCAAATCCGGCCAGATCTCGGCGTCGAATACCGCATCGTAGATCTGCCCGACAATCATGTTGGGATCTTTCCGGCCCAATTTCCCCCCACTCCCGAAAATCGCTGATTTCTTTATATCATTATTTTTGCAAGAGATCGAAGATTTATCGCACAAACGTCGCATGACCGGCCCTTGCCCCTCCCCTATATTTCAGCCGGGAAACGACAGAATACGTGGCCGCGGCCGGGGGTATGCCCGTTTGGGTGAATGACCGAGAGCCTGGGAATCACGCGGTGGAGAACCGGCTCTGTCCCTGTCCTGATCGTACAACCAGACAAACGAAAACTAACCCCAGGAAGCACTTGCCATGAAACAACGAAGAACCCTGCTCAAGGGGATTGGCCTTTCCTTGCCCGCGGTGTGGGGGACGCCGGTGGTACAGTCCGTGGTGTTGCCTGCCCATGCCGAGACGAGCGCCCCTTCCGAAGACAGAGATTGTGTGCTTCCTCTTACCATAAGCGACAAGACCGCCACATGTACCGACCCCAGTGACGGTAACACGACCGACTTGACTTACTACCAAATCGATGTATCGGGACCATGCCCGGAACTTGTCGGGCCATTGACATCCAGTCCGCCTGGAGCGAGGATGCTTATCTCAGTTCAGTATAATGCTGTCACAGATTTAGCAAGAATTATTATTAGGGCTTTTGATTCGAGTAGCAATTTAACGGGAGGAACAATCAGCGGGGAGTCACTTCTCAGATGCGAGACTCCAATCCTAGAGGAACCCTCCGCCACTTCCATTACGGTAGCAGATTTAGAAGACAACCCCTGGACATTGACCTTTGCGTTCAGCAGTACCGCGACCACTTATACCCTTTTCAATATCGAGCTCGTGCCAGCTACTTAAGAAGTTTGGCTATTCCGGGGACAGCATACTGAACTCGCGATATCAACCACGGTCCGCGGAGGCCGGTCTGGCCTGACCGGCCTTCGGTTTAGGGTCGGGCCGGGCTGGTCGTAGCGTCCGTCCAGTCATCGACTCGAGTCGGTCCGTGAAGTCCTCGTTACCCAACGGGCGACCGGTTCAAGAATGTGTGGTTGTGGACAGCCATACAGCACGGCACCCGGACGTGAGCCGCCGGGGCCCAAGCAGAATAGAATGCTGGCAGCTCTAACAAGCTACGCGGTGAAGTAACCTGCGTAGATGATCTGATCAATATTATTCGCGATATATATCCGATGCCGGAACTGCCATGGAGCCGGCGACCAGTCAGTGTCGTTATGATACGGTGTTCCCGGGTCACCCAGATTGCAATTCGTATCGTCATACAACTGCGGCATGAACTCGGGTTCTGACAGCGTATCGAAAGCGATCGCCGCCATGCCGCCCGCGCTGCCAACACCGGCTGCGGTCGCGATTTCCTGGCCAAAAGGGTTGATGACAACAACTTCGTTGGCCAGGTCATCCACCAAAGTCCAGCTCCACGGTGAAGCGGTGACACCGGTTATACGTCGCCCGCTGTAGGTTCGCTCTCCCAGCTTTGCGCCCCCCATGCCGAAGAGCTCCAGCGTCTCGAAGGACCCGCGAACCATAAACAACCCATTGGTCGCGAACCCCTGTCCTGAAAAACCACTGGCGATACCCGAGAGGTCTCTCGATTGGGTTTGCTGGCCGGTCCCAGGCTCAAAGGCGAACACGAGCATGCGATCCGGGTCGAGATGCGACCCGCACCAGATATCGCCAGTAACCGGGCTGAATCCCATCCCGGAAATCTGGTGTCGGTCGGGCGGGGTGACATGGCGCATGAACTCCACATCGCAACAGGGCTTCAGATACACCACCTCGTCGTCAGCCGGGGACTGGGTGACAAACGCCAGTGCGATGTCCCCATTCAAACGGGTAACGGTCAACGCGGTAGAGCCGAACTGCGGCCCCGACTGCACCGTTGAAACGGGGTAGTTGTATCGATGCGTTTCAAAAAACGTCAGGTTTGGCATTCGGAATCCTCATGTGATCAATTCCTCAAACTGAGCCCCCAACTTGATCATAGCAGCCTCAACTATTTACTCAACAAGTTACGAGGCTGGGTTCCCCTACTCTCCTTCCTGATCATACCGCCATGAGGCGCTGATTTTTCTACTTGCTGTTTCGCAAAGTAAGCGAATGCCCCGGACATCGACGATTATCGTGCCGACATGATGAGGGCTGCGGCGCAATTTTATTCCGTCACTTCTGATCATCGCTGTTTTCTTTATGTCATTTTTTGCAAGAGATCGGAGATTTATCGCACAAACGTCGCATGACCGGCCCTTGCCCCTCCCCTATATTTCGACAAAGAATCGACGGAAAACGTGGCTGTGGCCGGGGGTATGCCCGTTTGGGTGAATGACCGGGAGCCCGGGAGCTACCGGTGGAGGATCAGCTCTGCCCCTGTCGTGATCCGGTGACCGAAAATAGCCAGAACAGGAGGAATCGACGTGAAAAAGAAAACTAACCCCGGGAAACACTTGCCATGAAACAACGAAGAACCCTGCTCAAGGGGATTGGCCTTTCCTTGCCCGCCGTATGGGGGACGCCAGTGGTACAGTCCGTGGTGTTGCCCGCCCATGCGCAAACCTCGACGGACAACCCCACCTCAGAGATTAATTCGTCAGGCTGTCCGGACCTCATCATTCCCGGGACCTCGATCAGTTGCCCGGTTATGGTATCTGGCAGTGTTGGTACGCAGTTCCGGGTCGACGAAAATGGCGAGTGCCCAATAGTCACTGAAGCGATTGATTTTGAATTAACGCCACCAGAGGACGTGCTTCAGGTGGAGGTCGAACAGAACGGGTCTTCTTTCTTTAACAATGTAGGGATCTCGGTTCGCACCAACGATGAACGCGCAAGCCGGAATACCACCGATTGCGGTTTGACACCCAACTCTATGGGTACTTCTCCATATACCTTTAACTTCCAAGGGTCGTCCGGTAATCCATGGCAGGCCGAGTTCACCCTTTCCATCGCAAATAGTACGGTATCTCTAAGTGATATCTTGCTGACTCCCGCGCCGTAATTTTTGTGGCAGCTATTCCAGCTATTACGGGCCGCTATTCCGGGCTATTCCGGGGACAGTATACTGAACTCGCGATTGTGAAATGGGGACAGACTACGTTCTTGATCCTTCAAAACGCGGCCTGTATCCATTCAAGGGCCATAGGCGCAAACTCCACCAAAAAAGTGAGTTAATCATGGCAGACAACACCACTCAACAAGATCAGAATGAGCCCCGGCGTCGTCTCATAAAAGCTCTGGCATCAGGCGGTGGCATAGTTGCTACCGGGTCCCTTCTCCCCACGAGCTGGCGCACTCCCGTCATTGATTCCGTGGTATTGCCAGGACACGCACAGACCTCGTGTTCTCCACAGGACGACGAGTATGATCTGAATCCGGGCGAAAGCACAGGCAGCGTTCCGGCTCCGGGCGTTCTAGAGAATGAATCGTGTCAGACGGTTACTGACTTCGGCAACCTTATGGAGCTCGAAGGGGGCAGTGTTACCTCGCTCAATGTCAATGCCGATGGCAGTTTCGACTACGAAGTCAGCGAACGCGGAACGAGGTTTTCCTTCGAGTATACGACCGAAAGCGGCGAAACGGCGACGGTCATAGTCAACCACGATTTCAACATATCCCCGCCATAAGCTTGTTTCGTCGTAACAAACAGAATCGGCTATTCCGGCGCTCGAGCCTGCGCCAACGCTTAAGACAGGGTTCGCGCTAAAGGCTCTGCGCCCTCTATTGAGGACCCGCGAGCGAACCTGTTTATCGAAGCGCCGAGGTGGTCATCCTGCCACCAGCGGTACTTGGCTTGTCGCACCCATGCTGACCGCAATGGGACTTTTTCGGAGGAAGCCGATATTCCTTCGAATGTCCGCTTATGACCGCATAGCGAACGTGACAGGAGCAGCAGATATAGTGGATGGTGGCCAGGGACAGAATCGAACTGCCGACACGGGGATTTTCAGTACGTCAGAAGAAACTTAAACCGTAGTTAACTCAACAACTTATCGGGGCGCCCGTTGCACAAAATCCCGGACAACGCACAACGATGCAGCACTCACTCCCGCAAAACTCCCGCAGAGAATTATCACGCATAGCATTTGTTCTCAACGATCAGGTTGATCATCTTGCTCACCTTCCGATCTCAATCTCTCTGCCGCCACCGCGTGCGGCATGATAAATTCAGCAACCGTCGCTGTCACCTCGGCGAGGCTACCGGGGTCGAGTGCGACGTTTTCCAGAAAGGCGCTCCACTGACGTTGCTTCTGCTCATCGTCAGCGAATGCTGAGGTGAACGCATCCGGGAGCTCCGCTGGAATTGAAGTCTCGCGGCGCGCGAAGGTAGCGGCTATTGCGCGAGCCAACCGATCGTCGTCGAAGGAAAACGATTGGCTAAGAAGCCACACGTCGTAGAAATCCTTCATCCGGCTGTTCGCGCGTCCCAAAGCGACCATGGCCTGGAACTTCTCTGCAATTACCGTTTCTCTGGCATAGGCCCGCAGGCGCGGTGTCGGAAGGTCGAGCATAGATGGATAGTCGATAACCTCGGCACCCGGTTCCAGAGCATCTCCGAACGCGACGTCTACCGTCACGGTGATACGGGCACCACTGATCGACGCTGTCGTACGCAGTCGCAGTCCGCCGTACTGGAGCTCCTCCCGGATCTGGTGGACACGAAGTGCTTCCAAATCGAACTCGACACCATCGGGGACGTCGGCCGCGAGGATTTCCCGGAACGCTACGATCATGGCGTTCGGGCTTGGATCGCCAAAACCCAGCAGGTCGAGGTCGCGCGTGGCTCGGTGCAGATCCGCAAACCAACTCGTCAGCAGCATCGCGCCCTTGAGTACAAATCGCTCGGCATAGGCAGACGTGCTGAGGCGGTAGAGGAGGCGTTCCAGCGCGTAGCGAGTGAGTATCAGTTCGAAATTCTGGCTCGTTTCACGGGAGAGATTTTGCAGCCGGGCGCGTACAGAGGCGCCGATGTTCCTGATCTCTTTAGCCATTGGCTGTCAACGCCTCGAGATACGGCCTGATCACGGTCAAAACCCCGCGCTTGTCGGCTTGGCGAGCGATTTCCGCGGGGGTTGCTTTGCGCTGCCTTAGCGCTTCCTGGAGCCCTTCGATTGCGACGGGAAGACCGACCTTGCTGCGATGCCGGAAGCAATCCGCCACCGTCCTGGCGGCGCTGAAGACTTTGACCACAACCCCTTCGATGACGTGTGTCTCAAAGCCCTCTTTCAGCAGGTTGTCTGTGAAGCGGACGATGCGAATGGGCGTCCCGTCACGCTGCGGAGACCAGTCCTTCGTCCCAATCGCCATCCAGACCTTGGAAGGCAGTTGATCCGTTAGACCATGAAAAGCCAGGGCCGAGACCAGGCAGATAACCCCCTTTGGCACCCGCTTGGCGGCTTCCGCCAGGCTGTGGTTCGGATCCAGCTCCGCATCGGGTAGCTGATAGACTCCCCGCGACAGGCGGATGACTTCACCAGCCCGCTCCATGCGACTCATTGTCGCGGCGGTGACGCCAGCCTCGCGCAGCTCGACCAAGCGCAGGATTCCCCGTTCCCTCAGAAGGGACTGTGCCAGCTCACGCTGCGAGCGCCGTCTCTCCATTGATACAAATCCTAGATGTATAGGTCCTATGGTACGAGGAAATGTATCATCTATCGGTGCAACACGCCACCCTCGCGAACTCTATCAGGCCACGACTGAGCGGCGCCTATTCCGGGGACAGCCTATTCCGGGGACAGTATACTGAACTCGCGATAGCAACCACGGTCCGCGGAGGCAGGTCTGGACTGACCGGCCCTCGGTTTAGGGCCGGGCCGGGCTGGTCGTAGCGTCCGTCCAGTCATCGACTCGAGTCGGTCCGTGAAGTCCTCGTTACCCAACGGGCGACCGGTTCGAGCATGTAGCCGTATCGCGGCTCCCTGTCATTCCAGTCGTCGTCGGGTGTGAGCTGTCAAGCCCGTTCGGAACAGACGCTGCGCTACCGGCTTGTCGCAGAGCACTATCCCCGCTTTCTCGATCTGCTGACCAACAAGGACCGCTCGCTGCCGAAATACGTGCAGCGTGAGTTCGAGGACTTTCTCAAGTGCGGCAGAGTTTTGGGATCAGTTTATCAACTCCCAAGAATCGGAGAGACAATCCATCGGCGTTGTTGCTCTCGCCCCGGCCTGCTCTTCCTCCAACCATGGAAGTCAGGGCCGTGCCTGCACGACGCGGTGGTCGGCGTTGCGACTTCACCCGCCCGGCCATGGCCGCCGGCCGGTTGGCACTGCCCCCGCAGTGGGTGGGCAAACACGGTCTGACAGGCGCCGATCGGGAACGGGACCCGCGAGCTTAGCGAAGCCGCTGCGGGGGTGGCGTGCGATACCCTTTGCGTAATTTCAGCCCTTCTGCGTCGCTTCGAGGCGTTCAGCCAGCCACATCTTGATGATCGACTGGCGGGTTACACCCAGGCGGCCGGCTTCCCGGTCCAGGGATTCGATCATCCATATGGGGAAATCGACATTGACTTTCTCTTGCTCCCGGGAAGATCTGCGAGCTTTAGTCATGTCGAGCTCGCCGGTGACGTCTTCACCGGCATCGAATTTCTGTTCAAATCTCTTCGCTTTGATACAGCAAAACCTCTTAACCTCGCGCGCGGCGAACGGAAATAATCCGAATCCTGATGTTCCGGGAGGTGATCACGTCGGGCCAGTGCTTCTTTGAGCCCCTGATTTTTCTATATGCCGTTTTACAAAGTGGATGGATTCTCCAGGCATCGAAGCACCGACCGTCGCGCGGATTGACTCCTGGCACACGACGGCATATGCTTAGGCATATGCCAACACTGGAGTATGCTGTGGTTGATGCCGAACGCCATGTTCGCCTGTTCCGAAACGGTCGGAATCAGGCCCTGCGCATTCCTCGTGAGTTCGAGCTCACGGGGAACGAGGCGATCATTCGCAAGGAAGGTGATCGCCTGATCGTGGAGCCAGTTCGTAAAGGTCGGTTGCTCACACTACTGGGGACCCTGGCGCCGCTGGAAGAGCCATTTCCGGACGTTGACGACGATCTGGCGTCGTTGGATGACGTGGAGCTGTAAGCTTGACACTCCGTTACCTCCTGGACACCAACATGCTGTCGGATCTCATCCGGCAACCCCAGGGAACAGTGGCGAGCCGGATCGCGTCAGTGGGAGAAAACGCCATTTGCACCAGCATCGTCGTCGCCGCGGAGCTTCGCTACGGCGCTGTAAAATCTACGTCACGCAAAATCGCTGACCGTGTCGACCTGGTCCTGAACGCCTTGAACGTTCTTCCACTGGAATCCCCGGCCGATCGAATTTATGCTCGGATCCGACAGCAATTGACGCAGCGCGGCGCGCCCATCGGTCCTAACGATCTGCTCATCGCAGCGCACGTACTCGCCCTCGACCTCACGGTTGTCACTGCCAACGAAGGCGAGTTCGCTCGGGTACCCGGCCTCAAGGTCGAGAACTGGCTCGCCACATGACCTGACGGCGAGAGGGCTCGCCTCCTACGATTGGACGGTTCGAGCGGTTCGGGCCTATGTCTCGCGGACGGCCCGAATGGCCCCGATCAGATCAACGCGACCAGCCCGAACATGACCACGGTGAGCGCGATGCTCGAGTGGATAACGCCCTTCACCGTCGCCATCGGGCCCATTTTGCCGAATAGGCCGTTGGCCGCCAGCAGGAAAATCAGAATCAGCGGGATCAGGAATCCCAGATCCGCGAAACTGATGCCCTGCATGCCCCCCGTGGAGTAAGTCCCGTGCTTGGAAGCCAGCATGCCCCAGAGCATGGGGGCCGAGAACAGGGTATTGGTACGCGAAGCCAGCAGCGCCTTGGGGCCGGCGGCCGCCGCATCGCCCTCGACGAGGCCGCAGACGATCTTCTGGTTGGGCCAGATGATCAGCCACACGTTGAGAAACATGATGATGCCCATTAACGCGCCTAGCGTGATGTACTGATTGACGCCCGCTCCCAGGCCGGCGAACAGGAAAAGACCCGTCAGGAAGGTGAACATGGCACCCCAGCGGAACCACCACAGCGCCCGCGGCGCCAGCTTCTTGGTGGCGTCCGCCTTGGCATCCGCCGTGGCTTCCTTGAAGTACTCACCCTGAACAAAGTTGAAGTAGTACAGCAGGCCGATCCAGGCGACCCCGAACAGAACGTGCGCCCAGCGGAACAGAAAATCGATCAATAGCATTGTTGTGTACCCTCTTTATAACCGCCAGTGAATGTCTGATTAGTTCGTCTGCGCCGCTTTTTGGCGCCCGGTCATAATCCACTAATCAGGATCTCACCAATTATAAGGCTACCCGCCCAATGCATCTATCTCGTCTTCCACACCGCCTCTCGAGCGGCCGGGACCAACGGTTCCTTCCCGCATGCCGGCGCAGCCGCCAGGGTTCATCAGCGGCACAAGCTGGCCCGGCGGCCAGCAAAGACGCGCTCGAGGTACCGCCGACCGGCCGCTCCTTTCCCCTTCTTTACCGTGAGCTCACCGATCCTCCAGCACCGCAATCGTGCGCTGGGTCTCGCCGACGTAGAGCTGCCGCGGACGCCCGATACGCCGATCGGGATCCTGGCGCATCTCCTTCCAGTGCGCAAGCCATCCCGGGAGCCGGCCCAGGGCAAACATTACCGTGAACATATCGGTCGGGATGCCCATCGCCCGATAGAGAATGCCGCTGTAGAAGTCCACGTTCGGATACAACTTTCTTTCAATGAAGTAGTCATCCTTCAGGGTCTCTTCTTCCAGGTTCTTTGCCACCTCGAGCAATGGATCATCGATGCCCAGATCCTGCAACACCCGGTCAGCGACTTCTTTCAGCAACTTCGCGCGTGGATCGAAGTTCTTGTACACGCGATGCCCAAAACCCATCAGTCTGAACTCGGAATCCTTGTCCTTTGCCATTGCCAGGTACTTTCGATGGTCTCCGCCGTCAGAATGGATCATTTCCAGCATTTCAATCACGTTCTGGTTTGCCCCGCCGTGCAACGGCCCCCAGAGTGCACAGATTCCCGCGGCAATCGAGGCAAACAGATTGGCATCGCTGCTTCCCACCAGGCGCACGGTGGAAGTGCTGCAGTTCTGCTCGTGATCCGCATGCAGCACCAGCAGGAGATTCAATGCTTCGTCCAGCACCGGCGGGGCCTCGTAAGGCTCGGTGGGTACCGAGAACATCATGTGCAGGAAGTTTGATGTGTAGCTGAGCTCATTTCGCGGATAAGAGAAGGGTTGTCCGATGGATTTCTTATAGGCGAATGCCGCGATCGTCTTGGCTTTTGCGAGCAGGCGAATGATATTGAGATCGGCGTCTTCCTCGGCGCTGGCCACCGGATAATATGTCGAGAGCGCAGACACCATGGATGACAGTATCGCCATGGGGTGCGCCGAGGGCGGATAACCCTCAAAGAACTTCTTCATGTCCTCGTGAATGAGGGTGTGGTAGGTGAGCTGTTCCCGAAAACCGTCCAACTGCTCGCGGTTGGGAAGCTCTCCATTAAGCAGCAGATAACACACTTCCGTGAATCTGGCACCGCGGGCGAGATCTTCAATAGGGTAGCCGCGGTATCTCAGGATGCCACGCTCTCCGTCGATAAAGGTGATCTCACTCCTGCAGGCGCCGGTGTTTGCGAAACCCGGATCGAGCGTGATGGCCATTGATTCCCCGCGAAGTCGAGCAATATCGATCGCGGTTTCTCCCTCGCTGCCAACCATCACGGGGAGTTCGTATGTCTGGTCGTTCAGAACCAGCTTCGCTGTACTCATGGCTTCACCTCTGTCTTGTGACTGGGCTCTCAACCTAGAATCAGGCTCAGGACCAGTTCCGATTTCAGCACTATCAACCAATGGATGACGGTGCCGGACATTCCGGCTTTCCCGTGTTCGTCAATATCGCTCAAGTCCCTACGATAAGCGCAGCGGTCGACTGCGCGCCTGATGACGCGGTCACCGGCGCACCTCCTCTCGTATGAGGACGCGTCTGAATGCTAGACCCTGTTCCGCGCGGAACTGTTGATGCAGATCAAGCAAGAGAACAGGCTTGGGGGGTATCCACAGCGTATCCCGACGATCTTCGCCACCAGACGCTTCGTCATATTGATAACAGGGGACAGTCCACGGTTCTTATCCCGTAGTGCGGGGCCTGGTCAGGACGACCGAACGGCCAAGTCAGAGACAGCTTAGCGACGTTAAACCGTGGTCTGTCCCCTGAAGCCATGGAACCGGGTACTGCAGGGATTTTCGCGGATCCTGGACAGCCTGATCGCCCGGGATCCTGGCGATGACATCGCGGCGCTGATCCGCCGTGCCGTCGACGACCACCCGGCGCGGGACGCCTGACGCAGTCTCTGCAGGTCGCGGCCGGCGGCGGGCCATTGCATTCAAGCGCCAATCCAGGTTATCTGTGAGCCGGTCACGAACCACCACAGGACCGGCCATGGCCGATGACGACAAGCCCGACTGGCAGCGCACCCCGCCCCACCAGGACCCACGATTCAGGAATTTCCGCCACCCGGCGATGAAGACCTACGGGCGGGCCTACGTGCTCCAGAACCCGGCGCAGTTCGGCATCGACCTGGAAGCGTGGGCCGCGGCCCACGGCGAGGAGGGCGACGACGACCCGTCGCCGCGCTGAGCCCGCCCGCTACCAGCCCTCGGGGAGGTCTCCCACGCGCTCGAGCCGGCCGCGGTCGGCGAACACGGTTTCGAATACCAGGGCGCGGGCCTTGCCGTCGCCGTCCACCTCGAACACGGCGGTTATCGGCTCACCGCCGGGATTGACCCATTGCTGCTCAAAGCGGGTTTCGGACAGGGACTTCATGTACCAGGGCGCGACATCGCCCCACATGGCGCCGATCATCAGGTAACCCGGCGGAATCTCCTGCTCCGAATACCGCGGGGGCTCGGCCGCCGTTACGAAGAAATTCCTGTTCGAAGCGCCGTCGCCGTAGACGCCGTGGAAGCGCTCGAGATCGTCCCGCGGCTCGCCCAGCGGATAGGACTCATCGGACGGCGCCACCGCGTCACCGCCCGAAGCCGACGCCTCCGCCCCGGACCCGCCGGCGCTGTCCGCCGGCTCCTGCACCGGAACGGCAGGTACCGCGGCCGTCCCCGGGCTTCCGCACTGTGCCCATTGCATGGCGCATTGCCCGCCGCACACGGCGACCTGCTGCAGTTCCGGGGGCATCACCACCGCCTCGCCGGACCCGGCCGCATCGCTGAATTCCTGCATACGCTCACGGAACGACGCGAAAACCTCGCAGGAGCAGTCGCAGTCCTGGGCCGCAGCCATCCCCGGAACGCCCTGCGCCAGCGCACCGCCAAGAAAGAGAAATGCGGCGGCAGACCCGCGACCCACGATAAAACGTCTCATCACCACCTCCCCCTGACGTGTCAGCGATTGTATACCGAGAACGAACACCACCGACACCGTCAGCGGCTAAGCCCCGCCCCGGACTCACTGGCTACCGGGATCCGGATAAACCCGGGGCATCAGCTCGCAACCGACACCCTCCCCGGGCCGCAGTCCCAACCCGATCAGATAGTTGCTGGTTTCCTCGGTCCACGCGCCCCGGGGCCTGAACACCACATCCTGGTCGCCGTATCGCAGGGACATGCGGCGGATGGTTCTCGGCAGCGGGTCGGTCTGGTTGGTGGCGCGGTGCAGGGTGCGGAAATCGAAAACCAGGCAGTCCCCCGGCTCGACGTCCCAGGCCAGGAACCGGTCACGGTACGACTCGAAATCCCCGGGCTCATGGTAGCCATGCCGGTCACCGTCGAATGGCCGGTGCTCCCGGAAGTTCTGGGGCATGTACAGCCTGCCCCAGCGATGGGAGCCGCCAAGGAACGTCAGGCCCTCGTCCCGGGACGCGGATTCCAGCGGAAACCAGAGCACGCATTTGCGGCCGCCGTCGAAATCGAAGTACGGCTCGTCGTGATGCCACGGCGCGCCGTGGGTGGCGCCCGCCTCCCGTAGAAACCAGTTGTCCATGAGCATGTAGAGGGTCTCGGCTTCCAGCAGCCCCGCAATCATTTCACCGAAGGGCGATTCCAGCACCAGCCGCCGGAACGCGGGGAGGTTCGGCCAGTTCCAGTAATCGAAGACGTAACGCGCCGGCGAGTCCGCGGGCGTCTGGTCGCGGAAGAACGGGCCCGGGTTCGCCACCGCCTCAGTGATTCCCTCCCGGCAGCAGTCCAGCCAATGCCGGCCGATGACCCCGCGCAGGCAGACCACACCATCCCGGTCGAAGGCCGCCCGGGCCTCGTCGTCAATCTGGCGAAAGCTGGTTTCGGTCTGCACCCTGTCATTACCTCCCCGCGCCCGGACGCCGGCAATCGTCAGGGTTCGTGCCGGGGATCAAGGTCCAAACAAGGCCCCGTCATTGCGAGGCGCAAGGCGCCGAAGCAATCCATGTTCCCGATCGGCCGGCACGAGCTCTCTTTCCCGCCTCAGGACCTGAACCTCGTATCCTCGATGATTGACTCCGCGTGGTCCGACAGCCACTTCATGATCAGCTTCATGGACCCGCCGAAAATCGTCGCGCTCTCGGTCACCAGCAGCTCCAGCAGCACCGAGGCGTCCCGGAAATGCTCCCAGCTGTACAACTGCTTGCGGGGCTCCTGCTTCTCCAGCGGCAGCTTCTCATAGATATAGTACCGCGTGTCGCCCCCCACTCCCGTGAGGCAGATGAACCGCCCGTGCTTCGAGTCCGCCCCGGACTCCACCTTCCGGCAGCGGATCTTCCATTCCCGGCCCGACTCCCCCTCCTCAGGCCACCGGATGAGGTTCAGCAGCGCCTCCTCCATGGCCTCGAAACTGTCGAAGCGGTACCCACCCCGAGCCCGGGGCTGACTCTGAGCCGAAGCCTCCATCGATCACCTTTCCTCAATTCGTGACCGGATAGTTTAACGCATTCGTCGAGGCGTCAGTACAGCATCGGCCGGCCGTATTGACGGGCGCCGGCAGCACTATGATCCGGTTCATGACTCCGTTGGCTGTCCAGGACCGGTTCACTTCTCGTCCGCCAATCACATCCTCTGTGCCGAGATCTTCCCGTCGACAGTGTGCGACTCGGCGTCAAACAGCAACTGCGCCTACGACGGAAACCCCCTATGAGCAATCCTGATTGTAATTCTTGTAGACTGCGAATGATCTGTGATCCAAGACACAATTTTTCCGAAAGAAACCCGTACTCCATCAGAAAATCCTACACCAGTTGAACTAACACCCCCGTTATTCCAAGCACTAATTTCGAGAAAGTTGGCTATGCGTAATCCAGTGAGGTTTCCGCCCCCTTTAAGATCATCCTCGTAGTTGGTCTCCTGTTCACCGGGCAGCGGACGCTCAAGAGTTCGGTCCGGGCAGCCACGGCAAATAGTGGTCTGTCCCCCCGTTTAGTCCCCCGTTTCTGCCTTTCTGGCGGTTAACGGGCGCGCATTATCAAACATCCAGGCGCGAGAACGGACCCCGGGGAACAAAATCGAGCGTTCTTGGGGTTCACGGTGAGCGCTTTTCCATGAACACTCGCTGCTTCTCGATAACAGTGTAGACACCACTATGGGACATCCAGCGTGAAACCATCGGGCGGGCGTCCCGCAGTAAATAGAAACAAGGTCGGTGCCAAGACATCGACCCCTCCCTGTCCGTCGGCCGTCCCACGGCGAATAGATGATGTGCTGCCGCGTCCAGCAAACTTAACGAGCCAACCCTCCAGGAGGAGCACAATGCGTAACAACAAGTTCGATCATTTCAATCATCGCAAACCTTACAAAGCCACCCGGCGCGCGTTTCTCGCCAGCACAATGGCGCTGCCTTTCGTGCCGGCAACCTGGACCGCGCCGATCGTGCAATCGGTGCTGTTGCCCGCCCATGCTCAGACGTCTCCCTCCTGCCCCGCCTCCGATGTTATCCCGGGCCGAGAGTTCACTTGTGAAGACAGTAATACATGCGTGCAATTTCGGTATTCGTTGGAGGAGGGGTGTTTGGTGCGGGAGGATGGTAGCTGCACCGCGCCGTCGCCAGAAGCGAGCGGTGTAAGGATGGAGTTTACCAACGAAGAACCGGCAGCGAACTTTACAAATTTGTTAGAGATTGAGATATCAACCGATTCCGGTAATGAGTCAACGAGTATTGCTTGTGACGCTACAGGTGTCGACGGCACGGAGTCGTCGGAACATCAGCTCGGTTTGGACGTTGAGGGAGTGCCGTACGTGGCGACGTTCATCATCGGTAGCAGAGACGAACCCGACTTAGTCTCGGTCTTTGTTTCCGATATTACGGTGGCCCCGGCGTAGGGGGTGTTTGTTTTTAACATCCGCACCGCCTGTCGTAATCGCCAGCGGGCCGGCGCGAGTATGAGGATGTCGTCCATGTAGCGGGAAAAGGAATCCCGGCCCGGTCCAGAGCATCGTCAAGCGGCTTCAGGTATAAGGCGCCGAACAGCGGGCTCAGGGGCGAGCCCCGGCCGATGCCCCCGGCGGACGTCCCGATACAGCCCGCGGTCCTCGACGGACCGGCCCATGACCTGAACCAGCAGGCGTCTGACGTTCCGGGACGGACGTGTCGCATCAACGTGGAACAGCCCGTCATGTTGGCACTGTACCGTGATGCTGAATGTCCGGAAGGGGTCGATTGCTGCTATTGGAACTTCGATTCTGAAAAGCCGGAGTCCACTGCGCAGCAGACATTGATATCACCCATTTGGGTGAGACCCGCGCTTCTTGGTGGGAGGCTACCCGCTGATTTCGGCGGAAACCGGTTGATTGTGCAACCTAACCCGATCTCCTAGCCCTACCGTGGCCATGTTTCGCAGGATTCTCACGGTCTTCGGGAGGGGTTTCGCGAGCGTGGCCCCATTTCCGTGGCTGTGTGCGGGCTCCTCGTAGCCGTTATCCGTTGTCACATCAACCGGCGCGTCCACCTCCGGTTTGCTGCCATTGACACAGACGCTGAGGGTCATGCCTTGGGGAAAGTCTGGACAGCCTGGCGGGGTAAGGGTGGGCGTGTTGGATGGCCCTTTGATTGTGTCAGGCTTATGCCTGACCTACAGGGGGTCCCCTTCTTTTTTGGAGACTTCTCTCACTTCGATGCTGTTTTTACGGCGCTCGGGGAGACGGCGGCGGTCCCGCTTGACGAACGCGCCTGCACTGTCCCTGAACGGCGCATCGGGCATGGGCTGCCAGCCGCGGCGGTCCGGGTTGTCGCGCCGGCGATTGAGGCGCGGGTTCTCGAACAGCGCGGCGCGGCCGGTTTTGTATGAAGGCGGGGTTGATCGCTGTGCGGCTTTCGCGTTGGTGCTCGTCGTCTCGCGGGACGTCTCGGGCGGCCGGCCGGCAATGCTCGTGGCATCCAGCACGGTTTTCCTGGCGTCCGGGTAGTCGTGCTCCGGTCGGAGGCTGTCTGCTCGCGACTGCGCCTTGGGCGTCGAACGTTCGCGGCGCCGACGCTTGGCCGCCGCCCGGACGCGCCACATGCATATCAGCACGCCGGCGCTGACCAGAAGGAGGGAAGAAACGGTTCCGACCAGATTGTTCACATAGAACAGCGCGAGGACACCGGCGCTGATGTAGATCAGCGGCAGGAATCGATAGACAACCCTGGGCACGTAATAGGCATTATCCGCCATCCAGACACCCCCTCTCAGTCACGACTCAGACTCCGTTTGTCCCGTGGTACGCCACCTGGACCCGGGTAGGCAGGCCTCGGGCGGGTTCCGCGTCATCGGCGCTTTTACGGCGCCTTCCGGCGAAGAACCGGGCGCCCCGCTCCGTGCCTCTGTGCTTGTACGGCGATTATATGGCCGGTCCTGCTCCCCGGCAAACTACCGGAATTGGCGCGCATCCGGGCCAGGCGCCGCGCCGGGAGAACGTTGAAACGCGGCATTCAACGGGTCTTGCCGCATCCAGCCCCCCAGATGAGTTCCCTCGGCAGTAGTGCCGGCCAATTGCTGGCGCCGTGACACCGCCGGTGTCGAGCCCCGCGTCGACGGTCGCGGGTCGTCTTCGAGATCAGCATTGTTATCCAGGCCGGCTGCCGGCCAGCCGGCCGAAGAAGCAGTCCGGCGTCCCGCTTTTTACTTCAGCCACGCGTCAGGTTTATTCTTCCGGGCCGGCCAGTCCCGACCAGGTAGCGTGAAGATTCGCGTCGACGGTCAAACACCCATGGCCGTGAACATCCAGAACGCAACAATGAGGAGATCCGTCTTGAAAACCCCGTCGCCGTATCGTTCGCTGCCCGCCGCCGCGCTGGCCGTCGTTGTTTCATTGAGCACCCTCGCCTCGGCGTGTGACGGCGGCGGTGGCGCCGCCACCGACGAGTACGCAGACACGTCCGCAACCAGCGAAACGGCGAACGATGACGGCGGCGGCAGAACCGGCACCTTCACCGTCGGCGAGGACACCTGGACGGTCGTGCCGTCGACACAATGCAGCGTATTCCCGGGGAATATTGTCATGATCTCGGGCCACGCAGCGGACAACGAAGAGGTCGAGATCGTAATCGACCACGATCCTTCCTCGGGACTCGTATCCGCCTACGTCCAGGGTCCGGACGACTCGCCATACTGGATCGCCGAGGATGATGCCATCACGTTCGAAATAGACGGAAAGACCGTGAAAGGCAGCGGAACCTTCAAAGTCGGCCTGGGTGGCACGGTGGAGGCGGGACAGCCGCGGGAGCGCCAGGGGTCTTTCGCAATAACCTGTTGATGCGTCACGCTGCGGTATAATTCGACTATACACCTGTGGCGTAAGTACGGGAGGAAACCATGGCCGGTGGCTGGGCAAAAGACGGCGCGGTTCAGGACCAGATCGACGCCAGCGTGAAGGACGCGGTGGAGCTGGCGCGGAGCCGGCTGCCGCGGGGCGAGAGCCTGGAGCACTGCGAGGAGTGCGGGACGGAGATACCGCTGGCCCGTCGCGAGGCCATACCCGGCGTGCGCCTGTGCGTCGCCTGCCAGTCGGAGGTGGACAAGTCCTGGAGCGCTGCGGGCGGATTCAACCGCCGGGGCAGCAAGGACAGCCAACTGAAATGAGCGCGATCGCGGGCATGTAGTCCCCGTCGTTTCGTGCTGCCCGGCCGGGGCATCGTCTCAACGGTCACCGCTTCGAACGGACCGGCCGACGGGCAGGCGCAGGTACGGGTAATGCACCGGATCGTGGGCCGGGTCGGCGCGGGCCGTCACTGCATGGAGGTAGGCATCCGCCCGGCTTCGATACGCGGGCAGGTCCAGGCCCAGGAACGGCATCCCGACCAGCCCGACCGCCCGGTCGAAGTGGGCGCCGTATCGACGCTGCAGCCGGGGTACGACGTTGACGAGCCCCATGTGCAGCTTCAGGTGACAGTTGGCCAGTTGGATCAGTCCCTGCAGGGCGGCGCGCTCCGGGCCCTCGCGGTCCGCGAGCTGCCATATCGATTCCCATGCCTCGTGCGCCTCCCACCAGTAGCCGCGGTTGTAAAGGTCGCAGCCAAACAGATAGGCGGGTGATGCCCGCCACCGGTGGCCATCCATCGGCGCGGCTTCATAAGGCGGGGCCCGTCCGTAACTGTGGCCGCGCGGGTCCGCCGTGGGATGCGGCTGGCGCCGGGGCACGAAGCGGTAGGGTGGCAGGGTGAACGCCGTATAACGCGGCGGCGCGTGCGCCGCCAGGGCATCGAATACAAGGGCTGAGGACAAGGTTCGGCGATGGCTCCCATGGTAGTCAGGGAAATCACGGTAAACCCCGGGGTGGTTCAACTCAACCGGCGGCTGAGTAATCGATCCTGAAGGCGGGCCTCAGGCACTCGTCATTGCAGTCTTACGGACAGGCGCGCAGACCGGATTTGACGAACAACCGTGCTGCGGCACGGCGGGAAAGCAGCGTGGGTCGGGCTTGACGCCCGACCTGTCAGCCTGAAAGGCTGACCCACATTGGTTTCGCTTTTTCTATCAAGATTGGTGTGGTTCGACCCCGGGATGTTCGGGTTTTTGTCTGACCTGGATTGCATCGCCGCACTCGCAAAGACGGGGCGTGAATAAGGAAGACATCCCGTTCAGTGTTTTTATGAGACACTATCCGAATGAGTGTGCAATCCATCGGTTTCATCGGCATGGGCAACGTCGGCGGTAAGCTCGCCGGGTCGCTGGTGCGCAACGGCTACCGGGTCACGGTGCGGGATCTGAACCGGGATGCCGGGGAACGACTTCTCGGACAGGGGGCGGCATGGGGCGAAAGCCCGAAGGCGATGATCGAGGCCTGCGACATGGTCATCACCTGTCTGCCCTCGCCGGCGGCCAGCGCCGCGGTGATGGAAGCGCCGGACGGCATCCTGGCGGGCATGACGCCGGGCCGGATCTGGGCGGAGATGAGCACCACGGACGAGTCCGAGGTGCGGCGCCTGGGCGGGCTGGCGGCCGAGCGCGGCGGCGAGCCCATCGACTGCCCCGTTTCGGGCGGCTGCCACCGCGCGGCCACGGGGAACATCTCGATCTTCGCGGGCTGCGAGCGGGCGACCTTCGAGCGCGCCATGCCGGTGCTGCAGATGATGGGCCGCCGCCTGCTGCACACCGGACCCCTCGGCTCCGCGTCGATCCTGAAAGTGATCACCAACTACCTGGCCACCGCCAACCTGGTGTCCCTGTGCGAGGCGCTGGTGACCGCGAAGGCCGCGGGCATGGACCTGAACACGGCCTATGAGGCGATCCGGATCTCCTCCGGAAACTCCTTCGTCCACGAGACCGAAAGCCAGGTGATCCTCAACGGCAGCCGCGACATCAATTTCACCATGGACCTGGTGTTGAAGGACGTATCCCTGTTCCAGGACATCGCCGACCGCAACGGCGTGCCGCTCGAAATCTCGCCGCTGCTGAAGCGCATCTTCCTGGACGGGCAGGAACGCTATGGCGCCCGGGAGTGGTCTCCCAACATCATCCGCCGCCTGGAGGACGCCTGCGGCGTCGAGGTTCGCGCCCCGGGCTTCCCCGAAGAAATTCTCGACGATGAGCCGGAATCACCGGGCTACGAGGTGGTGCCCACGGACACGTCGGGGGCCGGCCAGTAGGAGGCGAGCCCTCTCGCCGATTACGGCTTCGAGCTACGACTCATCGGCCAGAGGGCTGGCCTCCGGGGTTCGTTTGTCCACCGCACAGCGCCGTCTCAGTTTTTCGCCGACAGGGCCGCGTTGCTGCGGCCGAGCTTGCCGCCGAGATGGCTGGCGATTCGGCTTTCCAGGGCGTGGCGCACCGTGGCGTTCCGTTCCAGGAATCCGTCCAGCACGCCAACATCGATGCACAGGAGGCGGGATGGCTCGGTCACGGTGACGGTCGCCGAGGCCGGCTGCTTCATCACCACGGACATCTCCCCCACCAGGGCGGGCGGGTCCAGTTGCGCTACGGTCTTGCCGCCCACTTCGACTCGGGCGCCGCCGCTGACCAGGAAACTGAGTGACCGGACCGGCTCTCCCTCCTCGGTCAGCACCGTTCCTTCCGGCGCATCCTTCCATTCTCCCTTATCGAGAAACCGGCGGCACTCCAGCTTCGGGATGCCGGGCAGGGCCATGGACAGCACGCCGAGCTCCTCCTCCGTGAAGCGGATGTGGTGGGTCATCATATAGAACCGCGCCATGCCGAACACGCTGATGGCGATGTAGGTGACCTGGATGACGGCGGAAGGCAGATTGAAGTTCTCCGTCAGGCTGATGAGAACCAGGCAGGCTGCCGCGGTGTTGAGACTCGCGTAAAGATAGCCCTGGCCCTTGACCAGCCCCGCCTGCAGCGCGAAGTAGGCGCCGATGTAGACCGCCACGCCGGCCAGCCCCAGGAAATGACTCCAGGGAACACCCCCCTCCCAGTAAATCAAAACTGCCCCCCTCTTTTTCGGGCTGCCGCACGCGGCCCGGGTTTGAATTCAGGGCGCGAGTATAGGCCCGCGGCGCGTCGCCATGCCACCTTGTGGGGCCGGTTGGAACTTCGGGTCCGCAGCCGAACTCTGACAGGCATCGCCAGACTTTCGAAGGAGGACTCATGACCCGCATCATCGCGCTGTCCGGCAGCCTGCGCAGCGGCTCCTGGAATACCCGGCTGGCCCGCGCGCTGGCCGAGCGCGCGCCCGGCGACTGCGAAGTGGAAGTGGTGACGCCGGCGGGCATCCCGCTCTACGACGGCGACCTCGAATCGAAGGAAGGGATCCCCTCCGCCGTGGAAGCGCTCAAGGACCGGATCGCCTCGGCGGACGGCCTGGTGCTGGTGACGCCGGAGTACAACCAGGGGGTGCCGGGGGTGATGAAGAACACCATCGACTGGCTGTCCCGGCCGCCGGCGGATATTTCGCGTGTGTTCGGCGGCCGGCCCGTCGCCCTGTGCGGCGCCACGCCCGGCGGCGCCGGAACGCGCTCGGCGCAGCACGCACTGCTGCCGACGCTGCGGGCCCTGGGCGCGCAGGTCTGGCCGGGCAAGACTTTATATTTAAGCCGCGCCGCGAAGGTATTCGACGACCAGGGAGCAGTGATCGACGAGGACATCGACAAAGGGCTGGTGGACTTCATCGAAGGCTTCCACCGGTTCGCGGCCGGCGAGTGAGTCGACCGTGGCACGGCGGACAGCCGTGTCACCCGCGTTCGTGCTCGGACCGGAAGGTTACCGTCAATGCTTCCGGTCAGGACGTACCGGAATCGTTCCGGCTGCCGTCCAGCTCGGCCTGGTGGCGGGCCATCTGCTCCATCGGTACCTGGATCTTGCGGTACCAGCGGGTGAAACCGAACGCGGCCACGACGAGGCCGAGGGTGAACAGCAGGGTGGCCCATTCCCTCAGCTCCAGGGACCGGTCCTTCAGGGTTTCGAGCCGTTTTTTCGCGGACTCCAGGCGGATCCGATTGAGTGTCTGCTCCAGCTCCGAGGCCGGCTCACCGCTGGCGGGATCGCGGCCGGCCTCGAGGCGGGCGTTCATGATTTCGAGCCGCTCTTCGGCGTCCAGGACCTGATCGTGAATATCGAAAAGCTCGGACACGGCGAAAACCAGAGTAATGATGATGACGGCGACACCCGACAGGGCGACATACTTGTACATGTTGCTGTCGGGTATCGGCAACCGATCCATCACGACGCCTCGCTGCGCTGCTTGTCGATCTTCTTCAGGAATACCTGCATCTCCCTGATCGCCTGCTTGTCGCCCTTCTCCTCCGCCCGGTTGATGCCGTCCTGGAAGGTCCGGCTGGCCGCATCCAGGTCGCCGGTCTGCATCCGCGCCCTGCCCAGCAGCTTCCAGGCAGCGGAGTAGCCCGGGTCGTGCTCCAGGGCCCGGGCCAGGTGCCCGGCCGCCGTGTCGTAGTCCTTGTTCTGGAAGTAGGCGTTGCCGAGGCCGAAGCGGAGCATGGCATCGTCCCTGCCGTCCGCCAGCATCTTTTCGAGGTTCTCGATCAGGCTCATTGCCGGTCAAGCCTAAAACATGGACAAATGAAAGAACACCCCCGTCACCACTGGAATCCGGACTCCCGGGCGAGTTCCTCGGGCTCCACCACGCCCTGAAGACGGCTGCCGTCGATGATCCAGGTCGGGTAGCGGGAAACGTCGTTGTCCGCACACGCCGGGGCGAGGCCGCCGCCGCGGCCGTTCGGGTTGCATTCGACATAGGGCAGGCGGTCGGCGGACGAGCCGAACTGCCGCTTCTGCTCCTGGCAGGCGGGGCACCAGAAGGCGCCGTAGAACTTCGCGCCGCTTTCGTCCAGGTGCTCGGCCAGGGCCTTCAGGCGCGGATTCTCCGGGCGCAGCAGATCGTTCTGCCAGACGAACAGGACGCCGGCAATGATGGCGGCCGTAAGCAGGCTGTTGGCGCTCCAGTTCGTCCAGGGGACGCCCGGCGCCGACTCCGGCCTGCGCAGGAGCGTGACGACGAAAATCGCAGTGATGACGGCGAAGCTGGCCAGGCACCAGAGACACACGGCATCGAGAAACACGATCCCGGTGACCGTCAGGTAGGCGCTCACCGCCACCCCCACCAGGCCCAGGAAGCTCAACCGCCGCCAGCGCTTGAGGCGCGGCGGCATGGTCAGGGCGGTGACCGCGATCACCAGGTAGAGCGCGAATCCCCACAGCGCCATGGGCAAGCCCAGCAGGGTCGACCAGCGACTGGCCTGGACGATATCGCAGCCAGACCCTTCCGCACAGAAGGCGGCGCCGGCGCCGGTCATGGCCAGTACCGTGAGGTAGCCGGTGATGAGCAGGCCAACGCCCGACAAGGCCGCGATGGGCCAGTCCGGGCGTTTGTCGGGGGCGGCTTCGCGCCCGGGCTCGGGCTTGGTGTGCTGTTTTTTCGGCTTGTTGTGTTTTCGGCGGGACATAAGTGTTCAGGTGTCGATATAGTTATGTTGGGCTTTGGCCCGACCTGCGAATGGGTCGGTCTTCAAGGCCTGTATGTCAGGCGTAAAGCCTGACCCACAGCGGCCGATCCACAAAAGTCCGGCCCACAATGGCTTCGTTTTTCTAGGACCGCGCGCAATCGGCCCGGTTCCGGCACCCTACGGCGGACGCCGGTACGGGTCGAACACATAATACTTCGGCCGCGAGTCCAGGCGCACGTGCAGCCAGGGCACGCCGCCGCCGGCGGTGTTCAGCCACAGCGGCGCGTCGCCGAGGGAACGGTGAACGGCTTCGCCCACGGTCCGCCACAGCACCTGCTGCTGGTCCGGCGGCGCGTCCCGGGTGAAGCCGGCGATATGGGCGTAGCCCGGCACGCCCTGGCGCGGTCGCGGGACGATCATGGTGGCGTCGCCGCCGAGGTTGTCGAAGACCAGCACGTCTTCCGGACGATGGTCGAAATGTCCCTGGAAGTCGGCGGGGTCAGGGGGCAGGTCGATCTCCGGGCTGTCCACGAGTACGAACTCGAACGGTTGATCCAGGCCCGCCGCGGTCACCGGCGGGGTTTCGAAGCGAAAGCATCCAAAAGGGCAGTCGTTCAGCAGGCCAATGAAGTACAGGCGGAACGCGTCGTCCTCGCCGCGCAGGAGCTCGATGAATTCGCCGAACACGAGTGTGTCATGCGCGCCCTGTATTCGGACGCTCCGCACCTTGTCGCTCAGCGGCTTTTGACTGCTGGACCACATCGTCGACTGATCCGGGGCGTTGCGCCGCCGCCCGCCAAACGCCGTCAGGAGCGGTTGAACGCCGGCTTGCGCTTGTTGGCGAACGCGTCCATGCCTTCCTTCTGGCCGGGGGTACCGAACAGGGACTGGAAAATGCGGCGCTCGAAGCGGATGCCCTCGGACAGCGTGGTCTCGTAGGCGCGGTCCACCATTTCCTTCGCCGCCATCACCGAGGCCCGCTCGTAGCCGGCGATCTGCGACGCCGCGGCCATGGCTTCATCCATGAGCCCGTCCGCGGAAACGACGCGGCTCACCAGCCCGCAGCGCTCGGCTTCCTCGGCCTCCATCATGCGCCCGGTCAGCACCATGTCCATGGCCTTGGACTTGCCGACGAAGCGGGTCAGGCGCTGGGTGCCGCCGGCGCCGGGGATAATGCCGATGGTGATCTCCGGCTGCCCGAACTTCGCGGTGTCCGCGGCGATGATGAAGTCGCACATCATGGCGAGCTCGCAGCCGCCCCCCAGGGCGTAGCCGGCCACCGCGGCGATGACGGGCTTGCGGGCGTGGGCGACGCGCTCCCAGTTGGCGGTGATGAAATCTTCCTTGTAAGTGTCCATCCAGGTCTTGTCCTGCATCTCCTTGATGTCGGCGCCGGCGGCGAAGGCTTTCTCGTTCCCGGTGAGGACCATCGCGCCGATGGCATCGTCGTTCTCGAAGGTTTCGACGGCGGCCGCCAGCTCGGTCATCAGACCGTTCGACAGGGCATTGAGCGCCTTGGGGCGGTTGAGGGTGATGACTCCGACGTTGTCCCGGGTCTCGGTGGTGATGTGCTGGTACGACATGGTCATGGGCTCCGGTTGAATGAAAAGATACTCGTGGCGGCTGCGGGCCAGGGGAGATATTCGCGCCCGCAATGTCTAGGGAAGACATCCATTGTCAGTCCCCTCACCCTGTCCCTCTCCCCCTGCGGGGGCGAGGGGACCCTGCGTTCGGAGGTCGTGTTGCATCACTCGACTCGTTCCTGCTCCCTCTCCCCCACCGGGGGAGAGGGTTGGGGTGAGGGGAGAAACAATAGACGTGTACATAAACAGTTCGGATGAATGATTGTTCTTCCCCTCACCCCGTCCGTTTTCCCCCGCGGGGAAGAGAGGGCCCTTCGTTTGGGGGCATTACGCGTCCCGGGACTTCTCCAGCGCCTGGTCCAGGTCCCAGAGGATGTCGTCGATCTTCTCGATGCCGACGGAGATGCGCACCATGTCCGGTGTGACGCCGGCGGCGAGCTGCTCTTCCTCCGAGAGCTGGCGGTGGGTGGTGGAGGCCGGGTGGATGATCAGGGACTTGGCGTCGCCCACGTTGGCCAAGTGGCTCATGAACTCGGCGGCCTCGATGAACCGGGCGCCGGCCTCCCGGCCGCCCTGAATGCCGAAAGTCATGATGGAGCTGGCCCCCTTCGGCAGGTACTTCCGCGCGAGCTCGTGGTACTCGTTCCCCGGCAGGCCGGCGTACTTCACCCAGCTCACGCGCGGATGCTGCTCCAGAAACTTCGCCACGGCCATGGCGTTCTCGCAGTGGCGCTCCATGCGCACGTGCAGGGTCTCCAGGCCCTGCAGAAACAGGAAAGCGTTGAACGGGCTGAGGGAGGGACCGAGGGTGCGCAGGGTCTCGCACCGCGCCTTCATGGTGTAGCCGAAGTCGCCGAAGGTCTCAAAGAAGCGTACGCCGTGGTAGCCCCGCGACGGCTCGGTCATCCCGGGGAAGTTGCCGTTGTCCCAGGGAAACTTCCCGGACTCCACCAGCACGCCGCCGATGGAGGTGCCGTGGCCGCCGATGAACTTGGTGGCCGAGTGCACGACGATGTCGGCGCCGAAGTCCATGGGCCGGCACAGAAACGGCGTCGGGAAGGTGTTGTCCACCATCAGCGGCAGGCCATGGGCGTGGGCGATCTCCGCCACCGCCTCGATGTCCAGGACGTTGTTCAGGGGGTTGCCGATGGTCTCGGCGTAAAGCACTCTGGTTTTCGGAGTGATGGCGGCGGCGAAGTTCGCCGGGTCGTTGGAATCCACGAAGTGCGTGTGGATGCCCATCTTCCGGAAGGTGACGTCGAACTGCGAGTAGGTGCCGCCGTAGAGAGTGCTGGCGGAGACGATCTCGTCGCCTTCCTCCAGCAGCGTGAGCAGCGCGGTCATCTGCGCCGCCAGGCCCGATCCCGTCGCCAGCGCCGCCCGGCCGTTTTCCAGCGCCGCCATGCGCTCCTCGAACATGGCCGTGGTGGGGTTGGTCAGGCGCGAGTAGATATTGCCGAAGGTCTGCAGGTTGAACAGGCTCGCGGCATGGTCCGTGTCGTCGAACACGAAGGACGTGGTCTGATAGATCGGCGGCGCCCGGGAGCCGGTGGCGGAGTCCGGGATCTGGCCGGCGTGCAGGCAAAGGGTTTCGATTCCGAACTCGTGGTCTGTGTCCGTCATGTTGGTCGAGTGTTCGCGATTAATAAGGTACCGACAGGGGCCGCTTCGAGGAGATGACGCGGGTATTGACGCCGCAGTAGTTGAGCCCGCCGAACAGCCGCGCGTACTCGATCTTCATGCAGCGATTCATCACCACATCCAGGCCGGCATCCCGGGCCCGCTGCGCCGCCTCCTCGTGGACGATGCCGATCTGCATCCACACCACCCTGGCGCCGATCTCGATGGCGTCGTCCACCAGAGCCGGCACGCGGTCCGGCTTCTGGAAGATGTCCACCACGTCGACCCGCTCGGGAAGGGATTTCAGGTCCGGGTAGCACCGGCGGCCCAGCACTTCCTCGTAATTGGGATTCACGGGAAAAATCTCGTAGCCGTGGTCCATCAGGTACTTGGCGGCGAAGTAGCTCGGCCGGTACCAGTTGGCGGACAGGCCCACCACGGCGATGGTTTTCGACGCGGAAAGAATGCGGCGGAGTCGTTGAATCTCGGACATCGGCGCACTATATCAAGCGCACGGAGGTTTTTCAGCGCCAACGATATGCGACAATGAGCACGCTCAATAATTACCACGCCTCTCCAGTACCCATGACCGATTCCACGGCCTCCCCCTGTATTGACGTATGCCGGATCGATCCCGATACGGGTTGGTGCACGGGCTGCCTGCGCACCCTGGACGAGATCGCCGGCTGGGGCGGTTACAGCGACGACCAGAAACGCGCCGTGAATCGCGGCCTCGAGGCCCGGCGGCGGGATTCGGGCCGGCAGACCTGAGCGGGATTCCGTCGGCGGCGGGCCCCCTGACGAACGGTTGTCCAGGTTCCCGGCCACTTTGCCCGCCCGGGGCATCCGGACTACGATTTAATCGTCTCACTTCCTCCCGGAACACTGCTAAAATGGTAAATTGCACGATTACCTGATACCCGAGGGGGGTGTTGGTTTTATGAAAACAACCAAATCTTTGACTTTTCAGTGTTTTTCCATCCTCGTCGCCGGCGCGCTCTGGCTCGGCACCGCCCAGGCCGCGGACTCCGCGGGCACCGTAGTGGCCTTCAAGGGCCAGGCGGAGGCGGTGGACACCGCCGGTACCGCCCGTGAGCTACGCAAGAACGACGCCGTCAACGTCGGTGACACCGTCCGGACCGGGGCCGGCGGGTACGTGGTGATCGAGTTCGTGGATGGCGCCAAGGCAACGGTACGGCCGAACAGCGAGATCAAGATCGACCAGTACGCCTACGGCACGGACGACGACGGCGCGGTCATGAGCCTGGTGAAAGGCGGGCTGCGGGCCATTACCGGCAGCATCGCCCAGGATCGCCCGGAGTCCTACAAGGTAAAGACCAACGTGGCTACGCTCGGCGTCCGCGGCACGGAGTTCGCGCTGCGTCTCTGTGAGCAGGACTGCACCGCGGAAGCACGGCGCTTCGCGGGCTTCTCCCAGGGCCTCGAAGGTCAGGGCTACACGGTCATTCAATAGGCGTCGATTCCCGGTGGTGAGCGCTGTGGGGCGCGGGGAGCCGGAAACCCCGCGGCCCCGGGAGATCCGTGGGCTAAAGTAAAGCGGTCATTCGGACGCTAGAAGCCCTGAACAGGTGGGAAAACCAAGAATGAAGACTCTATGAACGGCATGCCCTTGCGCAAGATCGCCATCGCCTGCGCGATGACGTTGGCTGGTGTCGCGCCTTCCGGCGCCCAGCAGGGGGGGGACGTGCAGCCGGGGCTGTACAGCCAGACCATCCGGAACGAGACCTATCTCCAGCGGGGATCGCAATCGATCGACGTGCCGGCGGGACGGGCGGCTTTCGCGGATGACCAGGATCTCAGGCAACTGGACGTCATCCCGGATTTCCTGGCCAACGACCGCACCCTCGCGCCGGGCATGTCCGACAACCTGCGAAGCTGCGGAATCTACGACGGCAGCTCGCCCGCCGTCAGCGACCAGCCGCTGCAGAGCGACTTCGAACGCTTCGACCGGGCGATCCTGAGCGAGATCGACCAGTTCCTGACCGAAGGCTATCCCCCGGCATCCGTGCTGATGCACGCCGCATCCATGGGCATCGCGATCGACCGGGTTCTGTACGCCGCGGTGCGCTCCCGGCCCCAGCAGGCCGGCGAGCTGTACACGACGGCCCTGGAGTTGACGGGTTTTCTCCCGGGATGGACTTGCACGACCGGCGTGGACCGCGGGCAGTACGATATCGTCTACGACGTCAACGACCTGCCCGAGGAACGGCTGGTGCGGGACGTCGCCGATCGCTACTTCCAGGAAAGCTCCCGCCTGGCGGAGTTCCCGGACTGGCCGAACGACGAATTCCACATGCTGGCCTCCACCGGCGAGCTGCTGGAGCTGTTGGCCGGCACCGAGACCGAGTACTGGTACCGGCCCGGACCGAGCCAGGACGCCTCCGGCGCGAATCCCCGGGAGACGGTCCTGATCGGGCTGTACCCCGACACCAACCGCATCGTCATCGACACCACCGCCGATCGCATCCGGCAATGGCGCGACCAGGGCCGGGAACGCATTCCGGTGACCTTCTTCTACAACTTCGAGTACCAGCGCCCGGTCAGCCGCTTTGACGGCGACGCCGCCCTGGAAGACATCATGGAATCGTTCTTCGAAGGCGGCAACGAGCTGACGCCGGTGCCCCTGTGGACCGTGGGGGACCATCACCTGGAAGTGGACGGCAAGGAGCTGGAGGAGCTTTTTGAGATTCCCGATGCGGAGGACATCGACCCGCAACGCTACCAGGTCCTGGCCGACGATCTCGCCGCCAACGGCTTCAGCCGGAAACCGGTTCTGGTCACGCTGCTGCGCAGCGGCAGCTACAGCAGAATCTCCGAGGCCGACCGCGTCCGGGTGGCGCTGGACCGGGGGATCGAACGCTTCCCAGTCGCGCTGTTCTATCACCGCCTGGACCGCGAGCCCTGCGGCGCACCCGCCCTTTGCTTCGACAGACTCTGCGACGCGTTGGTATGCGCCGGTGGCGACCCCAACGCGTGCCTGGATCCGGCCGCCGCGGGTGCGGTCCGCGAATCGAGCTTCAGTGCGCCGCCGGGGGGCGGAGGCGGGTCACCGCCGCCACCTCCTCCGCCACCTCCTCCGCCGCCGCCGCCGCCGGCGAGCCCGTCCTGACAGGACAAAACCGCCCGGGCGGACTATGCTCTTACGGATGCGGGGTGACGTCGA
Organism: Gammaproteobacteria bacterium; assembly: GCA_034520625.1. Lineage (GTDB taxonomy): Bacteria > Pseudomonadota > Gammaproteobacteria > Arenicellales > JAANXG01 > JAANXG01. Next base: position 785,311 of record JAXHNI010000009.1, on the reverse strand, counting down.
CACCAAAGATGCAGCGGCGGTTTGCGCGGAATCCGACCGGATCTACCGGTCGATGTATCCCGACGCGGACCCCGGCTTCCTGCCGTGGGCCCGGGACAGCTTCCTGGCGATATTCGGCGGCCGCTACGGCGACTACCTGCCGGTGGACGTGCCATACCACGACCGGGAGCACACCATGCAGGGCCTGCTGTGCCTGGTACGCCTGCTGCACGGCCGGCAGAAGGCAGATGCCCGGCCCGTCGTCCCCCGCAGGACGTTCGAGCTCGGCGTCATGGCGATCCTGCTCCACGACTCCGGCTACCTGAAGCACGCCGACGACACGGAAGGCACGGGCGCAAAGTACACGCTGGTGCACGTGGACCGGGGCCGCGCGTTCGCCGAAGCCTTCCTGCAGGATCAGGGTTTCACCCGGGCGGAGATCGAAGCCGTCCAGAACATGATCCGCGGCACCTCCATGAGCGCCACCCCGGCGGACACGCCGTTCGCGAACGACGTGGAGCGAACCGTCGGCGCCGCGCTCGCCACCGCCGACCTGATCGGCCAGATGTCGGCGGACGACTACGTGGAGCGGCTGCCGCAGTTGTACGGCGAGTTCGTCGAGAGCATCCGCTATTTCGGCGAGGAAAAGGCCGGGCGCCTGAGCTACGAGAGCGCAGCGGCGATGATCGCCAACACCCCGCATTTCTGGCAGAGCTACGTGAAGCCCAAGCTGGAGAACGGCTGCCAGGGCATGTACCGCTACCTGAACGATCCCTACCCGGACGGCGACAACGAGTACCTGAACCGGATAGAGGCCAACGTCGAAAAGGCCGCCCGTACCGCCCGCGCCACCGCGGCAGCATCCGTCCGGTCCTGACTAAAGCGACCGCAGGAAAAACCGGCAGCGCCCACACCCGCGCGGACACCGCCCGCTTCCTGCGGCGCCTCGGTAAGCAGGACCACTGGCGCTCGATGACCGGCGAAGAACTGGTGGCCGCGCTCCGCAGCTTCGGCAGCCTCGACCTGCAGCACGGCGGGCGCGTGCTGCGCCTCTACCTCAGCGCCCGGTCACCCGGTTCGGGCGGCGGCGGCTGAAGCCTGGGAAAGGTCCCCGGGATCATGGGCCGCTCTACTGCTCTTTAATTAGAATACGTCTTCACAGTCACCCAGCCCAGGCAGGTTGCAGTCCTGCTGGGGCAGGTTGAAGGGAATGTCTATCTCGTCGCCATCCACAAACAGCGTTCCCTGGGCCAGGCTGTCAAGACGCGCTTCAACTTTCGGGGATTTCTCCAGCGTACAATTTTCGGGCCCCTCGATGAAGTCCAGCACTCGTTTCCCGCCGCCGATGGGGACCATGCCACCAAACTGCACGCCCGTCCCGAAAAGGCGAAAAAAGTAATTCATTATTACAACGTCAAACCGCGCCTCGTCCCCCTGGGGAACCACGCAGATATGTGCCTCGCGTGGCGGTCTATCCTCGGCATGGGCTGCCGGAACGATCAGGTCCAGGATGCCGCCGCCCGCCGGGGGAGCGTTGGTGATTTCCTCTATGCCTACGACGCCAAAGAAAACTCCGGAGGTCTGCGCATGGGCCGGCAGGGACACGGCGTCCACGACCGGTCTGGTCCAGGTTTCCGGGAGCATTTTCCCGGCGGTATAGATGCCGCCTGCGCCGGCGATGGTTTTCAGCAGTCTACGGCGGTTTTTGTGATTCTTGTCTGACATGTCGAGCCCTTATTGTGGTTGGAGTTCTGGCAAACAACGCCTGAACAGCAAGTATATAACCGGGGCCGCGAGCAGGCAAAGAATCTCCAATCGAAGACAGCGGCTGAATTTGAACGCGAAAACGATTGGGTCAGTGCCGGGGGGCGTGTTTTCTAACCGAGCCACCGCATTGGGACAATTCTTCAGGCCCGGACGACGCGCCCCGGGGACACCGTCACCGAACGCTTGCGCAGGGCGTTGCGGGTATCCACCACCAGGGCGGAATGTTGGCCCAGGATCCCGTAGTCGATGTTGTCGTGGTCGGTGACGATCAGGACCAGGTCCTTGGCGGCGACGTTCTCCGGGGTCAGGGCTTCGGACTCGAGGCGGAAATCGTACTTCCGGGTGGTCTCGGTGCGGGGGATATAGGGGTCGTGGTAGCTGAGCTCGGCGCCCTTGTGATTCAGCAGCTCCAGTATGCGCCAGGCCGGGGACTCGCGGTCGTCGTTCACGTTGGGCTTGTAGGCCAGGCCGATGAGCATGACCTTCGAGCCCTTCAGGGACTTCCTGTCGTCGTTCAGGGCGTCGGCGGCCCGGTCCACCACGTAGTCGGGCATGCCGGTGTTGACCTCCCCGGCCAGCTCGATGAAGCGGGTAGTGAGCTCGTACTGCCGCGCCCGCCAGGTGAGGTAGAACGGGTCGATGGGGATGCAGTGCCCCCCCAGGCCCGGGCCCGGGTAGAAGGGCATGAATCCGAACGGCTTGGTGGAGGCGGCGCCGATCACTTCCCAGACGTCGATACCCATCCGGTCGAACAGGATTTTCAGCTCGTTCACCATGGCAATGTTGACGGAGCGGAAAATGTTCTCCAGCAGCTTGGTGGCCTCGGCCGCCTCGCAGGAGGACACCACGTTGACGCTCTTGAACACGGCGCCGTAGAGCGCGTCCATCAGCCCGGTGCACTCGGGGGTCAGTCCCGATACCACCTTGGGAATATCGCGGACGCCGAAATCGCGATTGCCCGGATCCTCCCGCTCGGGGGAATAGCCTAGAAAAAGGTTTTCGCCCGTTGTCAGCCCGCTCTGCTCCAGCAGGGGTTTCATGACTTCGCGGGTGGTGCCGGGATAGGTCGTGCTCTCCAACGAGATGAGCTGGCCGGCCACCAGGTTCGGCGCCAGCGTCCGGCAGGTATCCTCGATATACGTCATGTCCGGCTGCCGGTGCTCCGTCAAAGGCGTCGGCACGCACAACAGGATGGCGTGCACCTCGTTGACCCGGGAGAAATCGGTGGTGACGTCGAACAGGCCGCCGTCCCGCGCCGAGCGGATCTCTTCATGGCCGATGTGGCTGAGGTAGCTGCGCCCCGCCTTCAGCGCCTCGACTTTCCCGTCGTCGATGTCGAATCCGAGCAGCCTGTAGCCCTGGCGAACGAACAGAAGGGCCAGCGGCAGGCCCACGTAGCCCATGCCGACGATGCCGATCACGGCGCGCTTGTCGTCGATCAGGGCACGGGAAATGGGTTCGTTGATGGGCTGATTCATAGCTGTCATCTGGTTTCGGCGGGCGCGCCCCTGCCGCGGGCCTCGCTCCGTTGGTTTAGTTATTGGTTTCTTCGCCCGGCCGGCCCACGTAGTAGCCCTGGGCGGCGTCGACATGGAGCTGCGTCAGCATGTTCCACTCCGCCTCGGTTTCCACCGATTCGGCGATGACCTGGATATCCAGGCCGTGGGCGATGTCGGCCACGGATTGAACCAGAAACTGATTGTCCGGGGTAGCATCGATGCCGCGGATATAGCTGCCGTCGACCTTGATGTACGCCAGCCTGAACCGCTTGAGATACCCGAACGATACCGCCCCCACGCCGAAGTGATCCAGGCCGAATCCCGCCGCCGTGGACGCCACCCCCACGATGAAGCGCTCCGCGGCGTCCTGGTCGCTGGTGACGCCGTACTCCGGCGCTTCCAGCACCATGCGCCGCGCCGCGGCGGGGGCCTGTTTCAGGCGCCCCACCAGCCAGTCCGTGAACGCGGGGTCGTGCACGGATGCCGGCGACAGGTTCACGGCCAGGGTGGCCCCCCCGGCGTCTCCTTCCAACCGCTCGATGACCCGCTCGATGACGACCCGGTCGAACGCCGGCCCCAGGCCGTGGCGCTCCGCCATGGGGATGAAAACCCCCGCGGGCAGGGTCGCGCCGTCCGCACCGGTAATGCGTGCCAGGACTTCGTAGTGCAGCACGCCGCCGTCTCCGCGCCGGTTCACGGGTTGATAGTGGAGGATGATCCGCCTCTGCTCGATAACCTCGCGCAGCCGGTCCAGCCACTCGCTGGCGGTGTGAACGGCGGTGTGCGCGACCTCGCTCTGGTCGAAGAGCGCCCAGGCGTTGGCGCCCTTGCGTGCGGCGGATCGCAGCGCCATGTCCGCCCGCGACAGCATCCCGGATACCGTGCCCTCTCCCTCGTAGTAGGCGATCCCGGTATGACCGGCATCGGCTTTATCGTGGTAGCCGAGGCTCTGCAGCGCCCCGAGCTCGCCGCTCAGGGCGTCGCCAAACCTTTCCGCCGCTTCGCGGTCGACGTCCCGGACCACCACCGCGAAGTTGCCGCCCCCCAGCCGGGCAAGTATGCAGTCCGGCGCCTCCGCGAACACCCGGCGCAGGATTCCGGCCCACTCCTTCAACAGCTCATCGCCGGCCTCGAACCCGTGCCGGTCGTTGTAGCCCTTGAAGTCACTGATCTGGCACAGGTACAGGGCGCCGGTCATGAACGATTCCCGGCTTTCCATCAGGGCATTGAGCCGGGCGGTGAAGCTGCGCCGGTTGGCCAGGCCGGTCAGCGAGTCCTCGTTGGCCTGGCGGCGCATGTTCTCGCTGAGCTCGGTCTGGTCGGCGAGCATCTGCTCCACTTTTTGCGTCATCCGGTTCATGGCGGTGACCACCCGGTTCAGCTCCCGGGTGCGCGGCACCTGGTCCTGCACCGGGAACTGGCGGTCGCATATGGCCGCCGCCTGCGCCTCCACGGCCCGCAGGGGCCGCAGGAGCACGCGCAGCGCCATGCCCAGCAGCACCGAGACCACCGCGAACGCCCCCAGGAACCACCAGAAGGTGTCCACCGCCACGGACCACAGCTCCCGGTAGGCATAACCCGGGTGACTGGTGACAGTGATCGTCCCCGCGATCTGCCAGCCCGCGCTCAGCTCGCGGGAGGCGCTCGGCGCCTCCAGGGGGATGAGCCCGACGAACCATTCCGGCACCCCGGCGATGCGCACGGGCAGGACGCGCTCCACCAGGACCGAGCCGTCCGGCCGGTGAATGACGATCTGGCGGTAGTAGCCCGGATCGAAGATCGCGTTGACCATGGTCTCGACCAGCGGCAGGTCGTCGTTTTCCAGCGCCGGCTTGAGGGACAGGCCCAGGGAGGTCGCGGTGTCCTCGGCATGCGAATGCATCTGGTCGTCGAGGTAGCTGCGGGTGCTGTTGATGGCGATGGCCAGGGTACCGACGAAAAGCAGCACGAACAGCACACAGATGACCAGCATGAGTTGTCGAGCGAGAGTCAATTCCGCCGCTCCCTGGTCCGGTGTTGATGGTCGGGGCTGGTTGATGAATTCATGGTCGTGCTGCCGCCTTCGCTCAGTATGGAAAATTTTCCGCGCGCATCCTGCGGATCACGTCCGCCCACAAATTGACGCTCCCCGCGCTGCCGGCCTCCCTGCCCTGGCCGAATTCCTTGGCGCGCCACAGGCTCCGGCCATTGAAGCTGTACACCGGGGTCAGGTCCCGCCGCCTGGACGCCGGCCTGATGGCGTCCATCAGGTTGTCCAACACCAGCGGCTCGGCGTCCGGCGTCGCATAATAAACCAGCACCATATGCGGTTGATCGACGAGTGTCGAGCGGACATAGGTCAAACGCATGCGTTCGTCGGGTACGCCGGCCTCCCGCAGAGTGAAATACTTGGCGATGACGAAATCCTCGCAGTCCCCGCCGAGGGTGGCCATGGTTTCCATGGGCGTGGCCCAGTAGTCGTCGCGCCCCCAGTGCGAACGGTCCTCCACGAACCAGATGCGCTTGTTGAAGAACAGGTTTATATCTTCGAGCTTGTCCCGTTCGACAATGCCCCTGCTGTCATGCACCAACTCCTCCCAGTCCTCCATGGTGCTCCGGGCACGGCCGCCGTATTCGTCCTTGATGAAGTCCAGGAAATCGTCCGTGAAGCCGGAGAACTGGGCGATGGCGAGTGATCCCGCCAGCAGGCAGGCGGCGCCGATGGAAGCCGCCCACCGCCAGGCCCAACCGCAGCGCCGGGGAATCTCACGCCCATGCCGGCGCAGCAGACGACCGGGTTCCCGCTTGTCTGCGATCGAATCGATTATAGATGTCCTGTTTACCGGCTGGCATGTCAGGCATAAAGCCTGACCCCCAACGGCTTCGTTTTGTCGCATCAAGGCTGATCGCCGGCGCGCGGGAGCGCTGTGCGCCGCGCCGGCGCCGCGTGAACCATATTACAGGATTGCCAACCGGACATGCGTCGACAGTGGTGGCGATCGATGACGGATCCCGCGGTCCATCCGCCGGCACCGGGACTACTTCGATGTCAGACGGTACGTTCGATTGAGATACAGCGCCTGGGCGCCGTTGGAAATCGCCGCCGTCGATGCCTCCGCATACCGCCCGGGACCCGTGCTGGTATAGGTGGTGGATATCTCGATGATCCTGCGTACCAGTTGCTGGCTGAAGACGATGACACTGACGTCCGTAGCGGCGGTGACGCCGTAGACGTGCGGCGTGAGCACGGAAATGGGCAGCCGCGAACGGCGCGTGCCGGCCCTGATCACCATCGTTCCCTCGTCCGGACCGGTGAGGGTCAGGCTGCCTTCAACGAGATAGATGCAGATATCGTTCCGGCTGCCCTGCTCGATCAGGCGGGTGCCGCCGGCCGCCTTTCTTATCGTTTCGTAGCCGGCAATGATCTCGCGCTGGGTGTCGGTGAGCTCGTTGAACGGTGAAAACCACTCCAGCAGCCACCCGGTCACCGCGTCTCCCTCGTTGAAGCAGGAGTCATGCAGCGGTGCCAGAATCTCATCCATGCCCGTGTCCGGCGTGACCCTCTCCGGTTCCGGGTCGCCGGGGGCGCATTCCTCGACGAATTGTGCCGGCGCCGATTGCTGTTTCAGCATGCTCATTCTCAATCCTCGCAATTCCGTCATTACCCGCTAGTGCCAGTTGCTCATACGGGCCCTGAGCCGCACGGCGGCCTCCCCGTGAATCTGGCACACCCGGGATTCGCTCACGCCCAACACTTCTCCGATCTCTTTCAATGTCAGGTCCTTGTCGTAATACAACGACAGCACGAGCTGTTCCCGTTCGGACAGGGAACCGATGGCTTCCACCAGGAAGCTCCGGCGGCGGTCGTCCTCGACGTTGCGATAGGTGCTGTCCGGCCCGCCGTCGGACGCGGCATCGAAGTCCTCGAGACTGTCCAGGCTGAAGAAATTCTGGTTGCTCGCATCGAGCACCCACTGGTGATATTCATCCATGGAAAGGTTCAGGCTGCCGGCGATCTCCTGCGCCGTCGCTGCACGGCCGGTGCGGTTTTCGATCGTGCGGGCCGCTTCGGAAAGCTGGCGCACCCGCTTGCTCAGTGACCGGGGGCTCCAGTCGCTCCGGCGCAGCTCGTCCAGCATCGCGCCGCGCACGCGAATACTGGCGTAGGTTTCGAAGCTCGCCCCCTGGGCGGGATCGTACAGGCGCACGGACTCCATCAAGCCGATCAGTCCGGCCTGCACCAGGTCATCGAGATGAACGCTCGCGGGCAGCCGGCTCTGTACATGCCGGGCGATGCGTTTGACGAGGGTGGCGTACTGATTAACCACCGTCTCCTCGTCGAAATACTCGTCTTGACTGGTTGCCGCACGGTTCAACTTATCCTCTCCCGGGCCCCGCGGGGCCGACACTTGATCCGCGGCGGTTGTCCGTCCCCCGGCCGCGGGTTCGTCCCGTCGGGCCCGGAGTGGGTGCATCGAAGGACGCCGCCATTTTCCGTCTGCTCATCCGTATTGAAAGCAACATCCGTGCCATATGGAAAAGGGACGGTATCGCGCGGACTTCCAGCGCCCATCGCGGCGGCAGCGTCAAATTTCCGCCCGGATATGCCGCTGCGCGGCCGGGAAAACTGCCGATCGGCGTCAAAACTCCGCCGGCATCGAGCACGGCCCGGGGCTGCGCTCACGGACCTGAGGCGCCGGACGGAGCGGACAACACAGTTCCCACCCCGCGGGTTTACGGCGAACGGGTGTCGTCGGACTCCCCGGCGCGCAGGTCGTATTTGCGCATCTTTTCCACCAGGGTGGTCCGCCGCAGCTTGAGAAGATCGGCCGCCCGCGCCACCACGCCGTCGGCCTCGTCCAGCGCGCGCTGGATCAACGACCGCTCCACGTCCGCCAGGTAGCGCTTGAGATCCAGCCCGTCCGGGTGGAACCGGGGCACATTGTCCGCCGGCGACTGCCGGGTGACGGGGTCCGGGTCGCCGGTCCCGACGTTCTCCCGGTAGCTGTCAGGCAGATCCATGACGTCGACCTCCCGGCCGGGATACAGAATGGCGAGCCGCTCCACCAGATTGCTCAGCTCGCGAATGTTGCCGGGCCAGTCGTATCCCTGGAGGGCGGCAATGGCAGCCGGTGTCAGATTGGTGCCCGAATCGCCGGTATGCCCGAGCTTGCGCCGGATTTCCTCCACCAGCAGGGGCAGGTCCTCGATGCGTTCCTTCAGGTCCGGCACGTGGATCGGGAACACGCTCAACCTGAAATACAGGTCCTCACGGAACCTTCCCTCGGCCACGAGCTTGTCGAGATCCCGATGCGTCGCGGCGATGATCCGCACGTTGACCTGGCGCGCGGTCCCGCTGCCCACCCGCTCGAAGGTCCGTTCCTGGAGCACCCGAAGCAGCTTGACCTGCATGGGCATCGGCATGTCGCCGATCTCGTCGAGAAACAGCGTTCCGCCGTCGGCGAGCTCGAAACGGCCTTTACGCTCGCTGACCGCTCCCGTGAACGCGCCCTTCTCATGCCCGAACAGCTCGCTTTCCAGCAAGTCCGGTGGTATGGCGCCGCAATTGACCGGGACGAAGGGCTTGAGCCGCCTTGGAGATTGAAAATGGATATTGCGGGCAACGATTTCCTTGCCCGTGCCCGTCGCGCCGGTGATCAGCACCGTGGAGTCGCTGGCAGCCACCAGGCTGATATCGTTCCTGACGCTCTCCACCGCCGGGCTCTCCCCGGACAGACCGCGGAACAGCCAGTTCGGCTTCTGCGCCGCACGCTTGCCCTTCGGGCCGCCGGTGTCGTCGCCGTCATTCTCCCCGGGCTCCTTGATACTGTCCACGATCCTGCGGATCCGGTCGTTGATGGCGTTTGTCTGTAGCAACTCCTCCTCGGAACGCTCCGCGTCGCTTCTGCCACGTTCCTCGTCGATGAAATAGAACGGGACATCCGGATAGGACTCGACGAGCTTGTCCCGGATCCGGGATTGGTCCCAGCCCTTCCACTGGCCCACCACCACTGCCAGCAGCGGGTTGCGCGCCGCGAGCGAGTAGTTGTTGTCCAGCCATTCCATGGAACGGAGCGCGAGCACTTCGTCGTGCTCGCGGAACGCTTTCTCCAGCCGCTCCCGCAGCACGCTGGTGCGGTCGGCGTTGTCGTCCACGATCAGCACACAGGCGGGAACGACGACGATACCCGGGCTCGGGGGGAAGCCGCCTGAACCCGTCATGGGCATGCCCCCGAATGAAGCACCCCGTCCCCGGGAGACTGTCCGCACGTCGGGCGAAATTTGCCGCGCAGCAGAGAATTCTCAAGGATTTCCGGGCCCGGGCCGCTAGGATCCCGTGCGGGCAGAGATAAAAAGTACCGGGTCCGCAGGTTTCCGTCCGACAACCGAAGCGAGAGGCGCGTATCAGCATGTATTCCATTTTTGCGACCGACATGGCCGTCGTGGCGTCGAACCTGACCCGCATCGCCGACGCCGTCTCCGAGGCGCCGGATATCGATACCGGAAAAGTGGCGTCCGCCAGGGCGGCCCTGAACCGGGGCGAGTACCAGGTCGACGCCGAACGCATCGCCGAGAAGCTGATGCAGATTGACGCCACGCTGCGCAGCACCCCGCAGCGCCGGCACGGATAAAGGCACCGCCGGATTGAATAACCCGGTGATGCGCCGTCCCCCGGCCAAACGCATCACTCGCTCACCGAGAACGCGTTGTCGTCTCCCCCCGCCTTGGCGCCCTCCGCCAGGCGGATCTTGACCATGAGGTTGTTGCGCGAGTCGGCATTGCGCAGGGCCTCCTCCAGATCGATCTTGTCTTCCATGTAGAGATCGTAAAGCGCGCCGTCGAAAGTCTGCATGCCCTGATCCTTGCTCTGCTCCATAACTTCCTTGATCTCGTGGACGTCGCCCTTTTCGATCAGGCTGGAAATATAGGGCGAGTTCAGCAACACCTCCACCGCGGGCATTCGCTGCTTGTCCTTGCCGATCACAAGCCGCTGGGAAATGATCGCCCTCAGGTTCAGTGACAGGTCCACAAAGAGCTGCTGGTGGGCGCTGTCCGGGAAAAAGTTGATAACCCGGTCGATGGCCTGGTTGGCGTTGTTCGCATGAAGCGTGGACAGGCACAGGTGGCCGGTTTCCGCGTAGGCGATGGCGTGCTTCATGGTATCGCGGTCGCGGATCTCGCCGATGAGAATGACGTTGGGCGCTTCGCGCATGGCGTTCTTGAGCGCGTTCTCGTAGGACATGGTGTCGATGCCGACCTCGCGCTGGTTCACCACGGACTTCTTGTGCTTGTGGGTGAACTCGATGGGGTCCTCGATGGTAAGTATGTGCCCCGCCGAGGTCCTGTTGCGGTAGTCGATCATCGCCGCCAGGGTGGTGGACTTGCCGGAGCCGGTGGCGCCGACCATGAGCATCAGTCCGCGCTTGGTCATGATCAGGTCGTTGAGGATGGTCGGAAGCTGGAGATCTTCGACGCTGGCGATGTCGCTCTTGATGTAGCGCACCACCATGGACACCTCGCCCCGCTGCCGGAACACGTTGACCCGGAAGCGGCCCAGGCCCTGGGCGGAGATGGCCAGGTTCATTTCCAGGGTCTCCTCGAACTCTTTCTGCTGGTCATCGTTCATGATGGAGTACGCCATCATCTTGACCACGCCCGGTTTCAGAGTCTGCTCCCCGACCCGCATCGTGCTGCCTTCGATCGCGACCATCACCGGCGCGCCGGTGCTGAAGTACACGTCGGACGCCTTCTTGTCCACCATCAGTTTCAGATACGGCGCGAGATCCATGACTTCCCCCGTTTGCGTTGACTCGATGCCGGTGCGGCTCGATCGCGACTCACCCCCGGCTGCGCTTTTCCCATTGTAGAGACATATACCCGGATTGTGGAGAAACCCGGCGAATGTCTCCGAGGTGATGCCATGCACCGGAGCGGCCCGGAGCGGCCGACAACCACTGCAACCTGCCTCGGAACCGGCACCATCCAGCGAGCCGCGGGCATTGGTTTGATCTGACACCGAAAACAAAGTATGGGCCGGTGCCGGGGGCCGTCCCCCAGGGCCGCTGTAAATACATCCGTGTACGCTCTGGCTCAAACATCCCTGTTTTCGACAGCCCTGGGGGACGGCCCCCGGCACCGGCCACCACGATCATGCGGGCCATGAAATCGACCCTGTACCCGCGGCATGGAGAACCCACGGCTCGAAAACCCGACCAGGTCACGATATCAATGGCGGGGTACGCTACTACTTGGTCTGAAACTCGAACACGCCGTCCCAGGCCTCCGGCGGCGGCTCGGCGATGAAGTGGCGGATCCTGTCGATGTACAGGCGGTAGAGATCCTGATCGCCGTAGCGCTCGATGAGGGACCGGAAAATCTCTTCCGCCTCCGGCCACCGCCGGCCCCGGTACATGTCCACGCCCCGGGTGAAGAGATCGGTTTCGGCCCGGCGATCCTCGGTGATCTCCGCGGCCTGCCCCAGGGGCTCGTAGATGTCGAGAGGCGTATCCCGGCCCTTGACCCGGACCCGGTCCAGGAGCCGGTACGCGAAGTCCGGCGCCTCACGCACCGTCGATTCACTGACGACGATATCGATGCCGTAGACGCGGGTGAGCCCCTCGAGCCTGGAACCCACGTTGACGGCATCGCCAAGCACCGTGTACGCCATGCGGAACTCCGAGCCCATATCGCCGACGTTCATGGGACCGGTGTTGATACCGATACCCATCTTGATGACGGGCCAGCCGCGGGCCTGGAATTCTCCGGCGACCCCTTTGACGGCTTCGACCATGCGAAGCGCCGCCATCACGGCGCCGGCGGCGTGCTGTGGATCGCGCAGGGGCGCGCCCCAGAACGCCATGACCGCGTCCCCCATATACTTGTCGATGGTGCCGCGTTGCTCATGGATTACCCGGGTCAGGGCGGTGAGCAGCTCGTTCATCAGGGCCGACAGCTCCTCAGGGTCCATGTTTTCAGCCAGCCGGCTGAAGCCGCGCACGTCGGAGAAAAGGACGCTCATCTCCCGCCTGTCTCCCTTCATGGAATACTGGTCCGGGTTGTCGCTCATCTCCTCCACCAGCTCCGGCGGCACATACTGGCCGAAGCGCCGCGCGAGCGCGCGGCGGCTCCGGGACTCCGTAATGAACCCGTAGGCGACGTTGAACAGGAACAGCAGCAGGATCATCAGCACCGCGGGCGCCACCGACGCCACGAGGTCGTGCTGCACCCACAGATAAAGATTCAGCGCCACCACCAGCGCCAGCGCCGCGCCGCCCAGCACGGCGCCGCCGATCGCCCCGAGCAGCGGAAACGCCACCGCCAGCGCCACTGCCAGCGCCGCGCCGGCCACCAGCTCGGCGCCCCGCATATAGGCCGGCCTGTTCAGGAACCGGCCGTCCAGAACTCCCGATATGAGGTTGGCGTGCACCTCGACGCCTGGGTAGACCTTCTGCAGCGGCGTATTCCGCAGATCGTAGAGGCCCGGCGCCGTCGTTCCCACCAGTACGATGGCGTTCCGCAGTACGGTCGGATCCGGAACGGAGCCACTCAACACGTCGGAAGCGGACACATAGGGGAAACTGCCCTGTCCGCCGCGGTAGGGCACGAACGCGGCCATGTTCTGATCCAGGGGCACCGTCCGGTCGCCGGCGTACAAGTGCTCGTTGTTGTCGCCGATGGACAGGGGCTGGTCGAGATGAAGCTGCACGACGGCCAGCGACAGGGATTCGTACAAGCCGCCTTGGTAGGATTGCAGGGTCGGCGCGCGCCGGAATACCCCGTCCTCGTCGCTCAAGGGATTGTCAAAGAACCCCCCGTGCCGGGCGGCGTCCTGCAGCACCGGAAGATTGGCACCGTACCCGTTGGCCCGGGGCGCCGGGATGGCCATGGTCTCGGCGATCTCCGCGGGCAGGTAAGGCTCGGGCAGCCGGCCCGTGCTGTTGGCATTGCCGCTGAAATAGTAGCCCAGCGCTACCGGGCGGCCTTCCAGGCTCTCGGCAAACCGCGCATCGGTGCGCGGGGTCAGCGACGCCACCTGGTCCGCCAGCGCCCCCTGGCCGCCGGAGCGGAGCATGTCCTCCAGGTTCTCGAAGGCGGTGTGGCGCTCCTGCTCGGCGAACACCATGTCGAAGCCCAGGACGCCGATGCTGTAGTCCTCGAAGAGCGCATCAACGAGCCGGGCCATCCGGTCCCGCGGCCAGGGCCAGCGTCCCTCTACGGCGAGACTCTTTTCGTCTACGTCCACGATCACCACGCGCTCGTCGACGGTTTCGGGCACAGTGAGCCGCAGGCGCGTGTCGTAGGCGAAGTATTCCAGGGTGCGCAGGACCCCCAGGTCCAACATACCGGCCGCGTGCATGACAAACGGCGCCGCCAGCACCAACCCAATGAGCATCCGCAGCCCGTGCCGGAATACCCCGTCCATAGCGGCGGCGGGCTTCAGGTTTCGATGCCCAGGACGTCGAGCAGCTGGTTCAGGTCCCCGATCTCCGCCTGCGGATCCGCTGTCAGGCGCTCCCGGCGCTGGCCGAAACGGTTCACCCAGGCCACCTGGAACCCGAACGTCGCGGCACCGACCGCATCCCAGGCATTGGAGGACTGGAAGCTGACCTCCTCCGGGCGGACGCCCAGACGGTCCACTGCGAGCTGGTACACCCGCGGGTCCGGCTTGTAGATACCGACGTCCTCGATGGAAAGGTTCGCATCCAGCAGCTCACCGATACCGGCGCTGGCGACCGCGGCCTCCAGCATGTCCGGCGACCCGTTGGACAGGATGGCGGTGCGGTAGCCGGCATCGCGGAGGGCGCCGAGCACGTTTTTTACCTCGGGATAGGCGTCGAGAGCCATGTATGCCTGCATGAGGTCGTCTCGAAGCGCAGCGTCTTCGATGCCGTGGGCGTCGAATGCGTAGTCCAGGGCATCGCCGGTGACCCGCCGGAAATCGGCGTGCCGGCCCATCAGGCTTCTCAGCCAGGTGTACTCGAGCTGCTTGGCGCGCCATTGGGCGGATACGGCGTCGGCGGATTCGCCGATGCGCGCCTTGTGGCGGCCCACGGCCGAGTGCACGTCGAACAGGGTTCCGTAGGCGTCGAACACACAGGCCTTGATGTTCTGGAATTGCGGCATCGCTGCGCCCTCCGGGGATTCAGGTGTTGCGCGGGGGTATCGAGTAAGTCGCGGTGACATGCGCCACCAGGTCCTCCTCGTTGTCGACATGCAGCGCGATCTCCCCCACCGCGAGACGCTGCCCCAGCTTCAACAGCTTCGCTTCCGCCAGGACGTCTCCCGGCCTGGGGCGCCTGAGAAAATTGATGTTGAGGTTGGTGGTGACGGCCAGCTCCACCATTCCGATCCGGCTCAGCACCGCAGCATACATGGCGTAGTCCGCCATGGTCATCATGACCGGGCCCGAAATGGTGCCGCCGGGCCGGAGGAAATCGTCTCGGAACGGGCAGCGCACCCGCGCCTCGCCGTCGCCGAGGGTTTCGACTATGAGGCCCAGCTGGCCGACCATGGGCACCTGGTCACGGGCCATGGCGGTGAGTTGTTCGACACTGACTTGCGACATGGTACGTAAGGCTCGTCCGGTATAATGAGCGGGACATTGTAACCCCGATACGGGACGGACACCGAATGCACGTCCGGGTTTCGGGCCGGCGCGAATGACTGCCGGGACGAAGTCCGGCCCGCGGGTCAACGAATTCGAGCCGAATTATGAAAAAAGTTGAATGGTACTTTGACTACGTCTCGCCGTTTTCCTATCTCCAGTGGGCGCATCAGCTGCCGCAGCTGGAAAACGTCGAGATCGAATACAAACCAGTCCTGTTCGCGGGCCTGCTGAAGCACTGGGACCACAAGGGCCCCGCGGAGATCCGCGACAAGCGGCGATACACCTACCGCCATGTCCTGTGGCTGGCGGATCAGCTCGGCGTGCCGTTCCGCATGCCGGTGGCGCACCCGTTCAACCCCCTGCCGCTGCTGCGGGCGAGCATCGCCCTCGGCAGCCCGGCCCCGGTCATCGACCGCCTGTTCGGCTACGTCTGGCGCGAGGGGCACGTTCCGGCCGAGAAAGGCCCCTGGCAGGCACTGTTGCAGGACCTCGACACCACGGAAGCGGCGATCAGGGCGCCGGAGGTCAAGCAGCAACTGTTCGCCCGTGGGGAAGAGGCGATTGCCAAGCGGGTGTTCGGGGTACCGTCATTGGTGGTGGATGGCGAGGTATTCTGGGGGGTCGACGGCTTCGCTTTCTTCCGCCAGTACCTGGACGATCCGGATATCCTCGCCAGCCCCGACATGCGCGCCGCAGACGAGCTGCCCAGCGGCGTTTGAAGGTCGTTCACCGATCTGCCGGGAGGGAAGCCCCACCTGTCGTACTCCCACGAAGCGCGGGAAAGCTCGCTCGAATCAAAACTGCTCCGCCCCGGAGCCCATGCTTCTTGACCCCCGGACCGGATCAGAGGTATAAGAAGCACGATAGACGGGACAATCGTCGACGACAAAAATTTACCAACAAACAGCCAAATTGATGGGGGGTTTCAATGACAGAGAAACACAAGTCCTCCGGGACAGAAAGCCGGAAAATCGAAAAACCAGCGAACAAGGCTGCACCTTGCGGCGACGGCCGCAGACGCACGCTTCGCACCATGCTTATTGGGGGCGGTATCGTCGCCGGCTCCCAGGCAATGCCGGCGTCCTGGTCGAGACCAGTCGTTCAGAGCGTACTACTGCCGGCTCACGCCCAGACCTCGATCGAGATGCTGAGCGACGGCGAATTCATCAACTCCAGCGGGGCCGTGCTTATTGAGGACGTCGACGGCGATCGAACCGGACTCTTCAGTGCTATACGCGATCGTGCGTACGCTCGTACCCGAGGCGCGCGCGCAGAATGGTCCGTGCAATCTGGTCATACAAAATGCTTGCGCGTTCGTCGCCAACGGCGAGATTACCGCCAGAGTCACCCTTCGTTGCCGTGCGAAGGAAGTGCCCGACAAGAATCCGCAGAAAGCGATAAAAGGTGGATGTTTCGTCGATGAAGACCTGGAGGCCTGCTTCGAAGCAACGGGCCCGGCCGAAGTCGGAACCAATCTCTCGGTTAGCCTCGAGTTCGAAGGCAAGGACTATGAAAAAGGCGAGGGCTGCTGCGAGGATCTACATGTGCAAGTCCGCGGTTCCGCTGACAACCCCGTGCTGCGGGTTCGCTGTCCCACTCTTGGCGGAGTTGAGCTGCCACTCAGCGAAGGAAGTTGTCCGCCCTGTAACAGCAGCGCTTGATAGGCGTTGGACCCGCCGTGCCGGCATATGTGCGCATCCCGATGAATACGCGCATGTGAACGGATGCGGCGGTCCGGGTAAAGGGCTAGTGTATCCCGCCACATAGATACCATTCAGCCCGCACTGTGCGGCGGACAAACAAAGCTCGTAGGAGACCGGCCCTCTGGCCGATAGGCGTTGCTCGACGCCGCAATCGGCGAGGGGGCTGGTCTCCTACTGTCGTTCCCGCCCAATTCATCAACTAAAATTACAGAGCGTTTAGCGGGTTACACGAATTCCCGATCAGAACTGCTCCGCCTCCATTCCGAGCGTGGCGTGCGAGCCGTCGGTGATGGTCCGGAGCAGGGCGTCGCTGCCGCTCGCCACGTGGGTGGCGAACCAGGTCGCGGTGGCGATCTTGCTGCACCACTTGTCCCGCACGGGCCCCCATACAGCACTGCGGGGTGTCCTGGCTCAACGGTTTCCTTTACGGCCTTGATACCGCGCGAGCAGGCTCACATAGAGATCCGTGTAACGACTCGCATTGTGCTCGTAGCTCAGGTTCTTACAAATGTACGCGCGGGCCGCAGTGCCCATTCCTTCCCGTTCTCTCGGGTGATCGAGAAGATACCTCAGCGCATCCCGTAAGCCAGCAACGTCTCCAACATCGACCAAGAGGCCATTCTCGCCGTGCTCAACGGCATCGGCACACATTCCAGTCCGGAAACCAACGAGCGGGATGCCGCAGGCCATCGCTTCTTGCCCCGTCAACCCATACGCTTCTTGAATAGAAGGCATCACGAACATATCGGCGGCGTGATATACGCGAAGTACTTCCTCTTCGCTCTCAGCGCGTTCGACGTGAACATGTCTGACCCACGATGGCGACGGCGGACTTGCGCCTCCTACGGTAAGCAACGTCAGGTCGCTACGGGGCGGCAGGTTTTCGAGGGCGTCTCGAAGGAAAGAGTATCCCTTGCGTGGCAACTGCGCGCGGGTAGCCATAAAAGCCACGACTGCCCCATTGGTCGGCAACCCGAGCCGCCTCCTCGCTTGCTCACGATCACCCGGCGCAAAAGAACGGTCGTCGATGCCACAAGGAATCAACCTGATGTCAACGTCACGAAACAGGCTGCTTTCCTCAGCCCGATCTTTAAGCCAGCGCGTGGTGGCCACCACTGTAAGCTGCTCGCAACCCCAGCGCCGCATCGCGGCTGCTTTGCGCTGCCAAACCGCGTACGCGAGGTCCTTCTCCCTGACGGAACCAAGTTGGGGACACCGCCCGCAAAACGTTTCGTACCTGTCGCAGTGCCCGCTGTAGTGGCAGCCCCCTGTAAACGGAGCCATGTCATGCAGCGTCCATACTACCGGCCCTTTACGAGGGAAGTGTTGAAACACATCTCTGAAAGGCACGAAACGGGCCAACCAGTGGAGGTTGATCAGGTCGCAGTCTGGAAGTTGATCAAACGCTCCACTTCCCTGTTCGGTTCGGTCGTCACTAAACAGATCATACCTGGTCGGTCGCCGACGAAAGCTTTTACGCTTAACCGAGTTCAGCCACTTCTTTCGAAAAAAGCGCCCAAGGCGGCTCGACATGCCTCGATTATAGTCGTATGCGACAACGTCGGGGTCTGCCGACAATTTACGCTTGACCAACATCTTTGACCGAACACGGCCGGACAGATTTAACGCCTGATGCTGCCGGTAAGCTGCGCGCGCAGCACCACCGGTAATGTCATCCGTTGCTAGATGCACTACACGGATCAATTCTCTTTTTTCTCCCAGATTCGACAATGAGCGCGGCGCGATCGAGCAACAACCCCAACGCAGTGTAGAG
Source organism: Gammaproteobacteria bacterium (assembly GCA_034520625.1). GTDB lineage: Bacteria > Pseudomonadota > Gammaproteobacteria > Arenicellales > JAANXG01 > JAANXG01. The sequence goes on along the minus strand of JAXHNI010000009.1, from coordinate 767,002 downwards.
CCTTACTTTCGTGCTTCAATATACAGCGAGGACGGTTTACGCGGGCGTCCATCGTCCCCTACATCAAGACGGTACTCCCCCCAGCCCGGGATATCACTGGATTCAGGACCCTGCGACCGTACGGTACCAAAACCTACCTCCTCCAATACCCATTTCAGAGTCTGATGGTCAAACAACCAGCGATGCACCTCTCCGGATGCACGGAATCTGCCAACACAAAGCGCTCTGTAATCATCGGGCCCCAGAAGACGCATAATCAAGTGCTCTCGCAACTTCGTCAAACGAACCCCCTTGATCAATCGCCGGGGTGAAACTCTTCTTTTGCGTTTTAAGGTTATGGAATCATCCGCCGCAGGCAGATAACCGACCCGCCGCTCCAGAAACTCATGCTGGCTGCTCTCGACCTTTCCTCGAAGATAGCGCGCCATATCCCCTCCCGTCGAGTCCCGCGCAAACTGATCCGTTAGTTCAATAAAAAGCCACTTGATCTTTTTGTAGGTTGCGGCATCCGGATCATTTTTCATCTGCTTACGAAGCAGCTCGTATTCATCGACGATATTGCCGAAATCAGGAACCACCACTCGAAGCATACCCGAGGGCGCCAGAACACGGTAGCACTCCCTGAGAAACTGCTCTCCTTCTTCACGCCCCAAGTGCTCGAGCATATGAGAGTGATACACGACGTCAAACTCGCCGTCTACAAACGGCAGGCGTTCCCGCGCGTCAACGCCAACAACACCCGGCCTGGGTCGAACATCCGCGTTCACCCATGCGGGGTGGAACGATTTTCCACAACCAATGTTCAGCAAACGTACCGACATGAAAGCCACATATCCGAAAGCCGGGTAAGAAAGACGAGTTTGTTTTAGTCACCAGGCATGAAGGTTTTTGTACAATGACCCAAATTCCGTTCCGGCCAATTCGCCGCGTACCGCCGCCCGGATCAGAACTGCTCCGCCTCCATTCCGAGCGTGGCGTGCGAGCCGTCGGTGATGGTCCGGAGCAGGGCGCCGCTGCCGCTGGCCACGTGGGTGGCGAACCAGGTCGCGGTGGCGATCTTGGCCTCGTAGAACTTCGCGTCCCCTTCGCCGTCGTCCAGGGACTTCTGGGCGGCCAGGGCGCTGCGCGCCATCAGCCAGCTGCCCACGGTCACCGCCCACAGCTCCAGGTAGTACATGGAAGCCGCGGCCGGCAGTCGCGGATCCTCGCCGGCGGCGTCCAAAATCCAGTCCGTAGCGGCATCCAGGTCGTCCAGGCACTGCTTGTAGGCGTCGCCCACGACCGCCAGTGATCCCACGGCGCCCTCGAGCACGCGCATCATGCCGATGACGGCCTTCGCCGCCTCGCCGCCGTCCCGGATCACCTTGCGCCCCACCAGGTCGTTGGCCTGAATCCCGGTGGTGCCCTCGTAGATGGTGGTAATGCGTGCGTCGCGGAAGTGCTGCGCGGCGCCGGTCTCCTCGATGAAGCCCATGCCGCCGTGGACCTGGACCCCCAGGGAGGCCAGGTCGTTGCCGGTTTCCGTGCACCAACCCTTCACCACCGGGGTGAGCATCTCCACGAACTGGCTTTGCCGGCGCCGCTCCGTTTCGTCCGGATGCAGCAGCGACTTGTCGAAGGCGCCCGCCCAGGCGTATGTCATGCCCCGCATCACCTCGATCCTGGCCTTCATGGACATCAGCATGCGGCGTACGTCGGGGTGGTGGATGATCGGAATCCGGTCCCCGCCCCGGGCGCCGATGGGACGGCCCTGGACGCGGTCGCCGGCATAGGCGACGGCCTGCTGGTAGGCCCGCTCGCCGATGGCCAGGCCCTCGACCCCCACGGCGTGCCGGGCCAGATTCATCATGGTGAACATGTACTCCAGGCCCCGGTTCGCTTCGCCCACCAGATAGCCCACCGCGCCTTCCCGGTCGCCGTAGGCGAGCACACAGGTGGGGCTGGCGTGAATGCCGAGCTTGTGCTCCAGGGAAACGGTGCGCACGTCGTTGCGCTCCCCCGGCCGGCCGTCGTCGTCCAGGATGAACTTCGGCACCACGAACAGCGAGATCCCCTTCACCCCCTCGGGGGCATCCGGCAGCCTCGCCAGCACCAGGTGGATGATGTTGTCGGTGAGGTCGTGATCCCCGTAGGTGATGAAGATCTTCTGGCCGAACAGTCGATAGTGTTCGCCCTCGGGCTCCGCGCGCGTGCGCACCGCGCTCAGATCCGACCCTGCCTGGGGCTCGGTGAGGTTCATGGTCCCGGTCCATTCCCCCGACACCATCCGGGGCAGGTAGGCCTGCTTCATCTCTTCGCTGCCGTGGCGCTCGATAGCCTCGATGGCGCCCTGGGTGAGCAGCGGGCAGAGCCCGAAGGACATGTTCGAGGCGTGCCACATCTCCTGCACCGGCGTCGACACCAGCCAGGGAAGATTCTGCCCCCCGTAGTCGGGACTGAACCCCAGGGAGTTCCAGCCGTTTTCGGAAAATTTGTTCCAGGCATCCTTCCAGCCCGTCGGCGTCACCACCTGGCCGTCCCGGAGCACCGAGGCTTCCGAGTCCCCGACCCGGTTCAGCGGCGCCAACACGTCCCGCGCCATCTTCCCGGCTTCCTCCAGCACGGCGTTCACGAGATCCGGCGTCGCCTCCTCGTAGCCCGCCAGGCCGGCAACCCCGTCCAGGTCCGCAAGCTCCCGGAGCACGAACTTCATGTCTTCGATGGGCGCGTTGTAGTCGCTCATTATTTACAGGTCTCCTGGTGGTTGATTCACCGTCGGCGGCGAAACGCCGCTGGTGGTCGAGCCCGAACGGTCATCCCGCGCCATCGGTGCCCGGGTCATAACCGATCTCGTCGAGCACTTCCCGGGTATGCTGCCCCAGCGTCGGGGCGGGCGCGGCGCTGACGGGCTCGACGGGCGGATCGAATCGAAGGGGGAACGCGTAGCGTGTTCCGGCCGCCCCGTCCACGAACATCCGCCGTTCGATCATCTGAGGATCCCGCATCGACTCCTCGAGGGTCAGCACCGGCGTCAGGCAGCAGTCCACGCCGGCGAAGCGATCCACCCAGTATTCGAGGGGCCGGGAACCAAACAGTTCAACCAACTCGTGCCTGATGCGGCGCCGCACCTCGGGGTCCTCGGGTTGGTCGCGCCACGCCGGCCGGCCGATCTCATCGCAGAACGACTGCCAGAACTTGCGCTCCAGGGCGCCGAGCGCAACGTGCCGTCCGTCCAGGGTTGCGTAGACGTTGTACCACGGCAGGCCGCCGGTGAGAAAATCCCCGCCCCGGGTTGCGATCCCGCCGTGATCGTTGTGCGCCATCATGGGCATGACGTTGTGGGCCAGGGCACAGTCGGTCATGGACACGTCCAGGAAACATCCCTCGCCGCCGAGGCGCGCCCGGAACAGTGCCGCCAGTATTCCCATGGCGGCGCTCATGGAACCGCCTAGCACATCCGCGATCTGCAGGTTGCACAGGCCGGGTCCGCCCTCGGGTCCACTGGTTTCGTTGAGTATCCCCGCGATCGCCAGATAGTTGATATCGTGGCCGGACTTCAGGCGGTAGGGGCCGGTCTGGCCGTATCCGCTGAGGCTGCAGTAAACGATGTCCGGCTTGACGGTCTTCACCCGCGGATAGTCGACGCCGAGGGAGGCCACGACGCCGGGCCGGAAACCTTCGAGGATGACATCCGCCGTTCGCGCCAGCGCCATGAAAGCCGCGCGGCCGGCATCGGTCTTGAGATCGACGACCACGGAGCGCTTGTTGCGGTTGACCGTTTCGTAAAAGCTGCCCATGGCGCGGGCGTAGTCGCCGGTGACGGGGTCCTCGATCTTGATGACGTCCGCCCCCATGGCGGCGAAGTGGGCCGTGCACATCGGACCGGGGAGCAGCCGCGACAGGTCCAGGACGCGGACCCCGTCCAGCAATGCTGAGCGGCTCGTCAAGGAGAATCGCCCGGGCGGCGCGCCACTTCAGTCCTCCTCCAGCTCCGGCCGGCCGGCGAACAGCGCCAGGGCCTCCGGATTCGCCAGCGCCTCCTTGTTCCTCACGGACTCGCCGTGGACCATGCTGCGCACCGCGAGCTCGACGATCTTGCCGCTCTTGGTGCGGGGAATATCCGAGACTTCCAGGATCTTGGCGGGTACATGGCGCGGCGTGGTGTTGTCCCGGATCTGCTGCCTGATGCGCCGGGCCAGCTCGTCATCCAGGGTCACGCCGTCCCGCAGGCGCACGAACAGCACCACCCGCACGTCGCCCTTCCATTGCTGCCCGATGACGATGCTCTCCACCACCTCGTCGATCTGCTCCGCCTGGCGGTAGATCTCGGCGGTGCCGATCCGCACGCCGCCGGGATTCAGGGTCGCGTCCGAACGGCCGTAGATGATCAGTCCGTCGTGCTCGGTGACTTCGACATAATCGCCGTGGCACCAGACCCCGGGCACGGTCTCGAAGTAGGCCTTGCGGTACTTGGCGCCGTCGGGATCGTTCCAGAAACCAATGGGCATCGAGGGAAACGGCTTCACGCAGGCCAGCTCGCCCTTCTTGCCGGGCGGTTGGGGATTGCCTTCTTCGTCCAGCGCCTCCACCGCCATGCCCAGCGCCTTGCACTGCAGCTCGCCGCGCCACACGGGCAGGGTCGGGTTGCCCAGGGCGAAGCAGGCAAGCAGATCCGTACCGCCGGAGATGGACGACAGGCACAGGTCAGTCTTGATGTGCTCGTAGACGAAATCGAAGCCCTCCGGCACCAGTGGCGAGCCGGTGGACAGAATCGTGCGCAGGGAACCCAGGTCGTGGCTGGTCCGCGGAGTAAGCTCGGCCTTGGCCACAGCATCGATGAATTTCGCCGAGGTCCCGAAGTAGTTGATGCCGGCGTCGTCGATGAAATCGAACATGGCATTGCCGTCGGGATGGAACGGTGATCCATCATAGAGAACCAGGCAGGCTTCGGAGGCGAGCCCTGAGACCAGCCAGTTCCACATCATCCAGCCGCAGGTCGTGAAATAGAACAGGCGGTCGTCCCGCTTCACGTCCACGTGCAGGCGATGCTCCTTGAGATGCTGAAGCAGCGTGCCGCCGGCGCCGTGCACGATGCACTTGGGGACCCCGGTGGTCCCGGACGAGAACATGATGTAGAGGGGATGATTGAACGGCAGGTGCTCGTAGTCGATGTCCCCGGCCTGGAACGGCTCGATGAAATCATCCCACGCCACGCCGGCGTCCAGCCCGTCCAGGTCCGGCGCTCCGGTGTACGGAAATACCACCACCCGGGTCAGCGTCGGAAGCTGCGCACGGATGGCTTTCAGCTTCTCCATGGAGTCGTGCCGCTTGCCGTTGTAAAAATAGCCCTCGGCGCTGAACAGCACTTTCGGCTCGATCTGCCCGAAGCGGTCGAGTACCCCCTGAACGCCGAAGTCCGGCGAGCAGGACGACCACACTCCGCCGATGGCAGTGGTGGCGAGCATGGCGATCAGCGCTTCGGGGGTATTCGGCACGTAGCCGGCCACGCGGTCCCCGGCTTCCACCCCCGCCTCGCGCAGCGCCCGGCTGAGCCGCGAAACCTGCTGATGAAGCTCGGCATGGCTCAGCGTCCGGTTGACGCGGTCCTCGCCGCGGAACACCACTGCCGGCGATTCGTCCCGCCGGCGCAGAAGGTTTTCGGCGAAATTCAGGCGCGCATCCGGAAACCAGCGAGCGCCCGGCATCCGGTGCCCATCCGCGAGAATCGTTCCCCCGCGCTCGGCGGCGATGACGCCGGTGTAGTCCCAGACCGCCGTCCAGAAATCCTCCAGGTGATTGATCGACCACCGGTGGAGCGCGCGGTAGTCGTCGAAGCGAATGCCGAAAAGATCCGACATCTCGCCGGTGAAATGGGTGATGTTCGCCTGCGCCACCCGCTCGGGCGCGGGCTGCCACAACGGTGAAGACATGGACCGGCTCCTACTCGATATCGGCGATTTTGACGACGGTGCGCCCCTTGATGTTCCCTTCCATGAAATCGTCGAAGGCGCCGGGGAGCTCGTCGAACTCGATGGTTCGCGACACGATCCGGTCCAGATGCCGGGGTTTGAGGTCAGAGCCCAGCCGTTCCCAGACCGAGTGCCGGACCGCCGGCGCGCACAACACGGAATTGATGCCCAGCAGCGACACGCCCCGCAGGATGAAAGGCATGACGGTGGTATGCAGCTCGTGGCTGGCGGCCAGGCCTATGGAGGCGATGTTCCCGAAGGGCTTTACGGTCCGGGTCAGCCAGGTCAGCACCTCACCGCCGAGATTGTCCACGGCGCCGCCCCACTCGGCGCGTTCCATGGGCCGCTTGCCGAGGTCCACATCATCGCGCAGCAGGACCGTGGACGCGCCGAGTCCGAGGAGGTATTCCTGTGCATCCGGCTTGCCGGTAAGCGCCGCGACTTCGTAGCCGGCGCTGGAGAGAATATCGATGGCGACGCTGCCGACGCCGCCGGTGGCGCCGGTGACCACGATGGGGCCGTGATCGGGGTTCTGCCCGTTCTGCTCCATGCGCTCGACCGCCAGGGCCGCCGTGAACCCGGCGGTGCCCAGGGCCATGGCGTCGAACAGGGACAGCGAGTCCGGGAGGCTCACGACACACTCCGCCGGTACCCGCACCAATTCCGAATAGCCGCCGTCCCGGGTTTCGGACAGCTCACAGCCAACCACCAGGACCTCGTCGCCGGGGCTGAACTGATTGCTCTCGGACGACTCCACGCGCCCGGCGACATCGATGCCGCCCACCAGGGGGAACTTGCGCAGAATCTTGCCCTTGCCGGTGGCGGCCAGGGCGTCCTTGAAATTGATGTCCGAATAGGCGGCGCGGATGACGACTTCGCCTTCCGTTACGTCATCCAATGTAATCTGCTCGAAACGGGGCTTGATCTCGCCGTCTTCATTGTGAATCCGATAGGCTTTGAAGGAGCTCATGACTTGGATTACTCTTGGTGATGAATTTGCACCGGCCGCCCGTCTTTCACTACATGAAACACCGCGCGGCCCGACGACCTTCCAGGAGACCAGTTTAATGCCTGAAGAATCGATTTTCAGCAAAATCATCCGCGGCGACGCCGACGCGGACATCGTCTACCAGGACGACCGGGCGACGGCGTTCCGGGATATCAATCCCCAGGCTCCGACTCACATCCTGATCGTACCGAACAAGCCGATAGCCACGGTCAATGACGCCACGGAAGCCGACGAGGCCGACCTCGGGCACCTGTTCGTGGTGGCCGCGAAGCTTGCCCGGGACGAGGGCATCGCCGGGGACGGATACCGCCTCATCGTCAACTGCAACGAGCACGGCGGCCAGGTGGTATTCCATCTGCACATGCATCTGCTGGGCGGACGTCCCATGGGCAGGATGGTTTCCAGGCCGCCGGATTGATGCCGGGGGAAACAACGAAACCTACACCGGCCTGCGCGGGATGGCAGGCCGGTGCGGGGATTTTAGCGCTTGCTGTACTGGGGACGCTTACGGGCTTTGTGCAGCCCCACTTTCTTGCGCTCCACTTCCCGGGCATCGCGGGTGAGGTAGCCAGCCTTGCGCATGGTGCTGCGCAGGGTCTCGTCGTAAATGGTCAGGGCACGGCTCACCCCGTGGCGAATGGCGCCGGCCTGACCGCTATTGCCGCCGCCGCTGACGTTCACACTGATGTCGAACTGGTCCCGCATGTCGATCTTCTCGAGGGGCTGACGCACCACCATCCGGGCGGTATCGCGCCCGAAGTAGTCTTCGAGGGACTTCTTGTTGACCGTGATCTGGCCGCTGCCGCGCTGCAGGCGGACACGCGCGGTGGATGATTTGCGCCGGCCGACGGCGGTGTAAATGTCTTTGCTCATTGCTCTACAGTTCCAGCGGTTTGGGTTGCTGAGCCTGGTGCCTGTGCTCCGGGCCGGCATACACGTGGAGTTTCGTGAACATCGCACGCCCGAGCGGGTTGCGGGGCAGCATGCCCTTCACGGCCGTTTCTATGATTCTTTCCGGATGGGTGTCCCGCAGCTCGCCGAAAGTCTGGGACTTGATGCCGCCCGGATAGCCGGTGTGGCGATGGTAGATCTTGTCCGTGGTCTTGCGCCCGGTCACCCGCACCTTTTCCGCGTTGACCACGACGATGTGATCACCGGTGTCGACGTGTGGGGTGTATTCCGGCTTGTGCTTGCCGCGCAGATAGCGGGCGATATCCGAAGCCAGGCGGCCGAGAACCTTGTCGGTGGCATCGATGACCAGCCACTCGCGCCGGACTTCCGAGGGTTTTGCCGAATACGTCTTCATACTGGTTGTTTCCGTGTCGAGGACCGCGAAAAGGGACGCGGATACTACTAAATGTCCCGCTTACTGTCGAGTGCCGGCATGGTCCGGACAAAAAAAAGGCGTGGCTATAGGGGAGCCACGCCCAAACCACCAAAGGAGGATGGAGGAGCCTTTCAGAACTATCTGGACACCGCTTCCCGGCAATGCCCTGTTCAATCTGTCCCGTGTTGCTGCGTTGCAACGTGAGGATATAATAATTATCTAATATAGATCCAGATTTGTCAAACATATTCCGGAAAAAATTTGAATACCGAATCAAACCTGTATCTTATTGATTCTTCTGGGAATTTGCAAACTCCCCTCGCCGGGAGTGCTGAATTCGTCGAAAAATCTCAGTTTCCGGGAACGGCCCGGCGCCGGAAAGGTTGACGCTCGCGGAAACGGGTTCGGCGGGTCAGTCGTCCAGGAGCTCGATCCAGTGCTTCACCGGCAGATCCGTGCCAGACTGGAGATGCGTCTGGCAGCCGATGTTGGCGGTGGCGATGACCGCCGGCCCGCCCTGCTGCAGCGCCTCGATCTTGTTGGCCTTCAGGCGGTTGGCGAGGTCCTTCTGCAGGATGGAGTAAGTCCCGGCGGAGCCGCAGCACAGGTGGGGGTCGGGAACCGGGGTCAGCTCGAAGCCCGCCTCGGTCAAGATCCGCTCCACCACGCCGCGGACCTTGAGGCCGTGCTGAAGCGAGCAGGGCGAATGAAAGGCCACGCGGGGCTTGGACCGGGCCGGGGTGAGCGGTGACAGGTCCTCGCCGGCCAGCACTTCGCCGAGGTCACGGGCAAGCCCGCTGACCCGCGCCGCCTTGTCCGCGTACTCGGGATCGTGCCGCAGGAGGTGGCCGTATTCCCTGATCATGGCGCCACAGCCGCTGGCGGTGATGACGATCGCCTCGGCGCCGGCCTCGATATCGGGCCACCAGGTATCGATGTTGCGGCGCATGTAGTCCAGGCCTTCCCGGGTCGCCGACAGGTGGTGGCTCACCGCGCCACAGCAGGTGTCGTCCCGGGATACCAGCTCGATGCCCAGCCGGTCGAGCACCCGGGCGGCGGCGGCGTTCGTGTTGGGCGCCAGGGACGGCTGAACACAGCCCTCCAGCAACAGCATCCGGCGATCGTGGCCAGCCGCGGGCCGGGGCTTCGCGGATGACGGCGCCGGCACCCGGCGCTTCAGCTTCGCGGGCATCAGCGGCCGGACCAGCTGCCCCAGCCACAGGGCCGCGGCAAAGCGGTCGCGATGGGGAATCAGCATGCGCAGGGCGCGCCTTGCCAGGCGGCCCGGCAGCGGACGCGTCACTTTCTCCTCGACGATCTGCCGGCCGATATCCGCGAGCCGGCCGTACTCCACGCCGGACGGACAGGTGGTCTCGCAACTGCGGCAGGTCAGGCAGCGATCGAGATGCAGCTGGGTGGTGGCGGTGGGGGTTTCGCCTTCCAGCACCTGCTTGATGAGGTAAATACGCCCCCGAGGACTGTCACGCTCGTCCCCGAGGAGTTGATACGTCGGGCAGGTGGCCAGACAGAAGCCGCAGTGGACGCACTTGCGCAGTATCGCGTCCGCTTCCCGTCCTTCCTCGGTATCGAGTACGGTTTCCGTGAGATGGGTCTGCATTGGTTCGTCTCAGATTCCCGCGTACATACGGCCGGGATTGAGAACACCGCAGGGGTCGAAGGCACGCTTGAGATTGCGGTGCAGCGCGAGCCGGGTCCCGTCCAGCGGATGGAACACGTCGTCTCCGTCGTGTCCCCGGAAGTGGATCGCGTGGCCGCCCGCCGCCGCCGCCGCATCGCGGGGCATCCGGGCCGGGGCATCGGTCGCCACCCAGCGTAGACCGCCGTTCCATTCCAGCAATGTCGCCCCGGGCAGGTCCAGCGGCGGCGTGGCCGGGGGCACCGACAGGCGCCACAGCCCCGGTGCGTCCCGGAAGAAACCGTGCTGGTGGTCGCGGACCCCGGGCCAGAATTCCGGATCGGAGAACGCTTCGCCGCCGAGCTCGGCAGCGGCGCTCCGCACGCCGGTCCGGGCACCGGAAAGCCGGAGGTAGAGGCGTTCGCCGTCGTGGCAGGTGGCGCTGACGGGCAGCGGCCGGCCCGCCCAGCGGTTCATTGCCTCGATCGCCTCGCCCTGGGTGTAGTCGAAGGCCAGCGTCAGCGCCTCCACGGGACGGGGAACGACTTTCACCGACACCTGGGTGATGAGCCCCAATGTCCCCAGGGCACCGACCATCAGGCGCGAGATATCGTAGCCGGCAACATTCTTCATCACCTGGCCGCCGAAAGCCAGGTGCTCCCCGAAGCCGTTGATGATCTCACAGCCCAGAACGGCATCCCGCACCGCGCCGCCGCGGAGACGGCAGGGCCCCGACAAGCCGGTGGCGATGACGCCGCCGATGGTGGATCCTTCACCATAACGGGGCGGCTCGAACGGCAGCATCTGGCCGTTCTCCGCGAGCTCGGACTCGACTTCCGCGAGCGGTGTGCCGGCCCGGGCGGTGAGCACCAGCTCGCTGGGCTCGTAGTCCTCCACACCCCGGAACGCCGAGGTGCGCAGCACTTCGCCGTCGACAGTCCGGCCGTAGAACGACCGCGTGCCGCCGCCCTCGATCCGCAGCGCAGTGCGTTGGTCGGCGGCCCTTTTGATGGTGTCGCCGGTTTGTTGGATGAAATCGGACAAGATGCGTGAAGGTCAGTAAAGCACGGGGATGGAACACGGTCGGAACGCCGGTCTCACCATGTCGTCAGAATCGTTCCAGCTCGGGAAACTTCAGCTCGCCACGATGCACGTGCATGCCGCCGAACTCCGCGCAGCGATGCAGGGTCGGCACCGCCTTGTCCGGATTCAGCAGCCGGCCCGGATCGAATGCCTCTTTCACGGCGTGAAACTGGGAAAGCGCCATGGAATCGAACTGCACGCACATCTGGTCGATCTTCTCGACGCCGACGCCGTGCTCACCGGTAATGGTGCCGCCCACCTCAACGCACAGATTCAGAATCTCGCCGCCAAGCTCCTCGGTGCGCTCCAGTTCCCCGGGGTTGTTGCCATCGTAGAGTATCAGCGGATGCAGGTTGCCGTCGCCGGCGTGAAAAACGTTCACGACCCTCAGATCGTACTGCTTCGACAGCGCCTCCATGCGGCTGAGCACCTCGCCAAGCTTGCGCCGGGGAATGGTGCCGTCCATGCAGTAGTAGTCCGGGGAGATCTTGCCCACCGCCGGGAACGCGGCTTTCCTGCCGGACCAGAACAACTGGCGCTGGTTCTCGTCCTTCGCCACTTGCATGCTGGCATAACCGCTTTCCTCCAGCACTGTCCGCACCCGCTCGATGTCGTCCTCGACCTCCTCCGGCGTGCCGTCCAACTCGCACAACAGGATGGCCGCGGCGTCAGTGTCGTAGCCGGCGTGGACGAAGTCCTCGGCGGCCCGGATGGCGGGGTTGTCCATCATCTCCAGGCCGCCGGGGATGATGCCCGCGGCGATGATATTGCCCACCGCCCGGCCCGCCTGGCCCACGTCGTCGAAGGAGGCCATGACGACCTTCGCGGATTCCGGCTTGGGCAGCAGCTTCACTGTCACTTCCACGATGATTCCCAGCAACCCTTCCGAGCCGGTCATCAGCGCCAGCAGGTCGTAGCCCGGCGAGTCCGGCGCATCACCGCCGACGGTGACCAGCTCACCGTCGATGGTCACGACCTGCAGCTTCATGATGTTGTGCACGGTCAGGCCGTATTTCAGGCAGTGCAGCCCGCCGGAATTCTCCGCGACGTTACCCCCGATCGAGCAGGCGATCTGCGACGACGGGTCGGGGGCGTAATACAGCCCCAGGTGCGACACGGCCTCGGAAATCGCCAGATTGCGCACCCCCGGCTGTACCGTGGCGGTGCGGTTATCCGGATCGATGTCCAGGATGCGGTTGAACCTGGCGAGGCTGCACAATACGCCGTCCTCGATAGGCAATGCGCCGCCGGACAGCCCCGTGCCGGCCCCGCGCGCCACCAGGGGAATTCCGCCGTCGCGGCAATAGCGCGCGATCGCCTGCACCTGGGGGATCGTCTCGGGCATGGCCACCACCAGTGGCAGCTGACGATAGGCCGACAAGCCGTCGCACTCGTAGGGCCGCAGGGATTCCTCGTCGTCCAGGACGCTGTCTTTCGGGAGCAGGCAACGCAGATCGGCGGCCACGGCGGCCCGGGTGCGGATGGATCTGGGAATGGCAACCATGAAATCAGTGTAACCGGCATACCAAAGCGATGCTAATTTTGTATAATGTCGCGATTTTCAAATCATGAAATATTCTCATACGCATCCATGACGAAAAGCGCCATACAAGTCATCGACCGGGCCGCGACGCTCCTCGACCTGATCGCCGCGAGCGACAAGAGTCTGCCGTTGAAAGTTTTGGCCATCGATGCCGGCCTGCACCCTTCCAGTGCATTCCGGATCCTCGCCTCGCTGTCCGCGCACGGCTACGTGGAGCGCGACGAAGCGGGGCGCTACCAGCTCGGCCGCAAGCTTCTCCAACTGGGCGGGCGAGTCCAGGCACACGTCAGCCTGCGGGAGGATGCCCGGCCGATCATGGAAGCGCTGCGGGATTCACTGCACGAGACCATCAACCTGACCGTGCGCGACGGCAACGAAGTGGTCTATGTCGAGCGCGCCATCACCACCAAGCGAATGATGCGCGTCGAGCAGATCATCGGCAGCCGGGCGCCCCTGCATGTCACCGCGGTGGGCAAGCTGTTCCTCGGGGAAGAAAGCGACCAGGGCTTCGAATCCTATGCCAGGGAAACGGGCCTGACGGCGTTCACCCCGCATACCATTACCCGGGCGGACTCACTGCGCGCCGAGTGTCTCAAGTCGCTGGAAGCGCAGTACGCCGTGGATTCGGAGGAAGCCGAGCCCGGCGTGTCCTGCGTTGCCGTGCCGGTGCGCGACCATTCCGGTCGGGTGGTGGCGGCAATATCGGTATCGGCCCCGACCAGCCGCCATGAAGAGGGCTGGGTGCCGCACCTGCAGAAAGCGGGGCGGGAGCTGTCCGGCCGCCTGGGATTCTACGGCGCCAATCCCTGAGTCGCCCATTGGGCCAGCACCGCGATGCCGACCGCCGAGAACAGGGCGACGGGCATGTTCCGGAACAGCCGGTACAGTCCCAGCGCGGCGGCCACGGCCAGCATCCGGATCCACGCTTCGCGGCCGAAGGTCAGCTCTCCACCCGACAGGAATATCGCCCGGGAGATGATTCCCGCGGCCACGGCGAAAGAGATGTAGGTCAGGCAGCGAAAATGCCGCCGCCCGAACTCCCGGGATGCCCGGAACCAGAACGGGGCCGCCCGCAGCAGGTACGTCCCGATACCCGCGCCGATGACTGCGGCCGCCCACTGCAGGTCAGTCATCGCCGCCGTCCTCCGGGTATTCAGGCGCGGTCATCCGGTACAGGCCCAGGCCCACCGCCAGGGACACAATGAACAGCCCCCAGCCGGGCAGCAGAACCTCCACCGGCGGCGTCAGCAGGAATCCCAGCACCACGGCGGTGAGCTCGGGCCGGGTTCCACTCTCGCCCGCGATCAGCAGGGTGAAGTAGACCGGCAGGAACAATGTCGCGGCGAAAGCCATGAGCGCGGGCATGCCGGCGCCGAACCACACCCCCACGGCGGTGCCCAGGAGTGCCGCCGGAAGCGCCACCAGCACAACCCCCTGGTAGAACCCGAACGGGTCGGTCACTCGGCCGCCCCGCCAGTGGAAGAAGGTGGTGAGATAGGTCGTGGCGCTCACGAACTGGCACCACGCCAGGTGCCGGCGGCGCTGTCCCGGATCGAAAGCGCCGGCCAGGGTCAGGCTCATGACGAAGAAGCGCAGGTTGACCACCACGGCGATGAACACGAGCTGGATGACGCCGCCGCCCTGGGCCGCCACGTCCGCCATGGCGAATTGCGCCGGCGCCGCGAACACGAGAAGGGTAATGGCCAGAGCCGCGAGCTCCGGCACCTTCGCCACGGAAGCCGCCAGGCCGAAGCCGAAGAACATGACGCCGAAGGTGGGAACGACACCGGCGCCCGCCTTCAGGCCGTTGCGGATATCGCTCACGCAGGAGAGCGCGGGGCGCGGGTGGTCGATTGTTCGTCCTGCCGCACGCCGCCCGGGCCGGTCAGGTCGCGGACTGCACGGCGTCGGCGATCGCGCGGCCGAGATCGGTGGTGCCGGCGGCGCCTCCCATGTCGGGGGTGTGACAGGCGGAGTCCAGAAGCGCCCGCTCGATGGCGGCCTCCACCGCCCGGGCCGCCGCCGCCTCGCCGAGATGGTCGAGCATCATGGCACCCGACCAGATCTGCCCCACCGGGTTGGCGATGCCGCGACCGGCGATGTCCGGCGCCGAGCCGTGTACCGGTTCGAACATGCCCGGGAATTCCCTCTCGGGATTGATGTTGGCGGACGGCGCGATGCCGATGGTGCCCGCCACCGCGGGGCCCAGGTCCGACAGGATGTCCCCGAACAGGTTGCTGCCCACCACGACATCGAACCAGTCCGGATGCAGCACGAAATGCGCGGTCAGGATGTCGACGTGGTACCGGTCCGTGGCGACGCCGGGGTATTGGGCGGCCATGGCATCGAAGCGCTCGTCCCAGTAGGGCATGGTGTACACGATGCCGTTGGACTTGGTGGCGGAGGTGAGGTGCTTCTTCGGCCGGCGCTGGGCGAGCTCGAAGGCATAGCGCAGCACCCGGTCGACGCCGGTACGGGTGAACACGGTCTCCTGGACCACCATTTCCGCATTCGTACCTTCGTAGAGACGGCCGCCGATCTGCGAATACTCGCCCTCGTTGTTCTCCCGCACCACCCAGAAATCGATGTCCGCCGCACCGCGGTCGCGCAAGGGGCTGCGGATGCCCGGCATCAGGCGCACCGGCCGCAGATTGATGTACTGGCGCAACTCCCGGCGGATCGGGATCAATAGCCCCCACAGCGACACGTGGTCCGGCACCCCGGGGTAGCCCACCGCCCCCAGGAATATGGCGTCGAAGTCTTTAAGCTGGTGGATGCCGTCATCCGGCATCATGGCACCGGTCTTGTGATAACGCTCGCAGGACCAGTCGAACTCCCGCCATTCGAAATCGATGCCGAACAGTCCCCCGGCCGCCTCCAGCACCCGGATGCCCTCCGGCACCACTTCCTTCCCGATACCGTCCCCCGGGATGACCGCTATGCGATACGTTGCCATGAAAATACCGTCGTCAATGATCGCGCGGCATTATACGCGATGCGCGAAATCAGAGGCCCGCAGGTCGTGGCCCAGTTCGAGTGCCGGGTTTGAGGACTGGGCCAGTGCCGGGGGGCATCCCCCAGGGCCGCTGTGAATACATCCGTGTACGCTCTCGCTCAAACATCCCTGTTTTCGAGAGCCCTGGGGGATGCCCCCCGGCACTGGCCCCCCCGTCATGAGGGCATTCAAACCGGGCCACGACCTGCGGTAGCGGCCGGGACAGGTGAGAAACATTTTGAAAGACACCATGTCATGGGCGAGGCGCCCCTGCTAGCCAACAAACCACCGGTACAACAACGGCAACAACAGGGCCGTCGCCAGGGCGTTCAGGCCCATGGCCAGCGCCGAGAAGGCGCCGGCGACTTCGCTCATCTGCAGGGCGCGGGCGGTGCCGATGCCATGGGAGGTGACCCCCAGCGCGAAACCCCGGGCGCGATCGTCCCGTATCCGGACGGCGCGGAACACCGTGCCGGCAATGGTCGCACCCAGCACACCGGTGGTGATGACCAGCACTGCGGTCAGCGACGGCAGTCCCTGCAGCTTCTCCGAGATACCCATGGCCACCGGCGCCGTCACGGACTTCGGCGCCAGCGACACCAGGGTCTGCGGGGCGGCATTCAGGGCCCAGGCCACCAGCACCGCGGAAACGATGGCGGTGATCGATCCCGCGATCAGCGACACCACGACGGCGGCGGCGGATTCCCTGACTTTCTCGAACTGCCGGTACAACGGGACCGCCAGGGCGACGGTGGCCGGGCCCAGGAGGAAGTGCACGAACTGGGCCCCCTCGAAATACGTATGGTAATCCGTTTCCGTCAGCACCAGCAGGCCCACCAGCATCACCACCGCCAGCAGCACCGGGTTGCAGATGGGCAGGCGGCCCGACTTTTCGTACACCCAGTCCCCGGCGACGTAAGCCGCCAGCGTCAATGTGAGGTGCAGCAGCGGGCTGGTGGCCAGATAGACCCAGATGTCCTCGAGCTCGGCGGTCATTGCTTCGGCGGCCCCCCGAGCCACTGCATCACCAGCCCCGTCACCACCAGCGTGGCCACGGCGCTGGCGACGAGCGCCGCACTCACCGCCAGCCACTCGCCCTCCAGCTTGCCGGCATGCAGCATCACACCGACGCCGGCCGGGACGAACAGCACGGACAGGTGACTGAGAATACCGGCGGACAGGTCCCGGAGCTCGCCGGGGACGCCCTGCTTCACGGCGAGACCCGCGAACAGGATCACCATACCCACCACCGGTCCCGGTATCGGCAGCCGGAAGGCGACGACAAAGGTCTCGCCCGCCAGTTGGCACAGCAGCAATAGCGTGAAGAAACGGATCATCGCGTTTCCTATCCTGAATGCGCCGGGCTTTCGCGCCCTGATGATTGGCCCCTTGCGGCGCAATATACCGTGAGCATATCAAGCGCTGACATGTCAGGCATAAAGCCTGACCCACAGAACCCCGATCCACCAACGATCGACTTTTGCCTGATCAACGTTAGAATGGCAGCCTGTATCCGGGCCCGGGTGCGTGCGCATCGCGGGCCTGTCAACAGCAGTGGATCACGCGAATTGCATCAACGCCGCTTCAGCAGCATCGACAACCTGGTAATCGGCCTGGACAAGGCCGTGCGGACCGTGTTCGCCACCCCGATCGCCGGGCGCCCCTGTCCCGCCGACGAGGCCGTCGACGCCCCGGATGAGCCGACCCTGGCCCCCGGAGACGCCAGGGTCAGCGGCGCACTGATGCGCGTCAACCACGCCGGAGAAGTGTGTGCCCAGGCCCTGTACCAGGGCCAGGGGCTGACCGCCCGCAGCGAGCGCGTGCGCCGGGCCATGCGCCAGGCGTCCGACGAGGAGAACGACCACCTGGCCTGGTGCCAGGCCCGCCTGGACGAGCTCGGTGAGCACAAGAGCAGGCTGTCGCCGGTCTGGTTCCTCGGGTCCTTTACCCTGGGCGGACTGGCCGGCGCCTTCGGCGACCGGTGGAGCCTGGGATTCCTGGCGGAGACCGAGAGGCAGGTGGTCCGCCATCTTGACGGCCACCTGCAGCGGCTTCCCGCGGACGATCAGCGCAGCCGGCGCATCGTCCAGCAGATGAAGACCGACGAGGGCCGCCACGCCAGCCAGGCCATGAGCGCCGGCGGCAGGGACCTGCCCACGGTCGTGAAGAAAGCGATGCACGCGGCCTCGCGGGTTATGACCACCCTGGCCGCCCGGTTCTGAACCAACCCCCGGCACCTGCCCGATTGGGTGGCTCGATCTTCAAACCGGACTAATGCCCACGGCCCGCTGAATTGTGCGATATCAGCAGCTGGTTACCAGCGGCCGGCGACGGAGGTGATGACCCGGTCGTTTTCGAAGTAGACGACGTATCCCGGGTATTGCCAGCGGGTGATGGGGGGGTCGCCCACCGGCGCCATTTCGCGATCCGGGTCCCCTTTCGCCGCCCGTACCGCGGCCATGGTCATGCTGCCGCGGGGGGCTTCCGCTGGGGCCGGGCCCGCCGACACGGCCGGGCTGCTCTTCGACGGCTCCGACTGGGCCATGTCCGTGCCGCTGTCCGCCGCGCGGCCGTCGTAGCGCCAGTCGGCGGCGGCGGCCAGCGGGCAGAGCAACAGGGCAACGGCGAGATATCGTCTCATCCCCGCCATTATAGCGGCTCCGGCCGCCGTTGCACGGCGACATGTCGACCGGCGGCGGCCGGTTGTCGCCCGGCCACGGCTTCGCCGCGCGGGTATTTCAGGACGTGGGTATGGATCAGCACCAAGGTGAGCAGGGCTACGGCCCCCGCCTGGTGGGCGGCCCCCAGCACCAGCGGCACCTTGTGCAGCAGCGTCGCGACCCCCAGGGCGAGCTGCCCACCCAGGGCAAGCAGCATGAGATTGCCGGTGAGGCGGGCCCCGCCGCGGACCCGCCGCGATGAACCGGCCCAGAACGCGATGATTGCCAGGGCCACCACCACCGCCAGCAACCGGTGCGCGAACTGGATCGTCACGACGTTCTCGAACAGATTCAACCAGGCCGGGCTCATTGCCCACATACCATCCGGCACCCATTCACCGCCCATCAACGGAAACGTGTTGTACACGAAACCAGCCCGGGTTCCAGCGACGAAGCCGCCGCTGGCGATCATTGCCACCACCGCGGCCGTCACCAGCCAGCCGTACCGGTGCGGCGCGGCGCCGACGTCCCGGCTTTCCGCCGCGCCGCGCCAAAGGCTCATCGCTGACCACAGCATGAACCCGTAGATGAACACCGCCAGCAGCAGATGGGCGGTAAGCCGGTACTGGCTGACGCTGGGGCGGTCCACGAGTCCGCTCATGACCATGAACCACCCCAGCAATCCCTGGAGCCCGCCCAGGACGAACATGGCGGCGAAGCGGGGGATCATGGGCCGGGTAATATGGCCGAGGACCACGAACACCAGGAAGGGCACCAGAAACGCGACACCGATCAGGCGGCCCAGAACCCGGTGCGCGTACTCGACGTAGAAAATCTTCCTGAATTCCCCCAGGGACATCCCCCGGTTGACCTTCTGGTACTCGGGGAACTGCTTGTACTGCTCGAACGTCGCCCGCCAGTCGCTGTCCGTCAGCGGCGGCACGATGCCCATGACGGGGTCCCAGTCCACCATGGACAGACCGGACTGGGACAGGCGCGTCACACCGCCCAGGACGATCATGGCGTAGACCAGGGCGCAGCACACCAGCAGCCAGAGCGCTACGGCCTTGCTGTGGGAACGGGTCATCGGCGGTGTGGCGACTCCGGGGCGTCGATCAGTCGAACCGTCGGAAGACCAGCGTCGAGTTGGTGCCGCCGAAACCGAAACTGTTGGACATCACCGTCCTGAGCTCCGCCGGCTTCGTTTCCCGGACGATGGGAAACCCGTCCGCGGCCGGATCCAGGTCTTCGACATTCGCCGACGCGGCGATGAAGCCGTGCTCCATCATCAACAGCGCATAGATCGCCTCGCATACCCCGGCCGCGCCCAGGGCATGGCCGGTCAGGGATTTCGTCGAGCTGACCGGGGGTGCCCCGTCGGGAAAAACCTCCCGGATCGCTTCCAGCTCCTTCAGGTCGCCGACCGGTGTGCTGGTGCCATGGGCATTGATGTAGTCGATGCCGCCGTCGAGCCCTTCCATGGCCTGCCGCATGCAGCGCACCGCCCCCTCTCCGGACGGCTGGACCATGTCGGCACCGTCCGAGGTGGCGCCGTAACCCGCCAGCTCGGCATAGATTTTCGCGCCGCGGGCGCGGGCATGCTCGAGCTCTTCCATCACCAGCACACCGCCGCCGCCGGAAATCACGAACCCGTCCCGGTTTGCGTCATAGGGCCTGGAGGCGCTCTCCGGCCGGTCGTTGTAGCCGCTGGACAGGGCGCCCATGCCGTCGAACAGCACACTCATGGTCCAGTGGACTTCCTCGCCGCCGCCGGCGAACACCATGTCCTGCTTGCCGAGCTGGATCAGCTCCGCGGCGTGCCCGATGCAGTGCGCGCTGGTGGCGCAGGCCGAGCTGATGGTATAGCTCATGCCCTTGATCCGGAACGCCGTGGCCAGGCAGGCCGGGATCGTGCTGGACATGGTCCGCGTCACCATGTACGGACCGACCCGCCGAACCCCCCGGCTGCGCAGGGTGTCGGCGGCGAGCACGATATTCTCCGGCGAACCGCCCCCGGAACCGCAGATCAGGCCGGTTCTCGGGTCGGAGATTTCGGCATCGGACAGGTCCGCATCCGCGATAGCCTGCTGCATGGCCAGGTAGTTGAAGGCCGCGGCGTCGCCCATGAACCGCTTCAGCTTGCGGTCGATGAGGGCGTCCAGGTCGAGGTCGATGGTGCCTTCCACCCGGCTACGGAGGCCCATTTCCTCGTAAGCCGGTTGATAGGCGATGCCCGAACGGCCGGTTTCCAGGCTGCTCAGAACTTCGCCGGTATCGGCGCCTATGCTGGACACGACGCCCATGCCGGTAACGACTACGCGACGCATTGCGGCTCCCGGTGTCTGGATTCGGATTGATGTACGGGTGCGCCCATGTCAGTGTTTTTCCGCCACGACCGGCGCAACCCGGCATTGATACAAGTCATTAAGTAACTGGTCCACCTGGTTAGTGCGAACGGCAATCGCCGCCACCCCTCTGCGCTCCCCGCCTAGCGGGACGATTCGCCGGGCGCGGTCTCCGTGAACAGGCCGACCCGCAGGTCGTTGGCCACGTATATCACGCTCCCGTCAGCCTCTACTGTGCCGTCGGCGATCCCCATGTACAAGCGCCGCATCACGACGCGTTTCAGGTCGATCCGGTACCTCACGAGGCTGGCCCCGGGAAGGATCTGGCCCGAGAACTTCACTTCGCCGGCACCCAGGGCGCGGCCCCGTCCGGGCCCGCCGCACCACCCGAGATAGAAACCCACCATCTGCCACAACGCATCCAGCCCCAGACAGCCCGGCATCACCGGGTCGCCCTGGAAGTGGCAATCGAAGAACCACAAGTCCGGGTTCACGTCGAGCTCCGCGGTCACCATGCCCTTGCCGTGGTCGCCGCCATTGTCGTCTATCCACGTGATCCGGTCGAACATGAGCATGGGCGGCGCCGGGAGCTGCGCATTGCCGGGGCCGAACAGCTCTCCCCTGGCGCAGGCCAGCAGTTCTTCGTACTTGTAGCTGTTTTTGTTGGGCATCGCTGCGTCAGCCGTGGGCAAGGGGCCAGCCTATCGTGACCCGGTGAAAAATCAAGTGACTCGGTACCGCAAGTATACGGGCACGGCCGCCGGGGTAAACAACACTCCGCATGCCAGGGCAGTCTGGTGCCACGCCACTGATACGGCGCCATGCAACGGCCGGTGGGTGGTGCCCCGGTTCGAGAGGCCACATCACGGGGCCGCCAGTGCCAGGGGGCCTCCTACTAGAGGAGCCAATACAGCGCGGCAGGTATTGTAACCACGGCCGCCAGATTGCCGATCATCACTATCGAAGCGACTTTTTCGGGCTCCTGCCGGAATTGCTCGGCGAACAGGTAATTCAGCACCGCCGGGGGCAGGGCCCCGAACAGAATAAGCTGCCCGTACTGGAGATCCGGCAGCCCCAGCAGCCGGCCCGTCACCAGGGCGATGACCACTCCGGTCGCGGGACAGACGACGGCGCTGACAAGGCCGATCCGCCATTCCCCCCAGTCGATGTCCACGAGCCGGACCCCGAGTGAGAACAGCAGCAGCGGAATGGAGATATTGCCCACCATTTCGATGGGCAGCGACAAGGCCTGCGGCAGCGACAGGTCCCCAAGGCTGAACGCCAGGCCCGCGATCGTCGCCAGCACCACCGGCGACTTGAGCACGTGCCAGGGGCGCACCGAGTGGTCCAGGAAATACCGGCCCAGGGTGAAATGCAGGGTGTTCTCCATCACCAGGAAAATCACCGCGATGGACAGGGCGGCATCGCCGTAGGCCAGCACCATCAGCGGCAGCCCCAGGTTCCCGACGTTGGTGAACATCATGGGCGGGACGAAGGTCCGCCATTCGAGCCGGAGCGCGCGCCCGACCGGATACGCCAGCAGCCCCGAGCCCAGCATCACGATCAGGACGCCCAGGGCGATCATCGAATACTCGCCGAACGCAAAATCCCGGCGGGACAATGCGTAGAAAATCAGCGCGGGTACGAACACATCCATGTTGATCTGGTTGACCACGCTCATGTCCGGCCGGCGATAGCGGCCGTAGACGTAGCCCAACAGCGCGATCAGAAATATCGGCAGGACGATCGAGAGGATACGGAGCGTCATCGCGGCTGCGCGGGCGCGGTTTTCAGCCGCACTTCGTGGTTTTCAACAGGCAGCCGGAACGAGCGCGTGCCGGGGATTCTCGCGAAGTGAAGAAAAACAACAGGCTCAGACCTTGACGATTTTCATCGTGTTGGTCCCGCCCGCCACGCCGGTCACGTCGCCCATGGTGACGGCCACGTTGTCGTCCTTGTCCACCAGCCCCAGGCGACGCAGCTCCCGGATCATGTGTTGTTCGGACTCCCCGATGCTCAGGCCCGTGTTGTCGAAATACATGGGATATACACCCCGATACAGGGTGACGCGCTGCAGGGTCTGTGTGCGGCGGGACATGGCGACGATGGGAATGCCCGAGCTGATCCGGGACATCAGCTTGGCGGTCATGCCGGACTCGGTCATGGCGACGATGGCCTTGACGTCGAAGTGATTCGCCACGTACATCGATGCCATGGCAATGGCCTCCTCGACGTTCTCGAACTCGGCCTCGAGGCGGTGATTGGACATCATGGTGATGCGCTGGCGTTCCGCTCCACGGCAGATGCGGTCCATCGCCTCGATGACCTTGGCCGGGTGCTTGCCCACCGCCGTCTCCCCGGACAGCATGACCGCGTCGGTTCCGTCGATGACCGCGTTGGCCACGTCCATGACCTCGGCCCGGGTGGGCTGGGGGCTCTCCACCATGGACTGCATCATCTGGGTGGCGGTGATCACCGCCCGATTCTGGCCCCTCGCGCGCCGGATGATGCGCTTCTGCATGCCCACCAGCTCGGCGTCGCCGATCTCCACACCCAGGTCGCCCCGGGCGACCATGACGGCGTCCGAGGCGTGGATGATCTCGTCCACATTGTCTATGGCCTCGGCCCGTTCGATTTTCGCGACGACGTGGGCCTGGCCGCCGGCTTTCTCGATCAACTTGCGGGCCCGATCCACTTCCGAAGCGTCGCGCACGAAGGACACCGCGATGAAATCGGCGTCGAGCTCGACGGCCAGCCGGATATCGTCCTTGTCCTTCTCCGTCAAGGCCTCCGCCGATATGCCGCCACCCTGCCGGTTCAGCCCCTTGCTGTCGGACAGCACACCGCCGTTGATGACGCGGCAGGTCAACCTGCCGTCGCGCACCGAAAGCACCCGCATGGTCAGATTGCCGTCGTCCAGCAACAGGGTGTCCCCGTCACCCACGTCCCGGGCCAGGTCCTTGTAGGTCACGCCGACCTGATGCCGGTCGCCGGCATCGGCGGGCAGGTTGGTGTCCAGAATGAACTCGTCGCCGTCCGCCAGGGTCACCGGGCCGTCCCGGAA
The DNA here is from genome assembly GCA_034520625.1 of Gammaproteobacteria bacterium. Taxonomy (GTDB): domain Bacteria; phylum Pseudomonadota; class Gammaproteobacteria; order Arenicellales; family JAANXG01; genus JAANXG01. The sequence goes on along the minus strand of JAXHNI010000009.1, from coordinate 743,392 downwards.
CCGCTCGATCCGGATCTTGGGCCCCTGCAGGTCCACCATCACGGCCACATGCCGTTTGTGACGCGCGGCGAGCTCGTGCAGCTTTTCCACGCGGGCGGCGTGGTCTTCGGCGCGTCCGTGGGAAAAGTTGATACGGGCCACGTCCAGGCCGTTGACGATCATCTGCTCCAGCTCATCGGGCGGGTCGCAGGCGGGGCCAAGCGTGGCAACGATCTTGGTGCGTCTCAACATGCTTTCAGCCGGGTCCAGTAGTAGGCAATCAACTGCCGCGCTCTTCCAGCACCGCCACCGCGGGGAGCGTCTTTCCTTCGAGAAACTCCAGAAACGCACCGCCGCCGGTGGAAATATAGGAGATGCTGTCCGTCACCCCATACTTGTCCATGGCGGCGATGGTATCGCCGCCACCGGCAATGGAAAAGGCGGTGGAAGCCGCTACGGCGCGGGCAATGGTCTCGGTACCCACGCCGAACTGATCGTGCTCGAATACACCGACGGGCCCGTTCCATACGATCGTTCCCGCGTCCCGGAGCAGCTCTGCGTACTGCCGCGCCGTTTCCGGCCCTATATCGAGGATCATGTCCTCGGCGGCCACCTCCGACACCGGTTTCACCCGGGCTTCGGCATCGCTTTCCGGCGACGACGCCACCACGACGTCGACGGGTATCGGTATCGAACTACCCGCGGCGCGGGCACGCGCCATCAGGCGGGCGGCTTCGTCGACGAGATCCTCTTCGTACAGAGACCGGCCGACGTCATGGCCCGCGGCGGCGAGAAACGTATTGGCGATCCCCCCGCCCGGCACCAGCTGATCCACGACACCGGACAGGGCGTCCAGAAGGGACAGCTTGGTGGATACTTTCGACCCGCCGATGATCGCCACCATGGGACGCGCCGGAGCGTCGAGTGCGCGGCCGAGCGCTTCCAGCTCGGCGGTCAGCAGCGGTCCGGCACAGGCCGCAGGCGCAAAACGCGCAACGCCGTGGGTGCTGGCCTGGGCACGGTGGGCGGTGCCGAACGCATCCATGACGAACACGTCGCACAACGCCGCGTATCGCTTCGCCAGCGCCTCGTCGTCCGCCTTCTCGCCGGTATTGAAGCGCACGTTCTCGAGCAGAACCACTTCGCCGGGCGCCGCATTCGCACCACCGTTCAGGTAGTCGCGCTCGAGGCGCACATCACGCTTCAGCAGTTCCCCGAGGCGCGCCGCCACCGGTGCCAGGGAGAGCTCCTTTGCGTACTCGCCTTCCGTAGGCCGCCCCAGGTGGGACATCACCAGCACCGCCGCGCCGCCGGCCAGCGCCGCCTCCAGGGTCGGCAGCGCGGCCCGGATGCGCTGGTCCCCGGCAACCGCGCCGCCGGCGATGGGAACGTTGAGGTCCTCGCGAATCAGCACCCGCTTGCCGGCGAGGTCCATGTCGGCCATTGTGTTCATCGCAGGTTCCCGCGGGACTTGAAGCCGCCTCGCGGGGCCAGGCCGTCGGTCACCGGCACTGCGGCGCCATTACCAGGAGCGGATCGACGAAGCGATCCGTCCCCGAACCCGCCACCACGGAATGCCGCCCGGTCCGGCAGGTTCTCAAGCATTCATCAGCGCCTTGCAGGTATCCAGCATGCGATTGGAAAAGCCCCACTCGTTGTCGTACCAGGCGCAGACCTTCACGGTGGTGCCGTTGACCACCCGGGTCATGTAGGCGTCATAGATCGCCGAATGCGGGTCATGATTGAAATCCGCCGATACCAAAGGCTTGTCATTGTAGGCGAGGATACCCTTGAGGCCGCCCTCGGAGGCTTTCTTCATGATCCCGTTCACTTCCTCGACCGTGGTTTCACGGGCGGTATGTACCGTCAGGTCGACGATGGAAACGTTGATGGTGGGCACGCGTATGGAGAAGCCGTCGAGCTTGCCGTTCAGCTCGGGCATCACCAGGCCCACCGCCGCCGCGGCGCCGGTCTTGGTGGGGATCATGGACTGGGTCGCGGAGCGAGCCCGGCGCAGGTCCTTGTGATAGACATCGGTCAGCACCTGGTCATTGGTGTAGGCGTGAACCGTGGTCATCAGGCCGCCCAGCACGCCGATCTCGTCATGCAGCGGCTTGACCGTTGGCGCGAGGCAGTTGGTCGTGCAGGAGGCATTGGAGATCACAGTATGCTCCGGCTTCAGCACGTCGTGGTTCACCCCGTACACAATAGTGGCGTCCACGTCGCTGCCGCCCGGCGCGGAGATCACCACCTTCCGGGCTCCGCCGGCGAGATGGGCGCCCGCCTTCTCCTTGCTGGTGAACAGCCCCGTGCATTCCAGCACCACGTCGACGCCGAGATCCGACCAGGGCAGTTTTCCGGGGTCACGCTCCGCGAACACCCTGACGCTGTCTCCGCCCACCCGGAACGAGTCGCCTTCCACGGTGACTTCTTCACCGAACCGGCCGTGGGCGGTGTCGTACTGCAGCAGGTGCGCATTGGTATGGGCATCGCCCAGGTCATTCACGGCCACGACATCGAAATCACCCTGCTGTCCGGACTCGTACATCGCCCGGAATACATTTCGTCCGATCCGGCCGAAGCCGTTGATTGCGACCTTTATTGCCATTGAAAAATCCTCGATTCAATAGATTGAGAAACTGTTGTAGACAGCCGCCACGCATGAACGGGAGAAGTGCTGCTGCGGTCGTTGCACTCGCGGCCGCGCCGGTATCTCTGCCGGGAAGATGCCGGGGCGCGCACCGGCGGGTGCCCGAACCACCCGCAGGTCCAACCGGGAACCCCTGTACGGGGCGCCTAACCGCCGGGCTGGTCCGCGAGCATGTCTCCCACTATGCCTGCCAGGCGCTCGACGGTAATGCCGACGTGCTCGTACACATCGGCATACGGCGCGGATTCCCCGAACCGGTCCAGACCGACGATTCTACCGTTACCACCCACATACTTGTACCACAGCGGCGTGACACCGGCCTCGATGGCGATGCGCCTGTCCACCTCCCCGGGCAGGACCCGGTCCCGGTACGCCCGGTCCTGGGCGTCGAACACGTCACAGGCGGGCATGGACACGACGCGCACCCGGCCCGGGTAGCGCCGCGCCGCCTCAATCGCCAGCGCCACTTCCGAGCCGGTGGCGATGATGATCAGCGCCGGGACGCCGTCGCTGTCCAGCAGCACATAACCGCCCCGGCCGACGTTCTTCACCTGCTCCGGGGTCCGTTCCTGGTGGGCGAGCTTCTGCCGGGACAGCAGCAGGCAGGTGGGACCGTCACGGCGCTCTATGGCCGCCTGCCAGGCCACCGCCGTCTCGACCCCGTCGCAGGGCCGCCATACCGACATATTGGGAATGAGCCGCAGCGAGCTCGCATGCTCTACCGGCTGGTGGGTCGGTCCGTCCTCACCGAGCCCGATGGAATCGTGCGTATAGACGAAGATGTTGCGCACCCTCATCAGCGCCGCCATGCGCACCGCGTTGCGGGCGTAGTCTGAGAACACCAGGAACGTGCCGGAATAGGGAATGAACCCGCCATGCAGGGCCATGCCGTTCATGACGGCCGACATGGCGAATTCCCGGACTCCGAAATAGATGTAATTGCCGTCCGGCTCGGCGGCCGTGACCGTGACCGATCCGGACCAGGTCGTGTTGTTGGAACCCGTCAGATCCGCGGAGCCGCCGATCAACTCGGGCAGGACCGGCGCGCAGGCGTTCAGGCACGCCTGGGAGAACTTGCGCGTGGCGTCGTCCTTGCCGGCATCGCCGGCCGCCGTGATGCTGTCGGCCGCGGCACGCGGCCAGACGCCGGGCAGCTCGCCCGCCAGGCGCCTCGTGAGCTCCCGCGCTTCGTCGGGGTATTGGGATCGATACCGCTCCAGCAGCTCCCGCCACTGCGATTCGGCTTCCGCGCCTTGGCGCCGGGCATCCCAGGCCGCACGGATGTCCGCGGGGATCTCGAAAGGCGGATGCGGCCAGCCGATGGTTTCACGGACCCGGGCGACTTCATCGGCACCCAGCGCCGCGCCGTGGGTGGCTTCCGTGCCCTGCTTATTGGGCGAACCCCAGCCAATGACGGTACGGCAGCAGATCAGGGAAGGCCGTCCGGTTTCGGCCCGCGCGGTCTCGATCGCCTCGACCACCTGCCCGGCGTCGTGCCCGTCCACGCCTTCGACGACGTGCCAGCCGTAGGCGCGGAACCGGGCCGGGGTATCGTCGGTGAACCAGCCCGCGACGTCGCCGTCGATGGAAATACCATTGTCGTCCCAGAACCCGATCAGCTTGCCCAGCCCGAGGGTCCCCGCCAGGGAGCAGGCCTCGTGGGAAATGCCCTCCATCAGGCAGCCGTCGCCCATGAATACGTACGTATGGTGGTCGACAACGGCGCAGTCCGGCCGGTTGAAATGCCCCCCGAGGACCTTCTCCGCCAGCGCCATGCCCACCGCGTTGGCCAGGCCCTGCCCCAGCGGTCCGGTGGTGGTCTCGATTCCCGGCGTGTCGCCGTACTCCGGATGGCCCGGGGTGCCGGAGTGCAGCTGCCTGAATCCCTCCAGGGCGGACATCGGCAGGTCATAGCCGGCAAGGTGCAGCAGAGAGTAGTGGAGCATCGACCCATGGCCGTTTGACAGGATGAAGCGGTCGCGGTTGGCCCAGCCCGGATTCGCCGGGTTGTGAACGAGGTAATCATTCCAGAGGACTTCGGCGATGTCCGCCATGCCCATGGGCATGCCGGGATGCCCCGAGTTGGCTTTCTGAACCGCGTCCATGCTCAAGGCACGAATCGCATTAGCCAGTGTTCTACGGTCGATTGCTTGCTCTGCCCTGGCAGACATTGGATGTTATCCCCTCGATGATTGTTGATGCAGGAGGCCAGCCCTCTGGCCGGTTACCGCTTCGAGCAGCGCCTCATCGGCCAGAGGGCTGGCCTCCTACTGTCAGCACCCCGCCCAATTCATCAATTAAAGGGCGCTTGGCGGGATACCCTAGATGGCCGTGTTCCGGTGAACCAGAAGAGTGTAAAGGTCGGCGCGGTCCGTGATCCAGGACCACCACTCCTCCAGCATATCGGGATGACCGGCGGCCACCACGGACACTTTCCGGTTCAGATACAGCTCCGCGCCCGGCACTTCGATGCCTTCCAGCGTAACCGCGCTGCCCCCTGCTTCCCGCAGGATCAGGCTGCCGGCGGAATAATCCCACAGATGCTGCCCGCCGTGCAGATACAACTGAAACCGGTCCGCCGCGAGCCAGCACCATTCCAGCACGCACGCCCCCAGATTCCGCTGCGACTTGAATGGCGGCCGCGCCACCAGGTGCTCCGCCACCGACCGGGGCAGCCGCTTGAAATCCACGCAGGCCACGCAGTGGGCCGTGGACCGCTTCGAGGCCCCGGCCAGGCGCTCCCCGTTCAGCCAGGCGCCGCCGCCGGATTGAGCCGTGAAGCATTCATCCCGGATGGGGTCGAATACCACACCCTGAACCGGCATTCTGTCCTCCAGGAGTGCCAGCGAAATTCCGTAGAACGGCAGTGCCGAAGTGAAGTTCGTCGTGCCGTCCAGGGGATCGGCGCACCACACCCGCCGCGCGCCGGACTGCAGAATCCCGTTCCGCTCCGCTTCCGGTGTTTCCTCGCCGATGAAGGGGATGTCCGGATAGGCATCCCGCAGGGCTCCGCCGATACGCTGCTGCAGCGCCAGATCGATATCGGTGACGTAGCTACCGTCGCGCTTCGCCGCCATCTCTCCGTGCCGGGCCCCGCTGGACAAAAGCTCCAGTCCGATATCCCGGACCAATTCCGAAAGCCGCCGCAGATCCGGCACGCCCGGATCATTCATGACCATGTCGAGCTCCGCACCGCCAACCCGCCGCCATTGAACCGGACGACACCACCCGCATTACCCACCTGGATAGAACGCCGATTTCAGAGCGCTGAAATCGGGGATCACCAGGGTCCGGCCATCGATCTCGACGGCGGCCGAAACGAAGCGCCCGGACAGGTGCGCCGGCGGCATGCCGGCGTCGGCCGAGTCCGATACTTCGATGCTCCGGGGCTCGCCTTTCATGATCAGTGCGAAATAGTCAAACGGCTGCCGGCCCGGCAGTGGGTGAAACACGCAGACCCGGGAGAAATCGGGACTCTCCCGACCCGCCGCGAGGCGGTCGAATGATACCAGCGTTACCGGGCGATTTCGCCAACGAAAGTAGCCCGCCACCCAGGGCTCACTGGCGGGAAGCGGCTTGAGATCCGCCGGCTTCGCCACGACTTCCGCCACGGTCACGGCCGGCACCACGAGGATCGCGGACTCCGTGGGCACCATGAGCCCGGGAATCGACGTCATGTCGTCGATCCTTCCACGGCGCGGCGCAGGCAGAGTTCGAGGCGGGATGTATCGAGCACCAGGTATTCCGGGTCGATGCCCGGACACAGCCCGGATATCACCGGCCCGCCGGCCAGGCTGCAGCCCGCCGGCCTGAACGGCTGGATGTCCGGAATCCCGGATTCGGGAACAAGATGAATATGCTCGGCCGCGAGGCCGATGCCGTCGTCGCCGCCGAACAGGATGGCGTACTCCCAGTCCCCCGCCCGGGTCTGCATCACGCGCCCCAGACGAATCACGGGAACCCGGGCATCGCCGGATCCGTGCCAGGCCGCGAGCGGCGACGCCGGGTCGTCCAGCCCCTCGAACCCGCCGCTGTTGCGGTGCTCGATCGACGCCGTCCGGCCCGCCGCCAGCAGGTAAGTAAAGGCGCCTTCGCGGATCCGCAAGTAAGCCCGTTGGTCAGTCATCCATGGAGAACCGCGTCAATGTTCTATCGTCTGCGATGCCCCGGGCAGCAGGGCATTCACCTCTTTGAGCAGGTCCCGTTCCTGGTACGGTTTGGTGAGGTAGGCGCTGGCCCCGAGCTCCATGGCTTTCTCCCTGTGCTTGGCGCCGGCCCTGGAAGTTATCACAATTACCGGTATATCCCGGTAATTGACGTCCTCCCGGAGCCTCGTCATCAGCTCGTAGCCGTCCATCCTCGGCATTTCGATATCCACCAGCATCACGTCCGGCTTCATCTTCGCGAGCTGGTCCAGGGCGTCGACGCCGTCCCGGGCCATACTCACCTCCATGCCGTGGCGCCCGAGGTTCCTCCCGGTGACCTTGCGCACCGTCAGCGAATCGTCGACCACCAGAACCCGCGGCGGCGACTCGACATCCTGGGCAAGCTCGCGGCGGAACGCCGGCAGACGTTCCTGGGCAAGCCACAGCTCGGCCAGGTCGAGAATCACCACCACGCTGCCGTCGCCGGTAATGGTCGCGCCGTTGATGCCGGACATCCGGCCGAGATGGTCGCCGAGCTGCTTCACCACGATCTCGTCGGTTCCAACGAGCTCGTCCACCCGGACCGCGACCTCGCGGACCCCCATACGGACCAGCAGGATCGGGACCCGCTGGTCGGAGGCCGTTGAATCCAGACCCAGGGTGGCCGTCAGGTCCATCAGCGTATAGACCCGGTCGTCCCGTTTGAACAACGGGTCGCCGTCCTTGGATCGATCGACCAGGTTCTCCGGCTCGGTTTTGAGGACGGTCTCGATCACGCCCAGCGGAATGGCGAACCGCTGGCCGCCGCAGCGTACGAACATCGCCTGGGTAATGGACAGCGACAGGGGCAGCCGGAGCTGGAAGCTGACACCTTCCCCCGGGCGATTTTCCAGCATCAGGCTCCCGCCCAGCCGGCGTGCGGCGTCGTTAACGACGTCCAGGCCCACACCGCGCCCGGACAGCTGGGTCACCGACCGGGCAGTGGAAAAACCGGACAGCACGATGAGCTGGATGACCTCGTCGTCCGCCAGGTCCGAGTCCACGGAAAGCAGCCCGGCTTCCACGGCGCGGGCCTTGATCCGGTCGACGTCCAGGCCCGCGCCGTCGTCGGAGAACCGGAGCAGCACCTCGTTGCCCTCCTGGCGGCAGTCGATGCGCAGATTGCCCCGCGCGGGCTTGCCGGCGTCGGCCCGGGCCTCGGCGGGCTCGATGCCGTGGTCCAGCGAGTTCCGGATCATGTGCTCGAGTGCTTCGCCGAGCTGATCGAGGATGTTCCGGTCCACCTCGAGCTCACCGCCGGTGACCGTGAAATCCACATCCTTGCCGAGCTCGCGAGCGGTCTGACGGGTCTGGTGACGCAGGCGCGGAACCAGCGTATTGAACGGAACCATCCGCGCGCTCATCAGGCCATCCTGCAGCTCGCTGTTCATCATCGCCTGTTGGGACAGTACGCCCTCGGTCTGCGTCGCGAACCGGTTCAGGCCCGTCTGAATGGTCACCAGGTCGTCGACGCTCTCGGACAGGCTGCGCGACAACTGCTGGAGCCGGCTGTAGCGGTCCAGTTCGAGAGGATCGAAATCATGAGCTGGGCCGGATGTTTTCTCCTCGGCCACCCGGGAGCGGATCTGGGTATCGGCCTGGATATCCAGCTCCCGCACCTGGTCCGCGAAGCGCGCGACATTGGCCCGGAGCTCATTGAGATTACCCTTCAATCCGCTGAGCTGTTCTTCGATCTGGGACCGCGAGATGCTCACCTCGCCGGCGTAGTTCACCAGCTTGTCCAGCACGTTGGAGTGAATGCGAACGGTACTGCGCCCGCCCACCGCTCGGGCTGACTCGTCGACAGCCGGGGCCCCGGCCTCCACCGGTTCCTTCTGCGGGACGTACCCGTCCGACTCGCCCGCCGGCGGTGCCGGTTCATGGGAAGAAGCGGCGGCCGCCCCTTCCTCCGGGATCAGGGCCGCGCCGGTTTCGGCTTTCATTTCCGGCCCACCGGCATCCCGCGTCCCCGGCGTCGCACCGCGGACCAGGCGCTGGATCAGCCCCGGATCCGGATCCAGCGTGCGCCCCGTCTCCAGGCCCTGGACCATGCTGGCCAGGGTGTCGTGCACTTCCTCCAGCACATCGAGCAGATCGCCGGGCTGATCGCCCGATCCGGCCACGCTCTCGAGCATGGTTTCCGCGTTGTGGCTCAAGTCCCCGATGGCCTGCAGTCCCGCGGCTCGGGCACCGCCCTTCAGGGTGTGCAGCTCCCGCTTCAGCGTGTTGCTCAACGGCTCATCCACGCCCGAGTGTTTCCCATGCCGCAGCGTGGACTCGAACCTCGACAGGATATCCGTCGCCTCCTCGACGAATACATCCTTCAGATCGTCATCCACCACCGTGCGGACTTCCTGCGCCGGGAACGCCGTCACCGTCGAGCCGCTGTCGGAATCCGGTTTACCTGCTGCCGGATCAGCGGCGCCGGCCGCGGCCCGGTCGGTGTCGGTCAGCTCCTCGAAAACATTGCCGGTGTGGCCGGTGTCCCCGGCCTCGCCGTCGCCGGCGACGAGCTCCGAGACCAGCTCGAGCCCGCCCGGTTCGGCGGTGTCCCCGCTTTCCGTCGCTTCCGGGTCGCCCCAGGATTTTTCGATGCGCTCCGCGATCTCCGCCAGCTCCTGTCGGACCACCTCCGGGAACCGCTTGTCCCGATTCAGGTGGTCCAGCACTTTGGCAGTGGATATCAGCAGCTCGTCGAGCAGCGCCATCTCCGACTGCTGCAGCGGATTACCGCTGTTCACCTTCCCGCCGAGCGCGTGATCCAGGGCGCTGTAGGCCTCGGACATCTCCACCAGGTGCAGGGAGCGCGCGTTTCCCTGCAGCGTATGCACCGCGCGCAGCAGCGGTTTGCCGACTTCGGCATGGCCCTGGCGGCCGCATTCGTCGATCACCGCGCGAATGGCGGCAATGTGAGACAAAGCCTCCTTGGTGAAAATGGTAATGACCTCGTCGTCGGAAAACGGCGACGCCGGCTCCTGCTGGTCAGGTTCCCCTGCGAGACTGTGACCCCGGTCGCCGAGACCGTCGAGGCTTTCCAGCGAAAGCGCGCCGGCCGCCGCGTCGTCATCCGTATCGGACGACCCCGACAGTGCGACGGTTTCGCCGGCGTACTCAGTATCCGCCATCCCGTCCCAGTCCCCGACCAAGGGGGCGTCTTCCGGCTCTTCGGCGGCGGCATGAATGTCGATGGTCACCGGTTCCGGCTCCGGCAGGAATGGGTCATCCGACCGCTGCAGCGCAGCCGCGCGGTCCCGCCAGGACTGCAGGTCGGTGCTGCTGTCCAGCCCCGTTTCCAGCATGCCGCCCAGCTCCCGCCGCGCCCGGTCCACGAAGTCCAGGATTTCCGGGGATAGGGGCAGGCTGCCGTCCAGGCACCGATTCAGCACGTCCTCCACAATCCATGCCAGCTCCGCGATGTCGCGCGACCTGGCCATGCGTCCGCTGCCTTTGATGGTATGGAAGCCGCGGCGCACATCCGTGAGGGTGTTCGAGTCACCGGCGTCGGCGGCGAGCACGCCCAGGCCCGACGCGATCGCCTGCAGGCATTCCGCGGCTTCCTCGGCGAAGGTCTCCCGCACCAGGTCGTCGTCATCCGTATCCGATTCCGCGTCGGGCTCGACAACCGGCGCCTCGTCTACGGTGGCCGCGGAATCCGCCGGGTCCCCCGCCGGCACGGCGCTTTCCAGCGGCGCCGTCAACGCACTCAGAGTCCCCAGCGACCGGCGCAGCGTCTCCTCTACCTCCGCCGACAGGAAGCTCGGGTCGTCCATGACGATGTCCACGAGATTGGTCATTTCCTGGGCGATGCGCTGCAGGTTCGATGCTCCGCGCTCGTGCGCCAGAGCTCCGATGTCGCGCAGATTGCGGCGCAGGATTCGGAATGCCTCGTAGTCCGCGTTGTCCTGGATCCAGGCGTCGAACGAATCCTGAATGCGCTTCAATGCCGAAGCCGGATCCACCACGGCCGCCGTGTCCTCCGCCACGGCCTCTTCCAGTTCCTGCATCGCGCGGCCCAGCAGGGCATCGATATTGGGCGCGTCCCGCTCAAGACCTCTTACGTAGGCGTCAGTGGTCCCGATGGTCACGGCCAGGGCATCCAGCAGCGCATCAGTGGCGTAGGCCCCGCCGGCGATGATCGCGCGCAGCTGGCCCAGGGCGAGCTCCAGCAGCTCGCACAGTTTGTGCTGCCCCAGCATTCGAACCGCGCCGTGGACTTGCTGCAGCGAATCGACGACGACGGTCAGGCTGTCCGCATCGGCTGTGTCCCTGGCGAACCGCTCCAGACTCTGCTCCGCCTGTTTGAGATTGTCCTCGACCTGCCCGGCGACCGCGTTGACCAGCCGTCTCAGTTCCTGGGCGTCCAGGGCGGCGGTGTCGACTTCCTGGCTTTCGATGTCCAGGCTCGGCCGTTCGTCGGCAGCCGGGTATCCGGAGAGCGTATCGATGGCCGCCGCCGCTTCCTCACGCCAGTCGAATCCGATGTCCTCCGGATGCCTGAGAGTCTGCTCTATGAACAACAGCGCCCGGGCCGCCGCCAGCAGCGCGTCCTCGGACTGTTCCGGTTCGTCGCCGCCGAACAACAGGTCGCGGACACCCGCTGCAAGCCCGGCCAGCTCGTCGACCCCGGATTCCCGCGCCGCTCCGGCGATTTCTTCCAGACGCCCCTCGCAGGCCTGGAACGCCTCGTCCGCCCGCCCCGTACGCGAGTACTCGTCCAGCGCCGCCTGCACGGCCCGCAGCGATTCCATGCATCGCTCGTCGAGCGCCGCCAGTACGCCGGCTTCCGGCAGCGCCGGAGGCTCCGGTCCAGTGCCCAGCAGAGTGTCCAGCTCGAAAAGCCGGACGACGGAACGGGCGGTGTCGGTGTGCACCTCGCTGCGCCCGATGTGATAGAGCATGAAACGCACCAGCTTTTCCGAGCCTTCCCGGGCGATCGCCGCCTCGCTGTCCTCGACAAGCTTGCGCATGAGTTGATCCAGCTGCGCAAGGGGATGCTTTCGCGAGTCGTCCCGGGTGAGCTCGGCCTCCTTGAGCACATCGAGGTAGGCGCGTGCGACCCACCAGACCTGCATGGAGCCCTGGAACCGGGACAGGCCGAACAGATCGGCCACGGTGTCGGCCATGTTTCGCCAGGCCTCGTCCTGGTCCTCACCGCGCAGCCATTTCAGCAGTGACACCTGATAGGTTCGGCGCAGCCCGCGGACCCGCTCCGCGTACCGGTCGGCATCGAGCTCTTCGGCTGCTTCTTCCCGGGACGGATACACCTCGAGATCGGGATGGAACAGCGAATAGGGGTCCAGCTCTTCCGCACGGCGCGCACGGCGCAGCGCGTTGATGACGTCGACGTTATCGATGGGCCGGTCCGGGAGCCCCCGGGCCAGCCGCTCCATGTAGCTGGAAAGATGGTTCAGGCCGTCCCCCAGCAGATCCTTCGCCGCGTCCCCGTCTTCGAGCCTGCCGGAAACCACCGCTGCCGCCAGGGACTCGGTTTCCTGGGCGAGCTGCGCGGCGCCGTCCAGCTCGACCATCTGCAGGGTTCCCGCGACCTGATGGACGTTGTTGGCGAACAACCGCAGTGGCGTCACGTCTTCGCCGTCCTCGACGAATCGCCGGAGAGCGTCCCGGGCCTCCCCGAGAGTCTGTTCTATCTCGGTCCGGACCCACCCAAGGGTGCTGGTGTCAACGCGATTGGGCGAACTCATGAGTACCGGCTGGAATGCGGTTATGCGGGCAGCTTGAAGCCGGATACGGAGTCCTGGAGCTCGCGGGCCAGCTCCGAAAGCTTGCCGATGGACTGCGCGGTGCGCTGTGCGCCCTGGGAAGTCCTGTGGGTCACGTCGCGGATGGAGGTCATGCGCGTAGAGACCGTCGTTGCCGCCTCGGATTGCCGCTCGGCGTTGTCCGCCATACCGGCAATGAGCCTGGACAACTCCTCGGACACGGACTCGATCTCCCCAAGCGCCTGACCCGCACTGTCCGCCAGACGAGTACCGTCCACCACGCCCTGGGTGGCATGTTCCATGGAGGACACCGCTTCGTTGGTGTCCGACTGAATGTTGTTGACCAGCGTGGATATCTGCTTGGTGGCTTCCGCCGAGCGCTCGGCCAGCCTCTGCACCTCGTCCGCCACCACCGCGAAGCCGCGTCCGGCCTCGCCGGCCATGGCGGCCTGGATCGATGCATTCAACGACAGGATGTTGGTCTGCTCCGCGATTTCGTCGATGAGACTGACGATTTCGCCGATCTGCTGGGAGCTCTCGCCAAGACGCTTGATACGCTTGGAGGTTTCCTGGATCTGCTCGCGCATGTCATCCATGCCCCGGATGGTGTCGCGCACCGCCTGGGCACCCCGCTTGGCGACGTCGACCGAGCTTTGCGCGACTTCCGCGGAACGCCGGGCGTCCCCCGACATTTCCTGCATGGAGCTGGACATCGCCTGGACCTGGGCGGTGGTCTTGGTGATCTCGTCGGCCTGGGCGGCGCTGGCCCGGGACAGCTCGTGGGCGATATTCGCAGTGGATTCCGATTCGCTGGTCACCTGGGCGGTTGCCGTGTTGATCCGGGCCACCAGATCGCGCATTTCCTGTACCGCGAAGTTGATGGAGTCGGCAATGGCGCCGGTGACCTGGTCGGTCACTTCCGCTTCGATGGTGAGGTCACCGTCCGCCAGGCTGCCCATTTCGTCCAGCAGCTTGAGAATCGCATCCTGGGTTTCGCGGTTCTGCTCCGCGCTGACTTCCGCCTGCTCGCGTGCTTCGGTGACCAGCATACGGCCGAGCACGAACAGGGCCAGCACCGCGACGGCGCCGAAGACCCACGGCAGGTATGTCAGCACGCCGCCGGGCTGCCCGAAACCGGCCACCAGGGCTTCGGAGGCGTCGAGGAGCGCGTTGCTGTCGTCGAGAATCGCCTGGGACGCGCGCTGTGCCAGGAAGAACTCCGCGACGGTCTCGAGAATCGCGTTGACGCTCTCCTGAAAGCTGGCGAACGTCTGCTCCAGAGCGTCCAGCTTGGCATGCACCGCCGGGCCGGAAGCGGCGCGCAGCTCGTCCATGGTCTGGGAGAGCGTATTGGTGTCCTTGCCGAACTGGGTCGCTGCCATGGACGCGCCGGAGCCGCCTTTCGAGAAGACATTGATATTGGAGGCGATGCGCTGGCTGAGGGTGCGCTGCTGGCCGGCGAGATTGACCAGCTCTGGGTCTCCGCTTTCCCGGATCACCGCTTCCACCACTTCGTCCGCCCGCGCCAGCATCGCCGGCGCCAGCTGGTTGATCCGCTCCACCGACTCGTTCGCGGTCAACAACAAGGGTTCCTGACTGATGATCGCATCGACGTTTCGCTGGGTTCGATCCCACAGGGCCTGAACCTGCTGGAAGGCATCCCGATTGGCCGCCGGGGTGGCCGGCATGTTCATCGACGGGTCGCCCTGGTCGAGGGTGGTCACCACCGTGGAGAACCGCTCCCTGGACTGGCGCAGCGAATCGAACGCCGCGGCTTCGCCCAGCGCGGCCTGGCGGGCGTCCTTGGCGATGCTCTGCGACAGCATGAGCAGGCTCGAAGCGCGCTCCACAAATTCCGCCTGCCCGGAGCTCCGCCGGGTCTCCAGCGTCTGGAACACGACCAGGCCGACAATCGACACGATGATCACCGTAATGACGATCGGCAGACCCACGCTGGACCGGACCCCGCCGCTGCGGGCGGGCCCCGGCGCACCGGGCGAATCCGCCTCTATGACCATGTCCAGGGGATCACCACCCCCCGGCGGCGGCGCGCCACGTCGCGATGGGTTGAAATTCTGGTTCAATGAATCTTGTGCCGTCGCCATCCTGCTTTACCTCTCAAACCCGTTCATACCTAGTTGTTTAGTTCTCGACCTCGACGTCTCGAAACTTGTCCGACGCTTTGAGCTTGTCGTTGTCGAGCACCCCCCACAGCTGTTCGTCCTGCAGATATGCATGACTCACGAATGGCTGAACCGAGCGGTCCATGACCGCTGCGTCCTGATATTCGTTCTCGTGGTCAAAGCGGCGCATACCGAGAACTGAATTCACAAGAAGCGCGCACCCGAGCTCACCGTCGTTGATGACCAGGAGTTTGCCCTCCGTATCCGTATTGACCCGGGGATAACCGAGGAACTGCGCCAGGTCCGCCACGGAGTACAGGGTTCCGCGTACGTTGGTGATGCCCCGCACCCATGCCCTGGTGCGCGGCACGGGCGTAATCGCGCCGCAGTCGACGATGTCCGTAAACGCGGTAAGCTCCGCCGTCAGCCGCTGGGGACCCACGGCGAAAGCCAGTCCGTGCCAACGCTCCTCCGTCTGCTTCAGCTCCGGCAGCACGTAGCCGGCCGCGGCGGCCTGCTGCTGCATTCGCTGGAGCACGTCGAACGGCTGCCGCTGGTCTGCGCTCACCGGCTCCCCCCGCCGAGGAGCGGCGTCTCTACAAACTCGGCGCGGCGGACCCGCGGGGCGGATATACGGACGGGATTCACAGGTTCCTGATCAGGCCGATGAGCGTCTTTTCGTCTACGGGCTTGCTGACAAAGTCCCTCGCCCCCTGGCGCATGGCCCATATCTTGTCGGTTTCCTGGGACTTCGACGTCACCACGATCACGGGAATATCCCGCGTTTCCGGGTTCCGTGAAAGCGAGCGCGTGGCCTGAAAACCGTTCATGCCGGGCATGACCACGTCCATCAGGATGAGGTCCGGATGCTCGGCACTGGCCATCTGAATGGCTTCCTCTCCGCTGCTGGCATTGATCGTGGTGTAGCCGTTGCTTTCCAGATAGCCGTTCAGCAAATGCAGATCAGTCGGTGAATCGTCCACCACCAGGACCGTTCCTACGTCCATATCCGACCCCTCCGGTCAGTTCCGCGCTTCTGCTGTCTTGACATGCTCATTGATTGCTCCAATCAGTTCTTCTTTGGAAAACGGCTTGTTTATATGCTGGTCCGAACCGGCTATGCGGCCCCGGGCACGGTCGAACAGACCGTCCTTGCTCGACAGCATCACCACCGGCGTGCTCCGGAAATGCCGGTTGTTCTTGATCAGGGAGCAGGTCTGGTAGCCATCGAGCCGCGGCATCATGATATCCACGAAGATGATATCGGGACGGTTGTCCGTAATCATCGACATGGCCTCGAACCCGTCCGCCGCCGTCAGAACCTCGTACCCCTCCTTCGACAGGATCGCTTCCGTCGACTTGCGGATCGTGTTGCTGTCATCAATGACCATTACTTTCACTGCGCTCATGACCTGTACCCGCTCACTGGCGGCCCCGCACGGGGCTGCGTCGCTGGTTGTCAACCCGGTATAGGCTAGAATAGAACATTTTGGCGGTTATATTCAGTCGCTGCGCCGGTGAACCCTCGGATCCCCGGTTTTCCCCCCCGACCCGGACACTCCCACCGAATGTTGGTGCTCGACGCAAACTGTCGAGAATATGTTACTGATTTGTCTAGCATAATACGCCCTTTTGGTCCACGCGGACAGAGTGCCGGCGGCGCCCGAAGGGGACCGGCTCGCCCTCAATCAGGGCGGGTTCCGAACCTGCCCTCGGGTCAAACGGGTCCCTGCGGGGCGTGAAGGCTGGATATAATGCGCGCACAACAGAGTGTCATCCCCTTTCCGGATCCGTACCCGATGATTCAAGACATCTTTTCCGCCGGCTCACGCCAATGACTCTGAAAGCAGGCGTCGTCATGGACCCGATCGGGTCCATTCAGGTCTACAAGGACAGCACCTTTGCCATGCTCCTGGAAGCGCAGGACAGGAACTGGTCACTGCACTACATGGAAATGAACGACCTCTCGCTGCGGGACGGCGAGGCGTCCGCCCGCTCGAGGCCGCTGACGGTATTCCGGGATGATCACCACTGGTTCGAATTCGGCCCGGAGGCGACGATCCCCCTGGCCGACCTGGACGTGATCCTGATGCGCAAGGACCCGCCCTTCGACCTGGAATACATCTACTGTACCTACATCCTGGAACGAGCCGAGCAGCAGGGCGTGCTGGTGGTCAACCGGCCCCGGGCCCTGCGGGACGCCAACGAGAAGATGTATACCGCCTGGTTTCCCCAGTGCACACCGCCGACGCTCGTGTCCCGGGAATACTCGGATCTGCGCGCTTTCCTGGCGGAGCACCGGGATATCATCATCAAGCCCCTGGAGGGCATGGGCGGCGCATCCATATTCCGGGTTACCGAGCAAGACCCCAATATCAGCGTTATCATGGAAGTCCTCACGCGGCATCGCACCCGATACGTCATGGCGCAGCGCTACATTCCGGAAATCCGCTCGGGCGACAAGCGCATTCTCATGGTGGACGGCGAGCCGCTGCCATGGGTACTGGCGCGGGTGCCCGCGCCCGGAGAGCTGAGGGGCAACCTGGCGGCGGGCGCCTCGGGGGAAGGCCGTGACATCAGCGAACGGGACCGCTGGATCGCCGACCAGGTCGGACCGTCGCTCCGGGAAAACGGCATTCTCTTCGCCGGTCTGGACGTTATCGGCGACTATCTTACCGAGATCAACATCACCAGCCCCACCTGCATTCGGGAGCTCGACGCCCACTTCTCGGTGAATATCAGCGCCCGCATCATGGACGCCATCGAAAACCGGCTTCCCCGGGGACGACCGGCCGCGTAGTGGACCTGACGGAGAATATTCCCGGCTTTACGAAGACGGATCGCCTGGGACTGACCGCCTTCGTTTCCGTACTGGTGCACATGACGCTCATTCTCGGCGTCAGCTTTGCCGTTCCCGACCTGCGTTCGAACGACCCGCTTCCCACCCTGGACATCACGCTCGTCACCACGAGCTCGGAGACGGCGCCGGAGGACGCGGATTTTCTCGCCCAGGCCAACCGGGAAGGCGGCGGCGACACCGACGAGGCCGTCATCGCCCGCACCCCGCTGCCGGTGAACCCATCGCCCGATGTCTCCGAGCCGGCGCCTCAGATCCAGGCGCGGAGCGAGCAGCGCGAACCCCAACCGGTGGTGGAGCAGATCCTGACGCAGGACCGGGAGCCGGCAAAGACCATCGATGACCGCACACCCCGGGAAGAGCAGGCGGATGTCCGCCCCACTCCCGACGCCGCCGCGGAGGAAACCGATCAGATCGCCCGGGAGCGCGCCCAGCTCACCGCTGAGCTATCCGACTTCTGGCAGGAATACCAGAAACGGCCGCGGCGCAAGTTCCTGAGCGCCCGCACCCGGGAATACAAGTACGCCGAATATATGGAAGCCTGGCGTTCCCGCGTCGAGCGGGTGGGAAACCTGAATTACCCGGAGAAGGCGCGGCGCCAGAATCTCACCGGCGACCTGGTGCTGGACGTGGCCATCAAGCCCGACGGCTCCGTGCATGAGCTCAACATGGTCAAATCCTCGGGCAACAAGGTCCTCGACGATGCCGCCAGGCGGATCGTGAAGCTGGCGGCGCCCTACGACGCGTTTCCATCGGACATCAAGAAAGAGGTGGACATCCTCCACATCACCCGGACCTGGCAGTTCATGCGCGACAACCGGCTGGTGAGCCGATAGAGCCGTAAGGCCCGGGGTATCCCGCCCACGGACACTGCACCATCCAATGGCCCGCAGGTCGTGGTTCGGTCTCAAAGCCGACTCGATCGGGCCGGTGCCGGGGGGAGGTCCCACCAGGGCTGTCGAAAACATCCAGGTACGCTCTGAGCCAGAGCGTACATGGACGTATTCACAGCGGCCCTGGGGGGACCTCCCCCCGGCACCGGCCCATTCCCCGGCACTGACTCTCAAATAGAACCACGACCTGCGGGCCATTGGGTGTTGGGGTGTCAGTGACAGGATATGCCAGCCCATATGTTGCACCATGGCGGACGGCGCTGCATTGAGCACCCCGACAACACCCTGACCGTTGCACCATGCGGGCTGGACAAGCGGTGGACGCATCGGGTTGAAAACCCGATTCACAGGGCCGATACTATCCACCATGACTGAAACGGAGTCCCTGACAGGCCAGTTTCTGATCGCCATGCCCGCCATGACCGATCCGAATTTCGAGCAGACCGTCAGTTTCATCTGCCAGCACAACCAGGATGGCGCCCTCGGCATCGTCATCAACCGCACCATGGACTTGACCATGGGCGACGTGCTGGTACAGATGGAGATTCCATCCACCGACTGCAACCGGTCGGACCAGCCCGTGCATTACGGCGGACCGGTCCAGAGTGAACGCGGCTTCGTTCTCCACGACCAGCCCGACGCCTGGGAATCCACCGTGGCTATCGACGAGCGCATCGGTCTGACCACCTCCCGGGACATACTCGAGGCGATTGCGCGCAACGAAGGTCCCGAGCATGCCCTGATCGCCCTCGGCTACGCGGGATGGGGCGGCGGCCAGCTCGAGCAGGAGATCACCCGGAATACCTGGCTCAGCAGCCCCGGAAATATCGACCTGATGTTCTCCACGCCCGTCGAACAGCGCTGGAACCGGGCCGCCAACCTCCTCGGTGTCGACCTTTCCCTGCTCTCCCGCGAGGCGGGGCACGCTTGACCGGACCGCAGGCAGGCATCCTCCTCGCCTTCGATTTCGGCACTCAATCAATCGGCGTAGCCGCCGGCAGCCGCGCCGGCGGCCTGCCCACCCCGCTTTCAGTGATCCGGGTATTCCGGACCGGCCCGGACTGGGACGGCATCGACCGGCTGGTCGGTGAATGGGAGCCGGAGAGCTTCGTCATCGGCCTGGCCTATAACGGCCGGGGAGAGCATACGGTCATGAGCCGCCGGGCCGCGAAATTCGGCCGGCGTCTGGGCGAGCGGTACCACCGGCCGGTTCACTGGATCGATGAGACCCTGTCCACCGAAGCGGCGCGGCATACCCTGCGCGAATCGGCGCCGGGCCGCCGGCGCCGCAAACAGGACATCGACAACACAGCGGCCGCCCTGATGCTGGAATCCTTTCTGAACGCGCAGCCATGATCGACCAACAACCTGACGTCGACGACATCCTCGCGGCCATGGAGACCGGCATGCGGGACGTGCTGGCCCTGGAACCCCACGTGGTGGGCATCCATACCGGGGGTGCCTGGCTGGCGGAACGCCTGCACCGCACACTGGGCCTGCAGGAACCGATGGGGCTGCTGGACATCAGCTTCTATCGCGACGATTTCACGCGCATCGGCATCAATCCGCAGGTCAGGACCTCGGACCTGCCCGTGGACATCGACGATCGCCATATCCTGCTGGTGGACGATGTGCTGCATACGGGACGGACCACCCGGGCGGCCATGAATGTGTTGTTCGACTATGGCCGGCCGCGCTCCATCATCCTGGCGGTGGGGATCGAGCGCGATGGCCGGGAGCTGCCCATCCAGCCGGACATCGTCGGCATGCACCTGAGGTTGTCGGCGAACCGCTACGTCAAGCTTCAGGGCCCGGACGAGCTCGGGTTCACGATCAGCGAGAAGACATCGTGACTCCCGGCAACCAGTACACGGCCGACGGCAGGCTGCGCCATCTCCTGACCACCGAGCACCTGACCCGGGAGACGCTGACCCGGATACTCGACACTGCGGAAGGCTTCATCGACTTCGGCCAGCGCGAGATCAAGAAGGTGCCGCTGCTGCGCGGGAAGACCGTGGTCAATCTGTTCTTCGAGGACAGCACCCGCACTCGCACCACTTTCGAGATCGCCGCCAAGCGCCTGTCCGCCGACGTGATCAATCTCAACGCCTCGAGGCTGTCGACCAGCAAGGGCGAATCGGTCCTGGACACGGTACGCAACCTCGAGGCCATGCACACCGATCTGTTCGTGGTCCGCGACAGTCAGAGCGGCTCGGCCTACCTGATCTCGCGGCACGTGCCGGATCACGTCAGCATCATCAATGCCGGCGACGGCCGCCACGCGCACCCGACCCAGGCCCTGCTGGACGTCTTCACCATCCGCCAGCACCGGCGGGACTTTCACAACCTGAGCGTGGCCATCGTAGGGGACATCCTGCATTCCCGGGTCGCCCGGTCCCAGATCCATGCCCTGAACATCCTCGGCGTGCCGGACGTGAGGGTCGTCGCGCCCCGCACTCTGCTGCCCACGGAAGTCGAACGGCTCGGCGTGCAGCCTTACACCGGCATGAAGGAAGGCCTGAAGGACGTGGACGTGGTCATCATGCTGCGGCTGCAGCGCGAGCGGATACAGGGCAGCCTGATCGCCAGCGAGCAGG
The DNA here is from genome assembly GCA_034520625.1 of Gammaproteobacteria bacterium. Classification (GTDB taxonomy): domain Bacteria; phylum Pseudomonadota; class Gammaproteobacteria; order Arenicellales; family JAANXG01; genus JAANXG01. Next base: position 722,389 of record JAXHNI010000009.1, on the reverse strand, counting down.
AGTTCTTCAACCTGTACGGCCTGACCCGCGACAAGCTCGCCCATGCCAGTCCCGACGTAGTGGTGATGCATCCCGGCCCCATGAACCGGGGCCTGGAGATCGCCTCGGACGTCGCCGACGGCGAGCACTCGGTCATCCTGGCCCAGGTCACCAACGGCATCGCCGTGCGCATGTCGGTCATGGCGATCCTCATGGGCGGGCGCCAGAAGGCGGAACGCTGATGAGTGTGCTGATCCGCAACGGCCGCCTCATCGATCCCGCCAACGGCGTCGACCGGACGGCGGATCTGTATATCGACGACGGATCCGTGACCTCACTGGACCGGGCGCCGGAAGGTTTCACTGCAACACGAACCATCGACGCCTCCGGCATGATCGTCTGTCCCGGTCTCATCGATCTGCGCGCCCGGCTGCGGGAGCCGGGCCAGGAGCACAAGGCCACCATGGCTGGCGAAATCGACGCCGCGGCGGCCGGAGGCATCACGACCCTGAGCGTACCGCCGGACACGTTTCCGCCCATCGATACGCCGGCAATGGCGCAGATGATCCAGCAGCGCGCCCGACAGATCGGCAAGTCTTTCGTTCACCCCGTGGGCGCGTTGACCCAGCAGCTCGAAGGCACGGTCCTGACGGACATGGCGGCGCTCGGGGAGGCGGGTTGCGCCGGCGTCGGCAACGCGCTGAACGCGGTCCGGGACACCGTGGTAATGCGGCGCGCCATGCAATATGCCTCCACCTTCGACCTGACGGTGTTCCTGCACGCCCACGATCCCTGGCTGCAGGGCAATGGATGCGTCCACGAGGGCGAGATCAGCACCCGTCTTGGTCTACCGGCCATCCCGGAAGCGGCGGAAACAGTGGGTGTCGGCCGCGATCTGGCCCTGATGGAAACCACCGGCGCGCGCTGCCACTTCAACGGCCTGTCCACGGCGCGGTCGGTGGACATGATCGCCCGGGCGCGGCAGGACGGTATCCACGCCAGCGCGGATGTCACGGCCCATCACCTGCACCTGACCGAGCACGACATCGGCTTTTTCAACACCCAATGCCATGTGATCCCGCCGCTGCGCAGCGCCCGGGACCGGGAGCGGCTGATCGAAGGCATACGCGACGGCACCATCAGCGCAGTGTGCTCCGACCACCAGCCCCACGAGCCCGACGCCAAGCTCGCGCCGTTCAGCGAGTCCGAGTCCGGGATCTCCGGCCTGGAAACACTGCTGCCGCTGACCCTGCGCCTGGTGGCTGACGGAGTCGTGGACCTGCCCCGGGCCGTGGCCCTGCTGACCATGGAGCCGGCGCGGATACTGGGCATCGATGCCGGCCACCTGGGCGCAGGGGCCGCCGCCGACGTGTGCATTTTCGATCCGCAAGCCGAATGGACGCTGGACTCGAACCGGCTGGTGAGCCGCGGCCGGAACACGCCTTTCCACGGCTGGCCCATGACCGGCCGCGTTCGCCATACCCTGGTCGGCGGCGAGGTGGTTTACAGCGACGAGAAGTAGCAGCGCTGTACCCGCATCACCGCTACGGCGTCAGCGTGGATCCGGAACCATCGGACGAGAATGCCCGCACTGGAAGGCAAGAAAACATCGCAGCGCGCCATTACTTCATCGATCGCCTAAGAGATCCGTCAACCTGCGCCCAACGCTGCATCCAGCATCGTCTACAATCAGGAAAAAACCCCCTTACCCAGATCAAAGGACAACGTGAACGGGCCCCCAGGAAACCACGATCCGGGCCACCGGATAGTCCTGTATGATGGCATATGCAATTTATGCAACGCCTCAGTACGGTTCATTATCAACCGCGATCCAGACGGGCTGTACCGCTTCGCGCATTTGCAGTCATCCACCGGCAGTGACCTGGCGCGGCGATACGGTATCGACCCCGACATAACGGACTCCTTTGTCCTTATCGCGCACAACCGGGCATCGATAAAGAGCGACGCCTGGTTGGCGATTCTCGAATCACTGGGAGGAATCTGGAGCGCGGCACGAGCGCTCCGCGTGATACCCCGCCCGGTCCGCGACGCCGTGTACGACTTGGTGGGCCGGACGCGTTATCGCGTATTCGGCAAAACGACGTATTGCCAGACGCCGGCTCCCGATGCTTCCGGACGATTCCTGCACAACAACAATGAGCTACCGCAGCGGCGGGACGATGCCTGAGAGCAAAGCTCCACACCCGGACCTTGCGGAACGTGAGCATTCGGCACTCGTTGTGTGGTTGCTGGCCATGGCCAGCGTCTGGCACTACACAAGTTCCAGCAACGAAATATGGGAGTACTGGCTCCATTTTCATCCGGTGCATACGCCCGCGGTGGCGGCCATTTGTGTCGTCGGCTTCCTGGCGGCGATATACAGCCATCTCCGGGTAGCCGCCCTCGCGCTTTCCGCGGCCGGCATTTTCGTAGTCGGGCTGCGTCTGCCATGGATTCCCACGCATCTGATGATGGAATTGTTTCTGTATCTGGGTATCGCGGCTGCGTGGGTGGGTCTCCTCGCGCAGACCCGTTCAGTCGACAGAGCTCTGGATGGCTACTGGGAGCGGTATGCGCCGCTGGGTCGCTGGCTGCTCATTCTGATGTACTTCTATGGAACCTTCCACAAGATCAATCCCGTCTTCTTGTCCCCCGAAACCAGCTGTGCCGTACCTTTTATCAAGGGTGTGCCTATTGTTTCGGCGCTAGCGGACACGCACTGGATGCAGCTTCTGGCGATATACGGAACACTGATTGTCGAAGCCGCGGCCATGTGCATGCTGCTGGTGCCAAGACTGAAGTACTACGGAATGCTCATGGGAATCAGTTTCCACGCCGCCATCGGCATTTCGTCATTCGGGACACTCGCGCACTTTTCCGCGTTTGCTCTGGCGCTGCACGCGTTCTTCCTGCCGTCAAGCGCGCCGCGCCGGTTTCTGGAAGATCAGGCACTACCTGCATGGATGAAGACCCGCGGCTGTCGACAAGTGGCAACGATATTGATCGTGATGCCTCCATTCGCGTTTGCACTTCTGGGGAACTGGCACCTGACGAACGCGCATTTCGGCCTGGCAGCACTGGCTTTCATGCTCTTCGTCTTTCGCTACGGCCGACCAGGCGAATCGAGCCCCGCCATCCGGCTGGTGTCACCATCGTTCGCGGTGAACGTTTTGGCGGTGGCTTTTGTGGTCAATGGCGCAGCACCCTACATCGGCCTGCGGACAACCGGTGCGGTACAGATGTTTTCCGGCCTGCGCACCGAAGGGGGCGTTTCCAACCACTATGTAATTCGCGAGCCCGTTTACCTGTTTCCCTACCAACGGAAAACAATATCAGTCGTCGATTCCTCGGACTGGCTTCTCGGCTATCTCGACAAGCACGACCTGGGAACACCGTGGCTCAATTTTCAGAGGTACCTGACGGACCCTGAGCAGTCCGTCACACTGCCCTTTACGATCCTGGTGAACGGTGAGCGGGTTCACGTACAGAACGCCCGGGACCTGCGCAGCGTCTTCTCCGAAAACTACATCGAAGAGAACATTCTGGAGAAACTCTACCTGTCGTTCCGGCACTTCGAACTGGGCGAACCCAAGGGTTGCCGGCATTGACGTCCAGCGGTGCCGGCGCCTGGGAGCCCACCGCAGTCAGAACGTGACGTTCTTCATGCTTTCGCCCAGCTCCTGGACGTTGGCGTTTTTTCCTTCGAGTTTCACGCGCAGCCGGAAATCGTTCTCCGAATCGGCGTTGCGCAGGGCATCGTCGTAGCTCACCAGGTCCGCTTCATACAGGTCGAACAGCGACTGGTCGAAGGTCTGCATGCCGTGCTCGCGGGAGTTGGCAATGACGTCGTGGATTTCATCGATCTTGCCCTTCAGGATCAGGTCGGAGATCAACGGCGAGTTGAGCATGATCTCCACGGCAGGCACCCGGCCCTTGGCATTCTTGATGGGCAGCAGGCGCTGGGATATCAGACCCTTCAGGTTCAGCGACAGATCCATCAGAAGCTGGTCGCGCCGGTCGGACGGGAAGAAGTTGATGATGCGGTCCAGCGCCTGGTAGGTGTTGTTGGCGTGCAGGGTGGCGATGCAAAGATGCCCCGTCTCCGCGAACACGACCGCATTGTCCATGGTTTCCCGGTGCCGTATCTCCCCGATCTGGATGACATCCGGCGCCTGGCGCATGGCGTTGGTGAGCGCCGTCTCCCAGTCCTCGGTATCCACCCCGATCTCGCGCTGGGTGATGATGCAGTTGCGATGCTCGTGCACGTACTCGATGGGGTCCTCGATGGTGATGATGTGCCCATAGCTGTGCTCGTTCCGGTACCCCACCAGCGACGCCATGGACGTGCTCTTGCCGGTGCCGGTGCCGCCCACGAAGATAACCAGCCCCCGCTTGGCCATGGCGATCTCCCTCATGATCGGCGGAAGGTGCAACTCCTCGAACTTCGGTATATGCGTCTCGATGCTGCGCAGGACCATGCCCACCCGGTTCTGCTGGACGAACACATTGACGCGGAACCGGCCTATCTCCACCGGGTTCAGGGCGAAGTTGCATTCCTTTTCGGCCTCGAACTGCCGGATCTGCTCCTCATTCATCACGCTGTAGGCCAGGTCCCGGGCCTGGTCCGGAGTCAATGCCTGGCGGGTGATGGGGACGATCTTGGCGTCGATCTTGAGGCTGGGCGGCACGCCGGCGGTGATGAACAGGTCCGAGGCCTTCTTGTGGACCATCAGTTTCAGAAAATCGGTGAATACCATCTTTTACCTCCCCCTTCCGGCACCAGCCGCCTGGGGCGTGCTGCCCATGTTGAACTTCTCCCTGCTCACGGCCCGGGCCCGGGCCTGCTCGACGGTGATGACCCGCGACCGCACCAGCTCCAGCAGATGCTGGTCCAGGGTCTGCATACCCTCGCTCTGGCTGGTTTGAATCACGGAGTACATCTGCGGCACCTTCGCCTCCCGGATGAGGTTCCGGATGGCCGCGTTGGCCACCATGATTTCCCAGGCCGGGACCCGTCCGCCGGCGGATTTCCGGAGCAGGGTCTGGGAGATCACCGCGGCCAGTGACTCCGAGAGCATGGCCCGGACCATGTCCTTCTCGCCGGCGGGAAACACGTCGATGATGCGGTCCACCGTCTTGGCGGCGGACGTGGTGTGCAGGGTGGCGAACACCAGGTGGCCGGTTTCCGCCGCCGTCAGGGCCAGGCGGATGGTTTCCAGATCCCGCATCTCGCCCACCAGAATCACGTCCGGGTCCTCGCGCAGCGCGCTGCGCAGGGCTTCCGAGAACCCCAGGGTGTGGGGTCCGAGCTCCCGCTGGTTGATGAGGCAGTTCTTGCTGGTATGCACGAACTCGATCGGATCCTCGATGGTGAGAATATGATTGAACTGGTTCTCGTTGACGTGGTTGACCATCGCGGCCAGGGTGGTGGACTTGCCGGAGCCGGTGGGACCGGTCACCAGCACCAGGCCGCGGGGCTTCATGGACAGATCGCGGAACACCTGGGGTGCGTTGATCCGGTCCAGGTCCCAGACCATGCTGGGAATGGTCCGGAAGACCGCCGCGGGTCCGCGGTGCTGGTTGAAGGCGTTGACGCGGAAACGGGCGATCTTCGGCAGCTCGAAGGAGAAGTCGGTTTCCAGGAACTCCTCGAAGGCCTTCTGCTGCTTGTCGTTCATGATGTCGTAGATCATGCCGTGGACCGTGCGGTCGTCCATGGCATCGACATTGATGCGCTTGATTTCCCCGTCGACGCGGATCAGCGGCGGCATACCGGCGGACAGGTGCAGGTCGGATGCGTTCTTCTTGTAGGCGAATGCCAGAAGCTCAGAGATATCCATTAAACTCTCCTACTCATGCAGCGAAGCCCTTCCGGGGCTCCGGTTCGTGTACCGTCGAGAACGGGCCGGCGGGCTGTATCCCGGCGGCCCGCCCGGGTTATGGTCCCGTTCCAGAGTATAGCGGCGCCAGATGGGTACACAAGTTGTCCAGCGATCAATCCGTCATTAAACAACGATACCGGAAGCTTGTCGCCGATATCGCGGCCGCAGCCCGACAATCGGGCAGAAATCCCGACGAAATCCTTCTGCTCGGCGCCAGCAAGCAACAGCCCGCCGCCGCGATCCGCGTCCTGGCGGGGCTGGGCCTGCGGGATTTCGGCGAAAACTACGTACAGGACGCCCTCGACAAGCAGTCCGAGCTCGAGGACCTGGCGCTGACCTGGCACTTCATCGGGCGCATCCAGAGCAACAAGACCCGGGACATCGCCCGGCATTTCCATTGGGTCCACGGCGTGGACCGGGTGAAGATCGCCCGCCGGCTGTCGGAACAGCGCGATGCCCCCGAGCCGCTGAACCTCTGCCTGCAGGTCAACATCGACGACGAGCCCGGAAAGGGCGGGCTGGAACCCGGCGAGCTGCTGGACGCCGCACAAATCGTGTCGGGGCTGCCGAACATCCGGCTGCGGGGCCTGATGGCCATCCCGCGGCCCGAAGCCGACCCGGTCCGCCAGCGGGCCGCGTTCCGGCGGGTTCGCGAGCTGTTCCAGCAGCTGCGCGGCCGGGACCCGGCGCTCGATACGCTGTCCATGGGCATGACCGCCGACCTCGCCGCCGCGATCGCCGAAGGCGCCACCATCGTGCGGATCGGCACCGCGCTGTTCGGCCAGCGACCCGGTTGAATCCGCCGGCAGGACCGACGCCGCAACGCCCGACCGCCACCCGCCTCGCCCCTGTTTGCCCGGCATCGCGCTGGAAGTCTTGTTAAACTTCGGACCCCAATCCCCCACTGGCCCCCTTATGCAAGCAGATACCACCATCGGATTCATCGGCGCGGGCAACATGGCGTCCGCGATCTTCGGCGGTCTGATCCAGACCGGGCGCGATCCGAAGACCATCCAGGTCTTCGATCCCGATTCGGAGAAAACCGGCCGATTGCGCGAGCAGCTTGGCATCCGGGTCGCCGAGGGCAACGAACAGCTCGTAATAAGCAGCGACGTGCTGGTGCTGGCGGTCAAGCCCCAGGTCATGCGCGATGTCCTGACGCCGCTCGGCGCCGCGCTGCCCGAAGCGCCGCCGCTGGTGATTTCCGTCGCCGCCGGCATTCGGGTGGCGTCAATGGAAGACTGGCTGGGGCGCCGCCTGCCGGTAATCCGGGTCATGCCGAACACACCGTCCCTGGTGGGCGCCGGCGCCGCGGGCCTGTATGCCAACGACCTGGTCACGACGGCACACCGCGACGCGGCGGAGTCCCTCCTGCAGGCGGTGGGAATCACGGAATGGGTGGACGACGAGCAACAGCTCGACACGGTCACCGGCATCGCCGGCAGCGGGCCCGCCTACTTCATGTTGTTCATGGAGGCGATGGTGGAGGCCGCCGCGGCCCGCGGCCTGGACCGCGACACCGCGCACAGGCTCGTCGTCCAGACCTGCGGCGGCGCCGCCGAGCTCGCCCGCCGCAGCCCGGAGTCGCTGGAGCAGCTGCGAATCAACGTCACCTCGCCGGGAGGCACCACCGAGCGGGCCCTCGACACCATGAAGGCCGGAGGAGTCGACGAGATCATCCACCGGGCCGTGAACGCCGCCGCGGACCGCGCCGACGAGCTGGCCACCACGCTGGCACAGGAACAATAGGGGAATAATAATGGGCGGATACGTCAACAACGCAACCGTATTCCTGGTCGATACCCTGTTCGGCCTGTACATCCTTGTCGTCCTCATACGTTTTCTCCTGCAGTGGCTGAGGGCGGACTTCTACAACCCCGTATCGCAGTTCGTCATTACCGTGACCAACCCGCCGGTGCGCTTCTTTCGCGGATTCATACCGGTTTTCCGGAACATCGACTTCGCCGCGGTGGTACTGCTGCTGGTGTTGTCGATGATCAAGAGCTGGCTTCTGTTTTCGATGATCGGCCACCCCAGCACCGTCCAGGGCCTGCTGGTCTATTCCATCGGCGAGCTGCTGCAGCTGACCGTTTACGTATTCATATTCGCCATTCTCATCCGGGTGGTGCTGAGCTGGATCGCGCCCCAGCAGGGGTACAACCCCGCCCTCCGGCTCCTCTATGATCTGACCGAGCCGGTCATGGAGCCCGCCCGGCGCCTGATCCCGCCGATCGCCATGCTGGACATTTCGCCGATCGTGGTGTTCATCTTTCTCTACCTGACCCTGATGCTGATCGTGCAGCCCATCATGGATTTCGGCATCGTCCTGAACCGGTGACCCCGGAACCCCGTTCCCGGGTTGAAAAAAGCGGGAAAGCGGTCTAAACAGTAAGGAGACAATCCAGTCACGATATCTCGGCGCCCGGAGAACGAAGAGCTGACCAGGACGGATCCGTTTGTGAGCACGGAACAGTAGAGCAGGTGCTTCTAGAAACAGCGCCCGAGAAGCGGATCCCGTTTTTCATTACTATGAGCACAGTACTCGCGACCGACGCATTTGGACAGCACCTCCATGACTATGGCAGGTGGCGCGAGCGCCTCGCCGACGCCATTCAGACCTACCAGGAGTGGCGGGATTCCGGCCCCCGGGAGGGCGACGAAGGCGGCGACCGCCCGGACGAGCTGAAGCTGTACGAGCTTGTCGAGTCGCTGCGCACCGACAAGCTGAACATAGCTCTGGTCGGTGAATTCTCCCGCGGCAAGACCGAGCTCATCAACGCCATCTTCTTCTCGGACTACGACCGCAGGCTCCTGCCGTCCACGCCGGGACGGACCACGATGTGCCCGATGGAGATCATGTACGATCCCGATCTCGAGCCATGCATACGCCTGCTCCCCATCGAGACGCGCAAATCCGGCCAGACCATCACCGAGCTGAAGAAATCCCCCATCAACTGGACCACCATTCCCTTCGATCTCGACTCCCCCGAAGAGATCGCCGCCGCGCTCAGCGAAGTCATCAACAGCAAGTCCGTGACGCGGCGCGAGGCCGAGGATCTGGGCATGCTGTCGATCGTCGAGGACATGGCCCGTCCCGACGGCGCCTGCGAGATCCCGGTATGGCGCCATGCCATCGTGAACTATCCCCACCCGCTGCTGAAGCAGGGACTCGTGGTTCTGGATACACCCGGGCTGAACGCCCTGGGCACAGAGCCCGAGCTGACCTACAGCATGCTGCCGTCGGCCCACGCCATCGTGTTCGTACTGGCAGCGGACACCGGGGTAACCCGCAGCGACCTCGATATCTGGCAGAACCACGTGTGCACCGCCGCGGGCCGGAATTCCGACGCACGGATCGCCGCCCTGAACAAGATCGACACCCTGTGGGACGACCTCAGCGACGAGAAGGAACTGGACGGCTATATCAAGCGTCAGGCGGAGGAAACGCGAAGGCTCCTGGACATTCCTCCGGACATGGTGTTTCCCGTATCCGCCCAGAAAGGCCTGGTCGCAAAGATCCGCCGGGACTCGTCAATGATCGCGCGCAGCGGTTTGCCGAACCTGGAGCGCAAGCTCTCCGAGGATATTGTCACCTACAAGCGAAAGCTGATACGGGACAAGGTCGTCCAGGAGATCGGCAGCCTCGTTGAATCCTCGCGGCAGCTCATGGGGTCGCGGATCTCGGAGCTCGAAACCGAGTTGAACGAGATCCACCAGCTTCGGGGAAAGAGCCAGGATGTCATCAGCGACATCGAGGAGAAGCTGCGCAAGCACAAGTCGTCCTACGAGAAGGAGGTTCAGACCTTCCATGTGACGCGCCGGCTGTTGGCGGACCAGGTCAAGGCCATGCTCGTGGAGATGAGCATGTCGAAGTTCGACAAGATGGTGATCAGGACGCGGGAGAACATGAGCGGCAGCTGGACGACCCAGGGTCTCAGGGACGGCATGGCGGCGTTCTTCAGCGGGACCAGCCGCGACATGGAACGCGTGCAGGTCCACGCCAACCGCATATACGACCTGGCCAACCGGATATACAAGCAGTTTCATGAAAGCCACAACCTGCCGCGCATGTATCCCGCGAAATTTTCGGTGGACACCTACGTCCAGCAGTTCAAGCAGCTCCACGACGACGCCGAAAAATTCCGCAACAGTCCCGCCATGCTGATGACCGAGCAGCACTTCGTCATCAAGAAGTTCTTCATCACCCAGGTCAGCCGGGCCCGCGTCGTATTCGAGGAATGCAACCGGGCGACGCGGTCCTGGACCAAGGCCGTCCTCACTCCCATCCATACCCAGATCCAGGAACACCGGATAATGATTGACCGGCGGCTGGAGAACCTGAACAAGCTCAAGGGCAACCATGCGTCCCTGGGCGAGCGGATTACGAGCCTGGAGCAGGAGCTGTCGGAGCTGAAGGAGAAGTTCGCCATGATCGACAACATCGTGCGGAACCTGGACGCGGCATCGGAAGAGAACATCCCACCGCAAGCCGCGTAGGAGGCGACCCCTCGCCGATTACTGGTTCTCGAACCGAGCCACTGCCTGTGTTACATATCCCTTCATGTGCGGCCGATACAACGTCACCCCGAACGCCGAGGCGTTCATCGAGGCTTTCGACATCATAGAAGGCATCGAGCTGTTGCCGGACACGCCCCGCTACAACATCGCGCCGTCCGGAGCGCCGGTTCCCGCAGTCCGGCAGGGCGAACGCGGGCGGGCGCTCTGCCTGCTGCAATGGCCGCTCATTCCCCACTGGGCGAAGGAAGGCAGTATCAAATTCTCCACGGCCAACGCCAAGGGCGAAACCGTGGCGGACAAGCCCAGCTTCCGCACCGCCTGGCGCAAAGGCCGCCGCTGCCTGATTCCCGCTAACGGTTATTACGAATGGCGGAAAACCGCCGACCGCAAGCAGCCGTATCACATCCAGCTGCCCGGAGGGGAGCTGTTCGCCTTCGGCGGCCTCTGGGACCGGTGCCAGACCAACGCCGGAGACACCATCGAATCCTGCACCATCATCACCACGCCCCCAACCGCGGTAATGCGTGAGATCCACCCCAGGATGCCCCTGATCATTCCCCGCAGCGCATACGCACAGTGGCTGTCCGGCGACGACGCGGCGGAGCACATACGGCCCTTCGACGACCTCGAGCTGGAGTGCCACCCGGTGAGCACCTTCGTCAACAACCCGCGCAACGACGACCCCCGCTGCCTGGAGCCGGCATAGACCGGGGTTCCCGCCCGATATCCGACTGATCGTCGCGCGGGGGGCGCCCGCAGGCGGTGGCTCGGTTCGAGAACCAGCGACAAGGAATGATGAGCCAGTGCCGGGGGCCATCCCCCAGGGCTCTCGAAAACAGGGATGTTTGAGCGAGAGCGTACAGGGACGTATTTACAGCGGCCCTGGGGGATGGCCCCCGGCACTGGCGCCCCCGGACTGTTGGTCTTCAATCCGGGGGTGCCACCTGCGGGCCGCTGAATGGTGCATTGTAGCTACCGGTCGACCACCAGCCACCGGTTGGCAAGCAGAACCAGCAGTATTACGGGAATACCCATCACGGCGGTCAGGGCGAAAAATTGCGGGTAGCCGATGGTATCCACCATGCCGCCGGAGTAGCCGCCCAGCACCTTCGGGACCAGGGTCATCAGCGAGCTGAATATCGCGTACTGCATCGCGGTGAAGGATACATTGGTGAGGCTGGACAGGAAGGCCACGAAGGCGGCGCTCGCGAGCCCGGCGCACAGGTTGTCCGCCCCCACCACCAGGTAGAGCAGGGGCAGGTGGTAGCCGACCTGGGCCAGGAACATGAACAGCAGGTTGGTCACGGCGGCCAGCACCGCGCCCAGCAGCAGAATACGGTACACCCCGTAGCGCACCGACAGGATTCCGCCCAGGAAGCCGCCGCCGATGGTCATGAACAGCCCAAAGGTCTTTACCGCGAAGGCGATTTCGGACTTGCTGTATCCCAGGTCCTGGTAGAAGACGTTGGAGATCACTCCCAGCACGATGTCCGAGATCCGGTAAAGGCCGATCACCGCCAACAGCAGCAGCGCGATTCGCAGGCCGTACCGGCTGAAGAAATCCCGCACCGGATCGACATAGGTTTCGCGCACCAGCGACCGGTCCGCCATCCGCAGGCGCACCAGCAGCATGGCCAGCCCCCCGGCGGCGGCCACACCCAACGCCAGTCTCAACGCCTCGATCAGCGGCCCGCCGAGCCACGGCACACCGGTGGCGTCCCCCACCTGCGACTTGGCCGCGGCGGCGGCCGGCCCGGTCGCCATGTAAACGAGAACCAGCGCCGCCACCGCCAGGAGGAACAACAGCAGGAACCGAGCGTACTCCCGGTTCGGATGCTCCGCGTATTGCCCGTCGGGCCGCGCCGGCTCCGCGATCACCAGGGTGGTGACCACGCCCACCAGCATGGTCGCCGCCATGAGCACGTAGGTCGACTGCCAGGCCCCGTAGACATACTGCCCGGGGCTGGTGCCCAACGCCTCGGCGATGAACAGCGCGCCGGCGCCGGACGCCAGCATGCCGACGCGGTACCCGGCTATGTAGGTCGCCGCCATCAAGGCCTGCAGGTCGCGGTGGACCGCCTCGATGCGGTAGGCATCGATGACGATATCCTGGGTCGCCGCCGAGAATCCCAGCAGCACGGCCGCAACAGCCATGAGCATCAAGGCCTGGGGGCCGGCACCCGGGTCTGTACCCGCCATCAACAGAATCGCCGCGATCACGGCACACTGGGCCGCCAGCAGCCAGGAGCGCCGCCGGCCCATGCGCCGGGTCAGCCAGGGCAGCGGCAGGCGGTCCACCAGGGGCGCCCAAACGAACTTGAACGAATAGCCCAGGGCGGCCCAGCTGAACAGGGTGACGGCGGAGCGCTCCACGCCGGCCTCGCGCAGCCACAGGGACAGGGACGAGAAAATCATCAACAGCGGCAGGCCCGCGGAGAACCCCAGGAACAGCATCGCCACGACCCGGGGGTGCAGCAGCGCGGCCAGGGAGTCGCGCCACCGCGTTTCCGGGGTCAGGGCAGCTGCGTCACCGGACGTCAATATCGTAGTCCATGGTCAGCGGGGCATGGTCGGAGAACCTGTCCGCGGTATGGATGGTCGCTGCGGCGACCCGCTCCACCAGCGCCGGAGTGATGACCTGGTAGTCCAGCCGCCACCCGACGTTCTTCTCCCGGGCCCGGCCGCGGTTCGACCACCAGGTGTACTGCTCCGGCTCGTCGCACACGACCCGGAACGAATCCACGAAGCCGCATTCGTCGAAAAGCCAGTCCAGCCAGGCGCGCTCCTCCGGCAGGAACCCGGAGTTCTTCTGGTTGGAGCGCCAGTTCTTCAGATCAATGGGCTTGTGGGCGATGTTCCAGTCCGCGCAGATGATGAACTCCCGCCGCTTGCGCCGGTACGAGCGCAGCAGCGGCTTGAGCCGGTCCATGAAATCGAGCTTGAAGGCCAGGCGCTCCTCGCCGCTGGTGCCCGACGGCATGTACAGGGACACGATGCTGAGCTTCCCCAGGTCGATCTGCAGGTAGCGCCCCTCGCGGTCGATGTCCGGCCAGCCCAGGCCTCTGACCACCTTGTCGGGGTCGTGGCGCGTGTATACCGCTACGCCGCTGTAGCCCTTCTTCTCTGCATCGACGAAGTAGTGGTGGTAACCGTGGGGAAAGAATACTTCCTGATCCGCCAGCTGCTCGTACTGGGCCTTGGTCTCCTGGACGCACAGCACGTCCGCGTCCTGCCCGGCAAACCAGTCGAAAAAGTCCTTGCGTGCCGCCGACCGGATACCGTTGGCGTTGAATGTGATAATCCGCATTGATTGTGTTACAAGAGTAGACGGATGAAAGACTACCAGAAAGCGTTCCTGTCGTTCGCCCTGGAGGCCGGCGTCCTCGCGTTCGGCGAGTTTACGCTCAAGTCGGGCCGCCCCAGCCCGTACTTCTTCAACACCGGCCTGTTCAACAGCGGTGAGCGGCTGCGGCGCGTCGGCGAGTTCTACGCCGCGGCCATCAGCGACAGCGGGCAATCATTCGATGTCCTGTTCGGCCCCGCCTACAAGGGCATCCCCCTGGTCAGTGCCACCGCGGTGGCACTGGCCGCGCTGCACGGCCGGGACGCACCGTTCAGCTTCAACCGCAAGGAAGCCAAGGACCACGGCGAGGGCGGCAATATCGTCGGCGCACCGCTGGCGGGAGACGTGCTCATCGTGGACGACGTGATCTCGGCGGGTACCTCGGTCGCGGAATCCGTGGAGATCATTCGCGCCTGCAATGCCCGGCCGGCAGCGGTATTCATCGCCCTGGACCGGCAGGAGCGGGGCCGGGACAGCCCGGTGTCGGCGGCGCGGGAAGTCGAGGAGCGGCACGGCATTCCGGTCCATGCCATAGCCACCCTGGAAACACTGGTGGCGTACCTGGAAACGAACCAGACGCACGGCCGGCACCTCGAGGCGCTGGCGCGTTACCGCGACCAGTACGGAGCGATGTAGGTCGGACATCAGCTCGACATATCTGCCGTCTGTACCGCCCAAGGCCGACACGCGGTCGCCGCGGCCAAAGTCTTCCACTACAATCAAGCCATGCCGAAACAACTGAAAATCTGCATTCTGGGGGGGGCCGGTTTCATCGGTCACGCGATTATCGCGGACCTGGTGGAGCTCGGGCACCGCATCACGGTTCTGACGCGGCGCCGCCAGCGGCACCGCGACGTGCTGGTGTGGCCGACGGTGACGCTGCGGGAAGGCGACGTCTACGACCCGGAGTTCCTGGAACGCCAGTTCCGGGGCATGGACGCCGTTATCAACCTGGTGGGCATCCTCAACGAGCGGGGCCGCCGCGGCAAGGGCTTCGAGCGCGCCCACGTCGAGCTGGTCATGGAAATCGGCGAGGCGATCCAAGCCACGGGCGTACCGCGCCTGCTGCACATGAGCGCGCTGAACGCTTCCACCGACGCCCCGAGCCACTACCTGCAGACCAAGGCCCGCGGCGAGGAGGTGGCCCACCGGATTACCGGGTGCGACGTCACGAGCTTCCGGCCGTCGGTGGTGTTCGGAGAAAACGATTCCTTCACGAACCGCTTCGCGGATCTGCTGAAGACGATCCCCTGGATGTTTCCGCTCGCCAAGCCTGCGGCCCGGATGCAGCCGATCCACGTCGACGACGTGGCACAGTGCTTCGTTCGTTCGCTGACGAGTCACGACACCTTCGGCCTGAGCTACAACCTCGGCGGCCCAAAGGTGTATTCCCTCCACGAGATCGTCAGCTTCATTAACGACGTGGTCGAAACCCGTCGGCGGATCGTTCCGCTGTCGGACTGGCAGGCGCGCCTCCAGGCATCGGTCATGGAGTGGGTGCCGGGCAAGCCGTTCAGCGTCGACAACCTGCGGTCGCTGGAGATCGACAGCATCTGCCAGAGCCCGTGCCCACTGCCGTTCGGCATCGAGCCGACCTCCATGGAGGCGGTGGTGCCCGGCTATCTGAACCCTACCACGGACCCGTTGAACCGGATCCGCAACGCGCCGCCTGTCAGCTACCCGGGTTAAGCTCGTAGGTAATCCAGTCCGTGCGCGTCGCCACGCGATCGTAGACGGACCGGGCCCGGTAATTGTTGTCCCGGGTGATCCAGCGGATCACCGGCCAGCCGTGCTGCCGGGCCTGTGACGCCAGTTCCTCGAACAGCCGGTTCACGACCCCCCCGCCCCGGGCGTCCGGCTCGACGTACAGGTCGTCCAGGAAACCCACCTCGGCGCCGCGCAGGGGCGACGGCATGGCGCGGTAATGCATCAGCCCGACCCCGGCGCCCGCGCGCGTCGCCATGATGCAATAAAACGGCCTGCCGGGATCGAAGATCCAGTCCCAGACCACCTGCAGGATCCGGTCATTCATCGGTACCTGATAGAAATCCGCATAGCCCCGGTACAGCCGTTCCCAGTCGCCGCGGTCGGCATCGGAAGGGGATCGTATCGATATGTTCATGAAGCGTGGTCCTCGGGAGTCGATGGGTTTATGCGCTGTGTTGATTTTTCCGCTTCGAGGCTTTCCAGGTATTCCGTCCGCTCATCCGCCGGCAGGTCCGCCAGCTCGACGACGGCGTCGTAGAAAGCAGCCAGGTCGCCGTCGTGGCGCGCCAGCAATGCCTGGAATGCGCGCACCTTGTCGTGATAGGCCGCGATCACCACGAAGTGCGCATTGTTCAGGTCCTGCTCGAACCAGCGGCCGTAGCGGCGGTAGCCGTCCCAGTCGGCAATCAGCTCACGATAGCGGCCGCGCAGGGACTCGATGATCCGCGCCTTCTGCTCGAGCTTCCAGGCACGGTCCCGTGCCGACTGATATACCTCGTCCAGCTGCCGGCGGTGCGCCAGTATGAGCTCGATCACCCGGGCATCCCGTTCCCGCCGCAGGCGGTAGGCCTCGATATCCTCCTGCCTGCCTTCGCGCGCCAGCCAGCGCTCGACCCCCTCGATCTCCACCGTGGTGGCGAAGGACTCGTTGAACACGCTGTCGCCTTTTGCATAGGCCACCTGGTGGGCCAGCTCGTGGAAAATCAGCCCCGCCAGGTCCGTCTCCGGATAGTCCAGAATGGTGCTGACCACCGGGTCGTCAAACCACCCGAGTGTCGAGTAGGCCGGCACGCCGGCGACGTAGGTCTCCAGCTCACCGTCTTGCAGCGAGCGCGCGTAGCGGTGGGCAGCCTCCTCGTCGAAGTAGCCCCGGTAAACCACGCAGCCGACAATGGGAAAGCACCATTGATGGGGCTCGACGGACAGGACCGGCGCCGCGAAGACATTCCAGATTACATACTTCCGATCCAGGTCCGCATAGGCCCGGTAGCTGTCGTTGTCCGGCAGGCTCAGCCGCTCGCTGGCGAATCGGCGGTACGCCCGGACCCGTTCCAGCCTGTCCCTGACCGCCGGCGCGACGTCCTCGTCCTTCAACACTTCATCAATGGCCCGGGCCCGGCACATGAGGTCCAGCTGCCCCCTGGCGGACTGGTAGTAGTACCCGACGGTGCTGCAGCCCGCCAGCAGTGCCGCCAGCAGAACCGGCAACCCGAGGCAAAAACGGCGCAAGTTTTCTTGTGGAGTTGTTTTACTCACGGTTATGGTTGCCGGTTATGAACAACACGCAGAACGACCTGGAAGTGTACCTTGTCGGCGGCGCGGTGCGCGACGAGCTGCTGGGCCGCGAGGTGAAGGACCGCGACTGGGTGGTGGTGGGCGCCACGCCCCGGGACATGATCGACCGGGGCTACAAGCCGGTGGGCCGCGACTTCCCGGTATTCCTGCACCCGGAAACCCGGGAGGAGTACGCCCTGGCCAGGAAGGAGCGCAAGACCGGGCCCGGCTATACCGGCTTCGCATTCGAGTTCTCGCCGGACGTCAGCCTCGAGGATGACCTGGTGCGCCGGGACCTCACCATCAACGCCATGGCCCGGGACCGCGACGGCGCCCTGGTGGACTACTTCGGCGGCCGGCAGGATCTGGAGGCCGGCGTGCTGCGCCACGTCTCGCCCGCCTTCACCGAGGATCCGGTGCGCCTGCTGCGCACGGCGCGGTTTCGCGCGCGCTACGGCTTCCGCATCGCCGCCGACACCATGGAGCTGCTTTCGTCCATGGTCGCGCGCGGCGAGGTGGACGCCCTGGTGGCCGAGCGGGTCTGGCAGGAGCTGGCCGGCGCCCTGGTGGAGCCCCGGCCGGAGCTGTTCATTGAAACCCTGCGGGAGTGCGGCGCGCTGGCGCGCATTTTCCCGGAGATCGACCAACTGTTCGGCGTGCCCCAGCGGCGGGACTACCACCCCGAGATCGACACCGGTGTGCATACCCTCATGGCCCTGGCCCGGGCCCGGGCGCTCACCGACGACCCGGTGGTGCTGTTCGCGGTGCTGGTCCACGACCTCGGCAAGGCGGTGACCCCGCAGGAGGAATGGCCGAGTCACCACCGCCACGAGATCCTGGGGGTGGAACCCGTGGAGCGGCTCTGCAAGCGTTACCGGGCGCCGACGCGCTACCGTGACTTCGCCAGGCAGGTAAGCCGATACCACCTGCACATGCACCGGCTGCCGAAGCTGAAGCCCAAGACCATCGTCGACCTCCTGGAGGCGCTCGGCGGCTTCCGCGACGCCGAGCGCATCAATCAGTTCGCCCTCGCCTGCCAGGCCGACGCCCAGGGCCGCAAGGGGCTCGAGGACGCGCCCTACCCGCAGGCGAACCTGTTCAGGCGCTGCTTCGAGGCCGCGGCCGGCGTGAACGCCCGGGAGATCGCCGAACGCCACCGCGAAGGCAAACAGATCGGCGAAGCGCTGCATCGCGAGCGCTGTGCGGCCGTGAAAAGCGTTCTATCGCAATACCGGGGTGAGGAATAAACGACTGATCGCCGTCTGATCTCCGCCGGCAGGCAGATTCGGCTTTCCGTCCGATTGCGCGAATGCGGTTTTGTCCCTGACCGGCGTAATTGCCGCTATGGTCCCTCTTTAGACACCAGCTCCTCGACAGAACATTCGCCGTCTTCCGTCACCGTCACGATGGCCACGGTTTCGCTTTCAGTCCCGCCTGCCTCTCCTTCCAGCACACCGGAGAATGCGAAAGTCTCGCCCGTGCAGCAGGTAATCGTGCCTTCGTAGTCTTCTACGACATTGTCCCCGTCGAAGTTCGCCGTCATCACAATGGCATACGAGCCCGGCGGCAGCACCTCCTCGAAGGTGCCCTGGGCGCCCGGATCCTCCAAATCGCCGTCATTGACGACACAGTCGCCGGGCGGCGGCAGCGGATCGGCGCCGCCGTTGAGGGACTCCACCGTCAGGCAGATCTCGTCATCGTTGCTGTCGTTGAACCAGACGATGCGGACGGTGCAGCCGGCGGGGCTTGTTTCGGCATGCGCCGGCAGCACCACCGTGTCCACCAGGGGCCGCGACCACACGACCGGGAGCAGCGCCGCCGTGGCGCCGGCGCCCCGGCCCAGGGTCCTGAGCAGCCGGCGTCTAGCGGAGGTGAGGTCTTCGTCAGCGGGTGAACTGGCACCGACGGCGTCGACGGCTCGAGTGGTCCCGGATCGCGGAACCCGTTTATTGCGGTCTTGCATACTACCCTCCCGTGGCCTCGCCTTTTTTTGGTTGTACTGAATCGTGTTTGTTACGGCACTTGTGTAACTACCACGGTGGTTTACGCCACGTCAATTCTGGATCCGGCGCTTAGACCATAGTGGAACCCGCAGAGCCACCTGCGGATCAGTATATGAGGCGGGCTCCTACAGATAGATGAGCAGCAATACGACGGCCAGCAGGATCCGGTATACCACGAACGGCAGCATACCGACCCGCTCCACGAGCCGCAGGAACCAGTGGATGCAGGCGTAGGCCGCGAGCCCCGAGACCACGACCCCGAGCAGCAGGAAAGGCCAGGGAGCCGGGTCCGGGCTCGCCACCAGCTCCGAGGTCTTCAATACCCCGGCGGCCAGTATCACCGGGATGGCCAACAGGAATGAAAACCGTGAGGCCGACCGCCGGGACAGGCCCAGCGCCAGGCCAGCGGTAATGGTGATACCTGAGCGGGAGGTCCCGGGTATCAGCGCGAGCACCTGGGCGAAGCCGATGATCAGCACCTGCCGCCAGGTCAGGCCGTATTCGTCGTGATCGGCGCGGGCATATCCGTCCGCCCACCAGAGCGCCAGCGCGAAAATACCCGTCGCCGCGGCGATGATCACGGGATCGCGCAGATGCTCGGACACCATGTTCACCAGCGGACCCAGGGCCACCACGGGAATGGTGCCGATGATCACCGCCCACGCCAGCCGGCTGTCCGGCGTGGAGATGCCGCCGGCCACCCCGGCACACCAGCCCCGGATCATGGCGTTCAGGTCGCGGGAGAAATAGGTCACCACCGCGACCAGGCTGCCGACGTGCACGGCGACGTCGAATGCCAGCCCCTGGTCGTGCCAGCCGAACACGTAGGGCACCAGGACCAGGTGCGCCGAGCTGGAGATGGGCAGGAACTCCGTCACGCCCTGGACCAGAGCCAGTATCACCGTCTGTATGGCGTCCATCACAGGCGGGCGGTGTGGTCGATGTAAGTAAAGCCCGTCAGCTCGCCGGGGCAGCCGCGGCCGAGCGCCAGCACCTTGAACAGCTCTCCCATCTCGTAGGTCTGGGTCAGCTGCTGCACTTCCTGGCTGAGGCGCCAGCGGTCTTCGTCATTCGCGGCGTCCATCCGGGACTGCACCAGATCCAGCAGACCCAGAGACAACAGGAAAGCGGCCTGGTGGGTGAACCCCATCACCTCCAGTCCCGCGTCGTGGGCATGGCGCGCCAGCGCGGAGAAGTCCAGGTGGGCGGTGATGTCCTGCATCCCGACATGCCGATAGGGATCGGTATGGGCACGGTGACGATGATGGCACATCAGGGTGCCGCGGCTGCGCTCGGGGTGATAGAACTCGTGGGCGGGAAAACCGTAGTCGATGATCAGCACCACCCCGCGCCGGAGCCAGTCGGCGATTCCCTCGACCCATTGCTGCG
The DNA here is from genome assembly GCA_034520625.1 of Gammaproteobacteria bacterium. Lineage (GTDB taxonomy): Bacteria > Pseudomonadota > Gammaproteobacteria > Arenicellales > JAANXG01 > JAANXG01. The sequence continues at coordinate 702,014 of JAXHNI010000009.1, read as the reverse complement.
CCAGCACCCCGGCCTCCGACTCGTAGCCCGCCGGCAGATCCAGGCCGGCGATGTCCCGCAGCTCGCCGGCTTCCGCAGGCCGCGTGGTCTCCCCGAAGCTGTCGCCGGTCCATGCCACCTGAATGATCCGCAGGCCGTCCTCGCTCACCCGGAAGCGTTCCACCGGCATGGCGTCCAGGACTTCGTTGGCGATCACGACGCCCTCGAAGGCGTCCGGCAGGCGGTCCAGCCACCGGCAGCGCGGGAGCAGGTCCGGGCACTGCGCGGCGATGGTCCGCTGCTGGCGCTCCCGCAGCTCGGCGCTGAGCTCGAGGATGGCGTACTGCGCCGGCAGTCTCCCGTCGCTGCGCAGGGATTCGAGGATCTGCACCGCCAGACTCCCGTCGCCGGCGCCGAACTCGAGCACGTCGCCGCCGTCCAGCCCGGCGAGCACCTCGCTGCACTGCCTCGCCAGGCACTCACCGAAAAGAGTTCCCATATGCGGCGCCGTCACGAAATCGCCCCCCGGCCCGAACTTGCGCTGGCCGGCCGCGTAGTAGCCCAGCCCCGGCTCGTACAACGCGCACTGCATGAACTCACTGAAGTCCAGGGCGCCGCCGGCTTCGTCGATCAGGTCATACAGATGCGCTATCAGTCGTGCATTGTGATCGTCGGCTTCGTCGCCGGAACCGGGTGCGATCTTCACGGGGCGCCGGGCGTCACCGGCTGTCAACGGTCCGGTCCCGGTGGGGGCGCGGCAGGACTTTTGTACCGATACACGCTAGGATGCGCCTGTCTATCTACGGAGCGGACCGCGGATAATGCAGAACAATTCCCTGCAAGACAAGGTTGCCTTGGTGACCGGCGGCGCGCGGAGAATCGGCGCCGCCATTGCCTCCCGCCTGCACGACGCCGGCATGAAACTGGTCATCCATTACCGGTCGTCCGAATCGGACGCCCATGCCCTGCAGGACCGCCTGAACAGCACGAGACCCGAATCCGTTGTCCTGGTCCGGGGCGATCTCCTGGATGTGGACAAGAACCGCCAGCTCGTCAGCCAGTGCATCCAGACTTTCGGCCGGCTCGATGTCATCGTCAACAACGCCTCGAGCTTCTATCCGACGCCTCTTGGCAGCACCGGCATCACCGACTGGGAAAACCTGATGGGGACGAACCTGCGCGCCCCTTTCTTCCTGGTCCAGGAGGCCGCCGGCGCACTGCGAAAGAACCACGGCTGCGTGGTCAATATGGTGGACATCCACGGGTACGCGCCGCTCAAGGATCACGCTGTGTACAGCGCCGCCAAGGCCGGTCTCATTGCGCTGACCCGCGCCCTGGCTGCGGAGCTGGCCCCGGAGGTGCGCGTCAATGCCGTGGCCCCCGGCGCCATCCTCTGGCCCCAGCGCGACGACGACGAGCTGTCGCACCAGCGCATCATTTCCAACACGCCCCTGAAGCGCACCGGCTCGGTGGAGGAAATCGCCGATGCCGTCCTGTTCCTGATCCGGGACGCCACCTTCACGTCGGGGCACGTACTGCCCGTGGACGGCGGGCGCGGCAACTGACGCGGCCCGGGCTGCAGGTCCGGTTTACGCCTGACTCGTCGCCCTCGACGCCGGCACGTCCCACGCCACCGGCCATAGCTTCTGGCTGTCGTCGCCGAACGCCGCCCACAACTCGGCATAGGTACGGCCATTCTCGGGATGCGTCAGGTTGCCGGCGATTTCCGCCAGCGGGCAGAGCACGAAGGCGTATTCAAGGATATCGGCGCGCGGTATGTCCCAGGGCGGCTCGTGATTCACCATGCCGCCGTAAAGCAGCACGTCCAGGTCGAGCGTCCGGTCATCGACGCCGGCGCCGCCCCGCCGGCGGCCGCGCCGGTCCTCGATGCCCGACAGTATGCCGTCCACCTCGGCGAGCGACCGGTCCGTCTCGAAGCCCACCACCAGGTTGTAGAAGTTCGGGCCGCTGAAGCCCACGGACTCGGTCTCGTACACCCTCGACGTATTCAGCGCACCGAAATGCTCCGCCATCAGCCGCAGGGCCTCCCGGACGTTGTTTTCCCGGTCAACATTGCTGCCGATGCTGACATGGACCTCAGGCATCCCGGTCTCCGCGCTCGATCACCACGCCCACCCCCCGGCTGCCCCGCACGGCGCCGCCCTTGTCCAGGGTAACGCGGCACCAGGCAATGGCGAACTCCTCGCGCAGCAGCCCGGCAATGCGCTCGGCCAGCGTTTCGATCAGCTGGAACTCGGAGTCTTCGACGAAGGCGAGGACGCGTTTGGCCACGGCCTTGTAATTCAGGGTGTCGTCGAGCTGGTCGCTGGTCGCCGCCCGGCTGATGTCGGCTCCCATCTCCAGGTTGATAGTCACGCGCTGCCGGAGTTGGCGCTCCCAGCCCCAGACGCCGATGACGCACTCCGCCTTCAGGTCTTTGAGATAGATGATGTCCAATGCCGTGGTCCCGGTGCCCCCATGGTGAATCCTGTACGTGCAAAACGCAGGGGCCTAGTGCCCGCCACGGATAGTGCACGATTCTACGGCCCGCGGGCAGAGATCCCGCTGGAAGACCCGGACCACCGGGCCGCCAGTGCCGGGGGCCATCCCCCAGGGCCGCTGTAAATACATCCGTGTACGCTCTGGCTCAAACATCCCTGTTTTCGACAGCCCTGGTGGATGGCCCCCGGCACTGGCTACATTCCTTATCCCGGGTTCTCAAGCCAGGTCCCAAACACTCCGAAAGTTACACTAACTGTGTCGGCGTACATTAAATTACCAGAACAGATTTCGCCAGGGGAACCACACGGGTCACCTGTTCACCGTCAGCGCCGGCAAAGCACTTGACCAACCGCGCCGCAGCCCCTCAAATTGCGGCATGCCATACCTGCTTCCAGTCCTGGCCTACCTCATCGGCTCCGTTTCCAGCGCCATCCTGATCGCGCGGATATTCCGCCTTACCGACCCGCGTGCCGTGGGCAGCGGCAATCCCGGTGCCACCAACATTCTGCGCCAGGGCAATAAGACCGCGGCCCTACTCACCCTGCTGGGGGATGTGCTGAAGGGCGTCATTCCGGTGGTGATCGCCCGGCTTGTCACCGGCGACCCGGTGGTCCTCGCGCTCACGGGCGGCGCCGCGTTCCTCGGCCACGTGTTTCCGGTCTTCTTCGGCTTCCGCGGGGGCAAGGGCGTGGCGACCGGGCTGGGCGTGTATCTGGGCCTGGGCTGGCCGGTGGGGCTGAGCCTCGTTGCCTGCTGGCTGATCGTAGCGGCGGTCTTCCGGTATTCCTCCCTGGCAGCGATCGTCACCGCGGCGCTGTCTCCCCTGGCGGCGGCCTACTGGCTGCGGGAGCCCGCATTCATCGTGATGGCAGTGGTGCTGGCGGCGGCGCTGTTGTGGCGCCACCGGGAGAACTTCGGGCGGCTCCTGCGCGGCCAGGAGGACAGGATTCGGCTCAAGTCGAAGAAGCCGGCCGGCGACTGATATTCAATTGTCGACACAAGGGCCGGTGCCGGGGGCTGTCCCCCAGGGCTGTCGAAAACAGGGATGTTTGAGCCAGAGCGTACACGGATGTATTCACAGCGGCCCTGGGGGACAGCCCCCGGCACCGGCCCGATCGGCTGGGTAAGCCGATCAGACCGAACCAATGCCCGCGGTACGCTGGATGGGCGGCTCCAGCTCCGTCAGCGGCCAGCGGGGCTTGACCTGGAAACCGCCTCCCGGCGCGCCGGCGCCGTTGCGGGCCCGCATCCAGCCCGCGTAGGCGATCATCGCACCGTTGTCGGTGCAGAACTCCAGGCGCGGGAAGTACACCTTGACCCCTTCGCGCTCCGCCAGCCGGGCGAGCCTGGCACGCAGCTCGATATTGGCGCCGACACCCCCGGCCACCACCAGGCGTCTCAACCCGGTCTCCGCCACCGCGCGCCGGCACTTGATCACCAGGGTATCGACGGCGGCGTCCTGGAAGGCGCTGGCGACATCCGCCACCATCCGGCTGTCCAGGGTCCGAGCGCGGACAGTCTGCAGCACCGCCGTCTTGAGACCGCTGAAGCTGAAATCCAGCCCGGGTCGGTCGGTCATGGGCCGGGGAAACGTGAACTTCGCCGCATCGCCGCCAGCGGCCGCCGCGGCGATCGCCGGGCCGCCGGGATAGCCCAGGCCCAGGAGCTTGGCGGTCTTGTCGAACGCTTCCCCCACCGCATCGTCCAGGGTCTGGCCCAGCAGGCGGTAGCGGCCGTGGCCGGACACCTCCACGATCATGGTATGCCCTCCGGATACCAGCAGGGCGAGGAACGGGAACTCCGGCCGGTCGTCCTCCAGCATCGGCGCCAGCAGGTGCCCTTCCATGTGGTGCACTCCCACCGCGGGAATGCCCGCTGCCGCGGCGAGCCCGTGGCTGAGGGCGGCGCCCACCAGCAGCGCCCCGACCAGGCCGGGGCCGGCGGTGTAAGCCACCGCCTCCAGGTCCTCGGTGCGTGTGTCGGCCCGGGCCAGCACCTGCTCGATCAGGGGCAGCAGCTTGCGCACATGATCCCGGGCCGCCAGCTCCGGTACGATGCCGCCGTACTCGGAATGGGTCTGGATCTGGGAGAACAGGCAGTGGGACAGCAGGCCGCGCCCGCTGTCGTACAACGCCGCCGCGGTGTCGTCGCAGGAGGTTTCCACACCCAGTACGAGCATTCCAAATGCCTCGATTGACCCGGTTAAATTGTCGTGTTGTCAGGCAATCCCTTGAAACAGCCCGGATTCACCCCCCATCTGCCCAACAAGTGCCTTGTCCGGGCAGCCGGCATTGATTAGAATCCGGCGCCTTCCATGCACCAGTTTAGAGGAATTGTATGCCAAGTGTGAAAGTCCGTCAGGATGAGCCGTTCGACACGATTCTGCGCCGGTTCCGCCGCGCGTGCGAAAAGGCCGGCGTGTTCACCGAAATGCGCCGCAGGGAGCACTACGAAAAGCCCACCACCGGCCGCAAGCGCAAGGCCGCCGCCGCCCGCAAGCGCGAGCTCAAGCGGGTTTCCCGCCAGCGGAACCGTTTTCAGCGCTCCCATTAGCCCCCCGCCGCTCCCGGGACCATGACCCTCAAGGACCGCATCACCAAGGACATGAAGACCGCCATGCGGGCCAAGGACACCCCCCGGCTCGAGACCATCCGCATGCTGCGGGCCGCCATCCAGAGAAAGGAAGTGGACGAGCAGGTCACCCTGGACGACGACGCCGTGCTCGCCGTGATCGGCAAGCAGATCAAGCAGGGACGGGACTCCATCGAGCAGTTCAGGGCCGGCAACCGCGAAGACCTCGCGGAAAAGGAACAGGTGTCCGTCGATATTCTGTCGGAGTACCTGCCCGAGCCGCTCAGTGACGACGAGCTCGACGCCCTCATCCGGGATGCCATCGCCGCCACCGGCGCTTCGACCATGAAGGACATGGGCAAGGTCATGGGAGAGCTCAAGCCCCGGGTTCAGGGGCGCGCCGACATGGGCCAGGTCAGCGCCCGCATCAAGTCCCTGCTCGGCTGACGCCCCCAGTTTCACGCATCCACGTAGCCGGGTCGACGTTGTAGTATCGCCGCAGCTGCTCGTACAGCGCCGGCAGCCGGACCCGAAGGGTACCGGGCATCTCGAAAAACGCCTCCGTGGCGACGGCGAAGAACTCCGCCGGGGACTCGGCGCCGTACGGGTCCAGGGTGGACTCCCCGCCGCTTTCCGCGTCCCGCTTGAGGGATTCGTATTCCCGGCTCAGCACCGCCCGCCACTCTGTATACTGGGAGCGGTCGCGCAGGACCGGCAGCCCGTCCGTCCCGGCGTTTTCCTCATCGAGCTTGTGGGCGAACTCGTGCAGCACCACGTTGCGACCGTCGCCGGCGTACTGCAGGTCCTCCTCGATGTCCGACCAGGCCAGCACCACGGGGCCGCGCTCCCATGACTCGCCGGAGCGCACGCTGTGCTCCCGGGTCTGCACCATCCCGTCGTAGCTGGTCTGCTCCGTCAAGAAGGCATCCGGATACATCAATATGGTCCTGAATCCCGGGAAAGTGAGCCTGCCCCCGCCCAGCAGCAGCAGGCACGCGTTGCCCGCCACCGTCACGCGCATTTCCTCGGTCACCGCCAGGCCGTCACAGCCCACGAACGTCTTCTCGTCGAGCAGGACATTGACCAAGCCGCCCAGGGCCCTGCGGAGCTCCGGCGGCAGGTGGCCGTACAGCGGCACATTGCGCTCCAGGATGGCGACGTGCTCCGGGCGTGGAAGCCGGTGGAACAACGCCTCCCGGCGGCGGCGCCGGTACAGCGACCAGGCCGCCCAGAGGGCGGCGCCCAGCAGCACCAGCGAGAGAACAATGATAATCGGCACGTGCGTCGCTCCAGGTTGGAATTCGAGCGTCCGCGGCGGAGCCGGAAAGCCCGCCGCGGGCAGACTTTACAGCACCCCCGTTTTGCTTTGAACTTGCAGACATGGCCGGCCGCATCCCCCAGCGCTTCATCGACGAGCTCATGACTCGCACGGATATCGTCGACGTCATCGACGGCCGGGTGCCCCTGAAGAAAGCGGGGCGGGAATACAAGGCCTGCTGCCCGTTCCACGACGAAAAAACGCCGTCGTTCTCCGTCAGCCAGGACAAGCAGTTCTACCACTGCTTCGGCTGCGGCGCCCACGGCACCGCCATCGGCTTTCTCATGGAGTATGAGCACATGGATTTCGTGGAAGCCGTCGAGCACCTCGCCGCCCGCCACGGCCTGGAAGTCCCCCGGGAGGGCGGCGCCGAGAAGCCGGAGAAAGCCGGCGAGGCCGGCAAGGACCTGCTGGAGGTCCTCGCCGGCGCCGACCGTTTCTACCGGGAGCAACTGCGGCGCCACCCGGACGCGAAGCAGGCGGTGGCCTATCTCAAGCAGCGCGGGCTCACCGGGGAAACCGCCGCGCGCTTCGGGCTCGGCTTCGCCCCGGACGGGTGGGACAACCTGCTCCAGGCCATCGGCCGGGACGAGACGGCGCGCCGGGCGCTCGAGCACGCCGGCCTGGTGATGAAACGCTCCACCCAGGGCTACTACGACCGGTTCCGCAACCGGGTCATGTTTCCCATCCACGATCACCGGGGCCGGGTGGTCGGATTCGGGGGCCGGGTGCTGGGCGAGGGCGAGCCCAAGTACCTCAATTCGCCGGAAACCCCGGTGTTCCACAAGGGCGCGGAGCTCTACGGCTTGTATGCGGCGCGCGGCGCCATCAAATCGGCAGGCAAGGCGCTGGTGGTGGAGGGCTACATGGACGTCGTCGCCCTGGCGCAGCACGGCATCGACTACGCCGTCGGCACCCTGGGCACCGCCACGACCCGCGCCCACCTGGAGCGGGTGTTCCGCTACTGCACGGAAGTGGTGTTCTGCTTCGACGGCGACCGTGCCGGGCGGGCCGCCGCCTGGCGGGCGCTGGAGTCCCTGCTGCCGACCCTCGGGGAGGGCCGCCAGGCCAGTTTCCTGTTCCTGCCGGACGGGGACGATCCGGACAGCGCCGTCAACCGGGAGGGAGGCGAGGGCTTCGAGCAGCGCATCCGGGCGGCGACGCCTTTTTCCGATTTTCTGGTTCAGCAGCTGGCGGGCCAGACCGATACTACCCGCATGGACGGCCGGGCGCGTCTCATCGAGCTCGCCAAGCCGCTGATCGCCAAGGTGCCCGACGGCGCCCTGAAGGAGCTGCTCAAGGATCAGCTCGTGGAGCTGGCCCAGACCGACCGGGAAACCGTGGATCGGCTGCTCGATGGGACGGAGTCGGCCGCCACAGGAACGCGCCCGGAGAAAAAGTCACAGGCCACGGGCCGCGGACCCGCCACGGTCAGGCAGTCACCGGTCCGGGAGCTGCTGACCCTGGTGCTGCAGTACCCCAAGCTCGCCCACATCGCGCACGATGTCGACGAGCTCCGGGAGCTGGATATGCCGGGCATCGAGCTGTTCACGGAGGTGGTGCACACGGTTACCGGCTCGACCGGGCTCACCACGGCGGGCCTGCTGGAGCGGTTCCGCGAGCACGAGCACCACCAGCATCTCCAGAAACTGGTCTCGCGGAGCCAGATCCATGGCGGAAGTGGGACGGCTGCAGCATTTCGGGCCACTTTGAACCGGCTCAGGTGGGAGCTGGCCGCCAAACGAGTTGGAAAATTGGAGGCGGAGATGCATCGGCGGCTGGCCAACGGCGAGAAGATCGACGACGACCTCAGGACACGGCACTCTGAACTGACCCGGATGCGGGAGCAGCTCAAACGAGAACGAGTCTCGCCTGCCGTTTCGAGCGACGAGGAAACAGACGACGAGACGGAATAGTCGGCGACCGGGACCGGGCAAAGGACACGCCGGGCGATCGGTCCGCCCCACCGCCACCTTGAAAACCTGGCCGCGCGGGCACACATAACAGGCGAGAACCGGCTCGAGGACGAGCTCAGGCGGCTCAGCAGCCGCAACGAGGAAGCCCGGGACGGCCGGGCCAGCGAGACGGTCAAGAAGCAGCTGGACAGCCTGCTGAAAAACAAGAGGGACCTCCAGATCCGGAACCCGTGACCATCGGGGCGGGGCATGCGGCTGAATCCGGCGAAAACCGGCGGATTCAGCTATAATATACGGTTATTTTTCGGTCCAACCTTCTGACGAACGGGTGCCACTAGTGGATCAAGAGACGAAACAGTCCGAACTCAAGAAACTTATCCTCAAGGGCAAGGAACAGGGTTTTCTGACCTACCGGGAGATCAACGATCATCTGCCGGAGGACATGCACGACACCGACCAGATCGAGAATGTCGTGAACATGATCAACGACATGGGCATCCTGGTGTATGACAAGGCGCCGGACCCCGACGCCCTGCTGCTCAAGGAGGACTCGGACACCGACGAGGAGGACACCGAGGCCGCCCTGACCACCGCCGTGGAAAGCGAGTTCGGCCGCACCACCGACCCCGTGCGCATGTACATGCGCGAGATGGGCACCGTGGACCTGCTGACCCGCAAGGACGAGATCAAGCTCGCCAAGCGGATCGAGGAAGGCATCCGGCAGTGCACCGAGGCGGTCACCACCTGTCCGATCACCATCTCCCGGATCATGGAATCCATCGATGCCATCGAGAACGAGGAGATGCGCCTGCACGACCTGATGGTGGATTTCATCGATCCCAATGCGGTGGACGAACCCATTCCGATCCCGAAGCAGGCCGGCGGCAGCGACGACGACGACGAGGACGAGGAGCCCGTGGACACCGGACCCGACCCCGAGGAAGTCGCGCGCCGGTTCAAGAGCCTGAAGAAGCATCACACGTCACTGAAGAAGGCCATCGACAAGCACGGCATCAGCAGCGACCAGGCCAAGAAGGTCCAGATCAAGATCACGCGCGAGCTGATGGAAATCAAGTTCGTGCCCAAACAGGTGGACGTGCTGTGGGACCAGGTACGCTACCTGGTTGAAGAAGCCCGCGCCGCGGAGCGTCAGATCATGGAGATCTGCGTCAAGAAGGCCCGCATGCCGCGCAAGACCTTCATCAAGATCTTCGTCCACAACGAGACCGAGCCCGGCCTCTACGAGCAGCTCCTGGAAGCCGCCGGCGAGCACCGGGACGTAATGGAAAAGCACCGGGAAACCATCGAGAACAACCAGCGCAAGCTGCAGGACATTCAGCAGGCCGCCGGCATCACCATCTCCGAGCTCAAGGACGTCAACCGGCGCATGTCCATCGGCGAGGCCAAGGCGCGCCGCGCCAAGAAGGAAATGGTCGAGGCCAACCTGCGGCTGGTGATCTCCATCGCCAAGAAGTACACCAACCGCGGCCTGCAGTTCCTGGACCTGATCCAGGAAGGCAACATCGGCCTGATGAAGGCCGTGGACAAGTTCGAGTACCGGCGCGGCTACAAGTTCTCGACCTATGCCACCTGGTGGATCCGCCAGGCCATCACCCGCTCCATCGCGGACCAGGCCCGGACCATCCGCATCCCGGTGCATATGATCGAGACCATCAACAAGCTGAACCGGATCCAGCGCCAGATCCTGCAGGAGAAGGGCCGCGAAGCCCTGCCCGAGGAGTTGGCCGAGCGCATGGACATGCCCGAGGAAAAAATCCGCAAAGTCCTGAAGATCGCCAAGGAGCCCATCTCCATGGAGACTCCCATAGGCGATGACGAGGACTCGCACCTGGGCGATTTCATCGAGGACCGCAGCGTGGTGGCGCCCATGGAAGCCGCCACCAACACCGGCCTGACGGTGTCAACGGACAGCATCCTGGATACTCTCACCCCCCGGGAGGCCAAGGTCCTGCGCATGCGCTTCGGCATCGGTATGAACACCGACCACACCCTCGAGGAAGTCGGCAAGCAGTTCGACGTCACCCGCGAGCGCATAAGGCAGATAGAAGCCAAGGCCCTGCGCAAGCTCCGCCACCCGTCCCGGTCCGAGCACCTGCGCAGTTTCCTCGACGGCACCTGATCCGACTCAACCGGAGCCATTCCTTCTCCCCCAGAGGGGGAGAAGGTCAGGATGAGGGCAATGGAATCCAGCCACGGCACCTGGTGATTGGCAACCAACGCGTGTAGAACCGGGAAGGGGCGTACCAGTCGTACAACGACGGCACAACCCCGCCCCATCCCTGCTATCATCCCCCCAAATCAGGGCCTGTAGCTCAGTTGGTTAGAGCAGGGGACTCATAATCCCTTGGTCGCAGGTTCGAGTCCTGCCGGGCCCACCAATAACAACGTAGAACGAGAAGAGTCCATCCGCCATCGATGTCGGCGATATCCAGTGCGCGGCGCTGTCGGAAGACGAGGTGCGCACGCTCGCGGAGAACCGAGAGGACGTTTTTGACGTCGATGTTCAAACCGCGATCAACAACTACGAAACCCTAACCTGTCCTGGGCGGCTAAGATGTTCGCCTACGACTCGCTGCCGCCGGGCCCCGGATCCCGCCATGGCCATCGAGCCCTGGGGCGATATCTGGCTGCGCCATCGGCACCGGGACGAGTACTGGTGGCACGACTCGGTGTGCGAGGATTGGGGGGCGGCGCGCGGGTATTCGAGAGCGATCCGCTGTCGGTTCGCTTGTCGATCGCGACGAGCGAAAGCCGCCTTTCCCTGCCGGTCCGCGAGACCGGCCACGACGTGCCCGCGGTGGCGCCGTTCGCGCCGCCCGAGGGTGCGCCGCCCGTCGATGTGACCCTGATCGAGCCGGAGCACCACAACTGGTGGGTGAAGCGCAACCTAGCCGAGGACGTCTCGATACTGGAGGCGATCAACGAGACCTGCATGCGCAACTCGACGCCTACGAAGACGGCAAGCGGATCTGCGCGCGGAACTGGGACCTTGAGATGCCGCGGGATCACGCCTGACGGCGGCGAGAAGCATATCGGCGGGAGCCGGGCGTTGTTTCTCTTCGTCCGCGCTCCAAGCTAGAATTCGGCTTGGGCGATCGTCAGTCATGTATCGAGGTTCATGCTATCCAAATCGCGTTTACACTGTCCCAACAGTCCGGCCCAATAGCGACCCTGGCTGAAGCCGCGGGTTCAGGCCCGGCCACCGGACCGGTAGAAGTTCCGGGTCCGCTCACAGGCTACCGTGGCGCCCACGCCACGGCCCAGCTCACGGAACGCCGCGGCCAGACGAGTCCGGTCGCCCGGGCCGCCGCGGCCCTCGACTCCGGTGAGCGATCGTTCATCGACATGATTCGAGGTTTCGCACCCGACAGCGATTCCGGCATTTCGGTTTGTAGTCATAGAGATATCCTCTGGGTTCGTTGCAGGAACGGCCTTCAACCGCACGGCCATTCATACGACGCCGGCGTCCGGACAGCGTCGGAATCGCGTTCGCAACACCCGGTCACACACGCAGACAGCGGCAAAGCAGGCGTCGGCGGCCTTGAGCCGAGGGGGATGCGCTGAATCCGAACAGACTCGAGCTGAACCTGCTCGGCGGGGTCGCGGCCCGATGGAACGACGGGGAGCCCGTCGCGTTTCCGACGCGCAAATCCCTTGGCCTGCTGGCATACATCGCCATGAACGGAGAAACGGGGACGACACGCGAGGCGCTTGCCAATCTGTACTGGTCCGATTCATCGGATTCGCGGGCACGAGCCAGTCTGCGTCGTACACTTCACGAGCTGAACGAAGCTCTGGGCAGACGGCCAGGCCGGCTGATGACGATCGAGCGCGATCGGCTGGCCCTGAATCCCGGCGAAGTGACTGTGGATGCACTGGAATTCGAGAACGCGGGCAGCGCCGACGATCTCGCCTCGTTGAGGCTTGCGGAAAAGCTCTACTCTGGTCGTTTTCTCGAGGGCTTTTCCTGCGAGACGGAGGAGTTCCAGGCCTGGCAAGCGACCGAAGCGATGCGTCTGGAGGATCTGGCGTTGCAGGTATTCAGCAGACTCGCGGACCGGGCTCTGCAGGCGGGCAAAGCAACCGAAGCGTTGAACACATCGCTTCGAATGCTGGAGCTTGACCCTCTGCACGAGCACGCATGCAGGCTGCAGATGCGGGCCCTGGCCGCGTCCGGCCGACGAGTCGAGGCTATGCGGCGATTCGACGCATTCGCCGGGATGCTGTATGCCGAGTTGCAAACCGCGCCGGAAGATCAAACCACGGAACTGCATGAACGAATCAGACAGGGACGGGCCGTGGCGCCGGACTCAACCCCGCAAGAGCCGGAAGTTCCGTCCATTGTGGTATTGCCCGTGCATAACAACTCGGGACACGAAGATCACGACCTGTTCTGCGATGCCTTGACCGAAACCCTGACGGCGGAGCTTTCCCGGGACCGGTCGCTGTTCGTGATCGCGAGAAATTCCGCGGAGGTGTACCGGGACACCGCGCTCAGCGCTTCGGAAATCGCCGCCGATCTCGGCATCCGGTATCTGCTCCTGGGCAGCATGCAGATTGTCGATCAACGACTTCGTGTCAACGTGCAGCTTGTTCAGGGGTCCAACGGAAGAAATCTCTGGGCAGAGAGATACGATCGACCGCTGACCGAGTTGTTCGAGGTTCAGGATGAAATCGTCAGCCGCATCGTGGCGTCGCTTCGAGGCTACAAAGGCGTACTGCAGCGCGCCGAGCTCAAAAAAAGCCTGTCGCGTCGCGGTACGGAGCTCAGCACCTATGAGAAGTTGATGCGCGGTATGGCGCACAAGGAGAAGTTTCTCCGCGAGGACATGCTGATCGCGCGCGACTACTTCGAGCAGGCGGTCACGGAGAGTCCGGACTTCGCGATGGCGCATGCCTGGCTCGCCTGGACCTGGTTTTTCGATGTTTACATGGCTTGGGTCGAGGATACCGGCAATTCCCTGCAGAAAACGTTCGAATACGCGCGCGAGTCCATTCGCCTGGACCCGAGCCTCGACTCCGCCCATTGGGCCCTGGGCGCGGCGCACCTCGCGGCCGGAGACCTCGCAGCCTCGCTGCTTTCCTTCGACGAGGCGCTGCGCCTAAACCCAAATAACTCGGATGCGCTGGCCAACAGGGCATGGCCATTGACGTTTGCCGGCCGGGCGGATGAGGCCGTCCGGAACATCGAGTCGGCGATGCGCCTGAACCCTTATTACCCGCACTGGTACCTGTGGGGCCTGGGTATCGCCGAGTACTCGCGTGGTGAATTCCGGAACGCCGTGCAGGCACTGGCGAAGATGAGACAGCCGAATGCACAAAGTCTTGCGTATCTTGCCGCAGCCCGCTTCAGAACGGGCGAGTCCAGCGGCGCCGACGAAGCCGTCTCCGAACTGATTCGCCTGGATCCCGGCGTCACTATCACTAAGTTGATGCAAAGCCTGCCGTATACACGGGAAAACGTAACGGAGCAGCTAACACGCGATCTCGCTGAGCTCGGTCTGGCTCAGGGCGTCCAAAAAAATGGTTAACGGCCCGTCGAATACATGAGTCGAGGTCGTCTGAGTCCGATACCGATCAGTCGGCCTTGCGGGACTTTTGCGGGAGTGAGTCCTGCCGGGCCCACCACTATCACGAATAGTCTGCTGACTTGCCGTAAGCGTTCAAGGCGTCGGAGTGCTTGCAAACCCGGACCACTCGGAATTTTCTGTGGGAGTCAGCGTTTCAGCTACTCCGTCCGGCTGAAAATGCGCCTGTCTGTCCTCAAGCGGGACTGTCTACCGTCGCCGGCGATCCGTTGTAGCGCAGCAATCGCATAGTGACGAGCACGGCCGTGGTGATCATCCCCGTGGCAAGGCCGAACCAGACCCCTTCGGATTCGTAGCCGAGCGGAAACGCGGCGATGCAGCCCACGGGCAATCCGACGAGCCAATACCCGATCAGATAATGACCCATCGGTGCGCGGGTGTCCTTGAACGCCCTGAGCACCGCCGTGGCCGGCGAAGCCGGGCCCTGTGCGGCGTTCATGATGCCGAGCAGCATCAACAGGCCGGAGGCAGTGGCGGCGACTTCATTGGCAGAGGGGTCGGCACTGTCCAGAAACAACCATGGTATGGCGGATGACCACCCGTTCGTGACGGCAAGTATCAGCAGGCCGATGGCCGTACCAGTGGTTATCGCCGTACGGATGGCGGTTCTGGTCTGCTCGATATCGGCACGACCCACGGCATAGCCCACCCGCACCGTAGTGGCATGCGCCAGGCCGACGAAGACGGCGTAGAGCACTCCCGCGAACCGCAGAGCGATGGCGTGCGCTGCCAGCGCGAGGACGCCGAAGAGGCTGATGATCACGGTGGAAAGCAGATAGATACCCACCTCTCCCAGGGTTGTCGCGCCGATGGGCAACCCGAGCCGAAGAATCCTGCGCAGCGTCGATGGATCGATCTCCCAGGACCCTGTGAACAAGCCGAATGCCCTGAACGCCGGGTCCCTGACGGTGAACCAGGCGAAGTAGGCGACCAGGCCGATTGCGACCAGCGCCGAAGCGAAGCCGGCTCCGGCCAGGCCGAATGCCGGGACAGGCCCCCAGCCGAACATGAGCACATAATCGGCCAGTGCATTCAACGGCAGGAGCATCAGCACTGCGGTCAGGTAGACCCGCGGGCGGCCGATTGCATAAAAGGCATGCCGCCATACGGTCGCGAAGATCATCGGTACCACGGTCAGGGCCAGACCAAGCGCGTAGCCGCCGCCAAGCGCAATGATCTCCCGGTCAACCCCGAACACCCCCAGCACGACCGGCAGCAAGGCAACGCCCGCGGCCGCCGGTACAGCGATAACAGCTGCCATGGCGAAGGCGTTGTGGAGCGTGGGTCGCACCTCCTCGACTCGGCCGGCGCCCAGCGCCTGGGCCAGCAGCGGAGACACCGCCCCGAGAATACCGCCCAGAAAGTAGAAGATGATGGAGTACAGGTCGCTGATCACCGCGCCGGTGGCCAGAGCCATGGGGCTTATCCAGCCCATCATGACCGTATCGGTGATGGACATACCCATGTTGACGAGCGCCACGCCCGTCATGGGTACCGCAAGACCTGCAAGAGTCCGGGCCTCGCGGGCGGTGATCAGCGGGTTGTTCACTGGCGCGCTTCCAGGATGAGGTTGAACGGCGTTTCCATCGCCGGGTGGAAACTGCGGAATCCGGCCTGCGCGAACACATCCGCCAGGCGACCCGTACCCGCCTGGGCGCCCAGAACATGAGTACCCTGCTCGGATATGGCGTGCGCGCAGCACAGCGTGGTCGACGCCGCGTAGTAGAGCCGGCCGACGGGATTGATGTTGTCCTCGACCCGGTCCGACGCATACGGCTCTACCAGCATCACCGTGCCGTCGGGCTTCAGGGCCTGTTTCGCGTGCGCCGCTGCTCGCACCGGGTGGCCTATATCGTGAAGGCAATCGAAGAAGCAGATCAGGTCGAAGTCCTTCTCCGCATAGTCGTCCGCCCTGGCCACCGCGAAGCTGACGCGGTCGGCGACGCCCTCGCTTCGGGCGACCTCTTGCGCCTGCTCTATGGACTCCTCGTGGTAATCGAATCCCCAGAACCGCGAGTTCGGGAACGCCTTGGCCATGATGACGGTGGAATGCCCGTGGCCGCACCCCACATCAGCGACCCGGGCGCCATCCTCCAGCCTGGCAGCCACGCCATCGAGGGCGGGCAGCCATTCCTGCACCAGGCTTCCCTGGTAGGCATTGCGGTAGAACGCGGCGACACCGCAGTAGAGGCGGTCTTCGTGCTCGCCCCAGCCCACGCCCCTGCCGGTCCGGAACGCCTCGATCGCCTGCTCCTCGTCGAACCACATGGAGGCGGGCACGTTCCACGCATGTGGAATGAACACCGGGCTCGTGTCATCGGCCAGCACCATGGCCTGCTCCGGCGTCAGCTCGTAAGTGCTGCTTGCGGGGTGGTACATCGTGTAGCCGCCGGCTACCTGCGAATTGAGCCACTCGCGCACGTAGCGCTCGGTACAGCCGGTCCGGCCGGCAAGCTCCTGCGAGCTCAACGGTCCCGACCCGGCCATGGCCTTGTACAGCCCCAACTTGTGGCCGAGGCTGACCATAACTCCGCCGTAGCCGGCGGACAGGTCGCCCACGGCCTTTTCCACAAAGGCATTCAGGGCGTTCTCATCGATTTGCATGGCTTGGTACTCCGCTTGCTGTTAAGGTGCGGCTCAGATTACGGCAGGCGGGCACCGGCTTTGAGAGGCAGACTCGTCATAACCGGTCCATTCAAGCCAAATACGTCACACTGACGACGAAAAAGCACAATGACCGCTCCGGGTCATCCCCTGCATGTCAGCCTGGTCGCGGTCCCCGATGCGGCTCTCTCCACCTTGACGGGCATGTATGATGTCCTGACATCCTTTACGCTGCTGGCCACGATCTCCGAGACCATTCCCAGGCAGCCACCCTTCGCCGTGGAGCTGGTCGGCGAAGGCGGCCGGCCGGTGCTGCTCGCCGGGGATGTGCCGCTGCCCGTGCACAAGTCGATCGGAGAGATCGGGCACACGGACATCGTGATACTTCCGGCGCTTCTGGTGAAAAACGCGGCCTGGGTGACCGGCCAGCACCCGGTCCTGATCGCCTGGCTGAAGGCGATGCACGAGCGGGGTGCGGTGTTGTGCTCGGCCTGTTCAGGCGTGTTTCTGCTGGCCGAAACCGGGCTCCTGGACCAGCGGGATGCCACGATCCACTGGACCTATGCCAGCGGCTTCGCCAGGCTGTTTCCCAAAGTGCGCCTGGATCCTGAGCGGGTGCTGGTGAAGGCCGGCGACAAGGGGCAGTTCCTGATGTCCGGCGCGTCGACGTCGTGGCACGACCTGGTTCTTTACCTCATCGCCCGCCATGCCGGTGCCACCACGGCCCAGGCCATGGCCCGGTTCTTCGCAATGCAATGGCACAACGACGGGCTGGCTCCGTACATGGTTTTCAACCCGCCCATGGATCACGACGACTCGACCGTCAAGGCAGCGCAGAACTGGCTCGCGACGCACTTCTCCGCCGCCACTCCGGTCGATGACATGGTGCGCCGATCGGCGCTACCCGAACGCAGCTTCAAGCGGCGGTTCACGCGGGCCACGGGGATGTCGCCGATCAGCTACGTCCAGCGCCTGCGTGTCGAGGAAGCCAAGCGACGCCTGGAAAGAACCGACGACGCCATCGACGAGATCGCCTGGAAGGTCGGCTACGAAGACCCGGCGTTTTTCCGCAGGCTCTTCAAGCGGATCACGGATATCACGCCCGGCGCCTACCGGCGCCGCTTCCAGGTACCCGACTTCGGGTCGTGACCGCACTAAGCCGCGAGGGAAGGATGCGCGCGAGCGGCCTTCGTCAAGCAAGTGTTTGAGTTTCCGGTCGGCGCCCTTGACATGTTCTCCACATGTTTATAGGTTATGAACATGTCCATGATGATTCAAATCCGGAACGTACCGGACGAGCTGCACCGCCGGCTCAAGGCACGCGCGGCGACCGCAGGCATGTCTTTGTCCGACTACCTGCTGGCGGAAGTACGCCGCGTCGCCGAACGGCCGACACCTGAGGAGCTTCGAAAGCGGCTTCAAGCCCGGTCTACCGTCACGTCATCCTTGGCACCGGCGGAGGCTGTACGCGCGGAGCGCGACAGTCGTTGATCGTCCTCGATGCCTCGGCGGTGCTCGAGGTGCTTCTACGCTCGCCGACAGCGGCAATTGTCGAAGAATGCATCTTCGATTCAGAGCAAACACTGCATGCGCCGCACCTCATCGATGTCGAGGTGACGCAGGTCCTTAGCCGCTACGCCGCGTCGGGAGAGTCCGGGCCGGAACGCTGCCGGGCCGCGCTGGACGATCTCGCCGATCTACCGATCACGCGTTATCCCCACGATCTCCTCCTCCCACGCGCTTGGGAGCTCCGCCACAATCTGACCGCTTACGACGCGGTCTACGTGGCGCTGGCCGAGGCGCTCGAGGCGCCTCTGCTGACCTGCGACCAGCGACTCAAGAGGGCCTCTGGACATCGCGCCAAAGTCGACGTCGTCTGAGTCCGATACCTATCAGGTGGCAGCCGGTTGCCTGAGGGATCCTTGCGGGGTCACATCGGCTTCATAGGCGGATCACTGCGCGATGCCATACGCTACTCTCTCAGGAACCGGATATGCCGAATCCCAGAGCGTTCGCGGGAGTTTCCCGCGCACCATTTCTGGCACTGCCCTTTGTCCTGGTCGCAGCGGGAGCTGCTGCCGCCGCATACGACGGCAGTTTCAGTTGGTTGCGCACCATTGCGGCACTGGTTGGTTTGCTGTCCCTGCACATTGCTGCAAACATCTTCAATGAAGTGAGTGACTTTCACACGGGTATCGACGAACGGACCGAGCGAACCCCGTTTTCCGGTGGGAGCGGCACCCTGCCTTCAGGCATCATGTCGGTACAGACGGCTACCGTTTTCGGGCTCTTTGCTGCAGTCGTTGGCTTGGCAATAGGCGTCTGGTTCTACGCACTCGTGGGTTGGAAACTGCTTCCCTTCATGACACTTGGCGCGATCTTCGTGGTCGGCTACACCGATGTGCTCACAAGATTGGGAATTGGTGAGATTGCTGCGGGACTAGGACTTGGCGGGCTTCCAATCGCCGGCGTTGCTCTAGTGCAAGGGGGGGCAATCGGTCCCGCGGCGATTGCGGCAGCCGTCCCGGCAACATTCATGACCTTCAATCTACTCCTGCTGAACGAGTTCCCGGATGAATCCGCGGATCGTGTCGGTGGAAGACGCCACCTGGTGATTCGACTTGGTCGGCCTGCGGCAGCGAAAGTCTACGCCCTGGCCGGCCTGCTGGTGCCGACATCGATTGCTCTGTCAGTCGGGCTCGGCTTACTTCCTATCCCAGTGCTGGCCGCCGTGTTGCCGTCCCTGTTGTTGGTGAAGCCTCTTCGATGGGCGTTCAAGACGCCAACGGAGCCGGTGCCCATACCTGCGCTCGGAGTAAACGTTGTCTGGAATCTGCTCACTAACCTGTTGGTGGCTGCCACGTTGACTTTGGCATTGTTGGTTTAACCCTGCCGTCAACACAAATTCGAAACGGAGTTGACGCATCTCGAATAACACAATGTTCTTCCAATTCGATCAGGTATTTGCCTCAGTCCGGGCCCATCCCCGAGTTCCGGCTGCCTTTCGCGGTGGAAATGCAGTAATATGGCTTTCTCCGGGGGGCCGGGTGCGCTGAGAAGGGAAATCGCTAAACGCGCCGTGCGCAAACGCTTCTCTGCAGCGCCGCTCGGTCCGGACGAGAATGAAAGGCGCGCAGCAATACCGGACAGGATGATCGCCATGGCCGACGCGGGCCTGTTTCGCGGTCGATTCTGACGCACATTTCGATTGCGAGGCGCCACAATGCCGGAACCCCAGGACGAAACAGACTACGAATTCTTCTACCGGAGCGCCGGCGGCTGTCCGCGCTGTGATGCGATGGAGGGATATTACAAGCTCGAGCCCGCGCGCCCGCACGCCAACTGCCAGCCGTGCTCGGGACCACCGGATCTGGTCAGCTGATCTTAGACTCCTGGCGCCCTGGGCGTAACGATAAGCTGGTTCTTCTCCTCCACTTCCAGCACGGACTCGGCGCTCCGCGACTTCGTCGTGCGCGCCGAGAATCGACGCAGCCTGGCGTTCAGCAGCGGAATCCTGGATGAGCTGCTGTCGCCCAACCTCGGCCGGAAGATCGAGCTGCTCCGATGCGTCTTCCAGCCGGGAGCGCAGAGCGGAACCGAGCCATACACGCATCGCGGCTCGGGCTACACGAGCCTGACCCGGTGCCGCGGGTTCACAGTCCGCGTACGCCGCGGTAGAGCCTGCGGGGCAGGGGGATGTCCGGAAGCTTCCACGGCCGGCTCATATAGATCTCCCAGGGCTCGACGTGCCGGAGCCCGGCCCCCGGCACGACCTCGAACCGCTCCATCCCCGACAACGGGTAGACCGTTATCTCGCCGAAGTGAGGGCGGTCGCCGGCCAGATACAGGTCGACCCGCACGTGATCGATTCCGGCACCCAGCTTTTCCGCCGAAGCGATCATGGAATCCATCTGCGTCGGCTTGCTCAGGGGTTTCGCGATCTCCGATTGCCGGTTGACCTTGATGAACGGCAGCTGGTTCCAGGTCCGGTCATAAAACGTGTTGTTGCCGAGCGGAATTCGCGTCGCGTGCTCCAGCCGGGAGGAGTCGCTCGAAATCATATGGACCCGGCCGTCGAACACGTGAAAACGAAAATCGGTGACCCCGTCTTCCTCGGCATGCGTGGCGAGGAACTCCTCGATGAGCAGTCGGCGTCGAACGGGGAGATAGCCCCATTCCCCCACCTTGCGACCAAACGGCCTGCTCAACCACTGGCGGCACTTGGCGGCAATCTCTTCCTTGTTCACATCCGCCGGCCCCATGACGAAATGCCTGTCGCCGCTGCGGCAGTTCGGCTTTATGACGTACCGCGCCGGCAGCGATTCGTACGGGATGGAATCAGGATCGGTGCCGGTCCAGAGGATGCGTGGCGCACTGAGCTCCGGGGCTGTATCAGCGACAAAGTCGCGAACGTCGATCTTATCGAGGAACACCGGAAACAATGGATTGCGGTCGAACAGCTTTCGCCACTGGACCTTTTCGCTGTGGAAGTATGGATTCGCGTAGTTCGGTAGCCGCCCCCAGCGACGGTAGTAGCGGCGGGTGATGCGGCGATACCTGGCGCGAAGCAGGACGTTGAAACCAGCGGTGGCGAAGCGCACCGCGACCCCCGTATACATCATGATCGCCGTATCGTTTGTTCGAATATTTTCAGACTGTGCACAATACTAATGCGCGCAGGTGTTCAACGTCCAGTCGCCGCCCGGATGATCCGCATTGGGTTGTGTGCGCATTGCCGGTGATAGAATCCCGCCGTGAATTGTTGTCGGACAACGTCGGGCAACGCGTGTGCGCGACGCGCCCGCCTGCCGGTTTAACCGGCGGCGGGTCGTCGATGATCAGATCGCAGGTTCTCAACAAATGAGCCGACAGGGTATGCACCGTATGAGCCACAAGGCAGTACTTGCTTCCGCGAGCACGCCGGAAACCCGGACGACGACCGGTTCCCGCGGCTCGCATCTGGCGTTCGAGGGTGTCAGCAAGTCCTACGACGGCAAGCAAATGGTGGTGGAGGACCTGTCCCTGTCGATAGAGCAGGGAGAGTTCGTTACGCTGCTCGGGCCGTCCGGGTCCGGCAAGACCACCGTGTTGTTGATGCTGGCCGGCTTCGTTGACCCATCGGCGGGAAGCATCCTGCTCAATGGGCGGTCCCTGGCTGAAGTACCTCCCTATCGACGGAACATGGGCGTCGTGTTCCAGAACTACGCCCTGTTTCCCCATCGCACCGCCGCGGAGAACATTGCCTATCCGCTGCAGCGGCGCGGTCTGTCCAGAGGGGAGATCGAGGATCGCGTGAGACGCATCATCCGTACGGTCCAGCTGGATGGCGAAGCCGACCATCGGCCCGGGCAGCTCTCCGGTGGGCAGCAGCAGCGCGTGGCCCTGGCGCGGGCCCTGGTTTTCGAGCCGAC
This sequence comes from Gammaproteobacteria bacterium, assembly GCA_034520625.1. Lineage (GTDB taxonomy): Bacteria > Pseudomonadota > Gammaproteobacteria > Arenicellales > JAANXG01 > JAANXG01. Next base: position 680,104 of record JAXHNI010000009.1, on the reverse strand, counting down.
GATCGTGCTCATGGACGAGCCGCTCTCGGCGCTGGACCGCCAGCTGAGGGAGAGCATGCAGTACGAGATTCGTCGCCTCCACGATGCGATTGGAATCACTTTCATTTACGTGACGCACGACCAGGGCGAGGCGCTTGCCATGTCGGACAGGGTCGCCGTTCTGCAGCGCGGAATGCTGCAGCAGATGGCCAGCCCGGAAGAGCTGTACGAGCATCCGGAGAACGAGTTTATCGCCCGGTTCATCGGGGAGAACAACCTGATACCGGTGAGAGTCCGGCCTGGACGTACCGACCAGTGGTGCACTGCGGTTCTCGATACCGGCGCCAGTGTCCGCGCCCGCCGTTCCCCGGTATCGCCGATCAACGAGGTTGGACTGCTGGTGGTGCGACCGGAACGAATCGCCTTGCACATGGATGCCCCTTCAGCGGCCGGCGTCTTTCAGGGCCGAATCGTGGAAAGCACCTATCTGGGCGGCCAGACCCGATTCGTCGTGGACGTCCCGGGAGTCGGACGGATTACCGTTAAAAACCCCAGCCACCCCCGGGGCCGCGACGCTGCGATCGGTGATATGGCATACCTGAGCTGGCCGGAAGACCTCGCTACCGTTATCGCGCCGGAGCGTGACTCGATCGAAGACTGAGGCATGCCTCCAACTGCATCGAACGAGATCCGCGCCGAGAGGCGTAATGCCGCCCGCCGGGGTGAAGACGCGAACCGTCGGCGCCGCGGGCTTGCGGGGCTCGCGCTGACCGGGCCGCTTCTGGTTTTCCTGCTGGCGTTCTTTGCTGCGCCGGTCGGCAACATCCTGCTGACCGGCATCCACTCGCCCGACGTCGCCACGGCAATGCCACGGACCGTCGCCGCGCTCGAGAAGTGGCGCGGGACATCCCGACCCGGAGACGATGTATTCGCGGCCGTGATCCGGGATCTGCGCACGGCATACGCGGCCCGTACCGTGGCCGATGCGGCCGAACGGCTCAATCGCGAGCGTCCGGGGTTTCGCAGCCTGTTGATGAAAACCGCGCGCATCGCCGATGAGCTCGATATATCCGACCCGGTGGAAGCCGTGGTGACAATCGATGCGGCCTGGAACGAGATCGAGACATGGCGAGCTCTCAAACGCGCGGGCGAGGCGTGGACACCCCGGTTTCTGGCAGCCGCCCTGGACATGGAAATGGATTGGAAGCGCGGGCTGGAGCTGCGCCCCCCCGACGAGCGTGTATACCTGTCCCTGCTGGGACGTACTCTCTGGATGGCGCTGGTGGTGACTGTGGTCTGCCTGGCAGCGGCGTATCCCCTGGCCCATGTGATGGCTCGCACCCGCGGGCGACTGGAGCGGGTCCTGGTTTTCCTCGTGCTCCTCCCGTTCTGGATGTCGGTCCTTGTCCGGACCGTCGCCTGGATGGTGATCCTGCAGAAAGACGGCATCGCCAATGACGCGCTGCAGTGGCTCGACGTGGTGGACGCGCCGCTTTCACTGATCTTCAATCGCGCAGGTGTATATATCTCGATGGTCTATGTGCTCCTGCCTTTCGCCGTCCTACCGATGTACGCCGTGATGCGTGGTATCGCCGCCACCCAGGTTCAGGCCGCAGAGTCGCTCGGCGCCCGACCGCTGGCCGCATTCTTCACGGTCTACCTGCCCCAGAGCGCACCCGGGGTCGCCGCTGCCGCAGTGCTGGTGTTCATCGTGAGCGTCGGCTTTTATGTGACGCCGGCACTGGTGGGTGGGCCGCAGGATCAGATGATCGGCTCGGTCATCGCGCACAATGCCCTTACCACCGCCAACTGGAGCATGGCTGCGGCGTTGTCGCTGGTGCTTCTTGGCGTGGTCGTCGCGCTCTATCCGCTGTACTCGCGCGCCGCCGGTCCGCTTACCGGCAGGATCAATTAGTGCCGGAACGAATGCCGGCGGTTTCATACCGGGTGCACAGGCGGATACGATCGGCGTTCGTATTTGTTCTGGCTTTTCTGGTTCTGGCATTCCTGGTGGCGCCTATCATGATCGTGGCTCCCTTGGCATTCAGCCCGAACTCCTTCATGCATTACCCGCTGCCCGGCATCTCGCTGAAGTGGTTCCAGAGCGCCCTCGAGCCTTATCCGTGGATGTATGCGCTTAAGAACAGCGTCGTCGTCGCACTGTCGACCACGGCGCTGGCAACGCCTCTGGGTACCATGGCTGCTTATGGCCTGGTTTCCACAGACTTTCGATACAAGCGCGCGCTGATAGCGATAATCCTGTCGCCGCTGGCGGTGCCGGTGGTGGTAATCGGTCTCGGCAGCTACTTCTTCTTCGCCCGGGTGGGCCTGCTCGGCGGCTACGCCCCGCTGATCATTACGCATACCGTCATCGCCGTCCCGTTCGTGTTTGCAACCGTCCTGGCGGCGCTTCGGGGGATTGACCCGGAGCTGATGCGCGCAGCGCAAAGCCTGGGGGCGCGGCCCCTGCGCGCTTTCCGCGACACGGTCCTGCCCCTGATCATGCCGGGCGTGCTGGCGGGGGCGGTATTCGCGTTCGTAACGTCGTTCGATGACGTGGTGATTGCGGTGTTCCTGTCGTCACCGACGACGCTTACACTGCCCCGGCAGCTCTTTGCCGGCATACGGGATCAGCTGGACCCGACGATAATAGCGGTAACCGTCTTCCTGATGGCCGTGTCCGTGGCCCTGCTGATTGTCGTGGAGCTTCTGCAGAAGCTCAGTGGCCGGGGCGGTCCGTAAGGCGGATGAAGGCCGGGCTACCGATTGAGCCAGGCGTTCCAGCGCTCCGTCAGTGTCTCGAGGTTGTCCAGCCAGAACATGATCGACCGGTCCGAGCCCAGAAACAGCGCGTTATCCAGGTTCGAGCCCGCCGGAAGCATGGCCAGGGTCTCCGGGTCCAGCGCCTCGACGGCCCGCACCAGGGCCGGGCCGTGAACGATGGCATTGGACAGCTCGGCGTGATCCTGGAATTCCGTGTAATGCTTCAATAGCCCGTAGGCCGTGTCGATATGACGGCTGGCGCTCAGAATGACGAACGAGTCGATGTCGTAGATCGCATGGTCCCAGATGAAGTCGATCGGCCGCCCGGCCAGCTTTCCCTGCCCGATCCGGCCAGAGTAGCCGAATCCCATTACGACCTCGCCCGAGGTAACCAGTTCCACCGCCTGGGCGCCGGCCGTCCACAGCTGGAGATGGGGCTTGATCCGGTCCAGCATGGCGAACGCCCGGTCTACGCCCGCGGGCGTGGACAGCACATCGTAAACATCCTCCGGGGACACCCCGTCGGCAAGCAGCGCGAACTCGAGATTGGTCTTCGGGCCCTGGCGCATCGCCCGCCGCCCCGGCCACTTGTCGAGGTTCCAGAAAGCCTCCAGTTCGCTCGGCGCATCCGATGCGAGCTCCGTGTTGTAGCTCAGGGCAAGCGACCACACTGACATGCCGACGCCGCAGCGGCGGGCGCCGTTGGGAACGAACAGGGACTTGTCCGCGATTCGTGACCAGTCGAGCTCGAGAAACACGCCTTCCTCGCAGCCGCGCACAAGCTCCGACGATTCCACCTGAACGACATCCCACGGAACGACGCCGGTGTCCTTCATCGCCTGGAACTTGCCCCATCCTCCGCGATAAACGTCCTGCAGGAACGGCAGGCCCTGCTTTTCGAAATAGGGGCGAACGTAAGCGTCGATGCGGTATTGCTGATTCTCCCCGCCCCACATCGCGATCGTGAAGTCGCGTCCCCATGCGTTGCTGGACAACGGCGGCCATGACGCCGCTACCAGGAGTGCCAACAGCAAAACGGTTTTGTTTCCGAACCCGCGTATCTTCTTCATATTGCCGCCAAACATGCGTGTAGTGGATTTGATGGTTGGTAGACGGTTGGTACCGGAGTATATCTGAGGGTGTCGATACTCTGAAACGCACGAACCGGGCGCTCTTTACGCGACCTGGGTTCCTTGCTGGCCGACGCCATCATTCCGGCAACAGAAGCCGCTTGAGTGCATTCCCAAGATCTACTCCGCAATCCCTTTTGCCGCCCTTACCCGTCAGAGATATAGCTGATCCTACCCATCCGTAATCGTGGCGGATATACCCGTGGTCAACGCTATGCATCCGCAAATATTCTACGAGCACATTGGCATCAAAGGCGCGGTAGAAGGACCGTCCCGGACGGAGATACGCGTATATGAAGCCAGATTCCGCCTCGGGTCGCGAGCCAGGGACATCGAGAAATGGCTGTCCGCCGACAACGCCTATGCCGGTGAAGTGGCCACGCACCGGGCGGGAAATCGCCGGGCATTAACCTTACGTATCGCATCAGGAATCATCCCGGGTCGAGTCCGGCGATGTCCCGGCGAATTTTTGAATGGCGCAGCCCGCCGGCGCGGAATGGATCTTGAACGCGGTGCCGCACGCGTTGATACTCGCCAACGCCCGGGTCGCCCGCCGTTTGGCGCGGTGGCCCGGTCGCCGATATCCCGTCACATATCACGAGGTGCCTTTCGATGACCCAACAGAACCGCGGGCGGGTCGCGGTAATTGGTGCCGGCATCGTCGGACTGTGCACGGCCGCCTTTCTGCAGCGCCTGGGTTGCCGGGTGACCCTTGTCGATCCCGAAGAGCCGGGCACCATGACCAGTTTCGGCAATGCGGGCGCGATCGCGGCCCACGCCGTGGTGCCGATGTCCATGCCCGGCATCTGGAAGAAGATCCCCGGCTGGCTGCTGACGCCGTCGGGGCCGCTGGCGGTGCGGCCCGGCTACGCGGCCCGGGCCGTGCCCTGGCTGATCCGGTTCATGCGAGCCGCCGCGCACCATGAATCCCAGGCCCGTGCGCTGGCCGGGCTGTACCGTCCGGCCTGGGAAGCCTACCTCGAGCTGACGGACGCCGCCGGTGCCTCACACCTGCTGCAGCAGGCCGGCGCGCTGACCGTGTACGAAACGGCCGCCGCCTTTGAGGGCGATGCACGCGCCCGGGCCCTGGTCCGCGGTCACGGTCACCGGGTGGAGGAACTGGATCCCGAAGCGCTTCGCCAGCTCGAGCCCGGGCTTGCCCCGGTCTTCACCAGGGCGGCGTATTTCCCGGACGCGGCGCACTGCACGAATCCCGGGGAGCTGTGCCGTCTGATTGCGGCCATGGTCCTCGGCCGCGGCGGCGAGCATCTGCGCGCCCGGGTCGCCGGCTTCGAGCTCGGCCCGGAGGGCGTCGTCGCCCTGCGTACGGATTCGGGAGACCAGCACGCCTTCGACCGGTTCGTCGTGACGGCAGGGGCGTGGTCGCACCGGCTTTCCGCCCTACTGGGCGAGCGGTTTCCGCTGGAGAGCGAACGTGGTTACCACATGACGCTCCCCCACCCCGGCATCCTCACCGAACGGCCGGTCATCTTCGCCGAGCGCCGGTTCATGGCCACGACCATGGACATGGGCCTGCGGCTTGCCGGTACCGTGGAGTTCGCGGGGTTGAGCGCTGCCCCGAACTGGACGCGGGCGGATATGCTGGTGCGCCAGGCCCGGACGCTGTTTGGCGGCATTGATCTTTCCGATGGCCGGCCCTGGATGGGCCATCGGCCGGCCACACCGGACTCCCTGCCCGTGATCGGGCGGTCGGCCAGACACCGGAACGTGTTCTACGGCTTCGGCCACGGACACCTGGGATTGACCGGCGGTGCCGTAACCGGACGGCACCTTGCGGGGCTGGCCGCCGGGCGCGAAACCGGGTTGGATCTCGCCCCGTTTCGCATAGACCGCTACCGCTGAAGACCGCGCCGGAATGTCATTCGCTTCGCTTGTCCCGCCCGAACACCTGGGCCAGCACGAGCAGCGTCGTCGAGACGATGATCATGATGGTGGAGATGGCCGCGATCGTCGGGTCGATCTGGTCACGCAGGGCATTGAACATGTTGCGGGTGAGCGTCGAATGGTCGCCGCCGGACACGAACATGGCGATGATGACCTCGTCGAAGGAGGTCAGAAATGCGATCAGCGCGGCACTGATGATAGAGAAGCGGATCTGCGGCAGGGTGATGACCAGGAACGCGCGTACGCGCGTCGCCCCGAGGCTGCGGGCCACCCGCTCCTGGTTCATGTCGTAGCTCTTCAACGCCGAGCTGACGATGATCAACACCAGCGGAATCGCCAGGATAGAGTGCGCCAGCACCAGCCCGGTCAGGGTATTCACCAGGCTGATCTGAACGTAGAGGTAGAACACCCCGATCGCCACCAGGATCAACGGCACCATGATGGGCGTCACCAGCAGTATGAACAGCGCGTTGGCGAACCGCAGCCCGGAAACGTAGAGGCCATAGGCCGCGAGCGTGCCGCAGGGCGTGGCCACCAGCATGGTAAAAAATCCGGCCTGCAGGGACGTGGCGGTCGCCGATCGCCATGCCGGTGACCCGAAGTACTCGTAGTACCAGCGCAGGGACCATTCCGCCGGCGGGAATGTCAGATACTGGGAGCCCGAGAACGACATCGGCACCACGATCACGGTCGGGACCACCAGGAATATCATCACCAGAACCGCTACAGCGTACAGCCACAGCCGCCTTCCGTGGGTGATCTGCGTGTCCGAGGCGGGCCGGCCGAGCCATCCACCCATCAACGCCCCCCTCCCAGTATCCGGTCCAGACGCAGCAGACGCGCCGAGATCCAGAGGATGCCCAGGGTCAGCACCAGCAGCACGACACCCAGGGCGCTGGACGCCCCCCAGTTGAAGAACAGCTCGATATTGGTGGCAATGCGCATGGAAACCAGCACCACCTTGCCGCCGCCGAGCACCGCCGGTGTGACGAAGAACCCGAGGCAGAGGATGAACACGATCAGGGCGCCGGCGAACAGGCCCGGCAGCGACAGCGGCAGGTACACCTGACGGAACGCCTGGGACGGCCCGGCCCCGAGATTGGCCGCGGCCTTGACGTAGTCGGGGTCGATCGCACGCATCGAGCCGTACAGCGGCAGGACGAGGAACGGCAGCATGACATGAATCATGCCGATCAGCGTACCGGTCATGTTGTGGACCAGCGCGAGCGGCTCGGCCCACAACCCAAGCTCCATGCCCCAGGTGTTGATCAACCCTTCCCGCTGCAGCAGGACCAGCCAGGCGTATGTCCGCACCAGCAGCGAGGTCCAGAACGGCAGCAGCACGGTGATCAGGCACACGTTGGCGACGCGCACCGGAAGCTGTGCCAGGAAATAGGCGAGCGGATAGCCGATCAATACGCAGACGACCGTCGTAACAATGCTCACCTGAAACGTGGTGATGAAAACCCGGGCGTAGGATTTGCTGTCGACCAGGCGCTGGTAGTGCTCCAGTGTAAAACCGCCGTCATCGTTGAGGAACGACAGCCACAGGAGCCAGCCCACGGGCAGCATCATCACCACCACCACCAGCACAATCGCCGGCAGGCACAGCCCGAACAGCATCAGCCGCTCCCGGAACGCATCCGCCCGCAGGGCGGCAGCATGGCACCCGGGCAGGGGCTCGTCGAGCACGCGGGGCATTATCGTCCGCCGCCGGCGTCGTCATCGTCCGGGATGAGGACGGTATCGCGCCGGTCCAGGCCGAGGACCGCGTGTCCGCCCACCTCGGGCACCGCGGCCATCTCCTGCTGCCGGGTAACGCCGCGCACGCCGACCTCCGTGCCGTCCTCGAGGCGGACCACCACCAGCATGCTTTCACCCTGAAAGGCGATCTGCGCCACCGTGCCGCGGAAGACGTTCATGTCATCGGCGGCGTCCTCATCCGGCAAAAGCTTCAACCGCTCGGGCCGCAACATCAGCAGTTGCCGGCCGGTGCCGCCCACGGAAACTGAATCGGCCAGCAACAGCTCCCGGCCCTGGCACCAGGCCTTGCCGCTGGAAGCTTCGACGGGCAGGAATGTCGATTCACCGATGAAGTCGGCAACGAATTTGTTCGCGGGCAGGTCGTAGATTTTCCGCGGGGTGTCGAGCTGCATCACCCGTCCGAAGTTGATGACCGCGACCCGGTCCGACATGGTCAGGGCCTCGCGCTGGTCATGGGTGACGTACACGGTGGTCATGCCGAGACTCTCGTGCAGCCGGCGCAGCTCGATCTGCATGTGCTCGCGCAGCTTCTTGTCGAGCGCGGACAGCGGCTCGTCCATGAGCAGCACCCGCGGTTCGAATACGATGGCCCGCGCCAGTGCCACGCGCTGGCGCTGGCCGCCCGAGAGCTGGTCGATGCGCCGTTCTCCCAGGCCTTCGAGCTGCACCCGGGCCAGCGCTTCGCGCACACGTTCGTCGATATCGCGCGCCGGTACTTTGCGCAGGCGCAGGGGGAAGCTGATATTGGCTTGGACATTCATGTGGGGAAACAGGGCGTAGTTCTGGAACACCATCCCCACGTCCCGCTTGTGCGGCGGCCTGCGAATCACCTCCTCCGTCCCGAAGCGAATGCTGCCGTCATCGGGCCGGGTAAATCCGGCCAGTGCCATCAAGAGTGTGGTTTTACCGGATCCGGAAGGTCCGAGCAGTGTCAGAAACTCGCCGCTGCGCACATCCAGGTCGACACGATCCAGGGCATACAGCGGTCCGTAGCGCTTCGTCAGGCGGCGGATCGTAATGGGCAATGCGGCGGTATGGGAGCGGGTCTGGTTCATGCCGGTACCCGTTGTAGACGAAAGCGGTTGCACGACGTAAAAGCGGGAGCGACGCGCATGCGCGCGCCGCCCCCCCAGCGCCGGACTACAAGAATTCCAGCAGCGTGCTCACTCCGTCAACATATCCTGGTACGCCTCGGAGGCCTTGATCTCCCATTCCGCGTACCAGTCGAGATTGATCGGCAGCTGCTTGGCAACATTGTCCGGATGGGACGGCAGGGCAGCCGCGACTTCACTGTCGATGGTACCGAGATCGTAGGCGGCCTCGTTGGTGGGACCGTAGGTGATGTACTCGGGCAGGTTGGCCTGATACTCCGGCTTGCTGATTTCCGCCAGGAATTTCATGGCCAAGTCCTTGTTCGGCGCACCCTTGGGAATGGCGTAGCAGTCGTAGTCGAGCATTGCCTGATCATAGGTATAGGCGACCTTGGCGCCATCGCTCTTCACATTGTCGAAGCGTCCGTTCCAACCGGTGATCATGTCCACTTCCCCGTCCTTCATGAGCTGGGCGTGCTGGGCGCCGGACGACCACCAGACGGCGATATGGGGCTTGAGCTCCCGGATCTTGTCGATGGCGCGTTCGATACCCTCTTCCGTACCCAGAACTTCGTAAACCTGCTCCGGCGGGACACCGTCCGCCATCAGCGCGGGCTCCAGCGCCCCGGCTACTTTATTGCGGTAAGAGCGCTTGCCCGGAAACTTCTCGACATCCCAGAAGTCCGCCCAGTTCTGCGGTGCGTTGTCGCTGTAGGTCTCGGTGTTCCAAGCCATAACCGTCGAGAACACGTCACCGCCGACGCAGTACTCCTGATACGTGCCTTCGTAGAAGTTCGACACGTCGATGACGCCATAGTCCAGCGGTTCGAGGATGCCCTCGGCACCGGCCCGCGCGGCGCTGCCGGATCCGCTCGCGACGATGTCCCAGGTCACGGCGCCGGCGTTCACCTTCAGACGCACGTCGGACATGCCGCCGTAGGTCTCCTCCTTGATGGTGATGCCCATGGCCTTGGAGGCGGGCTGGAACAGGGCCTTGCTCTGGGCGTCCTGGTATGAACCGCCCCATGAAGCGATGGTCAGCTCGTTCGCGGCGGACAGGGCAGGCGCACCGATAAAGCCAGCCGTGGCGAGGGCGACGGCGACACCTCGCCATGAGGTCGCCTTGAAGACTGATTTGGAAGAGTGTCTGTTCATTGCGAAATATCTCCAGTGGCGGTTTGTGGAACTACTCTTGTTGTCGATAACGGACATTGAAGCCCGCCAATTGGTCAGCAGGTAAGGTCCATTACGAACTAACGGAAAGACCATTTCCGGCCATGGCGGGGCCAGACGGCCCCGTGGCCTGTATCGGGAGCGTGTCGGTCGACGCTGTTGGTGTGCCGGGTGACGCGAACCGGCCACTCGCTTCGGTGGGCCCCATGGGAGCGCTCCCGGGAACACAGGTTTTCCCGACCGATTGGTTTATCGATAACGTCCGTTGTGATCGATTCGAAAGACCATTTATAATGCCGGCCATCTATTCGCGGCAACGACCCGGTACCGCCGGCTTCCGGCGCGCGCGGCACGCCACTCGAAGACTCGAAAGTAAAGAATCAATGGTCAAGCAAACCGGTGGCGCGCTGCTGCTCACGTTGAGCATCGATCACGACGCGGAACGACCCATTGGCAGCCAGCTCTACGGCGGGTTGCGCGACATCATTCTCTCCGGGGGGCTGCATCCGGGAGAACGCCTGCCGGCCAGCCGCACCCTCGGCCGGGATCTCGGTATCTCCCGCACCACCGTGGTCAATGCCTACGAACGCCTGACAGCCGAAGGCCTGATCGAGTCGCGGGTCGGTGCGGGAACCTATGTCAGCGAGGTCATGCGACAGAACCGGCAACCGCCGGGTCCGTCCGCCGACAAGGAAACGGGGGCGCGCGACCGCCGACCGCGTGTGTCGCGGCGCATCAGCGAGGCATCGAAGCATTTCGCCGAACGCCTGCCGCATGAGCATCGGGCCTTCACCACGGCGCTGCCGGCCTTCGACGCGTTCCCCCTCGATCTCTGGGCGCGTCAGGCGGCACGGTACTGGCGCGCCAGGCTCGACGTGATGCTCGGCTACGGAGAGCCCCAGGGGTACATGCCGTTGCGCGAGGCCATCGCCGGCCACCTGCGCATCAACCGCGGCATCAGCTGCGAGCCCGGTCAGGTCTTCGTCGTCAGCGGCGCGCAGCAGGCCTTCGACCTCGCGGCGACGGTGCTGCTCGATCCCGGCGACGTCGTGTGGTTCGAAAACCCCGGCGCCATCGGGGCCCGCAACAGCCTGATCACCGCCGGTGCACGGCTGACTCCGGTGCCGGTGGACGACGACGGTCTGATGGTGGACGTAGGCCTGGGCCGCACGCGTCACTTCCGGCTGGCTTTCGTAACGCCCTCGCACCAGCAACCACTCAGCACGATGCTGAGTCTCGAGCGGCGCTTCTCGCTGCTGCGCGCCGCCGACGAAGCGGACGCCATGATCGTCGAAGACGACTACGACGGCGAGTTCTGCTACGAGGGTCACCCGTTGCCGACGCTGAAAAGCATCGACACATCGGGGCGGGTGATCTATGTCGGCACCTTCAGCAAGACGCTTTTCCCGTCCCTTCGACTGGGCTATTTCGTTTCACCCCCGTCCCTGGTTGATACCTTCGATCAGATGATCAGCGCCACCCAGCAGAGCGTGCCATCGAATCTGCAGGCAGTCGTCGCAGAGTTCATGAACGAAGGCCATTTCGCCACCCACCTGCGCCGCATGCGGCGCATTTACGCGGAACGCCACCAGGTGCTGCTGGAGGCCGGCTCGGAGCGCCTGCGCGGACTGCTCGATATCGTACCGACCCGATCCGGGCTGCACACCATCGGCCGGCTCGCGGCGCATCTGGACGAGGAGGCCGTCGCGGAGAAGGCCGCCGCGCGGGGGGTGACGGTGGCACCCATCGGACGCTTCTGCATCGAGCCGATCGATACCCGCGGCCTGGTGCTCGGGTTCAGCGGCATCCCACCCCAGGAGATCCGCGCCGGGGTACGAACGCTGGCCGAAGTCCTCGACGGCATGTAACCGGGATCCCGGAACCGACCCCTTTCCGTACGGGCACATTAAGGTTTCGTAATCTTCCGGCAAAGTCCGGTTAACTCTTTGTCTCGTATGGTGCGAGGGAACTCATCCAGACAGAGGCAATTGATATGTCGATACTCGGAATTCGCAGCGATGCACGCGGTTTCGGCCGGTCCCGGCTGCGCCGATCGGTGGCCGTCCTGGCCATCGGTTCGGCGGTCGCGGCAGGCGGCGGGGCCCTGATGGCCAACGCCAAGACAGGGAATCCCGCTCCCATCAACCCGCCTTCCGTTCAGGCTCCGGTACCGGGTCTGGCCGACCTCGTCGAGCACGTGCGCCCGGCGGTGGTGAGCATCCTGGTGGAGGGCCGCAGGGCCGGCGGCCAGGGCCCGCAGTTCGATTTTCGCGGCGACGAGCGCTTCCGCGAGTTCTTCGAGCGCTTCTTCGGGCAGCGGCCCGGACAGGGGTTCGGACGGGATGACGACCGGGGTCGCGATGCGCCGGCGCAGCGCGTCCGCGCGGCGGGCTCCGGATTCATCGTCAGCCCGGACGGCTTCGTGGTAACCAACAACCACCTGGTCGGAGAGGCCGACGAGATCAAGGTAATCCTGGACGACGGCACTGAGATGGAGGCGGAGCTGAAGGGCACCGACCCCAAGACCGACCTCGCGCTGCTCAAAGTGAGTTCCGGGGAGCCCCTGCCCTATGTCGAGTTCGGCACCTCGGAAAACACCCGGGCCGGGGACTGGGTGGTCGCGATCGGTAATCCCTTCGGACTCGGTGGCACGGTCACGACCGGTATCGTCTCGGCGCGAGGCCGCGACATCAACGCCGGCCCGTACGACGATTTCCTGCAGATCGACGCGCCGATCAACCGGGGCAACTCCGGCGGCCCGCTGTTCGATCTGAACGGCAGGGTCGTCGGCGTCAACACCGCCATCTTCTCGCCCAGCGGCGGCAACATCGGCATCGGCTTCGCCATTCCGGCGGACCAGGCCCGCAGCGTCATCGACTCGCTCAAGGAAAAAGGCTACGTGGCGCGCGGCAAGCTGGGAGTACAGATCCAGACGGTTACCCCGGAACTGGCGGACGGCCTCGGACTCGAGGAGCCGCGCGGCGCGGTGGTGAGTGCCGTGGTCGAGGACTCCCCCGCCGAGCAGGCGGGCATCCGGGTCGGCGACGTCATCGTGGGCTTCAACGGCGAGAACGTCGAGGATGCCGGGGCGCTGCCGGAGCTGGTGGCAAATGCCGGACCCGGCGCCGAGACCGAAGTGACGGTCCTGCGAGAAGGCGAGCGCCGGGCCATGAATGTCACCCTGGCCGCCCAGGAGCAGACCGTGGCGAAGTCCGGCGCGGACGATACCCGCGAAGACGACGGGGCGCGCCTCGGGGTCATGGCGGCGCCGGTGAACGACGAGACCCGCGCCCGGTTCGATCTGCCCGGATCCGTTGACGGCACGGTGGTGGTCCGGGTGCAGCGCGGTTCCCCGGCCGCACGCGCCGGCCTGCGGCCCGGAGACGTGATCATGCGGGTCAACAGCGAAACGGTAAGCTCTCCGCAAGCCCTGGCCAGGGCGGTGGCCGACAATCCGGACGGCCTGGTCATGCTGATCAACCGCGGCGGCAACCAGTGGTTCACGAGCGTGGAGCCCGAATCCGTGGGCTGAGCTCCGCGGTGTTAAACTCGACGCGCCGGGCCGCGGGCTCCACCCACGCCCCGGCGCGTCTGCGTTTCCGCACTACGGACCCTCACACCATGCGCGTGCTGCACATCGAAGACGACGACCGCACAGCGGACTTCATCGCCAAGGGCCTCAGGGAGAACGGCCACACCGTCGAGCGGGCCCGGGATGGCGAGGACGGGCTGTATCTCGCGCTGGAAGAAGTCTTCGACGCCGTGATCGTGGACCGCATGCTGCCGGGCCTCGAGGGCCTCGAAGTCATAAGACGCATGCGGGCGGCGAATCACCGGACACCGGCGCTGGTGCTGAGCGCGCTGGGCGAGGTGGACGACCGCGTCGAGGGGCTGCGCGCGGGCGGCGACGACTACCTGGTGAAGCCCTTCGCATTCGCCGAGCTGCTCGCCCGGCTCGACGCGCTGGTGCGCCGCGGCGAGCCGGAGGAGACCCATGCGCGGCTGCGCGTTGCCGACCTGGAGATGGACCTGCTGGCCCGCAAGGTGCGCCGTGGCGGCAGGGAGATCGAGCTTCAGCCCCGGGAGTTCCGGCTGCTGGAGCAGCTCATGCGCAACGCCGGGCGCGTAGTGACCCGGACCATGCTGCTCGAGAAGGTGTGGGACTACGCCTTCGACCCCCAGACCAATGTAATCGACGTGCACGTCAGTCGCCTGCGGGGCAAGATCGACAAGGGCTTCACAACACCTTTGCTCCACACGGTACGCGGCTCGGGCTACATGCTGAGCGCCGATGACTAAGCTGATGCACAGCACCAGCTTCCGGCTGGTGCTCATCTACATGGTCGTATTCGGCGCCTCGGTGCTGCTGCTACTGGGTTTCCTGTACTGGTTTACGGCGGGCTACATGGCCCGGCAGGCCGATGCCGCGATCCAGGCCGAGATTGAGCTGCTCGCCGAGCGCTATCGCACCCGGGAGCTGCCGGGGCTCACAGCGATGATCCAGGAGCGTATGCGGAGCCATCCGGACCGGTCCAACATTTACCTGCTCGCCGATCCCCTCCGCCGCCCCATGGTGGGCAATCTCGAGAAATGGCCCGACGCCACCGAGGGACCCGGGGGCTGGCTGGAGTTCAGGGTAACCCAGCAAGGCGGCGCGGAGGAATCGCACCAGGCGCGCGCCCGCAGTTTCCGGCTTCGCGAGCGCTACTGGCTTCTGGTGGGCCGCGACATGCACGAGCTTACCCAGGTCCGCTCGCTGATGCACGAGGCCTTCGCCTGGGCCGCGGGCCTGACACTGCTGCTGGCACTGGCGGGCGGCTATGCACTGAGCCGCACCGTCACCCGTCGCCTCGACGTCATCAACGAAACCAGCCGGGAGATCATGTCCGGCCAGCTCAGCCGGCGCATCCCGCTACGCGGCGACGACGAGTTCGACGAGCTTGCCAGCCACCTGAACGCGATGCTGGACCGCATCGAGGCATTGATGAACGACGTGCGCCGGGTCTCCGACAACATCGCCCATGACCTGAAAACGCCCCTGACCCGGCTGCGCAACGAGCTGGAGAGTATCCACGGAGGCGTCGGGGACGACCGCTCGGTGGAGCGCGCCCTCCAGGAAGCCGACAACCTGCTGGCGACGTTCAATGCCCTGCTCCGCATCGCGCGGATCGAATCCGGCCGCCGCCGCGCCGGGTTCACGGAGGTGGACCTTACCGGCCTCTGCCGCGACGTGGTGGAGCTCTATCAGCCCCTCGCCGAGGACAAGGGGCTGGCGCTCTCCGATCGGGTGGAGGACGACATCACGGTTCACGGCGATCGGGACCTGTTGTTCCAGGCGGTTGCCAACCTGCTGGACAATGCCATCAAGTACACGCCCGCACCCGGCGAGATTTCCCTCTCACTCCAGCCCGGCGGCGACGCCGCCCGGATCACCGTCTGTGACAGCGGACCGGGCATTCCGGAAGCGGTTCACGACAAGGTGTTCGAGCGCTTCTACCGGACCGAGGACAGCCGCCACTCACCGGGCAGCGGTCTCGGGCTCTCCCTCGTGAAGGCCGTGGTCGAGGTGCACGAAGGACGCATAACGCTGGATGACAACGACCCGGGGCTGCGGGTGGAGCTGGAACTGCCGCTGACATGTCAGGCTTGAAGCCTGACCCACAATGGCGGCAAGACCCATGTGGGACAGCCTTCAGGGCTGACCCATCAAGGTCAACGATATCGGGTCTGAATCTCCTCCAGGATCGCCGCCTGGTCATCGCGGGGACGGGCGTTGACCAGGGAGCCCGGGGCGGTGCGGTTGTGGGCATGGAGGTCGGCGGCTTCCTCCTCGAGGTAAAGCAGACCGGTGACGATCTCCCCGGCTTCACGGTGGCGCTCGAGGTAGCCGAAAGCACGGGCGCGGTCGGTGGGATCGTGGTCGACGTCCACCTTGCGCAGCACGATGGTGGAGCCGTCGTGGAGCTCTACGGGCATCGAGGCGCCCCTGGCGTACTCCACCCGGATCTCTTCCTTCGGCTCGATGAAGTCGGTGTGGATCGCGGGATGATGAAACTCCCGGGTATGGGCGTAGCTCTTGGTGCTGCCCTCGTGGTCGTTGAAGGCTACGCAGGGGCTGATAACGTCGATCATGGCGAAACCCCGGTGCCGCAGGCCCGCCTTGATCAGGGTCACCAGCTGCTCCTTGTCGCCGGAGAAGCTGCGGGCGACGAAGGTGCAGCCCAGGGACAGCGCGGTGAGCACCGGCTCGATGGGCGGCTGCTCGTTGACCACACCGCCCTTGGCGCGGCTGCCGACGTCCGCGCTGGCGGAAAACTGGCCCTTGGTGAGGCCATAGACGCCGTTGTTCTCGATCAGGTACAGCATGTTCACGTTGCGGCGAATGGCGTGGGCGAACTGACCGAAGCCGATGGACAACGAGTCGCCGTCGCCGGATACGCCGATGAAGTGCAGGTCCTGGTTGGCGGCGTTGGCGCCGGTGGCGATGGAGGGCATGCGGCCGTGGACGGCATTGATGCCGTGGGCCTGGCTGAGGAAATAGGCCGGAGTCTTGGATGAGCAGCCGATGCCGCTCATCTTGGCGACGTTGTGCGGCTCGATGTCCAGCTCCCAGCAGGCCTGGATGAGGGCCGCAGTGATGGAATCGTGCCCGCAGCCCGCGCAAAGCGTGGACATGCCGCCCTCGTAATCCCGCACCGTGTAACCCAGCTCATTGGCGGGCAGGCCCGAATGATGCACGGCGGGTTTTTTCATGTATGTCATGCCACTTGCCCCTGGTCGAGATAGGTCAGCACCGCCTCCTCGACGTGGGAGGAGGCGATCGGCAGGCCGTTGTAGTGAAGTATGGAAACCAGCTTCCTGCGGTCCACTCCGGTCTCCATGAGCAGCATGTTCCGAAACTGGGCGTCGCGGTTCTGCTCCACCACGAACACGGTGTCGTGCTCGCGCAGGAAGCGCTCGACCTGTTCATTGAACGGAAAAGCCCGCACGCGGCAATAGTCGAGCTCCGTGCCCCCGGCGCGCAGGGTCTTGCGGGCTTCGCGCACCGCGACGTCGCAGGAGCCAAGGGTAACGATGCCGCACCGGGTGGGCCGCGGCTTCCCGGCGGTCTTTTTCCCGCCGCCGCCCGCGTCGTGAACACACTCGATCACCGGCCTGGGCACGTGGCTGCGGGCGGTGTCGAACTTGCGTTTCAGTCGGTCCATCACTTCCTGATATTCCGCCGCGTCCTCAGTGTAGCTGCCATGCTTGGAATGCCCCGAGCCCCGGGTGAAAAAAGCACCTGCGGGATGCACACCGGGCAGTGTCCGGAAGGGAATACCGTCGTTGTCCGGATCGAGGTAGCGGCCGAAGCGGCCGGGCAGCTGCTTGAGCTCGTCGGCGCTCAACAGCTTGCCCCGGTCCGGGCGGTAGCGTTCGTCCCATTTCAGCGCCGGCACCATCCACTCGTTCATCCCGATGTCCAGGTCCGACACCACGAACACGGGGGTCTGGAAATGCTCGGCCAGATCGAAGGCGCTCACCGTGAGCTCGAAGGCCTCGCCGGGGTCCGCCGGGTAGAGGCAGAGGTGGCGGGTGTCACCGTGGCCGGCGTAGGCGCACTCCATCAGGTCCGCTTGCTGGGTGCGTGTGGGCATGCCGGTGGACGGCCCCACCCGCTGGATGTCGAACAGCACCGCCGGGATCTCGGTGTAGTAGCCAAAGCTGATGAACTCGTTCATGAGGCTGATGCCGGGCCCCGAGGTCGGGGTGAAGGCCCGGGCGCCCATCCAGCCCGCCCCCATCACCATGCCGATGGCCGCCAGCTCGTCCTCGGCCTGGAGCACCAGAAACTCCCGCTCGCCGTCGTCGTTGCGGCGGTAGCGCTCGCAGAAGCCCTTGAACGCGTCCATCAGGCTGGTGGAGGGCGTGATGGGATACCAGGCGCCGACGGTGGCCCCGGCGAACATGGCGCCCAGGGCGGCGGTGGTGTTGCCGTTGATGACGATATGCCCCTCGGTGAGATTGGTACGGCGCACGCGCAGCGGCAGCGGGCACTCGTAGTGCTCCTTCGTGTAGCTGTAGCCCAGCTCGGCGGCTCGCATGTTGGCTTCCACCAGTTTGGCTTTCCTTTCCCCGAAGGTTTCCTTCAGCGAAGCCTCGATCACGGCCATATCCAGGTCCAGAAGCCCGGCCAGGGCGCCGACGTAGGCGATGTTCTTCATCAGGATGCGGGTGCGCACCTCGGCGAACTCCAGGTTCACCATCTCCGCCAGGGGCACGCCGATGACCTGGATGTCGTCCCGGTTCAGCTCCCGCACCCGGGGCCAGGAGCTGTCGTAGAGCAGGTAGCCGCCGGATGCCACTTCGGCATGATCCTGGGCAAACGTCTGGGCGTTCATCGCCACCATGAAATGCACTTCGCCGGAGCGGGTGAGGTCCCCGGACTCGGTGACCCGGATCTCGTACCAGGTGGGCAGGCCCTGGATATTGGAGGGGAAATAATTCTTGCCCATCACCGGGGCACCCATGCGGAAGATGGCCTTCATCAGCAGCGCGTTGGCGCTGGCGGAGCCGGTACCGTTGGCGGTGGCCACCTTCAGGGTGAAGTCGTTGACCCGTTCCATCTTTGCGCTAGACCCCAGTCATCACTTCGGGATTCTCCATGTCATCCGGCATGCTTGCGGTGAACGAGCTCGGGAATGTCGTTGTCGTCGACCTTGGGAATGAAGATATGCGACTGCTTCATGTCCCAGGCGGCGGTGGGGCAGCGCTCCGCGCACAGGCCGCAGTGGATGCACTGGTCTTCGTCCTTCACCATGTGGCGCCGGGTCTGGGGCAGCTTTTTCGAGACGTAGACGGCCTGGTCCGGGTTCGTCGCCGGCACTTTCAGGCGACCGCGGACCGATTCCTCCGGCTCCTCCTCGTCGATGGCCAGGATCGTCAGGCACTGGGTCGGGCAGATGTCGAGGCAGGCGTCGCACTCGATGCACTTGTCGTGAAAGAAGATGGTCTGGATGTCGCAGTTCAGGCAGCGCTCCACTTCCACCGGCCAGTCCTCATCGCCGAAGCCGAGCTCCACCTCGATGTCGATGTTCTTGAATCGCTGCTTGAGGTCGACGTGGGGCACCAGCCGGCGCTCGCCGGGCTCGTAGGGGTTCGAATACGACCACTCGTGCAGCCCCATCTTGCAGGTGTGCACGTCCACCGCATCGGGCAGCCGGTCTTCGACGGGCTCGCCGTGGACGTACTTGTGGATGGAGATCGCGGCCTCGTGGCCGTGGCGCACCGCCCAGATGATGTTCTCGGGACCAAACGCAGCATCGCCGCCGAAGAACACGCCCGGCCGGGTGGATTGGTAGGTGGTTCGGTCCACCACCGGGACGTCCCATTGGTCGAACTCGATGCCGATATCCCGCTCGACCCAGGGGAAGGCATTCTCCTGGCCGATGGCCAGGATGACGTCGTCCGCAGGCAGGAACACTTCCTCCAGTACCCGGCTTTTCCAGCGGCCGCCCTCGTCGAAGTACTCCAGGACCTCGAATGTCATGCCTCTCAGCTCTCCGCCCTCCACCACGAAGGCCTTGGGGGAATGGTGCGTCATCAGCTCGACGTTCTCCTCCAGCGCATCCTCCAGCTCCCACTCGGATGCCTTGAGCTGGTCCTTCGGCTTGCGCGCCATCACCCGGACATCGTCGGCCCCGAGTCGCAGAGACGTGCGGCAGCAGTCCATCGCCGTGTTCCCGGCGCCGATGATCAGGACCCGTTTTCCGATCCGTTCGATATGCTCGAAAGCCACCGACTCCAGCCAGGCGATGCCGATGTGCAGGCGGCCGGTGCCCCAGGCCTCCTCGCGTCCGGGGCAGTCGAGGTCCTTGCCCCGCGGCGCCCCCGAGCCCACGAACACGGCGTCGAATCCCTCGTCCAGCAGCCCCTTCATGGAGTCCACCGGGGTGCCGAGGCGCAGGTCCGCGCCCATGTCGACGATGTTGTCAATCTCCTCGTCCAGGACCCGGGGCGGCAGCCGGAAACGGGGGATGTTCGAGCGCATCAGGCCTCCGGTGACATCCAGCTTCTCGAAGATCGTCACCTCGTAGCCCATGGGCAGCAGGTCGTTGGCCACGGTCAGCGAGGCACAACCGGCGCCGACGCAGGCGATGCGCTTGCCGTTCTTCTGCTCGGGAATCGCCGGCAGCCGGTCCCTGATGTCGTCCTTGTAGTCGTAGGCCACCCGCTTGAGGCGACAGATGGCGACGGGTTTCTGGCCGTCCACCCGCCCGCGCCGGCAGGCCGGCTCGCAGGGCCGGTCGCAGACCCGGCCCAGGATGCCCGGGAACACGTTGGAATCCCGGTTCAGCATGTAGGCGTCGGTGTACCGGCCCTGGGCGATCAGGCGGATATAGCCGGGAACGTCGGTATGGGCGGGGCAGGCCCACTGGCAGTCCACGACCTTGTGGAAGTAATCCGGGTGGTAGGTGTCGGTCGGTTTCATCGCCCCCACGGGTCAAGCCGTTGTTTCACAGCTTTCGTTCCGTGAAACTTACGCCGACACCGGCCGGGGATCAAGCCCCGGTCTCGGCGGCATGGCGCCCGACGGCGCGATTCAGATCATAGGCCGGTACCGGGGAGAAGGCCGGCGGCGGACACGAAAAAAGTTGACTAACCCGTTATGGTTTGCTGACGTACCGGACCGGCCCTTACCAGACGAGAGAAACCCTGTTCAGTTCCCTGGGCACCAGCACGATCGTGTTCGCGGCAGCCGCCGCGGCCATAGCGCTAACCGGCGTATTCATGTCCATGACCGCCGATCGGCTCGCCGATCGCACCGGCTGGGGCGAGGCACTGATGGGCGGACTGTTCCTGGCCGGGGCGACGTCGCTGCCGGATTTCGCGGCCACCCTCACGGCCGCCATCGACAGCCACGCCGAGCTCGCCATGAGCAACGTGATGGGGAGCATGGCGGTGAATCTCGCCTTCCTCGGCGTCGGGGACCTGGTCTACCGCAAGGCGAATCTCGAGCACGCCGCCGCCTCGTCCGCCAATCTCATCCAGGCGGCTCTATTGATCGCACTGCTGATCATCCCCCTGATCGCCATGGTGACCCCGGCATACGACATCTGGGGCATTCACCCCGTCACCCCATTGCTGCTGGCGGCATACATACTCGGCTACACTGCCGTGCGCGACGCCCACGCCCGGCCGATGTGGACGCCGCGGCACACGGCGCAGACCGTTAAGGACGAACCCGAAGACGGGGGTCAATCCGGCCGCGGGCTCGCGCGGCTCTGGGTCGACTTCATCCTCCTGGCGGCGGCCATGGCCATCGCGGGCTGGGCGCTGATGAAGGCAGGACAGACGATCGCCGCGCAGACCGCCCTGTCAGAGACGGCGGTAGGGGGACTGTTCACGGCCCTGGCCACATCCCTGCCGGAGCTCGTGACGACGGTTGCCGCCATTCGACTCGGGGCGCTGACCCTGGCGGTCGGCGGCATCCTCGGCACCAACTGCTTCAACATGACGGTAATCGCCGCCGCCGATATCGTCTATCCCCAGGCCTCGATCTACCACGCCGTCACGCCGCTGCAGATTCTCTGGGGTCTGGTGACGATACTGATGACCGCCGTCCTGCTCCTTGGGTTCATCTACCGGGAACGGTACGGCATCGCGAAGATCGGGCTGGAGAGCTTTCTGATGCTGGCGATCTACGCCGCCGCCGTCACGTTCTTTCTCGGGACGTGAAAGGAAGCGCCCTGCGCTTCAGTATTTTCGCGGTACCGATCCGAAAACTGTAGGACAATGCGGTCGGTCCGGGACCGCGTCAGCCGCGGGGTCTACCCGGTACCGCCCCGGATCCGGTTTGTCTGCTAGAATCGCCTTCCTCTTCGCGCCCATAGCTCAGATGGATAGAGCGTTGGCCTCCGGAGCCAAAGGTCAGAGGTTCGAATCCTCTTGGGCGCGCCAGTTTCCCGCTAGCGACAGGCACCGGCTTCCCCGGTTTCCATCCGCTGCCGTATCTCCGCGCGGGTTTCCTCGAGGGTGTCTCGGAGCCCTTCTTCGACCTCCCCCGCCAGCGCCCGCTCGATCTGCGCCAGTGCCTCCTTCTGGCAGCCCTGCTCGGAGAGCACATGGGCCAGATTGTTGCGCGCCGGGCGCAGCGCCGGATCGATGGACAGGGCGCGGCGGTATGCACGCACGGCCGCAGCACTGTCGCCCGTCGCGTAAAGGTTGTTGCCGTGAGCGAAGTGCACCAGCGGATTGCCCGGCCACTGTTCCCGTGCGGCGGCAAGCCATTCCACGGCCAGCTCCGCGGAGACGAGGTCTTCCATGGCGGCAACGGCGGAAAGGTAGCGGCCGGGGTCCGGATTCGCGGGCATCTCGCCGGACCGGAGTACCACGATGCCCCATTGGTCCGCCCGCTCCCAGGTATCCAGGAAATCCCCGGCCGCCATTACCCGGCGCTCCGTCCTGCCGGAGCGCAGGATGATGGTGTCGTCCCGGGCGTCGTAGCCCACCACCACGGCATAGTGCCACACGGGGATGAGCCTGATACCCAGGTTCTGGAACACCAGCACCGGCCGGCCGGCGCGCAGCTCGGCAAGCAGCGCCTCCAGTCGCGAGTCGATGCGGTAGGGCATGCGCCGGAAATGGCGTGCCGCCGCCATGACCTCCACCTGGAGACTGCCCCGCTTTTCCGGCAGGTAGACCCGCGATCCGAGCTCGTCCAGCCCGACCTCGACGCCGGTGCTGTTCAGCACCGTGGCGAGCGCCGCCGGCCCACAATAGTATTCGGTCTGGGGGAAGAACGGGGTACGGGAAAGCTCGACGCTGGGCGCGGCACCGGTCTGCTGGACCACGTCCGGCAGCACCGGGCCACGTGAAGCGCAGCCGGCGGTCAGGGCGGCCAGGGTGACCGCCAGCACGAGTACGGCGGCGGCCCGACGCCGCCCGGCTCCCCGGCCCGCGCCGGAGTCCGTGCGCGGGGCCGCGCCGGGGATCCCCGGTATGGGGTCTACATCCGGCTGAAGATGTTGGTGACGCCGACCAGTTCGAGAATCAGCAGCACCACGAACACGATGCCGATCACCTCGATCACGCCGGCGCCGGCGGGCAACTGGTCGATCTGGGTATGCAGCTTCTGCAGCTCCGCCGCCGTCATGCCGGCAACCCGCTCGGAAGCGCTCGCCGGGTCGACGCCGAGCTCCACCAGCTGCTGCTGGACGTTGTCCTGGGCCAGCCAGCCCTTGATGTCACTGACGTACTCGGCGCGCTGTTCCATCGTGACCGCGGACTGGGTGCCGACCATGGCCGCGTTGACAGCGCCGGCGAATGTGGTCGAGAGCAGGCCAAGGCCCGCCGCCAGCACTACGAATCGTTTCATTGCCGCTTTCAGCATTTCGTTCTCCATTCCGGACAAGGTTGAACGTTGGACGGTCGATATTAGCATGGGCGGTGGCGCCTTCCATTTACGTGCCGTTGAGCGGCCATGGATGCCCCGACGAGTGGCCCACAGGCGGTAACTCGGTTCGAAGACGCGCATGAACGTGGTGGCCGGTGCCGGGGGCCGTCCCCCAGGGCTCTCGAAAACAGGGATGTTTGAGCGAGAGCGTACAGGGAAGTATTCACAGCGGCCCTGGGGGACGGCCCCCGGCACCGGCCCATGCCCTGACACTGGCTCTCAAACCGAGTTACCGCCTGTGGGCCACTGACCGGTGCTCTATGAGTTAGCAGGCCGTTGAAAAAGGCCCTCCTAACCTGTGCCAACAGCCTGCTAATCGTGCCCGCGGGACGATGGCAGCTCGCCGCGAAGCTCCCGGACTTCCATGCGCAGGGCCTGGATTTCCTCCAACAGCTTGACCCGCTCGCCGTGGGCGGCCTCGGCCTGCTCGGCCTCTTCCGCGTGGTAGCGACTCTGCATGGCGTTGACCACCACGGCGATGAACAGGTTCAACATGGTGAACGTGGAAATCAGTATGAAGGTCACGAAAAAGGCCCAGGCATAGGGAAAGACCTCCATCACCGGCCGCACGATGCCCATGGACCAGCTTTCCAGCGTCATGATCTGGAACAGGGAATAGACACTGTGCCCGAGCGTTCCGAACCACTGCGGGAATGCATCGCCGAACAGCTTCGTGGCCATGACCCCGGCGACATAGAAAATGAGACCGAGAATGGCCACCACGGAGCCCAGTCCCGGCAGGGCCGCCATCAGCGCCTCCACCACCCGGCGCATGCGCGGCACCGCCGACGCCAGCCGCAGGACGCGGAGCACGCGCAGCGCGCGGAGCACGGAGAAGTTCTCCGTCACCGGCACCACCGCCACGCTCACCACCAGGAAATCGAATATGCTCCACGGGTCGCGAAAGAAGCGCAGACCGTGGGCCATGATCCGGGCAAGAATCTCCGCCGCGAATATCGACAACAGGATGCGGTCCGCCACCAAGATCACACCGCCGGCCCGCGCCATCGCGGTGTCCGAGGTTTCGAGCCCGAGGGTCACCGCGTTCACCGCGATCAGCACGATGATTACATTCTGAAACCGCGCGCTGTCGGTGAGCCTGCGAAGACGG
The DNA here is from genome assembly GCA_034520625.1 of Gammaproteobacteria bacterium. GTDB lineage: Bacteria > Pseudomonadota > Gammaproteobacteria > Arenicellales > JAANXG01 > JAANXG01. Next base: position 655,753 of record JAXHNI010000009.1, on the reverse strand, counting down.
ACGCGGACCCCGGCCCAGCCGGTGTCGGTCATGGGGCGCCTCCGCCCGCCCGGCCCGGAGCAGGGTCCAAAAACACCCGCTCAGGTGTTGTTCAGCACGAATTCATCCATCCGCCGCCGGACATCCTCCCATTTTTCCCGGGCTTCCCGGGCGCGTTCGATTTCCTCCCCGGTGGGTGCCGCGCTGACGTCACCCTGGAAAACCCGGGCATACTTATCGGTCAGCATCCGGGAATTGGCGAAATACGAGGCGCGCGCGACTTCATGCTCGTCGCACAGTGCGCGCCATTGTTCATGTTTGTCGAGCATGGCTGGCCCTCCGATTTCGGGTTGTGGTGCGTAGCGGGTGCCCATCGCCGCGGGCGGCGGTCTTCCCGGGCACAATGATAGTATCGAGGCGTGGGATTTCAACAGACGTTTCTTCGCCGCAGCATCCCACGTAATATACACCTACAACAATTGAATGTTCATTGCGGAGACCTGAATATGGCGAACGAAGGCTACCATGAACCCGTCGGGGAACTGTCCGACGAGACCCGGGACATGCACCGTGCAATCATCTCGCTGATGGAGGAGTTCGAGGCGATTGACTGGTACCAGCAACGGGTGGACGCCTGCAAGGACGGGGACCTCAAGGCGATCCTGGCCCACAACCGCGACGAGGAGAAGGAGCACGCCGCCATGGTCCTGGAGTGGATACGCCGGCGCGATAAGGTGCTGGACAAGGAGCTCCGGGAGTATCTGTTCACGGATAAGCCCATCGCGCACGAATAACGTCATCGGGCACGCCCGTTGACCCGGAACAACAGGAAGATCTGGTCCTGGGCGTTCTACGACTGGGCCAATTCCGCGTTCGCCACCACGGTGATCGCGGGTTTCTTCCCGATCTTCTTCAAGGAGTACTGGAGCGCCGGCCTCCCGGCCACGGAGAGCACTTTCCGCCTGGGGGTCGCCAACTCATTGTCCAGCCTCCTGGTGCTGGCGATGGCCCCGGTTCTCGGCGCCATCGCCGACCAGGGCACCTACAAGAAGCGCCTGCTGCTTTTCTTCGCGGTGGTGGGCATCCTTTTCACCGCATCGCTCGCAGCGATCGGTCAAGGGGAATGGCCGCTGGCGGCGTCGGCCTATGTCCTGGCCGCGATCGGCTTCGCCGGGGCGAACGTGTTCTACGACGCGCTGATCGTGAATGTGGCCCCGCCCAGCCGCTACGAGTGGGCGTCCTCCCTGGGCTTCGGCCTCGGCTACCTGGGCGGCGGCATCCTGTTCGGCGGCTGCGTGCTGATGACCCTGCAGCCCGACTGGTTCGGCCTGCAGTCCGTGGACCAGGCGGTGAAGCTGTCGTTCCTGGTCACGGCGGTGTGGTGGGCATTGTTCACAATCCCCCTGGCGCGCAACGTGACGGAGCGCAGGCGGCGCACGGATGTCGGCTGGGCGAAAGCCGTTCCCGCGGGCTGGCGCCAGCTCCGTGCGACCCTGGGGCGCATCCGCCAGTATCGCCAGGTGGTGACGTTCCTGGTGGCGTACTGGCTGTACATCGACGCGGTGGACACCATTGTCCGCATGGCGGTGGATTACGGTCTCGCCCTGGGCTTTGATTCCCGGGACCTGATCACGGCCCTGCTGCTGGTGCAGTTCGTCGGCTTTCCTTCGGCCCTCGCTTTCGGGGTGCTCGGACAGCGCATCGGCCCCAAACGCGGTATCCTGATTGGACTGGCGGTCTACGCCGTCATCACCGTCTGGGCTTTCAATATGGACGAGACCTGGGAATTCTACGGGATGGCCGTGGCCATCGGCCTGGTCCAGGGCGGGGTTCAGGCCCTGAGCCGTTCGCTGTACGCCCGGTTGATACCCAGGAAAGCCTCGGCGGAGTTCTTTGGTTTCTACAATCTGCTGGGGAAGTTCGCGGCAGTGCTGGGGCCGGTTTTGGTGGGCTGGGTGGCGGTGCTCAGCGGCAGCAACCGGGCGTCCATCCTGGTTCTGCTGGTACTGTTCGCGGCGGGGGCAGTATTGTTGATCCGGGTCAACGTCGACAAGGCCGACAGGACCGTTCCGGACACGGTCTGAGCTGCGGACGGCAGCGCAACGAGGACATATCCATGAGCATCACGGTTGGTAACCTGTTTGAACGATTCAAGGAGACGCCCTACGCGGTGGATGTCCACCGTCCGGGCGTGCACATCGGCGAATTCTCGCCCGTGGAGAGCTGGCACGCCGGCAGCCTGGTATTCACCGACAACCCGGATCACCTGGAAGCCCTGCGGCAGTCACCGCCGGCGGCGGTGGTTACGTCCCCGGAGATCGCCGCCGGGCTCAAGGACGTGGAAGGGCTGGGGATCATCGTGAGCGAGAATGTCGAGCTGGCGCACGCCGTCATCCGCCAGGCGTTCGACGACGTGGACTACCACGATCACGAATGGCCACGCATCCATGACAGCGCCGTGATCCATGACTCCGCCCGGGTGCCGGACAGCGCCACCATCGGCCCCGGCGCCGTGCTGGGCAGGGATGTCGTGCTCGGCGAGCGCGTTGCGGTGCAGTCCAATGTGGTTGTGGAGGCGGGGGTCGTCATCGGCGACGATACCCGCGTGCTGGCGGGCGTGTTCATCGGCCGCCACTGCCGCATCGGTCACAGGGTGCTGCTCAAACCCGGTTGTATCATCGGCGCGGAGGGTTTCGGCTTCGCCCGGGACGATGTCCATCGCTACCACCGGATTCCCCAGAAGGGCATCGTGGTGATCGAGGACGACGTGGTGGTGTCCGCCGGCGTGAATATCGACCGGGCGACCTACCTGGAAACCCGGATATCGAGCGGCACCCGGATCGACGCCCTGTGTCACGTGGGGCACAACGTGTTCGTCGACGAGAACTGCGTGCTCGTAGCCCAGACCGGTATCGCCGGTTCGGCGCACTTAGGCAAGCGGGTCATCGCCAGCGGCCAGACCGCGATCGTGGACCACAGGACCATCGCCGACGACGTGGTGCTGGTTCACCGCGCCGGCGTCACCGAGGACATCGCCGAGGCGGGCATGTACGCCGCCGCCCCGACCCAGCCGTTCAGGGAGTACACCCGGAACATGTCGGTATTCAGGAAACTGTACGACCTCCTGGTGCGGGTGCGGAAACTCGAGAAGCGCATGGCGCGCCCGGGCGAATGATCCGGCGAATCCCCGGTCACCCGATGCAGCGGTAAAAGGGCTTGAACCGGTTCGTTCTGGCCGCGGCTCCGCTCCTGTTCAAGGGGGTGATGCTTGCAATCATGGGCACCTGCCGGGTGCGCACGGCGGGCGCGACCCATGTCCGTGACTTCGAGGCCCGGGGAGAGCCCTGGCTGTACTGCAGCTGGCACAACAACATCGCGATGGGCGTCTGCCGGCTGCGCAACCGCAAAGTCGCCATGATGGCCAGCGCCAGCCGTGACGGCGACCTCATCGCCCGTGCCATCGAAGTGCTCGGTAACATATCCGTCCGCGGCTCCTCGTCGTTCCGCGGCAGCCAGGCCGCGCGGGACATGATGCGCGCCGTCCGCCGGGGCCACAGCGGGGCAATATCACCGGATGGGCCGCGCGGGCCCGTCTACCGCTGCCAGCCCGGAGCGATGTGGGTGGCGGCGCTGACGGGCTGCCCGCTGGTGCCGTATCACCTGGAAGCGAACCGCCAGTGGCGCGCGAAGAGCTGGGACGGGCACAAGATTCCCAAGCCCTTCACCATCATCCACGAGCATTTCGGCGAACCGCTGTTTGTCAGCAGGGAGGACATCACGGACGGCGGCACGACGGCGCTGGAATCGCTTCAGGAACGGATGCTGTCGAACACGCGGGCCTGCCTGCGGGCCGCGGGACATCCCGACCACGACCTGCCGCCCGACGGCGCCGGCGTATCGATGTAGATCGGGTGACGGCCCGGCGGGCGTTGCCGTCCGTTCGGGGCCGCGGACGGGGTTCAGCGGTTGATCAGCGTCCCGATGCCGGAATCGGTGAAGATTTCCAGCAGCACGGCATGGCGTACGCGCCCGTCGATGATATGAGCGCCCCGGACACCGCTGCTGACGGCATCCAGCGCGCATCGGATCTTCGGCAGCATGCCGCCGGCGATCGTCCCGTCGGCGATGCAGGCTTCGACGTCGGCCCTGCTCAACCCCGTCAACAATCCGCCGTCGCGGTCGAGCACGCCGACGGTGTTGGTCAGAAGGATCAGCTTCTCCGCGCCAAGGGTGATCGCCAGCTTTCCGGCCACGGTGTCCGCGTTGATATTGTAGGTCTGTCCGTCGGCGCCGACGCCGATGGGTGCGATCACCGGAATGAACTGCTGCTCGTCCAGCGTCTTCACCACCAGTGGATCGACCTTTTCCACTTCCCCGACATGCCCCAGGTCGATGATTTCGGGGGCCCGGGCTTCCGGGTCATTCCGAGCCAGGGTCATGCGCCGCGCGCGAATCATGCCGCCGTCCTTGCCGGACAGGCCCACCGCCCTGCCGCCGTGGCTGTTGATCAGGTTCACGATATCCTTGTTGACCAGGCCGCCGAGCACCATCTCCACGATATCCATGGTTTCGCGGTCGGTAACGCGCATGCCCTCGATGAACTCGCTCTTTTTGCCGACGCGGGTGAGCAGATCGCTGATCTGGGGACCGCCGCCGTGAACCACAACGGGGTTGATGCCCACCAGCTTGAGCAGCACGACGTCGCGGGCGAACGCCTGCTTGAGATCGTCGTCCACCATGGCGTTGCCGCCGTACTTGATGACGATGGTCTTGCCGTGAAAGCGCTGAATATACGGCAGCGCCTCGGTCAGCACCCGGGCGAAATCAAGCGCCCTGTCGTTGTCTTCAGCCAATGCCCGTCCCCGCTCCGCGGTGGTGAAAGCCGGGACTATACCCAAAAAGAAGGGGCCGCGTAACGCGGCCCCGTCGCGATACGATGTAGACTGGTGGGTTATTTGACCTGGACGTCGATCTTCCGGGGCTTGATCTTCTCGGCCTTGGGCAGCACCAGGTCGAGCACCCCGTCCCTGTAGTCGGCCTTGATATTATCGACGTCCACGCTGTCGCCCAGACGCATGGCGCGGACGAATTTTCCGTAGCGGCGCTCCTGCCGGATTACCCGGCCTTCCTTTTCCTCCTTTTTCTCCTGATGGATCTCGGCATTGATCGTCAGTACGCCGTCCTGAAAGCTGATATCCAGATCATCCTTGTTGACGCCCGGAAGGTCCGCGCGGATGTGGTAGGCATCCTCCTTCTCGGTCACGTCGACGGCGGGCGCGAACGCGCCGCCGTCCTCCCGGCGGACCGGACGCCGGAAGTCGTCGAACATCTCGTCGAAATCGCTGAAAAGTCCCCATGGCGAGCGCTGCCCGGGGTTTCGGGTCATGTCATTCATCGCTGAGCTCCTGATGGTTGGTCGGCGGCGCGGCACCTGGCCGTACCGCCCGCAATCATAACTGTATTACCGGATGCCGTGAGCCGCCTTGATCTGAGTCATCAGATCCGCAGCCGGAAACGCCAAAGAAAAAGGCCGCCCGGAGGCGGCCTTTGTTCGAACCCTGGGTTTCGGATTCCGGCCTAGTTGACCTGAACGTCGATCCGCCGGGGCCGCACCTGCTCCGCCTTCGGCAGGACCAGGTTCAGCACGCCGTCGGAATAGTCGGCCTTGACGTTGTCGACGTCGACGGTATCCCCCAGCCGCATGGACCGGACGAACTTGCCGTACCGGCGCTCCTGCCGGATAACCCGGCCCTGGTCCTTTTCCTCGTCCTCGTACCGGGTTTCTGCATTGATGGTCAGCACGCCGTCCTGGATGCTGATATCGAGGTCGTCCTTCTTGACCCCCGGCAGATCCGCACGGACGCGGTACTCATTGTCGGTTTCCGTCACGTCCAATGCGGGCGCGAAAGCGCCGCTGGCGACGGGCGCGGCGCGGCCGGCGCGCAGGGGGCGCCAGAAGTCGTCGAACAGATTGTCGAACTCATCGAAAGTGCCCCACAGGGAGCGGCCTTGCGGTTGACGAGCCAATTCATTCATAGGATTTCACCTCCCGATAAAACCGTTTTACATGCAGTGGATTACTGCGCTCTTGATCAGAAGATGGAGGCTGCCGGCGCATTTTCAAGTCCCCCGCCGAAGCGGGCTTCGAACCCGGCCCGTCGCATCCCGTCCCGGCCGGGGCACCGTCCTACAGGATGTACCGGGTCAGGTCCTCGTCCTGCAGGATATCGCCGAGATGCTCGTCGACGTAGGCGGCGTCCACTGTCACATCGTCGTTGCGATCCGTCGCCTCGAAGGAGATGGTTTCCAGGACATGCTCCATCACGGTGTGCAGCCGGCGGGCACCGATGTTCTCGGTCTGCTCGTTGACGCGGAACGCGGTCTCGGCGATCCGCGTGACACCGTCCTCGGTGAAGGTGAGCCCGAGGTTTTCCGCGTTCATCAGGGCAGCGTACTGCTCCGTCAGCGAGGCGTCGGTCTCGGTGAGGATGCGCACGAAGTCCTTCGTGGTCAGGGCATTGAGCTCGACGCGTATCGGCAAGCGGCCCTGGAGCTCGGGAATCAGGTCGGATGGCTTCGACAATTGGAAAGCACCCGAGGCGATGAACAGGATGTGGTCGGTCCGGACCATGCCGTACTTGGTGGAAACCGTCGATCCCTCCACCAGTGGCAGCAGGTCCCGCTGCACGCCTTCCCGGGACACGTCCGGCCCGTGGCTTTCCGAGCGACCGACGATCTTGTCCATCTCGTCCAGAAACACGATCCCGTCCTGCTCGACGCGCTCCAGAGCCGACTCCTTGATCTCTTCCTCGTTGATCATCTTGGCCGCTTCGTCGTCCGTCAGCAGCTTCATCGCGGTCTTCACGGTCACCTTGCGCTGCTTCTTCCGCTGGCCGCCCATGTTCTGCATCATGCTCTGAAGCTGATTGGTCATTTCCTCCATGCCGGGCGGGCCGAAGATTTCCACACCCATGCCGCCCTGGGCCACCTCTATCTCGATTTCCTTTTCATCCAGCGAGCCTTCCCGGAGCAGCTTCCGGAACCGCTGGCGCCCGGCGCTCTCGGCGGTCTCGGTGGAGTCCACGCTGGTGCCTTCATAATCCCTCGCCCGGGGCAGCAGGATGTCCAGCACGCGCTCTTCGGCGGCATCCTCCGCCCGGGGCCTGACCTTGTCCATGGCGTCCTCGCGAGCCATCTTGATCGCGATGTCCACAAGGTCGCGGATGATGGAGTCCACTTCCCGGCCCACGTAGCCGACCTCCGTGAACTTGCTCGCCTCGACCTTGGTGAACGGGGAATTGGACATCTTTGCCAGGCGGCGGGCGATTTCGGTCTTACCCACCCCGGTGGGCCCGATCATCAGAATATTCTTGGGGGTGATTTCGCTGCGCAGGTTCTCGTCCGGCACCTGCTGCCGTCGCCAGCGGTTGCGCAGGGCGATCGCCACGGCGCGCTTGGCGGCATCCTGACCGATGATGTGCTTGTCCAGCTCTTCTACGATTTCTCTCGGCGTCAACGACGACATATCAGTCGGGGCCTCCCAGGGTCTCGATGGTCAGGTTTCGATTCGTATAGATGCAGATATCGGCGGCGATGTTCAGGCTTTTCTCGACGATTCCGCGGGCGTCGAGCTCGGTGCTGTCCAGCAGCGCCCGGGCCGCCGCCTGGGCGTACGGTCCGCCGGAGCCGATCGCCATGATGCCCGCCTCGGGCTCGATCACGTCGCCGTTTCCGGAGATGATCAGGGACGTCTCCTTGTCGGCTACCGCCAGCAGTGCCTCCAGCCGGCGCAGCATGCGATCCGTACGCCAGTCCTTCGCCAGCTCCACCGCCGAGCGCATCAGGTTGCCCTGGTGCTTTTCGAGCTTGCCCTCGAAGCGCTCGAACAAGGTGAATGCGTCCGCGGTCCCGCCCGCGAAGCCGGCCAGGACCTGGTCCCGGAACAGGCGCCGGACCTTGCGGGCATTGCTTTTCATGACCGTGGCATTCAGGGAAACCTGCCCGTCTCCGCCGAGCACTACCTGCCCATCGCGGCGTACTGAAAGAATGGTCGTACCGTGTGGGTCATAGGACATGCCAGTGTATTCCGGTATCGGGGTTGTGTTTGGAAACGGGGCGCAAAAGGCAGTGATGGGGGTAGCCCTCCGGGGATTCAAGAGCGAGAGCGATCATCCCGTCCCGGCTCCGCGGCGAATCAGGACGCCGCCCGGTGCCGGGCGATCGTGCACCCCGGGGCCGCCGCGCCGGCAGTCCGTGCCGGGGACGGGGCAGGGTCTCTACTTGACCAGCTTCAGATTCGGCTTGGCAGGCTTGTCCTGCTCCTTGTCGGCCTTGTCTTCGTTCCCTCCGGGATCCGGCGAACCGTCCGGATCCTTGAAGAATATGCCCTGGCCGTTCTCCCGGGCGAAAATCGCCAGCACGGACTCGATGGGAACATCGATCTCATGCGGGGAGCCGTTGAACCGGGCTGCGAAAGACAGGAAGTCGTTTCCCATCTCCATCATCTCCACCGCCTGGTCGGCGATATTCAGCACGATCTGGCCGTCGGCCACGTAGCTCTGGGGAACACGCACGCCGTCTGCGGATGCGTCGACGAGGATCTGTGGCGTGAGGTTGTTGTCCCGCGCCCAGTCACGGATGGCTCTGATCAGATAGGGCTTGGTCGAAATCATCTCCAGCGCATTCGCTTCTCGGATTCGGTCAAACTTGAATTGAAAGCGGGTCTGGCAAACAGTCTGTCGGCATAGTCGATCACTGATTTCGCCTGATGGGGCAGTTCGATGCCCATGGCCGGCAGCCGCCACAGGAACGGCGCGATCACGCAGTCCACCAGGCTGAACTCCTCGCCCAGCATGTAGGGCTGCTCAGTAAGGGTCGGTGACATGGAAATCAACCCGTCGCGCACCTCCCTGCTCTGCTCCGCCGGCAGAGGCTTCCGGCTTTCGGCGATCCCGGCATAGACGCTGACCCATTCACGATCGAAACGCATCATCATCAACCGTGCCCGTGCGCGGTTCACCGGGTCAACCGGCATCAGCGGCGGGTGCGGAAGGCGTTCTTCCAGGTACTCGTTGATGATCTGAGCGCCGTAGATCACCAGATCCCTGTCGACCAGGGCAGGCGTCTCGTTGTACGGATTGATCCTCGCCAGATCGCAGGACACGTCCTGCTCGGCGACGTCCATGATGTCGCACTCTACGGCTTTTTCCACCAGCACCAGGCGGCAGCTGTGGCTGTATATGCAGTCCGGCGCCGAAAACAGCGCCATGACGGACCGGCGACCCGGAGTGGTTGCCATTATTCTGGGCGGGTCAATGTATGTCCCGCCAGTATTCCTTCTTGAGAAAATAAACCAGCACGAGCAGGACCCCGAGAAACAACATCACCATGGCGCCGATGCCGTAGCGCTCAAGCTTGGCCGGCTCACCCACGTAAACCATGAAGTTGGTCAGATCCTTCATTGCCTCGTCGTACTCCTCCGGTGACATTGTCCCGGGCTTGAGTGTTTCGAACTGCGGATTTCCCTGGTCATCATGCCCGGTCAGGCGCTGCACGCCCTGAAGTTCCTGCAGAACGTGGGGCATCGCCACGTTTTCAAACAGGCTGTTGTTCCACCCGTGCGGGGATTCGGGATCGATGTAGAACCGGCGCATGTAGGAATAGAACCATTCGGGCTGGCGCGACCGGGTAATCAGGGACAGGTCCGGCGGCGCGGTGCCGAACCACTGCCTGGCGTCCTCATCGTCCATGGTGACTTCCATCAGGTCCCCCGGCCTGGCATCGCCGAAAAGCATGTTGTCCCGCAGGCTCTGCTCGCTAATCCTGAGATCGTCGGCCATCCGGCTGTAGCGCATGTACGCCGCGCTGTGGCAGGACAGGCAGTAGTTCACGAACAACTGGGCACCGCGCTGCAGCGACTCCTTATCGTCCAGGTTGATGTACACCGGATCGAGGGGTTCCGTGGCTTCCGCGGCCAGAGTAGCGGGGGTGACCGCGGCCAGGATGAGGCTGAGTATTAACTTCTTCATTTGAAATTCACCCTTTCCGGTTCGGGTTTGGTTTTGTCCCAAACGGTGTACAGCGGCATCAGGATAAAAAACAGCGCGTACGTCATGGTGCAGATCTGCGCCCACACGACGTTCTGGAACAGAAACAGATCGTAGCCGGACGTATTGTGCATCCCCATGTAACCGAGGATGACAAAGCTGATCACGAACACCGTCAGTGCGGCTTTATACATCCAGCCGCGGTAGCGGATCGAGCGAACCGGCGACCTGTCCAGCCAGGGAAGCAGGAACAGGGCGACAATGGACAGCCCCATCAGCACCACGCCCCAGAACTTCGGCGCGTAGATGAAAGTGGCAATGATGAATGCCGCGCCCACTACCGCTGCGGCGCCGCGGCCGGCCAGGTTGCTGGTGCGGATGAACGCGACGATCACGGTAAGCACAACCAGCCCGCGAACGAACCACATCAGGTCTTCGGTAGTGGCGCGAAGGATGGAGTAGAACGGCGTGAAGTACCACAGCGGCACGATATCCGACGGCGTCTGCAAACTGTCCGCCGGCAGGAAATTGTCCTTCTCCAGAAACAGGCCGAAGAACTCCGGCATGAAAAACACCACCGCCAGGTAGATGATCAGGAACACCACGACGCCAACGAGATCCTTCACCGAGTAGTAGGGGTGAAAGGGAATCCCGTCTTTGGGTACGCCGTTGGCGTCCTTGTCCTTCTTGATGTCGATGCCGTCGGGGTTGTTGGAGCCGACCTTGTGCAGGGCCACGATATGCATGAACACCAGGCCCACCAGGATCAGCGGCAAGGCCACCACGTGAAACGCGAAAAACCGGTTCAGGGTCGCATCCGAGACCACGAAATCCCCCCGGATCCATTCCGCCAGGGGCTCACCCACGTACGGTACGGCGGCGAACAGGGAAATGATGACCTGTGCACCCCAGTAGGACATCTGGCCCCAGGGCAGCAGGTAGCCCATGAATGCCTCGGCCATCAGCGCCACGAAGATTACGCAGCCCAGCAGCCAGATCAACTCGCGCGGACGCTGGTGGGAACCGTACAGCAGGCCGCGGAACATGTGGAGATAGATCACCACGAAGAACATCGAAGCACCCACGGCGTGAAGATAGCGCATCAACCAGCCCCAGGGCACATCTCGCATGATGTACTCGACGGAGGCGAATGCCTTCTCGGCATCGGGCTTGTAGTGCATGGTCAAAAAGATGCCGGTGACGATCTGGATCACCAGAATCATCATGGCCAGGGAGCCGAAGTAATACCAGAAGTTGAAATTCTTCGGGGCGTAGTATTCCGCCAGATGCTCGTTCCACGTCTTGGTCAGCGGAAAACGATCGTCCACCCACTCCAGTGCCTTGGTGAGGATTCTGGACATTACGCGACTCCTTCGGGATCTTCGCCCACGACGATCGTGGATTCACCTTCAAACCTGTGCGGAGGCACCACCAGATTGGTCGGCGCCGGCACCCCCTTGTAAACCCGTCCGGCGAGGTCGAACTTCGAGCCGTGGCAGGGGCAATAAAATCCGCCCTGCCAGTCCTCGCCGAGTCCCGAATCCGCCCCGATCGCGAAATTCTGCACCGGCGCACAGCCCAGGTGGGTACAGATACCGACCACCACCAGAACCTCCGGGGTCACAGACCGGAATTCCCCGTCCACGTAGGTCGGCTGCTGCGTGGCCACGCTGGACTGGGGATCCAGCAGCTCGTCCTCCACGGCATTCAGCGATTCGATCATCTCCTCGGAGCGCCGGACGACCCACACCGGGTTGCCGCGCCATTCCTCCCGGAGCATCTGGCCGACTTTCAGCTTGCTGATGTCGATCCGCACCGGCGCGCCCGCCGCCTTGGCCCGCGCGCTGGGGCTCATGCTGTTGACGAACGGCACCGCCGCCGCAATGCCGCCGACGGCACCCACGCCGGCCGTCACCACGGTGAGGAACCGGCGCCGTTGTTTATCTACATGATCTTCGGTCATGAGTACTCCTGACGAGTGATTTCGAATTCTGTTCCGCCAACAGGGGACGTGGACCGGGGACTGTCGGACCGGTTCGGGTTCTCGCTCGCTCTGCGGTGTCCCGGCAACAGCGCGCGATTATAGCAAACGGGATGGGGTTGTGGCTGACGGGCTTGATCGGCCCTCAGCCCAGGAGCGCGCGGATGTTGTCCAGGTGGGCCCGGCCCACGGAATCGGTACGGGCCTCCTCCTCGTCCCAGCTCAGCAGCTCCGCGGGCAGCTCCTCGAAAAACCGGCTCGGGGCCCGGTCCAGCACCTCGCCGTGGCGGCGCCGGGTGCGCGCCCAGCTCAGCATCAGCTCCCCCCGGGCCCGGGTGATCCCCACGTACAGCAGACGGCGCTCCTCCTCGATGGCGTCCTCCATGCTGTTCTGGTGCGGCAGCAGCTCCTCCTCGACGCCGCAGATGAACACGCACGGATACTCCAGCCCCTTGGCCGCGTGGAGGGTCATCAGGGTCACGGCGTCGCGCTCCTCGTCCGACTCCCGGTCCAGCTGGCCCACCAGGGCGACATGGGCCAGCAGCTCCGCCAGGCCCGACGCCGGTTCGTTGCGCTGCAGGCGGCCGATCCACTCGAGGAGCTCATTGACGTTGTCGCGCCGGCGCTCCGCCTGCTCCGCCCCGCCGGCGGTTTCGTACAGCCAGGCGTCATAGTCGATGTCGGCCAAAAGCGCCTTCACCAGATCCAGAGGCGGTTCCGCGGCCCCCCGCAGGCCCAGCTCCCGGACCCAGTCCGCGAATTGCGCCAGGGGCGCGAGCTGGCGCGCGGTCAGCGAGCGGGCGGCCGCATTGGTGTCCACCGCGCCCAACAGGCTCAACCCGCTTTCACCGGCGGCGGCGCCGAGACGCTCTAGGGCGACCGGGCCGATGCCGCGGCGCGGCGCGTTGACGGTGCGCAGGAAAGCGTTGTCGTCGTCATTGTTCACCACCAGTCGCAGATACGCCAGGACATCCTTGATCTCGCGCCGATCGAAGAACGACAGCTCGCCGCTGACCTCGTAGGGAATGCGCATCTCCCGCATTTTCTGCTCCAGCATGCGCGACTGATGATTACCCCGGTACAACACCGCGTAGTCGCCGAACGCCGTGCGGTTCTGGAAGCGGTGGTGCATCAGCGTCCCGGCGATCCGTTCGGCCTCGCGCTCCTCGTTGCCCGCGGTCAGCACCCGGATCATCGGGCCGGGACCCAGCTCGCTCCAGAGCCGCTTCTCGAATGCCCGGTCGTTGTGGGCGATCAGGCTGTTGGCGGCCGCCAGGATACGGCCCACGGACCGGTAGTTCTGCTCGAGCTTGACCACCTCCAGGCGGGGGAAGTCGTCCCGCAGGCGGGACAGGTTTTCCGGCCGCGCCCCGCGCCAGGCGTAGATGGACTGGTCGTCGTCGCCGACCACGGTCAGCCCGGCACCGTCGCCCGCCAGCAGACGGATCAACTCGTACTGGGTGTTGTTGGTGTCCTGGTACTCGTCCACCAGGATATGCCGCACCGTCCGCCGCCACCGGTCGAGCAGCGCCGGGTCCGCGGCGAGCAGCTGCGCCGGGAGGTACACCAGGTCGTCGAGGTCGACGGCGTTGTAGGCCCGCAGCTGACGGTTGTAGGCCCCATACACCCGCGCCGCGGCCCGGTCGACCGGATCCTCGTGGGCCATGCCCGCCGCCTGCTCGGGCGTGATCCAGTCGTTCTTCCACCAGGAGATGCGCTGGCGGACGCGTTCACCGACGCCGCGCTGGGTGGACAGCTGGTCCCGCATCAGCTCGTTCACCACCAGCCCCGAATCGGCGCCGTCCAGGATAGAGAACGGCGGCCGGAGACCGGCTTCCGCGGCGTGTTGATGCAGAAAACGCATGCCGAAACGGTGAAAGGTAGAAATCTTCAGGACCGCCGCGGTTTCCGCGTCGAGCTCGCGGTTCAGGCGCTCGCGCATTTCCCGGGCCGCCTTGTTCGTGAAGGTGACCGCGAGGACGGCCGACGGGTCGACCGACTTGTCCCGGATCAGGTGCAGGATCTTGTGGGCGATGACCCGGGTCTTGCCGCTGCCCGCACCCGCGAGCACCAGCAGGGCGGCGCCGTCGTGCCCCACGGCCTGTCGCTGCTGCCTGTTGAGCACGTCCTACGTCCGGGATCGCGGCGGCACCGGGGGCGCTACCGGTCCGCGCCGGTGGAACCGGACTCGCCGGTTTCCTCTTCGTCGATATCCTCATCCGCCTCAGCGTCCCGCGGCCTGAAGCGCTTCGACAGCCGAACACCGACTTCGAACAGCAGCCACACCGGCAGCGCGAGCAGCGTCTGGGAAAAGATATCCGGCGGGGTCATGAGCATGCCCGCGACGAAGGCGCCGACGATGATATAGGGCCGCTTCCCCGCAAGACTTTCCGGCGTGGTAATGCCCATCTTGACCATGATTACGGTGGCCACGGGCACTTCGAAGGAAATGCCGAAGGCGAAGAACAGCTTCATGCAGAAGCTGAAGTAGGCGTTGATGTCCGTCATGACGGCCACGCCTTCCGGCGCAGCGTTGGCGAAAAACGCGAACACCAGGGGAAACACGACGAAATAGGCGAACAGGATGCCCAGGTAGAACAGCAGCGTACTGGACACCAGCAGCGGGATGGCCAGCGCCTTCTCGTTGTCGTAGAGGCCCGGCGCGACGAAGGACCACAACTGGTGGAGCAGGTACGGCATGGCGCCTATCACCGACAGGGCGATCACCAGCTTCAGGGGGACGAAGAACGGCCCGTGGGGCTCCGTGGAGATCATGGAAGTGCCTTCCGGCAGCGCCGCCATCAGGGGCCGGGCAAAGAACACGTAGATGTCGTTGGAGAACGGCACCATCACCAGTATCAACACCACCACGGCCAGCAGGCTGCGCAGAATGCGGTCGCGCAGCTCCACCAGGTGGGAGATGAAGGATTCCTTGTTGGTGAGATCGGCCATAGTCAAACCGGGTTGCGGCGTCGCGGGTTCTTATTCGGGCTTGGTATCATTGGGCCCGGTCGCCTTCGGCGCGTCGGACGCCGAAGCCTTGGAAGCCGGCTCCCCGGCGGCGGTTGTCTTCGCGGTGGACGGCTTTTTCTTCGCGTCCGCGTCGCCCGTATCCACCTGCTGGTTCAGGTCTTTCTGGAAGGAATCCATGCTTTCGCGGGTTTTGGAGAGGCTGTCCTTGGCCTCGCGAAGCTCCTGGAGCTCTTCCTGCCTCAGCTCATCATCGATGTCCCGCTTCACCTGCGAGACCATGCGCTTGGCCCGCCCGACCCACATGCCGGCGGTTCGCGCCGCACGGGGGAGGCGTTCGGGGCCGAGCACGAGCAGCGCCACAACGCCGATGATGCACAGCTCGAAGAAACCTATATCAAACATAAAGGCGCGTTACAGCTCGGCTGCTGCCTTTATGACTGATTCTGCTTCGCGGAGCCGTTCCCGGAGCGCGTGGTGTCGTCGTCCTTCTCTTTCTCTTTCAGAGTTTCCTCTTGGTCCTCGATCCGGGCTTCCGATCCCTCCATTTCCTCTTCGCCGTCCTTTTCTCCGTCTTTCGCCTCTTCATCACCGTCTTTCACGGACTTCTTGAAGCTCTTGATGGCGCCGCCCAGGTCACCGCCGATGTTGCGCAGCTTCTTGGTGCCGAACAACAACAACACGATGACCAGAATGATCAACAACTGCCAGATACTGATACCACCCATACCCATGAATATCTCCCAACGTCAGGAATACGTTATGTTGAAATAATCTCTTCGAAACCTCTGACCAGGCCGGAGTTTACCCGGAATGCCGTGCACGAATCAGGGATTTTTGTCGCGCCGGGCTTTTTCCTCGAGACCCGGGGTTCCGAACCTTCGCGCCAGCTCCTCCAGGACATCCCGGGGCCCCAGCCCCTGATGGGACAGCAGCACCAATGTATGAAACCACAGATCGGCGGTTTCATAAACCAGATGCCGCGGATCACCGTCCCGGGCCGCAAGGGCCACCTCAAACGACTCCTCCGCCACCTTCTTCAGGATGGCGTCCAGGCCGTCATGGTAGAGCTTCGCCACATAGGAATCCGCCGGATCGGCGTGCTTCCGCTGCTCCAACACCGCCGCCAGGTCGTCCAGGTCAAACTTGTCGTCCGGACAACTCATCGTCCGCAGCCGCCCCCGAACACGCGCTTCATCGATAGATCTCCCCGGGTTCCCTGAGCGGCGCTTCCATCTCCCGCCATGTCCCGTTGTCGAGCTTGCGGTAGAAACAGCTTTGCCGCCCGGTGTGGCAGGCGATACCACCGACCTGCTCCACGCTCAGCAGCACCGTGTCGCCGTCGCAGTCCAGGCGCAGCTCCCTGAGCAGCTGGTAGTGACCGGATTCCTCGCCTTTGCGCCACAGCCGGTTCCGGGACCGCGACCAGTACACGGCGCGCCCCGTTTCCACGGTGAGACGCAGGGCGTCACGGTTCATCCAGGCCAGCATCAGCAGGCGGCCGCTTTCCGCGTCCTGGGCAACGGCGGGCACCAGGCCCTGGGCATTCCAGCACACGTCCTCCAGCCAGTTTTCTGTTTCGTTCGCCACAACCATCTCCGGATCGGGCGGCTAGTGTACCCTGCCGCCGATAGTGTGGCAGCCGGAGCGTTGCGGAACCGGCAGGGACAGGCAGCCTTCCGCAGGCCGCGGCCCGCTTTGAGAATGGGTGCCGGGGACTGGGCCGGTGCCGGGGGCGGTCCCCCAGGGCCGCTGTAAATACGTCCCTGTACGCTCTCGCTCAAACATCCCTGTTTTCGAGAGCCCTGGGGGACCGCCCCCGGCACCGGCCCGAGCAGCGGGGCTCTCAAAGCGGGTCGCAGCCTGAGGAACACTGAAATCCACAATTACAGCGGCGGGGTGCACTATAGTCTGACAGTAATGCCGCGGTCCGCCATATGCCGCTTGGCATCGCCCACGGTGAACTCGCCGAAATGAAAAATCGAGGCGGCAAGCACCGCATCGGCATGACCGTCCAGGACGCCTTCCGCCAGGTGCTGCAGCCCGCCGACGCCGCCGCTGGCGATCACCGGCACCGGGACACGATCGGATACGGCGCGGGTCAGCGCCAGGTCGAAACCGTCCCGGGTGCCGTCCCGGTCCATGCTGGTGAGCAGGATCTCGCCGGCGCCGTATTCCGCCATCCGCGACGCCCACTGTACCGCATCCAGGCCCGTCGAGCGGCGCCCGCCGTGGGTGAACACCTCCCAGGCCGGCTCCGCGCCACCGGCAACCTGCTTGGCATCCACCGCCACCACAATGCACTGCGCACCGAACCGCTCGCTCGCCTGCCGCACCAGCCCCGGGTCGTTCACGGCGGCGGTGTTGATGGACACCTTGTCGGCGCCCGCCGACAGCATGCGGCGCATATCCTCCACGCTCCGGATCCCGCCCCCCACGGTGAGGGGAATGAATACCTGGTCCGCCACCCGTTCCACCACGTGCACCATGGTCTCGCGCTCGTCGGCGCTGGCGGTGATGTCCAGGAACGTCACCTCGTCGGCACCCTGCTCGTCGTAGCGCCGGGCGACCTCGACGGGATCGCCGGCGTCCCGGATGTCCACGAAACGGACCCCCTTGACGACACGGCCGTCGTCGACGTCCAGACAGGGGATGACGCGCTTGGCCAGCGGCATCAGGCTTCGTGTTCCGCGATCAGTTTCAAGCCCGTGGCGAAATCGAGGGAACCGTCGTAAATCGCCCGGCCGGTGATGGCGCCCGCCACGCCGGCGTCGCGGATCTCGAGCAGGCGCCTCAGGTCGTCGAGGCTGGCGATGCCGCCGGATGCGAACACGGGAACCCGCACCGCCTCGGCGAGCCGCCGGGTGGCATCGATATTCACGCCGCTCAGCATGCCGTCGCGCGAAATATCCGTGTAGATGATGGCCTCGACACCATCATTCTCCATGCGCCGGGCAAGATCGACGACGTCGTGCTTGGACAGCTTCGACCAGCCCTCCACCGCCAGCTTGCCGTCCCGGGCGTCGAGCCCGACGATCACGTGACCCGGAAACTCCAGGCACATGTCGCTCACGAAATGCGGCTCGTTCACCGCCTTTGTGCCGAGAATGACGTACTGGACTCCCGCATCCAAGTAGGCCTCGATGGTCTCCTCGTCCCGTACCCCGCCGCCGAGCTGGATCGGCGTGTCGGGAAACTCCCGGGCCACGCGGTGGACGGCCTCGGCATTGACCGGCCGCCCCGCCCTGGCGCCGTCCAGGTCGACGATGTGCAGCCGCTTCGCGCCGGCGTCCACCCAGCGCCGGGCCGCGTCGACGGGATCATTGTCGTAGATGGTGGCGTCCTCCATGTCGCCCTGGCGGAGGCGGACGCACTTGCCGTCCTGGATATCAATAGCCGGTATCAATAACATGGCAGCCTGAAGCTCGATGGGAGTCTGTCGTTGTCGGCTGTCGGACTACGACGCGCCGTCCCAGTTGACGAAGTTGCCGAGCAATTCTAATCCGTTTCGCTGGCTCTTTTCAGGGTGAAACTGAACGGCGAACACATTCCCGGCCGCCGCCGCCGATACAAAGTCCACACCGTAGCTCGTGGTGCCGCAGTTCTCCGCGGGCGACCCCGGCATGGCACAGTAGCTGTGCACGAAATAGAACCAGGCGTCCTGCTCGATCCCCTCCCACAGGGGGTGCTCGCGGTCCATGCGCACGGTATTCCAGCCCATGTGGGGGATCTTGAGCCGCGCGCCGGTGGCGGGGTCGGTAAAGGCTTCACGGGACCCGCCGCCGGCCTCGAGGAAATGCCGGACCTCCCCCTCGAGGACCCCCAGGCAATCGACGCCACCGTCCTCGGAACTGTGCCCGTAAAGCGCCTGGAGCCCGATGCAGATGCCGAGAAAGGGCTTTCCCCGGATCGCTTCGACCACGGCGTCGAGCAGCGCCGGGTTGCCCCGGAGCCTGTCCATGACGGACCGGATCGCGCTCTGCCCCGGGAACACGACGCGGTCGGCGGCGGCGACGTCCGCCGCGGACTCGGTGATGCGCACTTCGCAATCACGCCCTGCGACGGTTTCCAGAGCCCGGGCGACGGAACGCAGGTTGCCGGTTCCCAGGTCGATGACCGCGATTCGATTCATGGTGAAGTCAATACGACAACTGGTACGAAGAGGTTATTGCACCCCGCCGCTGATATAGCGCCAATCAGCGCTCCGCAGGTCGTGGCCCGCTTTGGGAATAAGTGCCATGGACCGGGCCGGTGCCGGGGGGCGTCCCCCAGGGCCGCTGTGAATACATCCCTGTACGCTCTCGCTCAAACATCCTTGTTTTCGAGAGCCCTGGGGGACGCCCCCCGGCACCGGCCCGAACCGAGGAGCTGTCATACCCGGCCTCGGCCTACGGGAACCCACCTGCTCCTGACGGACCGGGAACGTTCCGGCGGTGACACATTCAGCAACGGGGTGCACTAAAGCGATCCCTTGGTGGACGGGATCTCGCCGCCGCGCCGGTCGTCCGGGGACGCCGCCGCCCGCAGCGCCCGGCCGAACGCCTTGAATATCGTTTCCGCGATGTGGTGAGCGTTGCGGCCTCGCAGGTTGTCGATGTGCAGGGTGACGCCGGCGTGATTGCAGAATGCCTGGAAGAACTCCCGGAACAGATCGACATCGAATTCACCGATCCGCGCCCGGGGATACTCGACATGGTATTCCAGTCCCGGCCGGCCGGAGAAATCCAGCACCACACGGCTCAGGGCCTCGTCCAGGGGCACATAGGCGTGCCCATAGCGATTGATGCCGGACTTGTCGCCGATGGCCTGTGCCATGGCCTGGCCGAAGGTGATGCCGATGTCCTCGACGGTGTGATGGGCGTCGATCTCCAGGTCGCCCTCGGCGTCCACGCGGAAATCGATCATCCCGTGCCGGGCGACCTGTTCCAGCATGTGCTCCAGGAACGGCACGCCGGTGGAGAAACTTCCCGTACCCCTGCCGTCCAGATTTACGGTGACAGTGATCCGGGTCTCCCGGGTGAGGCGTTCGATACTGGCTTCGCGGATCGTCATCGGGGACAGGGATTCGAGTGTTGATAAGCGCCGCGACTATAGCAAATCGACGCCTGCGGGTCCGGTCCGGCAGGTAGCTCGGCGCCCACCGCCATCAGGAACCCGGCAACGCCTCCAGAAACCGGTCATTCTCATCCGGCGTGCCGATGGTAACCCGCAGGCAGCCCGCCAGGGCGGGATGGGCGCCATCGAGATTCTTGATCACCACGCCGTCATCCAGCAGGGTCCGGAAGACGTCGCCGGCATCCTTTTCGCGGCAACGGAACAGGATGAAGTTGGCGTCGCTCGGAAAGCACCGGTAGCCCTTCGCCGCCAGGCCTGCGGCCACCCGGCCGCGCTCAGCCCGGATGCGGGCGGCCTGTTCGTTGAACACGTCGATATGGTCCAGGGCGAACACGGCGCTTGCCTGGGTCAGCACATTGATGTTGTAGGGCATGCGCACCTTTTCGAGCTCATCGATCCAGGCCGGATCCGCCGCCGCGAAACCCAGGCGCAGGCCCGCCAGCCCGAGCTTGGAAAGGGTCCGCATGATCAGCACGTTCGGATACGCCTCGACGTACGGCATCAGGGTTCGGCCCGCAAACGCATGGTACGCCTCGTCGATCACCACCAGCCCGGGGGCCGCGCCGATCACCCGGCGAATCGCGTCCTCGTCGAACAGGTTGCCGGTGGGGTTGTTGGGGTAGGCGATGAACACCACGGCCGGTTGGTGCCGTTCAACGGCCGCCAGCATGGCGTCCGCGTCCAGAGCGAATTCCCGGTCCAGGGGGACACCGGCGAATTCGAGGTTCACGAATCTGGCCGTCATTTCATACATGACGAACGTCGGAACCGGCGCCAGCACCGGACCGCCGAGGGCCAACTGGATCATCTGAATGATCTCGTCGGAGCCGTTGCCAAGCAGAATGGACGACCCGGCGGGCAGGTCGAAGACGCGCCGCAGGCGCTCCTTGAGCTGGGCGCCGGAGGGGTCCGGATAGCGGTTCAGCGCCGCCTCCCGCATCACCTCCAGCCAACCGGACTTCAGTGCCGGCGGCAGCTCGTAGGGATTTTCCATGGCATCCAGCTTGATGCCGTCCCCGGCCGGCGGCGCTTGGTAGGCGGACAGCTCGCGGATGGCCGGCCGCACCACCGACGCCGCCCGGCGCCGGGCCCCGGACGAATCATTCACCACCGCGATACTCCGCGGAACGGGCATGTGCCGTCAGGGATTCCGCCCGGGCAAGCACCGATGCCGTCCGCGACATGGCACGGGCCCCTTCTTCCGAACAGGCGATGACGCTGGAGCGTTTCTGGAAGTCGTAGACCCCGAGCGGTGAGCTGAACCGTGCGGTGCCGGAGGTGGGCAGGACGTGGTTGGGGCCGGCGCAGTAATCGCCCATCGCTTCGGCGCTCCAGGGCCCGACGAAAATCGCGCCGGCGTGGCGGATCCGATCCATGAAGCTGTCGGCGTTCCGCATGAGCAGCTCCAGGTGCTCCGGCGCGATGCGGTTGACGAGCTCAGCGGCCCGGTCCAGGTCCGGCACGGCGATCAGCGCGCCCTGCCCCGCCAGCGCCGCCTCGATGATTTCCCGGCGTTCCATTTCCGGCAGCAGGCGCCGGATGGCATCGGCCACCCGATCGAGATACCCGTGGTCCGCGGAAATCAGGACGGACTGGGCCAGCTCGTCGTGCTCCGCCTGGGCGAACAGGTCCATCGCCGTCCAGTCGGGATCGACGCTGTCATCGGCGACGATAACGACTTCCGAGGGACCGGCGATCATATCGATGCCCACCTGCCCGAATACCAGGCGCTTGGCGGTCGCCACGTAAATGTTGCCAGGCCCAACGATCTTGTCCACCCGCGGCACGGTTTCCGTTCCCCAGGCCAGCGCCGCCACCGCCTGGGCGCCGCCGATGCGGAACACGCGGTCGACGCCGGCGATGCGGGCCGCCGCCAGAACCAGGTCGTTGGTGTCGCCGCCCGGTGTGGGCACGGTCATGATCAGCTCGCCGACGCCCGCCACCCTGGCGGGGATGGCGTTCATCAAAACGGTGGAGGGATAGGCAGCCTTGCCCCCGGGCACGTACAGGCCCACCCGGTCCAACGGGGTGACGCGCTGGCCGAGACGCGTTCCGTCGGCCTCCTCATAGTGCCAGGACGCCTGGTCCTGATGCTCGTGGTAGGCGCGGATGCGCGCCGCCGCGTGCTCCAGCGCGTCGCGCTCGTCCGGGGAGATCCGCGCCAGTGCCTCGTCCAGGTGCCGGGCTTCCAGTTCCAGGTCCCCGGCCCGGGCGATCTCGATGCGGTCGAAGCGGCCGGTATACTCGATCAGCGCCGGATCGCCGTCACGGCGCACGCGCTTGATAATGTCCGTGACCGCCGCGGTAACGGCGTCGCCGGCCTCCTCGCCCCGTGCCAGCAGTGATTCGAAGGTGTCATCGAATCCGGGGGCGGCGACATCCAGGCGCTGGACAGGGGGTTTATCGCTCATCGGGGGTCACCGCGTTCTGAATGAGTTGAATGATCTCGTTCAGGGGGCCGGCCTGCATGCGCAGCGCCGCAAGATTGGCGATCAACCTGGCGCTGATCTCGGTAACGGTCTCCACTTCCTCGAGCCTGTTCGCCTTCAGGGTGCCGCCGGTATCCACCAGGTCCACGATCCGGTCCGCCAGGCCCACCAGCGGCGCCAGCTCCATGGAGCCGTACAGTTTGATAATCCGGGTCTGCACGCCCCTGGCGGCGAAATGACGCCGGGCGATGTTGGGGTACTTGGTGGCGATCCGCAGGCGCTGCCACTGGTGCGGACCGTCCGTCCCGGCCAGGTCGGCGGGCTCCGCCACCACCAGCCGGCAGCGCGCGAAGCCCAGGTCCAGCAGCTCCGCCAGGTCGCCGCCGCCGTGCTCGAGCAGCACATCCTTGCCGACTATGCCGAGATGGGCGGCGCCGAACTGCACGTAGGTCGGCACATCGGCGCCCCGGATAATAACCAGCTGCGCCCGCCCGGACTCGGTGTCGATCACGAGCTTGCGGCTTTTCGACGGGGATTCCACGGGTGCGAGGCCGATACGCTCGAACAGCGGCAGTGCCTCATCCAGAATCCGCCCCTTGGCGAGGGCGATTTTCACCGGCGCGTCGTTCATGGCCCTGCCTATACGGCGGCGGCGCTGGCGCGTGTTTCCCGGGCGTAGACGTGGCCGGGCACCCGCCTGATCCGGGCGCCGAGCTGGGAAAGCTTTTCTTCGATGCATTCGTAGCCGCGATCAATGTGGTAGATCCGGTCGATCACGGTTTCCCCCTCGGCCACCAGGCCGGCCAGCACCAGGGATGCCGAGGCACGCAGATCCGTGGCCATCACCGGCGCGCCGCGCAGGGCTCTCACGCCGTGGACGACGGCGACGTTGCCGTTCATCTCGATGTTGGCACCCATGCGCTGCAGCTCGTGCACGTGCATGAACCGGTTCTCGAACACCGTCTCGGTTACGATCCCGGATCCGGAGGCGACGCTGTTGAGCGTCACGAACTGCGCCTGCATGTCCGTCGGGAAAGCGGGGTATGGGGCGGTGCGCACATCCACCGCCTGCGGCCGGCTTCCGTGCATGTCCAGCCAGATCTGCCGGTCGCCGATGTCGATCTCGGCCCCGGCGGCGCGCAACTTTTCGATGACCGCCTCGAGGGTGCTCGGGTCGGTGTTCCGGAGACGCACGCTGCCGCGGGTCAGCGCCGCAGCCACCAGAAACGTACCCGTTTCGATGCGGTCAGGGATCACCTGGTGGGTGGTGCCGTTCAAGCGCTCGACGCCTTCGATGGTAACGGTGTCCGTGCCGGCGCCGCTGACCCGCGCGCCCATGGCGTTCAGGCATACGGCAAGGTCCACGACTTCCGGCTCCCGGGCCGCGTTCTCGATCACCGTCGTGCCGTCCGCCAGCGTGGCCGCCATCATCAGGTTCTCGGTGCCGGTCACGGAGATCATGTCCATGAACACGCGGGCGCCCTTCAGGCGGCTGGCGGTCGCCTTGATGTAGCCTTCATCAATGGTGATTTCCGCACCCATGGCTTCCAGTCCCTTGATATGCAGGTTGACCGGCCGCGAGCCGATGGCGCAGCCGCCGGGCAGGGAAACCTCTGCATGCCCGAAGCGGGCCAGCAGCGGCCCCAGCACCAGGATGGACGCGCGCATGGTCTTCACCAGGTCATAGGGGGCGCACAGCTCCGTCACGTCGTGGGCGTGGGCCCGGATCGCCATCTTCTCGTCCACCTCGACCTCGACGCCCAGGCGCCCCAGCAGCTCCAGGGTGGTGGTGATATCGTGGAGATGCGGCATGTTGCCGATAACCAGCGGCTCCTCCGTGAGCAGGGAGGCGATCAGCACCGGCAGCGCCGCGTTCTTGGCGCCGGAGATGCGGATATCCCCCTTCAGCGGAATGCCGCCTTCGATGATGAGCTTGTCCATGGCGCCCTCAGTCCGGCCCCGGCCCCGCCTCCACTGGCGGGCGCCGGCTTCCACCGACGTCCGGGCACCCGCGCTTCGGGGGAGGAGTCAGGCGGTTTCTCCCGCCAGGGCCTGCTTGAGCTCGCCGCTCTCGTACATCTCCATCAGGATGTCGCTGCCGCCGACGAACTGCCCCCTGACGTAGAGCTGGGGGATGGTCGGCCAGTTGGAATACTGCTTGATGCCCTCGCGGACGTCGGGATCCGCCAGTACGTCCACGGCGGCGAACTCGGCGCCGCAGGCCTGTAGCAACTGAACGGCCCGGCCGGAGAAACCGCATTGCGGAAACTGCGGCGAGCCCTTCATGAACAGAACGATGTCGTTGGATTCCACCGTCTGCTTGATTCTTTCCTGGGTATCGCTCATTGGTTGAACCTCGCGAGAGCTGCTTGGATTACTGGTCCCACTGATCGGGGGTAAGGGTGCGCAGGGACAATGCGTGAATGTCGGCCTTCATCCTGTCGCCCAGGGCATCATATACCATCTGGTGCTGCTGAATCCGCGTCTTTCCTGCAAAATCCCCGCACACGACGATGGCCTGAAAATGGCGGCCATCGCCTTCGATTTCAACCCGCGACCCGGGCAGATCCGACTCGATCCACTGCTTGATGTGTTCGGGGGTAACCATTTCGTATGCGACCTTGTGCGGTGGTGTATGGAAAGCTACTGGCGGAGCTTGTAGCCCCGGTGCAGCAGCAACAGCGCCCACGCGGACAATGCCGCGAACAGGGCGGCGCTCAGCGCCAGGCTCGCCGCCACGGGCATATCCGACTGGCCGAAGAAGCCGTACCGGAACCCGTCAATCATATAGAAAAACGGGTTGAATTTTGACAGCTCCTGCCAGACTTCGGGCAGCGAGCGGATCGAATAAAACACGCCGCTCAGGAACGACAACGGCATAATGACGAAATTCTGGAATGCGGCGAGCTGATCGTACTTCTCCGCCCAGATCCCGGCAATTACACCCAGGGCGCCCTGCACCCCGCTCGCCAGCATCGCGAAAAGCAGCACGAGCCACAGATTGTAAACCGGCAGGTCGACATACAAAACCGCCACCAGGAACACCCCCGCTCCCACCGCCACACCGCGGACGATGGCCGCGCCCACGTAGGCGCAGTACAGCTCGAAATACGACAACGGCGTAATCAGCACGAACACCAGGTTGCCCGTTACCTTGGACTGGATGATGCTGGACGAGCTGTTGGCGAAGGCATTCTGGATCATGCTCATCATCATGAGGCCGGGGATCAGGAATGAGGTATACGGCACGTTCTCGAACACCTGCAGCCGGTCCTCCAGCACATGGGAGAACACCAGCAGATAGAG
Organism: Gammaproteobacteria bacterium; assembly: GCA_034520625.1. GTDB lineage: Bacteria > Pseudomonadota > Gammaproteobacteria > Arenicellales > JAANXG01 > JAANXG01. Next base: position 629,927 of record JAXHNI010000009.1, on the reverse strand, counting down.
CAGCGCGGTCATGACCGGCGCGAGCATGGTCTGGAAACCGACCTTCCAGAACCGCATCAGCTCCTTGTAGAACAACCAGAGCATCCCTTTCATGGCCCGGGGCTCCGGCGGGTGAGCTGGATGAACACGTCCTCGAGATCATCGTCCTCCATGTGGATGTCCTTAACCTCGATGCCGGCGCTGCGTATCGAGTCCAGCACGCCCATCACCGAATCGCTGTCCCGGCGCAGGCGCAGCTCCATGCTGCAGCCGTGGACGGCCTTGACCAGGTCCTCGACGGCGGGCGGCACGGACTCGATATCCCGGGAGGCGACGACGTGAAGGCTCCTGTAGATGCCCCGGGCCAGCAGATCGGACTTGGTCTCGAGCGCCACCAGCTCACCGTGGTCGATGATGGCGATCCGGTCGCAGAGCTGCTCGGCCTCCTCGAGGTAATGGGTGGTCAGAACGATGGTATGGCCTTCGGCATGGAGGCGGCGGATGAAAGTCCACAGGTGCTGGCGCAGCTCCACATCCACGCCGGCGGTGGGCTCGTCCAGCACCACCACCGGCGGCTTGTGAACCAGGGCCTGGCCGATGAGCACCCGCCGCTTCATCCCCCCGGACAACGCCCGCATGTTGGCGTCGGCCTTGTCGGCCAGATCCAGGGCGTCCAGCAGCTCATCGATCCAGGGACCGGCGTCCCGCGCCACCCCGAAATAGCCGGCCTGGAAACGGAGAAACTCCCTGACGGTGAAAAACGGATCGTAAACCAGCTCCTGGGGCACGACGCCGACGTTCATCCTGGACCTGCGATAGGCTTTCACCACGTCGTGGCCCATGATCTGCAGCGTGCCCTGGTCCACCCGGGTCAGGCCGGCCAGGGCGTTGATCAGGGTCGACTTTCCCGCACCGTTGGGCCCGAGCAGTCCGAAGAACTCACCGCGCTCGATGGAGAACGAAACGCCGTTCAGCGCCTTGACGGCGCCGAATCGCTTGTGGACTTTGTCAATGAATACAGCGGGGTCGGACGGCATTCAGTAATCCAGGTCGAATCTTCTTCGTGGTTGAGACAGGGAGCCGGGGGTCGGGCGCCTCCGGGCGAGCCTCGGGAATTGGTCGGGTTTGACGGCCTGCATGATCGGGAAGGCCGGTGTCGGGGGCCGTCCCCCAGGGCTCTCGAAAACTTAGGATGTTTGAGCGAGAGCGTACAGGGATGTATTTACAGCGGCCCTGGGGGACGGCCCTCGACACCGGCCCCATGCTCCGGCACTGGTTCTCAAATCCGGCGGTGGGGCATGCTAGTCGTCGATCTTCAGCAACCGGTCCAGTCCGGCGGTTTTGGACAGCGCCGTCATGCCGGCCGGCACGTTCACCAGGCGCATGTCCGCGCCGGCCATCTTCGCCCGGCGCGCCCATTCGATCACCAGCGCGATGCCCGCGCTGTCGATGCGTTCCACCCCCGACAGGTCCAGCGTGGACGGCGGCGATGCGAACCAGGGCAGGCTTCGTTCCTGCATCTCCGGCACGCTGGCGAAGATAAGCGATCCCGCCACGGTCCAGGTTTGCGGATCGTCGGTGTTCAGCTGGATGCTCACTGCTCGCTCATCAATCGCTCGTTCTTCTCGGCCAGCGATGCAATCAGCTCGTCCACTCCCTCGCTCTGTACGATTCGCCCGTACTGCGACCGGTAATTGGTCACCAGGCTCAGACCCTCAATGCGGACATCGAAAACCTTCCACTCATCGCCCCGCTGCGCCAATGCGTACTCGATGGGAATCGCCGGCCCGTCCGCGGGTTGAATCTCGGTCTTGACGACGGCCTTCTTGTCGCCCTCCTCGTGGCGGAACGGCTTGTAAACAATCTCCTGGCCGGTGTATTCGAACAGGGCAGTGGCATAGGTGCGAACCAGCAGGGACTTGAACTCGGTCACGAACTTCTCCTGCTGCCCGGGCGTCGCGTCCCGCCAGTGCTTGCCCAGCACGAACCGGGACATGCGCTCGAAGTCGAAGTGCGGCAGCACGATATCGTTGACCATCTCGTACAGTTTCTCGGGATCTTTCTCCAGTACTTCCCGGTTCGCGGTGAGCTGGGAAATTACCTCGTCCGCGGTCTGGCGGACCAGCTCGTCGGGGGGCGTGGCCGCCCTGGCCACCAGCGCCCCGGCGGCCAGGCCCGCGGACAGGCACAGGGTCACGAAAAGTCGTTTCATTACTCGTCTCCTTCCGCTCGGCTGAACAGCATCTGGCTGATGAGCTGTTCCAGCACCACCGCGGATTGTGTCAGTGTGATTTCGTCGCCGTCTTCGAGGTGCAGGTCATCCCCCCCGGGCTCCAGGCCGACATACTGCGAGCCGAGCAGCCCCTGGGTCAGGATCGATGCGCTGGTATCCATGGGCAGATTGTCGTACTGCTCGCCGATGCTCATTTCCACCACCGCGTCGTAGTTGTTGGGATCGATGCTGATGGAGGACACACGCCCTATGCGCACGCCCGCCATGTTCACCGGCGCCTTGCTGGTCAGCCCGCCCACGTTGCTGAACCGGGCCTTTACCTTGTACGTGTCGCCAAACTCGTTGCCGGAGAACCCGCCGACCTGAAACGCGAGAAAGCCCAGCGCCGCGATTCCCGCGACCACGAACAACCCGACCCAGAACTCCAGAATGCCCTTGTTTTTCATATGCGGCCTTCAGTCAAACATTAGCGATGTCAAGATGAAGTCAAGCGCCAGCACCGACAACGATGCATTAACAACGGTTCGCGTCGTCGCGCGGCTGACGCCCGCGGATGTCGGGGTGGCGTCATGGCCCTCGAATACGGCTATCCAGGTCACCACAAAGCCGAATACCAGGCTCTTGATGACCCCATTCAAGATGTCTGCATACAGGTCCACGCCGTCCTGCATCGCGGACCAGTAGACGCCGCTGTCCACCCCCAGCAGCGACACGCCCACCAGGTACCCGCCGCAGACACCAACCGCCGTGAACAGGGCGGCCAGCAGCGGCATGGCGATGATACCGGCCAGGAACCGGGGCGCCACCACGCGGTTGATCGGATCAACGGCCATCATCTCCATGGCTGCGAGCTGCTCGGTGGCCTTCATCAGGCCGATCTCCGCGGTGAGAGCGGAACCGGCCCGTCCGGCGAACAGCAGGGCCGTCAGGACCGGGCCGAGCTCCCGGGTGAGGGACAGCGCCACCAGCAGACCCAGGGAGGTCTCGGCGCCGAAATCCACCAGCGTATTATAGCCCTGCAGCCCCAGCACCATGCCCACGAACAGGCCCGACACCACGATAATAACCAGGGTCAGCACTCCGACGGAGAAGATCTGCTGGACCACGAGGCCGAATCGGCCCAGGACCCAGGGGAACCCGGCCAGGATTCGTCCCAGGAATATGGCCGCACGCCCCCAGCGAGCGATGCTGTCCAACGTCCAGGCGCCCAGTCGTTGAATCGCATTCATGCCGAATCCTTCAGGAAGTCGTCCGCATAGTCGGGCGCCGGATAGTGGTAGCGGACCGGACCGTCCGGCAGACCGTTCATGAACTGCCGTACGTCGGGCTCCTCGGATTCCAGCATTTCGTCCGGCGTGCCTTCGGCGACCACTCGCCCGTCGCCCAGCAGATACATGTAGTCCGCGATAGTGCAGGCCTCGCGCACATCGTGGGTGACCACCAGGGAGGTCATGCCCAGGGTATCGTTGATCTCCCGGATCAGCTTGACGATCACCCCCATCGAAATGGGGTCCAGGCCGGTGAACGGCTCGTCGTACATCACCAGCAGCGGGTCCATGGCAATGGCCCGGGCCAGCGCCACACGCCGCGCCATGCCGCCGGACAGCTCGGCCGGCATCAGGTCCCGGGCCCCCCGCAGGCCCACCATTTCCAGCTTCATCAACACCACGTGCCGGATGAGGGCGTCGGACAGGTCGGTATTCTGGCGTATGGGAAAGGCCACATTCTCGAACACGGAGAAGTCCGTGAGCAGGGCGCTGGCCTGGAACATCATGCCCAGGCGCCTGCGCAGATCGAACAATGCCTTGCGCCGCAGTGTGTTCACGGCGACACCATCACAGATCACCGAGCCCGAATTCGGATACAATCGTCCCCCAACGAAATTCAACAACGTGGATTTCCCGCAGCCGCTGGGACCAATGATCGCCGCGATCCGGCCCTTGTGAACCGTCAGATCCAGGCCACGATAGATCTCGGTCTCGCCGAACGAGAAATATACGTCTTTGATTTGCAGCAGGGGTTCGCTCATGAGTGGTCCGGGCCGGCGGGCGGCCTTGGGCCGCGAAAAAGAACGGCGATTCTATCAGAGCGGCCCGCGTTGCAGGACGCGATCTGTCAACCCAATATACCGAACGAACTGACTGGAATGTCCGGCAATCCCATCATACTTCCCTTCATCTACGTCATCGGCGGCCTGGTGGCGCTGGCCTGGAGCGCGGACCGGTTCGTCGCCGGGGCGGGCGCACTGGCGCGCTCGATGGGGGTGTCGGTGCTGCTCGTAGGCATCGTTGTCGTCGGCTTCGGCACCTCGGCCCCGGAGCTGCTGGTGTCCGCCAACGCGGCATGGCAGGGCAACCCGGGGCTCGCCGTGGGCAACGCCCTGGGATCCAACATTGCCAACGTCGCCCTGGTGCTCGGCGTAGCGGCCCTGGCCGCCCCCCTCGCGATCCGCTCGCGCATCCTGTGGCAGGAAGTGCCGTTCACACTGGTCTCCATGCTGGTGGTCGGCGCGGCGCTCTACGACCTGGTGCTGGACCGCACGGAATCGGTCCTGATGCTCTGCTTCCTGGGCCTTTTCCTGGTGGTGCTCGTCGTCCGGGGTCACCGGGAGCGCGGCGACGCCCTGGGGAAGGAGCTGGAGCACGTGATACCGGCGACGGAGCCGGTCGGCCGGTCGGTATTCTGGACGGTCATCGGCCTGGTGGTGCTGCTCATCAGCTCACATATCCTGGTGGTGGGGGCCGTGGCCATCGCCCACGTATTCAATATCAGCGAGCTCGTGATCGGGCTGACCATCGTTGCCATCGGCACCAGCCTGCCGGAGGCGGCCGCCGCGCTGGCCAGCGCGCGGCGGAACGAGCCCGATATCGCGATCGGCAACGTGCTGGGATCGAACACCTTCAACATGTTTGGAGTCGTCGGTATTGCCGGAACCGTCCATCCCTCGGCGGTGGAATCCGCGGCCGTCTACCGGGACTGGCCGGTGATGATCACGCTGTTCGCGCTGTTCATCCTGCTGGCCTGGGCATACCGGCGAATCACCCGCTTGCACGGCCTGTTGTTCCTCGCGGGGTACGCAGCCTACCTGGCGTACGTGGGATCCAGCGTTCCGGGCTGACCGGAATCTGCGCACCGGCGTCCGGACCAAACGCTCGAGGCGCGGGTGGTTGGCGCGGAGCTCGGCCGGGAGCCTGCCGCAGGGCCCGGTGCTACGCTATACTCGCGGCCAATGAGCGCCACACCCTCCAAAGTGAAATCCTCCGGGCCGCCGCCCCTGGTCGAGACCGGGCGCGCCGTCGTAGAGGCGGAATCCCGCGCCATCGCGGAGCTCGCGGGGCGCCTCGACGAGAATTTCGAGCGCGCCTGCCGGCTGATACTGGACTGCCAGGGTCGCGTCGTCGTGGTGGGCATCGGCAAGTCGGGCCATATTGCCGGGAAAATCGCCTCCACCCTGGCCAGCACCGGCACGCCGGCGTTCTTCGTGCATCCCGGTGAAGCCAGCCACGGGGACCTCGGCATGATTACGCCGGCGGACCTGATGATCGCGGCGTCCAACTCCGGCGAAACGCCGGAAATCCTGACCATTCTGCCGATCATCAAGCGTATGGGTGTCAAGCTCGTGGCGCTTTGCGGCAACACGGATTCCACGGTGGCCAGGCAGTCGGATGCACTTCTCGACGTGAGCGTCAGCAAGGAAGCGTGCCCGCTCAATCTGTCTCCCACCACCAGCACCAGCACCACGCTGGCCATGGGCGACGCCCTGGCGGTGGCGGTTCTCCAGGCCCGGGGCTTCACGGCTGAGGACTTCGCCCGCTCCCATCCGGGCGGCGTGCTGGGCCGCCGGCTGCTGCTTTACGTCCGGGACATCATGCACTCCGGCACCGACGTTCCGCTCGTGCAGGAAGACGACGCGGTCCGGGACGCCCTGCTGGAAATGAGCGGCAAGCACCTGGGCATGACCGGGGTGGTGGATTCGGACGGGCGCCTGGTGGGGGTATTCACCGACGGCGACCTGCGCCGCACGCTCAACAAACCCATCGAATTGAACCAGTGCCCCATCCGCGACGTGATGACCCGCGACCCCGTTACCGTCGACACGGACATGCTGGCCGCCGAAGTGGTCACACTGATGCGCACGCAGTCCATCAACGGCATCTTCGTGGTTTCCGGCGACCACCGCGTCGAAGGAGCGCTGAACATGCACGACCTGCTGCGGGCGGGAGTAGTCTGATGTCACAAGTATGGCCCCTTCCGTTCTCCCTTCCGGAGGACGTGATCGAGAAAGCGCGCGCCGTGAAACTGGTGGTCTTCGACGTCGACGGCGTGTTGACCGACGGCTCCGTCACCTACGGACCGGACGGCGGCGAGTACCAGACATTCAACATACGTGACGGGCAGGGCATCAAGTCGCTGCAGGACAACGACGTGGTCGTGGCCATCCTCAGCGCCCGGAGCTCACGCGCCCTCACCATCCGCGCCCGGGAGCTCGGCATCAACCATGTGGAGACCGGTGCGGCGGACAAGACCCGGGTGTTCCGCTCCCTGGTGAAGAATTGCGCGCTGGACGAGTCGCAATGCTGCTTCGTCGGCGACGACCTGGTGGATATCCCGGTCCTCCTCCGGTGCGGGCTGGGCGTGGCGGTGGCGGACGCCCACCACACCGTTCGCCACGTCGCCGGCTGGGTCACGCCGTCCGGAGGCGGCCGCGGTGCGGCGCGGGAAGTCTGCGACGCCGTGTTGTATGCACAGGAAAAATTTGACGCTATCATGGATCAGTTCACGACGTTGTCCCCGGCGCCATGAAGTTCCTGGAAAAGATCGTCTATATCACGGTGTTCGCCTGCCTGGGCCTGCTCAGTGTCTGGCTTCAGTTCGGAATCATCGAGCAGCAGAGCGTCGAGAAGTTCGACGGCGACGAGCGCCACGATCCAGACTATTACATGGAGAATTTCACCGCCATCGGCATGGACGAGGGCGGCAGGCGGAAGTACGTGCTGGAGGCCGAGCGCATGGTTCACTACCCGGACGACGACACCGCGTTGCTGGACTATCCGCATATCATTCAGTACGAGCCCGGGCTCGCGCCGAGGCACAGCTACTCCGAATCCGGCTGGATGGGGCCGGACGGCAATGAGGTTCTCCTCACCGGGAACGTGCGGGTCGTGCAGGGGCGGGCGCCCGAGGACAGCGACGCCGAGAACACCGGCGGGGGCGTGCTGACCACGGACAAGCTGCGCGTGCTGCTTGACCAAGATCTTGACCAAGATAAAGACTCTTCAGGGTGAACAGATGCGCTATTCGACAGTAACATTGATAACGACCCTGCTACTCAGCGCGCCCGCGGCGCTTGCGCTGGAGTCCGACAACAGCCAGCCCGCCACTATCGAGGCCGACGAAGTCGAATTCGATTTTCGCACCGGCACCCGGACCTACAAGGGGGACGTGGTGGTGGTTCAGGGTACCCTGCGCATCACCGGCGACAAGCTCGTGGTGCAGTACGGGGAACAGGAGGACCAGATCGAATCGGCGACTTCCTGGGGAAACCCGGCGACCTTCAAACAGCGCCCGGAAGGCAAGGACGAGGACGTATACGGCGAAGGCAACGAGATCGTCCTCGACGAGATTGAGAACACCCTGACGCTCATCGAGAACGCCTTGATGACACAGGCGGGGAATACCGCCCGGGGCAAGACGATCGTATACGACATGACCACCGACAAGATGACGGTCAAGGGCATGGCGCGCCAGCAGCAGGCGGAGACCGGGGACGGTGAGGACGCGGAGCCCGAAACCACGGACGGCCGCGCCAGGGTCACCATCTCCCCGACGGAGCAGCAATCGACTGGCTCCGGCGCGTCCACCGACGCCGCGGGTGGGGACGCGGCGTCGTCGGAATCCGGGCAGGCGCTCGACGATACATCCGGGGCCGACCAGGGCACTGAATGAGCAAGCTGGAAACCAGGGACCTTTGCAAGGGATACAAGGGCCTGCAGGTTGTCGACCATGTCAACGTCGAGGTCAACACCAATGAAGTAGTCGGACTGCTGGGTCCGAACGGCGCCGGGAAAACCACGTGCTTTTACATGGTAGTGGGGCTCATACGCCGGGACAGCGGCGAGATTTTCCTGGACGACTACCGTATTTCGGATCTGCCCATGCACGAGCGGGCCCGGCTGGGCATCGGCTACCTCCCTCAGGAACCCTCAGTGTTCAGGCGGCTCACCGTCGAAGACAACATCACGGCGGTACTGGAGGTCCAGCCGGACCTGGACCGGGATGAGATCCGCCACCGTGTATCGGAGCTGCTGGAGGCGTTCGGCATCTCCCACAAGCGCGATGCGCTGGGCATCAGCCTGTCCGGCGGCGAGCGGCGCCGCGTCGAGATCGCGCGGGCGCTGTCCATTAACCCGCAGTTCATCCTCCTGGACGAACCGTTCGCAGGCATCGATCCGATTTCCGTCGGCGATATTCAGAACATCATCGCCTACCTGCGCGACCAGGGCATCGGCGTACTGATCACCGATCACAACGTGCAGGAGACCCTCGGCATCTGCGACCGCGCCTACATCCTTACGGAAGGCCGGGTGTTCGCGGCCGGCTCTCCCCAGGAAATCGTGGTGAACCCGGATGTCAGGCAGGTATACCTTGGTGAGAACTTCCGGCTGTAATTTCCGAATCCATAATGTCTGCTAGAATGATTCAGTACCGGATGGACAACCGAACCTGACGGGGCTCCGCGGAAATCGAGCGAAACTTGTTGACAGCCGTGTCGATTTCATCACGAATGATTATTCATGAGACAGTCTTTAGAGCTCAAACTAGGCCAACGGCTCGCTCTGACACCCCAGCTGCAGCAGGCCATCAAGCTGTTGCAGCTTTCCGCCATGGATCTGCGCCAGGAAATGCAGGAAGCGCTGGAACAGAACCCGCTCCTGGAGGAAGCCGAAGACAACACGGAGGAAAGGGAGGAAACCGGCCCGGAGGAAGAAAGCACCTCCGACGCGGTGGCGGATGACTACACCACCGGACTCGCCGACGACGATGCCGGCGACGGCGCCGAACCCTACTATTCCAATTCGCAGATCCGATCCCACGACGGCACTGCATTCGACATCGACCAGCGAAACAGCGCGCCACCGTCGCTCAAGGATCATTTGCGTGAGCAGATGAGGCTGACACCGTTCTCGCCGACAGACCAGCAAATCGCCCATGCCATCATCGACGCCGTGAATGACGACGGCTATCTGGACTGCGATCTTGACGAGATCAGGCAATCCATCGAAGTCGAAGCCGGCCACGACGAAATCGAGACGGTGCTCCACCAGATTCAGAACTACGACCCGGCCGGGGTCGGCGCCCGCTCGCTTCAGGAATGCCTGCGCGTCCAGCTTCACCAGCTGGCACCGGAAACCCGGGGCCTCGCACTGGCGATGCGCATCGTGGACGAACACCTCGAGTGCCTCGGTGCCCGCGACCTGGCGCAGCTTCGCAGGAAGACAAACAGCACCGACGCCGGGATTCGCACAGCGGTGGACCTGATCCAGAGCCTCAATCCGCGCCCGGGCACGTCGATTGCGTCCAGCGCCCCCGACTATGTCATACCGGACATCATCGTGACCCAGGACCACAGCGGCTGGCGGGTCGAGCTCAACCCGGAGGCCCTGCCGCGCATCCGGGTCAACAACCTGTACAGCGATATCGCGAAGGACAAGCACGCCACCGACCACCAGTACATTCAGAACCAGCTCCAGGAAGCGCGATGGCTGGTCAAGAGCCTGGAGAACCGCAACGAGACACTGCTACGCGTGGCCCGGGAAATCGTCAAGCGGCAGCACGAGTTTCTCGAGCACGGCGAAACCGCCATGAAGCCCCTGGTGCTGCACGACATATCCGAAGCCCTGGAGCTCCACGAGTCCACGATATCTCGCGCCACCACCAACAAATACATGCTCACGCCCCGGGGCGTCTTCGAGCTCAAGTATTTTTTCTCAACAGGGTTGAGCACCAGCAGCGGAGACATGACTTCGGCCACCGCCATCCAGTGGCGCATCCGCAAGCTGGTCAACGAGGAGCCGGAAAACAAGCCCCACAGCGACAGCAGGCTGACCCAGATGCTCAACCAGGAAGGCATCAATGTCGCCCGGCGCACGGTCGCCAAGTACCGGGAAGCTCTCAACATCCCGCCCTCCAGCCAGCGCAAGACTTTGTAACCAACAATGAGGCATTGCCATGCAAACCACGATCAGCGGACAGCATATGGACATCACCCCTGCCCTGAAAGACTACGTCAAATCCAAGATGGAGCGCATAGAAAGGCATTTCGACAATATATCCAGCTCCGACGTGGTCCTGCATGTCGAGAAGTCCCGCCACTGGGCCGAGGCGACGGTGTCCGCTAAAGGCACCAAGCTGCATGCCAACGCCCACGCCGATGACATGTACGCCGCTATCGACGCAATGATCGACAAACTGGACAACCAGGTCAGGAAGCAAAAGGAGAGGCACACTGATCACCACAGGAACGGCGGCGCGCTGAAAGACCAGTTCGAATAGACGCCTTACCACGGCTCAATAACACAGACAGCACTTATGGAGCAGGTTCGCATCACCGACCTGATAGACTCAGACCGGGTCGACCTGGACTGCCGGATCACCAGCAAGAAACGGCTGATGGAGCACATCGCTTCCATGCTGGCCAGGCGGACGGGCGTCGAGGAGCAGGCCGTTTTCCGGGTGCTCATCGAACGGGAGCGGCTGGGCAGCACCGGCGTCGGCGACGGCGTCGCGCTGCCCCACGGCCGGATGGCGGACATCGACAACGCGGTCCTGGCCCTCGCCACGCTGAGCGAGCCGCTCGACTACCAGTCCCCGGACAACCAGGATGTGCGCATCGTTGTCGGGCTTCTGGTTCCGGAAAACGCCAACGACGCCCACCTTCAGGTGCTGGCGAGCCTGGCACGACTCCTGAGCCGGGCGGATCTGCGGGAGGAATTGTTGCAGGCGAATGACAAGGACAAGGTTTTTTCCGCATTGAAGTCCGCGGAGGCAGAGTAGAATCAGCCGCAACGAACACGGCGTCGCGTTAGAAGGATGAATTTTTTTCTGGTCAGCGGTCTTTCGGGATCGGGCAAGTCCATCGCGCTGCAGGCTCTCGAGGACCTGGGCTACTATTGCATCGACAACCTGCCGGCCAACCTCTTGTCGCGATTCGCCGAAGAAGTCATGGGCCAGAGTGAAGGCGGCGTTACGGACTGCGCCGTCAGCATCGATTCCCGGAACCGGCGCTTCATGCGCTCCCTGCCCGACAACCTGAAGGAGCTGCAAAAGCTGGGCCTGGACTACAAGATTGTCTTTCTCGAGGCGGAGGAGGAAATACTCGTCAAGCGCTTCAGCGAAACCCGGCGCAAGCATCCGCTCACCGATCACCACACGGCCCTGGTGGAAGGTATAAGGCGGGAGAAGCAGCTCCTGGAGCCGCTGGCCACCGCCGCGGCGCGGCGGATCGACACCAGCGACACCACGCCCCAGGAGCTGCGCGGACTGGTCCGGGACTTCGCCGGGCGAGAGATCGGGGAATCCCTGACCCTGTTGTTCGAGTCGTTCGGATACAAGCATTCCGTGCCCAGGGACGCCGATTTCGTGTTCGATGTCCGCTGCCTGCCCAACCCCCACTGGGAACAGGAACTGCGGCAGTTGTCCGGCCTGGATCCGGCGGTGCAGGCTTACCTGGAACGGTCCTCGAACGTCCGCGAGATGATCAGCCAGATACACGGCTTTCTCGAGTACTGGCTGCCGGCGTTTCAGTCCGAGCACCGCAGCTACATCACCGTCGCCATCGGCTGTACCGGCGGCCAGCATCGCTCCGTGTTCATCGTCGATCAGCTCGCCCGCCACTTCCGCGACAAGCCTTTCAACGTACAGGTGCGCCACCGGGAGCTGCCGGAAGGCCCGGAAATTCAATGACGCCTTGCCCGAACGACGCGCATTCATGCTCCAGCAAACCGTGACCGTCAGGAACAAGCTCGGCCTGCATGCGAGAGCCGCAGCGAAGCTCGTCAAGACCGCCGGCCGGTACGAGAGCTCGGTGGAGATGAGGAACGCGCATCGAAGCGCCGACGCCAAGAGCATCATGGGCGTGATGATGCTGGCCGCGTCCCAGGGCACGGAGCTGGAACTGATCGTGGAAGGCCCGGATGAGGCCGAGGCGCTGGAGTCCGTGGTGTCCCTGGTGGACGGCCTTTTCGGCGAGGAGGAGTAAACCATGCTGATACTCCATGGCGCAGGCGTCGGCAAGGGCATCGCCATCGGCCCGGCTTTCATGCTCAGCGGCGGCACGCTCAATGTGCCGGAGTATTTCATCGATGAACGCGACCAGAAGCAGGAGGTCGAACGCTTCAACCTGGCCATTGCCGACGCCCGCCGGCAGCTCGAGACGATAGCCGCCAACATCCCGGCGGACGCGCCTTCGGAAAGCGCCTCCTTCATCGAAGCGTACCTGCTCATGCTCCAGGACCCCCTGATCGCGGAGCATCCCGTGGAGACCATCCGCGCCCGCAACCTGAACGCGGAACGGGCGCTCCAGATCCATTCTGCGGCGCTGGTGGATGCTTTTGACGCCATGGAGGACGACTACCTGCGCAGCAAGCGGACCGACGTGGAGCACGTCGTCAATCGCATACAGAGCAACCTGCTCAACGTCCGCCACGAGACCCTGGGGCATGTCACCAACGACCTCACGGGCCGGATCATCATCGCCCACGACCTCTCGCCGGCGGACGCCGTGCTGCTCAAGGCCCACAGGGTGGCGGCCTTCGCCATCGATCTGGGCGGACCGATCTCCCACACGGCCATCCTGGCGCGGAGCCTGAACATCCCCGCCGTCGTCGGCCTGCACGGCGCCACCCGATATATCACCCACGATGAAACGGTGGTGGTGGACGGCAAGCGCGGCGTCCTCATGGCCGGCGCCGACGCGGCGGCGCTGGAGGCCTTCGAAGAGCGGCGCCGGTACGCCGATGCACGGCAGCAGGAGCTCCAGTCCCTGGTCTCCAGGCCGGCGGTGACCCGGGACGGGGTGGCGGTCAGCCTGCAGGCGAACATCGAGCTGCCGGAGGATATCGACTCGGCGGTGAAGGCCAACCCGGAGGGTGTCGGACTCTACCGCACGGAATATCTGTTCATGAACCGGGCGCGGCCGCCCCAGGAATCCGAGCAGTACACCGCCTATTGCCGCGTCATGAAACAGATCAGCAATTCCGTCACCATCCGGACCCTGGACCTGGGCGCCGACAAGCAGGTGGACGGCGGGCGCCGGGAGGACCCCACCAACCCGGCGCTTGGCCTGCGGGCGGTCCGCCTGTGTTTGAAGGAGCCGGCGCTGTTCAAGCCGCAGCTGCGGGCGATACTGCGCGCCTCGGCGCACGGCCCGGCTCAGCTGATGATCCCCATGGTTTCCAATCTGGACGAGCTTACCCAGGTCATGGACCTGATCGACGAGGTCAAGAACGAGCTGCGGCGGGAGGGCCGGCAGTTCAACGAGAACCTGCCCATAGGCGGAATGATCGAAGTGCCCGCGGCCGCGGTGGCCGCCGACCTGTTCGCGTCCCGGCTCGACTTCCTGTCCATCGGCACCAACGATCTCATCCAGTACACGCTGGCGATCGACCGTGTCGATGACGAGGTTAACTACCTTTACGACCCCCTGCATCCCGCCGTCCTGCGGCTCATCAAGACCACCATCGACGCCGGCCGGCGGGCGGGCATACCTGTTACCATGTGCGGGGAAATGGCGGGGAATCCGAGATTCACGAAGCTGCTGCTGGCCATGGGCCTGCGGATCTTCAGCATGGACCCGACAACCCTGCTGGAAGTCAAGAAGAAGGTGCTGTCCGCAGACATCGCCGAAACCGAATCCTGGGTAGAGGAGATCCTGTCCTGCGGCGACACCCAGGCGCTCCGGGGTCTGGTCACCGCGCTCGACGGGTAGTCGCCGCCATGACCTGCCGCTGATATCGCAGCAGTTGTCGTGCGCGGGGGCATTGGTCCGGTTTAACGATCTTCCCAACCAATCGGGCCGGTGCCGGCGCCGCAATCCCCCCGTCACACATTTGCCAACGTATCGTGGCACGGTGTCGGCGATACGCCTCTTCGGTTGCGACCCGACAGTTCGTTCAAACCGAACCGCCGCCCGCAAATTGGATGTTATGGAAACAAATGTGCTAATTTGACCGGTCCGCCCGTCTACCGCCTGCACGACCGGATTGCATGTCAAGGCGACGGTGTTGTCCGGTGGCGGCGGACAATGCGCGCGGAACGATTGCAGTCCCCGGAACCGGAACCCCCTTTGCGCCATGGCCGAACTCCAGGAAGAACAGCTTGACCGCCTCATCGACGCGATCGAGGCCGAGGATCGTTCCGTCATCCGGGGCACGCTGGCGGACCTTCATCCCGCCGATATTGCCCAGCTGCTCGAAAGCCTGACGCCGGAACAGCGTGATCTCGCCTGGGTGGAAATCGATGACGCCGCCAAGGGCGACGTGCTGGTGGAAGTCGGCGAGGGCGTTCAGGCGGATCTGATCGCCGATATGGACCGCAAGGAGATGGTCGCCGCCGTCCAGGGGATGGACACCGACGATATCGCGGACCTGATTCCGGCCCTGCCCGACGAAGTGCTGGCCGACGTCCTTTTCACCGTGGACAAGGACGCCCGCGCCGGACTCGGCGAGGTGCTGTCCTACCCAGAGGACACCGCCGGCGGCCTCATGGACCTCGACGTTCTGACGGTGCGCGGCAACGTACCGATCCGCGCGGTGATGCGCTACCTGCGGCTCCTGGGGCGGCTGCCGGATCATACCGACAAGCTGTTCGTAGTGGACCGCAAGAACCGGCTGCGCGGTGTGCTGCCCCTGGCCAAGCTGCTGACCGCGGCGCTGGAGGACCGGGTTCGGGACCATTTCGACAACGAGCCCAAGGTATTCAAGACCCTGGATCCGGAGGAGGACGTCGCGGAGCGGTTCGAGAAGTACAACCTGATCTCGGCCCCGGTGGTGGACGACGACTACAAGCTGATCGGCCGCATCACCATCGACGACGTCGTGGACGTCATCCGGGAAACCGCCGACAGGTCCGTGATGGCCCGCGCCGGCCTGAGTGAGGAAGAGGACATCTTCGCCCCCGTACAGCTGACAACCAGAGGCCGGTCCGTCTGGCTCAGCGTTAACCTGGTCACCGCCGTCATCGCATCGATGGTCATTACCCAGTTCGAGTCCACCATCGAGCGCCTGGTAGCCCTGGCGGTGCTCATGCCCATCGTCGCCAGCATGGGGGGCAACGCCGGCATCCAGACGCTGACCGTCGTGATCCGGGGGCTCGGCACCGGCATCATCTCCGGCTCCAACGCCTGGAAAGTCGTGCGAAAGGAGTTCCTGGTGGGCAGCCTGAACGGTTTGATCTGGGCCGTCGCCGTGGCCCTGGTGGCCGTTGTCTGGTACCAGGACCTCGCCCTGGCGGGCGTGGTAGGCCTGGCCATATTCGTCAACCTGATTTGCGCAGCGCTGGCGGGCGTGTTCCTGCCCATCGCCCTCGAGAAGCTCGGCATCGATCCCGCCCTGGCCGGCGGGGTGGCGCTGACCACCGTCACCGACGTGGTGGGCTTTTTCGCCGTGCTCGGGCTCGCGGCGCTGCTTCTTCTCTAGGGTGCACTAGTGCGCGCCGCCGTCTTCGACGAGTTCCGGGGACCCGTTCGCATCGAGAGCGTTCCGGACCCCTCGCCCGGCGACCACGGCGTGGTGATCCGGGTCCACGCCACCGGCCTGTGCCGCAGCGACTGGCACGGCTGGATGGGCCACGACCCGTCCATCTGTACACCGCACGTGCCCGGCCACGAGCTGGCCGGGGTCGTGGAAGCGGCGGGATCGAAAGTGGATAAATGGCGCCCCGGCGACCGCGTCACCCTGCCCTTCGTGTGCGGCTGCGGGCAGTGCATCTATTGCGACCAGGGAGACCACCAGGTCTGTGACAATCAGTTCCAGCCCGGTTTCACCCACTGGGGCTCGTTCGCCGAGCTCGTGGCGGTGGATTTCGCGGACACCAACCTGGTGCGCCTGCCGGAGGCGGTCGGCTTCGTCGTCGGCGCCAGCCTCGGCTGCCGTTTCGCCACGGCGTTCCGCGCCGTCGTCGACCAGGGCCGGGTTCAACCGGGACAGTGGGTAGCGGTGCACGGCTGCGGCGGGGTGGGCCTGTCGGCCGTCATGATCGCCGCGGCCAGTAACGCGCGGGTGATCGGGGTGGACATCGACGACGGGATACTTTCGCTGGCGCGCCGGCTCGGCGCCGAGGTGACCATCAACGCGGCGCGAGAGGAGGACGTCACGGCGCGTATCATGGAGACCACCGGCCACGGCGCACACCTGTCGCTCGATGCCCTCGGCGACCGGCGCACCTGCCTGGGCTCCATCGCCTGTCTGCGCAAGCGCGGCCGGCACGTGCAGGTAGGGCTGATGACCGACGGCGACCGGGCGCCGCCCGTCCCCCTGGATGCGGTAATCGCCGGAGAGCTCGAACTCGTCGGCAGCCACGGCATGCAGGCCCACCGCTACGGGCCGATGCTCGACATGATCCTGGACGGACGGCTTCGGCCCGAGGCGCTGGTGGCGGACACCATCACGCTGGAGGACGCGGCCGTGGCGCTGACACGGATGGACCAGCGCCGGGAGCCGGGAATACTGGTGATTGACCGGTTCTGATCCCGGGGAGATCACCGGCCCATGAACCGCTGCTGAGTTCGAGACCATGACCAAGCTTCCGGAGAATTCCAGAATGAAAACCGTCGCCGTACACGGCGGCGAGAGCCCCGACCCGGTGACGCGGGCATCGACGCCCAATCTCGTCATGTCCTCCACGTTCATCGCCGACCCCGATGCCGCCTTCTCCGTGGAAGGCATGTCGGAGGACACGCCGTTCTTTTACACCCGCTGGTCGAACCCCACCGTGGACCAGCTCGAGCGCAAGCTCGCCCTGCTCGAGAACGGCGAAGCGGGTCTCGCTTTCGCCTCGGGCATGGCGGCGATCTCGGCGTTGTTCTTCCATCTGCTGAAGCCCGGCGACCACCTCGTGATCAGCGACGTCGCCTACGCCGCGGCCTCGGAGCTCACCAACGACCTGTTCCCCGGCATGGGCGTGCGGGTGAGCAAGGTCAACATGGCGGACCTGGATGAGGTCCGCGCCGCGGTGACCGCGGACACCCGGCTGGTTTACGCCGAGACGCCGGCGAACCCGATCATGCGGCTCACCGACATCGAGGCCGTGGCAAAAATCGCGAAGAGTGCCGGCGCCCTGATGGCCGTGGACTCCACCTTCGCCACCCCGGTGGCGACGCGGCCCCTCGATCTCGGCGCGGACATCGTGGTGCATTCCCTGACCAAGTACCTCGGCGGCCACGGCGATGCCCTGGGCGGCGCCCTGATCGGCGCCGGCGACATCCTGATGCCCCTGCGCCAGAAGGTCGCGGTCCGCACCGGCGGCGTTCTCAGCCCGTTCAACGCCTGGCTGATCATGCGCGGTCTGGCCACCCTGCCGATCCGCATGGAGGCGCACCAGCGTACCGCGGCGGCGGCGGCGGCGGTTCTCGAGGCCCACCCGAAGATCCGGCGCGTCGTCTATCCCGGCCTGGCCTCGCATCCCCAGCACGAGCTGGCGCAGCGGCAGATGAAGAACAGCTCGGGCATGATGTCGTTCCAGGTCGAGGACGGCCCCGCCGCGGCCCGCGTACTGGCGGACCGCCTGAACATCATTCACTACGCGGTCTCCCTCGGCCACCACCGCAGCCTACTGTTCTACATCCCCACCGCGGACATGCTGGAATCCTCGTTCAGGCTCACCGCGGCCCAGGAGCGCTCGTACCGGGAGTACGCCGGCGACGGCGTATTCAGGTTTTCCGTGGGCATCGAGGACCCGGAAGACATCTGCGCCGACCTGGAGCAAGCCCTGGGGCACCTGTAGGTGGGTCAGGCTTAATGCCTGACATGTCAGCCATGAAGGCTGACCCACATGGGTTTTACCGGCGTATGCCCGGAACCAGGGCCGACACGATCAACAGCACCGACAGGATCACGATGCCGGCATTGCCCCAGCGCACGTAGGGGGTCGCGCCCCGCATGGGCTGCACCGAGCCCTTCACCACCGTTGCCTCGAACTGCTTTGAGCCGGCGGTGACATTCCCGTGGTGGTCGATGATCGCCGACACGCCCGTATTGGCCGCGCGCAGCATCGGCCGCGCAGTCTCCAGAGCGCGCATGCGCGCCATCTGGATGCGCTGGTGGGGCGCAAGCGAATCGCCGAACCAGGCGTCCTCGCTCACGTTCACCAGCACGGCGGCGGCGGGCAGCGGCTTCGCCGTTTCCTCGGGAAACGCGTCCTCGTAGCACACGGTGATCCCGAGCCGGGTGCCCCCCGCCGGCAGCGGGCCCTGGTCCGGCCCGTCCCAGGCGTTGAAGTCCGACATCGGGATCTTGAGATAGTCGATCACCCAGCCGAACACCGGCCGCAGGGGCACGTACTCCCCGAACGGCACCAGGTGCGTCTTGCGGTATATCTGGGGCTCGGTTTCGTTGACCGCCACCACGCTGTTGTAGGTGCGCACGCTGCGCCCGTCGGTTCGCTGCTCCAGCAGGCCGAGCACAAAGTCCGCGGGATGCCGGCGCATGCTCTGCCAGACCCGGTCGTCCACTTCGTGTATATAGAAGGGCAGGGCGGATTCCGGCCACACGATCAGATCCCGGTCCTCGAGATGATTGCTGAGGGTGAGATACCGGTTCAGGATCTGCGGCCGCTGATCGGCGGCCCACTTCCGGTCGAGGGATACGTTGCCCTGCACCAGCGCGACGTCGATGGCATCGCCGTCCGGCTCGGCCCAGCGTACCTGGCCCAGCGCCGGGCCGCCGAGCCAGAACGCGCCGGCGACCAGCACCGCGGCCCAGCGTCCCCGGCCCCCGTGCCGGACCGCGGCGACCAGCGCCACCGCGCTCAGCATCACCACCCAGGACACGCCGTAGACCCCCAGCACGGCGGACCAGCCGCCGAGCCAGGAGTCCACCTGGCTGTACCCCAGACTCAGCCAGGGAAAGCCGCTGAACGCCCAGCCCCGGACCCATTCACCGAGCGCCCAGAGCGCGGGCAGACCGGCCACGGCGCCCAACAGCCCGCGGCCTGCCAGCACGCGGCAGTGAATCCAGCCTACCAGGGCCGGGTAGAGGGAGAGCAGCGCGACGAACGCGATCACCACCCCCACCGCCATCCAGGGCGGCATCTGGCCGTAGACGTGCATGCTTACGTATACCCAGGATACCCCGGTCCCGAACAGCCCGGCGCCGTAGGCGAAACCCAGCCACGCCGCGCGTCCGGGCGGGGCGTCCCACCAGAGCCACACCAGCACCGCGGCTGACAGCAGCGCCGCCCAGAAGTGGCCGAAGGGTCCGAACGCCAGCACACCGGCGCATCCGGCGGCGAAGGCCGCCGGCAACTGAATGGATGCGGGCTTTATGACTTCCCGCTCCGGTTGCCCGTCCCGCTACGCGCCATTGGCGTCGCTTCCGGGCGCGGCGGCATCGGGGTCCACCACCACCTTCAGCAGATAGATCCGCCGGCTGTCGCTGTGCAGGACCTCGATGTGGAAACGGTCTATTCGCAGCGTCTCACCCCGCCGGGCGACGTGGCCGAGCTGCTGGATGACCAGGCCACCGATGGTGTCCACTTCCTCGTCGCTGTAGCTGGTGTGGAAATACTCGTTGAAGTCCTCCAGGGGAAGCAGCGCCTTGATCATGTATTCGTTGTCGCCGCGCTGCAGGATCAGATCGGCTTCTTCCTCGATGTCGTGCTCGTCCTCGATGTCCCCGACGATCTGCTCCAGAACATCCTCGATGGTCACCAGACCGGCCACGCCGGCGTACTCGTCCACCACCACCGCCATGTGGTTCCGGTTGGACCGGAACTCGTTGAGCAGCACGTTGAGGCGCTTGCTCTCGGGGATGAACACCGCCGGCCGCAGCATGTCACGCATGTTGAACGAGCCGGATTCCGCGTTCTCGAAGTAGCGCAGCACGTCCTTGGCCAGCAGGATGCCGATTACCTTGTCCCGGTCGCCGTCCACCACGGGAAACCGCGAATGGGCGCTGTCGATCAGCACAGGGAGAAACGCCTCCGGGGAATCGGAACGGTCCACCACGACCATTTTCGAGCGGGGAATCATGATGTCCCGGACGCGCAGCTCGGCCACCTGCAGGACCCGCTGAATGGTGTCCTGGGTCTCCTGGTCCAGCAGGCCGGCGTCCCGCGCCTTGGTGATAAAATCCAGCACCTCTTCCCGGGACTGGGGTGAACAGCCCAGGCAACGCCGCACGCGCCCCCACAGCACCGTCCACCAGCTCGTACTCGGAGGTTCGTCTTTATCGTTCATTGTGCAGAGTATAGGGATCGGGAAAGCCGAAATCAGCCAGAATCCGCTTCTCCAGCGACTCCATCCGCCGGGCGCCGGCGGTGGAATCGTGCTCGAAACCGCAGCAGTGAAGCACTCCGTGGATCACCAGGTGCGCCCAGTGGGCCTCAGGAATCTTGCCCTGCTCCGCCGCCTCGCGCTCCAGTACCGCCGCACAGATCACGACATCCCCGAGCAGGCCCGTGTCGAAGGATTCACCGGTATTCATGGGAAACGACAGCACGTTCGGCGCGTAGTCCCTGCCCCGGTAGGTGTGGTTGAGGGCCGCGGCCTCGTCCTCGTCCACCACCCTGATGGTCAGCGCGGGATCGCCGCGACCGGGCGGCCCGCCCGCCTGAAACGCAGCCTCCGCCCAGCTCGCGATGCGGTCATCGTCCGGCGCCTCGGGGCAGGGGCATGCGCGCTGCACCACCATGTCCAGGGCCACCGCCGGTCACTGCCCCCGGGTCTGGCCGTCTGCTTCGTAGGCCTCGATAATGCGCTGCACCAGGGGATGCCGCACGACGTCCCGGGACTGGAACCGGGTCACGCTGACGCCGTTCACCTTTGCCAGGGTGTCCACCGCGTGGCGGAGCCCCGACACGGTGCCCGGCGGCAGGTCAGTCTGGGTCATGTCCCCGGTAATCACGGCCTTGGAGCCGAAACCGATGCGGGTCAGGAACATCAGCATCTGCTGGATGGTGGTGTTCTGGGCCTCGTCGAGGATCACGAAGGAATCGCTCAGGGTCCGCCCGCGCATGTAGGCGAGGGGCGCCAGCTCGATGACGTTCTTCTCCATCAGGCGCGCTACTTTCTCGAAGCCGAAGCATTCATAAAGGGCGTCGTACAGCGGCCGCAGGTAGGGGTCCACCTTCTGACCGATGTCCCCGGGCAGGAAGCCGAGCCGCTCCCCCGCCTCCACCGCCGGCCGGCACAGGATGATGCGGTGGACCTCGTCCTGCACCAGCGCCTGCACCGCGCAGGCCACCGCGAGGAAGGTCTTGCCGGTCCCGGCGGGCCCCACACCGAAGCAGACGTCCCCGGTGACGATGCGGTCCACGTAGAGCTGCTGGCGCTCGTTCTGCGGCCGCACCTGCTTCTTCGGGGTCCGGATCCGCGCCTGGGGCGCCGGCTCCGCCTGCTCACCGTCGCCGATGTTCTTCAACACCCGCTGAACGGTGGCTTCGTTGATGTCGCTGTCCTTCGCCGTCGCCGTGTACAGCTCCTGCAGCGAGCGCTCCGCGCGCTCCACCGGCTCGGGCTCGCCCTGGATACTGAACACCGCACCCCGGTTGCTGATCCGGACGTCGAAGTAGCGCTCGATGCGCTTGAGATTGTCATCGAACTGGCCGCACAGCAGCGCGAGCCGGTGGTTGTCGGCCGGCGAAAGGGAAAACGTCACAGGAGGGGTACGGTCGTTCAATAATCCAGCCGCCCCCGCAGGGAATTCGGCAGCGCCTCGGTGATGACGACATCCGCGAAGCGTCCGATCAGCGCCCGGGGACCATCGAAGTTCACCACCCGATTGTTGTCCGTCCGGGCCGCCAGCTGGTTGGCGTCCTTCCTGGAAGGGCGGTCCACCAGCACGCGCTGGACGGTGCCGACCATGCTTTCGCTGATCGCTCCCGCCTGCTCATTGATCACGCTCTGCAGATGAGCCAGGCGGCGTTTCTTCTCCGCCAGCGGAACATCATCCGGCATGTCGGCGGCCGGCGTACCGGGCCGCGCGCTGTAGATGAAGCTGAACGACTGGTCAAACCCGACTTCTTGAATCAGGTCCATGGTGGCGTCGAAATCCGCTTCCGTCTCCCCGGGGAAGCCGATGATAAAATCCGAAGACAGGGACAGGCCCGGGCGCTGCTCCCGCAGCCGGCCAATCAGCTCCACGTAATTCCGCGCCGTGTAGCGGCGCTTCATCGCCTCGAGGATTCGGTCCGAGCCGGACTGCACCGGCAGGTGGAGATGGCTCACCAGCTTGTCCAGGTCGCCGTACACGTCCACCAGGTGGTCATTGAAGTCCAGCGGGTGGGACGTTGTGTAGCGGATGCGGTCGATGCCCTCGATCTCGGCCACGTAGCGCAGCAGCAGGGCGAAATCGGCCTCGCCGCCGTCGTGCATGCGGCCGAGATACGCATTGACATTCTGCCCGAGCAGGGTCACCTCCCGGACTCCCTGCTCCGCCAGCTCCACCACTTCGGTCAGGACGTCGTCGAAGGGCCGGCTGAATTCCTCGCCCCGGGTGTACGGCACCACGCAGAACGTGCAGTACTTGCTGCAGCCCTCCATGATGGACACGAATGCGGTAACGCCTTCCTTACGCGGCGGCGGCAGGCGGTCGAACTTCTCGATCTCCGGAAAGCTGACGTCCACCCGCGGCCGGCGGGAGGCGTACACATCGTCGAGCAGCGCGGGCAGCCGGTGCAGGGTCTGGGGCCCGAAGACGATATCCACGTAGGGCGCCCGCAACAGGATGGCCTCCCCCTCCTGGCTGGCCACGCAGCCGCCGACGCCGATCACCAGGTCGGGCCGGTCGGCCTTGAGCTCCCGCCAGCGTCCGAGCTGCGAGAACACTTTCTCCTGGGCCTTTTCCCGCACCGAGCAGGTGTTCAGCAGCAGCACGTCGGCGTCCTCGGGGGAGGCCGCCGCGGTCATGCCGTGGGATGCGTGCAGGCCGTCCACCATGCGTGACGAGTCGTACTCGTTCATCTGGCAGCCGAACGTCTGTACGAATACCTTGCGGGTCACGGGCGAAGGGCGCAGGCGGCGGCCCGCGGCTGGGTGGAGTACATCAACAATGTGCGCAATGAAAGGTCAGGATTCGCCGATCGATTGAAATCCGGTACCGCCAAGTCTAATCGCTGGATCTTCGGAAACTCAAGGAGAGGTTGGGGTTAAACCGTGCCCCTGTAGGAGGCGAGCCCCTCGCCGATCGCGGCGCTGATCTACATCGTATCGGCCAGGGGGCTGGCCTCCTACGGCAGGGGGGAACACCA
The DNA here is from genome assembly GCA_034520625.1 of Gammaproteobacteria bacterium. Lineage (GTDB taxonomy): Bacteria > Pseudomonadota > Gammaproteobacteria > Arenicellales > JAANXG01 > JAANXG01. The sequence goes on along the minus strand of JAXHNI010000009.1, from coordinate 606,253 downwards.
ACCCCAAACCCCCAATCCCCATTCATGTTATCTTCCGCTGTCCTTCGCCCACCCGCTCCGGAACCATCATCTGATCGCCGCGCCGGCCATGCCGACAGCCACCGAGCTCGAAATCCGCAACCTCGCCTGCGTACGCGGCGACCGCCTGCTGTTCCGCGACCTGAGCCTGTCCCTGGGCAGCGGCGCCCTGGTCCAGGTCACCGGTCCCAATGGCTGCGGCAAAACCAGCCTGCTGCGCATCGTCTGCGGGCTCGCCCTGGCGGAAGAGGGGTCCGTGCTCTGGCATTCGGAGTCCACGCGGCACTCCGAGCCCTTCAAGCAGCAATGCGCCTGGGTCGGCCATCGCGACGGTCTCAAGGCCGACCTCAGCGCCCGGGAGAATCTCGAGTTTCATGCCCGCCTCACCGGCGGCGACCCCGGCGCCGTCGACGACGCCATGGAGCGTCTCGGCCTGGCCTCATGCCGGGATCTGCTCGCGGGCCACATGTCCGCCGGCCAGCGCCGGCGCACGGCGCTGGCGCGGCTGCTGCTCGGCGAACGGCGGCTGTGGATTCTCGACGAGCCTTTCACCGCTCTGGACGAGCACGGCCGGCGCTCGGCGGAGGCGTTGATGCACGAGCATCACGCCGCCGGCGGCCTGACGCTTTTCACCAGCCACCAGCCGCTCCGGCACGAGGCGCTCGGCGCCGCCTGCCGGGAACTTTCACTGGCCCCATAGCTCCATGTTTACAGCGGTCTTGAAACGTGAACTGCGGCTGGCCTGCCGGCGGCGCTCCGAGTGGATCAATCCGCTGGCGTTCTTCGTCATCGTCGTTTCCCTGTTTCCACTGGGCCTGGCGGCGGGGCCGAACACCCTTTCGTTGGTCGCGCCGGGGGTGGTCTGGGTGGCGGCGCTGCTGGCCACACTGCTGTCCCTGGAGCACATGTTCCGGTCGGACTACGAGGACGGCGCCCTGGAGCAGTTCGCCCTGGGCACGTATCCGCTGTACGGTGTGGCCCTGGCCAAGGTGCTGGCGCACTGGATGATTACAGGGCTGCTGCTTTGTCTGCTGTCACCGCTGCTGGGGGGGGCGCTGTTTCTCGATGCGGTAAGCCTGAAAGTGCTGTTCCTGACCCTGCTGCTGGGCACGCCGACCCTCAGCCTGGTGGGCGCCATCGGCGCGGCGCTGACGGTGGGGCTGCGGCGCGGGGGCATTCTGCTGTCGCTGCTGATCCTGCCCTTGTACGTGCCGGTGCTGATTTTCGGTGCGGGGGCGGTGGACCTGGCGGCCCACGGACTGAATGCTTCAGGTCAATTGTACCTGTTGGCGGCGTTGCTAGTATTGGCATTGACCCTGGCGCCGTTCGCCATCGCCGGCGCCCTGAAGGTCGCCCTGGAGTAATCCGAGAACACTGGTACAACTCGAACGCATGTGGAAATGGTTTCATCGTCTCGCTTCGCCGCGGGAGTTTTTCGGCATCGCCGGCCGCTGGATCCCCTGGCTGGGGGCCGCCGCCGTGGTGTTGATGGCCGCGGGGCTGTACCTCGGGCTGTTCGTGGCGCCGCCGGACTATCAGCAGGGCGAGAGCTACCGGATCATCTTCATCCATGTTCCGGCGGCCTGGATGTCGATGTTCGTGTACATGGTGATGGCGGGCACCGCCGCGGTGGGACTGATCTGGCGCATCAAGCTCGCCCACATGGCGTCGATCTGCTCGGCGCCGATCGGCGCCTCGTTCGCCTTCCTGGCACTGGCCACGGGCTCGCTGTGGGGCAAGCCGATGTGGGGGACCTGGTGGGTGTGGGATGCGCGGCTGACTTCGGAGCTGCTGCTGCTGTTTCTGTATCTCGGCGTCATCGCCCTGTACAACGCGTTCGAAAATCGCCAGTCCGGCGAGCGGGCGGCCGGCATCCTGGCCATCGTGGGCGTGATCAACATACCGATCATCCACTACTCGGTGGAGTGGTGGAACACGCTGCACCAGGGGCCCACGGTGACGAAGCTCGATGCGCCGTCGATCCATCTCAGCATGCTCATACCGCTTCTGCTGATGGCGGTCGCCTTCATGCTCTACTACGCCGCGCTGGTGCTGTACCGGGTGCGGTGGGAAGTGCTGGAGCGGGAGCATCGGAGCCGGTGGGTCGGGGAATATGTCAAAACGTTGTGAGAGCTTGAATGTCGCAGAGCGTCAGCATGATTGAGAACGCAAAAATATCGGTGGGCCGCGGGAGGCGGGGAGCTGTCTCCGCGGTACGCCGTGAATACATCCCTGTAGGCTCGCTCTCCGCTGTCCCTGCTTCGAGACGCCCGCGGAGACAGCTCCCCGCCTCCCGCGGCGCATTGTTTGTCTGCTCGCGGTTGGGGTCATGCATGCGTCGAGACGGTCGCGTATCAGCTTCCGGATTATTCTTATGGCGGCAGGATCGAATATGAACTGGTCTGAATTCTTCAACATGGGCGGGTACGCCTTGTACGTCTGGACATCGTTCGGGCTCGCCCTTATCGTGCTGTCGGGAAACGTGATGTGGGCTGCCAATAGAAAACACCGGATACTGGAGCAACTGAAGCGCCGGGCGATTGCCCGGGGAGAGCGCCCGTGAGCCCGCGGCAAAAGCGGCGGATGATGGTGGTGGCGCTGATCGTCGTGGGCGTCGGCGTGGCCACGGCGCTGACCCTGACGGCGTTTCAACAGAACCTGCTGTATTTCATCACTCCCACGGAAGTGAAGGCGGGAGCGCTGCCGACGGACAAGCGGTTCCGGATCGGCGGCCTGGTGGTGGAGGACAGCGTGAACCGCAGCGGCATCGACGTGGAGTTCGGCCTGACCGACGGCAACGAGTCCGTGACCGTGGCGTACAGCGGCATCCTCCCGGACCTGTTCCGGGAGGGCCAGGGCATCGTGGCCCTGGGGGTGATCCGCGAGGGCGGGATGTTCCACGCCGACGAGGTGCTCGCCAAGCACGATGAGGAATACATGCCCCCGGAGGTGGCCGATGCGCTGAAGAAGGCCAATCCGGAAACCGTCAACAAAATGTACAAGGACGCCCACGGCGAATGATTCCCGAGATCGGACACTTTGCGCTGGTACTGGCGCTCGGGGTTGCCCTGGTGCAGACCGTGGTGCCGGTCGTCGGGGCGGCCCGGGGCTACGGCAACTGGGTCGCGGTGGCGCGGCCGGCGGCGATGGCCCAGCTGCTGATGATCGTGGTGGCCTATGCGGCGCTCACCTGGGCGTTCGTGAGCCATGACTTCTCCGTGGCCTACGTGGCCAACAATTCGCATCTGGAGCTGCCGCTGGTCTATCGCATCTCCGCGGTCTGGGGCGGCCACGAAGGATCGCTCCTGCTGTGGCTGCTGATGCTGGGCGGCTGGAGCGCAGCCGTCGCGATGTTCAGCCGCAGCGTGCCCGAGCCGATGGTGGCGAGGGTCCTGGCCGTAATGGGCTTCGTCGGGGTCGGATTCCTGCTGTTCACCCTGCTCACGTCCAATCCCTTCGAGCGGCTGCTGCCCGCCGCCGCCCAGGGCCGGGATCTCAACCCCCTGCTCCAGGACGTCGGCATGGCCATGCATCCGCCCATGCTGTACATGGGCTACGTGGGTTTCTCGGTGGCGTTCGCCTTTGCCATCGCGGCCCTGCTGAGCGGCCGGCTGGATTCGGCCTGGGCGCGATGGATGCGCCCGTGGACGACCGTGGCCTGGCTGTTCCTGACCATCGGCATCGCCCTGGGGAGCTGGTGGGCCTACTACGAGCTGGGCTGGGGCGGCTGGTGGTTCTGGGACCCGGTGGAGAACGCCTCCTTCCTGCCGTGGCTGGTGGGCACGGCGCTGATCCACTCCCTGGCGGCCACGGAGAACCGCGGGGTGTTCAAGGCCTGGACGGTGCTGCTCGCGGTGTTCGCCTTCTCCCTGTCCCTGCTGGGCACCTTCCTGGTGCGTTCCGGTGTCCTGACCTCGGTGCACGCCTTCGCCACCGATCCGGAGCGGGGTGTGTTCATCCTGGCGTTCCTGGCGGTTGTGATCGGCGGCTCCCTGGCGCTGTACGCCTGGCGTGCGCCGCAGATCCGCTCCCACGTGCACTTCGAGCCGGTCTCGCGGGAGACCTTCCTGCTGGTGAACAATGTGCTGCTGGTGGCGACCGCCGCCATGGTACTGCTGGGCACCCTGTACCCGCTGTTTCTCGATGCATTGAATCTCGGCAAGATCTCGGTGGGACCGCCGTATTTCAACACCATGTTCATACCGCTGACCCTGCCCCTGGCGCTGCTGGTGGGGATGGGCTCGCTGAGCAAGTGGAAAAAGGACGATTTCCTGGGCCTGGTGCGGCGGCTGCGCTGGATGCTGCTCGGCAGCGTGGTCCTGGGCGGGGTGCTGCCCTTCGCCATGCACGCCGGATTCACCTGGACCGGCGCCCTCGGCCTGATGGCCGCCCTGTGGGTGCTGTCCAGCGTCGGCTACGGTGTCTACGCCCGCGTGGCGAACCGCGCCAACAAGCTGGCGGCGCTGGGCACCATCCCCCGGGGGTTCTGGGGCATGAGCCTGGCCCACGCCGGCATCGGGGTGTTCATCGTCGGCCTCACCATGACCAGCGTCTACACGGTCGAGCACGATGTCAGCCTGGCGCCCGGGGACACGCATCATGTGGCGGGTTACGACTTCGTGTTCCGGGGCGTGGGCGTCGTGGAAGGCCCCAACTACACGGCCCGCCGCGGCACCGTCGAGGTGTTCCGGAACGGCGAGCGCCTGCTCTCCATGACGCCGGAGAAACGCATCTACCGGATGACCCCGGAGCCGATGACCGAGGCCGCCATCGACGCCGGGCTGACCCGGGACTTGTTCATCGCGCTGGGCGAGCCCGTCGGCGACGGGGCGCACTGGACCCTGCGCATTCATTTCAAATCATTCATCCGGTGGATCTGGATGGGAGCGCTGTTCATGGCCGTCGGCGGCGTGCTGGCGGCCAGCGACCGGCGGTACCGGGCGAAGCAGCGCAGTTGGTCGCCCTCTGCCGCTGAAGCGACGGCTGGCGCCCGGCAATGAAACCGGGGAGACTGAAGTACTGGCTGCCCGCCGCGCTGTTCGTGATCCTGGCGGGGGTGCTGGGTATCGGGCTGACGCTTGACCCCAGCAGGGTCCCCTCCCCACTGGTGGGCAAGCCGGCCCCGACGTTCGAGCTGGCCCGGCTGCACGAGCCGGAAACCCGGTTCAGCTCCGATGAGATGCGTGGCAGGGTCTGGGTGCTCAATGTCTGGGCATCCTGGTGCGTCGGCTGCCGGGAGGAGCATGAAGTGCTGCAGCGGCTCGCCGACGAGAACCTCGCCCCGATCGTGGGCCTGAACTACAAGGACAAGCCCGGGAACGCCCGCGGCTGGTTGAACGACCACGGCGATTTCTTCGCCCTGTCGGTGATGGACCGGGACGGCCGGGTGGGCATCGACTGGGGGGTCTACGGTGTCCCCGAAACCTTCATCATCGACCGCGATGGCGTGATTCAGTACAAGCATATCGGGCCGGTGGATTATCCGGCCCTGACACAGACGGTGATCCCCAAGATCAAGTCCCTGGTCGGAGAGTCCTGATGCGTGCCTGGCTCCTGGCCTGGGCCCTCCTGCTCAGCTCGACGTCCTGGGCGGTCATCGAGGTGCGGGAATTCGAAGACCCGGAAAAGCAGCAGCTTTACGAGGAGCTGGTGGAGGAGCTGCGCTGCCTGGTCTGCCAGAACCAGAACCTGGCGGCCTCCAACGCCGACCTCGCAAAGGATCTGCGCCGGCAGTCCTACGAAATGGTCGAGCGGGGCGCCGGCAAGGAAGAGATCATCGAGTACATGGTGGATCGCTACGGCGATTTCGTCCTGTACCGCCCGCCAATGAAGGCCACCACCCTGCTCCTTTGGCTCGGGCCCGTTCTGTTCATCGCCGCCGGGCTGGCCGCCGTCGCCGTCATCGCACGACGGCGCACCGACACCGTGAATGCACTGAGCGACGAAGAGCGCCGCAGGGCGCGCAAGCTGCTGGAGGACTGACCCGTGACCGTGTTCTTCATCGCCACGGCGGCGCTGCTGCTGACGGCTGTCGCCCTGGTCGTCTACCCCCTGCTCCGGAAAGATGCGAACCGGTTGAAGGATAGACAGGACGAGGTGGTGGGGCTGAGCCGGGAGCGGCTGGCGGAGCTGAAGGCGCAGAAGCGAAGCGGCGAGATCAGCGAGTCGGAATACGCCGAGCGCGTCGGCGACCTGGAAGCCCAGCTCTCGGACGACCTCCAGGCCCAGGGGCGTCCGGCGGACCCCGCCAGCGAACCCGGCGGCCGCTGGATCGGCATCGGGGCGGCGGTGTTCATTCCCGTACTGAGCGGCCTGCTGTACCTGTGGGTCGGCAGCCCCCAGGCACTGCTTCCGGGCGCGGATAAACAGGCATCCGGCGCTGAATCGCTGCAGCCGGGGGACGTCGAGACCATGGTAGCGCGCCTCGCGGACCGCCTCCGAGAGAACCCGGAGGACGCCGAGGGCTGGTTCATGCTCGGCCGCAGCTACATGGTCCTGAACCGGTATGACGATGCCGCCGAAGCCTTCGGCCGCCTGCGTGCCCTGGTGGGCGACGTGCCCGACGTGCTGGTCGGCGAGGCCACGGCGCTGGCCATGGCCCGGGACGGCGCGCTGCGCGGCGAGCCCACGCGACTGGTGCAGCGCGCCCTGGAGCAGCAACCGGACCACGCCCAAGCCCTGTGGATTGCAGCGACGGCGGCATACCAGGCGGGCGAGAATGAAACGGCGCTGGAATACTACCGCCGGGTGGCGCCCAAGCTGGATGGCGACCAACTGCGGCAGGTACGCGGCATGATCGAGGAACTGTCGGCGGCCGGTGCCGGCGACGGCCCAGTGGACGAGTCCGGCGACGCGGGCGCGTCGCTGGAGGTGACTGTCACGCTGTCGCCGTCGCTGCGGGACGAGGCGGACGACGGGGACACGGTGTTCATCTTCGCCAGGGCCGTGGACGGTCCGCCCATGCCCCTGGCCGCCGTCAGGAAAACCGTGGCCGACTTGCCGGCGACGGTGACCCTGGACGATACCGGGAGCATGTCACCGCAGCACAAGCTTTCCGGCTTCGAGCGTGTGACCGTCGCCGCCCGCATATCCCGCAGCGGCGAGCCGGCCGCCCGGCCCGGGGACCTGGAAGGCGGAACCGGGCCGGTATCGACCGACACGGATCAGGCCATCGAGGTGGTCATAGACAGCGTGGTGAGCCGGGACGAATGACCGGCCCGGCGGCCACGTTACCCGACTGTTCTCCATGATGAAGCAGGTACCCCGCGCCGCAATGACAAACGGGCACTTCGACGATCTCGACATCAACATTCTGCGACGGCGGCGCGGCAAGAAGTGGCATACCTTCGATCCGGATGTCCTGCCCGCCTGGGTGGCGGACATGGACTTCCCGGCGGCGCCGCCCATCCGGCAGCGGCTGCAGCAGGCGCTGGAGACCTCCGACCTCGGCTATCCCCATGACGACCAGCCGCGCCGGCTGATCGAGCTGCTGGTCAAGCGCACCCGGGACCGGTTCCGGTGGCGCGTCGACCCCGGGCGGGTCGAAGTGATCGCAGACGTGGTGCAGGGGCTGCAGATGTGCCTGGAAATGTACAGCCGGCCGGGCCAGGGCGCGGCGATCCTGACGCCGATCTATCCACCGTTCCTGAACGCCACCCGGGCCATGGGGCGCCGGGGCGACTGCTGCATGCTGACCCCGGGGGCGGACGGCTACGAAATCGACATGGACCGGCTCGAGGCGACGGTCCAATCCGATACCCGGTTGCTGCTGCTGTGCAATCCCCACAACCCGACCGGGCGCGTCCTCACCCGGGACGAGCTGACCGGGCTCGCGGAGCTCGCGCTGCGCCGCGACCTGACCGTGGTGGCCGACGAGATCCATGCCGACCTGGTGCTCGACGGACGCCGGCACATTCCCTTTGCCAGCCTCGGTCCCGAGGTCGAGTCCCGCACCGTGACGCTGACGTCCGCCACCAAGGCCTTCAACATCGCCGGCCTGCGCTGCGCCATGATGGTGTTCGGCTCCGCAGCGCTGCACACTGCCTACCGCACCGGCCCCCGGTTCAGCCGCGGCGCGGCGAGCAGCCTGGGGATGCACGCCGCCGAAGCGGCGTGGAGCGAGTGTGACGAGTGGCTTGCCCAGCTGCTTCGCCACCTGGAGGGCAACCGGGCACGCATCGGCGCGTTCCTGGCCGAGCACCTGCCGGACATTGGCTACCTGCCGCCGGAGGCCACCTATCTCGCCTGGCTCGATTGCCGCGCCCTGGAGCCCGGCGACTCCCTGTGGCAAACCATTCTGGACCGGGGCAGGCTGGCGTTGAACGACGGGCGCGAGTTCGGCGCCGGCGGCGAGGAGTGCGTCCGGCTGAACTTCGCCACCTCCACGGCCATCCTGGACGATGCGCTGGCGCGGCTGCGGCGCGCGCTGGCACCGGCTACGCCCTAAGCGCCTGTAGGTCGGCCTAGGTTCCATGACCAAGTTTTTCGATGGGCCGGAGCGAGGACGCCGGTCTATCATTCGTCCGTCCCGCCGGATCAAACGCGGCAACCGCGCGGTACAAGGCATCACCCCGCCAGGTCGCGGCATCCGGGGCATAGAGAGCCCGCTCCAGGTTCGCGATCTCACCGGCCACGGCATTATCAGTCATCCCGGCCAGGGTTCCGAGACTGCGCGGTGGCCGGCCGGGCCGGACGGCGCCGCCCCAGGCGAGCAGGGCATCCCGGGCGGCGCCCGGATCCCCCGCCCGGCACGCCGCCCGCAGCCGCGCTTCGGCGACCCGGCGGGACACGGGCATCGCCCGGGCGGCGGCCGGCTTCTCCCGCCGCCGGTCGCGCCGCCACAATAGCAGCGTCACGAGCCACGCCAGTCCGAGCCCCAGGCTGAGCAGGCTGAGCCACCAGGGCGACCCCGGGAACCGGGTCGCGCCGCCGGGGTCCGTGCCCGGAACACCGGGCCCGGGCGTCGAAACGGCCTCGACTTCCAGAATGCGTGGGGGCAGTCGCAGGGTTTCCCGCCGGTCCGTTTCGGTGTTCCACCAGTCCAGCGACACAGCCGGCAGGGTCATTGTCCCCGCCGCCGCCGGCACGATGGCGATGGTCTGGTCGAGGCGGCCGCTGACCCCGTTCTCGCCGGTGCGCGTCTGCCGGGCGGGACGCTCCGGATAGCTCTTGACGCCGTCCGGCAGCGGCACCGACAGCGCCGGAAGCTGGGAATCCATGAGGCCTTCGGCGCGCAGGGTAATTCGGCGGGTGATGGGGGCGCCGACCCGGACCGTATCCAGGTCCGGCCAGTCTTCCTCCAGTGTCACGCTGCGCGCAGGCAGCCAGGGCTGCGGGGCATCGGCCGGGGGCGCCTTGACGTCGAGGGCCACGGGCGCCGACTCGGCCCGGGCGGGCCGGGTGATCGATGGACGCAGGAAGCCGGTCGTGCCGCTGCCTGCGGCCGGGACCGGCACCTCGGCGTCCAGCCGGACGGGATCGATGGTCAGGCGGCCGCTGGTCTGCGGGAACACCGCGAAACGGCGCTCGGTCACTGCATAGCGACGGCCGTCGCGCTCGGCCTGGTAACGGCGGTCCTCCCCCAAGCGGTCGACGACCGCATCGCCGTCGCTCACCGCCGGCTTGGTGAGGGTCGCGTTCTCGATGGGGACGGCGTGGAACACGCGGGCGGTGTACAACACCTGCTCCTGGACATAGGGTACCCGCTTGTCGATTTCGACCTCCACGAAAAGGTCGCCGGCGCCCGTCTCGTCCGGCGTGTTGACCGCCCCCGCCTGCCCCTCGACCACGGTGATGGTGCGCGACCCGCTGAGCTCGTCGCCGAACCGGATGCGCGGCAGGGACAGCTCGCCCTGCTTCCTCGGACCGAGCACCAAGCTCCAGGTGGTCTCGACCCGCACCTCACCGCCGGAGATCCTGAAGTTGCGGCTCTGGCCCTGGTGATAGATCTCGAAGTCGCGCTCGAAGGGGGTGAAATCCGGGTCGGCATCCTCCCCGTCATAAACGAAGGTCACCACGAACGACTCGCCCGCCCTCACGCGCTCGCGGTCGACCACGGTGGTCAAGGTCGCCGCCATCGCCAGGTGCGCAAATGCCAGCAGGCTGAGGCCGAGCATCCGAAGCCCGCTCCTCACCAAGGGTCGATCTCCCCGTCGCCGCGGTCGCGGCGCGTGTACTGGTAGAGCAGCTTGCGGCGCAGCAGGCCGCCGGGGTCGTCGGGAATCCGCCGCAGCCACTGGTCCATCGCCGCCTGTTCATCGGGTAGTGTCGCATCCGTTTCCGGGTCGTCGGCGGTCCGCGTCCCGTCCGCCTCGTCTCCGGGGTCGTTCAAGGCGGGCTCATCGCGGCTTCCGGACCGGCCCGGTTCCACCTCATCCGCCAGCCGATCCGCCGGCTGCGTCTGTCCGCCGCCGTCGCCCGGGTCCTGCCGGTCGCCGGACGACTCATCGCCCCGATCCGGATCGCCGTCGGCTTCCCGGTCCCCGCCGTCATTTCGTTCCCCGCCGTCCCCGGACGGCCCGGACTCTTCGGATTCATCAACCAGCTCCCGGAGCAGCGCCAGGTTGTGGCGGGCGTCCGCGTGACCGGGCTCCCGTTCCAGCACAGTCTCGTAAGCCACCATCGCGGATTCGATGTCCCCGGCCCGCGCCAGGGCATTGCCGCGATTGTAGTGGGCCCGCGTGTCGTCCAGCGCGGCCCAGGCCTCGGCGGCGTCCCCGTAGTCGCCAGCCCGGTAGCGGGCTGTCGCCCGCCAGTGCGGGTCGCGGAACGTTTCCGCCGCCGCCTCGTAGTCGTCCTGCGCCATCCTGTCCGCAGCGCGCTGGTCCGGGTTCAGCCACAAGGCCTCCCAGTCCAGCGCCCGTGCCGTCCCGGGCACCACCAGCACCGCGATCATCGTGACCAGTGTCGTGAGTCGCTTCATATCGCCATCGTCAATCCAGTCGCCCCCGGCGGAACAAACGCAATGCTCCCACCAGCAGCACCAGAAGCAGCCACGGCCCCTCCTCCCGCCAGCGGTCGGTCTCGAGGGCCGCCGGCACCCCCTCTTCCCCGGCCCCATCCGCCGGCATGACCGCCGCAATGTCGGCATCGTCCAGCCGATACCGGGAATACGCGCCGCCGCCCCGTTCCGCCAGGGCGTGCAGGGCCGGCTCGTCCAACACGCTCAGCACCACGTCGCCCGCCGCGTCCTTCACGAAGCCCTCGCCATCGGGAATCGGCGCCCCGTCGGGGGTGCCCATGCCGAGGATGGACAAGGTATAGCCCGCGTCCGTCAGCCGCGCAACGGCCCCTTCCAGGTCCGTCCCGCCCGCGCTGTCGGTCACCAGCAGCAGCCGGCCCCGCAACGCCCCCGCCCGGCGGAGCAGCGCCCGGCCGTGGTCGAGGGCGCGGTCGGCGCGGGAGCCCGGCGCGGGCATGATCTCCGGGTCGAGGCTGGGCAGGAGCGCCGCGATGGTGCGGGTGTCGTCGGTGAGCGGGGTGACGGTGAACGCGTCCCCGGCATACGCCACCAGCGCGGTCCGGCCGTCCACGCGACGGTCGAGAATATCGCGGACCTCGAGCCGGGCTCGCACCAGGCGGCTGGGCTCGAGGTCCGCAGCGTTCATGGAACGCGACACGTCCAGAGCGATGACCAGCGCGGCCTGGCCGCGGAACACCGGCTGGGGCAGCTCCCGCCACGCCGGCCCCGCCAGGGCCAGCACGGCGACGATGCCCGCCAGGGCCAGCGCCGGGTACCCGGCGCCGGAACGGCCCGACCGCCCGCCGTCGACGACGTAGGGCACCAGGCCAGGGTCGCAGATCCGCTCCAGGTCGGCATCTCCGCGGGCGGCGCGACGGGCCAGGAATACCAGCGCCAACCAGGCCGGAATCGCCAGCAGCCACTCGGGGCGCAGAAAATGCAGGTCGCCCATCATGCCCCGGGCCTGGCCCGCGGCAGGGCCACCACCAGCACGGCCGCCGCCAGCAGCGCGGCGCCGAGCGGCCACATGAACAGCGCGGTACGCGGCCGGAAATGCACCGGTGCCTGGGCCACCGGCTCCAGCTCGTCCAGCAGGGAGTAGATCCGCGCCAGCTCGGCCGTGTCCCGGGCGCGAAAATAGCGGCCGCCGGTGGCCCGGGCGATCCCGATCAGGGTTTCTTCGTCGAGGTCCCGGGAAGGATTGATCCGCTGGGCACCGAAAAGGCTGTCCACCCGCATTTCCTCGGCGCCAATGCCGATGGTGTAGATTTTCAGCCCCGCGGTGGCCGCCAGCCCTGCGGCGCGGAGCGGGCTCACCGAACCGGCGGTGTTGGCGCCGTCGGTGACCAGCACCAGCACCCGGGTCTCCACGTCATTGTCGCGCAGATGCTTCACCGCCAGTCCGATGGCGTCGCCGATGGCCGTCTCCTGGCCGGCGAGCCCGATCACCGATTCCATGAGCAGCTGGTTAACGGTGGTCCGGTCGAAGGTCAACGGAGTCTGCAGATAAGCGTTGCGCCCGAACAGGATGAGCCCGATCCGGTCGCCCTCCCGGCGCTGCACGAAATCACCGGCAATGGCCTTTGTGGCCGCCAAGCGATTGGCCACCTTGCCGTCGAGCCGGAAGTCCTCGACTTCCATGGAGCCGGACAGATCCACCGCCAACATCAGGTCGCGGCCGCTGACCGGCAGCGACACGGGGTCGCCGAGCCACTGGGGCCGCGACGCGGCCAGCACCAGCGCCGTCCACGCCAACAGCGCCAGCCACAGCGGCCATCGCCGCAGCCATCGCCGGCCTTCGGCGACGCCCGCCGGGGCGAAATCATCGAGGAACGGCGCTCGCAGCGCCGCGCGGCGCCGGCGCGCCACTGGGGGCGTCAGCCACCGTACCAGGAACGGCGCGGGCCATGCGGCGAGCAGCCACCACCATTCAAACTCGATCACGACGGCCGGCTCGTCACGTGGCGAATCCAGCATCGGGCCGCCGCGAACACCGGCCGAGGCTCGATCTCCGGCGCCGGCTGGTAGGGCGCTTCCACCAGGCGCCGCAGCGGTCCGCCGTCCAGGCCGCCCGGCCCGGTCCGTTCCAGCCAGTCCACCCAGGCGCTGCCCGACCGGCCCGCCACCCCCGGCCCGGGGCGCACCGTGACCGCGACCCGCCGCAGCAGCACCGACAGGTTTTCCAGCGCCCGGCCCGCACCGGCGCCGGACTCGAGCTCCCGCTCGATGCGGTCCAGCTCCGCCAGGGCCTGCCGGCGCAGGCGCCGCCGCGCCAGTACCCGGCGCCCGGCCTTCAGGGCTTTCCGGGCCAGCAGGAAGCCGAGCACGGCGGCCACTGGCAGCAGCCACCAGCCGACGGCGGGCGGCCACCACGACACCGGGTCGGGCAGGTGGATATCCTTGAGTGGCAGCCGCTCGAGCAAGTGCTTGCAGTGGGGATCAGGCGCCCAACCGGGTGCGCAGCAGCGACACCGGATCGGTGTCCGTCGGGCACAGGAGGGAACGCCCGGACGTCCTGCGACAGAAATTCTCGACCGCCTCGCAGCGCGCGCGAAAGCGCGCTTCGTAACGAGCCCGCCGCGACCGGTCGCGGGTGTCGATGACGAGCTCGCGGTCGCCATCCCTGAGCAGATAACGGCCGGGCTCCGGCAGCGCCGCTTCGATGGGATCGTGAATCAGGCAGCACACCAGCGTACTGTGACGGCCGATCGGCGCCAGCAAATCCTCCACGGAACGGGTGAAGCCGCGGAAATCACTCAGCACGAACACCAGGCTGCCGGGATGCGCCACCCGGCGCAGTCGCGCCGCCAAAGGCTCCATGCCGGCGCTTTCACCGTTGTCGCCGTCCGGGCGGGCGGCGAAGGCGCACAGGGCGCTGACCAGGCCAAGCACCCCCCGGGGGCCGCGCCGCGGACGCATTTCCCGGTGGCCGGCGCCGGACCAGAGCACACCGCCGACGCGATCCCCCTGGTGGCTGCCGTGCCAGGCCAGCAGCGCCGCAATCCGGCAGGCCACCACGCTCTTGAACGCGCCGCGGGTAGCGAAGAACATGCTGCGCCGGAAATCCATCCCGAACAGCAGGGGCCGCTCGCGCTCTTCCCGGTACAGCTTGGTATGGGGCGCGCCGGTGCGGGCGGTGACGCGCCAGTCCATGTTGCGGATATCATCGCCCGCCTGGTAGCGGCGGGACTCCTCGTATTCCATGCCGCGGCCCCGGAACGGCGACCGGTAGCCGCCGGAACGGCCGGCGCGAACCCGGGCAACGGGCAGGGACAGGCGCTCGCCCGCGCCGCGCAGGCCGATCAGATCGCGGGGCGTCACCGTCACGGCCTGGTTCATGGCACCGGTACTTCCTCGATCAGGCCTCTGATGAAGTCGTCCGTGGTGACGCCCTCCGCTTCCGCCTCGAAGGTGAGCAGCACCCGGTGGCGCAGCACGTCGTAGGCCATCTGGTGAACGTCCCCGGGGGTGACGTAGTCGCGCCCCGCCAGCCAGGCGTGGGCCTTGCTGCAGCGGTCCAGGGCGATGGTGGCCCGCGGGCTGGCCCCGTACTGCACCCACTGCGCGATCTCGCCGGCGTAGGGCGAGGGGTCGCGGGTCGCCAGCACGAGCTGCACGATGTACGACTCCAGGGATCCGGTCATGTAGACCTGCAGCACCTCACGACGGGCCTCGAAAATCGAGGCGTCGCTGAGCATGGGCGGACTGGCCTCGCGGCGGTCGTCCATCGCCGCCTCGCTGCGCGCCAGCCTGAGGATCTCGGTCTCCGTGGCGGCATCGGGATAACCGATACGCACGTACAACAGGAACCGGTCGAGCTGCGCTTCCGGCAGCGGGTAGGTGCCCTCCTGCTCGATGGGGTTCTGGGTGGCCATCACCATGAACAGCTTCGGCAGCAGGTGGGTCTTGCTGCCCACCGTGATCTGACGCTCGGCCATGGCCTCCAGCAGGGCGGACTGCACCTTCGCGGGGGCACGGTTGATCTCGTCCGCCAGCACCAGGTTGTGGAAAAGGGGCCCGTGCTGAAACACGAAGCTGCCGTCCTCGGGGCGGTAGACATCGGTGCCCGTGAGATCCGCCGGCAGCAGGTCCGGGGTGAACTGGATGCGATGGAAATCCCCCTCGATGCCGTCGGCGAGCACCTTGACAGCGCGGGTCTTGGCCAGCCCGGGTGCGCCCTCGACGAGCAGATGCCCGTCGCACAATAAAGCGATGAGCAGGCGGTCCACCAGCAGGGGCTGGCCCAGCACCTCGGCGGCGACAAACCGTTTCAGCTCGCCGAAGCGGTCCTGTTGAGTCATGGGGTGTCGTGTCTACTCATGGGCAAGGGTAATATTCTAACCTTCTATGCGGCCGGCCTGCTTAATGACATCGATGCCATTGTGGGTCGGTCATGACTCCCGACATGTCAGCCTTGAAGGCTGACCCACAATTCTTGCCGACACGACATTTAGCCTTGATATGACAAAACGAAGCCATCGTGGGTCAGGCTTCACGCCTGACATGCCGGCAAGTATCCCTCCATCAAGTACGCCTTCGGGGGTCGGCGTGGCCATGGACTTTCCATACCGCTGGTGCCGGCACCGCCTTGCGGTATCCTTCGTCTGACACCTGAACCGGGGCCGTCCCATGCTGGAAGAAGCACGACTCAGAACAACGCGGTTCCAACACAGTATGGCGGAGCACGGCATCGATATCGTGCTGCTCACGGACGAAAGCAGCATCGCCTACTTCGCGGGCTTCTGGGGCTATCTCGGCGTCGAATTCGGACGCCCCACTTTCCTGGTGCTGAAACGCGACGAGCCGCCCACGGCGATCACGCCCCTGATGGAGAGCGAGATGGTGGGCGGCATGACCTGGGTCGATCGCGTCCTGCCCTGGGAGGACGAGGGCGACAATCGCTGGGACCGGGTGCTGCGGCGGGCGATCGGCGAGGCGCCGGCCGCCATCCACGTCGAGCGACCCGTGCTGCCGGGGCTGGTGCGGGACCTGCTGGACGAACACTACGCCGGGACCGCGTTGCAGGACATCTCGCCCCTGCTTGGCCGGCAGCGCGCCGTCAAGTCGGCCCTTGAGATCTCGGTCATGAAACAGGCCGGACGCATCGGCCGGGCGATGATGGACGCCGCGCGTGACGGGCTGGGGGAAGGCGTGCGGGAGTACGAAGTGGCTCTGGCGGTGCTGGACGCGGGCACCCGGGCCGCGGCGAGCTTCCTGACGGATGCGGGCTGGGAGGCCTACGTCTCGCCGGTGATTCACAACCTGCAGATCATGCAAAGCGGCCGCGACACTGCCATGGTGCATCGGCGCGCGGGCATGAAAGTCCTGGAGCGCGGCGATCCGGTCTATTTCTGTTTTTGCAATCTGCTGGAATTCAAACACTACCGGCTCGGCTTCGACCGCGTGTTCCATATACGCGAAGCCTCGCCGGACACCGTCCGCGTCCAGGAAACCGCCATCGACGCCCAGCGCGCCGCCCTGTCCGCGATCCGGGCCGGCGTTCGGGCCAGCGACGCGGCGGCCGCGGCAAACGAGGTCTATCGAAGCCGGGGCTTCGAGCCCGGCTATCGCACCGGCCGGTCCATCGGCATGGCGTATCTCGAATCGCCGGAGCTCAAAGAAGGGGACCATACAACGCTCGAGGCGGGCATGACCTTCGCCGTGGACGGCGGGGTCACCGTGCCGGGCACGGTGGGCGGGCGCATCGGCGACTCCATCGTGGTCACCGCCGACGGCTATGAATTCATTACCGACTACCCGAGGGAGATCATTGTTGTTCCGTAACCCTCCCGACATGAAATTCGAATCGGAAAGCGAACATGACCGACACCGATACTGACAGACTGACCGTCGGGATTTACCAGCCCGAGGCGAGACCCGAAACACCGGAAGCCCGCCTGGACAGACTGGCGGGCATCTTCGAGCAGGCGGCGGCCCGGGACTGCGACCTGATGGTCTGCCCGGAGCTGTACCTGTCCGGGTATTTCGTCCATGACCGGATCATCGAACGGGCGGAGACCCCGGACGGGCCGTTCGCGCGCCGGGTCCGCGAGATCGCGAAGCAGACGCAGTGCGCCATCGTCTACGGCTACCCCGAGCGCGACGGCGACCGGCTGTACAACTCGGCGCTGTGCGTCGGCGCGGACGGCAGCGTGCTCGCCAACCATCGCAAGAACCTGCTCCCCTACGACTACGAGGAGAAGTATTTCCAGCGCGGCGGGCAGCCCACCAGACTCAGCATCAGGGGCTGGAAGATCGGCCTGGTGATCTGCTACGAGGTGGAGTTCCCGGAGTCCGTGCGCTGCCACGCCCTGGCGGGCTGCGAGCTGGTGGTGGCCCCCACGGCGCTCACCGAGCAATGGACGGTGGTGGCACAGCGGGTGATCCCGACCCGGGCGTTCGAGAACAACCTGTTCGTCGCCTACGCGAACCACGCGGGGGAAGCGGACGGCAATCGCTATCTCGGGCACAGCGTCATCGCCTCGCCGCTGGGCGAGGACCTGGCGCGGGCCGGGCCGGAGGAGTGTGTCATCACGGCCCGGCTGGACCGCGGCGACATCACCCGGGCGCGGAAACGCCTGCGTTTTCTCAGCGACCTGGACCGATCGTGCTACCGCACCCGGCGGGAGTGCACTAGCTAACCGCCGGCCGGTTGAGATGCCTTCAGGCTGTTGCCGAGCTGCTGAATGTCATGACCGGTCGGGGTCTGGTGCAGACGCAGCCCGAACTCCGGAATGACCGCGAACACGTGGTCGAAGATGTCCGACTGGATATTTTCATACGGCACCCAACTGGTATTGTTTGCGAAGCCGTAGAGCTCGAGTGGAATACCGTCCGATCCCGGCGCCAGCTGCCGCACCATGAAAGTCAGCTCGTGGTTTATGTTCTTGCTGGCACCCAGGTACGCGGTAAGGTAAGCGCGAAAAATCCCGAGATTCGTGAGTCGGCGGCCGTTCACCGGCGAAACCGGGTCGACGCCCCGCGCCTTGTTGTCGCGTTCGATCTCGGCCATCTTGTTTTCGATATAGTCCGTCAGGAGCTGGGACCGGCGCAGTCTGGCCAGGTCTTCCTCATCCACGAACCTCACGCTGGTGGCGTCGATATGAAGTGCACGCTTGATACGGCGTCCGCGGACATTCTCGATATTGCGCCAGTTCTTGAACGAATCGGAAATCAGGGCGTAGCTGGGAATGGAGGTGATGGTTTTATCCCAATTGCGCACCTTTACCGTCGTCAGACTGATATCCATCACATCCCCGTCGGCGCCGTACTTCGGCATTTCAAGCCAGTCGCCCACGGCGAGCATGTCGTTGGCGGACAACTGGATTCCGGCTACCAGCCCCAGAATCGGATCCTTGAAGATCAACAACAGGATCGCGGTCATGGCGCCCAGGCCGCTGAACAGTATCACCGGCGACTTTCCGATCAGCAGGGCGATCGCGATAATCACCGCGATCACGCTGCTCACCAGCTTGATGCTCTGGAAGATCCCCCGCATGGGAAGCCGCCCGGCCGAGCCGGTGGCCCGCAGTATTACGTGGACGGCGTCCAGCAGAGAATAGAGCGACAACAGGGCAAACAGCGTCACCCACAGATGCGTCAGGACCTCGATTGCCAGCAGGACCCCCGAATCCGGTTCGAGCCAGATTCGCGCCAGGGAGAAAAGAATGACGCCCTGCACCGTCAGGGTAATGCGGGTAAACAGCTTGTGGCCGAACAGCGCCTTCACCCAGATGTTGCCGCTTTCCTTGGTACTGTCGCCGATGAACTTCAGTACGACACTGTGCAGAATCAGGTGGATGAGCAGCGCGGCAAGCGCAATGATGCCAATGGCAATCAAGACATAGACAGCCTCTGTGTTGGCAAGGCCCAGGCTTTCCAACCACTGGAACAGCTGCTCTTTCATCAAATCTCTCCTTGGAACCAACCTGATTGGCGGGGGTTGCGTCGAACAGGGCAGCCGGCGAATGCCGGGCAGCCGTCCCGGGCGCTTCGGCTACCCGGAAAATGGTGGCTATGGGTGGACTTGAACCACCGACCCCATCATTATGAGTGATGTGCTCTAACCAGCTGAGCTACATAGCCACGGGGCACGGAAAGGGGCCGGAATTCTCAGAGGTCCGGCCCGCTTTGTCAACTGCCGGGCCGGCGGTTCCCGGTGCTCAGACGTTGAATCGGAAATGCACGACGTCGCCGTCGCGCATGATGTATTCCTTGCCTTCCAGGCGCATTTTACCCGCCTCCTTCGCGCCCTGCTCGCCGTTGAGCACCACGTAGTCCTCGAAGGAAATCACTTCGGCGCGGATGAAGCCGCGCTCGAAATCCGTGTGGATCACCCCCGCCGCCTGGGGGGCCGTCGCGCCCCGCCTTACGGTCCAGGCACGGGCCTCCTTGGGTCCGGCGGTGAAGAAAGTCTGCAGGCCGAGCAGCTCGTAGCCGGCACGGATCACCCGGTTCAGCCCGGGCTCGTCCTGGCCGAGGTCGCCGAGGAACTCCGCCTTGTCCGCATCGTCGAGCTCCGCCAGCTCCGCCTCCGCCGCGGCGCAGATGGGCACCACTCTGGAGCCTTCCCGTTCGGCCAGCGCCGTGACGGTGTCCAGAAGCGGATTGTCCTCGAAGCCGTTCTCGGCGACGTTGGCGATGTAGACCACCGGCTTGCGGGTAAGCAGGAAAAGCTGGCGGACGGCCTTCTCTTCCTCGGCGTCCAGCGCCAGGGTGCGCACGGGCTCGCCCCGGTCCAGGTGCTCGCGGACGCGGGTGTACAGGGCCTGCAGCCGGATCTGCGCCTTGTCGCCGGATTTCGACGCCTTCTCCGCGCGGGCCAGGGCTTTCTCCACGGTGTCGAGGTCCGCCAGCATCAACTCGGTGTTGATGATCTCGATATCGGAGGCGGGATCGATGCGCCCGGCGACATGCACGATATTGTCGTCGTCAAAGCAGCGCACCACGTGGCCGACGGCGTCCACTTCGCGGATATGGGCCAGGAACTGGTTGCCGAGGCCCTCGCCCTTGGACGCCCCCGCCACCAGGCCGGCGATGTCCACGAACTCGATGGTGGTCGGCACCACCCGCTGGGGCTTCACGATGTCCGCGATGCGCTGCAGCCGCGGGTCCGGCACCGGCACCATGCCGACGTTGGGCTCGATGGTGCAGAACGGATAGTTGGCCGCATCGATGCCCGAGCTGGTCAGGGCGTTGAACAGTGTCGACTTGCCGACATTGGGCAGTCCGACGATACCGCAGCGAAATCCCATGAATTCTTCAGTTGTCCGGTTGGTTGTTGAAAGTCAGGCGGAATGTGAATGGTTGTTTGTCCCCTCACCCTGTCCCTCTCCCCCACAGGGGCGAGGGGACCCTTCGTTCCATCGCCGGGGTGTCGTTTACGCCTTCGGCTTCGTATGCAGGACCCGCATGGCGGCGGGCAGGTCGCCGTCGAGGATCTCGGGGAGCACGCCGCAGGCGGCGTCTATGGATGCCTCGATGCCGGCCTGTTCCGCTTTTCCGGGGCGGTTCAGGACGTAGTCCACCACGTCGTCGGCCAGGCCGGGATGCCCGACGCCGATGCGCAGGCGGGTGAACTCCGGGGAGCCGAGCTGACCGATGATGTCGCGCAGGCCGTTGTGGCCGCCGTGGCCGCCGCCGGTTTTCAGCCTGACGGTGCCGGGTGGCAGGTCGATCTCGTCATGGGCCACCAGGACCCGCTCCGCTTGGATCTTGAAGAATCCCGCCAGGGCGCCGACGGAGCGGCCGCTGTGGTTCATGTAGGTATCGGGCATGAGCAGCCGCACCTTGCCGCCGTTCCACGCGCCCTCCGCCACCCGGCCCTGGAAACGCTTCTCCGGGCGGAACTGCGCGTGCAAGCGGCGGGCGGCGGCCTCGGCGAACCAGAAGCCGGCGTTGTGCCGCGTCGACTCGTAGCGCGCTCCCGGGTTCCCCAGGCCGACCAGCAGGGCGAAGGGTTCCATGACTCGGCAGTCTCTCCCGGGGACGGCTTCGAGGACGATCAGTCCTTCCCTTTGTCGTCCTTGTCCTCGTCGGACTCGTCCCCCTCTTCATCTTCGGCTTCGCCTTCCTCAGCCTCTTCAGCCGCGGCGGCTTCCGCTTCCTCGGCCTCTTCAGCCTCGGCATCGATCTGCGGCGCGTAGACCGTCGCGACGATATGGTCCTCGCCCTCGTGGAGCAGCGCGGTGAGCTCGACGCCCTCCGGCACCTTGATGTCCGAGAGATGGACGGCGTCGCCGAGGCTCATGCCGGAAACGTCGACTTCGAGGTACTCCGGCAGGTCGGCGGGCAGGCAGGACACGTCCACCTCGTTGATCATATGGGACATGATGCCGTGCTCGGTCTTGACCCCGGGCGCATCCTCCTCGCCGATGAAATGAATCGGCACTGCGATATGCAGCTTCTCGGAGGCGCTCACCCGCTGGAAATCCACATGCACCACGTTGGGCTTCACCGGGTCCATCTGCACGTCGCGCAGAATCGCCTGTTCGACGCTTTTCCCGGTATGGATCTTGATGATCGCCGAGTGGAAACCTTCCGTCTCGAGCTTGTGGAAGATCTCGTGATGATCCAGCAGCAGGGACACGTTGTCCTTGCCGGCGCCGTACACCACCGCGGGGATCTTGCCTTCGCGCCGGAAGCGCCTGCTCGCGGCCTTGCCGGTATCCGTGCGGGGTTCGGCGTTGATTTGGTAGTCAGTACTCATTGTCTTCACTCCGTTATTGGGCGCATTGGGCCCGAAAAATCGTTCAATTCAGTCTGGCGCACCCCTCACCCTGTCCCTCTCCCCAAGGGAGAGGGGACCCTCGGTTCAACGTCTCGGTCTTACGTCCCTGACCTTCGTAAATCCCTGTACAAAATTAATCCACGAACAGCGAGCTCACCGAATCGCTCTCAGCGATCCGGCGGATCGCCTCGCCCAGCAGTTCCGCCACGGTGAGCTGCCGGATCTTGTCGCAGGCCCGGGCTTCCTCGCTGAGCGGGATCGAATCCGTCACCATCAGCGCATCCAGCTCCGAGCTCGTGATTTTCTGCACGGCGTCCCCGGACAGCACCGGGTGGGTGCAGCAGGCCAGGACCCCGTCGGCACCTTTTTCCTTCAGCGCGCCGGCCGCCTCGCACAGCGTCCCGGCAGTATCCACCAGGTCGTCGATCAGCACGCAGCAGCGTCCTTCCACCTCGCCGATGATGTGCATCACCTTGGCGACGTTGGCTTTCGGCCGGCGCTTGTCGATGATCGCCAGGTCGGCGCCCAGGTGCTTCGCCATCGCCCGGGCCCGCACCACACCGCCCACGTCCGGCGACACCACCGTCAGATTGTCTTCGCGACGCTGCCACAGCTCCTTCCACAGCACCGGCGAGGCGTAAATATTGTCCGAGGGGATGTCGAAAAATCCCTGTATCTGGTCCGCGTGCAGATCCATTGTCAACACACGGTCGGCGCCCGCGTGGCCGATCATGGTGGCCACCAGCTTCGCCGTAATGGCGACCCGCGCCGTGCGCGGCCGCCGGTCCTGGCGGGCGTAGCCGAAATACGGCACCACGGCGGTGATGCGGTGCGCCGACGACCGGCGCAGGGCGTCGATCATCACCAGCAGCTCCATCAGGTTCTCGGCCGCGGGCGTACAGGTGGGCTGGATAATGAACACGTCCCGCCCGCGGACGTTCTCCATGACCTCCACGTTCACTTCGCCGTCGCTGAACGTGCCCACCTGGGCGCGGCCCATGGAAACGCCCAGGTACCGCCCAATCTCGAACGCCAGATTCGGATTGGCGTTGCCCGTGAACAACGCCAGGTTTTCAACCGGCATGCCGCCCGACCTCTGATTCAGTACTTGTTGCCATGTTTATTCTGGCTGGGGTGGCAGGATTCGAACCTGCGCATGCCGGAATCAAAATCCGGTGCCTTACCGCTTGGCTACACCCCAAACGTCGGATCCGGAGGCGCCGGCCTGGATGCTGCCCGATTCGTAACCCGCTCTACCGACCCCCCGCGTCAAGGGGCGCGTATTGTCCAACCCCCGGGGTCGGGTGTCAATTTCCAGCCCAGTCCCAGCGGCTGATCAGGGCTTTGACCTGGATGGTCTCGTTTTCCCCGGATTCATCGCCCACGATGTGCTCCGTGCCCGGCAGAGCGTTCATGGTCAGTTTCCGGGGCATGTCCTGCTGGTCAATATAGTGATATTCGTCGAACCGGATCTCCCAGCCGTTCTGGGTGAGGGACGTGAGGCGGCCCCAGCCGTCCAGCTCCATCTCGTATTCGTCGCCCGGCGCCGGCACGCCGAGGATCCAGTGCTGCATGGATTCGAAGGGCACCCGCCAGCCGGCGACCCGGTACAGCAGCGCCTCCGCCGAATCGTCCTGGTGCGACTCGCCCTCGTTGTCGCGCAGCGTGGCCCCGTCGCCGTCCTGGGTCAGGATCACCCGACCGGCGCCCATGGGCCCGTACAGGTTGATGTAGTGGTCCGCCCCGCCCTCGCGGCGCCAGAGCATGGTGATGGACTCTCCGCGCTTGTGGGTCTTGACGGCCAGGCGCCCGCGCAGCTCCCATTCATCCACCTCCCGCATCTCCTCGACGCGCTCGTTGAAGGCGGCCCGGGGGTTGTCCTCGATGTCGCGGGGGGCGAGGGCACAGCCGACGGCGGCCAGTGCCATGACGATGCATGGCACCGCGGCAAGTCGCGCCGCCGTCACGGGTTCAGCCGCTCGATGGTCTCGTTGAGCACGTGGTTGTCGGGGTCTTCGCGCCGGGCCCGCTTCCAGACTTTCCGGGCACGCTCCCGGTCGCCGACGACCCACAGGACTTCGCCAAGGTGGGCGGCGATCTCGGCGTCGTCACGCTGGGACAAGGCCCGTTCGAGGTACTCGATGGCGTCCTGGTGGTTGCCCAGGCGGTAGTGCACCCAGCCCATGCTGTCCAGAATGAAGGGGTCGTCGGGGCGCATCTGCAGCGCCTTGCTGATCAGCTCGAAGGCCTCGTCGAACCGGTCGGTGGAATCCGCCAGCGTATAGCCCAGCGCGTTCAGCGCGTGGGCGTTGTTGGGATCCTCCTCGAGCAGGGTGCGCATGTCCTGCTCGTGCTCGTTGATCCGTTTCAGCCGCGCCGACAACAGGCCACGTGCATACAGGAGGTCTCCGTTGGCCGGGTAGCGCGCCACGGCATCGTCCAGCATGTGCTTGGCCCGTTCCAGCTCCTCGGCCCGGCGCAGCACCAGCTCCTTGGTCAGCGCCAGCCTGACGAACTCGTCCTCGTCGTCGGTGGCGAGGCTGTCCAAGTGCGCCATCGCCGCCTCCACGCCTTCCCGCTCATGGATGACCGTGCCGAGGCGCAGCCGCGCATCGAAAAGCTGGCTCTGGTCCGACACCTCTCGGTACCACTTTTCGGCCGCCGCGTAGCGCTCCTGCTCTTCGGCGATCTGGCCCAGATAGACGCGGATCTGGTCGTTCTCCGGGGTGAGCTTCAGGTGCCGCGCCAGGTACTTGCGGGCGGCCTTGTACTGTTCCTCCTGGATGCTCAGCAGGCCCGCCGACATCAGCCCGGTGGTGTTCTCGGGGTCTTGCTTCAACACCTCCTGAAACTGCTCCAGCGCCGCGCCGGAGGCTTCCTGATCGATCAGGTAGCGCGCGTAGCTGATGCGCACCCTGTTCGCCTCCGGGGCGGCCGCCAGGAAACCCAGGGCGAAAGCCGCGACCTGCTCCCGGGGATACTGGTTCTGTATCAAGTGGCCGAGCTTCGCCAGGGCGGCCTCCTCCCAGTCGGGGCGCAGGACCAGCGCCCGCTCCAGCGCGTCGATGACGAGCTCGTCCCGGCCCACGCGGTCGGCGAGGAACGCCGCGGCGAAGTGGGCATCGGCGTTGTCCTGGAACGCGGCGACGACCCGCTCCATCGCGGCCAGGGCGTTGTCCTGGTTGGAAAGCTGGCCCAGCAGCCGGGCGACGCGACTCAGCTCGTTGCTCGCCGGCTCCCCGTCATTCCGCAGCAGCGCGATGAGCTCCGCCGCCGCATCGGCGATCCGACCCTGCTCCACCATGATCAGGGCCAGGGCGGCACGGGCCTGGTCCTGGTCCGGCTGCAGCGTCACCCACAGCGATGCGGCTTCCCGGGCGACCTCGAATCGCCCGGCGTCCAGGGCGATGCGCGTGGCGCGCTGGGCCAGGCGCGGATCTCGAGAGATCCGCGCCGCTTCCATCAGGGATTCGGCGGCGGTTTCACGGTCACCGCGACTGGCGGCGACCTCGCCGAGCAGCACCAGGTACAAAAGCTCGCCGTCCAGCGCGACATCCGGGAGCTTGAACTCGGGCTCCGCCGGAGCGGCCGGCGCCTCCTGCTCAGGGGCCTCGGCGGCCTCCCGTACCTCATCGCTGTCGCCCCCGGACGGAACCAGGGCGCAGCCCGCGGTCAACAGGCCGGCAAGCAGGCCGAGCCCGATGCGGCGATTCATCTTGGGAAATTCACTCAACTTGAAAAATCCGGCCACGTGGGCGGCAATAACGATGCTTTAACGCGTATTGTACGCCTGATTTTCACCATAGGGGTATTGTAGTATGGGCATTGCATGTCAGGCATAAAGCCTGACCTACAGTTGTTAAATAGTTGATATTGCAGACAATTAGAATCACAGAATGTTCCGCCGCGGCGGCCGGAAACGGCGCCGCGACCATGAACCGTTTCCTTCACCGCGAGCCGCGCCGCCCCCTATGCACCCCGTCATCCTGATCATTCTGGCCCTGGCGATATGGGTCATGGGCTACCGTTTCTACGGCAAGTTCCTGCGCCTCGGCATCCTGCAGCTCCACGAGGATTTCCCCGCCCCCGCCACCAGCCGCGCGGACGACCCCGATTTCGAGCCGCGCGGGCGCTGGACCGTCTCCGCCTTCCACGCCGCGGCGTCCACGGGGTTGCTGTCCCTGATCGGCGCGGCCATCGCCGTGGTCTGGGGCTGGGTGCCGGCGTTCCTGTGGGTGGTGGTCGGCAGCATGATCGCCGCCACGGTGCTGATCGTCGGGGTGCTCTGGGCCACCATGCGCCGGTCCGGCGACAGCCTGGCCGGGGTGGCCTACGACCTCGCTGGCCTTCCGGCCGCTCTGGCCTTGTTCTTTCTCGGCGTCGTGCTGCTGGTGCTGGTGGGCGGCACCCTGGGCATGGTGCTGGGCAACCTGCTGAACGCCCACCCGGAGACCACCTGGCCGTTCCTGTCCCTGTTCCTGGTGGGCGGCCTGCTGCGGGCCGATCTGGCCCGGGCGCCGCTGCGCGCTGTCGCGGCGGTGGCCCTGTTCGCGGCGGCGTTTTTCGTGGGGCAGTATTTCCCCCTGAGCCTCGGCGGGAGCTGGACCTTCAGCATCCGCGGCACCGAAGTGTTCGGCCTGCGCCACGAGCTGATCTGGGCGGTGATCGCGCTGATCATCGCCTACCGCGCCGCCTGCGTGCGGGCCAGCGAGGCGACCCACGGCCGGAGCCTGCTCGCCTCCCTGCTGACGGTGGGCGTGCTGGCGCTGTTCATCGCCGGCATCGCGATCCAGGGCAATCCCATGGACGCCCCGCAGTTCAACAGCGTCGAGGGCCTGCCCGCGGCACCGGTGCTGATCTTCATCGTGGTCACCGGCGGCGCCCTGTCCGGCATGCATGCGCTGGTGGCCTCGGGCTTGACGGCCCGGAACCTGGCGCGCCAGCAGGACATCCTGCCGGCAGGCTACCTCGGCGTCGGCCTGGACAGTCTGCTCGCGGTGGCGGTGATCGCCGCCCTGGTCACCGGCTTCTCCGACCGGGAGATGTGGCTGAGCGTATACGGCAGCTGGCCGGTGTACGGCGGCCTGTACGTCTGGGTGGACCTGGCGATCACCAACATCGCCCTCGCCATCAGCGCCCTGGGGATTCCCCTGGCCTGGAGCGTCGGGCTGGTGGCGGCCATGTGCGCCCTCCTGGCCCTGAGCATGCTGGAGACCGTGCTGCGGATCCTGAGCGGGTCGGTGGAGGAGTTCGTGCAGGACTTCGAGTTCCAGTGGGCGGGCACCCCCCACTTCAAGCAGCAAGCCGCGGTGGCGCTGATCGCGGCGGCGGCGTTCCTGCTGTCCCAGACCCACGTCAACCTTCAGCACTGGCTGCTGCTCGGCATCGCCAACCAGTGGTTCGCCTGCCTGGTACTGATACTCCTCGGGCTGGTGCTCTGGCGGGCCCGGCGCCCGGCCCTGTTCTGCTGGGCGCCGCTGGCGGTGATCGGGCCCCTGACCCTGTGGGGCACCACCTGGATCATGCTCCAGTGGTACCAGCAGGGGGACTGGGCGCTGCTGGCTGTCGGCGTGCTGGTCTGCCTGGGCGGCCTGGTCTTCCTGATCGCCGGCGCCCGCACCGTCGCCCAGCTCCGCCGGCAAATGGCGGCGGAGACGGCGGTCACACCGAGGTTCTAGGGCGGCCCCCGTTCTTGATCCAGGACAACGCTTGAGGGCATCCTCCGCCCTTATAATTAAGGCGTACAATAGATCAAGGGCAAACCACGCGACGATCCGTCGCCCGCGCGATGCACTTACTGGCACTCGGACTCAATCACAACAGCGCGCCCCTGGATATCCGGGAGCGGGCGGTGTTCACCCCTGAACGCCTGGAGGACGCGCTCGCCAGCATCCGGCGCTCGGACTCGATCCGCGAGGCCACGATCCTGTCCACCTGCAACCGCACGGAGATCTACTGCCACCAGGAAGACCCCAGCCCGCAGGGACTGATCCAGTGGATGTGCGACTACCACGAAGTGCCGAGCAACAGTATCCGGCCGTTCCTGTACCAGCACCCGGACCGCCGGGCCGTGAGCCACGCCTTCCGGGTGGCGGCGGGGCTGGACTCCATGGTGCTGGGGGAACCGCAGATCCTCGGCCAGATGAAGGACGCCTTCACCGCCGCCCGGGAGCTCGGCACCACCGGCAAGATCCTCAACCGCCTGTTCCAGCAGACCTTCACCGTCGCCAAGCAGATCCGCAGCGACACCGAGATCGGCGCCAATGCCGTGTCCGTGGCCTACGCCGCGGTCAGCCTGGCCCGGAGCATCTTCGCCGACCTGTCGCAGAAGACCGTGCTGATGATCGGCGCCGGCGAGACCATCGAGCTCACCGCCCGCCACTTCAAGAACGCGGGCGTGCAGCGCCTGATCGTCGCCAACCGCACCGTGGACCGGGCCCGGGAGCTGGGCGCCATCTTCGGCGCCGAGCCCATCCCGTTGTCCGACCTCCCGGGCCGGCTGCACGAGGCGGACATCGTCATCTCCTCCACCGCCAGCACCCTGCCGATCCTCGGCAAGGGCACCGTCGAGCACGCCCTCAAGGCGCGCCGGCACCGGCCCATATTCATGGTGGACCTGGCGGTGCCGCGGGACATCGAGCCCCAGGTGGGGGACCTCGCCGACGTCTACCTCTATGCCGTGGACGACCTGCGCAGCGTCGTCGAGGAGAACCTCGAGACCCGCAAGGCCGCCGCCCGGGACGCCGAGAAAATCATCGAGACCCAGACCGGCGAGTTCATGCGCTGGCTGCAGTGCCTGGACTCCGTGCCGACTATCCGCCACCTCCACCAGCAGCTCGACGCACTGTCCAGCGAGGAAGTCGACAAGGCCACCCGCCGCCTGAACGCCGGCGACGACCCCGAGCAGGTGATCCGCAACCTCGCCCGCGCCCTGTCCCGCAAGTTCGCCCACAAACCCGTGGAAGGCCTCAACCGCGACGACTCCGGCGACCTCGCCGACGCCGCCCGCCGCCTGTTCGGCCTCAAGCCCGCCCCCGACGACACCTGCGACTGACCCTGTAGGTCGGTGTAGGTCGGTGTAGGTCGGGCGCAAGCCCGACAATTGTTCATGTCGGGCTCGCGCCCGACCTACAACCCCAAACCCCCAACGCCCAACCCCGCCCCAAAATGGCATAATCCCCCGCCTCCATGAACCCGTCCATCGAAGCCAAGCTCGACCACCTGACCGACCGCCGCGAGGAGATCAGCGCCCTGCTGTCGGATCCGTCCGTGCTGGACGACCAGAACCAGTACCGCAAGCTGTCCATCGAGTACTCCGACATCAACCCGGTGGTGGAGCTGTACCAGACCTACCGGCACCAGTGGCGGGAGCTGCAGTCAGCGAAGGCCATGCTCGAGGACAGCGACAAGGAGATGCAGGCCATGGCGCGGGAAGAGATTGCCCGGCTGGAGCCGCTGCTGGAAGAGCACGAGCACGAGCTGCAGAAAGCCCTGCTGCCCAAGGACCCCAACGACGACAAGAACGTCTACCTGGAAATCCGCGCCGGCACCGGCGGCGACGAGGCGGCGCTGTTCGCCGGCGACCTGTTCCGCATGTACACCCTGTACGCCGAGCGCCGCGGCTGGAAGATGGAGATCATGAGCCTGAGCGAGGGCGAGCACGGCGGCTACAAGGAGATCATCAGCCGGGTCAGCGGCGACAAGGCCTTCCTGCGCCTGAAGTTCGAATCCGGCGCCCACCGCGTGCAGCGGGTCCCGGAGACCGAGGCCCAGGGGCGCATCCACACCTCCGCCTGCACCGTCGCCGTGCTGCCGGAGGCGGACGAGATCGACGAGATCGAGGTCAACCCGAACGACCTGCGCATCGACACCTACCGCTCTTCGGGCGCCGGCGGCCAGCACGTCAACAAGACCGACTCGGCCATCCGCATCACCCACCTGCCCACGGGCATCGTGGTGGAATGCCAGGAGGAACGCTCCCAGCACAAGAACCGCGCCCGCGCCATGAGCATCCTGCAGTCGCGCCTGATGGACGCCGAGGTCCAGGCCCAGCAGCAGGAAGAAGCCGCCACCCGCAAGTCCCTGGTGGGCAGCGGCGACCGCTCGGAACGCATCCGAACCTACAACTTCCCCCAGGGAAGAGTCACCGACCACCGCATCAACCTCACCCTGTACAAGCTGGAAGACGTCATGGGCGGCGACCTCGACCAGATCGTCGAGCCGCTGATCACCGAGTACCAGGCGGAACAGCTCGCATCCCTGGGCGTGGCATGAGCCGGCCGGCGCAGCGCATGCCCCGCACCGTCTCGAACCTGCTCGGCGAGGCGACGGCAAGCCATCGGCGCGGCCAGCGACACCCCGGACCTCGACGCCCGCCTCCTGCTCCAGACCCTGCTCAAGAAGGACCGGGCCTGGCTGACGGCCCACGGCGACGACCAGGTCGACGACGACACCGCCGGCCGCTATCACGCCTGGGTGAAGCGCCGCGCGAAAAGCGAGCCGGTCGCCTACATCATCGAGCGCAAGGCCTTCTGGACCCACGAGCTCAAGATCACCCGGGACGTGCTCGTCCCCAGACCCGAAACCGAAATCCTCGTCGAGCGCGCCCTCGCCAGAATCCCGATCACCGAAGCCGTCCAGGTCGCCGACCTCGGCACCGGCAGCGGCGCCATCGCATTGAGCCTCGCCGAAGAGCGCCCCCTGTGCCACGTCACCGCCACCGACAGCTCCGGCGCCGCCCTCAAGCTCGCCGAGCAGAACAAGGCCAAAACCGGCCTGCGCAACATCAGCTTCAAACAGGGCCACTGGCACGAGCCCCTCGGCACGGACAAGTTCACCGTCATCGTCTGCAACCCGCCCTACGTCCCCCACTCCCACTACGAAGCCGCCCTCACCTACGAACCGGACCAGGCCCTGTTCGCCGGCCCCCACGGCCTCGACGAACTGAAAACCATCATCCACCACGCCCCCAACCACCTGGAACCCAACGGCTGGCTCCTCGTCGAACACGGCCACGACCAGGCAACCCAGGTACAAGCCATGTTCCAAAAAGCCGGCTTCAAAGACATACAAACCACCAACGACTACGCCGGCCACCCGAGAACGACTGAAGGCCGAAATCCGGGCAACCGCTGACCGCATCCCGCAGCGACCAACCCCGGACACTGTGCGCGAGCGCACACACCTGTACCCGCGCACTCTCCGAACGCCCCCCGACTTTCGACCACCGGCCCCATGGTCTAATATCCAATAAACACCAACCGCAACGGACACGCTCGCACCAAGCGATATCGCAACACGGCGCTTCGCCAGATTTCACGCATCAAAGCGCCAACAAACTGATCCCCAAAGAGGATTAACGATGGAACCCGGGCCCGTCGCGAAGGATTCACCCGCCCTCCCGAGCAATATCACGCGAACGGCCGTGGTACGCCATGGCGTTTCGGCGCCCACTCACGGTTGGGTTCGCCTCCGGAGTCTGGGAGAAACTGACAAGTGATTCGAACCGAGCGTAACTAGCCACAGATATCCACATTGGGCGGCGGTAGCCGTTTATTAGAAGGGTGGAGGAGAGGTATGAGTAAAGCGATTCGAAAGTTCACACTGACATTTATTTTGGTAATGTTTCTACCGCCGGTAGCTGATTCTTCCGACGTCACTACCGGGAGTTTTGTAGATATGTGCAAAGCCAAACAGGATTACTGCTACGGCTATATGCATGGATTCGTGTCCGGAGTCGTACTCCTTAACTACGAAATTCCTATATCTTTTCCCGACGAAACGACACAAGGGCCTCGCGTAGACTTCTGTCTTCCGGACAACTGGTCAGTGAAACAAGGGGTGGCCGTCTTCTTGAAATGGGCCGAGGCTAATCCGGATAAATGGCATGAACGTTTGCGGGTCAATCTATTGTTGGCTTTGGTCGACTCATTTAGATGTCAATGACTGCCAATATTAGGTCTCAGTAGCCATGAGTGAGTTACTCGTCGACATTTTGAAGACGATCGTTCCGAGTTTGGTGGTCGCGATCACCACCGCTTTTCTAACAGTGCGCCTTTCACTGCGTCGGTTTCATGCCGAGCGGTGGTGGGAGAGGAAGGAAGCAGCGTACTCCAGCCTTATTGATGTGGTGCACAGACTGAAAGAGTACGCTCGCCACCACTACGAACGCGAACTAGGTGGCGAGGATCCGACTGAGGAAGAAAAGGAGACAATAGAAAATCAATGGAAAAAGACAAACGCGGAATACCGTAGACTCAGAGACCTCGCTTCCTTTCACGTGAGTGCCGAGACGGTTGAGATCCTGCAAAGGTACGACGAACAGAAGAGCCTCGCCCGAAGCGACGATATCTTCGAGTGGATCGAGAAGGATCTCGAAGCAACTACGCATTGCCTGGAAGCCCTGATAACCGACGCAAGGCGAGACCTAAGGGCGCAATGAAACCCAACAATGGCGCTGCAGACCGACGCTTGACCCTGTCGCGGTCTTGCTACCGCAAGCCCGCGCCAGCCTCAAGCGCCGCAGAGCGCCGACGTTAGGAATCAACTATGGCTGCGCGTAGAAAGACAAAGAAGCGGGCAATTCAATCTTTTGCGTTTATCGATACGAATATCTTTCTCGACTTCTACCGTGCGCCTACGGAGAACACTTTATCCTTACTCGAAAAGCTTGATAGGGTGAAGGATCGTGTAATTTGTACGTATCAAATCGAAATGGAGTTTTTGAAGAACCGTCAGACGGAAATAATGAATATCGCAAAGGCATCTAATTTGGATATCGATGCGAGGCTCCCGGCGGTGATGGGCGACAGTCAATTGGATACGACTCTTAAAAGACTCAAACAGGAACTGGATAAACGCAAAAAACAGCTTGAAGAACGAGTAGCAAGAATCATCGATAACCCCTCAGGATACGACCCCATCTACAGTACTTTGGAGACCATATTCGCTAGTGAAGCAGACTTAGTGCTTACAAGGGATATGTCGATTAGACATTCGATCAAACGCCGCGCATGGCGTCGCTTCATACTAGGCTACCCACCACGGAAAAAGAATGATACGTCCATAGGAGATGCTCTAAATTGGGAATGGATAATCCATTGTGCCCAAAATCGGCGAGGCAAGATAGTTATTGTCTCTCGGGATTCCGACTATGGTTGCAAATATAACGGGAAATGTTTTTTGAATGATGCGTTGAAGAAAGAGTTCAGAGACAGAGTTGGTAAGAAATCGATTCTCTACACAGACAAGCTGTCAGAGGCTCTCAAGGAACTGCAGATTCATGTGACGAAAGCCGAAGAGAAATCTGAACAGGAGCAGATAAGAGGGCTAAATCTGCGCAGCGACCTGTTGTCTTTCGATCCACAACTCATGAAACAAATTGAGAGTCAACGAATCGTTGGAAACTTGGGCACGCATATAGATGTCGAGAACTTCGAAAGGTTTAAGGAGCTTATGCGGACGTTGGAAAGTTCGCAAGAAAGATTTCAACAGTTTATGTCCAAGAAATTTGGGGAAGAGCCTAAAGATGGGGATTCCTAACTGCGATGGAGTCCGACGCATGACCGCTCGCTCCTTTCGCTGCCGCTCCAGTCGGTCGCCGTCAAGCGCGGATGAGCGCCAACGTTATGCGGCGGAACAGCAATGAGTGAGTACAAGAACTTTACCGTTGAAATGCCGGAGAGATTGGCAAATCTCGATAGGTACTTCTCTCCAATAGCGCAAAAGGAGGATTTGGAGATAACCTATCTCCTCATGAAGCTTTCGGCCGCGTTCCTTTTGCCCTATGAACGGGTTGATGGGACAAGTGGAGCTAGAGCTAACGATCTCAGTGACCCGCAAGCAATCCGTAGATATCTCGAGCTTGATAAGCTATTTCATCGTTCTACCTATTGCGTCGCTCCAGAGCAGTGGGTTCGTATCGACGTTGATAACTTTTCTCACGGCCCGCGCTCCTGGGAATCCCAAGGTACGAGGGTGAATGAGACAGTCGCAAAAGTGCTGGAAAGGATACGTCATGCAACTGCTCATTCGAACCTATACTTCGGCGGTGAGTCGAAGGTAATCCAGCACATATACTTTGGCAATCGCCATGAACGCGATAGGGAGACCGACAAGTACATTGTGATCCGATGCGACGTCGCTGGATTGATCGCCCTGGTTAACGCCTGGATAGAAAATGTCGCGACGTTGAGGATCAGTCCGTCACTTATTTGGGCACAACTTGAAACCGCCGCATAACAAGGGCGCCGCAGTCGGACTGTAGCTGAGCGCCGACGTTGGGCACGACTATAGAGAGAGTCCCATGAGGCCAGGATTCAGTGAACGAACGTTCGAGTTTTGCTTCAACGCGGAGTTCTGCCAGGCGCTCGGCGGGCTCCTCGTCAGCCATCCGCACATACCGTCTCAACAGATGGAAAAGGATCTCGGCTATGATGTCGAGTTTCAAATTCGACAGGGACAATACACTGGCTCAATCTTTATACAGCATAAGGTTGCCCACTTTGCAGAAGCGCGCGCCGGTCGAAACGGGGAGTTCTTTGATCACCACGCAGGCCCATATTTTCGTTTCGCTGTAGATAATGAACAGCACAACACATTGTGTGAGCTTAGTCGAACGAAAGGGGATGCGTACTACTGTGCGCCATCCTTCCACTTAAGCCACGAACTTGAAGGGCATTTCCGGGCAAGTTCTATATCCGGCAACTCCCTTTTGTTGGATCCGTTGGATGTAGGAGACATAACTGATACCGAACGGCACAACATTACTTTTGCACCTAATGGACTAAACCCAGCGTTGTACTCGGATGTACGGAGATTTAAACGACCCCACCGTGCAAACAAGGACGAGTTGCCGGAGTTCAAGAAGCGAAAGATCGACACAGCGTATTTGGAGGAAGTCAGCGACGAAATTGTAAATCGAACGGTGCGATCCAAATTTCGGGGCTCGGTAACCCGGTCGGTGGAGCGAATGAAGCCTTTAGAAAAGGCCCAGTTTTTACTTGGGCGGGTTTATAAGGTCTCATGGGTTCTCGTACCGTAATGCGTACGGTGCCTAACAAACGCCCTGAGGTAGACAGTCAATGGTTTTAGCCAGAAACATCGGTCCCGAGATGGCTAAATAGCGCTGCAGTCCGACGCTTGACTACTCCCGACCTTCGCTACCGCTCCGGTTGGTCGCCGTCAAGCGCGGATGAGCGCCAACGTTGTGGTTGTACAAAAACCTCCATGAACTTTCTCGTCAAAAATACCACGCGCTCAGTTGACTTCTATGCAACGATTTCGGGGAATGGTAAACAGACCCAAAAAAGTGCTTATTTATGGTACGGCGAGGTTTTTCTACAGCCTAGTTAGGCGCAACGAGGTCAAAGCAATGATAAGATCAATGGTTCTATTCATTTGTGTTGCTGTCATCGGCTTTGCTGGATCCGTGCACGCCGATATGTTCAGCACTTCACCTAGCTGCTTCAAACCATCTAAGCCATTTGAGTTCCAGAATCAATGGGAGTACGAGAACTTTATTGACGAAGTTGATATGTATCGAATGTGCATAGAAGCCTTTGTTGATGAACAGCAACGAGCTGCTCAGAATCACCTAGATGCCGCGCAGCAAGCTACGGAAGAGTGGAATAATTTTGTCAACTTCGAACTTGAATAGTATGACAGCGCCTAATGGGCGCTGCAGACCGACGTTAGCGTTTCCGAATATCTTTGAAATCAAGAGCACGCACACTTGCAGACAAGTCTATAGATGCCATGTTGGCTGCGGTGGAGATCTATAACAAACCGAACTTTGCATATCGTGAGGAAAGCTTTGCGATTCTTGCGATAAACGCTTGGGAGTTGATTTTAAAGGCCAGGATTTTGCAGCTCGAGAACAATAGACTTAGTTCCATTTTACTTTACGAAAAACGGCGGAAAGCGGATGGAGAGCTATCAGATAAGCTATATCGAAAAAGGAATCGCTCCGGCACCCACCTTTCCCTCGGGCTATTCCAGGCATTTGATAGGTTGGTATCAGAGTATGGCGATACCATTCCAAACGCCGTCCGAGAGAATTTGGAGCTAGTTACAGAAATACGCGACAACGCCGTTCATTTCCTGAATAAGGGATTTGATCTTGGAAAAACAGTACAGGAAATCGGCACCGCGAACTTACGAAACTATATGACCCTAATCCGTCGCTGGTTCGGTATTGATGTGGCCGCATACAACTTCTTTCTTATGCCTCTGGCGTTTGTTGGGCACCCTTCGGAAGCAAGTTTGGCTAACCTGAACTCTGAAGAACGGAAACTCTTGCAGTTCTTGAGTGACCGAATTTCCGCCGAAACTGGCGCAGATCAGGACTACAGTGTAGCCCTTCGAATGGATGTTAAGTTTTCTCGTTCGAAAGATGCAACCGCCGAGCACGTGGCGGTTACCAACGATCCGAATGCCACCCCGATAACACTGTCAGAGGAGGACATCCGGGAAAGATATCCTTGGGACTATGCAATTCTGACGACACGATTGAAGCGGCGCTATTCCGACTTCGTTCAGAACCACACCTATCATCAGATACGGAAGCCGCTTGAGGATGACGACCGATATTGTAAAAAGCGTTATCTTGACCCGGCTGCGAAGAAAGGGGTCGCGAAGTGTTTCTATAGTCCGAGGATACTTGACTGCTTCGACGAACAATATACAAAGAAAATCTAACAATTTGCTGGAGCCCGCCGCTTGACCGCTCCGCTCCCTTCGCTGCCGCTTCGGTCGGTCGCCGTCAAGCGCGGCTCAGCAATGCGGTAGCCTGTGCGAGGAATACTGTGCACGATTACTCTATAAATAGGCACCCGAAAGAGAAGATCCTGTTCGTCTTGGCCTTGATCGCCATAGTTTCTGCGCCCTTGCTCAACCAAGGTATCGCTAACCTCTTTACTTACTTCGCTGGCGAACCCTCATTTACGTCCTCTTCGTTAACCGCCGTCCCCGTATTTGGTCTTTTCCTGGCGGTATACATGCTTTTCGACAAGTGCCTATGGAAGGTCGAGTTGTTGCGCAAGTTCCTGCTTGTCCCAGACTTGAACGGTTCGTGGAGGTGCGAGGGAAATACGACATTAAAGAATGGGGCAGCAGTTTCGTACGATTGGTCCGGAACGATTACGATCACGCAATCATGGTCCAAGATACTGATTCATCTCAAAACCACACAGTCGGCCTCAACAAGCATCGCAGCCAGCATTGCACATGTAGAAGGAGTCGGATACAAGGTTCTATACGAATATCAGAATGCCCCTGCTGCCGATCAGCTTGAATTAAACAAGCACAGTGGAACGACAGAACTCCTATTCGATCTTCATTGCAAATTAGCGAGCGGCAACTACTACACGGACCAAAATCGCCAAACCGTGGGCACAATGACACTCAATAGGGAGTAGATTCATGGCAACTCGGCTCGATCGGCTTGCGGCCAGACGTACAGACTCGACGGTCACCAATGCCCGACTTTTGAATGAAGTATATAAGCGAATTGATCAAAGCGAGTCAGTTCGCTATGTCGTGGGAGCAATGCAACCGATAGATCCTGCGTATACTGAAAATACCTACGCCCAGGCAGAGCGCGTATGCAACCAGTTGGAAAAACGGCTGACAATCAAGTGTGAAGACGAGTACCAAGGATCCGTAACTAACGACACACACATAAAGGCACAGAGCGACATTGACGTTCTGTTGTTGACAGGAAGATTTTTTACGGTCGAGCCACCCCAGAAACCTCAGAACCCATACAAGGGCGATCCAATCCAAGATTTGTTGGACCTTCGCGTGGAGGTTATTGAAGCACTAGAGCGAGCTTTTCCAGAGGCCGTTGTCGATTACTCGGGAGGGAAGTCTGTATCGATCGAGGGTGGTTCGCTCCGGCGAAAGGTCGACGTAGTGCCTGCAAATTGGTATAACACGAATCAATATGCCGAGAAAAAAGACAAAATATATCGAGGCGTGCAGATCCTTGATGCTAAGAAGAAGGAGCGTCTAAAAAACACTCCCTTTTTGCACAATGCGTGGATAGATTACAAAGATCATCAAACCAACGGAGGGCTGCGCAAGGCGGCTCGACTATTGAAGTCTCTGAAGTACGATACAGAATCAATAGACTTGTCGAGTTATGATTTGGTATCGATCGCTTTCAATATTCCGGAAGCCGAGCTTAATGTGCCAGACGGTATGGAACTGGCGTTGTTGAACAGCTGCCATGGGTTCTGCACCGCGCTTGACTCGGATGAGAGTGTACGAGCCTCTCTGATGGTGCCAGACGGTCACCGGCGCATATTCGATGAAGGGCATGCGACAGAAGCGGGTCTAGAAGCTCTGGTGCGTGCTCTGAATGACTTAGTGCGTGATGTCCTCGAAGAAAACCAGCGCTCATTCCGAAAGCTGGCCGAAGCCCGTGTCGAGTACTAGAGTGCCAAAGGCGCAGGCTAGCAAGGCGCTCCACCAGAGCACGCTCCGCTACGTGGCCCGCGGTAGGTTAGCTTAGGCGTTAGCCAATTGAACAGTTTGAAAGAATGACTCGCATTGACTCGCTTCTGGAACCGTCATTTGAAGATCTCGATGACGCGCTAAATGACTTTCACCGTTCTAGGTTCCAGAATGCGGAGAACGCGTTGAGGAGAATGATTTCAGTCTTGAATTCGGAGCCGCTGGCGGGATTCCTCGGCTCAGTTCTGCCTGATGGGAGTTTCGCGGAATGGTGGCGAAAAGCCGAAGATTCTCGCGGCGGTATGGAGGGATCTGGCGCTCTAAATTGGCCCATTGATAGAGCGGAACGGGTCAGTATACAAATTGAGTTATGTCGAAGATGCGCAAACGAAGAGATTGACCTGTTCAATTTTATACACGATTTCTGCTACGTTGGAGTCAACGACCTTAACTTGCATATAGGAGAGTTCGCTAGTTCCATACTCGACCCGATGGTTCGTGATATACATCGTCTTGCTGAAACTCGTGCCTTGCCACCAGTGCTACTTGAAGCAATGAAACAGGTACCAACTAGTGGGGACCGTACTCTAGACGGCCTGATTAGTGACGCGATCCAGAAATTTCGAGACCCAGCACCCAAAGCGCACAGAGAAGCTGTTGAACGCCTCTGGGATGCGTGGGAAAGGTTGAAATCGCTCGACGAGGAGTCAAACAAAAAGGTGTCGGTTGGCTTGTTGCTTAGTCGCGCGGCCCCACCCGGACCTGTACGAGAACTACTGGAGAATGAAGCCACGACGCTAACGGAAATTGGCAATCAGTTCCATATCCGTCACTTTGAGTCAGATAGGTCGGAGCTCGCAAGGCCGGAATATATAGATTATTTGTTCCATCGACTGTACGCGATGATGCATCTACTACTGTTTGCGGGAAAGGACCGGGAATAAGATTGGCTAACAAAACGATCGAGTCCAACGTTTGACTGCTCCCGCCCCTCGCTGCCGCTCCGGTTGGTCGCCGTCAAGCGCGACTCATCGCCAACGTTGAGAGATGAAGATCGCGCCAGACATAGCAGCGAATTT
This sequence comes from Gammaproteobacteria bacterium, assembly GCA_034520625.1. Taxonomy (GTDB): domain Bacteria; phylum Pseudomonadota; class Gammaproteobacteria; order Arenicellales; family JAANXG01; genus JAANXG01. The sequence continues at coordinate 567,012 of JAXHNI010000009.1, read as the reverse complement.
GAAGTATCCCTTGAGCGAGGTGTCAAGGAAGGAGAGGAGGAATTTGTTGTTCGCAGGCACTACGGGCTTTCTTGTCTCGTTCGCCGGGATAGTGCCAACCAAGATCTCCGCCTTTGGTATTGAACTCTCAACCCTTGATCAAAAAACGTTCATCCTCCTCGTAGCCGTGGTTGTTTTCTATTTCCTTATCGCGTTTGCGGTCTATGGCACATCGGACCTTTTCATCTGGAGAAAGAAGTACCAAGACTATTTGGAGGAGGTTGAGAAATATGTGGATGGCTGGACGGAAGAAGACCAACGGTTATACGACGGGCTTTATAGCAGATTGCCTAAAATTGACTGGTTGTATGATCGGTTTAAAGATGTAACGACTTGCAGAATGTTATTTGAGTTTCTACTTCCGGTAGTTTACGGAATCGTTGCGATTGTAGCACTTGGGCATGTGTTGTGGATCCGCTAAAGGCGATGGAGTATCCAACGTTATATTGGCGACAACTTTCCAGACATGTGGCAGCCACGTCTTGGCTGTAGGTAGAGACATAGAGGATTACTGAGATGGATGACCCGACGGCTTATGTCGGTGGTTTGATAGGCGTGGCGGTTGTATACGCCTGGATAAACCCGTTGTTCTGGGTTCTCCTTCTCGTTACTTTGTGGCGCGGATGGTCATTGAAAAGGGCAGCGGTTCTTGCTGGACTTGGGGCTGTGATCTGGGGCGTGGCTATGTATTGGCTGCAACAGTACATAGCTTCAGACACACCGATTGGCAGGACATTTTCGGGTAACCCTCCATGGGGCGTGCGAGTAGTGGTTATGGTTGGGCTGTCCATGATATGGATTGGAGCAATAGTGTATGTAGCCCGATTGCTCTGGCGGTTGTCGACAACAATTGTTGGTCAATTTAGTTCGGCTGGACGTATCACATACCATAAGGTTCGGAGTACTGCGCCGCACATGGTCGAAGACATGAAAGGTGCGTATGGCTTTTATGTACGGACACGGTCAGGTGGCGCGGAAAATGACGATGCTTTTGAAATCGCCGGAAAAGAGCTTAAAGTCAATCGGCCTATAGAGTCACTTTGGGCGAAAGCCTTGATGCTCGCTGATGGCAATTCCGACAAAGCAAGGTCTAAGTATATAAAGCTTCGTGTCGACCAGATACGCAAGATGCAGCAAAAGAAGGTAAACCAACAGAAGTGGTAGAATCCGATCTATGGCCGTGAGATGTATCGATTGGTCAATCGGTAGCGTTGAATCCGCTTCGCAGGAACAGCGGATGGTAGAGCACTCATGCGAGTTATGATCGCGACGGAACAACTTCGTCGAGGCCGTTGTTGCCTCTATGACCCGGATAGCGATAAGGTGATTCCCGGCGTGGACCGATAATTCGGGCATCGTGGTCTAGTGCGGTCAGCCCAGTGACGGGCGACGGTGCCGGCCTTGGAAGCATGGGCCGCTCGCATTCCGGTACGTGGCCGCAGCCGCCGGGATCGCGGTCCATGTCATGCGTTGCGCGGCTGTCCACACGGAGCCAATGGACAATAACGAGAATCCGGATCTGCCATGACCCACAACCAGGGCCCTGAACAACGCGCTCGGGACCGCATCGATGAACAGTTGCGTGCCTCCGGCTGGAAGGTGCAGAGCCTTTCGGGCCTGAACCCGTCGGCGGGTCGGGGTGTGGCGGTGCGGGAATATCCCACGGATCGCGGGCCCATGGACTACCTGCTGATGGTCGATGGCGAGCCGGCGGGTGTCATCGAGGCCAAGCGCGAGGAGGAGGGTCACCGCATCACGAAGGTGGAGGAGCAATCGGCCCGCTATGCGGAGGCCGAGCTGAAGCACCTCGGCAAGGCGGACCTGCGCTTTATCTATGAGGCCACCGGCCAGCTCACCCGCTTTACCGATCGAGCCGATCCCGAGCCCCGTGCCCGAGAGATTTTTCAAGTCCATCGTCCGGACACCCTGGCGGCAATACGCGGTTGGGCTGCCCCGCTTCGCGCGCGCCTGCAGCAGCTCCCCGAGCTGCAGCCCGACGGCCTGCGCGAGTGTCAGTTCCACGCCATTGGCAATCTGGAAACGTCGCTCAAGGAGGGCCGACCCCGGGCGCTGATCCAGATGGCCACCGGGGCGGGCAAGACTTTCACCGCCATTACCTCGATCTACCGGCTGCTCAAGCACGCCCGGATCAAGCGCGTGCTCTTCCTGGTGGATACCCGCAACCTCGGCGTCCAGGCCGAGCAGGAGTTCAACAAGTTCATCCCCCAGGACGACAACCGCAAGTTCACCGAGCTCTACACCGTTCAGCGCCTCAACTCGCCCCATGTGCCCAGCGACGGGCAGGTGTGCATCAGTACCATCCAGCGCCTGTATTCCATCCTCAAGGGCGAGCCCCTCGAGGAAGAGGCCGAGGACGAGCTGCCCGGCATCGAGGCGCTCAGGCGCGAGCCGCTGCCGGTGGTCTACAACGAAAAGGTACCGCCGGAGTTTTTCGATGTCATCGTCATCGACGAGTGCCACCGCTCCATCTACAACCTCTGGCGCCAGGTCATCGAATACTACGACAGCTTCCTGGTGGGCCTGACCGCGACGCCGGACAACCGCACCTACGCGTTCTTCAACCAGAATGTGGTCAGCGAGTACCCGCTGGAGCAGTCGGTGGTGGACGGCGTCAATGTGGATCACCTGATCTGGCGCATCGACACCAAGCTCACCCGCGAGGGCGGCAGGATCGAGGCGGAGGAGATCGTCGAGCACCGCGACCGCCTCACCCGGGAGCAGCGCTGGCAGCAACTCGACGAGGACCTGGACTACGCCGGCCGCCAGCTCGACCGCAGCGTGGTCAATCCCAGCCAGATCCGCACCGTGATCCGCGCTTTCCGCGACGCCCTGCCGCGCATGTTCCCCGACCGCCGCTTGCCCGGCGACGAGGCCGGCCCGGCCGGGGTGGAAGTGCCCAAGACCCTGATCTTCGCCAAGACCGACAGCCATGCCGACGACATCATCCAGATCGTCCGCGAGGAGTTCGCGGCGGGCAACGACTTCTGCAAGAAGATCACCTACCGCATCGACGAGGACCCGCAAAGCCTGCTGTCGAGCTTCCGCAACGACTATAACCCCCGCATCGCCGTCACCGTGGACATGATCGCCACCGGCACCGACGTCAAGCCCCTCGAGTGCCTGCTGTTCATGCGCGATGTCAAAAGCCGCAACTACTACATGCAGATGGTCGGCCGCGGCACCCGCAGCCTGGATGCCGACGGCCTGCGCCTGGTGAACCGCGCCGCCGAGGGGCCGAAGACCCATTTCGTGCTGGTGGACGCCGTGGGGGTGAGCGATTCCGAGAAGATGGAAACCGGCGCCCTGGAGAAAAAGCCCAGCGTGCCCATGAAGGACCTCATGCAGGCGGTGACCATGGGCGTGCGCGACCCGGACACCCTGAGCAGCCTGGCCGGCCGCCTGGCCCGCTTCAGCAAGCGTCTCGACGATGAGCAACAACAGGAAGTGCGCCGCATCACCCACGGCCCGGACCTCAATACCATTGCCTCCGAGCTGCTGGGCGCGGACGACCCGGACGCCCTGCGCCGCGCCGCCCGCGAGGCCCACCAACTGCCCGAGGGCGCCGAGCCTGCCCCGGAGCAGGTCGAGTCCGTCCGGGAAGAGCGTGCCAAGGCGGCCACCGCCGCCATCACCGGCCCGCTGACCACCTTCCTGGAAGAGGTCCGCCAGCGCCAGGAACAAGTGGTGGACGATGTGAACCTGGATGAGATCACCACCAGCGACTGGGAGACGGACGCCGAGGCCCGGCGCGAGGCGCTGCGGCACGACTTTCGCGAATGGCTGGAAGCCCACCGGGATGACATCGACGCCCTGACGATCTACTACCAGCAGCCGCACCGGCGCCGGGAGGTCACCGCCCGCGCTATCCGCGATCTGCTGGAGACACTCAAGCGCGAGCGCCCGCGGCTGGCCCCCGCCCATGTCTGGGACGCCTACGCCCGGCTGGACGAGGTTCAGGTGCGACGCCCACAGTCGGAGCTGGCGCAGATAATCGCCCTGGTGCGCCGGGTGACTGGCTGGGACGACCGGCTCACGCCCTACGCCGAGACCGTCCGCGCCAACTTCAAGCGCTGGGTCTTCGGCCGCCACTCCGGCAACCAGCCCAAATTCAACGAGGAGCAGATGGCCTGGCTGGAAAAGATCCGCGACCACATCGCCGCCAGCTTCCACATCACCGTGGAAGACCTGGACTACGCCCCTTTCGATGCCGAGGGCGGGCGCGGGCGAATGTGGCAGTTGTTTGGGGAGGATATGGAAGCAGTGTTGGATGAGATGAATGATGAGATGGCGGCGTGATGGAGTCTGATTCACCTAACTGGCTGGGAAATAGCCACGTTAGACGACCTTGTGATGTACGCTAGTGATGGTGACTTGGAAAGGCAACCGCCTTCGAGGAAGAATCCAGAATATGTTTCGGTCGGACGCATTGTGCCTCTGAGATAAAGACCTGGCAACAGGATAGCGGAAGAACTGCTGCGCTAACGAGTGATCAATAAAACCAGTCTTGAGCAGGACTCGATCTGAATCTTCTGTCAGAAGTGTCCCGAGGCTGGCTCAGAACGATCTGTTGCGTTGTATGCAGTGGTAATTGAGGAACAGTGTCATATGAAGATTGAAGCTGCGACTAATCGGCAAATGCAGTTGCACTATACCATCTACCGGCTTATCGCGACCTTTATCTTGTTTTATCCAGCATACGAGTCACACTACGCACTTTCAAGCTAGGTCTGAAGATCGAGAGGTATCAAGGCGGAAGCAATCAGTTGAGTAACTTGAGGCTTAAGCTATCGAAGAACTGCCGTTCCGATTCCGCCACTGCAACGAACAACGCCGCATCGTCGCCAAGATCGAAGCCCTCTTCTCCGAACTGGACAAGGGCGTGGAAAGCCTGAAAACCGCCCGCGCCCAGCTCAAGACCTACCGCCAGTCCCTGCTCAAAGCCGCCTTCGAAGGCCGCCTCACCGAACAATGGCGCCGCGACAACGCCGACCAGCTCGAAACCGCCGACCAGCTCCTGCAGCGTATCCGCGAAGAACGCGAAACCCGCTACCAGCAACAGCTGGAAGAGTGGAAAGCCGCCGTGGCGAAGTGGGAGGCGGACGGAAAGCGAGGGAAGCAAACCGAGAAAGCCGGGAACGTACTGATCGCGTGGAATGCCTTGTTTCCAAAAAACTGCCCGTCAGCTGGCTATCCATGCCCATTGGCAGCTTTATCTCCAGTATCGATACAGGAAAGAGTTATAAATGCGAAGAGAAACCTCCGGAGGAAGGAGAGTATGGGTTGGTCAAGATCAGCGCTGTTACTTGGAAAGAATACAATGAAAATGAAAGCAAAACATGCACGCGCCCTGACCTTGTGAACGAAAATTATTTGATAAGGGCTGGTGATTTTTTGATTAGCCGAGCGAATACGCTCGAGCTTGTGGGCGCCCCTGTCATCGCCGAGGGCGTCACACGAAAGATCATGTTAAGTGACAAGGTGCTTCGTCTGAACTTCCAGTGGGTGAATCAACGTTTCGTTCTCTACTATCTGTGGTCGGATGTGGGCAGAAAGGAGATTGAAAAGAGAGCTACAGGCAACCAACTATCCATGCGCAACATCGGCCAAGATCGCATTCGAGCTATACCTATCCCGATACCATCGGTTGCGGAGCAGCAGGAGATCGTATCGAGGGTTGAAGCAGGGCTATCAAAAGCAGATGAGATGATAGGTGAAGTTGATACAACCCTTGAGCGTGAAAAGTCCCTCCGCCAATCCATCCTAAAACGCGCCTTCGAAGGCAAACTCGTCCCCCAGGATCCCAACGATGAGCCCGCCAGCGTGCTGCTGGAACGCATTCGCCAGGAGCAGGCGAATGAGCCGAAGACCGGCCGCCGCAAGCGCAAGGCCGAGGCATCGGCATGAGCCCGTACACGGGAGCACCTTTTTCGCGAGCCTATCAAAACAGTCCGAGGGTTAATCTAGCGAGTCCATCGCCGTATAATATGCGTCAGGAGCCTCATCCCGGGATTCTGATGGCTCATCCAGGAAGTTCGGAAACCGGGAGCGGAGGCCAGCACACTTCCCCAAAATCGTTATGTGTAACAGCAAGGAGGCTATATGAGTGAAATCGTCATTTTCGAGGATGATGAGCGCCCGGTCGAAGTTCGGCTGGAGAGCGAGACCCTCTGGGCGACGCAAAGCCAGATGGCTGAGCTTTTTAACACCTCCACGGACAATATCGGCTTGCACCTCAAGAATATCTACGCGGAGGGTGAGCTGGAAGAGTCGGCAACTACCGAGGAATTCTCGGTAGTTCGCCAGGAGGGTAAGCGCCAGGTCCGCCGGCGGCTGACGCACTACGATCTGGATGCGGTGATCTCCGTGGGCTACCGGGTCGAGTTCGCGACGCGCCACCCGTTTCCGCCAATGGGCCACCAGAGTTCTCCGGGAACACCTGACCCAGGGCTACAGCCTCAACGAGCACCGCCTGGCCCAACAGGGGCTGGCGGAGCTCGAGCAGGCCCTGGAGCTCCTCGGCCAGACGCTCACGCGGCAGGAGCTGGTTTCGGATATTGGGCAGGAAGTGGTCGGCCTGATCCTCGGATATGCCCGCACCTGGCGCCTGCTGCAGGACTACGACGAAGGGGCGCTGGGCGTGCCTCCCGGTGCCCGCCCGGCCCGCGGCATTCTGGGGCTGGACGAAGCCCGCCGGGCGCTGGATGCGCTGGCCGGGGAGCTGCGCGAACGGGGCGAGGCCAGCGAGCTGTTCGCGCGGGATCGGGGCGACGGGCTGTCGGCGATCCTGGGGAACCTGGAACAGACCATGTTCAGCGAGCCCCTGTACAGAACCCGCGAGGAGCGCGCCGCGCATCTGTTGTACTTCGTGATCAAGAACCACCCCTTCTCGGACGGCAACAAGCGCTCCGGCGCGTTCCTGTTCCTGCTCTACCTGCGCCAGGAAGGCATGCGCCTGACGCTGAATGAGCAGGGCCTGACCGCCCTGACCCTGCTGATCGCCGAGAGCGACCCCAAGGCCAAGGATCTGATGGCGCGTCTGGTCATGAACCTGATTGCGGAAGACACCGGCGACGCCAACGACGATAAAGCGAGTGCCGAATGAACGCGGAACAACTGGCATCAAAGGTCTGGAATTTCTGCCACACGCTCCGCGACGACGGCGTGAGCTACGGCGACTACCTGGAGCAGCTCACCTATCTGATCTTCCTCAAGATGGCGGACGAGTATCGCGGCAAGCCCTGGAACCGCGACATCGGCATTCCGGAGGAATACGACTGGAACAGCCTCAAGGCACGCAAGGGGGCCGAGCTGGAAGCCCATTACATCGAGCTGCTGCGCGCGCTGGGCCAGCGGAAGGGCATGCTGGGGCAGATCTTTACCAAGGCGCAGAACAAGATCCAGGACCCGGCCAAGCTGGCGCGGCTGATCGAGATGATCGACGCCGAGAACTGGGTCATGCTGGATGCCGAGGTCAAGGGCGATATCTACGAGGATCTGCTGGAGCGCAACGCCCAGGACACCAAGTCCGGCGCCGGCCAGTACTTCACCCCGCGCCCGCTGATCCGCGCCATGGTGGAATGCGTTCAGCCCCAACCCGGCAAGACCATCTGCGACCCGGCCTGCGGCACGGGCGGCTTCTTTCTGGGCGCGTATGACTATATCGCCAAACACCATCTGTCGGAGATGAGCGCGGCGCAGAAGCGGGCCTTGAAGGACGCCACCTTCCACGGCAACGAGATCGTCGCCAACACCCGCCGGCTGTGCCTGATGAACCTGTTTCTGCACAACATTGGCGAGATAGGCAAGGAACCGACCATTTCGCCGACCGACGCCCTGGCCGATGATGCGCCCCGGCGCCATGACTACGTGCTGGCCAATCCGCCGTTCGGCAAGAAGAGCACCATGACGGTGACCAACGAGGCCGGGGAGCAGGAGAAGGAGGATTTCGTCTACAACCGCCAGGACTTCTGGGCCACCACCTCCAACAAGCAGCTCAACTTCGTCCAGCACATCAAGACGCTGCTCAACGAGAACGGCCAGGCCGCGGTGGTGGTGCCGGACAATGTCCTGTTCGAGGGCGGGGCCGGCGAGACCGTGCGCCGCAAGTTGATGGAAACCACCGAGCTGCACACCATCCTGCGCCTGCCCACCGGCATCTTCTACGCCCACGGGGTGAAGGCCAACGTGCTGTTCTTCGACGGCCGCCCCGGCCGCGCGGAGCCCTGGACGGATGAGATCTGGTACTACGACTACCGCACCAACGTTCACCACACCCTCAAGAAGAAGCCGCTGCGCGACGAGCATCTCAAGGACTTCATCGAGTGCTACAAGCCGGGCGCGCGCCACAAGCGCAAGGAAACCTGGAGCGAAGACAACCCCGAGGGCCGCTGGCGCCGCTACCCCCGCGAGGAGATCTTCAAGCGCGACAAGACCAGCCTGGACATCTTCTGGCTGCGGGATAAATCACTCGGCGACCTGGATAATCTCCCGGAGCCGGACGAAATCGCCGAGGAGATCATCGAGAACCTGGAATCGGGCCTCGAAAGCTTTCGAAGTGTACTCAGCGAGCTGGAACGGTGACGACGATCGAGTCCGATGGTGCCACGGGCGGTCAAGCGCGGCTCATCGCCAACGTTCTGCGGCGGGGTTGGTTGAGGGCCTCCATGGTGAGACGGATTCAGGCGTGGAAGATGCCTGGGAATCGGAGATACGGGAACGTGTGTCTGAGTTGGATACACGTGCTGTAGAGACGGTGCCGTGGTCAGAAGTCAGGGAACGACTTTTTCGTGGGTTCGAATAGAATCAGATGGCATCCTGAAGCCTTTCAGGATGCGTTGTCGGCCAGAGACTGGTATACCGAACGATGTCCATTTGCTGCTCGCGGCGGCTGAGTGGTGCCGTTAGCGGTTACGACAGCTTAAGGGTAGAATGACTAACCAACCCCGGTTGGAGAGTTTTATTATGGCCCGTTCAGTGCGAGAGATCGAACAAGAAATACGATCGTTACAAACCGCTGAGAGGAACCAATTGCTCCGTGATCTCATTTGTGATTTCGATGGCGATTCGGAGCAAGATGTCGAACGGCAGTGGTTAGAAGAAGCAAAGCGTCGTCACAAAGAACTGCGAGAAGGTCTTGTGAAGCCCATACCGGCCGCAGAGGTTTTTACAGAAGCCAAGTCGCGGCTAAAGAATGAGAGTTGAGTTCCATCCTCGTGCTGAGGAGGAGTTTATTGAGGAGGCTGCGTATTACGAAGAGCAAGTTGCCGGCTTAGGCGAAGCATTCATTATGGAGATTGAATCTGCCGCAAACTTACTCGAGGACCATCCAAAAATTGGCGCTGAGTTTGAGAGCGTGTTTCGCCACTTACCCGCGCGCCGCTTTCCGCATTCACTTATTTACACAATAAAAACAAGGCGTATATGGGTTTTAGCTGTCGCTCACCAAAGTCGTCGGCCAGGATACTGGCGAGAGAGAAGTGACCGCTGAATCGTTGGAGGCGGACGTATTGACAGTTAGCCGTTCTTGCTGTCGTAAGCCCGTCCACCTGTCAGCTGAATGAGGTATTACAAGCGGCTGCGGCAGATGGGAGGATTGAGGCGGAAAACAGCGACCTTTACGACGTGGTGGCCTATATCGCCTTCAATCTGCCACCGGTAAGCCGGGCCGAGCGCGTGGCGTCACACCGGGATCACTTGTTCGTGGGGTACGATTATCGGCAAGAGGAACTTCTCGACTTCGTGCTGGGCCATTACGTGGCCCGCGGCGTCACGGAACTGGATACCGAAAAACTGCCGCAGCTTATCGAGCTGAAGTACCACAGCCTGGGAGACGCGGTGCGCGAGCTGGGCAGCGTGGCTGCCATCCGCAGCACGTTCGTGGGTTTTCAAGAGCGGTTGTATTGAGCCCTCTCGCCTGAGTCATATCTTATGCAGTTGTGACGTACCGCTTGCCGTACGTACTAAAAAGCGTACCATAGCGTTGTTTACCTATTGTGAGGTGTGTCATGACTGCAATTTCGGCCAGCGAAGCTCGCGCTAACCTGTATCGCCTGATTGACGAGGCCGCATCCTCGCATCAGCCGTTGCTCATATCGGGAAAGCGGAACAAGGCGGTGCTGGTTTCCGCGGAGGACTGGGAGGCCATCCAGGAGACCCTGTTTTTGCTATCTGTCCCCGGTATGCGCGAATCGATTCGGGAAGGCATGGAGACGCCCGTCGACGAGTGCACCGAGGGTCTGGATTGGTGAATTGGCGACTGGTGCATACGAAGCAAGCACAAAAGGACGCGAAGAAACTGGCTTCAGCCGGGTTGAAACCAAAGGCACAGGAATTGTTGGCGATTCTTGTAGAAGATCCGTTCCAGAGGCCGCCTCCTTTCGAAAAGCTTGTCGGCGACCTTGCCGGGGCCTATTCGAGGCGAATCAACATCCAGCATCGGTTGGTATACCAGGTGGTGGAAGAGGATCGGGTTGTCAAGGTATTACGGCTGTGGAGTCACTACGATTAGCTTCGAGCGGGCTGCCGATCCCTGCTTCGCCGGCCGTTCGAGCCTCTCATACTGGCTGCGCAATACATCACGCGTTTGTACTGAAGGTGATGGTTGATCCGCTAGGGTTAGATCCGGCGAATCGTCCTGGTACACGATGGCCGCTTACTGGTGACTCTTCACGTTAAACGGAAGTTGGAATCGATTTCTTGACAAAAAGTATCCATACGGATACACTCATTTAATGTACCAACTAAGACAAACGGACGTCTTTGCCAAGTGGTTGAAGGGACTTCGGGATCGGAGAGCCAAGGCTCGGATTCTGGCGAAGCTCGAATCTGTGCGACTGGGTAATCTCGGCGACACGAAACCTGTAGGCGGTGGAGTCCAGGAGTTGAGAGTTCACACCGGACCCGGTTATCGGATCTACTACATACGAGAACAGAAGTTTGTTCTTCTGTTGCTTTGCGGTGGTGACAAGTCCAGCCAGACTCGGGATATTGAGCGAGCTGAACGTATACTGATAGAGCTAGACGAGTAATGGTTATGGTGAAGGTTTCTGAATTTGATCCGAGTGCGTTTCTCGATGATGACGAGACAATTGCGGAATACCTCACGGCGGCCCTTGAGGATGAAAACCCTGACGTATTTCTGTCGGCTGTTGGTAACGTCGCGAAGGCTCGGGGAATGAGCTCGATTGCACAATCCACAGGGCTGGGACGGGAAAGCTTATACAAAGCCATGTCACCGGGAGCCAAGCCACGTTATGACACGGTGCTTAAAGTCCTTCATAGTCTTGGCGTCAAAGTTACTATCTCCCCGGCAACAGCGGAGAGAAATGCCGTCTAAGGGGCGATGGGGTCCGAAGCCAGGGCACTCACGCCACACGCGGCGCTGAGCGATACCTGGCTTGCATGCTCGCCCCCGTTAGTCGCGGTGCAGCAAGCCCTCCACCGCCATGGAATCGTCCATCGCTTCGCCGTCCCAGTCCGGAACGGGGGTTTTCGAACCGATGGCGAGCCCGGCCATTCGGTTGTGGGCGGTGATGGCAAAGACGTTTCCGCGGAAACGCGTGTCGGGGCCGGTTCGGATGATGTCGCCGTGCGGGTCGGTGAAGACCGGCGTGTCGCTTGACTGCATCTCGACCGCATAGCCACCTTCGTGAACCAGGCGGTGGTGATGGCGGCACAGCAGGACGAGATTGTCGAGCCTGGTCTCGCCGCCGTCGGCCCAGTGGCGGATGTGGTGGGCGTCCACGAAGCGGTGTGTGGTGCAGCCCGGGAAGCGGCAGCCCTGGTCCCGGCGCTCCAGCGCCCGGCGGATGGACGGGGGGATGCTGCGGGTGCGCCGGCCGACATCGAGGGTCGAGCCGTCGGCGGATTCCAGCCACTGGACCACGCCGCTGTCGCAGGCCAGGCGCCGGGACGTTTCCGCGGAAACGTGTCCGCCCGAGGCCAGCTCGGCCTGCGCGCCGGCGCCATCGGCGCGCAGGGTGTCGAGGTCGGTATGCACATGCACGGTGCAGCGATCGCCGCCGGTGCTGTGGGTGTCCGCCCCGGCGAGAAAGCTTTCGGCGACCTGTTCCAGGGCGTCGGCCCGGCGGGCGGCGATGGGCGTTTCCGCGGAAACGTCCGGGCGCTCCCGGGACTCGGCGTCCATCGCCGCCTGCAGGGCCTGCATCACCCGCGCCCCCTGCTCGGGGGTGAGCCGGCCCTTGATCTCGAGGCTGCCGTCGTCGTCGAAATGCCAGGACAGCGCGCGCCGGTCGTGGCGGTCATTCTCCGCTTCCAGGGCTTCGATGCGCTTGACGCTGCGATAGCCCCGCACCAGGCGCTCGACGTGGGCGGCGGTGCCGTGGTCGGCGATCATGAGCAGATAGTCTTCGTTGTCCGGCGTGGCCACCCGGGTCATGGCGCGGACCTTGGAGAAGCTGAGCCGGCCGGTGCGGAACGCCTCGCTGATCCGGGGCAGGTCCTCGAGGGCGTGGGCGACGCGGACCTTCTCCCGGGCGGCGCCGAGGGCGATGCCGCATTGCCAGTTCAGCCAGTGGGCGCAGGACTTCAGGCCCGGGCACTCCCAGCCCTCGCGCTCGTCGAACTCGCGGATCAGCATCAGCAACCGCCAGGTGGCGGCATGGATGTGGGCGGACAGTTCGGTGATCTGGTCGGCCAGGGTCTGGAGATTATTGGGGCCGTCGCGTGTGGGGAGCGCTGCGGTTTCCGGCATGGTTATTCTCCTGTTGGAATACTGTTATAATATACAGTATTCTTCATTTAACTTCCATTTTTTCAATGGCTTACGCGATTAATCCTGCCAGGAGGATAAATTTCTTCGGCGACGAATCGCGTGGAGCTCAGGGCCAGGGGACTTCCCTGACTGGCCTTTGAGCCGAATATCCGCCATAATCGGCTCATATTTTGATCCGATAAAGCGGATTATCCGGCTCATGTACATCTGGCAACAGGACGACTGGCCTCACTTTCACTGGGACGAGCCCGCCCTGAAGGGGCGGCTGGACGCCGTGCGGTTGTTGCAGGGACGCTTGCTGGGGCGCACCGAGTGGGTGTCCGGCGGCGCCGATCTGGACGTGGAAATGGACGCGCTGATCCAGAATGCCATCCGCACCAGCGAGATCGAGGGCGAGCACCTGGATGTCGGTTCGGTGCGTTTATCAGTGGCGCGCCAACTCGGCCTGGAGCGGGCCGGGATGGTGGATCGGCCCACTGCCCGGTCCGAGGCGCTGGTGGCGTTGTTGCTCGAGGCCACGCACGAACCTGACCAGGCACTGACCCGTGAGCGGCTGTGCCGGTGGCAGTCACTGTTGTTCCCGGAAGGCCCGGACGTGACGTCGAATATTCGAGTGGGTGATTTGCGAGGCGAGCAGCCCATGCAGGTGGTGTCCGGGCGTATCGACCGGCCCCGGGTCCATTTCGAGGCCCCGCCCCGGGCTCGGCTGGAGGTGGAGCTGGATGCCTTTCTCGCCTGGTTCAATCACCCGCCGGCCGGGCTGGATCCATTGCTGCGGGCTGGTATCGCCCATCTATGGCTGATTACGCTGCATCCGTTTGATGACGGCAATGGCCGGGTGGCCCGTGCCGTAACCGACCGTGCCCTGGGCCAGGCGGAGCGACAGTCAATCCGGTTTTATTCACTGAGCGCCGCCATCATGGCGCGGCGCCAGGCTTACTACGACCATCTCGAACGCACCCAACGCAGCGATTTGGAGATCACCGCGTGGCTGACGTGGTTCCTGGAGGTGCTCGAAGAGGCATTGCAACAGTCACTGTCGCGAGTGGACCGGGTGCTGGACAAGTCGCGCTTCTGGCAGCGCCACGCCACATCGGTGTTGAACGAGCGCCAGATCAAAGTATTGAACCGTTTGCTCGACGGTGCCGATGAGACGTTCAGGGACGGTATTAACGCTGCCAAATACAAGTCAACAGCGAAAGTAAGCAAGGCCACCGCAACCCGCGATCTGGCTGACCTGCTGGAGAAGGGCTGCCTGCGCAAACTGTCCGGCGGTGGACGCAGTACACGCTATGCTGTTGCCACAGAAGCATTGCACCGGAGGCCGGAAGAGACATGAGCGGTGTCGTCGGAAACGTCACGTTCGAGTTCCGGGATGGCAACGCTTATGTACTGAACTATGAGGACTATCACTAATGAGTATGCATAATCCCCCGCATCCGGGCGAGTTTATTCGAGAGATCTACCTCGCGCCTTACGATATCAGTGTGCGACAGATAGCGAGGAACCTGAAGGTGTCTTCCTCGACGTTCAATCGATTGCTGAAGGGAGAAAGTAACGTATCTCCTGAAATGGCCTTGCGCCTGTCCAAGGCTCTGGGTCGTTCACCGGAAAGCTGGCTTGCGATGCAGGATCATTATGATCTGTGGCACGCACGAAAGCGTCTCAACCTGAAAGGTGTCGAGAAAATCCATTGGCCGCAAGACAAGGCGATGGAGACCGACGCTTGACCACTCCTTCCCTCGCTGATGTATAGCAGCCCACGGGAAGAGGGAAGGTCTCTTTGATAAACTGACCGACCCAAACAGAACAAGTACGGCGGTATGACAAAAAGTTCAGATCACTCCAGAGAGTACTTCGAGGACTTTGAGGAAGGAACTGCTTTCGAGTTCGAGGTGCCCGGCCTGACCGGGGAGGAAATCAAGGCATTCGCCGAGCGGTATGACCCGCAGCGTTTTCATCTGGACGAGAACGAGGCGGCCGCCACGCACTTTGGCGGTCTGGTGGCTTCAGGCTTTCAGACGCAGCTATTGTGTTTTCAGCCGTTCTGCCGGGAGGTCCTCGTGAACAGCCGGGCGGTGGGCTCGCCGGGCATAGACAGCCTGAGGTGGCTGCGCCCCTGGTATCCCGGCGAGCCGCTGAGCGTCAAAGTGACCGTTGTCGACAAGCGGTTGTCGGCCAGCCGGGAAGACCGCGGCTACTTGAGCCTCAAGTTGGAAGCGGAGGCGGAAGCAGGTCCGACATTGCTGATGGAGTGGCGGATAATCGTGCTGACGCGCCGGGGCGACAAGCCTGCGCGCCCGGCCTACTGAATTTCCCAGGTACCGTCGGGCTGCCGGCAGGCGGTCCCGTAAGCTTGTTTCACGTCGTAGCCGACCTCCACCTGAGTCTGATACTCGCGGCAGTAGCGGCCGGACGAACTCCTGTAGGTCTCGGTGGGCACGAACGTCACTTCGTGGCCGCGGTCGGGATTCTGCCAGGTCGTCGGGTAGCCAGTCCGGCCGTGCTCGAGCGCGCGTTGTGCCTGCTGCTCGTCGTAGCCATCCAGTTGCCGGCCGACGTGACTGCCGGCAAGGGCGCCAAGCAAGGCGCCGCCGAATGTCGCCAGCACCTTGCCGCGGCCGCTGCCGAAGTTGTGACCCACGGCGCCGCCGAGGGCCGCGCCGGCCAGGGCACCCTGGTCCTGCCTGGGCATACCCTGGCAGCCCGCGAGGGCCAGTGAGGCCGTGACTACCATTACAATGATTGGTCGTCGCATGTCGTTGTTCCTCCCGGAACGTGTCGCTGATTGACGATTGGAAATAAGGCGCAACCATGACACGCGGCGGCTAAACCAACGCTGAACGGCGGCTGAACGCTGGCTGAACGGCCAGAACAACCGGTTCGATATTAGAATTAAATCCCTCCGTCCCCTTGTTCCCTGGCCGCCTCGCCAAGACGCCGCATCATCTCCGCCGTGTGGGCGTTCGTCGGGAAGAATGTTTCGATTGCCAGCTCCGAGAGGCTGATGTCGACGGCGGTGCCGAAAACCGTCGTGGTGCTGACGAAAGAGAGAGTGCCGTCATCCGTGGCCAGCTCGATGGGCACGGCGATTCCCCCCAGCGCCGCCTGCTCGCCGGGTTGGTACGGTTTCGACCCCGGCGGCACGGGGTAGGATTTCAACTCCTCCAGCAGTTCCATCAGCACCGGGTCGGCCGAGTTGTCGATCTGCTGCGCCACCCTGCCCAGGACATGCGCGCGCCATTCACGGAAGTTGCGGATCCGGGGGGCCAGCCCGCCGGGATGCAGGCTCAGGCGCAGCACGTTCGCCGGCGGCTGCAGCAGCGCTTCGTCGATCCCCGCCAGCAACGGGGCAACGCTGCGATTGGCGGTGACCAGCGTCCAGTGGCGATCCATCGCCAGCGCGGGATGGGGCTCGTGGCCGGTCAGGATTACGTCGATGGCATGCCGGGCCGCCTCCAGGCCGGGGTCGTCGAGGGCGCGCTCACGGTAGACCGGCGCGAAGCCCGCCGCCACCAGGATCGCATTGCGTGCCCTCAGGGGAATCGTCAGATGCTCCGCCAGGCGCAGGACCATGTCCCGGCTGGGCGTGGAACGGCCGGACTCGACGAAGCTCAGGTGGCGCTGGGAAATCTCGGCCTCGGCAGCGAGGCCGAGCTGGCTCAGGCGCCGTCGCTGCCGCCACTCGCGCAGCAGCCCGCCGGCATTGGGGATTGCTTGGGTCATGGGGAAAGATTATCAGGTCGCCAAACGGCTGACCAATTACCTGCGACGTAATCGACTGCACGCCAAGGTCGATGGATGATCCGTACCGAAGCGCTTCACGGGTGCTTCATCAACCCATGCATCCATCTTCCCATGGAGGATTCAATGTCAAAGACCACGTTCCCCTTCCCGCTGCGGAAACTGCTGCTCGTGGACGCCGCGACCTGCGCCGGCTTCGGACTGCTTCTCACCGCCGGCGCGCAGCTGGCTGGCCCGCTGATGCAGATCCCGGTGGCCCTGCTCTTCTATGTCGGTTTGAGTCTGTTCCCCATCGCGGTGTTCATGGCGATTGTCGCGACGCGCTCCGCCATCCACCCGGCGGGCGCCTGGGTGATCATCGCCGGCAACGTCCTGTGGGCGGGCGCCAGCTTCCTGCTCCTGGCCGGCGACTGGATCGCGCCCAACCTGCTCGGATCGAGTTTCATCGTCGCCCAGGCGCTGGTGGTGGCCGTGCTCGCCAAGCTCGAGCACGCGGCGCTGGGCGATGCTGTCTTGCGCCCGGCGTAGGCCAGGCGGTGACGAGTGCCAGACGTACGCTCGGCTTCCCCGTTACTCGCTGTGCAGCAAACCCTCCGCCGCCGTGGAATCGTCCATTCCTTCGCCGTCCCAGTCCGGAACGGTGGTTTTCGATTCGATGGCTAGCCCGGCCATGCGGTTGCGGGCGGTGATTGCAAAGGCGACCGGCGATGGAATCAAGGTTTGCCGGGCGGTTCGCTCATGCCCCGCAGCGCTTCGGCGGCAATGGCGAATGAGCGCTTGCGGGCTTCGTGGTCGTACACGTGGCCGGTGAGAATCAGCTCGTCAACGGCGGTGCGCGCCACGAAGGATTCCAGCCAGGCCTTGACGGTCTCCGGGGCGCCGACGGCGGATTCCCGGAGGGCGTGGCGGGCGGTGGCGAGCTCGGCGGTGCTGCCCAGGCTGTCCGGGTCGTCGACGGGGGGCTGCAGGCGCCCGGGGGTGCCGCGGCGCAAGGCGATGAACTGCTGCTCCATGGAGGTCATCAGCCGGCGGCCCGCGTCGTCGGTTTCGGCGGCGAAGATGTTGATACCGGCGGCGGCACGGGGCGCGTCGAGGTATTCGGAGGGCTCGAAGCGGCTGCGGTACTCGTGCAGCGCCTGGTCCAGCATGTCCGGGGCGAAATGCGAGGCGAAGGCATAGGGCAGGCCAACGGCCGCGGCGAGCTGGGCACCGAACAGGCTGGAGCCCAGTATCCAGACCGGCACGCGGGTGCCCGCGCCGGGGATGGCGTGCACCCGCTGGCCGGGCTGCCGGTTCAGTGACCCGTCGCGCCGGGCTCGGGGGGTTCGGAAGCAGGCTGGCCGTCGAGCACGGTGTCGCCAGAGGGTTCATCTTCGGTGCTCAATGGCCTGAAGGTGACCCGGGCCATGGCCAGCAGGTTCCGGGCGATGCGGTTGGCGTAGGCGCTGTCGTTCATCAGGGAGGTGGCGTTCTCCGAGCTGATGCGGCGTTCGCGGATCAGCTCGTCGAGTCGACCGGTGCGCACGATGTCCCCGGCGTCGACCTGGGATTCCAGCGCGTCGATGCCGGCACCGGCAGTTTCCGGGTCATCGATATTGAGCAGCTCGTCGAGTTGATGCAACAGCCGACCGAGCCCGGCGCGGATGGCGGCGTACTCGCCGCGCAGCGCCGGGTTGGAAGAGCGAAGATGCCGCACCAGGTTCTTCTGGAGATGCTTGGCATCCTTGACCGCCTCGACCAGGTGGCGGCAGGCGGCGCGCAGCTGGGCGGCCTGTTCCGCCCGCTTGTTCTGCACCGGGACATGGGCGAGGAAGTCCACGATCAAGCCGTGCAGGGGCTTGACGCGGGTATTGTAGATGTCGTCCACGTTCGGGGCCTCGATCCGGACCGGGAGCCGGCGCAGCCTCTCGTCGTCCACCTGCTGCTGCAGCTCTCGGGTATCGAAGTTCAGAACCTGGGCGATCAGGCTGAAGACCCGCCGGAACAACCGAAGCAGCTCACGACGCACCGCTTCGAGCGCAGCACCGGGCAGCCCGGTCATGGTCGGATTGATGAAGCGCGGCTGGCTGACCACCAGCCGCGGGCTCCTCAGGAAACGCTCCAGCAACAGGACCATCCGCGGAATCAGCGGCACCATGATCGCGATGCCGGTGATGTTGAACATGGTGTGAAACAGCGCCAGCCGGAGGGCGTAGCTGTCCGGGGCGATTCCCATGCGCTGGGACAGCCAGTCCACGGCGAGCATGAACTGCCCGATGAAGACCAGGGCGACGGCGGCGGTGGTGAGATTGAAAACCAGATGTGCGCCGGCGAGTCGACGGCCTTCGACGTTGGCAGCGAATGCCGCGATCAGCGCGGTGACGGTGGTGCCGATATTGGCGCCGATGGAGATCGCCAGTGCGTTCTCGTAAGTGATCTGGCCGGCGCTGAGCGCCGTAATGGTGACGATCAGGGCGGCGTGGCTCGATTGCATGATCACGGTCGCCGTCACCCCCGCCAGGGTATAGATGATCATTCCAGCCAGGCCGCCGACTGCATAGCGGCTCAGGTCCACCGCCTGGTGAAAGGCCTCGAAACCCTCCTTCATCCACTGAATACCGAGGAACAGAAAACCCACGCCGGCCAGAACCCATCCGACCGAACGAAAATTGTCGGACCGGGCCAGGACGAACACCACGCCGAACGTGAGCATGGGCAGGGCCCACAGGCCGATGTTGAAGCGCATGCCCGGGCCCGCCATCAACCAGGCGCCGGTGGTGGTGCCGAGATTGGCGCCGAAGATCACGCCGATACCCTGGCCGAGGGTCAGCAGGCCGGCGCTCAGGAACGAGATGGTGATGACCGAGACCAGCGAGCTGGACTGGGTCAGCGCGGTGGTGGCGGCGCCGAAGGTCAGCCCCTTCCAGAAACGATCCGTCGAGCGCCGGAGCAGCATCTCCAGCACGCCGCCGGTCAGCGCCTTGAACCCCCGCTCCAGGGTCATCATGCCGAACAGGAATATCGCCACCCCCGCCGCGATCCCGGTCAGCGCCGCGCTGGCCCAGAACACATAAGCCAGGAGACCGAGCGCCGCTACGAATGGTAGTTGTCGGGGCAGCAAAGGCAGTGATTCAACACATCGGGAACCGGCCATAATCATGCCATATGTTCATGCGTATCTCGATGTTCGAACGACGGCGTGCCAATTGACAGGGGTCGGAGTCGGTCCCGGCATGTCAGCCGTGAAAACCGACTTGCGGGGATGGTCAGGACATATTGTCGGGCAGCGAGGATCGTTCCCTGACTTCGATGCCGCTGCGGTTCTGGTAGGTGGTGGTGATACGCGTGACCTTCCGGAGCATGGACAGGCTCACGGGGATCAGGATGACCTCTGTTTCCGACTTCACGGTATAGGCGTGTGGATTGAGCTGGGATACCGGCAGATGGGCCCGCTTGGTGCCGCCGGAGACGCTGATGCTCCGGCCGTCGAATGACTCGAGCGCGACGGTGCCCTCCACCAGGAAATAGGAGACATCCTCCATGGAGCCGCGCTCGATGAGCGTGGTCCGGGCGGGTCGCTTGCTGATCCGGAGGGTCCGGGCAATGAACTCCCGCTGCAGATCGTTCAGGTGGTTGAACGGCGCGAATCCCGCCAGCAGCCAGTAGGGCACGTGGTCCCCGTCCTGAAACGCGATGTGCCGGTCCTCCGGCGCGTCCTCCCAGGGGGTTTCCTCGCTCCCGGCCCCCGGACTGGATGACGCCACCGGTCGCGTGGATTTGATCTCAGGGGACGCGCCAGCGGCCAGCATCAGCGAGGGACCGCTGCGCAGGTCCGGGGCGATCCTCGAGCGGACCATTTCCATGACCATCCTGGCATACACCGGATCGTGCTGCTCATCGGGAGCCAGCGGCGCCATGAGATCCAGCACCTCGAACGCGCGTCCGGGCCGGGCGCCTTCCACACCGTAGCGGGCGTCCAGGACATCGGCATTCACCTCCGGCACGAAGAACACGGGACAGTAGCGGGGATGCTGGGGCTGGGAAGCTTTCCTGGCGTCCAGCACCAGCTCCATGCCCTGGAACAGGCTCTTTACCCGGTTCTTCTTCTGGAAGTCGGTCAGCGGAGAGTGCGGATCACCGCCGGACCCGTATATCTCCCGCAAGGCGTGGTCGCTGAACACCAGCGACGCGCACCGCCACGGGCGATCCGTGATATGGGCGGTCACAAGCCCCAGCGGCGCCGAACTGCCCGCGCGGTAATCGCGCAACAGCATAGCGATGGTCCCGCTGAGGGCGCTGGTCAGTGACGGCTCCGGCGTAAAATGGCCTTCGGCCTCGTAGCGGCCCAGCCCACCGTCCGGCGTGAGCAAATAGAACCCTTCCGTCCCCGGCAGCGTGAACGGGTTCGCCCGGCCCCGACTGTTTTCGGACACCACACCCATGAATCAGAATCCGTGCTTGCGCATCTTTTGCGCCAACGCCTCGTGGCCGAGGTTCAGGCGCTCGGCTACCTTCGCAGTTACTCCGTCGGACTCTTCCAGCGCCTGCCGGATGAGGGACCGTTCCATGTCGGCGAGGTAGCGTTCCAGGTCGAGGCCATCCGGGTGGGAATGCGCCGCCGCCGGCTGCAGATCCGGGTGTGCCGGCTCCGGCGGCCGGCCGGACCCGGCTTCGGACAGGATTTCCGGCGGCAGGTCACCGGCATCGACCTGCGAACCGGTACGGCCGACGCACAGCCGCTCCACCGTCTCGCTGAGTTCACGCAGGTTCCCGGGCCAGCTGTAGCGCCGCAGCACGTCGAGAGCGGCGTCGCTGAACGTCGTGCCGTCAGCGCCGTGCGTCCGCAGCTTGCGCTGGACCTCGGCCACCAGCACCGGCAGGTCCTCGATGCGGTCCTTCAGGCTCGGCATTTGAACCGGGAAACCGCTCAGGCAGTTCAGGAGATCCTCGCGGAATCGGCCCTCGACAACGAGTTGCGCCAGGTCGTGGTGCGTCGCGGCCACGATCCGGACATTGACTACGCGGGGCATGCCGCCTTCGACACGCTCGAACGTCCGCTCCCGGAGAACCCGCAACAGCTTGAACTGCATGGCCAGCGACATGGCGCCGATATCACCGAGAAACAAGGTGCCGCCGTCCGCCAGCTCGAAGCGCCCCCGGCCGCCCGGGTCGGCGCCGTTGTCGTCGTGGCCAAAGAGGTCGCGCTCGAGCTGGTCCGACGATCCGGCACCGCAGTCGACGGGGACGAAGGGCTTGAGGCGCCGGGGCGACTGAAAATGGATATTGCGGGCGGCGATCTCCTTGCCCGTGCCGGCGGCGCCCGTAATCAGTACCGTGGAATCGCTGGCGGCCACCAGCGTGATGTCGTTGCGAACGCTCTGTATCGCGGCGCTGGTGCCGGACAGGCCGCGAAACAGCCAGACGGGCCGGTCGTTGTCCGGCGGTGAACCGGCCGGTGCGCCGTCATTATCCGCCCCCGGCGCGTCGATGTCGCGAAGGATCCGGCGGATCCGGGAATTGATCGGGTTCATCGCTGCAAAATCCATCGCCGGCGCTCCGTCCCGGCCGGGCTCGCCGTCCCCGTCGATGAAATAGAACGGGATATCGGGATAGGAGTCCACCAGCGACTGCCGGATCCCGGCCTGTTCCCAGCCGGACCAGCGCCCCACCAGAACAGTCTGGACCGGAACGCGCTGCATCAGCTCCCGGTTGGTGTCGAGCCATTCCCCGGAATCCAGGGCAAGAACCTGGTCGTGCTCACGGAACACACCCTGAAGCCGGTCCCGCAGTGCCTTCAAGCGATCACTGTCGTCATCGATGACCAGCACGTACGCCGGAATTACCAGTATGTTCGGAGACTGCACCGCTCCTCCCGGGCTCGTATCGATCTTCCACCCGGACAACCGCATGACAGGAAGTGAAATGCGCGCCCCGGGGCCGCCAAAGCCGTAGTACAGTGAATTAGAACACAAAATCCCGGGCTTTCCACCCGGCGGGCATGACAACGCGTGCCGGCGACACGGCAGGGGTTGGAATGTCCAATCGAGGGGTGCACCGGGAAATTCAGGTTGGGCGGAAAATCGATTAGGATGGGCGGCCACGCAAATCCGGCACCCGGTATGACCTCCCAGACAGACCTCGACAAGATCGCCCAGCGCATCAAGACAGCGCGGGACGAGAACCGGCAGCTCGAGCCGATCACTTCGCAGGCCAGCGGATTCGGGCTCGCCGATGCCTACGAGGTGGCGCACCGGATCCACGAGGCGCGGCTCGCCGAAGGCGCCGTGGCCGTGGGCAGGAAGATCGGCTTTACCAACTCGAGCATCTGGCCGAAGTACGGCGTGCATGCGCCGGTGTGGGGATATCTTTACGACACCACCGTGGTGCACGCCGGGAACGGGCGCTTCACGTGCCCGATCGGTGCCTTCGCCGAGCCGAAGATCGAGCCGGAGATCGCGGTTCATTTCTCCGCGGCGCCGCCGGCGGACAGCGACCTGTCGGCGATCCTCGACTGCGTGGACTGGGTGGCGCACACGTTCGAGATCGTGCAGTCGCACTATCCCGGCTGGCGGTTCCAGGCACCCGACACCGTCGCCAACTGCGCACTGCACGGCGCCCTGCTGGTGGGGGAGCAGCTACCCATCGACCGGCTGGGCACGGACCCGGTCGAGGCGCTGGAATCATTTTCAGTCACCCTGCTCCGCGACGGCGAGGCAATGGAGACCGGCCGGGGCGCCAACGTCCTGGGCGGTCCGATGGCCGCCGTCGCACACCTGGTCGCCGCCCTCGCCGCGCAGCCGCAGTACCCACCGCTGCAGGCGGGCGAGCTGGTGACCACGGGCACCCTCACGGCAGCGTATCCCATTCAGCCCGGCGAACGCTGGACCTCGGAGATCGAGGGCATTCCCCTGCCCGGGCTGTCCGCGCTGCTCGAGCCGTGACCCACACAATCCCCCGGAATTTTCACGACCTGCCATACTGAAAAAGGCCCTGCAGTGCCCGGGGCCTCGAGCACCATCAGTCAGCAAGGGAGGATTTCGTCATGAGCAATCTCGACACAGTCCAGCGGAACTACGCCGCGTTCGAGCGCGGCGAGGGGATGCAGCAGTCCTGACCGGCCGGCTGCACGGAGCACCATGACACTGGTCTACCTCATATTCGCGCTCTGGGTGGTGTTCGGCGCGTACTTCGCGGGATGGGCGATCCGTATGAAGCCGGAGTGGAAAGCCGTCGAGTCCTGCTCCACCGGCCTTCGATCGCGCATGCTGCTCACGTCACCGGATCGGTGGCTGCACGAAATCGAGGCATCCCGGCGGGAGCGCATCGCGGCATTCATCAAGGGCCTGCGCTGGCGGTATGCGACGTTCTTTTTCGTGTTGCCGGGCGCGTTGTTTCTGGCGCTGTGGTTTTCCCTATGAAAATTGTGGTCGATGACCTGTCGAGCGCAGAGATCGCCGCATTCCTCCAGGAACACGTCACCGAGATGAGGTCGGTGACGCCCATCGAAAGCGCCCATGCGCTGGAGCTCGACGGGCTACGTCAACCGGATGTCGCCTTCTGGACAGTTCGGGACGGGTCCACCCTGGCCGGCTGCGGGGCGCTCAAGGAGCTCGAGCCGGGCCACGCCGAGATCAAGTCCATGCGCACGGCACCCGGATACACCCAGCAAGGCGTCGGCTCGCTGCTGCTGCAGCACATGATGAGCGAGGCGCGGGCCCGCGGAGTTCGCCGCCTGAGCCTGGAAACGGGCTCGATGCCCTACTTTGAGCCCGCTCGGCGGCTATACCTCAAGCACGGCTTCGAATACTGCGAGCCGTTCGCCGACTACCGGGAGGATCCGAACAGTGTTTTCATGACCCGGACCCTGTAGCCCCCGATCCGGGCGTGCCCTGTCGCCTCGAATGCGCGTTGTGTGTCGCGTACAATCCGCATGCGAGGGGTGTTTCCTTTTCCGTTGCACAATCCGATTCCGACAAGACCCGGGAAGACAGTCATGCCCACCGAGGACACCGTGTTTCTCGTCCTGCTCAGCGCTCATATTATCGCCGGTTTCGTGGCAGGACAAGGCCGCCGCCGGACTGATGATGGCGGCGGCGCTGGGGATGATCGGGTTTGGCGCGGCCATGATCTTCGGCAGCGACCTGAACGGCATCACCCTGCTGGTGTTCGGCGGCCTGGGGCTGACCCTGAGCTGGCTCGACCTCGACGCCTATCGCAAGGGCGAGTACACGGGCAAGCAGCGCATCGCGAGCCACCTCGGCATGATGCTGGGTGCAACCATCGCCGCGGTCACGGCCTTCGTGGTGACCAACTTCACCCTCGAGCCGGCATTCATCCTCTGGATCGCCCCGACCGTGGTCATCCTGCCCCTGATCACGTACTGGACCCGCCGCGTTCTGGCCTGATGGTGCGGCGTTGAGTCAGGCATAAAGCCTGACCCACAGAAGCCTGCCCCACAGGGGTCAGGATGACGGTTCCTCCGCTTCCGGCGGGTCGTGTTCGTGGGCTTCCTCCTCGGCGTGGACGAGGGTTTCCTGGATCTCGGCGTCGAAGGTCGACGACACGGTCTGGGAAGCCTGGAGCGCGTCGGTAAATGGCACCTGTGCCGCGTCCGCCAGCGGCCGCGGGCGCTTGAGCTGCCAGCAAGCGAACACCACCAGCACGACGTGGACCGATGCGATGAAGCCGTACAGGCCGTTCGCCGTGAACGCATCCATGAAGGCCGTGGCCACCATCGGGCCCACGATGGCCCCGGCGGCGTAGATCAGAAGCAGGCCGCTGGACGTCTCCACGAACTCCTCGGGCCAGGCGTAATCGTTGGCCTGGGCGACCGCCACGGCATAAAGCGGAAAGGCGAACGCCCCCCAGGCGGCGGTGGCGGCGAGCACCCAATTCAGCGACCAGTTCGTGGAGAGGATCACCAGAGCGCTCAGCAGGATCGACAACGCGGACATGCCCACGATCACCCGGCCGCGGTCCACGACATCGGACAGGCGGCCGAGCGGCCACTGGGCGGCGGCGCCCCCCAGCACCGTGGCGCTCATGAACAGGGCCACCGCGGTGACGTCGAAGCCCGACCCCCTCACGAACAGGGGCGCGAGGGTCCAGAACGCGCCGTTGGCCAGGCCCACCCCCAGGCAGGCGGCGAAAGCAATGGGCGACGTCCGCACCAGCTTCGGGATCCGTACGTGCACGGACTGTATGGGCTGCGGGGCGGCCGCGGCGCTGAGCGCAACCGGCACCACGGCGGCGGAGACCAGCATTGATGCCAGGGCGAACAGGGTGAGTCCGGCGGGGTCCGACAGCGTCATCATCATCTGGCCCAGGGTGATGACCGTGAGATTGATGATGAGATACGCGGACAGGATGGTGCCGCGCGTCTCGTTGGTGGCGCGCTCGTTGAGCCAGCTCTCGATGACGATGTACAGGACGGCGAAGCAGAAGCCCGTGACGGCGCGCATGCCCCACCAGGGAACCGGCTCGGCGATCAGGCCGTGGGCCAGGGAGACGGCGGCGACGATGGACGCCATCGCGGTGAAGGTGCGTATATGCCCAACCCGGCGAACGAGGTAGGACGCGGATATGCACCCCGCGGCGAAGCCCAGGAAGTAGGTGGAGCCCAGCAGTCCGATGGAAATCGTCGAGAAAGCTTCCAGCTCGCCGCGCACCGGGATCAGGGTACCCAGCAGGCCGTTGCCCATCAGCAGCAGGGCCACGGCCAGCAACAGGGCGGCGATGGGCGTGAAGGTGTGTCGCATCGATCAGTCCGCGCGGGGCGGGTTCAGTTGTAGAGCGCCCGGGCGAGCCGCTCATCCCGCCCGTAGACGTCGTCGCGGAAATGCACTTCGCCTTGCGGGCCGACCCAGGCCGTCCAGTAGAGCACGTGCACCGGCCAGGGCCGCGCCAGGGGCACGGACTGCTCCACCTCCCGGTTGGCGGCCTCGGCAATTCGCGCCTCGTCCCACTCGGGCTGATCGGCCAGCAGATACGCAGCAAGGTCCATCGGCCGGCTGACGCGGATACAGCCGTGGCTGAAATCCCGGGCCGCCCGTGAGAACAGCGACTTGGCCGGGGTGTCGTGAAGATAAACGCTGTACTTGTTCGGAAACATGAACTTCACCCGGCCCAGCGCATTGTGCGGCCCCGGCAGCTGGCGGAACCGGTAGGGAAAATTCTCCCGGCTGACGCTGGACCAGTCGACAACCGCCGGGTCCAGCGGCTGGTGCGGCTGCTCCCAGCCGCGGAACACCTGCATCGACTCCTGTTCGAGGTACGCCGGGTTTTCCCGCTGCTTCGGGAGTATCTCGTTGATCGCGATGCTGTGGGGCACATTCCAGTAGGGGCTGAATACCAGATAGGTCATGCTGCCGGTGAACACGGGAGTGGCATGATAGCGCTTGCCCACCACCACCGGCATGCTCATCATCACTTCGTTCCGCTCCACGACATACAGCTGGAAGCCGGCGATATTGACGGTAATGAAGCGCTCGCCGAGATCCCGGGGCAGCCAGCGCCAGCGCTCCATGTTGAGCTCAACGGTACGGATGCGATGCGCCAGCGGCACGTTCAGCGATGCCAGGGTCCGGGGTCCCGCGACGCCGTCCGGCTCCAGACCGTGGCGCCTCTGGTAGCGCTTCAGCGCCGACTCCAGCGCGGCGTCGAACAGATCGGTCGGGGCGCCGCGCGCGGCGGGGTCGAGATCGCCGTCCTGGACCAATCGCCGATGAAGCGCGGATACGCGCGGCGATCGCAGCCCGCGCTTCAGGGTTTCCCCCGGCGGTACGGTTGCCAGCCCGCCGTCGCGTGCGAGCTGCCGGTACCGGGATAACAGCTCCCGGAGCCGGTGGTAGTGGACGTGCCACGGTGCCAGGTTCTGCAGCGAAGGGATGAGCCGGCCGGCATCCATCGATTCCTGGAGGTGGCGCGCCAGATCCAGATCCCGCGGCGCCGACTCCCAGTTCGAATACAGATCCTCCGGGCGCACGCGACCCCGCAGCATGTCCGATGCGTAAGTGAGCACGGCGCCGGTCAGCGCCAGCTCCAGCTCCGTGGGCGGCAGAGGGTGTCGGCCGTCCCGGTAGCCGGCGACGGCTTCGCGCAGGTGGGTGAAGTCATAGTCCTCCGGGCGCAGGCCGTCGCTGGCGCTCGAGGCGAGCAGCGTCGGAACGGCGTCCGCGGTGCTCAACAGGCCGCGGTCACCGAACCAGACCGGTTCATGTTTCCGCCGGGAGTAGAACTCGTGCAGCGCCGTGTCCGCCTGCTGCGGCGCCAGACGCTCGCGCAGCCGGTCGGCAAGGTCCCCGGGAATATCGGCGCGGGACGGCCCGGCCGCAACCAGCAACAGGCCGACCGCGGCAGCCGATACCACCAGCAGGGTTGCACGTCGGTGTCTGATTGCCTGGCCCCTGAAACGATTCCGGCAGCAAGTGTAGCAGCCCCCGTACCGGGGGGCGGTCGCGGGTTGCCGTGCATATCCGCAGCCGGCATCGTGAGCGGCCTGGCGTGGCACGTGCGGCTGCTGTCGCTGGACCGGCTCGACGGGCCACTGCAGAGTAATGACGACCTCCTGCGCGCCATCGACGCTTCCATCATGCCGGTCCGCGAATGAAATATCTTCGGAAAACCGCGCCCAGTACGAAAACATTTCCTGTGCTCGATGTGACAAGGTGGTCCTCTTCCCGTATCCGTGTTTTTCGAACCGTGAAATTTCGACAAACACGCCACGACAAATCCAGAACCAGAAATCAAACAGGAGACTCTCCATGAATTCCAATTTACGTGCAGTCATTGCAGGTGCCGCGGTCGCCGCCGCCAGCCTGCTCATGTCGCCGGGCGCGGCGGCGGAAAAACTGGTTGCGGGCGTTGAGGCGTCGTTCCCGCCGTGGGCTTATGTCGAGGACGGCGAATACAAGGGCATCGCCATCGACGCGATGCGCGAGATCGCCAGGGACCAGGACATCGACGTCGAGTTCCAGGACCTCCCCTGGCCGTCGCTGATCCCCGCCCTTTCCAAGGGACGGATCGATCTTCTCGTTACGGGCCTGAACGTCACCGAGGAGCGGGCCGAGGTGCTGGATTTCAGCATTCCCTGGTGGGAGAACGATGACGAGGTGATGGTACCGACGGATTCCGACAAGAATGTCGTGACCGCGATGTGCTGCGGCGCCACGGTCGGTGCCCAGAGCGGGGCCACCCAGTTCAAGTGGCTGGAGGACAACCTCGGCGCCAATGACGACGTCGATGTCACGCTGCGGGGCTACGAGGATTACGTCACCGCCGTGGAAGACATGCTGGCGGGTCGTCTCGATGCGGTGGTCACCTCCACCGATACCGCCGAGGATTTCATCGCCAAGGGCCGGCCGATCAAGATCATCGGCACCATCCAGCAGAATCAGCCGCAGGCGCTGGCCGTCCAGAAAGGCGATCCCCACGAGCTGCTGGCGAAACTGAACCGGGGCATCATGAACATCTACCGGAACGGCACCTGGGGCGAGATCATCGCCGAGTACGCACCCCAGTCCACCGTGCGGTCCATCCCCACTGCGATGCCGGACTACGTGGATTCCTACCAGGAACCGATCCCCGGCTATTCCGACTGAGCGGCAAGCCGGCGGCGGGTCGCTGCCCGCCGCCGGCGCTGTTTTCCCTTACCTGCTCGCGGCCGAATGAAGGCGCGGGTTCTGCGCATCGCGTGACCTGAATGGCGATCCTCGAAACCATTCTGAGCCAGATGCCCCATCTGCTGGGCGGACTGTGGATCGCCCTGCAGCTGCTGGCCTGCCTGCTCGCCCTGGGCTTCGTCCTGGGTCTGAGCCTGGCACTCATGGAAGTATACGGGCACTGGACGCTGCGCTGGTTCGGGATACTTTTCGAGAGGATTTTTCGCGGCATACCCGCCATCGTCCTGCTGCTGCTCTTCTACTTCGGTGTCACGGACTTCGTCGAACTCGGACCCTTCGCCGCCGCCGTCCTGGCGCTGGGCCTGCGCTCGGCCGCCTACCAGTCCCAGATATTCCGGGGTTCCATTCTGTCCGTGCCGCCCAGCCAGATGATCGCCGCCCGGGCCATGGGGATGTCCGGGCCCATGGCGGTGCGGGACATCATTCTGCCCCAGGCGCTGCGGCTGTCCATCGGCCCCTGGACCAACGAGTTCTCCAGCGAGATGAAAGCCACCTCCCTCGCCTATGTGATCGGGGTCGTCGAGCTGACCCGCCAGGCGAAATACATCATCTCCAACACCCAGGGCAATATCCTGATCGTATTCGCCGTCGTCGCCGCCATGTACTTCATAGCGAATCGAATCGGAAACTGGTCGCTCTACAAGCTGGAAAGAAAACTCGCAGTGCCCGGCTTCGAGCAACGAGGAGATGCCTGAATGCTTCTGGAGGTGGAAAACATACACCGGCGCTACGGCGACACCGAGGTATTGAAGGGGGTGTCGCTGGAGATGGATATCGGCCAGTCGAAAGTGATCATGGGACCGTCCGGCACCGGCAAGTCCACCCTGCTGCGGTGTATCAATCACCTGACCCCGCCGGACCAGGGCCGGGTGTTCTTCGACGGCACGGAGATCACCCCCGCGAACATCAACCGCATGCGGCAGAAGATCGCCTTCGTGTTTCAGGACTTCAATCTGTTTACCCACCTTCGGGCCATCGACAATGTCGCCATCGGGCCCGCGAAGATCCGGCGTATGGACAGGCGGGCCGCCCGCGATCTGGCCATGCGGGAGCTGGAGCGTGTGGACCTGGTCGACCGCGCCGAGGCCTATCCTGCCGAGCTGTCCGGGGGCCAGCAGCAGCGCGTGTCCATCGCCCGGGCCCTGGCGATGGAGCCCAAGATTATCCTGTTCGACGAGCCCACCAGCGCGCTGGACCCCGAGCTCACCGGGGAAGTAATCGCGGTCATGAAACGACTCGCCACCGAGGGCATGACCATGCTGGTGGTCAGCCACGCCGTCGAGTTCGCCCGCCAGGCGGCGGACGAGATCATATTCATGGACGGCGGCCGGATCCTGGAGCAGGGTCCTCCGGACCAGTTGTTCGACGCGCCGCAGCACGATCGCACCCGGAAGTTCCTGCGTGTCATCAGCCAGGAGGGCGCCGCCTGAATGGGCTCTTTCTACGAATTCGCGCTGGAGCACCTGCCGTACATCCTGGAGGGGGTACCGATCACGCTCGGCCTTTGGGTGCTGGCCATATCGATGGGCGCGGTATTCGGGCTGGTGCTGGCGTGGGCGAGGCTTTACGGCAACCGGCTGGTCTACGCCGCCGCCACGGTCTATGTGGAGATCTTCCGCGGCACGCCGATGCTGGTACAGATGTTCTTCATCTACCTGGGCCTGCCGGAAATCGGGATCACCTTCGGCCCGTTCACCGCCGCGGTGATCGCCATCGGCCTGAACACGGCCGCCTATCAGGCGGAATACTTCCGCGGCGCCATCCGCTCGATCCCCGCAGGCCAGATGACGGCCGCCCGGGCCATGGGCATGAGCAGCCTGGGGGGGCTGCGCTGGATCGTCCTGCCCCAGGCCCTGCGCCGCGTCATTCCCCAGTGGTCCAACGAAGCCATCCTGGAGCTCAAGTACACATCCATTGCCTACGCGATCGGCGTATCGGAGATCACTGCCCGTGCGGAGAAGATCGGCTACGAGACGTTCAACTTCTTCCAGGTATTCCTGCTGCTCGCCCTGGTTTACCTGGTCCTTACGGGCACGGTGGCGCAGATACTCTATTATCTCGAAAAGCGTACGGCCGTGCCCGGGCTGTAGGTCGGGCCTGGAGCGTCCGGGGGCGGGCGCCGACGGCTGTAGACTTTGCGCAGGATGGCTCTTATTCTCTATCCATGCCTGCACGGACTCTTCTCTGAGACCCGGCCGGCGCGGGGCCGGCCGGTCGCGACTCGCCGGGGTTCGTCAAGCACTTACAGGATGTAGCACATAGTCAAGCTCCTTGAGGAGGTAACGAATATGAAGATTCATACGGCTGTTCTGCTGGGAATGGCACTGTCGGGCACGGCGATGGCCGACGAGCTGACCATCGAGATGCACGAAGTGGACGCCGAGGGCGTCAAGGGATCGATCGGGACCATTACCGTGGTTGACACGGGCTACGGGGCATATTTCACCCCCGATCTGACGGGGCTGCGGCCGGGATTGCACGGTTTCCACGTCCACGAAAACCCGAGCTGTGAGCCGGCGGAGAAGGATGGCGAGCCTGTGGCCGCCCTGGCCGCGGGCGGCCACTTCGATCCCCTGGGCAGCGGCAAGCATGAAGGTCCCTACGGCGCCGGCCACCTGGGGGATCTCCCGCCGCTGACCGTCGACGCCTTCACCAACGCCACGCACCCGGTAATGGCGCCCCGCGTCACCACGGCCAATCTCAAGGGACGTTCCCTGATCGTGCACGAGCACGGGGACAACTACTCCGACGATCCCAAGCCGCTCGGCGGCGGCGGCGTACGGGTTGCCTGCGGCGTAATCGCCGACTGACGCGGTCTCCCGGGCTTCGATCCACAAGCCGGCGCGCGGCAGCCCCGCGCGCCGGTGTCCTACCGCCGATATCCCGCGGTGAAAGCGATGGTGTCGGCCCACCCGGACATGGGGGCGGTGGTGCTGGAATGCTCGCTGCTGCCACCCTACCCCAGGGCGGTGCAGGAAGCGACGGGGCTGCCGGTATTCGACTACATCACCATGATCGACTACTTCCAGGCCGGGACACAGCGAAAGCGGTACCAGGGTTTCTATTGACACAGCATGTAGGTCCGGCTTCATGCCGGACAGTCAGTTGTAAAACCTGACCTACATCTGCGGTTTCCGGCCGGCCGGCGGATGCCCGGCCAGGCCGAGCAGATCGCCGGGCACGTTGATATCGAACAGCACGCCGGGATCGTCGACGTCGATGCGCCGCAGGCGATCCGCGTTGGCCTCGAGCACCGATCGCGCCCCCTCGTCGCCGGACAGGGCGCACAGCGCTTGGCCGAACTCCCGGCTGAAGCCGACCGGGTGTCCACGGCGGCCTTCGTGGCATGGTGCACACAACGCCGCACCGGCCAGCAGGGCGTCGGCGACGGCGCGGATGGTCTGCGGACGGATTCGCGGCATGTCCGCAAGGGCGATCAGCCAACCGGTATCGGACGGCGAGGCCGCCACCGCTGCGGCCAGGGAATGACCCATGCCGGCGTCGGCATCCGCCACCGTCACGATACGGTGTCCGGCGTCACTCAGGCGACCGGCGAGCTGCTCCAGCTCCGGATGCAGGGCGCAGACCACGGGCAGCCCGCATGCCGCGTACAGGCCGCAGACGTGCTCCACCACCGCGCGGTCGCCCTGAAACCGCCGGCTCTGCTTGAACGGTCCGCCACCCGCCGCAGCGAAGCGCCGGCCACGCCCGGCCGCCAGCACGATGGCGACGGGCGGATCGCTCAGACTGCTCCCCACAGCAGCAGGATGATCAGCAGCACGATGATGCCACCGCCGATCCACATCCAGGTGCGGCCGCTGCTTTCGCTACTGCTTTCGCCACCACCTCTGCTTATTTTTCGAGCGGTGTCGGCGGCGGGCTCGAAGCCGTCTCCGGCTTCCGCGGGGGCAACCACCTGCTCGAACTGGCTGAAAAAGTCGTCGGCCATCTTGCGCGCCGTGCCGTCCACAAGGCGCTGGCCCACCTGGGCGATCTTGCCGCCGACGCTGGCGTCCACGCTGTAGATGAGGTTCGTGCCTTCATCTGCCGGCTCCAGGCGGACCGCCGCCGAGCCCTTGCCAAAACCGGCAGCACCCCCCTTGCCCTCGAAGTGCAGGGTGTAGGACTCCCCCGGCACGATGTCCCGCAGGCTCAGCTCACCCTTGAAGGTGGCGGAAACGGGGCCGACCTTGGACTTCATGGTGAGCGCATATTCATTCTCGCCGGTCTGCTCCATGGTCTGGCAGCCCGGTATGCACTGCTTCAGCACCTCGACGTCAACCAGGTGCTCCCAGACGACGCCGGGCTCAGCCTGTATCACGCGATTGCTTTCGAGTTTCATTGTTGCTCTCCCGATGTCAGGTCACATAGCGTACATTGATTCCACAGACGACTCCCATCCTACCGCATGGTTCCAGGCTCCTCGATTGACACGCGCAGTACCGGCTCAATGGCGGCCTTGCGTGTTGAACAGCTCGCACAGGCTGTGCAGGTTGTGGCCGGAAATCCGGCGCCCGGCGTGGCGTTCCAGGATGGACGGGCCGAGGGCACGGGACTCGTAGTGCTCATAGCGCAGCATGGGGTTCATCCAGGTGAAGCTGCGGGCCGACGCCGCCAAATGCGCGAGCGAGCTCTCGAGGCGCTCCCCGATACGCCCGGCTTCCGGATCGCAGCCGTCCAGACCGTCGCTCACCAGCACAAGATCGCTGGGCCGGGCCAGCACCCGCTGCAGCCATCGGTCGACGAACGCTTCGAGGCAGTCCGCCAGCCGGGTGCCGCCTTCCCAGTCGCTGGCCGCGGAAGCCGCCAGTGACAGGGCGATGTCCGCATCCCGGTAGCGGAGCTCGGGCGTGATCCGGGTTACATGGGTCGAGAACACGAACACCTCCACGGGATGGCGCACCTGGCACAGGGCGTGAAAGAACAGGAGCGTCGCGCGGGTGTAATCGGACATGGACCCGGACATATCGCAGAGCACCACCAGGGGCACCACCGTGCGGCGGCGGCGGCGGCGAACCAGGTCCAGGCGGCCGCGGGCCAGACCGCGGGCGGTGCGCCGCCAATCCAGCGGACCGCGGCTGCGGTTGGCCTCGGTGCGCCGGGAAGTCCGCCGCGGCAGCCGCGGATGCAGATGCTTGATGAGCCGCTTGAGCTCGAAGAACTCGTCCGGGCTGAGCTGCTGGAAGTCCCGATGGAACAGCCGCTCGCGGGAGGAGCCGGTGCCCGCGTAATCGAACTCGATGTCCGGGTCCTCCTCGTTTTCCCGGTGGGGCGGCGCGCCGAAGTAGTGCTGTGCCAGACGCTCGCTCAGGCGGCGCGAGGTCCGGGGCGGCGCCAGCCGCGACTTGATCTGCGCCAGCAGGTCCTGAAGCGTCTGCGGCAATGGGCGCGGATTGCGCCAGAACAGGTCGAAGGCCTGGTCGAAGATTTCCATCTCCCGTTCCCGGTTCACCAGCACGCTAGCCAGGGCGTCGTGAAAATCGTCGCGGCTGTGCACGCCGACCTGCTCGACGGCCTGCAGGGCCTCCCGGGTCTCGGGCACGCCGCAGGAGATGCCGGCGGCGCGCAGCAGGCGAACGAAGTGCACGACGTTCTCCGGCAGGCGGCTGCGGTCGGGGAGCTCGGCGGGGGTCACAGACCGGAGGCGACCTTGTTGCGTGCCTGGCCGATGAGCTGGGCAACGGTCTCGGGATCCGCCCGCTCGATGTCGTCCTCGTATTTCAACAGAGTGCCCACGGTTTCCTGGACGGTGTCCGGATCCAGGCTGATCCGGTTCATGTGATACAGCGCCGTGCACCAGTCCACGGTCTCGGCCACACCGGGGCGCTTGAACAGCTGCATGGCCCGCAGCTCTGCGACGAAGGCCGCGACCTCCGCCGCCAGGCGCCGGTCGATATCCGGCAGGTGGGCCAGGATGATGGCGAGCTCGCGCTCCGGCGAAGGATACGCCACCAGGCTGTACAGGCAGCGCCGGCGGATCGCATCGTGAATCTCCCGGGTCCGGTTGGAGGTGATGATCACCGGCGGCCGGCGCGCGGCGCGGCGCGTCCCGAGCTCCGGGATGGACAACTGGAAGTCGGAGAGGAACTCCAGCAGGAACGCCTCGAACGGCTCGTCCGCCCGGTCGAGCTCGTCGATGAGCAGCACCACGGGGCCGTGCTCGCTGGCGTCCAGGGCGTGCATCAGCGGGCGTGGCAGCAGAAAATCCTCGGTGAACAGGTCCTGAATCCCGGCCCCTTCCCCGCCTTCCCGGGCCTCGGCCAGACGGATCTGCAGCAGCTGGCGCGGATAGTTCCACTCGTAGGCGGCCTGGGCCATGTCCAGGCCCTCGTAGCACTGCAGCCGGACCAGCTCGGCGTCGAAGGCCCGGCTCAGGGCCAGGGCCAGCTCGGTCTTACCCACCCCCGGGTCACCTTCCAGCAGCAGGGGCTTGCCCATGCGCAGCGCCAGGAACGTCGAGGTGGCCAGCGCGCGCGGAACCAGGTAGCCGGCATCCCTAAGCCGTTCGGCCAGGACGTCCGGCGAGTCCACGGCGAACTCCGCGGCGACCGGGACCGGGGTCCCGCCGGGCCGCCGCGGATTGTCCGCCCCGTTGCCGGTCATGCCGCCTTGGCGACCGCCCTGGAGGCCAGCACCGGTATCAGGTGCGCGCGGTAGTCGGCCGCGGCATGGATATCGCTGGACAGATCGTCCGGCGACACCGTCACCTTGCGCGCCGCGTCCGCGGAGAAGTCCCCGGACAGGGCCTGCTCCAGGGGCTCGCAGCGGAACACCGCGGGGCCGGCGCCGGTAACCGCGACCCGCACGCCGTCGTCGAAGCGGGCGACGAACACGCCCACCAGGGCGTAGCGGGACGCCTCCTGCTTGAACTTGATGTAGGCCGCCGATTCCGGCACCGGGAAGCTCAGCTGAAGGATCAGCTCGCCCGGCTTCAACGCCGTTTCGTACATCCCGGTGAAGAAATCGTCGGCCCTGATCCGGCGCTGGTCCGTGACGATGGTGGCGCCGAGACCGAGCACGCCGGCGGGGTAGTCGGCGGCGGGGTCGTTGTTGGCGATGGACCCGCCGATGGTGCCGACGTTTCGCACCTGCCGGTCCCCGATGCCGCGGGCCAGGTCGGCCAGCGCCGGGATCTGCGAGCGCACGGTCTCGTCGGCGGCCACCGCGGCGTGGGTCGTCATCGCCCCGATGTTGAGGGTGTCGCCGCTGTTCTTGATGCCGCGCAGGTCGGCGATGCGGCCGATGTCCACCAGCTTCTCGGGCGCCGCCAGCCGCAGGCGCATGGCGCCCAGCAGGCTCTGACCGCCGCCGAGATAGGCGACGTCCTCGCCGGCCTGGGCGGTGGCATCCTGGATGCTGGAGGCCTGGGCATATTCGAATCGATACATGGTTAACCTCCCGCCTTACGCGGTCTGCAGGGCCCGCCACACGCGCTCCGGCGTGGCGGGCATGTCGAGTTGAGTGACGCCCCGTTCCCGGAGCGCGTCCAGGACGGCGTTCATCACCGCCGAGGGCGCGCCGATGGCGCCGGCCTCGCCGCAGCCCTTGGTACCCAGCGGATTGTGGGTGCAGGGCGTGCAGACGGTGTCGAGCTTGAAGCTCGGCAGGTTGTCGGCGCGGGGGATGGCGTAGTCCATGTAGGACCCGGTCAACAGCTGGCCGCTCTCCTCGTCGTAGACCGTGCGCTCGATCAGTGCCTGGCCGATGCCCTGGGCCAGGCCGCCGTGCACCTGCCCCTCGACGATCATCGGGTTGATGATGGTGCCGAAGTCGTCCACCGCGGTGAAGCGGTCGACGTCCACGGTTCCCGTATCCGGGTCGATCTCGACCTCGCAGATATAGGTGCCTGCCGGGTAGGTAAAGTTGGTGGGATCGTAGAACGCCGTCTCGTTGAGGCCGGGCTCCAGCTTGTCGAGGGGATAGTTGTGCGGGACGTAGGCGGCCAGCGACACGTCGCCGAAGCTCACGCTCTTGTCCGTGCCCTTGATGGTGAACTGGCCGTTGGCGAACTCGACGTCCGCCTCCGAGGCCTCCAGCAGATGGGCGGCGATCTTGGTGGCCTTGTCGACGATCTTGTCCATGGCCCGGGCGATGGCGGCGCCGCCCACGGAGATGGACCGCGAACCGTAGGTGCCCATGCCGAAGGGCACGCGTCCGGTGTCGCCGTGAACCACGTCAACGTTGTCGACATCCATGCCGAGCCGCTCGGCGACGACCTGGGCAAAAGTGGTTTCGTGGCCCTGACCGTGGCTGTGGGAGCCGGTGAACACCGTCACCGACCCGGTGGGGTTCACGCGCACCTCGCCGACCTCGTACAGGCCGGCCCGGGCCCCCAGCGCCCCCGCCACGTTGGACGGGGCCAGGCCGCAGGCCTCGATGTAGCTCGAGTAGCCGATGCCGCGCAGCAGCCCCTTGGAAGCGGACTCCTTCTTGCGCTGCTCGAAGCCGTCAACCTCGGCGAGCTTGTTGGCCTTGTCCAGACATTGGCCGTAGTCGCCGATGTCGTATTGCAGCGCCACCGGGGTCTGGTACGGAAACTCCGAGATGAAGTTGCGCCGGCGGATCTCGTCCTGGCCGACGCCGATCTTCCAGGCGGCCTCGGTGGCCAGGCGCTCGATCACGTAGTTGGCTTCCGGCCGCCCGGCGCCGCGGTAGGCGTCCACCGGCGCCGTGTTGGTGAACACCGCGTCCACCTCGCAGTAAATGGCCGGGGTAGCGTACTGGCCGGCCAGCAGGGTGGCATACAGGATGGTGGGAATGCAGGTGGAGAACGTCGACAGGTAGGCGCCCAGGTTCGCGGTGGTATGCACCCGCATCGCCAGGAACTTGCCGTTGTCGTCCAGCGCCATCTCGCAGTGGGTGTAATGGTCGCGGCCGTGGGCGTCGCTCATGAAGGACTCCGACCGCTCACCGGTCCACTTCACGGCCCGCCCGCACTTGCGGGCGGCCCAGGTGACGCAGACGTCCTCGGGGTACAGGTAGATCTTCGACCCGAAACCGCCGCCCACGTCCGGGGACACCACCCG
The DNA here is from genome assembly GCA_034520625.1 of Gammaproteobacteria bacterium. GTDB lineage: Bacteria > Pseudomonadota > Gammaproteobacteria > Arenicellales > JAANXG01 > JAANXG01. Next base: position 528,790 of record JAXHNI010000009.1, on the reverse strand, counting down.
GACCTTGTGCTCCGGCAGGCCGAGCACGAAGGCCGACATCAGCAGCCGTTCGACATGCGGATTCTGGTTGGCGACGTACAGGGTGTAGGAGTCGTCCGGGGCGTTGTACTGGGCGTTGGCGGCCCGCGGCTCGATGGCGTTGGGAATCAGACGGTTGTTCTCCAGGTCCAGGGATACCACGTGGGCGGCGCCGGAGAACGCCTGGTCCACGGCGTCCTTGTCACCCAGGCTCCAGGTGTAGCACTTGTTGTCCTGCAGGTCGTTGTCGTCGTGAACCACCGGGGCGCCCTGCTCCAGCGCCTTGCGGACCGAGGTCACCGCCGGCAGCTCCTCGTAGTCCACCATGATGGTCTCGGCGGCATCGCGGGCCTGCTCCTGGGTCTCGGCGATGACCATGGCCACCGCGTCGCCCACGTAGCGGACCTTGCCCTGGGCCAGGATGGGGTGGGGCGGCTCCTTCATGGGCTCGCCGTCGACGTCGGTGATCTGCCAGCCGCAGGGCACGCCGTTCACCGAGTCGGCGGCCACGTCCTCGCCGGTGTAGACGGCGACCACCCCCGGGGCGGACTTCGCCTCGGCGGCGTCGATGGACACGATCCGGGCGTGGGCGTGGGGCGAGCGGAGAAAGCTCGCATAGGTCTGGTGGGGGAGCGTAATGTCATCGGTGTACTGCCCGCGGCCGGTGAGGAAACGTTCGTCCTCCTTGCGCTTGACGGCTGTACCGACGACTTTCGGAAGAGCATCGTTCATGGCGGGCCTCCGTCAGGTGCGTAGATTCTGCTGCGCCTGCTGCACGGCGCGCACGATATTCTGGTAGCCGGTACAGCGGCAGTAATTGCCGTCCAGCTGCTCGCGGATCTGCTGCTCGTTCGCGTCGGGTACGCGATTGCACAGGTCGACGATGGACATCACCATGCCGGGGGTGCAGAACCCGCACTGCAGGCCGTGCAGATCCTTGAACGCTTCCTGCACGGGGTGCATGCCGCCGTTCTCGCCCTTGAGGCCTTCGATGGTGGTGACGTCACGGTCGGCGCACTGCAGCGCCAGCAGGTTGCAGGCCTTGACGGCCTCGCCGTCCAGCAGCACCGTGCACGCGCCGCACTGCGTCGTGTCGCAGCCGACATGCGTGCCGGTCATGTGAAGCTCGTCGCGGATCAGCTGCGCGAGCGTGGTGTTGGGGGGAACGTCCACGGTGACGGAATCACCGTTGATGCTCAGGGATAAATCCATGGTGCCTCCTCTGGTTATATGACAAGCCACGGTTACCGGGCCCTGGAGCGGTTGCCGGAGCCCTAAGGAACAGCGTGAAGCCGTCGCTCAAGTCGATCAGTCTATCAAGCCGGTGAAAGGAACATAACCCACCTGGTCGCCCCGGGACAGCACTTTACCGGGTGGGATCTCCACCAGGCCGTCCGCCCACACCGCGGAGCTCAGGACATCCGAGCTCTGGTCCGGATAAAGCCGGGCGATGGTGGCGCCGCCGGCGTCCGAATCCACGCGGACCCGGACGAACTCCCGCCGGCTGCCGGGCTCGGGCCAGTCGAAGCCCGCACGGACCATCAGCCTGGGCGCTTCGAGGGCGGTGGCGCCCTGGAGCGCCAGCACCAGGGGCCGGACCAGCAGCAGAAAAGTGACGAAGGTCGAGACCGGGTTGCCGGGCAGACCCAGGAACAGGACGGATTCCAGGCGGCCGAACAGCAGGGGCTTGCCGGGCCGCACCGCGATGCGCCACAGCGCGACTTCCCCCACCCGCCCCAGAGCCCGGTGCACGTGATCCTCGTCGCCCACCGAGGCGCCGCCGCTGGACAGCAGCAGGTCATGATCACGGGCCAGCGCCACCAGCTTGTCGCAGGTGGCGTCCAGGTCGTCGGGGATGATTCCGGCATCCGTCACCTCGGCGCCGGCGGCCTGCAGCAGCGCGGCGAGCAGATGATTGTTGGCGGTGTAGCGATGGCCCGGCTCGAGGTCCCGGCCGGGCAGGACCAGCTCGTCCCCGGTGGAGAAAATCGCCACCCGCGGCCGCCGCCTCACCCGCAATTCCCGGGTGCCGGTGGCGGCGGCGATGGCGACGTCCTGGGGACGCATGCGATGGCCCGCCGGCAGTACGACGGCACCCCGGGCGATATCGTGGGCCCGCGGCCGTATGTGCTCGCCGGCCTTCACCGCACGATGCAGCCGCACCCGGTCGCCGTCGCGCTCGCACTCTTCCTGCATGACGACGGCATCGGCACCCTCGGGCAGCGGCGCGCCGGTGAAAATGCGGGCGGCAGTGCCGGACGTCAGGGGCTCAGCGCGATCGCCCGCGCGGATATGCTGGGAGACGTCGAGAACGATCGGCACGTCGCCCGAGATGTCCCCGCTGCACACCGCGTAGCCATCCATGGCGCTGTTGTCGAACTCCGGCACGTCGATGGCGGAGACCAGCGGCGCCGCCAACACCCGCTTGAGGGTCGCGCCGATATCCAGAATCTCGGTCCCGGGCAGCGACGCCAGCCCCTCCAGCATGGCGGCGCGCGCCTCGTCGAGGCCGACGGGCTTCGGGGGCGCGGGGGACGCAGGCGCCGTGTCGTTCATTCGGGTTTCCCGGCGCCCGGCGGGGCCCGGTCCAATGCCTGGCCGAGCGCTTCCCAGGCCAGCAGCACACAGCGCCGGCGTGCCGGCATGTCCTGGACCGGCGACAGCGGGCGCAGCGGCTCGGGGGCCGCCGCGGCCAACCCCGGGTCGTCGCTGAACCAGCGATGGACAAAGTTCGCCAGTCCGCGGGCTTCGCTGATGCGCCGCCCGCTGGCGGCCTCCGTCATCATCGACGCCGAGGCGATGCAGATGGAGCAGCCGCGGCCGCGGAATCGGATCCGGCTCAGGGTCTCGCCGTCGAAGTCCACGCCGATTTCCACGTCATCGCCGCAGCGGGGATTGCGGCCGCGGGTCACCACCGCCGCATCACCCGTATCCGCCCGGTTGCGCGGATTGCGGTAGTGGTCGAGAAGCTCTGCCTTGTAGGCGGTTTCGGTCATTACAGGAAGATTCGTTTGGCATTCCGGGTCGCCGCGATCAGGGCGTCGACATCGTCGGCGGTATTGTAGGGCGCGAAGCTGGCGCGGACCGTGGCCGGGACACCGAGCCGCTGCATCAGGGGCTGGCAGCAGTGGTGGCCGGCGCGCAGTGCCACGCCCTGCTCGGCGGCGACCTGGGCGACGTCGTGCGGATGCACGCCGTCTATATTGAACGAGACGATGCCCGAGCGCCGCGCTTCCACCGGCGGGCCGTAGCACGTGACCCGGTCCATGGCCCGCAGTCCCTCGGCGGCGCTGCCGGCCAGCCTGTTGACATGCTGCCCGGCGTTGGCGGGCAGGTGTTCCCGAATGAAGGCCACCGCGGCGGCGAACCCCGCGGCCCCGGCGAGATTGGGCGTGCCCGCCTCGAATCTCGCCGGGGCCGGCAGCCAGGTGGATTCGCTCTCGCCGACTTCCTCCACCATGCCGCCGCCGAGCAGCAGGGGCTGCAGCGCGTCGATCCGGTCCCCGGCTGCGTACAGGGCGCCGATGCCTCCCGGTCCGTACATTTTGTGGGCCGAGAACGCATAGAAGTCACAGCCGATCTCCGCGACGTTTACCGGCATGTGTCCGGCGGCCTGGGCGCCGTCCACCAGCACCGGGATACCGTGCTCGCGGGCGCGCTCGGCAATGACCTGAACCGGATTCACGACGCCGAGCACATTCGACACGTGATTGATCGCGATCAGGCGGGTGGCCTCGTCGAACAAGCCGTCGGCGTCCTCGAGATCCAGATTGCCCGCCGCGTCGCATTCGATAACCCGCAGGCGCGCCCCCGCGTCCCGGCATACCGCCTGCCAGGGCAGGTAATTGGAATGGTGCTCCATGGCGGTTACCCAGACCTGGTCACCGGGCGCCAGTACGCCGCGGGCCCAGCCCCGGGCCACCAGGTTGATGGACTCCGTGGTGCCGCGGGTAAAGATCAGCTGATCCGGCTTCGGGGCGCCGACCAGGCCGGCCACCGCGGCGCGGGCTTTCTCATAGTGCGCGGAGGCGCGCTCGGCGAGCGGATACAGGCCGCGATGCACGGGTGCGTAGTGGCGCCGGTAGCAGGTGCCCACGGCGTCGATCACCGCATCGGGCTTGTGGGCGGTGGCCGCGTTGTCCAGGTAGTGGAGGGCCGGCTCGGCCTCGTGGAGCAGAGGAAACAGCGCCTTGAAGCGCTCGGGGTCGAAGCCGGTCCCGGTCCCGCTGGATCGGCTCATGGATCAGCCGGCGGCCCGGGCGGGCGCCTCCCCGGCTTCGATCTTGTCCCGCATGCGCATGCCGCTGCCGCCGCGGCGGAGCATGACGATCTCGCTGATCACGCACAGGGCGATCTCTTCCGGCGTCCGGGCACCGAGGTCCAACCCGGCGGGGGCCACGACCTTTTCCAGATCCTGCTGCGCGAATCCTTCCTGGCGCAGATAGTCGAGCACCAGGCGCGAGCGCTTGCGGCTGGCAATGAGCGCGATGTACCCAGGGTTAGCGGCCAGGGCGCGCTGCATGGATTCGTGGTCGCCCTTGTGCTGGGTGGCGATCACCACGTAGTCATCCGCCCGCGGCTTCAGCTCGCGGTAGTCGATGTCGTCGGTGATCAGCCGCGCTGCAGCGGGATACTTCTCGCGGGTGACGGCGGGGTCGTTGACCACCACCTCCAGGCCGGCCAGGTCGCCGAGCTGGCACAGGCATTCCCCCACCCGGCCGTGGCCCATGATCCACAGCGTGGGCCTGGGCAGCATCGGCTCGATATACACGCGCATGCTGCCGCCGCAGGGCATACCGACGCCCAGCACTTCATCGTCCAGGTCGATGTCCAGTATCGTGGTTTCGCCGGAGCTGATGCAGTCCAAGGCCGCCTGGCAGGTGGTGGATTCGGCGCAGCCGCCGCCCACCCAGCCGGCGATCAGGTCGCCGGTGTCGTCGATGACGGCCTTGGAGCCGGTCTTTGCCGATACCGAGCCGCGGGTTTCCACCACCGTCGCGACGGCGTGCGGCGCCCGCTGGGCTCGCAGGTCCGCGAGCACGTCCAGAATCTCTTTCGCCATGATGATTACCCGTCTAGTGGGCGCGACAGGCCGCGCCCGTAGGCTGTTGTCGATTGGACAGCATCATAACGCGCCGGTTTTACAATGGGAACGTGGCCGGGCCGGCCAACCCCCATGCCGAACCCTTTCCGGCCTCGCGGGGAAGCACGGTAGAATCCCGGGCCACCACCGGCCGCTGTAACAATGCAACAGGAAACAGGATCACGACTTTCGGGAAGACTGCGCGTGCTGGCGCTCATCGCCGGTCCGGCGCTGGGCGCCGCCGCGTTCTGGATCACGCCCGACTCCGCCGCTGCCCCGGACGGCTCCGTTATCGCCATCGGCTTCCCGGGCCGGATTACCGCCGGCCTCGCCTGCTGGATGGCGGCGTGGTGGCTCACCGAGGCGATCCCGGTCTACGCCACGGCGCTGCTGCCCCTGGCCGTGCTACCGGTCACCGGGGCCCGCGCCCTGGATGCGACGGCGTCGGCGTACGCCCACCCTCTGATTTTTCTCTTCCTGGGCGGCTTCCTGCTGGCGCTCGGGCTGGAGCGGTGGGGGCTGCACCGCCGATTCGCCTTCGCCGTACTGCGGGTGGTCGGCACCGAGCCCAGGATGCTGGTGGGCGGGTTCATGCTGGTCTCCGCGGTGTTGAGCATGTGGATCTCCAATACCGCCACAGCCCTGGTGATGCTGCCCATTGCCATGAGCGTTATCAACCTGCAGTCCGACGACGCCCCCGAGAAAAAGAGTTTTTCCCTGTGCCTGCTGCTGGGGGTCGCCTACGCGGCATCCATCGGCGGAGTCGGCACCATCGTGGGCACGCCGCCCAACCTGTTCACGGCCTCGTTCATGGCCAGCGAGCTCGAGACGCAGATCTCGTTCGCCGAGTGGATGATTATCGGGGTGCCGGTAGCGGCCCTGTTTCTACCGCTGGCCTGGCTGCTGCTGACCCGCTTCCTGTACCCGGTCGGCGGCGCGTCCCTGGGCGGCGCCGAGCTGGACGTGCACGCCGAGCCCTGGACGCGGGGCGCCCGTGTCACGCTGGTGATATTCCTGCTCACCGCGCTGGCATGGATGTTCCGGCCCCTGCTGGTGGAAGTGCCGGGCCTGGGCAGGTTGTCGGACACGGGCATCGCCATCATCGCTGCGCTGGTGCTGTTCTCGATCCCGGTGAACCTGCGCGAGAAGACATTCCTGATGGACTGGGAGACGGCCACCCGGGTCCCCTGGGGGGTGCTGATTTTATTCGGCGGCGGTCTGGCGCTGGCGGGTGCCATCAGCGCCAACGGCATCGGCGAGCTGCTGGCATCGTCCCTGGGGGGCCTGAAGGACCTGCCGCCGATACTGCTGATTCTGCTGGTGGTGGCATTGATCATTTTTCTCACCGAGCTCACCAGCAACACCGCCACCACCACCGCCCTGGTGCCGATCTTCGCGGCCGTCGCGGTGGGGCTGGGGCTGGACCCGGTCACGGTCATCGTGCCGGCGGCCATCGCCGCGAGCTGCGCCTTCATGCTGCCGGTGGCGACCCCGCCGAATGCCATCGTGTACGGCTCCGGCATGATCAACACCCCCGCCATGGCGCGGGCCGGGATCTGGCTCAACGTTATCGGCATCGTCCTGATCACAGTGGTGACCCGTTTCACGGTGGGACTGGTTATCTGACCAGCGAGGCAGTGATCTCGGCGACCACCGGCGCGTGGTCGGAGGGCCGCTCCAGGCGGCGGGGCTCCCGGTCGATGGTGCAGGCGGTCACCCCGTCGTACAGGGCGTCGCTGCACAGGATGAGGTCGATGCGCAGCCCCATGTTGCGGCGGAACGCCGCGGCGCGGTAGTCCCACCACGAATAGGCGTCGTCCGGCTGCTCGAACTTGCGGAAGGCGTCCCGGTAGCCCGCCGCCGTCAGCGCCCTGAAGGCCTCGCGCTCGGGCTCGCTGCACAGCACCTTGCCCCGCCAGGCCTCGGGATCATGCACGTCGCGGTCCTCCGGGGCGATGTTGAAGTCGCCGCAGATCACGATGCTCGAGCTTTCCGCCAGCAGCACCTTACTCCAGGCCACCAGGTGCTTCAGCCAGTCGAGCTTGTACTCGTACTTGTCCGAACCGACTTCCTTGCCGTTGGGAACGTACAGGTTCACGACCCGGACTCCGTCGACGTTCGCCGACAGAACGCGGCGCTGGGGATCCTCGAGGCCGGGCAGGTCGGTGCCCACATCCGCGACGGGTGACCGCGAGACCAGGGCCACGCCGTTGTAGGTTTTCTGTCCCGAGAATACGCTGTGATAGCCGAGGGCTTCGAAGTCCCCGGCCGGGAAATCCTCGTCCCGAAGCTTGGTTTCCTGGATGCACAGGACATCGGGCTCGTTGGCCTTGAGCCAGTCCAGGACGTGGGGCAGGCGGACCCGCAGGGAGTTGACGTTCCAGGTGGCGATCTTCACGCACGCCCTCTCCGGGCCAGACTACTACTCGCCGACACGTATCTGTTCGTCCTCGGGGATCTCCTCCCACTGCGAGATATCGTCATTCAACGGCGCGTCGTCGAAGCCGGAAAAGATGTCCTCCTCGAACGAGTCCGTCTCTTCACCGTCGGGGGAGGCGTCCCCGCCGGCCTGGTCGGTCTCGTCCGGCGCCGGCTCCTCCCCGGACGATTCGGGTGCCCGGGCCCGGGCGCCGGGGTCGGTCGGGAACCCGGCATCACTGAGCACCCTCAGAATCAAATCCCGGTTGAAGCCGGTGAGCACCTCGTCGCCGATCACCAGTACCGGAACGGAAAGCACGCCGGACACTTCCCTCAGCTCGTCCTGCACCTCCACATTCTGCTCGGCATCCTTCTCGGTGAACGGCAGGCCGCGGTCATTCAACAGATTGCGCACGAGGTCGCAGGCGTCGCAGGCCTCGATCGAGTACAGGGTCAGATCTACATCCGGGAGCTCGATATCCTGCTCCCCCTCGGCGGATCGTTCCAAAGGCTGCTCGAAGGTCTGCACCGGGCGCGCTTCGTCCGGAGGCGGGCGGTCCTGGTAGGTGACGTTGCCGTCCTCGTCCACCCACTTGTACAGCTTGCTTTCATCCTGGCCGGCGGCGGGACCCGCCGCCAGCAGCGTGGCCGTCATGGCTGCGCACAATAGAAATCGCATCTGATTACGCTCGGAGTTGCCGAATTTTTACAGTGGTATCAACAGTATAACCGACCGTCAGCGCCGTTCGTCGCCCTGAACGGTGACTTCACGCCGCCGGGAAAGCCGCCCGGGCAGGACCTGGCGCCGGTCAGCTCTTGGGACCGGGCCTGCCGTTCCCCGACTGCCCCGGGTCAGCGTCGGGGCCACGTCCAAAAGCGCGGCGCAGGCGCCCCCAGAGGCCGCCGCCCCCGGTGCCCCGCTTATGTGGATCACCGAATGTCTGGGTGATGCGGTCCAGGAGAATCGCCACCAGCACGACCCCGAGACCGCCCTCGAAGCCCAGTCCGACGTTGAGGCGCTGGATTCCCGTCAGGACGACGTTGCCAAGCCCCCCGGCGCCGATCATCGACGCGATCACCACCATCGACAATGACAGCATGATGGTCTGGTTGACGCCCTGCATGATGGTGGGCATCGCCAGCGGCATCTGGACCTTGGTGAGGAGCTGGCGCGGCGTGCAGCCGAACGCGAGGCCAGCCTCGATATTCTCCTGGCTCACCTGGCGGATCCCCAGGTTGGTGAGCCGGACCGCCGGCGGCATGGCGAACACCACCGTCGCGATCGTGCCCGGCACCTTGCCGAGGCCGAAGAAAATCGCGGCCGGGATCAGGTACACGAACGGCGGCATGGTCTGCATGAGATCGAGAACCGGGCGCACCAGGCGCTCGACCATGTCACTGCGCGACATCGCGATGCCCACCGGCACGCCAAGGAAGATCGCCACCACGCTGGCGCTGAGCACCAGGGCCAGCGTGGACATGGTTTCCGACCACAGCTGCATCTCCCAGAACAGCAGCACGGACACGGCGCAGAAAATGCCAAAGCCGATTCCCACCCGCCAGAGCCCCAGGATGATCAGCAGCGCGCCCGCCACGTAGGGATCGATCCAAAGGAGCAGCGCCTCGAGGTTGTCCACGAAAAAGGCGATACCCGCCGCGATGCCGTCCAGCACCCCCGCGAGATTCGTCTGAATCCACTCCACGGCGTTCTTCACGGGCGCGCCGACGTCGATTCCGATCAATTGCGGGTTTCTGTCGTCGGCCATGGCTACCTCGTGCGGTCCAGCGTCTGGAGCAGCGCGCGGCGGGAGACGCTGCCGAGGAACCTGCCACCGTCGTCGACGACCGGGACGGGCACGTCCAGGTGCGCCACCCGGTGCAGCACGTCGTTCAGGGTCTCGTCCGCCCGCGCCGGCTCGATGGCGCCGACAAAAGCGGCGCGCAGATTGTCAGCGCCATCGAGGGATGCGGGGGTCACGACCCCCTGGTAGAGATCATCGGCGTCGACGACGACGCCGCACGGAAAGCCCTCTTTTTGGATCTGCTCCCGCGCCCGGTCCGCACCGCCGCCGTCGCCCCGGATCAGACTCACGGTGTCGAAGCCGGCGAGGTCGGCGCCGGTAAACACCTTGGTCACATCCACGCCGTGGAAGAACGACCTGACATACTCGTCGGCCGGGTTCGTGACGATCTCCTCCGGCGTCCCGATCTGGACCACCTTGCCCTGTTCCATGATGGCGATCCGGTCGCCGATGCGCATGGCCTCGTCGAGGTCATGGGAAATGAACACGATGGTGCGTCGCTCCTGGCGCTGAAGCTCAATCAGCTCGTCCTGCATCTGGGTGCGGATGAGCGGATCCAGGGCGGAGAAGGCCTCGTCCATCAACAGGATCTCGGGATCCACCGCCAGGGCGCGGGCGAGACCCACGCGCTGCTTCATGCCGCCGGAAAGCTCACTCGGGTAGCTGTTGGCATTAGCGTCCAGGCCGACCTGCTCCAGGGCACGCATTGCGCGCCGTTCGCGCTCCCTGCGGTCGCTGCCGCTGACCTCCAGGCCGAAGGCGGCGTTCTCCAGGACGGTCTGGTGGGGCATCAGGGCGAAGGACTGGAATACCATGCTCATCTTGGTGCGGCGCAGCTCGATGAGCTCGCTGCGGGACATCGTCGTAATGTCCTGGCCAAGCACCCTGACGCTGCCCCAGCTCGGATCAATGAGCCGGTTCAGCATCCGAACCATGGTGGATTTGCCGGAGCCGGAAAGCCCCATTACCACGAAGACCTCCCCTTCCTTGATGCTGAAGCTCGCCTGCTGAACCCCGACGGTGTTGCCGGTCTCGGCGAAGATCCGGTCCTTGTCGTAGCCCTGGTCGATCAGGTCCCTGGCGACCTGAGGCCTGGGGCCGAAGATCTTGTAGACGTCCTCTATGACGATCTTGTCGGTCATGTGGCCGTAGGGCGGGCGTTACGCCCGAGAATTGTTTCAATCGGCATTGAATGCCAGGCACGGTCCCACACACATGGCGAAAGCCCCGGGGATCACCCGGGGCTCCGACATGCCGGCGTACCAGTCAGAGGTCCAGGGCGCTCTTTACGACATCCAGGGCATTGCCGCTGCCGTCGGCGGTCTTGATCGGGCCGGTCTGGAAGGTGCCGCCGGCGCCGAACCAGCGATCAAGCAGCTCCGGTTTCTCCTTGATCAGGGCGCGACCGGCTTCGGCATAGTCCATTTCGTCATTGATGACGAAGCTGGCGAGCTGGCTCTGCTCGTCGACGCTGAAGCTGTAGTTCTCCAGGAACTGGCCCACGTTGGGGCATTGCCAGGCGTAGCCCGTGCGGGTCATGGTGTACACCGTGGCGCCGCCCTGGTTGGGGCCCCAGTAGTCCTCACCGCCGTTCAGATACTCCAGCTCGATATTGAGGTTCATCGGGTGGGGCTGCCAGGCCAGCCAGGCCGCCCACTTGCCCTGGCGGTGGCGGCGCTCTACCTCGGTGAGCATCCCGGCCTCGCTGGAAGGCTGAAGCTCCAAGCCGCCCATGCCGTAGGCGTCGTCGGCGATCATCTGCTTGATGATCTCGTTGCCGTCGTTGCCGGCCTCGATGCCGAGGATGGTGTTGTCGAACTTGTCGGCGTTCTCGGCGAGGTCGCTGAAATGCTTGACGCCATTCTCCCAGGCTTCCCGGGATACGCCGACGGTGTACTTGGCGTTCTCCAGATTCTTCGCAACGATGTCGATCCTGCCCCCGGTCATGTACTCGGTGATCATGCTGCGCTGGGTCGGCAGCCACAGGCCGAGGAAGGCGTCGCGGTCGGACTCCGCCAGGGACGAGAACATGATGGGCACGGACGCGGTGATGACATCGGTCTCGTAGCCCATTTGCTCCAGCATCCAGGCCGCGGTCTCGGTCTTGCCGGATACGCCGGTCCAGTTCACCTGGCCGAAGCGCACGGTGCCGCAGTCTTCGCCTTCGGCGGCGAATGCGGACGATCCGAAAGTCAATGCGGCCACCGCCGCCAATACGGTCAGCTTTGTTCTGATCATGGGAATCTCCTCGTTGTGTATACGTTGTCGCCGGGAAAGCCACCGGGAGCCGGGCCGTGGCTTTGCAACCGGATTGTTCCACCAGTGTACCATGGCACCGCGCCACCAGCGTGACGATGGTCGGCACGACCCATGCGTATCGGCCTTGTCAAATAAGGCCGGCTACGCCGCCAGGCCGTTGTGCCGCAGCAGTGCGTCGACCTGCGGGTCGCGGCCGCGGAAATTGCGGAACATGTCGGCGGCTTCTTCGACGCCGCCCACCTCCAGGATGTTTTCCAGGAAGGCCCGGCCGGTGTCGCGGTTGAAAATGCCTTCCTCCTCGAAGCGGCTGAAGGCGTCCGCCGACAGCACTTCCGCCCACTTGTAGCTGTAGTAGCCAGCCGCGTAGCCACCGGCGAAGATGTGGGAAAAGCCGTGCGGGAAGCGGTTGTACTCCGGAGGGATCACCACCGCCACCTCTTCGCGCGCCTCGTCCAGAAGCCGGCGCACGCGCTCGATGCCGCCGCCGTCATAATCGCGGTGCAGGCGCAGATCGAACAGTGAAAACTCGACCTGGCGCAGCATCTGCATGGCGGACTGGAAATTGCGCGCCGCGCGCAGTTTCTCCAGCAGCTCCTCGGGCAGTGGGTCGCCGGTCTGGTAGTGGCCGGAGATCAGGTTCAGGGCTTCGCTTTCCCAGCACCAGTTTTCCATGAACTGGCTGGGCAGCTCCACCGCGTCCCAGGCCACACCGTTGATGCCCGACACCGACACGTAGTCCACCTTCGACAGCATGTGGTGCAGGCCGTGACCGAACTCGTGGAACAGGGTCAGGACTTCTTCGTGGGTGAGCAGCGCCGGACGCTCGCCCACCGGCGGCGAGAAGTTGCAGACCAGGTACGCCACCGGCGCCTGAACCCGCTCCGCGGCGCGCTTGCGCGGAATGCAGTCGTCCATCCAGGCGCCGCCCCGCTTGCCATTCCTTACATAAGGGTCGAGGAAGAAACGCCCGCGCAGCTCGCCGTCGGCATCCACCAGCTCGTAGAAACTGACATCGGGATGCCAGGTCTCGACATCCTCCACGCGGCGGGCCTCGATGCCGTACAGACGCCCGACCACCTGGAACAAACCCTGGATGACCCGGTCCAGGGGAAAGTACGGACGCACGTCCTCATCCGAGAACGCGTAGCGCGACTGCCTCAGGCGCTCGGAAACGAATGCCATATCCCAGGCTTCCAGCTCCGCCAGACCGCACTCGCCGCGGGCGAATTCCTCCAGCTCGCTGCGCTCGCGCTCGGCGGCGGTGCGCACCCGGCCGGCCAGATCCAGCAGGAACTGCTCGACCTGCACGGGGGATTCGGCCATCTTGGACTCCAGAGACACCGAGGCGTAGTCCTCGAAACCAAGCAGCCCGGCCGCTTCCCGGCGCAGGGCCATGATCCGCTCGATGACTTCGCTGTTGTCGTAGCGGCCGGCGTCCGGGCCGCGCTCACTGGCCCGGGTGACGAAAGCCTCGTACATCTGCCGGCGCAGCTCGCGGTCCTCGCAGTACATCATGAACGGCAGGTATGAAGGGATGTGCAGGGTGAAGCGCCAGCCGTCGAGATCCTGTTCCCGAGCGCCCTGGCGCGCCAGCTCAAGGACGGAGCCCGGCAGACCCGCGAGCCGGGACTCGTCGGCAATATGCAGTGACCAGCCCTCGGTAGCGTCCAGGACGTTGCGCTCGAAGCGATTCGACAGGCCGGCGAGCTCCTGCTGGATAACCTTGAAGCGCGCCTTCTTTTCGGCCGGCAGATCGACCCCCGACAGTCGGTAGTCCCGCAGGGCATTGCCCACGATCCGGCGCTGGGCGCGGTCAAGCTGCCGGTAACCCTCTCCTTCGCCAAGGGCCTGGAACCTGAGGAACAACGACTCGCTCTGCGCCAGGTCGGTATGGTAATCGGTGATTTTCGGCAGGGCGTTCTCGTAAGCCTCGCGCAGCGCCGGGCTGTCCTTGACCGAATTCAGGTGCGAAACCGGCGACCACATGCGGCCGAAGCGCTCGTCCAGGCTCTCCATCACGGCCACGAAGTTGTCCCAGCCCGGCGCTTCGTCCAGGCTCTCCAGCTCGGTGATCCGCTCGCGGTTGCGGCGCAGGAGGTAATCCAGCGCCGGCCCGACATGCTCCGGCCGTATGGACGAGAAACGCGGCAGGCCCTCGAAATCAAGCAGTGGGTTGTCAGGCGCATCGGCCAGGTCGGGATGAAGGTTTGGCATAATCGAGAACCGGTGCTGATAAAAAGTGTCGGAAAGTGGTCGGTGCCGGCGAGGCGCGGGCTAACCGGCCTTTAGTGAGGAACATGGTGTTCCTGTCCCAGTTTACAACAGCGGCGCACCGCTGAATCGAACTATCAATCCAGGCGACAGACAATGGCGAATCAGTACGACTACGTAGTAATAGGCGGAGGCAGCGGCGGTATCGCCTCGGCCAGGCGGGCAGCGTCCTACGGCGCGCGGGTTCTGCTGATCGAGTCCGGACGCCTGGGCGGCACCTGTGTGAACGTCGGCTGCGTGCCGAAAAAGATCATGTGGACGACCTCGGAAATCGCCGGCGCGCTGCGGGACGCGCCGGGCTACGGATTCTCAATCGGGCCGACGGGGTTCGACTGGGCAACCATCAAGCAGTCCAGGGATGCGTACATCGCGCGCCTCAACGGCATCTACCGGCGCAACCTCGACAAATCCGGGGTGGAAACGCTGGAGGGTTACGCGCGTTTCGAGTCCCCCGATACCGTGCGCGTGGGCGGTAACGCCTACACCGCCCGGCACATCCTGGTGGCGTCCGGCGGGCAGCCCATCGTCCCGCCGGTGCACGGCGCCGAGCTGGGGATTACCAGCGACGGCTTCTTCGAGCTGGAGAAACTGCCGCGCCGGGTGGTGACGGTGGGCGCCGGTTACATCGCCACCGAGCTCGCCGGCGTGCTGCACGGCCTGGGCGCCGAGGTCACCATGGTTCTGCGGCGCGACACGTTTCTCAGGAGCTTCGATGCCACGCTCCGCGATACGCTGATGGAGGTCAGCGAGGCGGCCGGAATCCATTTCCGGCGCCGGGCGCAGGTCGCCGAGCTGCATCGAACGGACGCCGGCATCGACGTGCGCCTGGATACCGGCGAGGTGATTCACGGCGTCGACTGCGTCCTGTGGGCGGTGGGACGCTCGCCCAACACCGACGGCCTGCAGCTCGAGCTGGCCGGCGTGGAGACGGACGATTTCGGCCAGATCATCACCGACCGCTTCCAGGACACCAACGTCGAGGGCATCCACGCGGTGGGGGACGTCACCGGCCGCGCAGCGCTCACGCCGGTTGCGATCGCCGCGGGGCGGCGGCTGTCCGACCGGCTGTTCGGCGGGCAGAGCGGGGCGGCGCTTGACTATGACAACATCCCGACCGTCATCTTCAGTCATCCCCCGATCGGTACCGTGGGCCTGGCCGAGGACGAGGCTAGGGAGCTGTACGGCGAGGAAATAAAAGTCTACTCGGGGCGCTTTACCAACATGTACTACGGGGTGCTGGAGCACAAGCAGCCGAGCGTCGTAAAGCTCATCACCCGCGGCGAGGAGGAACGGATCGTCGGCTGCCACGTCATCGGCCAGGGCGCCGACGAGATGATGCAGGGCTTCGCCGTGGCGATAAAGATGGGTGCCCGAAAACAGGATCTGGACGACACCGTCGCCATCCACCCCACCGCCGCCGAGGAGCTGGTAACACTGAACTGACCCTTACTCGCCCCACCTGAGCTTCTCGATCACCGGCCCGGTTTCCGGGCGCCTGCCGTGCCAGATATGGAAGGACTCGGCCGCCTGCTCCACCAGCATGCCCAGGCCGTCGGCGAACCGGGCGGCGCCGTGCGCCGCCGCCCAGCGCAGAAACGGGGTGCGCTCGCGGGCGTACATCATGTCGTAAGCCAGCGCGCCGTCATTGAACAGCCCGCCGGGAAGCGGCGGCAGCTCGCCCTGGAGCGATGCGGAGGTGCCGTTGATCACCAGGTCGAAGCTGCGGCCGGGCAGTGCGTCGAAGCCGCCGGTTTCGATGCGCGATATCCCGGCGAAGTTCACGGCAAGGGTTTCCGCCTTGTCCACGGAGCGGTTGGCGATCATGACCGCGGCCGGGCGCGCCTCGAGCAGCGGCCCGAGCACGCCGCGCACGGCGCCGCCGGCGCCCACCACCAGCACGCGCCGGTCCGCCAGGGCGAATTCGACATTGCCGGCGATATCCCGGCACATGCCCACGCCGTCGGTGTTGTCGGCATGGATCCGGTCCTCGGTGAACCAGAGCGTATTGGCGGCGCCGGCGAGCTGCGCCCGTTCCGTGCGCCGGTCCGCCAATTCCCAGGCCTCGAGCTTGAACGGCACGGTCACGTTCAGGCCCTGTCCGCCCTCGGCGCGAAAGCTGTCGACGGCCTGGTCGAAGCCGCCGACGTCCACGTGGATTCGCCGGTAGTCGAGCCGGATCCGGAACTGGCGGGCGAACAGGTCGTGTATCTGCGGGGACAGGCTGTGGGCAACCGGATTGCCCATCACCGCATACAGCGGCGGCGGCGGGTCGAAGTCAAACAGGTCGGTCATGGTGCGTGTCGGTTTCGCCGAAACGGAGCAATGCCGGTAACATAACACGCAGCGATCCGCACACCGGCACCCGAGGAATCAATCCGTTTCCATGACTCTCACTGAACTGCGTTACGTCGTGGCCCTGGCCCGGCACCGCCACTTCGGGCGCGCGGCGAAAGCCTGCTTCGTCAGCCAGCCCACCCTGAGCGTGGGCATCAGGAAGATCGAACAGGAGCTGGGCGTTGTGCTGTTCGAGCGAAACGCCGCGGATGTCACCGTGACCCCGCAGGGACAGGCCATCGTGGACCAGGCACTGAAAGTCCTGGAGGAGGCGGACACTCTGAAGCGGATGGCCGAGGGGGCGCAGGACCCGCTGGCGGGCCCGCTTCGGCTGGGGGCGATCTATACCATCGGACCCTACCTGTTTCCGGACCTGATCCCCGAGCTCAAGAAAGCCGCGCCGGAGATGCCGCTGATCCTCTCCGAGGGCTTCACCGCGGACCTGGCACAGAAGCTCCGCCATGGCGAGATCGACGCGGCCATCCTGGCCCTGCCGTTCGAGCGGCCGGGCCTGCTCACCCTGCCGCTGTACGACGAGCCGTTCGTGGTGCTGCTGCCGAGCGGGCACCCGCTGGGGGAGCGGGAAAAAATCCAGAGCCGCTGGCTGCGCGACGAGAACCTGCTCCTGTTGAGCGACGGCCACTGCTTCCGGGACCAGGTCATCGAAACCTGCCCCGAGTGCCTGGACGCCGAGTCGGCCACCACCGAGGGGAGTTCGCTGGAGACGATCCGACACATGGTGGCGTCCGGCCTGGGGGTCACGGTCCTGCCCTGCACCGCCGCCGGCGCGGACCGGTTCACGCGGCGCATGCTCACGGTCCGGCGTTTCGCCAACCGCGACGCCAAACGGACCGTGGCGGTGGCATTCCGGGCCAGCTTCCCCCGCTTTCCGGCCATCGAAGCACTGCGCAAAGCCGTATGGCGCTGCAAGCTGTCCTGCGTGACGATGAGGGAGTCGTGATTCGGGGTTGGGTTAGTCGGCGTGGCTCGTGTCTGCGTCTGCCAGCGTCTGGCGCATGAGCTCGGCGCAGGCCTGATGGGCGCGTGACTCATTGTAGTAGCGCGTGATCTCGTCATACACCGCACCCACCCCGCCGGGTGCCACGTTGGATTCGTAGTAGCCCTCGGCGAAGGTGTCGTAGAGCTGCCGGTTGGTCCAGGGCTCGTAATAGGCCTTCAGTGGATGAGCCTCTTCAAGGGTCGCCATCCAGTGACCTCCCACCAGCCGGTCGATATTCACGATGCCGGTGAAGAAGCGGCCGGTCTCCTCGGGCCGCTCTATGCTCATGTCCCAGCCGAACCCTCCCGAGCCGGTGAGCAGCTTCTCCATCATGAACGCCACCCGGCGGTCCTGCGGCAGGCCGTCGCGGATGGCGTGGGTGTACGCATACTGCCCGGGGGGAAACTCCGCGTCGAAAAGCGCCCGAACCCGGACCCGGTAGCCGGGCTCTTCCGTCCCCGGGCACTGCAGCAGCCAGGCCTGCCCCACCCCCGGGTGGCGCTCGATGAAATCCCCGCGCCGGATCAGGGCCACGATCTGCCGGGCGTGCCATCGCGCCAGCAGGTTTCCGAGCCGGTTGTTGGGTCTGAGCCGATGCTGGTGGGGTCCGGCGGCGTACGGAAACCAGGGGGCCCCGGCGTCCGTCATCACCAGATGCCGGTAGCGCGGGTGGGTGGCGGCCCGCTCGCGAAACCGTTCGAACGCAGCCTTCTCCTCCGGGTCCAGCACCGGGGCATCATGGGTGGAGCCGTACATGCCCGGCCAGTGGCGGGTTGCGCGGTCCTCGTACTCGTAGCTGGACCAGATGGGATGGGGTGGCGAGCCGTGGCAGCTCGTGCAGACGGCGGGATTGGGCTCCGAGAACCGCGCGGCACCGTCGTCGAAGTCTATGGAATAGAGCTCGAATGTTTCCGCCCCCTCCCGGAACTGCAAGGCCTCGATGGCGTGGTAGTGCTGCTGCGAGGGGTGTCCGTTGAAGCTCAGGACGAAGCGGGCGGTACGGCCAAAGAGTATCGCCCTCGGATTGTCGTAGCTGCTGCCCTGGAGGCTCTGGCTGTCATGGGCCAGTGTGTAGTTCTCCCGGTACTCCCGCGGCAGGTGCTCGATGACGGCCTCCACGCTGGCGAGGTTCTTCTCCCTTGTCAGCGCCCGGAGATCGTCAATGTCAAAAGCAAGCGCCTGGGCGGGCACCAGCAGAGCCGGGCACCACCACAGGCGTTTGCATAACGAAGCGAAGGGTCTCATCACCGGGAATCATACCCGATGGAGAGAGCCGTCCTGTACCGCCGTCAGGCGGCCCGGCTGACCCCGAGGTACTTCTCCAGGTCGTCGGCGCCGCCGATGAGCTCACCGTCGATGAAGACCTGCGGCGTCTTGTCGCTGCCGGAGACGGCCCGCAGGGAGCGGATCGTCGCGTCCCGGCCGAGGAGAATCTCCTCGTATCCCAGGCCCCGGACCGCCAGGTGTTTCTTGGCGCGGACGCAGTGCGGGCATCCCGGCTTGGAGAACACCGTGATGGATTGCGGCACGCTGTACCCGGGATTGAGATACTTCAACATGGTGTCGGCGTCCGAGACCTCGAACGGGTCGCCTTCCTTCTCCGGCTCGACGAACATCCTGGTGATCACGCCGTCCTCCACGTACATGGAGTAGCGCCAGGACCTCGGCCCGAAGCCCAGGTCGGCCTTGTCCACCAGCATGCCCATGCCGTCGGTGAACAGTCCGTTGCCGTCCGGCAGCATACGCACGTGCTCGGCGTGCTGATCCCGGGCCCAGGCATCCATCACGAAGGCGTCGTTGACGGAAATACAGGCGACTTCATCGACCCCGGCTTCTTTGAAAGCCGGCATGAGCTCCTCGTACCTGGGGAGATGGCTCGACGAGCAGGTGGGCGTGAAGGCGCCGGGCAGCGAAAACACGACGATGTTACGGCCCGCGAAGTACTCGCCGGTGGAGATTTCTTTCCAGTCGCCGTTCTCGCGCATTTTCAGCTTGACGTCGGGAACCCGCTGACCTTCTTTGCTCTGCAGTTTCATGATTTTCCTCTCGGGATGAATGAATTGGTACCTGCAGAGACTAAGGGACCACCTTTAATTAATCCAATATATTATAACTATCTTTTCAATAGCTAATTACTATCAATCAGGGATTCCATGGCGAGCATGTCGTCGATGGTCTCGCGACGCCGGACGACGTGAAAAGCGCCGCCGTCGACCATCACTTCCGCCGGGCGCGGACGGGCGTTGTAGTTGGACGCCATGACCGACCCGTAGGCACCGGCGTCGGCCACCGCGATCAGGTCTCCGGGCGCCAGCGCCAGCCGCCGGCCGGTGCCGAGGACGTCGGCGCTCTCGCAGACCGGCCCCACAACATCAAAGACATCACCCTCCCGGTCGGATTGCCTGACCGTCATTATGTCGTGCCGGGCCTGGTACAGCGCCGGGCGGAGCAGATCATTCATGCCGGCATCTACCACGGCGAAATGCCTGTCGGCGTTCGACTTGAGGTATTCGACGCGGGTCAGCAGCACGCCCGCCTCCCCGACGATGGAACGTCCGGGCTCGATCAGTATCTCGAGATCCAGCCGACGCCGGCGAACGGCGTCGACCATGGCCTCGATCCACGCGGCCCGGTCCGGGACCACACCGGTCCCGTAGCCGATGCCCAGGCCGCCGCCGGCGTCGATATGGCGGATCAAGATGCCTTCGGCGCGCAGAGCCTCCGTCAGATCGAGCAGCCTGTGGAACGCCTCCAGCAGCGGCGCGGCATCCATCAGCTGGGAGCCGATGTGACAGGCAACGCCGCATACGTCTATCCCGGGCCTGGCCGCCGCGTAGCGGTAGGTCTCCAGGGCGCTGTCGATGTCGATGCCGAACTTGGCGGTCCGCAGGCCGGTGGCAATGTAGGGATGGGTCTTGGGGTCGACGTCGGGGTTCACACGCACCGCCAGCGGCGCGGTGCGCCGCAGCCGCACCGCTGCCTCGGAAACCCGGTCTATCTCCCCGACGGACTCGACGTCGATACAGCCGATGTCCGCGGTCAACGCGGTGTCGATTTCCAGTTGCGACTTGCCGACGCCGGAGAACACCACGTTCGACGGGTCCCCGCCGGCGCGTTTCACGCGTTCCAGCTCCCCGCCGGACACGATATCGAAAGCGGAACCCAGGCGGGCGAGAATATTCAGCACAGCCAGGGTGCCATTCGCCTTGACCGAGTAGCAGATCCGGTGAGGGTGGCCGCCGAACGCATCGTCATAAGCCCGCCAGTTGGTGTCGATGCACCGCCGCGAATAGACGTAGCAGGGCGTGCCGACCGACTCGGCCACGCGGCTGAGCGGCACCTGCTCGGCGCACAATTCGCCGTCTCGGTATGCAAAGGGGGGCATGGGTACACCGGGGCGGGCACCGGCCGGTGTCCGCCGCCGACACATCACCGGGGGCGCCGTCAGGTATCGCCGGTCGGGGACGCAGCCTTGTCGGTTTCCGGGGTCCGTTGCTCCTGTCTCGGCTCGCCCTCCTCGACCGGCATGTAAAGCGGACCCTTCTGACCACAGCCCGCGATGAGCGAAACGGCGCCCACACACAGGGACGCGGCGAGCACGATCGAACGGTTGAAACGTCGCGAGGGCATGTCAGGTTCCTCTGTTTATGTTCTCGACTGGCTCACGATTCTAATGCGGCGGGCCGCCGAATAACACCCGGGGCGGCGAACTTCACGAATCCAGCGCCGCCCGATGGCGTGCCACGGCCGCCCGGACCTGCGCCGGCGCCGTGCCGCCGAAGTGATCGCGGGCGTTGACGGACCCGTCCAGGCCCAGGACCTCGAAAACGTCCGCTTCGATGGCCGGGTGGAAACCTCGCAGGCGCTCCAGCGCCAGATCCGGCAGCGCGATGTCCTCGGCGATGCACTCGCGAACCGCCCGGCCCACCACCTCATGGGCGTCCCGGAAGGGCACACCCTTTCGCACCAGGTAGTCGGCGAGATCGGTGGCGGTGGCGAAGCCCCGGCTGGCGGCCTCGCGCATGCGCGCCCGGTTGACCGCGATGGTCGGCACCATGGCGGCCAGCACCCCCAGACACGACTGAATCGTGGCGATGCTGTCGAACAGCGGCTGCTTGTCTTCCTGGTTGTCCCGGTTGTAGGCCAGCGGCTGGCCTTTCATGAGCGTCAGCAGAGCCACCAGGTTTCCCATGGACCGGCCGGTCTTACCGCGCAGCAGCTCCGCGACGTCCGGGTTCTTCTTCTGGGGCATGATGCTCGACCCGGTGCAGAAGGCGTCACCGATGTCTATGAATCTGTAGGCTTCCGACTGCCACAGGATCAACTCCTCGGCCATGCGCGACAGGTGAACCATCAACAAGGAGGCATGGGCGCAGCACTCGATCGCGAAGTCCCGGTCCGAGACCGCGTCCAGGGAGTTGCCCGCCACGGCGTCGAACCCCAGCAGCTCGGCGGTGTACTGCCGGTCGATGGGGAAGGTGGTACCCGCCAGCGCCGCCGAGCCCAGGGGCAGGATATTGATGCGCGCGCGCGCCTCGCGGAACCGCTGGCTGTCGCGCTCCAGCATGGACACCCAGGCCAGCACGTGGTGCCCCAGGGTAACCGGCTGGGCCACCTGCAGGTGGGTGAACCCCGGCATGACGGTGTCCGCTTCCGCCTCGGCGAGATCGAGCATCGCCCGCCGCAGCGCCACGAGCTGCTCCAGTACCCGGTCCACTGCCTCCCGCAGGTACAGGCGCAGGTCCGTGGCGATCTGGTCGTTGCGTGACCGCGCCGTATGCAGCTTCTTCCCCACGTCGCCGATGCGCTCGGTGAGCTCGGCTTCGATGTTCATGTGAACGTCCTCGAGCCTCGTAGACCATCTGAACCGGTCCTGCTCTATGTCCTGTTCAATCGCCCCCAGGCCTTCGATGATGGCGTCCCGCTCTTCGGGGGCGAGAACCCCTACCTTGCAGAGCATCCGGGCGTGCGCCACCGAGCCTTGAATATCGTGACGATACAGGGCATGGTCGAAACTGACGGATTCGGTGAATTCCTCCACCAGCTTGTGGGTCGCTTCCGTGAATCGACCCCCCCAGGGCTTGTCGTTGCTCATTCGGCTGTCGTCCGGCTTTGGAGCGAGTATAAATAACGGATTGGGAATGTGGGAATAACGGTGGGGAAAAATCAAACCCGTTGGCGGTAATCCCGTTTGTCTGATGCCGCCATCCGCCCATCGCTATTGCATTGCGCGGCCCGATGCGGCCCACTACGATGTACTCACTGTCACCTGTTATCGCAACAGGTACGGAAATACCGGGTTCGGAACCTTCCTCAGACACCCCCACCGAGTATCCGAACCGGGTTATCTAGACCCCCCATAGTTTTCTATGGGGGGTTTTTTTATTGCCGCCCGCCCGGGTCCGCCGCAACCCGTAGTAATATGTCCGGCGGGAAATCCGCTGACGCATTCGATCCGTGCAGCGGCGTCCCTTCGCAGAGACATTATAATAGATCCCCGGAACGCCATAGCCGGCGCGGTTGTGCCCGTATGCAAGGAACCATGCAATCCAACAGTGAAACGCCAACAGGAGCCTTTCTGCCGGATTTCGGCAGCGCCTACCTCGGGTTCCGCATCCTCCTGGTCGCCCAGTGCCTGGCGATTGTACTCACCGTAGCGCGAAACGACAGCTTCGACCAGGCGGCATGGAACGACCTGGTTCTGATGACCACCTTCGCCCAGCTCGTGGCGATCGGCAGCATCGTCGCGCTCAAACTGGTTTCGCGGCCGATCCACAATCTGGGTCCCGTCAGCGGCGGGATATTCGTTTTCCTGCTGCTGCTGGTGGTAACGTATGCCGTGGTCGAGGGCATCATCTTCGCCATGTATCATCTCAACGTATCCTCGGAGCGCTGGCCGGAATGGCACTGGACCATGGTGACCCGCGTCATGGTGGTCGGCGCCATCATCAGCGCACTGGCCCTGCGCTACGCGTTCGTCTATCACCGCGCCCAGCAGCAGAGCGAGATGCAGCAGCAGGACCGGCTTCAGGCCCTGCAGTCGCGAATCCGCCCGCATTTTCTGTTCAACAGCATGAACAGCGTCGCGAGCCTGATCAGGTCTGACCCGGAGCTGGCCGAGCGAGCCCTCCAGGATCTCGCGGATGTGTTCCGGGTCCTGCTGGCGGACGCCCGGAGGATGGTGCCCATTACGGCGGAGGGCGAGCTCGCCCGGCAGTACCTGGATATCGAGAAGCTCAGGCTTGGTGATCGACTCCAGGTCAAGTGGAGCGCCTCCAACGTCCCGCGGAACGCCCTGATTCCCTCGCTGACGCTGCAGCCGCTGATCGAGAACGCCGTCTACCACGGCGTGGAACCGAGCTTCTCGGGCGGCATCGTGGACATCCGGATGTGGTCGGAGAACGACAAGTTGACGATTCTCATCACCAACCCCATCCCGGAGATCACCAACCAGGCCCAGCACCGGAAGGGCAACCGGATCGCAATGGCCAATGTACGGGAACGCCTGAACAGCCATTTCCATGGCAAGGCCGATCTCCAGAACTATGAGAAACTGGGCAGCTACCATGTGATGATCACCATGCCGGTGATAAGGGGTTGACGCGGTGGCCGAGCCGGTGACCAAACGAGCACTGTTCTGGACCGCCCGGTCCGGACGCCGGTCCACGGACGCCGCACGTGTCGTTGATGCGGGCGGCGATACGGGCTTTCTGCCGAATTTCTGCAGCGGCCCGATCGTTCTGAACGTCATCCTCGTGGCCCAGTTCCTGGCGGTGGCCATCACCGTCATCATTCCGCCGCTGACCCAGCGCGTGTTCCTGGATCTGTTCCTGGTATCGCTGTTCGTCCAGTGGATTGCACTGGCCAGCATAAGCGTCCTGTGCGTCGCCGGGCCGTTCCTGAACAGCCTGTCGGAGCGCCGTGCACTGATCATGGCGTACCTGCTGCTGCTGTGCGTCACCTGGCTGGTGGGGGAATGCGCTCTGTGGCTGCTGTCCCGGTTCGAGATCATCAGCTCCGTTCGTCCGAACTGGTATGCGTATTTCCATGTTCAGAACCTGACTGTCAGCGCAATCGTGAATGTGCTCGTTCTCAGGTACCTGATGGCACGGCACCAATTGCAGTCGGAAACGCGGAAGGTCGAGCGGGCGCGCGCCGAGATCCTGCGCCAGAAGATCCGGCCCCACTTCCTGTTCAACAGCATGAACATCATCGCCAGCCTGACACGCCGGGCGCCGGCTAAGGCGGAAGCCGCCATCGAGGACATGTCGGACCTTTTCCGCGTCATGGTGGATGACGACGACGACCTGTCTCCCGTGCACAACGAGATCAGCATTGCCAGAAAATACCTGAAGCTGGAGCGCCTGCGGCTCGATCGCAGGTTGAAGGTCGGCTGGAAGACTCAGGGCCTGCCGCGAACGGCCCGGACACCCGCCCTGACCCTGCAGCTGCTCCTGGAGCACGTCGTCCACAACGTCGTGGAACAGATGGAGGACGTCGGCGAGGTCAAGGTTACGGTGCGATTCAATGACCGGTCGGAGCTGGTGATCGAGGTCACCGCGCCTTTCCCGGATGACGATTCCGCCGGCTCGTTGGACACGGCGGGTCTGGACAACATACGTCTGAGATTAAGCGATCATTACGGCGACCGGGCCGACATGAAGGTGGAGACCGGCGGCGGTCGCATTTCCATTAGAATTTCCCACCCTGCTTTCGGAGAGAACGAGCGAGATGCGCATACTAGTGGTTGACGACGAAAAACTGGCTCGGGCAAGGATGCGCGAGTTGATCGAGGCCTCCGGCGAACATTCCATCGTCGGTGAAGCCTCCAACGGCAACGAGGCGATCGAGAGCTCCATGGGGCTGAAGCCCGACTGCGTACTGATGGATATACGAATGCCCGTCATGGACGGCCTGGAGGCCGCAATGCACCTCCAGTCCCTGGAAGCCCCGCCGTCCGTAATCTTCACCACGGCCTACGACCAGCACGCGCTGGAGGCATTCGAGGTCAACGCCATCGACTACCTGCTCAAGCCGATACGCAGAGACAGATTGAACGCCGCTCTGCAGAAAGCCAAGCGCATTTCACGAAAGCAGCTGCAGCAGTTGAACCAGGCTCAGGATACGCCGTCGGCCCGGTCCCATATCAGCGTGCACATGCGCGGTCAGATCACGCTGATACCCGTTCCGGACATCATTTACTTCATGGCGGACAACAAGTACGTCACGGTGCGAACGGCCAGCGAGCAGCACCTGATCGAGGACTCACTGGTGAGCCTGGAGGAAGAGTTCAAGGATCATTTCCTGCGCATCCACCGCAACGCCCTGGTGGCGGTGGACTATATCCGGGGCATCGAGAAACAGCCGTCGGGGCGCTGGCGGGTGGTGCTCAGGGGCATTGACGAGAAGCTCGATGTCAGCCGCCGCCACACCCCGTCGGTGCGCCGCTGGACGCGGCGTTGAGATGTCCGCTCTACCGCTGATGGTACCCGCCACGATCGCATCCCCCGCCGCATGAGGCTGCTGAGGATCGCCACGCGCCGGAGCCCGCTCGCCCTGTGGCAGGCTAAATGGGTGGCCGCGGGTCTCGCGCGGCACAACCCGGGACTGGAAACCAGGCTGGTGGAAATGACCACCTCCGGCGACCGAATCCAGGATCGCCCCCTGGCGACCGCCGGCGGCAAGGGACTGTTCCTGAAGGAGCTGGAGCACGGCCTGCTGGAGGACGAAGCGGACATCGCCGTGCACTCCATGAAGGACGTCACCGTAACGCTGCCGGACGGCCTGCACATTCCAGTGCTGTGCCCGCGGGAGGATCCCCGCGATGCCTTCGTCTCCAATCGCTACGCCTCCCTCGACGACATGCCCGCCGGCGCCGTCGTCGGGACGTCGAGCCTCCGGCGCCAGACCCAGGTCAAGCACCGCTACCCGCACCTGGAAGTCATCACCCTGCGCGGCAACGTCAACACGCGCCTGGCGAAGCTGGATCGCGGGGAATTCGACGCCATCCTGCTCGCCGTCGCCGGCCTGCTCCGGCTCGAGATGCAGAGCCGGATCCGGCAGCGCATCGACCCATCGCGGCTTTTGCCGGCTGTGGGCCAGGGGGTCATGGGCATCGAGTGCCGCCGCGGCGACGGTGACACCCTGGACCTGATACGCTGCCTCAACGACGCGCAAAGCGAGACCGCGGTGGTCGCCGAGCGGCGGGTGAACGCCGCCCTCGACGGCGGCTGCCAGGTTCCCATTGCAGCCTACGCCGATGCCCTGTCCCCGGACCGTTTGCGGCTTCGCGCTCTGGTCGGCACACCGGACGGGCGGACCCTGCTGACCGCCGAGGACATCGATGCGCCGGAGCGGGCGGACGAGCTCGGCGGGCGCGTGGGACAGTCCCTGATCGACCAGGGCGCCAGGCAGATTCTCGACGCGGTTTATGCCCACGGCTGATTCCCCGCTTTCCGGCGTCCGCGTGCTGGTCACGCGACCGGCTGCCCAGGCCACCACGCTGATGAATCTGGTGCGCGCCGCGGGCGGCGAGCCGGTCCCGTTCCCGACCCTGGTGATCGAACCCGTCGCGCCGGACAACGTGGCGATTCAAAGGCTCCGGGAATCGGACACGGTCATCTTCGTCAGCGCGAACGCGGCGGCCTGCGGTTATCCGCTTCTGCACGATCTGGACGGACCCGCGCGTCACGTCCTGGCCGTCGGCCGGGCCACGCGGCGGAAGCTGGAACAGATGGGATGCCGGGACGTGTATACGCCCGAAAGCGGCCGGGGCACCAGCGAGGAATTGCTCGCGTCACCGCCTCTCGAGGATGTCTCCGGACATCGCGTCTGTATCGTGCGCGGGGAGGGCGGCCGCGGGACGCTCAAGCATGAGCTGGTTTCCCGAGGGGCACGGGTCTCGTACGTGGAATGCTACCGGCGGCGGCCGGCAGCGCCGGATCCTGCAATCCTCGACCGGGCCCTCGACGCGCCCGAAGGAAGCCTGTTGATCTCCATCACCAGCGTCACCGGCCTCGCCAGGCTGCTGGAGCTCGCCCCGGCCGGGCGCAAGCCTGGGCTGCTCGCCCGGCCGCTGGTGGTGATCGGCGGCCGCCAGAAGGCCGCCGCCCTGGAGTACGGGTGGAAGGGATTGGTGCTGGAGGCCGGCGCCGGAGACGAGGAAATCGTGGCGACGCTCGCCGGCTGGCGCGAACTGACACCGTAATTCATTGTGGTACAGTTGGCCCATACGCTATAGAGCCGCGCGAGAAACCCAGATGACGGACGACAACGCTTCGACCAACGAGACCGGCACGGACGACGGGCCCACCGACCAGCCCCGGACGGACCCCCCTGCCTCCGGCAAAGCATCCGGCGGCGGCAAAGTGCTCGCCGGCATCGCGCTGGTCCTCGCCATCGCCGCCGCCGGCGTGACGGGCTATCTCTGGTACCAGGTCCAGATCGAGCAGCGCCTGGCGCAGAGCGAGGCACTCACCGATATCAGGAATTCGGTGAACACTGCCAATGTGAACGTCACCGCCCTGGAAAAGGAGCTCGACGCGCTGCGCGAGCAGCAACGGGACCTGGGTGGCCGCATCGACACGCAGGTCCAGGCCCGACTGGACGAGCTGAGCTCGCAGCAGAATACGCTTTCCGAGCGCAGTGAAGCGCTGTCCGATTCGATTGAGAAAGTCTACGAGGACCTGGACCGCAGCTTGGACTCCTGGGCGCTCGAGGAGGTGGAGCAGCTTCTGCGCATCGCCAACCACAGCCTGCAGTTGAGCGGCGACGTGTCCACCGCCGTCGCCGGCCTGGAGTTGGCGGACCGGCGCCTGGAGGAGCTCGCCAATCCCGCGTTCCTCCCGGTGCGGGAACGGTTGGCGGATAACATCACGGCGCTGAAGAGTCTGGATCCCGTGGACACGGCCGGACTTTCCCTGCGCCTGTCGGGCATGGCGGCCAAGGTCGAGGGCCTGCCCCTGGACGAGACCACGCAGCGTCCCATCGCCGGCGGGTCCGCCGAATCGGACGGCGCCGGCTCCGCGGAGCCCGGCGGTGAATCGAACCGTTGGCTCGAGGCGGGCGGCGAGCTGCTTCAGGACCTCGGCAAGCTGGTGCGCATCCAGAATATCGAGGAGCCCGCCAAACCCCTGCTGGCCCCGGATCAGCGCTATTTCCTGTACAACAATCTCCGCCTGATGTTCTCCGGCGCCCAAATCGCCGCACTGCGCAAGGATACCGCGACGTTCCGGGAGAACCTCGAACAGGCCGCAGGCTGGATCCGGGAATATTTCGATACCGGGCACCAGGGGGTTCAACAGCTTCTCAGTGACGTCGAAAGCATGAGCGGCAACGAGCTCAGCCCGGAGCTGCCGGACATCTCGGGGAGTCTCAACGAATTGCAGCAGGCCAAGAGAAGGATGGCGTCTCAGTGACCGCGCTGCTGCTCGTACTGGTCACGCTTGCGCTGGCGGTCGCCGCGGCGCTGTTTTTCATGGACGATCCAGGCTACGTCCTGATCACGCTGAAACCCTGGAGCGTGGAAGTCTCCCTGGCCCTGTTCATCGTGCTTCTCGCCGCAGGCTTCCTGGTTCTGTACTTCGCCATCCGCACGCTGGTCCGCACCTGGAACTCGCCCCGCAACCTCCGCCAGGCGCGGCAGCGGCGGCGGGAAGGCAAGGCCCACCAGCTCCGGGCCAAGGGCATGCTGGAGCTCATCGAGGGCGACTGGAGCCGGGCGGAGAAGCACCTCCTGAGCTACCTACCGTACGCCGACAACCAGGTGCTGAATTTCATCGGCGCCGCCCACGCCGCCCACAGCCAGGGCAACTTCGAGGCGCGCGACAGCTACCTGCAGAAGGCACGGAAAGCGGCACCGGACCGCGGCCTGGAGATCGGGGTCACCCAGGCGCTCCTGCAGTATCGCGCCGGGGAGTACGAGCCGGCCCTGAAAACCCTAGAGCCCCTGCGGCGTAACAATCCGAAGAACGCCAAGATCCTGGGACTGACGGTCAAAACCTGCGAAGAGCTTCGTGACTGGCAGAAACTCATGGAGTTCCTGCCCGCCGCCCGGAAGCACGGCGCCTTGCCCGAGCCGGAACTGGACCGCCTCCAGAAGCTGGCCGCGGTCAACGTCCTTCAGCACGCTGAGCCCGAGCGCCTCGATCAGGCCTGGAAAACGCTCCCGAAATCCGAGCAGTCGGACAGCGACCTGCTGGCGGCCTATGCCGACCGGCAGATCCAGATGGGCCGCATGGACGAGGCCGAGAACCTGCTCCGCAAGGCGGTGAACCGCAGCTGGGAGCCCGACTGGGTAAGGCTGTACGGCCGGGTGGTCAGCAGCGACCTGTCGTCACAGCTCAAAACCGCCGAGCAATGGGCGGCGAAGCACCCGGACGACCCCGAGCTGATGCTGGCACTGGCCCGCATCTGCCTGAATCACGAGCTGTGGGGCAAGGCCCGCTCTTACCTGGAAGCCTGTATCGGCGCAGGGGGGACCGTGGAGGCTTACGAGGAGCTCGGCCGGCTCCTGGAACAGCTCGACGACCCGGAGAAGGCCCTGGCGTACTACCGGGACGGACTGAAGAAAGCCTCCGCCCCCGGCGGAGAGGGCGCCGCCCGGCAGCTCGAGCACGTCAGGCGATACGAGGAATTCGAGTAGCGACCGGGGCGCGTTCGCGGCGGCTGTCGTCTTTATATGACGGGGGCTGCATTAATCAGCCCTTTCCGCGGACACGGTGAACACCAGCTCCACGCGATCCTCGACCCGCAGCGCCCCGCCCAGCACCGTAAACGGCTCGATGCCGAATTCGCTCTGCAGGAGTTCGAGCCGGCCTTCGGCGCGCAGGCTGTCCGCACCATGGCGCAGGGTCACCGGCACTACCAGCCGCCGGGTGGTTGCCCGGATGGTAATGTCCAGCGTGACAAGCGGACCGTCCGGCCGGCCTTCAATCCTCGTGGAGCTGACGGTGATATGGGGGTAACGGGCAGCGTCGAGGACCCGTTCTCCCAGCATGTTGCCCCGGGTACGGGCACGGGCATCGTCGGAGATATCGGTCCGGAATGCCCGGCCCTGATCCCGCCTGAGCTCCGGCGGGTCCACCTCCGCGCCGGCCACGGGCACGACCAGGTCGAACAGGGAGCCGTCGATCCCGGTAGTCAGGTATACGTCGCCCCGGACGCCGGGAAACAGCACGACGTGATTGTGTCCGAGTCGGGCCATGCTGCCGCCGCGAAACACTCGCGCATAGACCCGGGTACCCTCGTCGACGACCCGGTAGTGCGCCGCGCCCGCCGCCGTTCTGCCCGGCAGAGGTGGCTCGCCGGCCGGCTCCCGGATCACCGGCGCCGGGGCGCACGCCGTCATCACCAGCACGACAATCATAGCGAGCGCGGTATTCCGCCGCCGCGGCCCGCGCCCTACGCTATGAAGCGGGAGTATCGTAGGAAAACTCGAAGGAATCATAGAACAGTTGTTCCGCCGGCAGCCCGTGCTCTGGAAATGATTTTTTCAGCGCTTCGATCATGGGCGGCGGGCCGGAAGCATACACCTGATAGCCGGACAGGTCGGGATGGTACTGTGTGACCACATCGTGAACCCAGCCGGTATCACCGTTCCATTGATCTTCGCCGCCGGGTTCCGACAGGACCGGCGTGAAAGAGAACCGGTCGTAGCGCTGCTGCCAGGATTCCACGAGTTCGCGCATGTACAGATCACGCTCGCCGCGGACGCCCCAGAAAAAGTGCATGGGGCGGCTTACGCCCTCGTCGAAGGCGTGCTCGAGGATCGCCTTGATCGGGGCGAAGCCCGTGCCGCCGGCGACGAATATCAACGGCCTGCGCTCATCACCGTCGCGCAGGAAGAAGGTACCGAGCGGGCCCTCGAAGCGAAGCAGGTCGCGCACCTTCATGCCGTCGAAAATGTAGTTGGTGAAATAGCCGTCCGGCACGCGCCGGACGTGCAGCTCCAGCACGCCTTCCTCGGCGGGCGGATTGGCGATAGAGAAGCTGCGCCGGCGGCCGTCGCGCATCAGCAGGTCGATATACTGGCCGGGGAGGTAGTGGAAACGCTGGTTCTGCGGCAGCTGGACCCGGAGCTCCATGACATCGTGGGAGATCGGCGTCATCGCGGTGACCCGGCAGGGCAGCAGCTTGATCTCGATCTCTTCGGCGACCGCCACCTCGCGCGCCTCCACCTCGAGATCCGACCGCGGCTGCGCCTGGCACAGCAACGCATAGCCCTGGTCCCGCTCCGCGGCGGTCAATGCCTGCTCCTGGTACTCGCCGTAGTCGACTTCGCCGGAGATCAGCCGCCCCTTGCAGGTCGCGCAGGTACCGGTGCGGCAGCTGTAAGGCAGGACAATGCCCTGCCGCAGCGCGGCATCGAGAACCGATTCTCCGCCGAGAACCTCGAACTCCGTGCCGCTGCCCTTCAGCCGTACGCGAAATGGCCCGTGAGTCCCGGCGCTGTTGTCGTCGTTCATACTCGAATCGGCCTGCTGCATTGGATTGGTGCGAACCGCCAGCGCGCGGGGGTTCGTGAAATCAGGAGCTCTCGGGGCGTGGCGAAGATTCCTTTATACTGCCATTTTTGGCGCCGGTCGGTTATCCAGAGGAGACCCCGACTTGTGTCACATGCTCCCGGGCTTGTCGAAATCAGGCGCGCTGCCCGGCGGCATCCGTTCCATACTGCGGGCGCCCGGACGGGTTTCAAGCCGCCCGGGACCGATCCCCTGAGTCCGACAGGCTGCTAACCCGAGAAACCGTGCCCGAACTGCCAGAAGTCGAAACCGTCCGCCGGGGCATTGCGCCCCACGTCACGACCCGCCGGATCGTCGCGGTGAGGGTGCGCGAGCCGCGCCTGCGCTGGCCGGTGCCCCGCCGGATCACCACCGAGCTGCCGGGACAGGTGATCAGGAGCGTCACGCGCCGCGCCAAATACCTGCTGCTCGCGGTGGACCGGGGGCACCTGCTGATCCACCTCGGCATGTCCGGCAACCTGCGCGTGGTTCCGCGGTCCGCTCCCCCGCAGAAGCACGACCACCTTGATATCGAGCTGGACTCCGGCGCCTGCCTGAGATTCCGGGATCCCCGGCGTTTCGGCAGCGTATTGTTCACTACGCGGCCGACGGAACGCCACCGGCTGCTTCGCGCCCTGGGACCCGAGCCCCTGTCCGACGACTTCAACGGCGGCTACCTCCATGCCCGGTCGCGCGGTCGACGGGCGTCCATCAAGGCGTTTCTCATGGACAGCCACGTGGTCGCGGGCGTCGGGAACATATACGCCAGCGAAGCACTGTACCGCGCCGGCATCCACCCCGCCCGGCCGGCCGGGCGGATCAGCCGGAACCGCTGCGACACGCTGGCCGGGGCGGTTCGCGACATTCTCCTGGCCGCCATCGGCCGGGGCGGATCCACGCTACGGGATTTTGTCAACGAGGACGGCGATCCCGGGTACTTCGTGCCGCAGCTCACGGTGTATGATCGCGCGGGGCTGCCCTGCGGCGGATGCGGGCGGCCGATCTCCAAGCGTATCATCGCGCAGCGGGCGAGCTACTACTGCCCCGGCTGCCAGCGATGACGGACGACAGTTCAAGTTGTTATTTCAGAGTGCGTTGTAACTGGCTGGATTTGCGTGGATTTTTGCAAAATCCCGGATAATGGGCTATAAATTAAACAAAGGCTGACTGGAACCGGTTCATCGACGAATGATAGAAACTCAAATAGAACGCGAATTCGACGTTTACAGCGACTGGCGCCAATCCGTAAAAGCTGCCATCGAGGAGTATCGGGACTGGCTGCAGGAGCAGAATCTCGGCGATATGGACGTCGAGGAACGAATCAATCAGCTCATCAACACCCTCAACGACGACAAACTCTACGTCGCGTTCGTCGCCGAGTTCTCCCGGGGCAAGTCCGAGCTGATCAACGCCATTTTCTTCGGTCACCTGGGCCAGCGCATCGTGCCGTCGGGGGCGGGCCGCACTACGATGTGCCCCACGGAAATCCAGTACACCAGCCGCTGGGAGCCGTGCCTGAAACTGCTGCCCATCGAGACGCGCGAGAACGATACCACCATCACGGAGTACAAGAAGTACCCCGACGAATGGGACACCCTGCCGCTGGATCCCACCGACGCCGACAGCACCTCCCGGGCGATGAAGCAGCTGACCGAGGTCAAGTTCGTGGACCGGGAGCGGGCCGAGGCGCTGGGGCTGACAGTGGCGTCCGACGACGCCCACGACGACGGCATGCGCATGAACGACCGGGGCCATATCGAGATTCCCCGCTGGCGGCACGCGATTATCAACTTCCCCCATCCTCTGCTGGAGAAGGGTCTCGTCATACTGGACACGCCGGGGCTCAATGCCCTGGGCGCGGAGCCGGAGCTCACCCTGAACATGCTCGCCAACGCCCACGCAGTGGTGTTCATCCTGGCGGCGGACGCCGGGGTGACGAAATCCGACCTGGCCTTGTGGCGGGACCACATCTCCGCAGGAAAGAAGTCCGCCGAGAGCAATCGTCTGGTGATTCTGAACAAGATCGACGTGCTGTGGGACGAGCTCCGTGATCCCGTGGAAGTGAAGCGGGAGATCGAGCGACAGATCGAGAACACCTCCGTTACGCTGAACGTCCCGAACCAGCAGATCTACCCCATTTCCGCCCAGAAAGGCCTGCTTGGGAAAGTCCGGCAAGACGGAGAAATCATCGACAAGAGCCGCGTCACGGAACTGGAAGACGCCCTCGCGAACATCATCATGCCCGCAAAACGCAAGATCGTCAGCCGGAACGTCGAGGCGGAGCTGATCCAGATCGTCGGTACGGCCCGGGCGCTTGGCGACCAGCGCATCCGGGACGTGGACGACCACATCAACGAGCTGAAGAAGCTGAGCAGCAGGAATATGGAAGTGATCGAGGACATGATGGACAAGGTCCGGGCGGACAAGGAACATCTCGAAAAGAACCTGCAGCGCTTCCAGGCCACGCGGTCGGTCTTCTCCCGGCAGACCAACAAGCTGTACGACCAGTTGAGCCTGCAGCGCATCAACCGGCTCATTGCGGAAACCAAGAAGAACATGTCCATCAGCCTCACCACGGGCGGGCTGCGGACCAGCATGTTGAAGTTCTTCACCGAGGTCGACGGCACGCTCGATTCCGCGGCGAAACAGTCCAGGGAAATCCAGGAGCTCATGGAGGGCGTTTACAGGAAGTTCCAGGAGGAACACGGCCTGGCGAACATCAAGCCCCGGAAGTTCTCCACCACGCGCTACCAGCGGGAGCTGCGGCGGCTGATGGAAAGGCACGACTATTTTATCCGCGGCCTGTCCGTGGTCATGACCGAGCAGATGGTCGTGGCGCGCCGATTCTACGACTCCGTTGTACTGAAGGTGCGCCAGATATTCGAGCGGGCGAACAGTGACGCCGATGACTGGCTGCGAACCATCATGTCCCCGATGGAGTCCCAGGTCCGGGAGCACCAGGTGCAGCTGCGCCGCAGGCTGGAAAGCATCAAGCGCATCCACAAGGCCAGCGACACCCTGGACGACCGCCTTGCCGAGCTGTCCCACGTCAAGGAAGGCATCCAGAACCAGAAAGCGGCGATGGATGGGTTCGTGGCGAGAATCGAGTCTTACCTGGAAGACGCTTCCCTGCGCGAGGGACGGCTGGAAGCCCGGCAGCTGGACGAGGAACGGGCCGAGGCGTCCTACCAGGCCCGGGCCTGATCCCGGTCCGCGGCTTTTCCCTCTACTCGAACTTCCTTTTCACGGCTTCCAGCACCACCGGGTGCAGAAAGCTGGAAACGTCTCCGCCGAACATGGCGATCTCCTTCACCAGCGAGGCGGATGTAAACGTGTGGCTCTCGGAAGGAGTCAGGAAGACCGTTTCGATATTGGGATCGAGGCGGCGGTTCGCCGAGGCAAGCTGGAACTCGAACTCGAAATCCGACACGGCCCTCAGCCCCCGGATGAGCACCCCCGCATTGTTGTCCCGCACGCAATCGATCAGCAGGCCTTCGAAACCGATCACAGTGACATTGTCGATGTCGTCGGTCACCGCCTTCACCATCTCGACGCGCTCCCGGAGCGGAAACAGGGGAGTCTTGCGGGGATTTTCGGCGATCGCCACCACCAGGTTGCCGAAAATATGCCGCGCACGGAGTATCAGGTCCGAGTGACCGTTGGTGATCGGGTCGAAAGTGCCGGGATACAGTGCAATCAAGTCGGGCTCGCCTTGTTCTTGTTCGTAAACGGCTAAGACTAAAGCGAGCACCCCGCCGGGTCAATCGGGCCGTTCCGCACGCCGCCACAGCTGATACGTCAGATGCCCCGCCCGCGACGTCCGGTGGCATATCCAGGAGTCCGGCGTTGAGAACGCCGATGACCGGGGGCTGGAGAATTCGAGATAGAAGAACGCCGCCGGTCCCGCGAGGCCGCTCGCGTCCAGAGCTGCGAACAGGGATTCGTAGTCCGCGGTGGCATGCGGCGGATCGGCAAAGATGACATCGAACGGCGGACGGGGGGTACGCAGGAAGGCCATGACATCCATGACCACGACCTCGAAGCCCTCCGCCTCCAGCGCGCGGGCGGACTCGCGCAACTGGTCGGCGACGCGCCGGTGCTTTTCCACCGCCACCACCGAGGCGGCGCCGCGGGACAACGCCTCCAGGCCCAGTACGCCGCTGCCGGCGAACAGATCCAGAACCCTGGCGCCCGGCAGGTACGGGGTAAGCCAATTGAATACCGTTTCCCGGACCCGGTCCGGGGTGGGCCGCAGCCCTTCGGATCCGGGAAACGACACCCGGCGGCCCCGCCATCGGCCGCCGATTATCCGGACGCAGCCCGCACGACCACTACTCGTCGGCCGGCCCAACTCTGACCTGAACCCACTGCTGCGGATCGATGCGGCGCCGGAAGGCGTCACGGATCTCCTCGATGGTCACGGCGGACACCTTCTCCGGGTAGGTATCGAGATAGTCGAGCGGCAAACCATAGTAGGCAATGTTCAGCAGATTGCCGGCGATTTCTTCATTGCTGTCCAGACGCAGGGGAAATCCGCCGGTGATGTTGTTCCTGGCCGCTTCCAGCTCATCCGCGGCGGGGCCTTCATCGATGAAGCGTCCCACGGTTTCTATGACGATCTTCCGCGCATTGTCCGCCTGCTCGTTCTTGGTCTGCAGGCCCAGCATGTACGGGCCGCGGCGCTGCATCGGTACGAAATAGCTGTAGACGCTGTATGCCAGACCCCGTTCCTCGCGGATCTGCACGGACAGGCGGGAGATCAGACCGCTGCCGCCCAGTATGTGGTTGCCGACGTAAAGCGGAAAATAATCCGGATCGTCCCGGGTGATACCCGGCTGACCCAGCAGCAGGTGGCTCTGCTGGGAGGGGAACGGCTCCTCCACCCTGGCGCTCTTCTCCCGCCCCGCCACAGGCGCGAGCGGCGGTGCCGGATCCCCTTCGGGCAGCAGGCCGACGATCTTCTCGGCGGTCTCTTCGGCCCGGGCGCGGCTCAGGTCGCCGACTATGGCGACCACGGCGTTGGCCCCGGTGTAGTAGCGTTCGTGGAACGAGATCAGGTCGGCGCGGGTAATCTTCTTCACGCTCTGCTCGTCGCCCTCGGGCATGTGGCCGTAGGGATGACCCGCGAACAGCTCGGCGTAGAACACGCGCTGGGCCACGTCGCGCGCCGACTGCCGGGCCTGTTCGATGCCCACCAGTGTTCTCCGCCGCTCCCGTTCCAGGGCATCGGCGGGGAAATCCGGCCGCGCGATGATCTGCGCGAACACGTCCACCGCCGGCTCCAGGTACGAGCCTTCCGACAGCACCTTCAGCTCCAGGGTCGACATGTCCCGGGCACTCTGGCTGCTGTACCGCGCACCCACCGCCGCCAGCTTCTCGGCGACCGTCTCCTCGTCCATGCCGCCGGCGCCGTCGTCCATCAGGGTGTTCACCAGCGAGGCCAGGCCGTGCCTGTCCTCCGGATCCCGGGCACCCGCCGCATCGAAGCCGACGGCGTACTGAACCATGGGGATCTGGTGGGTTTCCACGAAATAGACCCGGGCGCCATTGGCGGTGGTCCAGTGCTGGATATCGAGCGCGGCGTGCGCCCCGGCGCTGGCCACGGCCAGAAGAATACCGACCACAGCCTGTTTCATTGTCCAGCCTCCTGCATCCCGGTAGGCTCGAGAACCGCTTCGGTCATGTTGCTCTCCACAAGGTATTTTTTCGCCACCGCCTGCACCTGGGCGGCAGTGACCTCCCGCAGGCGGTCGTTGAACGTCTGCGCCGCTTCCCAGCCGTGGCCGTTGGTCTCGAACATGCCCAAACGCATGGCCTGATAGAAGATCGAGTCCGTCTCGAACACTTTCCCCGCCACCAGCTGCACCTTGACGCGCTCCAGTTCCTCCGCGCTCACCGGCTCGCTCTTGACGTCCTCCACCACCGAGAGCAGGCCCCGGCGCAACTCGTCGATGGTTCGACCACCGGCCGGATTCCCGGCCAGAAGGAACTGGGTGTCCATACGCGCCGCCGCATCGTATCCGGCGCCCGCCGACGCGGCCACCTGCTCGCCGCGCACCAGGTCCCGGCTCAAACGGGCGGTCTTGCCGCCGTCCAGCAGATACGCCAGAACCTCCAGGGCGTAGGGCTCCCAGGGCTCGGCGTCCGGGGACCCGAGGTTGGGGACGTGGTAGCCGATGAGGATGTAGGGAACCGTTGCCGGTGCCTCCACCGTCACGGTGCGTTTCTCCTCCTGGGCCTGCTCCCGGGGATCGGGGTGGGGCCGAACGTCGGTCTCGGGGATGGGACCGAAATGCTTTTCCGCCAGCGCGAAAACTTCCCCGGGCACGACGTCCCCCACCACCACCAGGGTCGCGTTGGACGGCGAGTAGAAGCGTTCGTACCAGTCCTCGAGGTCCGCCACGGTGAGGGATCGCAGATCCTCCGGCCAACCGATCACGGGATTGCCGTAGCGCGACCGCTGGAATGCCGTGGCGCGGAACTTCTCGTAGGTCAGGGATTCCGGCTTATCATCGGTACGCAGCCGCCGCTCCTCGAGAACCACCTGAACCTCCTTCCTGAACTCCGCCGGATCCAGCTTCAACCTGTGCATCCGTTCGGCTTCCAGCTCGAAGGCGATGGGCAGCCTGGACTTCTCCAGCTGCTCGAAATAGGCGGTGTAGTCCCGGCCGGTAAACGCATTTTCCCTGCCGCCGTTGTTGGCGATAATGCGCGAAAACTCGTTGGGTTCCAGGTTCTCCGTGCCCTTGAACATCATGTGCTCGAGAACATGGGAAATGCCGGTCAGGCCCTCGGGCTCGTAGCTGCTGCCCACTTTGTACCAGATCTGGGAAACCACCACCGGCGCCCGGGTGTCCGGCAGGACCAGCACCCTGAGCCCGTTGTCCAGCACCGTCTCGCTGACTTCCGGGGCCGGCTCGCCGGCCCCGGCCTGCGCGGCCGCGCCGCCGGCAAACAACATCATCAACAACCAGACCGGCCATAATCCTCGATACATGCAACGTCTCCGCAATTGGTTTGGATCAGTGATCAAAAAGGGAACCTCAGCGGGCCATGATACGATAGCCCTGCAAATTTATCCTGCCCGGACAATACGGTGTTTAAAGACAAACGTACCAGAACATCCCTGCGGGAGCGCCTGGCCAAACCCCGGAACTTCCTGGCCAGAGGCCTGGCCGGTCTGTTCTCCGGCGGTGACCTCGACGAAAGCGAGTTAGACGACATCGAGGACCAATTAGTTCTCGCCGATGTCGGCGTCGCGGCGGCGGAGAAACTC
This sequence comes from Gammaproteobacteria bacterium, assembly GCA_034520625.1. Taxonomy (GTDB): domain Bacteria; phylum Pseudomonadota; class Gammaproteobacteria; order Arenicellales; family JAANXG01; genus JAANXG01. The sequence continues at coordinate 489,828 of JAXHNI010000009.1, read as the reverse complement.
GTACAGCGCCTGCGGGATGCCCACCGCCAGCGCGGCGGGCCGACGGGGCTCGCCGGGGTGCTGCGCGACGAGATGCTGCACATCCTGGAGCCGTGCGATGCGCTCTTCGAGCCGAGCGGCAAACCATACGTCATCGCGGTGGTGGGGGTAAACGGGGTCGGCAAGACCACCACCATCGCCAAGATGGCACACCGGTTTCAAGAGCAGGGCCAGCGGGTGGTGCTCGCCGCCGCCGATACGTTCCGCGCGGCTGCCATCGAACAGCTCCAGGAATGGGGCAGCCGGCTCTCCATTCCCGTTGTGGCGCACCAGCACGGCGGCGACCCGGCCGCGGTGGCGCACGACGCGTTCCAATCCGCCCGGGCGCGGGACGCCGACATCCTGCTGATCGATACGGCGGGCCGGCAGCACACCCAGGGCGAGCTTATGAGCCAGCTTCAGAAAGTCATGCGGGTGCTGTCGAGGCTCGACGCCGGCGCGCCCCACGAGGTACTGCAGGTGCTGGATGCCGGAACGGGTCAGAATGCCCTCGCCCAGTTGCGCGCCTTCCGCGAAGCGGTGGGCGTCAACAGCGTCTGCCTGACCAAGCTGGACGGCACCGCCAAGGGCGGCATCCTGTTCGCCATCGCCGAGGAGTTTGCCCTGCCCGTGCGCTTCCTGGGGGTCGGGGAGGGCGTGGCGGACCTGCGTCCCTTCGAGGCGGCCCAGTTCGTGGATGCCATCCTTCCGGACAAGGTCACCGCCTAGTGCGCCCCGCGACTCGTACCCCACCATTGGCGGCCCGTGGGCAGCGCACCGCTTTGAGAACCGGTGCCGGGGACCGGGCCGGTGCCGGGGGCTGTCCCCCAGGGCCGCTGTGAATACATCCGTGTACGCTCTCGCTCAAACATCCCTGTTTTCGAGAGCCCTGGGGGACAGCCCCCGGCACCGGCCCTACATGAGGGGTTCCCAAAGCGGGCCTCAACCTGCAGGGGCGCACTAGCGCCGGTCCACCGGATCGTCCGATGATCGTATTCAACGATGTTTCCAAACGCTACGCCGGCGGGCACGACGCGCTGAAGCAGGTCAGCTTCCGGCTGCCGGCCGGCGAGATGGCGTTTCTCACCGGCCGCTCCGGAGCCGGCAAGAGTACGCTGTTGAAGCTGGTCGCCGTGATCGAGAAGGCAAGCCGTGGACAGGTGGTGGTCAACGACCTGAACCTTACGCGCCTGCCGAAACGCAGGTTGCCGGAGTACCGCCGCCGGATCGGCGTGGTGTTCCAGGACCACAAGCTCCTCCAGGACCGGACGGTTTTCGAGAACGTTGCCCTGCCGCTCGTCGTCGCCGGCTACAATGCCAGGGACGTGCCGCGGCGGGTGCGCGCGGCGCTGGACAAGGTCGGACTGCTGGGCAAGGAAGCGATGTACCCGTTGACGCTGTCCGGCGGAGAGCAGCAGCGGGTGGGAATCGCCCGGGCGGTCGTCAACCGACCGGCAATACTCCTGGCGGATGAGCCCACGGGCAACGTCGACGCCGCGATGTCGGACGACATCATGGACATTTTTCACATGTTCAACCAGGTGGGCACGACGGTGCTGGTCGCCACCCACGAGCTGCGTCACGTCGAGCGGCTCCGCAAGCCGGCGCTGTGCCTGGCGGAAGGCCGGTTGCTGGAGCGTCCGGCGGGCATGGAACTTGTTTAGCTACTTCCAGCACAACTTCCAGGTATTCGCGTCCAGCATCGCGCAGCTGCTGCGTTCGCCCGGCGCGGCGATCATGTCCGTGGCGGCCATCGGCGTTACCCTGGCGCTGCCGGCCCTGCTTTACGTCATTACCGAAAACATCGACCAGCTCAGCGGCAGCTGGGAGAGCCAGGCACAGGTCAACCTGTTCCTTTCCCGGGACGTTCAGGATCCCTCGGCGGTCCAGGAACGGCTGCATTCCCTCGGGGACATCGACAGCATCGAGGCGGTGCCACCGGAGCAGGGCCTGGCGGACTTCAAGAAATATTCGGGATTCGCGCAGGCTTCGGAGCTACTGGATGCCAATCCGCTGCCGTGGACGCTGGTGGTGCAGCTCTCCCGGGGCGGCCGCGACATCGAGGCGGTGGAGGCGTTCATTGAGCGCGCCGCCGGCCTCCCGGAAGTGGAAACCGTCCGGTCCGATGTATTGTGGCTGCGGCGTCTGGCGGCCATGGTGGAGATAGGACACCGGCTGGTATGGGTACTGGCGGTTCTGCTGGGTTTTGCCGTCGTGGTCATCATCAGCAACACGGTCCGTCTGGCGATACTGAGCCGGGCCCACGAGATCGAGGTGATCAAGCTGATTGGAGGTACCGATCGGTTCATCCGGCGGCCGTTTCTCTACCAGGGCTTCGCCCAAGGCGCCCTGGGCGCGGTCGCGGCGGTGCTCATGGTGACGATCTGCATCGAGGCCCTGCGGGAGCCCATTTCGAGCCTGGTGGGGGAATACGGCAGCGGCTACCGGCTGCTCGGCCTGGACTGGTCCACGGCGGGTGCTCTGCTCGGCCTGGGCAGCGGGCTCGGATGGTGCGCCTCCCGGTGGAGCGTGGGCCGTCACCTCAAGGACATTGAGCCACGCTAACCGATTGAATTAGAAAGGGAACTTATGAATCATTTAGCACTCAAACCTAATGAGTGCTAAACTTGGCAACATGAATCTACCGGAGAAACAGCCTATGAGCGCATTGCCGATCACCGTGACGAGCCCGACCGCGGGCGGTCTGGCCGGCTACATGCAGGCGGTCAACGCGGCGCCCGTGCTCAGTGCGGAAGAAGAGCGCCAGCTGGCCGTACGCTACCACGATGAGGATGACCTGGGAGCGGCCCGCCAGCTCGTGGTCTCGCATCTGCGGCACGTGGTGAAGGTGGCACGCGGATTCACCGGCTACGGCCTGCCGCTGACGGACCTGATCCAGGAGGGCAACATCGGCCTCATGAAAGCGGTGAAGAACTTCGACCCGTACCGCGGCGTACGGCTCGTATCGTTCGCCGTGCACTGGATCCGGGCGGAAATCTACGACTATGTGCTACGCAACTGGCGCATCGTGAAGGTGGCTACTACAAAGGCGCAGCGCAAGCTGTTCTTCAATCTGCGCCGGGCCAAGAGCCGGCTGGCCTGGCTGAACGACGAAGAGATCGACACCATCGCCGAGGATCTTGACGTGCCGGCGAAAACCGTTCGGGAAATGGAGTCCCGGCTGAGTGGACACGACGTGTCGTTCGACGGCCCCGACTCCGACAATGACGACGAGAATATCGCCAACCCGGCCGGCTATCTGCCGGACATGCGCTACAACCCGGAAGTGGTGGCGGGCAACGCGGACAGCACCGCGGAACAGTCCGACCGCATCCGGGATGCCATAGAGTCGCTCGACGAGCGAAGCCGGGATATCGTCCAGCGGCGCTGGCTGGACGAGGATGAGAAACCCACGCTGCACGAGCTGGCGGCGGAATACAAGGTGTCGGCGGAGCGGATCCGCCAGATCGAAAAACGCGCCATGGAAAAAATGAAGGAACGCCTGGCCGCCTGAACCGGAGAGGTCAAACCGCCGTCGGTGGGGATCCTCGCCCCCCGGATCGTCCCGCAGGAATTAGAAAGGCCCCGTTGATCGGGGCCTTTTTCATATCAGGCGTACAGCCAACCGGAAGCCGGCGGGCGGTTCGGGATCAGGCGCCGCCCTGGGCACCGGCCTCACGGGCCATACGCAGCATCAGGGTCGGAGTGGGCGCCAGGTAGGCGGGCACCGGCGGCCCGTAGACCCGACCATCGAAAAACCGGTACTCATCCTGCTCGCAGCCCAGGGCCGCCATCACCTGGCCCTTGATGCTGCGGGCGACCGCGGCATAACCGTGGCTGAGGCGCGGCTCGAAGAGCTCCTGGCTGACATGAATATTGTCGATCTTCTTCAACTGGAACGGGCGCCAGAAACTGCCGTTGCGCTTGGAGGAGTGATAGCCGCGCACCTGATATCCCAGCAAGGTGACCTCCCCATCCTCGGACTTGAACAGGGCATGCGGCTCCACCACCCGGGAACGGGCACGCCCGCTGTAGCGGATAACGATGCGCCGCTTGTTGCGGATTGCGGAGGCGATCGTCTTGTAGAGATTCGGGATCATGGCCTTCAAGGTTACAGGTAGCCGGAACCTGACGATACAGTCTCCGGGGCCGCGTGTCCCAGCTTGAACCCGACGGACGGTCCGAATAACCCTCCAAACGGTCGTTCCTACCGCAGCAGGCCCGTTCGCTGGATCCGATGCAGATTGTCGGGATCGACCCTGCTGCGCAGCGTCAGGCCGTAGGCGCGGCCGCGGCCGACGTAGTGAACGATATCGTAGTCCTCCAGCGGATGGCGTCCGGCGGGCAGGATCGCGTTGAGCTCCTCGTAACTCTCAGGGTAGCGGCCGTGATCCTCCAGGTAACGCTCCAGCCGCCGCTCGATCTGCTCGATCACCGTGCGGCCCGCGCCGCGGCTCGTATAGACGCCGCCCTGGCCGGGGTTCCGGTCGCGAACTTTTGCGATCAGGCCTACCAGATGCCGGCTCCTTTCCTCGTCGGACTGGTGCTTCTCCAGCAGGTCCTGGAGGGACTGCTCGGCTCGGTGCCACTGCCCCGCGAGCACGTAGCGTTCCACGCGCATCATGGGGAGGTGGTAGGTCAGTTCCTCCAGGGCGGCATCGTAGATCTCGCCGCCGTGCTCGGCCTCCGCCAGGGCCTTCTGGAAGTGGGTTTCGGCGAGCGCGAGGTTCCTGTCACCCTTGGCCCGGCGCCCGGCGGCGAGTGCATCTGCGAAGGCGGGCGGCTTACTCGCCGCTTCCGGCGCGCCGTCCTGCGCCCGAGCGCTACCGGCGGGGGCCAGGACCAGGCATAACAACAGGATGCCGCCGGCGATCCCGGCCGTCCTAAGCTCGCTCATTGCGCTGAAACGCCACGAGATGATCGGCTTTCAATCGAATGTTCACGCGCTCGCCCACGGCGTGGTCGGCGTGGCTTGGAAACAGGGACAATAACCGCGTGCCATCATCCAGGTCCAGGGTATACAGGATCTCCGCGCCCTTGAAGGCCTTGCGTTCCACCACCGCCTGCAGGTCGCCGTTCTCCCCGGGAATCACGTCATCCGGCCGGATCAGCACCTCGATCGGGGACCCCGCCGGCCAGGTGTACGCCCGGTTGCCGCGAACCACCCCGAGCCCGGTTTCCACCGTGTCTGGCGCCACCAGGGTGCCGGGGAGAAACACCCCGTCACCGATGAAGTCGGCGACGAAACGCGAAGCCGGCTCGTGGTAGAGATTGTAGGGTGTGTCCCACTGAACCAGGGCGCCTGCAGTCATCACTCCCACGCGGTCGCAGAGCGCGAAGGCGTCGTGTTGATCATGGGTCACCAGTATCCCCGTGGTGCCGTAGTCCTTGAGTATGTCCCGGACCTCGTAGCTGAGCTTCTCCCGGGTATCCAGATCGAGGTTTGAGAACGGCTCGTCCATGAGCAGCAGCCGGGGCGTCGGCGCCAGGGCGCGGGCCAGAGCGACTCGCTGCTGCTGCCCGCCGGAAAGCTCGTGCGGGTAGCGCCGGCCCATACCGCCTAGCCCCACCCGGTCCAGCATCTGCTCGGCGAGCTCGCCGGCGTGGGCGACGCCGCGCAGGCCGAAGCGAACGTTCTCCCCCACGGTGAGGTGCGGGAAAAGGGCGTGGTCCTGGAACACCATGCCGATCTGCCGCCGCTCCGGCGCCAGTTGATAGCCCACGGTGGAAATTCGCTGCCCGTCGACGCGGATCTCCCCGGTGTCGACGGGATGAAACCCGGCGATGGCCCGCAGCACCGTCGTCTTGCCGCAGCCGCTCGGCCCCAGGAGACAGGCAATAAATCCTTCGGTGACCGCGAACGTCAGGTTCTGAACCACCCGCTGCCGCCCGTAGCTGCAGGAGATATTTTCAACTTCCAGCAAGTGGTTCATGGTCATGGCGCGGACGGCATCAAGCCGCCCCGATTACGAAGTCATCAGGAATTCCAGCAGCGCCTTCTGGGCGTGCAGCCGGTTTTCCGACTGGTCCCAGACCACGCTCTGGCCACCCTCCAGCACCTCCTCGCTCACCTCATAGCCGCGGTATGCCGGCAGGCAGTGCATGAAAAGTGCGTCGGGGGCGGCGCGCTCCATGATCCGCCGGTCCACCTGGTAGCCCTCGAAGGCGCGCACGCGGCCCTCCTTTTCGTCTTCCTGGCCCATGCTGGCCCAGGTGTCGGTGGCAACCACATCCGCCCCATCCACCGCCTGTCGGGGGTCCTCGGTCCAGGACACGCAATCCCCGGCCTTCGCCATGACTTCCGCATCCGGCCGGTAGCCACCGGGGGTGGCGATCCGAAGCTCGAAACCGAACGACCAGGCCGCATTGATCCAGGAATTGCACATGTTGTTGCCGTCGCCGATCCAGGCGGCCCGCCGCCCCCGGACGGGACCCCGATGCTCCACCCAGGTCTGGACGTCGGCGAGCAGCTGGCAGGGATGAAAGTCGTCGGTCAGGCCGTTGATCACCGGCACGCGGCTGTAGGCCGCGAAGGTCTCCACCATCCGGTGGCTGTCGGTCCGTATGACAACGGCGTCCACAATCCGTGACATGACCCGCGCGGTATCTTCCACCAGCTCACCCCGGCCGAGCTGTGTGGTGCCCGGCGCCAGATATACAGCATTGCCGCCGAAATGGGTCATGGCGGCTTCGAACGACAACCGGGTCCGCGTCGAGGACTTGTCAAAGATCATCGCCAGAGCCCGGTTGCGAAGGAGATCGTTGTTCCGCACCGGTCCGGACCCGGACTTCAACTCAATCGCCCGTTGAATCAGGGCCTCGAGCTCCGTGGGCTGCAAATCCCGCAGCGTCAGGAAATGCCGCGTGCTCACGATCTCGAAAACCGTTTGATGGTTCTGACCAGCAGCTCCACCAGCCGATCCGAATCCTCGTCGTGGTAGATCAGCGGCGGCAGCAGCCGGATGACGTTGCCGGCGGTCACATTCACCAGCAGCCCTTCTTCCAGTGCCAGGCTCACGATGTCACCGCACGGCGTGGTCATCTCGATCCCGAGCATCAGCCCCTGGCCCCGCATGGAGCGGATCCCGGGATGGTCGCCGAGGCCCGCGTCGAGACCGGCGAGAATGCGCGCCCCCTGCCGCCGGGCGTTCTCCAGGGAGCCGGTTCTGTCCAGAATGTCGATTACGGCCAGGCCGACGCGGCATGCGAAGGGATTGCCGCCGAAGGTAGAGCCGTGCGTTCCCGGAGACAGCACCCCCGCCGCCTGCCCGCTTGCCAGGCAGGCGCCGATGGGTATTCCGTTGCCCAGCGCCTTGGCAACGGTGAGAACATCCGGGCGCACGTCCTGGTGCCGGCAGGCGAACCATTCTCCGGTCCGGCCCATGCCGGTCTGGATCTCGTCGAGCATCAGCAGCCAATCATGGTTCCGGCAGATATCCCGGAGCCCCGGCAGATACTCCGGTGAAGGCACCCGGATACCGCCCTCGCCCTGGATTGGCTCCACCAGAACCGCCACCACGTCCGGATCGTGCTGCGCCACCTGCCGAACGGCTTCGAGATCGTTGAACGGCACGCGGCGAAACCCGGGCACAAGCGGTTCGAAACCCGCCTGGACTCTGCGGTTGCCCGTGGCCGTGAGAGTCGCCATGGTGCGGCCGTGGAACGCGCCGTCGGCAACGATAATGGACGGCGATGCGATCCCCTTGCCATGCCCGAAGCGGCGCGCCAGCTTAATGGCGGCCTCGTTCGCCTCCGCACCGGAATTGCCGAAGAAGGCCTGGTCCATCCCGGCGATGCCGCACAGCCTATCGCCCAGCTTTTCCTGTTCCTCGACGCGATAGAGATTCGACGTGTGAATCAGGGTCCGCGCCTGCCCGGCGATCACCTCCGCCACTTCAGGGTGGCTGTGGCCCAGGATCGCCACGGCGATGCCGCCCAGCCCATCCAGATAAGCCCGGCCCCCGGTGTCCCACAGGGTTGCACCCTCGCCCCGGCTGAACGTGACGGGGAGCCGGCTGTAAGTGGACATCAAATGACTCGTTTCGTTAGCCATAAAAGCAGAAAACGCCCGCTGCGGGCGCATGTTTCGTAAAACGTCGAGGACGCTGTTCCGAATGTTTTGTACTCAGCACGTTCGGCCGGAAGTCCCCGGGACAGCATTGGGGGCTGGGGGTGACTTACCGGAACCCGCCTGTACCGTCACCCCCCGTAAACCATCGCATGGTGCGCCGAAGAACCCGTGATCATAAACCATAGCATCGGCAGCGAAAGCACAACATTGGTTCGCGACGCCAGCAGCGCCACTCGCGCCGCCCGGGCTTTCTCCGCGTCACCGGCCTCTACCATCCCGAGGACCTTTTTCTGGTTCGGCCAGATAATCAACCATACGTTCACCAGCATGATGGTGCCGAGCCAGGCGCCGACGCCGATGGGCGCCGCGGAGCCCTGCAGGCCGAACGCCCGCAGCAGCCCGTTCATCTCGGGAGTCGAGTGACCGGCTGCTAGATACGCGGCGCCGGTGCCCCAGGTAGCCACGGCGGCCCAGCGGAACCAAAGCAGCGCCCGCGGCGCGATATGCCGCGTAATACCGGCGGCCATGCCGTCGGCCTTGGCCTGGGCCAGGCCGGGCACCTGCACGAAATTGAAGTAGTACAGCAATCCGACCCAGGTCACGCCGGAGAGTATATGCAGCCATCGATCAATAACGAGATGGTCCACGGTCGCGGCTACGACAAAGCAAGGACGACGAAATGAAGAACGACCGTCAAGACGACGCCGGCGATGATGGTGCCCGGTATGGAATCCAGAGGGTTCATGCCCGATCCTCAAAAATGCCCGGCCGCGAAAAGGCCGGTCCTCGGTACGCGCCGGGACGGCCGGATCAATTCGTAGCCTATGACACGGTCCCCGACAATTCAAGACCGGCCCGGCATAGCGGTGCGGTTCGATCGCGGAGGTGGGAGGAACAGTGTCGGGGGCCATCCCGCAGGGCTCTCGAAAACAGGGATGTTTGAGCGAGAGCGTACAGGGACGTATTCACAGCGGCCCTGGGGGATGGCCCCCGGCACTGTTCCGTTCTGTCGTAATGTTCTCGAACCACGCTCCCACCTCCAGGCTAGACCGCGCTTGACCCGCGCAGTCCCAGCCCACAATATACTCCGCCCCGAAACACGCGCCCGAACAGCATGGTCAAGAAAGTCGTACTAGCCTACTCCGGAGGACTCGACACCTCCATCATTCTCAAGTGGCTGCAGGAAACCTATCACTGCGAGGTGGTCACCTTCACGGCGGACATCGGCCAGGGTGCGGAGGTGGAGCCCGCCCGGCAGAAGGCCCGCCAGCTCGGAATCGGGGAGATCTACATCGAGGACCTCAGGGAGGAGTTCGCCAGGGACTTCGTGTTCCCCATGTTCCGGGCGAACACCGTTTACGAGGGCGAGTACCTGCTGGGAACGTCGATTGCCCGTCCCCTGATCTCCAAGCGGCTGGTGGAGATCGCTCACGGCACCGGCGCCGACGCCATCGCCCACGGCGCCACCGGCAAGGGCAACGACCAGGTCCGCTTCGAGCTGGGCGCCTACGCACTGGACCCCAACATCAAGGTCATTGCCCCGTGGCGGGAGTGGGACCTGCTGTCCCGCCAGAAGCTGATGGATTACGCCAAATCCCACGGCATCCCGGTGGAGACCAAGGCCGATGGAACTTCCCACTATTCAATGGACGCCAACATGCTGCACATCTCCTACGAAGGGGGCGAGCTCGAGGATCCGTGGGTCGAACCGCCGGCCGACATGTGGCGCTGGACCACCGACCCGGAACAGGCCCCGGACGAGGCGGAGCAGATCGAGATCGGGTTCCGGCACGGCGACCCGGTCACGCTCAACGGCGAGTCCCTCAGCGCCGCCGGCATGCTGGCGGCGTTGAACGCGGCGGGGGCACGGCACGGTATCGGCCGCCTGGACATCGTCGAGAACCGCTACGTCGGAATGAAGTCGCGCGGCTGCTACGAGACCCCCGGTGGGTCACTGCTGCTCAAGGCACACCGCGCCATCGAATCCATCACCCTGGACCGCGAGGTCGCCCACCTGAAGGACGACCTCATGCCGCGCTACGCGACGATGATCTACAACGGCTACTGGTGGAGCCCGGAACGCCTGACCCTGCAGGGCCTCATCGATGACACGCAGAGCAGCGTCAACGGTGAGGTGCGCCTGAAGCTGTTCAAGGGCAGTGCCACCGTCACCGGCCGCCGCTCCGAAACCGACTCGCTGTTCGACGAGTCCATCGCGACCTTCGAGGATGACGCCGGCGCCTACGACCAGGCCGATGCCGAGGGATTCATCAAGCTCAATGCACTGCGCATGCGAATCGCGGGGCTGCGCCGGAGCTGAATCACACTCCGTGTACGATACACCAGCCGCGATTTGAAATTCTCGGTCGTCGTCCCCGTCCTCGACGAGTCCGGCATCGTGCCAGACCTGATCGCCCATCTTGCCGGTCTCGACGCCTGGGAGACCATCGTCGTCGACGGCGGCAGCACCGACGGAACCCGGGAGAAGCTGAGCGAAGCCGGGCCGGCATGGATGATCCTGCTCCGGAGCGGCAAGGGTCGGGCACTGCAGATGAACAACGGCGCGCTGCGGGCGAGCGGCGATGTGCTGCTGTTCCTGCACGCCGACACGCGGCTTCCCGGGGGGGCGCTGTCGACCGTGGCCGACGCGCTGCAGCGCAACCCGGAGTGCCGATGGGGCCGGTTCGATGTTCGCTTCGACGTCGCGGGACCCGTGCTGAACCTGGCGGCGCACGCCATGAACCTGCGCTCGGCATGGACGTCGATCTGTACCGGCGACCAGGCCCTGTTCGTCTACCGGGAGGACTTCCTGGCCATCGGCGGCTTCGCGCCGATCCCGCTCATGGAAGACATCGATCTGACCCGGCGGCTCAAGCGTCGCGGCAGGCCCCTGCGGGTCCGGCAGCCCGCAGTCACGTCCTCGAGGCGCTGGCGGACACATGGCGTCTGCCGCACCATCGGCCTGATGTGGGGCCTTCGCTGGCTGTACTGGCGGGGGGTCCCCGCCGCGCATCTCTCCAGCCGCTACCGGGGAAAGCAGTGATGGATACGGAGCTGATCCTGTTCGCCCGGTCCCCAGTGGCCGGCCAGGCCAAGACCCGCATGATCCCCGACCTGGGCGAGCAGGGGGCGGCGAACCTGGCGGTGGCGCTCCTCGAGGAGAGCGTACAGCGAAGCGTCGAGGCCTGGCCCGGGACGGTCAGCCTGCGGGTCTGGCCCGATACCGGCCACGAATGCCTCAATCGGATACGACGCCGGTACGGCATTACGGTCGCCGGCCAGGCGGACGGAGATCTGGGTGCCAAGATGTTCGCGGCCCTCAACGCGGCTTACGAACGCGGGGTCGCGGCGGCGGTCATGGGCTGCGACGCGCCCCACTGCCCGGCGGAAACCCTCCGGGCCGCCCATACCTTCCTCGCACGGGGCCGATCGGTCATCGGTCCCAGTACTGACGGGGGCTACTATCTCATCGGCATCAACCCGCCGGACCCCGGATGCTTTGAACGCATCAACTGGGGCGGCGCCCGGGTATTCGACACCACCCTCAAGCGCGCCGCCCGCGCCGGGATCCACCTGATCGTCCTGCAGCAGCTCAACGACATCGACACCATGGCGGACCTGGAGGCGCTGCGGGAATCCCACCCCGAGCTGGTGGATCGGCTCCTGGAATCGAAGACGTAGGCTGCGATGGCGACTCCCGGTCTTTCTACACCGCTTCTCATTGTGCGGGTGCCCGCTGAACTGCAACGTCCCCCGGGGAAGAGTCCGGATTGCGGTATACTGGCGGCAACCCGGGTGGATCTGTACAGGCTTCCGGCTCCGTCAACTACCCGGACTCTTTGATGACATAAAGGAAACTGCCCACATCCGCCGCACACCCATGCCGAGGAGGAAATTCTGATGCTTCTGGCCGGCAGGTGGATCAGCTGCTGCCGGGTGGAAGGTTATCCCTGATGTTGCCGGCGCTTTCCCGATGAAACTGATCTCCACATATTCAAAAAGTCATGAACGGCTCGTGGAAGACTGGTTTCTACCCACATGCCCCGCCGAACTCGAATTGTCCCTGCATTACTGTGATATTCAGGGTTCGGGTCGATATATGGACGACGACTGGACGCGTAGCGTTATATTCAAGTGCGACCGGATCGTGGACGCGATTCGGGAGAACCGCGGCGAGATCATTGTTTACTCGGACGTGGACATTCAGTTTTTCGGTCCCGTCAAGGAGAGCATCCTGAAAGCAATGAAGAACAGAGAAGTGGCCTGCCAGTTGGACTCTCCTGCAGGCATATTGTGCACCGGATTTTTCGCCGTACGGGCTAACGATGCCACCCTCGCAGTGTGGCAGGAGGTCAGGCGAAGGCTCGAAAAAGAGAAGCGGGACCAGAAAGCATTCAACCGAATTCTTCAAAAGGCACCGGAGATCCGGTTCGGCCACCTGCCGACACAGTTCTTCGGACCGGGCACCTTTCTGAGGCAATCCTGGCGGAAACTAGACAGATTCTATATCCCTCTGAAACCTTTGATGTTCCATGCGAACTGGGTCGTCGGCGTTGAGAACAAACTGCTTCTTCATCGTCGCGCCAGGGAAGTCGTGAAAACGGGCCGCTACGGGATCCTGGCCAATAACCTGATGTGTCTGGCGCACGCTGCCTTCAGGGATCCGCGCGGCGTGAAACGCGCAATCCTGAGGCGCAGCAACCCGTCATAGGATTCAAAGCATCGGGAGACGCGGCCGACCCGCGTCTGCCTCGATGGAGCCACAAGATTCCAGCTGAGAGGAGACTATGGCAACGTATTCGAGCAACGAAACATTGAGTGGGTGGAGGCTCCTGGCGTGGAATCCCGCAATCTGTAGATTCGCTCGTTGGACAGGGACCCGAACCCGCCAGGTCAGCTTCGCCAGAACGCCGCAGTGAAAAGCACCAGCAGCGTCATCAACTCCAGGCGCCCCAGCAGCATGGCGAATGCCAGGAGCCACTTGCCCGCACCTGAAACCTCCGCGTAGGTCGCCTCCACGCCGCCGATGCCGGGACCAAGGTTGTTCAGGCAGGCGGCGACGGCGCCGAAGGCGGTGGTCCAGTCCAGGCCGGTGGCGGTCATCAACACGCTCAGTACGACATAACATAGTATATAAAGCGAGAAGAACGCCCACACCGCATGGATGACCGCGTCCGGGACCGGCTTGCCGTTGAGCTTGATGGACATCATGGCATTGGGATGTACGAGGCGGAGGAACTCGCGCCGGCCCTGCCTGTACAGCAGCGCGATGCGCACGACTTTCATACCGCCGGCGGTGGAGCCCGCACAGCCGCCGACAAAGCTCAAGGCGAGGACCAGGACCGGCAGAAACGCCGGCCACCATGCGTAGCCGCCGGTGGTGAAGCCGGTGGTGGTGGCGATGGACACGACCTGGAACACCCCCTGCTGGATCCGCTCGGGGACCGAAGCGAATACGCCGTAGGACCCGAGCGCCACCACCACCAGAGCGCAGGCCCCGGCAATCAGAACGAGATACACGGCGAGCTCCGTATCGCCCAGATAGCTTTTCAGGGTCCGCTTTCGCCATGCAATGAAGTGCAGGCTGAAGCTCATGCCCGCCAGCAGCATGAACACGATCCCCACGCCGTGGATAGCGGGACTGTTGAAATAACCCATGCTCTGGTCATGGGTGGAAAAACCGCCGATCGCGATGGTGGAGAAGCTGTGCCCGATGGCATCGAAGGTGCTCATACCCGCCAGCCGGTAGCCCGCGGCGCACAGCACCGTCAGACCCAGGTAGATGTACCACAGCGCCTTGGCCGTCTCGGTAATGCGGGGAGTGAGCTTGGTGTCCTTCATGGGGCCCGGCGTCTCCGCCCGGAACAACTGCATGCCGCCCACGCCGAGCATCGGCATGATGGCGACCGCCAGGACGATGATCCCCATGCCGCCGAGCCACTGCAGCTGCTGGCGGTAATACAGGAGGGAGGGCGGCAGGTCGTCGATGCCGACGATCACCGTGGCCCCGGTGGTGGTGAGTCCGGACATCGACTCGAACACCGCGTCGGTAAGGCTCAGGCCGGCCGCCTCGACCAAGTACAGGGGAATGGCTCCGAACAGGCCGAGCACCACCCAGAACATGACCACCACCACGAAGCCGTCGCGGTGGCGCAGGTCGCGCCGAACGGCGGCGTTCGCCAGCCACAGCACCAGCCCGGTCGCACTGATCGCGGCGAAGCCGATCACGAACGCGCCCTGCTCCCCGTCGCCGTATAGCCAGGACACGGCCACCGGCGGCAGCATCGTGATGCTGAAGATCAGGCACATGACGCCGAGAATCTTGGCTATAACCCGGTTCTGCATGCCTCGTTCCGGATCACACGAAAGTCACGGCCACCTGGAACAGGCGCTCCACTTCGGCGATGTGCTTCTTGTCCACCACGAACAGGATCACGTGGTCGCCGGACTGGATCACGGTTTCCTTGTGCGCGATCAACACCTTGTCATCCCGGAGGATCGCGCCAATGCCGGTGCCCGGCGGCAGCGGCAGGTCACGGACCCCGCGTCCCACGACCCGGGACGACTTCTCGTCGCCGTGGGCGACGGCCTCGATGGCTTCGGCGCGCCCGCCGCGCAGGGAATGGACGGCCACGATGTCGCCGCGACGGATGTGGGCAAGAATGCTGCCGACGGTCACCGTCTTGGGCGAGATCACCAGGTCGATCTCGCTGTGCTCAAACAGGCCCACGTACACCGAGCGGTTGATCAGCGCCATGACCCGCCGCGCCCCGAGACGCTTGGCGAGCATCGCCGACAGGATATTGGCCTCGTCATTGTTGGTCACGGCACAGAACACGTCCATGCTCCGGATGTTTTCCTGAACGAGCATCTCCTCGTCCGCGGCGTCGCCGTACAGCACCACGGTCTCATCCAGTCCGTCCGCGATATGCTCGGCCCGCCGGCGGTCCCTTTCCACCAGCTTGACGTTGTAGCGCTTGCTCTCGAGATACCGGGCCAGACGGAAACCGATGTTGCCGCCCCCGGCCAGCATGACGCGGCTCACGGGCTTTTCCAGGTGGCGCAT
The DNA here is from genome assembly GCA_034520625.1 of Gammaproteobacteria bacterium. Lineage (GTDB taxonomy): Bacteria > Pseudomonadota > Gammaproteobacteria > Arenicellales > JAANXG01 > JAANXG01. The sequence continues at coordinate 474,673 of JAXHNI010000009.1, read as the reverse complement.
TTCGCTCATGACCGACGCGATGTGCCGGCGGGCGGCCACGAAAAACACTTCGTCCTCGGGCTGGATGACCGTGTCCGCTTTCGGAATCACCACCTCGTCGCCGCGGTAAATCGCCGCTACCCGGGTGTCGACCTTGGGCATGTGCTCCCGCAGCTCGTGCAGGGGATGCCCCACCAGTGGTCCGCCTTCGTAGGCGCGCACGCTGACCAGCTGGATACGCCCCCCGGCGAAGCCGAGCACCTGGAGGGCGCTGGGGTATTCGATGAGCCGCGAGATATGCTCGGTGATAACCTGTTCCGGGCTGATCAGGACATCCACGGGAATCGCCCCGCCGCCGAACATTTCCCGGCACTTCAGGTATTCCGTGGTGCGGATCCGGGCAATCTTCGTGGGGGTGTGAAAGCGGCAGCCGGCGACGGCGCAGGCCACCATGTTGACCTCGTCGCTGTTGGTGACGGCGAGCAGCAGGTCGGCGTCCTCGGCGCCGGCCTGGGACAGGATGGTGGGAAACGACGCGCTGCCCACGACGGTGCGGACGTCCAGGCGATCCTGAAGCGTTCTCAGGTGGGTGGCATCGATGTCCACCAGCGTGACGTCGTTCGCTTCCGACGCCAGGATCTCCGCCATGGAGGCTCCGACCTGGCCGGCGCCGAGAATGATGATATTCATGCCGCCCCGCAGTTGTTCCGGCCCGATCTCACGGGATGTCGGTTTTCATTCGTATTGCTTGAACCAGAGGTTACTACATCGCGTGCCGGCATGTGGGACGTGGAGAGCCGCCCGCAGCGACGGCCGCGCCAGGACTGGAGACTGGTCACGTCTGCTTGGCCTGCTTCGGGTCGATACCTAGGTTCTTGAGCTTGCGGTACAGGTGCGTGCGCTCCATCCCGATCACCTGCGCCAGCTCGCTGACATTGCCGCCGACCCGGGAGAGGTGGTGATTCAGGTAGGCGCGCTCGAACTGGTCGCGGGCTTCCTTCAGTGGCAGCTCGAAAACGGAATCCGAGTAGTTGATCTCCCGCTCCATCATCGAGCCGCCGATCGCGATGCGCGCTTCCTCAGCATTGATTTCCTCGCCGCGGTTGAGGATGAGCAGCCGTTGCACCAGGTTTCTCAGCTCGCGGACATTGCCGGGCCAGTCGTAGTTGCGCAATACGTTCATGGCGCCCGTGGAAAAATTGCGATACGGCAGATCGTCCCGGTCAACCAGCCACCGGACATAGTATTCCACCAGCTCCGGGACGTCCTCCACATGCTCCCGGAGCGCGGGCACCTGCATGGGCACCACGTTCAGGCGGTAGTAGAGGTCTTCCCGGAAACGACCGTCCCTGACCAGCGCCAGCAGATCCTGGTTGCTGGTGGCGATGATGCGGACATCGAACTCGATCGGCGTTCTGCCGCCGACCCTCAGGAACCGGCGCTCCTCGATGGCGCTCACCAGCTTCCCCTGAACGTCCAGGTCGATGTCCGCGATCTCGTCCAGAACGAGGGTGCCGCCGTTGGCGTCCTCCAGCGTCCCGCGGTGCACCGTGTTATCCACCTCGCTGCCGAACAACTGGTTGGAAACACTGGCGCTCGGCGTGGCACCGAGGCTGAGCTCGATGAAGGGCTTGTCCCGGCGCGGGCTCTTCTGGTGCAGGACCCGCGCCACGACGCCCTTTCCGCTTCCCGGTTCCCCGGTGATGAGCACCCAGCTGTCAGTCCTGGCGACGCGCTCGATCCTGTCACGAAGACTGGACATCAGCTCGCTCCTGCCCACCAGCTCCGAGGCCAGGGCCAGCCTGCCCTTGAGCTCCAGGTTCTCCCGGCGCAACCGGGAGTCCTGCAGCGCCCGCTTGACGGTCACCAGGAGCTTGGCGGTCGAAAGGGGCTTCTCGAGGAAATCGTATGCCCCGAAGCGGATCGCCTCGACGGCGGTTTCGACATTGCCGTGCCCCGAGATCATCACCACGGGGATATCCGGGACGCCGCCGTCGGCCCACTCCTTCAGGAGCGTAATGCCGTCCGTGCCCGGCATCCAGATATCCAGCAGCACGAGGTCGAAATCATCGCGCAGCTTGCACTCACGACCGGTCTCGGCATTCTCCGCCGTGACGGCGCTATAGCCTTCGTCCTCCAGGATCTCGCGGACGATATCGCGGATGTCCGGCTCGTCGTCGACTACAAGAATACGTTCTCTGCTCATCCCGTGCTTTCACTCAAGAATCGTTGCTGCACCCGCCTGAGCTTCAGGTCCGTAGTGACGGCTGACTCCCCCACCGGCAGCGTGATGGTAACCACGGCGCCCCTGCCCCGCGACCCATTGCCCAGGTTCACGAGACCACCATGCTCTTCGACGATGCGCTTGACGATGGCGAGGCCGAGCCCCGTGCCCTTTTCATCCTTGGTGGTGACATAGGGTTCGAACAGCCGGTTCCGGTCCTCCGCCGTAAAACCCTGCCCATTGTCGGAAATGGTCAGCTCGACGTACTCGTGACTGTCTTCTTCAACATACCGGGTGCGTATGTGTATCTCCGGCTCCTTCACGCCGGCTACCGCGTCCTTGGCGTTGATGATCAGGTTGTTGAGCACTTGCCGAAGCCTGCTGGCGTCGGCAGTGATGGGAGGCAGGTCGGGTTCCAGCTCGAAATGGAGCAGGGACGGACGAGTTTCGTTCACGAACAGCTCGGCCACGTCGCGTACCAGCTGGTTGAGGCCGAGGGACTCGAACTTCTGCTCCGAGGGCTGGGCGTAGTTGGAGAATGCGTTCACCATGCCCTTCATCGACTCCACCTGCTGGGCGATGGTCCGGGTAGCGCGGTCCAGCGCGTCCCGGTCTTCCACCGCCACCTTGTTCAGGTACTTGGTGCGTATCCGTTCGGCGGAGAGTTGTATGGGGGTCAACGGGTTCTTGATTTCGTGGGCCAGCCGGCGCGCCACCTCCCGCCAGGCCGCGTCCCTCTGGGCCTGGATCAACTCGGTCACGTCGTCGAAGACCACGACGTAGCCGCCGCCGGTCTTCCTGACGGGGCTGATCTTCGTGCCGCGGGCGATCAGCACCTGCCGTCCGCGTTCACCGAAAATCGTGACCTCGGCATGCCATTCGGCCTCGTCACGGTCGATGAAATCCCGGATCACGCCGAACAAAGGCTCCAGCTTCGGCTCGCTGGTGGAGATTTCGTCGGCGGTCTGCTTGCGCAAGGACTTGAAGTCATGGCCGAGGATCTGCACCACCGCGGCGTTGTAGGTGAGCAGGCGGTCGCGGTGGTCGAATGACAGCACGCCGGATGAAAGATGGGCCAGAATCGCTTCAAGATAGGTGCGCTGCCGCTCGGTCTCCCGTTGATGCTGTTTCACCGAGGACTGCGCCCGGTGAATCTCCCGGGTCATGTTGTTGAAGGACTCCACCAGCACACCCAGCTCGTCGCTGCTGGTGACGGGCAGCTTCTTCCGGTAGTCGCCCGCCGCCACCGCCTGGGTGCCCTCCGCCAGCTCGTGCAGCGGCGACAGCATTCGCCGCGACACATAGATGGCCGCCCACACGGCCAGCATGGACGCGGCCAGGGTCACCACCGTGAGCGTCAGTATCAGGCTGAATTTCAGCGGGCCTCTGGAAAACACCATCTGCTGGTAGCGGGCGGATGCGTTCTCGATACTCTCCGCCAGCCGGGAGTAGCGCAGGGGGACCAGCTTGAGCCCCTGCAGAATGCGAGAGGGCTCGCTGATGCCCGTACTGACGACGGGCACGGCGATCCGCAGCTGCTGGGCGCCGCCCGACAGCGGCTCCAGATTCACGTACCGGCCACCGGTGCGCACCTCGTTCAGCACGTCCTGGTTGGGACGATCGGGAATGAGCGTGCCGGCCTCCTGCTGGCTGGATGCGACGATCCGCCCGTCCTGGGACAACAGGAGCAGTTCCACGTAGTCACCGTCCTCGCGTATCTCGTCCAACAGGGTGATCAGGGACAGCTCGTCGTCGACCACCACCAGGCGCGAGGCGGCGTCCGACAGGTCGTCCACGGCGTCCTGCTTGATGGTTTCCAGCGTGGTGCGGCCGAGAAGCAGCGCATCGTGCACCGCACGGTCGACACGCACGTCGAACCAGCTGTCGATGCCCTTGCTCAGAAACTGAGTGGAGACGTAATACACCGCCGACAACGGGATCAGCACGAGCAGCACGAACAGTCCGATCATCCTCAACGTCAACCGGGAGCCCAGCACCCGCCCGCGCCAGAGCCGGCGCAGCCGCCAGAGGTTGCCCGCGATCAATGCCAGCAACACGACGATCCCGGCGACGTTGACCCCAAGCAGCGTAAGATATGACTCGGCGGTAACCTCGGTGTCCTGGGCGGCGGCCACGAGCATCAGCAGCGCGGCCACCACCACGACGGACAGGACCAGCGCCGGAACCGGACCGATCAGTTTGTCGTAGAAGCGTCGATTGGCCATTGGCTCCAGTCACTGGAAAGCTGCCACTGCGGTGAGAACAGGGCGGTTGGTCTCAGGGGGGCGGGCAGCGCATTGATGTCGATGCGGCTGCGCACCGCGACCGTGTAAGCCGGGCCTCGTTCCGGCACCTCGAACGTCGCCGACGTGGAGTTGATGAACTCCAGAGCCTCGGTCACGGTACGGAACGTATCCAACACCGCGTCCTCGCTGTCCACCACATAGCGGCCCGACAGGGCGTGGTAGCGAAGCCGGTGCCATTCACTGGATCGCTGCTGCTCCCGGTTCCACAACCAGCCGTTTTTCTTCAGCGCGACCTCGTGAATTACGATCAGCGACACCCCGTGGGCCAGCGCCTGCTCCGCCGCGTCCGTGAGACTGAGATCGAGGTGCGCCTGCACCCGGACCTGCTCGTCCACCCGCCGTGCGTCGACCTTGTCGACGACGAACTGGGCGCGGGCCGCACCACAAACCAGCAGCGACAGAACGATGACCGGACAGGCGAAACGCTTCATCGGCCCAGTATATCGCCGCTGAAGCCGCGGCTCTAATAGGATGTTGAAAAAGGTCTGTCGTGACCTTTTTCAACGCGCCGAGGCCGGCACTTGTCCGGGATCCCTGCGCAACAGTGCATAGAAGAAACCATCCCCCCCGCCGGCCTCCGGCAGTATCTGCCAGCCGTGATCCAGCGCCACGCCCACCGGTAAAGTGACGGGTTCCTCCCGGCACTCGGGGGTGCGGCCCAGAAAGGACGCGATCTGATCCTGGTTCTCCTCCGCCATGATGGAGCAGGTCACGTACACCAGCCGGCCGCCCGGCTTCACCACCCGCCACAACTGGTCCAGCAGATGCGCCTGGATGCCGGCAAAGCGCGCCAGGTCGGAGGCCCGGCGCAGCACCTTGATATCCGGGCGCCGGCGTACCACTCCCGTGCCGCTGCAGGGGGCGTCCAGCACCACAAGGTCGAACGGCGATCCGTCCCACCAGCTTTCCAGGTCAGCGGCGTCCGCCACTGTCACCGGCGACGCGAGCTCGAGGCGCGCCAGGTTTTCGGCGATCCGCCTCGCGCGCTCCGGGTCCGATTCGATGGCCTGCACGGCTGCTGCCGGGAAAGCCTCAAGCAAATGAGTCAGCTTACCGCCGGGCGCCGCGCAGGCGTCCAGTACACGCCGGCCCGCTTCCGGCCCGACAACCCGCGCCAGGAGCTGTGCCGAGGCGTCCTGAACGGAAACCCGGCCGTCGCCGAAGCCCGGTAAGCGCTCCACATTCACCGGGCTGTCCAGCTGCACGGCGTCCGGCGCGTGCTCGAGCCGCCGGCCCGCCAGGCCTTCGGCGCGGAGCGACTCCAGGTACTCGTCCACCGTCAGTCTCCGGCGGTTGACGCGAAGCGTCAGAGGCGGGCGACAGTTGCCGGCCTCGATGACGGCGGGCGCGTGATCCGGCCACTGGCGGGCCACGGCCCGCCACATCCATTCGGGATGGGCATCCCGGTCGGAGGCGGAAAGTGCGGCCAGCAGCGCTTCGCAGCGGCGCTGGAAGTTCCGCAGCACACCGTTCACCAGGCCTTTGTAGCCGGGGCGGCCCAGCGCCTCGCAGGCGGCCACCGTGGCGTGGATTGCCGCATGCGTCGGCATCCGCATGTGTTCCAGCTGGTAGAGGCCGACAATCACCAGCGCCTCGATGACGCGGTCACGCTTCCGCGGCGGCCGCTTGACAAGCTGCGCCATAACCCCCCGGCAGCGCCAGTACCAGCGCAGGCTTCCGTAACACATCTCCCTGAGCAGGGCGCGGTCATTGTCGAGGAATCCCGCGGCGTGCCCGTCGAGCGCCCGGTCGAGGGCGGCGCCGCCCTTCACGACGTCGAACACGACCTCGGCGGCGCAGGCGCGAACCCGCGCGCCGTCAGCGGGGGCGGGAATCGAACCGCTCACCGGGAACCAGCGGAAACCCGTTCAGGAATTCGGCGGCCGGCAGCCGCCTGCCGCCCTGGCGCTGGAGCACGGTCAGCCGCAGGACGCCCTCCCCGCAGGCGACATCGACACCTTCCCGCCCGGCCCGGAGGACCTGGCCCGGTTCGCCGCCGGCGCCCGGCTCCGTGTGGGCTTCCCATATCCGTATCATCTGCGCACCGTACGCGGCACGGACCACCGGCCAGGGGTTCATCGCCCGTACCTGACGCTCCAGCTCGACGGCCGGCCGCCGCCAGTCCGGATCCGCGTCATCCGGCATGATCTTGGGCGCATAAGTGGCCAGACCCTCGTCCTGGGGCTCGGCTTCGACGTCGCCCCGCTCGAGCCGCCCGAGGGTTTCAACCATCAACGCCGCGCCCATCGCCGCCAGACGATCGTGCAGCGTCCCGGCCGTGTCCCGGGCGGCGATGGGCGTGGCGCGCCGCGCCAGCATCGGGCCTGTGTCCAGGCCTTTGTCCATGCGCATGATGGTGATGCCGGTTTCGGCGTCCCCGGCCGCCAGGGCACGCTGTATCGGCGCGGCGCCCCGCCACCGCGGCAGCAGGGAGGCGTGCACGTTCAGGCAGCCGTGCTCCGGCAGATCGAGCACGGCCCGGGGCAGGATCAGCCCATAGGCTGCCACTACGATCGCCTGCGGCCGCAGTCCGCGCAGCGCCGTCTGCACCGATTCGTCTTTCAGTGTCTCCGGCTGCAGGACGGGCAGGCCGAAGGCCCGGGCGCAGTCTTTGACCGGCCCGGCCACCAGCCGACGCCCCCGTCCCGCGGGGCGATCCGGCTGTGTGAGCACCATGGCCACGTCGTGACCGGCGGCCACCAGTGCTTTCAGGGTCGGGACGGCGAAGTCCGGCGTGCCCGCGAACACGATCCGCATGGCGGCGGGCCGGCGGGGGGATTAAAGGACTGCCGCGGACGCCGGCTGCGGCTCGCGGCGGGCGTGCTTGAGGAGACGCTTCCGAATCCGTTCGCGCTTGAGGCGAGACAGGTAGTCGACAAACACTTTGCCATCCAGATGGTCGATCTCGTGCTGGATACAGACGGCCAGCAGGCCTTCGGCGCTCAGGGTGAACAGTTTGCCGTTGCGGTCCAGGGCCTCGACGACGATCTGCTCGGCCCGGGTGACGGGGGCATACACGTCCGGGACGGAGAGGCAGCCTTCCTCGCTTTCGAGGCTGCCATCCTGCTCCACGACGCGTGGATTCACGAATTCCCGCAGCTCGTTGCGCTGCTCGGAGATGTCCATGACGATCACGCGACGGGGGACGTTCACCTGGATGGCGGCCAAGCCGATTCCCGGGGCCTGGTACATCGTTTCGGCCATATCGTCGATGAGCCGGTGCAGGTCGGCGTCGAAGGTCTCCACGGGTTCGGCGACCCGGCGCAGCCGCTGATCCGGATAGACCAGAATATCTAGTACAGCCATGTTTCTCACCTGACGGATGCGGCACCGGTCCGATGGACGGTGCAACTTAAGGGATATTCTACGCTTTTTCGCAAACTCACTGAATATTCTATTGTTTTTCGTTGGCGATATGCCATAGATCGGCTAGACTTTCGCCAAAAGCAATCGAGATTTGTTGGTGCAAGTGGATATATCCGGTTTCTCCAGAAGAAAAACAAGATGGGTGGTCCTCGGCGCGATCTGGCTTGCGTTCACCCTCTCCGTGGCCCCGGCCGGCGCCGAAACGGTGCAGGTCAGGGCGGACGCCCCGGACCGCTACACGGTCACGAAAGGCGACACGCTCTGGTCGATCGCCGGCCGATTTCTCGAGGATCCGTGGCGTTGGCCCGAGATCTGGCAGCAGAATCCGGGCGTCGAAAACCCCCATCTTATTTACCCCGGCGACGTTCTGGTCCTCACCGGCACGGAGGACGGCCAGCCCGCGGTCAAGGCACTCCGTGGTCGCAAGATTACCAGGCTCCAGCCCGAAATCCGGGTGACCGACCGGGATGACGCCATTCCCACGATCCCACCCGACGCGATCCAGCCGTTCCTGACCAATCCCCTGGTTATAGAGGAGGACGGCCTCGATCACGCCGGCTACGTGGCGGCCGGCCAGGAAGGCGCCATCGTTCTGGGCAAGTACAATGTCTTTTTCGCCAAGGGCATCGACGGCGCCGACGCCGACTATTACAACCTGTTCCGACCCGGCCGCGTGCTGGTGCATCCGGAGACCGACGAGTTCCTCGGCCAGCAAGCCATCCATCTGGGTGAGGCGCGCGTCCTCGCGGCAGGCGATACTGCGAAGATGGAAATTACCAGCTCGACCCAGGAAATCGGCCTGGGAGACCGCATGGTTCCCGCGGACGAGAACATCGCGCTGCCGTACTACCAGCCCAGCGCGCCCGGGCGGGATGTCAATGGCTACGTCCTGGACATCGCCGGCGCCGTTGCCGAAGGGGGGCCGCTGCAGAGCATTGTGGTCAGCCTCGGCGCGCGCGAAGGAATGGAACAGGGGCACGTGCTTCGTATTCAGCGGACGGAAGCGGACCAGAAGGATCCGGTTACCGGCGGAACCGTCGAGATACCACCCCAGGACAGCGGGCTGGCAATCGTGTACCGGGTCTTCGAGAAAGTCAGTTATGCATTGGTCATTGAGGCCAGCCGTTCGATTCACATGAACGACCGGGTGACCAACCCGTAGAGCGGGACGGAATCGCGGATCGGCTCGCCCGGCCCCCATGGGGGCCGGGCGCAGGAACACGACGACGGAAACATGGATGAACCGGCCGGGCGGGCCAGGGAGATGTGCTCATGGAAGTCGATACGGAACTCGAGAAATGGCTCAAGCTCGTCCATGGCGGGAATCCCTGCCTCCGGGACCTGAACCGTTTCATCCAGGCGCGCATGCCGGGTCACACCCTGCCGGAGCTGGCTCCGGACGCGCTGGCGGACTGCCTGGACCGGGTGCTCGCCACCCTGCCGAGCCCCGATGCCGGTGCCGTCACCGCCGATATCCGCTGGCTGGAAGGGCATGACGGCCGCTACCTTCTACCGATCACCGATTCACGCTACCCCTGGCTGCTGCGCCAGATTCCGGACCCCCCACTGGCACTGTATGCCAGCGGCGACCCGGCCTGCCTCAACCGGCCCTGCCTGGCCATCGTCGGCAGCCGGAATCCGACGCCCCAAGGCCGGGAAACGGCGACGGGCTTCGGGCGCCGCTTCGCCGAAATGGGTTTCACCGTCGTGAGTGGCCTGGCCCGGGGAATCGACGGCTGCGCCCATCGAGGCGCGCTGGAATCGGGCACCACCGTAGGGGTGTGTGCCCACGGACTGGACACTGTCTATCCCGACGCGCATCGCGCCCTGGCCGCGGCCATGTCCGGGACCTCCGCCCTGATTTCCGAGTTTCCGACCGGCATCGGGCCAAAACCCCACCAGTTTCCGCAGAGAAACCGGCTCATCAGCGGCCTGAGCCTCGGAACTCTCGTGGTGGAAGCGGGTCTCAAAAGCGGCTCTCTGATCACCGCCAATCTCGCCGGTGAGCAGAACCGGGAAGTGTTTTCAGTTCCGGGGCCGATCAACGCCCCCCAGTCCCGGGGCTGCCACGATCTGCTCAGAAAAGGTGCGACCCTCGTTGAAACCGTGGACGACATCCTCGATGAAATCGGTCACCACGGAAACGGCGGGGCACATCGGGGTGATATACCCGCCGCCGAATCCTATTCTCCCCATGCCTGGTTCCTCGAACACATGGGATACGCCCCCTGCACCAGGGACGAGCTCGTCAAACGCAGCGGATTGACGTCAGCGGAGGTTTCATCCATGCTGTTGATGCTGGAGTTGGAGGGGTGCGTCGAATTGTGTCCCGGGGGGACTTACGTTAGGGTCACCAGAAGTTAGCTTCCCATGAAAGAAAATATGCTCGATGTCTTGCTGTACCTTTTCGAGAACTACATGATCGAAGGGCAGGAATTTCAACCGGACCAGGAGACCCTCAGCGTAGAGCTCGCCCAGGCCGGATTCGGCGATGGAGAGATCAACAAGGCCTTTGACTGGCTGGAAGACCTGTCCGAGCTCTGTGACCCACCGTCAACCAATGTCGACGGTGGTGCCGCCACGTCGACCAGGCACTTCTCCCCGGAAGAACAACTTCGCTTCGATCCCCAGGCGCAGGGCCTTCTGCTCAAGCTGGAACAATCCGGGATTCTCGACCCCTCTACCCGTGAACTGGTGATCGACCGCATCATGGCGCTGGAAACCGCCGAGATCGACACCGAACATCTCAAATGGGTGATCATGATGGTTTTGTGCAACCGGCCGGGCCACGAGGACGTCGTCGCCTGGGCGGAAGAGCTCATCATTGACGGAATAGAACAACATATCCACTAGTTTCAAGTGGTAACGCAGGAAGCCTTCCCCCGCCGATTACCATGTCAAAGAATCTCATCGTCGTCGAATCACCGGCCAAGGCCCGGACCATTACCAAGTACCTGGGCAAGGGCTTCAAGGCCATGGCGTCCTACGGGCATGTCCGCGACCTGATCCCGAAAAGCGGAGCCGTGGATCCGGACAACGACTTCGAAATGAACTATGAAGTCATCGACCGGAACAAGAAGCACGTCGACGCCATAGCCCGCGAGCTGAAAAACGCGGATGCCCTGTACCTCGCGACGGACCCGGATCGCGAGGGGGAGGCCATATCCTGGCATCTCTACGAGCTGCTCAAGGAGCGCGGCCTGCTGGACGACAAGTCGGTGCACCGCGTGGAGTTCTACGAGTTCACCAAGAAGGCCATCCAGCATGCCGTCGAACACCCCCGGGAGCTGTCGGAAAGCCTGATTAACGCCCAGCAGTCGCGGCGCGCCCTGGATTACCTCGTGGGCTTCAACCTCTCCCCGCTGCTTTGGCGGAAGGTCAGCCCCGGTCTCTCCGCCGGCCGCGTGCAGAGCCCGGCGCTGCGGATGATCGTGGAGCGCGAGGAAGAGATCGAGAAATTCGAGCCGCAGGAGTACTGGACCATCGAAGCGGACCTCGAAGCCGGCGACAAGCCGTTCACCGCGAAACTCACACACCTTCGGGGCGAAAAGCTCACCCAGTTCTCGATCAACAACGAAGAGTTGGCGAGGGATGCGGAAAACGCAATCAACAATGCAGCCCGGGGCCGCCTCAGGATCGACCGGATCGAGCGCAAGCAGCGCAGGCGCAATCCAGCACCGCCGTTCACCACATCCACGCTCCAGCAGGAAGCCTCGCGCAAGCTCGGTTTCGGCGCCCAGCGCACCATGCGCACCGCCCAGCAGCTCTATGAAGGAATCGAGCTCGACGGCGAACTGGTGGGCCTGATCACCTACATGCGAACCGACGCGGTGAACCTGTCCAACGACGCGGTGGCCGAGATCCGGGAATTCATCGGCAACCGTTACGGCTCGGAGAATGTCCCGGAGAAGCCGCAGGAATACAAGAACAAGTCTAAGAATGCCCAGGAAGCACACGAGGCCGTGCGTACAACCATGGCCTCCCGGATACCGGAGCACGTCAAGGGCGCGCTGTCGAGCGATCAGTTCAGGCTTTATGAGCTGATCTGGCAGCGCACCGTGGCCTGCCAGATGATCCACGCTACGCTGGACACGGTCGCCGTGGACCTGACGGCGGGCGACGACGCGGTGTTCCGCGCCAACGGCTCCGCCATCGTGCACCCGGGCTTCATGGTGGTGTATCAGGAAGGCAGGGACGATGCCGCGGAAACCGCGGACCAGGACCAGAAGATTCTGCCGCCGATGAAAGAGAAGGACACGGTGCCACTGAAACGGGTCCGGCCGGAGCAGCATTTCACCGAACCTCCCCCCCGGTATTCCGAAGCGAGCCTGGTCAAGACCCTGGAGGCGCACGGCATCGGCAGGCCTTCCACCTATGCATCGATCATCTCGACGCTGCTGGCCCGGGAGTACGTTACTCTGGAGAATCGCCGCTTTCAGCCCACGGACGTCGGACGGATCGTCAACCACTTCCTGTCCTCCCATTTCGGCCAGTACGTGGACTACGACTTCACCGCCAAGATGGAGGACCAGCTCGACTCCGTATCGCGAGGCGAGCGGAGCTGGCGGCCGTTGATGAAGGAGTTCTGGGAGCCGTTCAAGCACCGCGTCGACGAAAAGGCAAACGTGCCCAGGGAAGAGGTGGCCCAGGCGCGGATTCTGGGGACTGATCCGAAGTCCGGCAAACCGGTGAGCGTACGCCTTGGCCGATACGGCCCGTTTGCCCAGATCGGAACCAAGGAGGACGAGGACAAACCCCGTTTCGCGGGGCTGCGGCCCGGACAGAAGATGTCAGAGATAACGCTCGAGGAAGCAATGGAACTGTTCAAACTGCCCCGGGAGCTGGGGGAGAGCCCGGAAGGCGAGAAAATCGTGGTGGGCATCGGCCGCTTCGGTCCTTACATCCGCTACGATGACAAGTTCGTTTCCCTGAAGGACGACGACCCGTACACCGTTTCACTGGATCGCGCGCTGGAGCTGGTTGCGGCAAAGAAACAGGCGGACGCCGAACGCATCATCAAGACGTTTCCTGAAAAGAACATCCAGGTGCTGAAGGGCCGCTACGGGCCCTACGTCACGAACGGCGAAAAGAACGCCAGGGTACCCAAGGACACCGAGCCGGAGACCCTGACGCTGGAGCAGTGCGAGACGATGATCGAGGCGGCGCCGGCGCGCCGGAAGAAGTCGGGGAAAAAGAAGAAAAAGAAGGCCGCAAAGAAGACCGGTAAGAAAAAGGCGTCGAAGAAGAAAGCCGGCGGAAAAAAAGCGCCCGGGAAAACGAAGCAACAGGCGCCTTCCGGCCGGTGAGCCGGTTTACACCGGGGGCGGACCCGCCCCACGGCGGCCTCAGGCGGCGCCCGCTTCCCCGTTGAGCTCCTGGCGCAGCTCCATCACCCCCTCCGCTGACACCCGCCGCATGGGGCGCCCTTCCACCGGGCACAACGGCGCCTGTCGAATGCGGTGATACTGGAATACGAGGCAATCGAACGCGCTGTTCTTCCATTCGAAGGAAAATCCCGGCACCTGCTCGTACTGATCGGAAGGAAAACGCACCCGCTTGTCAAATGGCCGGTGCGGAAGCTGCATGTCCTGCAGACGGAGCATTACCGACTCCGGGGCGTCGCTGAAAAGATGCAGTTGAACCGCACCGTGCTGCGTGGCGATACCCTCCAGCAGAGGCCCCACCAGCCGCGGCCGGAATTCGTCGAACAGCTCCATGATTTCAACGGCGCGTTCGAGCCGGGTCCGGCGACGTTCATTCAGTCCGTCGCCGTCGAACAGGCGCAGCCGGACCCGCATGGCTTCCGCCAGCTCCCGGTTGGTCGGCAGCTCCGTGCGCCGGGGCGACAGACCGAGACGCTGGACCGCCTTTTTCTTGGCGAATCGGTAATCCGTAATGCCGTGCTCCACCATGATGCGGGCCGCTTCGTCGCAGATCGTCCTGCGATCGAACTCCGGCGAACGGCCGGAGCCGGGCTTCCTGAACGGGGGGGACATCAGAACAGGCCCTCGGTGGCCCCGCCATCCGACGAGTCCCCGGACGAGCCGCCGGTCGGTATGCGACCCCGGATCGATTCGCTATCCGGCACGGTACCGACTTCGAAGTACTCCGTGACGCCGCCGGAATCATTTTCGGCAAGCAACGCGCCCGTTGCCGGCGAGATGCGGCGCGCGACCACGTTGTCGGGTCTCAGCAAATCCGTTTCCGGTATCCCGTCCATCGCTTCTTCCATGTAATCGACCCAGATTGGCAGTGCGGCGCTCGACCCCGCCTCGCCGTAGCCCAGGGTGCTCGCGTCATCGAATCCCACCCAGACCGTGGCGAGGACTTTCTCGTTGAAACCCGAAAACCACGCGTCGCGAAACTCGTTGGTGGTGCCGGTCTTGCCCGCCAGGTCGCCGCGGCCCAGCTCGAGCGCCCGGCGGCCCGTACCGCTCGTAATGACGTCCCGCATCATGCTGGCGACCAGAAACCGGTTCTCCGGGGAGATCACCCGGGGCGCCTGCAGAGACCGGTCGGATTCCGCTTCGTATGCCGGTGGTGCGCAGTAGTTGCAGGCGATCCTGGGCGCGGCCTGCTCGATGACGTTGCCATCGCGGTCCTCGACCCACTTTATGAAATAGGGCTCCACCAGGTATCCGCCGTTGGCCAACACGCCGAACGCCCGCGCCACGATCAAGGGACGCACTGAGCCGCTGCCCAGGGCCAGCGACAATCCGTTCGGCAGCGAACCCGGATCGAATCCGAACCGTGCGAGATGGGCACGCGCGTTCTCCAGGCCAATGCTGCGCAGCACCCGCACCGATACCAGGTTCACGGACTTGACGAGGGCGTTGCGCAGAGGCATGGGGCCGAAGAACTTGCCGCTGTAGTTCTCCGGTCGCCACAGCTGGCCGCCGGCCCGGTCCTCCACGACGATCGGGCCGCCGCTGACGCGGCTTGCCGGGGTAAAGCCGTGCTCGAGAGCTGCCGAGAAGATAAACGGCTTGATATTGGACCCCGGCTGGCGCTCCGCCTGCATGATGCGGTTGAACTTGCCGAGATAAAAATCGAATCCGCCGACCAGAGACAGTATTGCACCATCTCCCGGGTTCAGCGACACCAGGCCGCCCTCTATCCGCGGGATCTGGGTGAGCCGCCAGTCCGTTTCCCCGTCCGGCATCACGTACACCACGTCGCCGGCTTCCACCACGTCGGAAGCCGATTCGGGTTCGGGACCGAGGGCACTGACGCTCCGATAGGATCGGGCCCACGCAAGCCCCTTCCAGGGAATCTCGACCACGTCCTTGCGTCGCGTGTAGACGGTGGCCGACCGACCTTCCACGGATATCACCACGGCGGGCTGGAGCTCCCGGCTTGCTTCGTGCTTGCGCAGCACTTCGTCCAATACGTCGCTGCCGGTATCCTGGCTGAGCTCGATCTGCTCCACCGGGCCCCGGTAGCCGTGCCGATGCGAATAGCCCAGCAGGCCCGCCCGGAGCGATTTGTTGGCGTTGTGCTGAAGCTCCGGCACGACGGTGGTGTAGACCTTGTAGCCCTCCCAGTATGCCGCCTCGCCGTACTTCTTCACCATGTGATCGCGGACCATCTCCGCCACATAAGGCGCATCGACATCCGTCGTGACGCGGTGACGCTCCGCGGTCAAGGGCGTGCGGATCGCCGCGGCGTGAGCGGCGTCGTTGATATAGTCGAGACCGTGCATTCGCGACAGCACGTAATTGCGCCGCTGCAGAGCGCGGTCGGGGTTCGACAGCGGGTTATCGCGGGAAGGCGCCTTGGGCAGCCCCGCCAGCATCGCCATTTCCGGCAGGGTCAGCTCTTCCAGTTTCCGGCCATAGTAGATCCGGGCGGCGGCGGCGAAGCCGTAGGCGCGGTGTCCCAGGAAAATCTTGTTCAGATAAAGTTCCAGGATTTCGTCCTTGGAGAGCATGCGCTCCAGCCGGAACGCCAGCAGCGCCTCGGTGGCTTTCCGGGTATACGTTTTCTCGCGGGTGAGAAAGTAGTTCCGGGCAACCTGCATGGTGATGGTGCTGGCGCCCTGGCCGGTCTGACCGGACTTGAAGTTCTCGATCGCCGCCCGGATCACGCCGGCGAAGTCGACCCCGGGGTGGGAGTAGAAGGAATCGTCCTCCGCCGCGAGTATCGCCTGCACCAGCGGTTCCGGCACGTCCTCGATGGCCACCGGCTCCCGCCGCTGCTCGCCGAATTCCGCCATCAACTCGCCGTTCGCGGCATAAACCCGCAGCGGCACCTGCAGCTGCACGTCGCGGATTTCCTCCGCGTCGGGGAGGGTCGGGAGGAGGGTGAGCACGAATCCCGCGACCGCCAGGGCGCCCACCACGGCCAGGACCATGAAGAATGCAGCGATCCTGAGGAGAATTTTCATGGTGTCACGGCGGGTTCGCCAGCCCGTTCCGGGGTGGAAGGGCTCCCGTCCCGGCCGCAAATCCGACGATTGGTCCGACGAAATTTGTCAATCTTCGAGCCCATCGTCTATATTTTAAGCAGCTTTTAAGGTAATTTAGTACGACTAAGCTGTAAACAGCGGAAAAATAAGGGGGAATTCTGGCCTTTTTCAAGAAACAGTCGCATTCTCTGGTCGGTCTCGACGTCAGCTCGTCTGCTGTGAAGTTACTTGAACTCGGCAAGAGCGGCAACCATTACCGGGTGGAGCGCTATGCCGTCGAGCCGCTGCCGCAGAACGCCGTGGTGGAGAACGCCATTACCGACGTCGAGCAGGTCGGCCGCGCGGTGGACCGTGTCGTGAAGCGCTCCGGCACCAAGTCGCGCAATGCGGCGGTGGCGGTATCGTCCTCGCACGTCATTACCAAGCGCATCACCATGCCCGGCGGCCTGCGCGAGGAAGAGCTGGAACAGCAGATCGAAATGGAGGCGGACCACTACATCCCCTATCCTCTTGAAGAGGTGAACCTGGATTTCGAAGTGATCGGTCCCTCGGAGTCCAATGCCAACGAGGATGAAGTCATCATCGCCGCATGCCGAAAGGAAATCGTGGACGACTACGTGGCGGTGGTGGAACGGCCCGGTCTCACCCCGACGGTCGTGGACGTCGACACTTTCGCCGTGGAGGCGGCCTACGAGCTGATCATGCGCCAGTCCGCCGGCTCCGGCCTCGAGAAGACCATAGCGGTACTGGACATCGGCGCCACCACCACCCATGTCAACGTGATGCACAACAACCGCTCCGTCTACACCCGTGACCACGCGTTTGGCGGGCGACAGCTCACGGAGGAGATCCAGCGCCGATACGGCCTGTCCTACGAGGAAGCCGGCATGGCCAAGAAAGTGGGCGGCCTGCCGGACAACTACCAGACCGACATTCTTCAGCCTTTCATGGAAGCCATGTGCCAGGAAACGCTGCGGGCGCTGCAGTTCTTTTATTCCTCGACGCCCTTCAACAACGTGGACCAGGTCATGCTCGCGGGAGGCTGCGCGCAGATTCCGGGAATCTGCGAGATGATCGCCGACCGCGTGGGGGTGCCGACCACCATCGCCAACCCGTTCGCCTCCATGTCGCTCTCCAACCGGGTGCGCCCCCAGCAGCTGAGCAGCGACTCATCCGCCTTGATGGTGGCGTGCGGACTGGCACTTCGGAGCTTTGCGTAGATGGCTACACGAATCAATCTTCTGCCCTGGCGGGAAATTCGCCGGCAGGAACAGGACCGGCAACTGCTGTCCGCCAGCATCGGCGCCTGGCTGTTGATGGGACTGACGGTGTTCTACGGCTGGTATTACATGAACGGCCTCATCGACCACCAGAACAAGCGCAACGACTACCTGAGCGCGGAAATATCCAAGCTCGACGAGAAAATCGCGGAAATCAACCGGCTCAAGGAACGCAAACAGGCGCTCATCGCCCGCATGGAGATCATTCAGCAGCTCCAGCAGGACCGGACCCAGATCGTGCACGTGTTCGACGACCTGGTCCGGAAGCTGCCCAAGGGGGTATACCTGACCGGGCTGGCGAAAAAGAACAAGCAGATCACCCTGAAGGGAATGGCCCAGTCAAACGCCCGGGTATCCCACCTCATGAACAATCTTGATTCTTCCAACTGGTTCACGAACCCGAACCTGGACATCGTCAACGCCCAGAACCAGGGCGAAAACCGGGTGAGTCAGTTCACGGTCCGGGTCAACGAGCAAAGCGCGACCGTTGCGGAAGCGGCGGACACCGAGGACGGTAGCTGATGGCACTCACATTCGACGATCTGAGAAACATCGACTTCAACGATGTCGCGGGATGGCCGCGCAGCGTCAAGATTGCCGCTGCGGTGTTGATATGCATCGTGATACTGGCGGCGGGCTACTGGTTCATCATCAAGGATCAGCTGGCCGAACTCGAGAAGGCCGAGCGTGCGGAAGTGGCGCTGAAGCAGGAGTTCGAAACCAAAAAGGCGCTGGCGGTCAACCTGGAAGCCTACAAGCAGCAGATGGTCGAGATGCAGGAGCGTTTCGGCGTAATGCTGCGCCAGCTTCCGAATCGTACGGAAGTACCGGAGCTCCTCATCGACATCACGCAGACGGGACTGGGGCGCGGCCTGCAGTTCGACCTGTTCCAGCCCCGGAACAAGCGCGTCGCTGATTTCTACGCCGAGCTGCCGGTGAACATCCGGGTAAGGGGAACCTACCACCAACTCGGACAGTTCGTGAGCGACGTGGCGGCGCTGCCCCGGATCGTGACCATCGACGACCTGGTGCTGTCACCCGGCGGCGGCGAGGTGCTGACGATGTCGGCGGTGGCAAAGACCTACCACTATCTGGATGAAGAGCAGGTCGCCCAACGTCAGGCGGCCAAGTCGAAGACCCGCGAAAAACGCTAGTGACTAGTGATATGTCTATTCCAGCCAGAATCATAACCTTGGTACTGATCGGGTCGTCGCTGGTGCTGTCGGGCTGTGCCGACAGGACGATGAGTGACCTGGAGTCGTTCGTGGAGAACACGCACAAGGACCGCAAGCCGCGGGTGGAACCGCTGCCCCGGGTGAAACCCAACCCGACATTCGAGTACACGGCCTCGGAGCTGGTGGACCCGTTCGCCAAGGCCAACCTGATTCAAAGACGCCCGACGCCGGAGGGGGGACCCGCCCCGGATCCGACGCGGCGTAAAGAGCCGCTGGAGCAGTTCCCCCTGGATGCCCTGAGCATGGTGGGCACCCTGAGCAACGACGAATCGTCCTGGGCCATCATTCGCGCCCCGGACGGCACGGTGCACCGTGCCGGCGAAGGAAACTACCTCGGACAGAATTACGGAAAAATTCATGCGGTGAAGGATACGGAAGTGGAGCTCGTGGAGCTCGTGCCGGATGTGGGTGGAGGATGGATGGAACGGGACGCCTCAATCGCGATCGTTCAGAAATAGCCAAAGATAAAAGTTCGAAAACAAGTTGCGCCTGAAGAGAGAGATCATGAATTACAACTGGAAGAACCCCGTCAGACTTTTACTTTGCGGCACCATGCTTCTGTGCCAGCAGATCTGGGCCGCCGAGCTCGAGAACATTGAATGGGAAAGCGGCGCATCCCCGGAAACTCTTTCGCTCCAACTGGACGGCGCCGCCGACCACCGAGTGGAGTCCCTGGACAACGACCGGCGCCTGCGGATCGTTTTGCCGGGGGCCACTCTCGGTGAGGGGATTTCGGACATCTCCGGGCGGGGTCTGGTGAAAAGTGTTTTTCCCTTCGTCGGCGACGACGGCCAGTCGGTCAACGTGGACCTGCTTCTGGAGCAGCCGGGACGCCTGGAAGTCACCCCCACCAACCTGGGGCTCGACGTGGTCGCCAGAAGCGGTGCCGCGGGCGGCAGCGAGCAGGGTGGCGGGGCACCCGCGGAGCCGGGCGGCGCCAACACCCTCACCGGCATCAACTACTCGACGCTTCCCGGTGGACGCGTGCAGGTGAATCTGTCCATGAGCCAACCGCCTGAGCAGCCCGGCCAGTTCTCCACGAACAACCCGCCGAGGCTGGCATTCGATTTTTTCAATACGCGCAGCCAGCTTGATGCCCCGGTCACCAGGGTGGGCGTCGGCGCCGTCGAATCGATCACCACGGTCCAGGCCGAGGACCGCACCCGGGTAGTATTCAACTTGGTGCGACCCGTCCCCTACGACACGCAGATCACCGACGACGGCATCGTCTTCGTCATCCAGAACCCCGACACCGAGTCCGCCCGGGTCGAGAGAACCGAGCCCAAGCCCTTCGCGAGGAAATCCGCCGCCAAGCACAGTATCGAGAACATCGACTTCCGCAGGGGAGGCGAGGGCGGAGGTCGCGTCATCGTGCAGCTCTCGGATCCCTCCGTCGGCGTGGATGTGCGGGAACAGGCCGGCGAGATCATTATCGATTTTCTCAATTCCGAGATCGATGACGACCTGGAGCAGCGGCTCGACGTCGTGGATTTCGCCACTCCGGTGCAGACCATTGACACGTTCCAGGAGGGCAATACCGTGCGGATGGTGGTGACCCCGCGGGGGAACTATCAGCACCTCGCCTATCAGTCCGGCAACGTGTTCAATATCAACGTCGACCCGGTGGTCCAGGTCGAGGAGGATGAAGAGACGGATGAGTTCGGCTATTCCGGCGACCGGCTGTCACTGAACTTCCAGCAGATCAACGTCCGGGCCGCGCTGCAGGTCATCGCGGACTTTACCGGCCTGAACTTCGTAACCAGCGATTCGGTCACCGGCACCCTGACACTGCGGCTCAAAGACGTGCCCTGGGATCAGGCGCTGGATATCATTCTCCAGACCCGGGGCCTGGGCATGAGGCAGTCCGGCAACGTGGTCTGGGTCGCCCCAGCGGAAGAGATTGCCCAGCGGGAACGGCAGCAGCTCGAATCCCAGCAGCAGCAGACCGAGCTGCAGCCGCTGACGTCCGAGCTCATACAGGTCAACTACGCCAAGGCGTCGGATATCGCCGCGATTCTCAAATCCGTCAAGGCCGTCGATACCGGTGTCCAGCAGTCGCTGTTCGGCAGCGTGAACATCTCCGAAGTCGAAACCGAGAGCAATTCCCTGCTGAGCCCCCGTGGCAACGTTACGGTAGACGACCGGACCAACTCAATCCTGATCCAGGACACTCCAGGCAAGATATCCCAGGTACGCGAGCTTATTGCCAAGCTGGACAAGCCCGTGCGACAGGTGCTTATTGAAACGCGCATCGTTGAAGCGAACGACAGCTTCAGCCGCAACCTTGGAGCACGCCTGGGCTTCCAGCGCGTCACCCAGCAGGCGGAAATCGGGGGCGCCAACATCGGCGACGTGACCGCCAGCGGCACGCTGGAAGGCGCCAGCTCCACCAGCAGCTCGCTGGGCGGCAGCGCGGGTGCACCGAGCTTCGCGGGGACCCCGGACGGCCTTTCCGTCAACCTGCCCGCCTCCGGGATCGGCGAGAACGCCCCGAATCCCGCGTCCTATGCCTTCGAAATCTTCAAGGCCGGTACGGGCATCGCCAACCTGATCCAGCTCGAGATCTCCGCCCTGGAAGCGGAAGGCCGCGGCAAGGTCATAGCCAGCCCGAGACTGATCACGTCCAACCAGCAGGAAGCACGCATCGAGCAGGGCCAGGAACGGATCTTCACCACCAGTGTGCTGGGTGTTGGCAGCGTGGTCACCAAGAAGGCGGTGCTGAGTCTGACCGTAACACCCCAGATCACCCCCGACGACCGGGTGGTCATGGACGTGTTCGTGACCCAGGATTCCTTCGAATCCCCGACGCAGCCGACCATCAATACCAAGCAGATCTCCACCCAGGTGCTGCTGGAGAACGGAGAGACCGCTGTCATCGGCGGCATCTATCAGCAGGAGAAGTCCAACAGCGTCACCAAGGTACCGCTTCTGGGTGATATTCCGGGACTCGGCGTCCTGTTCCGCACCAAGTCCAGAAACGACATCCGGACCGAGCTGCTGATTTTCCTGACCCCCCGCATCGTCAATCCGGCGCTGAACCTCGGGTCGCTGGACACGCCGGCCGTGCCCGCCGCATGAGCACCGCGGTCCACGACTCATAATCGATCTCCTCGTGGCACGGACGACTGGCTAGAACGACCAGGGATGGTCCAGGCTCGAAGGACTCGTGCCGGCCCTGTTACCAGAACTTTCCGCACCGCGCCCCTCGCTGGCGGCGCCGCGCCAGCGGCAACCGCGGCGGCGCAAATGCGTTAACATCATTGCATGACCTCGAACGTTTATCTGATCGGTCCCATGGCGGTCGGGAAAACCACTATCGGCAAGCAGCTCGCCCGGCGACTGCAGCTCGAGTTCGTCGATTCCGACCAGGAGATCGAAAAGCGCACAGGCGCCAGCATCAGCCTGATCTTCGATATCGAGGGCGAATCGGGATTCCGGGACCGGGAAGAGCAGATGATCGCGGAGCTGACCACCATGGAGGGAATCGTACTGGCCACCGGCGGCGGCGTGGTGCTCCGCGAGGCCAACCGCAAGGCCCTGCGGAAAAACGGAATGGTGATATATCTGCGGGCATCCATCGATTCACAGCTCGAGCGTACCAGGTCCAGCAGGCACCGGCCGCTGCTGGAAACCGGGGACCGGCGAGCCGCCCTCGAATCCCTGATGGACACGAGGGACCCCCTGTATCGCCAGGAGGCTGATATCATCATCGACACCGACAACCTGTCGGCGGGACGCGCAGCCCGGCAGATCTCCCGCAAGATCCAGAATCACAAGACATGCATACCCTGACCGTTGACCTTGGCCCGTTGAGCTATCCGATCCATATCGGCACGGAGCTGCTCTCAAGCACCGACCTTTTCTCCGGGCATATTGGCGGTCGTCAGGTGATGGTCATCACCAATGAAACGGTCGCCCCCTTGTACCTGGACACACTTCTGCGCGGCCTGGCCGGCTTCGAAGTGACGAGCCATGCCATCCCGGATGGCGAGTCCCACAAGAACCTGGACGTGCTGGAGCAGATCTTCGACCGGATGCTGGCCGTGCCCTGCGGCCGCCAATGTACGGTCGTAGCCCTCGGGGGCGGGGTGGTCGGCGATATGGCTGGTTTCGCCGCGGCGTGCTACCAGCGCGGGGTTCCCCTGATACAGGTTCCCACCACGCTGCTGGCCCAGGTGGATTCGTCGGTGGGCGGCAAGACCGCGGTCAACCATCGTCTCGGCAAGAACATGATCGGCGCCTTCCACCAGCCGAGGGCGGTGATCGCCGACACCGGCACCCTGGAAACGCTGCCGGACAACGAGCTGGGCGCCGGACTGGCGGAGGTCATCAAGTACGGCCTGATCCGCGACCCGGTGTTTCTGGACTGGCTCGAAACGAATATCGATGCCCTGGGGCGCCGTGAGCACGCCGCCCTGGTGCATGCCATAGAATTTTCCTGCCGCAACAAGGCCGAAGTTGTCGCCCTGGACGAGCACGAGCACGGAGTGCGGGCACTCCTGAACTTCGGGCATACATTCGGCCACGCCATCGAGGCCGGGACCGGCTACGCGTCCTGGCTCCATGGCGAAGCGGTCGCGGTGGGGATGATGATGGCCGCCGACCTGTCGCGCCGGCTGGGCCACCTCGAGCAGGCCGACGTCGACCGGATCGAAGCCCTGCTGCGGCGGGCCAACCTGCCTACCCGGCCCCCCGACGCCATGTCACCGGCGGTTTTCGCGCGTTACATGGCCGTGGACAAAAAAGTTGTCGATGGCCGGGTACGGCTGGTGCTGTTGCAGCGCGTCGGCGAGGCATACGTAAGCGACGACTACGAGCCGGCGGCTCTGCAGGACACCCTCGCCCATTTCTGCACGACATAGCCCCGCATTTGCTCGGCACACCATCATCGCACGCTGCGGAACCTCTCCGTGCGCGGCGTGCCCGGATTTTCGAATAACGGCATAAATCACGAGACGACAGAATATTTTTTCGTTGTATAATCACTTTTCGAAGTAATCTCCTGCATCAACGGCCGGCCGCGACGCCGGCCACCAGCCTTCCTTCAACCCGGCAACGCGACAGGACAACCCGTGACACGTGATAAACGCTGCGCGGCGGGGCTCTACCGCCCGCGCTTCGAAAAAGGCAGCTGCGGCTTCGGCCTGATCGCCCAGATGGACGGTGTGGCCAGCCACGAGCTCGTTCAATCCTCGGTGAAGGCGCTAGCGCGCATGACCCATCGCGGCGCCGTGGCCGCGGACGGCAAGAGCGGCGACGGCTGCGGCCTGCTGCTCAGGAAACCGGACGGTTTCTTCCGCCGTGTGGCGTCCAGCGAAAGTCTGCAGCTCGGCGACAACTATGGCGTTGGCAGCGTCTTCCTCAATACCGATGAGCGGAAAGCACGCCGTGCCCGCTCGGTACTGGAGACCGAGCTGGCCGCCGAAGGGCTTCGTGTGATCGGCTGGCGGCGGGTACCGCTCGATACCTCAACGCTGGGTGAACAGGCGTTGCGGACCCTGCCGGCTATCGAGCAACTGTTCGTCGGCGCCCCGGACGACTTCGAATCGGACACCCTGGAGCGGCGCCTGTTCCTGGCCCGGCGGCGCACGGAGAAAACCATCGCGCTGGAAGACGATCCCGTCTTTTACATCAACAGCTTGTCGTCCCGGGTCGTGCTCTACAAGGGGCTGGTGATGCCGGGCATGCTGCCGGTCCTGTACCCGGACCTTGCGGACCCGGCCATGGAAGCGTCGCTTTGTGTGTTTCACCAGCGCTTTTCCACCAATACCCTGCCCCAATGGCGGCTGGCCCAGCCGTTCCGCTACCTCGCCCACAACGGCGAGATCAACACCATCCAGGGCAACCGCAACTGGGCGAACGCGCGCAGCTACAAGCTGAAGACACCGCTGATTCCCGACATGGATGCCATACGACCGCTGGTATCGGAGGAGGACTCGGACTCGGCCAGCGTCGACAACATGCTGGAGCTGCTGGTGATGGGCGGCATGGACATCTTCCGTGCCACCCAGATGATGATGCCGCCGGCGTGGCAGAACCTCGACAGCATAGACCCCGACCTGCGGTCGTTCTATGAATACTACTCCATGCACATGGAACCCTGGGACGGTCCGGCCGGCATCGTCATGACGGACGGACGCTTCGCGGCCTGCGTCCTGGACCGCAACGGCCTTCGGCCGGCACGCTACAGCATCACCACCGATCGGGTGATCACCCTGGCGTCCGAGGCCGGCGTTCACGACTACGATCCCGCTGAGATCGAAACCAAAGGCCGGCTGGGCCCCGGCCAGATGATCGCCGTGGATACATCCACCGGCGAGTTGCTGCTGCCGGAGCAGATTCATGACCGTCTGAGAAGCCGGCAGCCCTACAAGAAATGGCTGCGGGAGCACAAGACGACGCTGGAAACCAGCGTGGGGGACCGGGACTATCTCGAGCCGCCGATGAACCCGGCATCGGTGAAAGTCTACGAAAAGCTCTTCAACATCAGTTTCGAGGAGCGCGACCAGGTCATCCGTGTGCTCGCCGGCGCCGGACAGGAGGCGGTGGGCTCCATGGGCGACGATACCCCCCTGCCGGTGCTGTCCAGGCGGGAGCGATCGCTTTACGATTATTTCCGGCAGCAGTTCGCCCAGGTCACCAATCCCCCCATCGATTCGCTGCGCGAGCGCATCGTCATGTCCCTCGGCACCGAGTTCGGCACCGAGAAGAACCTGTTCGAAGAGCGGCCGGAGTACGCCAAGCGGCTGTCCGTGGACGCGCCGGTGCTGTCCAACGGTGAGTACAAGCGCTTGACCGAGCAGGAGGACCCGGCATTCCGGTCGGCGGTGATCGATCTCAACTACACGGCCGAAACCGACCTCGAGCAGGCCCTGGTGACGATCTGCGACAGGGCCGAAGAACTGGTGCGAAACGGCGTCGTGATTCTGGTTCTTTCGGACCGGGACATCGCCAAGGATCGTCTGCCGGTGCACGCCCTGCTGGCCACCGGCGCCGTGCATCACCGGCTGATCCGCGCGGGCCTGCGCTGCGAGGCGAACATCGTCGTGGACACCGCCACGGCGCGCGATCCCCACCAGTTCGCGGTCCTGATCGGCTACGGCGCCACCGCCGTGCATCCCTACCTCGCCTTCGCGTGCCTGCACGACATGCTGCGCATCGGGGAAATCGGTGAGCGCGACAGTGAGATGCTGCTGCGCAACTACCGGCGGGGCATCAACAAGGGGCTGTACAAGATAACCTCCAAGATGGGTATCTCGACCATCTCCAGCTACCGGGGCGCCCAGCTGTTCGAAGCCGTAGGCCTGTCCGACGATGTCGTGGACCTTTGCTTCGCGGGCACCACCTGCCGGATTGGCGGGACGAATTTCGAGGACCTGGAATCGGACCAGAAGCAGCTCTCCGAGAGGGCCTGGAAGGTCCGCGCGCCCCTGGACCAGGGCGGCCTGCTGAAGTACGTCCACGGCGGCGAATACCACGCCTATCACCCGGACGTCATCAAGACCCTGCATACCGCAGTGGAAAACGGCGACTACGAGCAGTACCTCGAGTACGCGAATACCGTGAACGCGCGGCCGGTTACCGTGCTGCGCGACCTGCTGGCACTGCAGGAGGCGGACGAAGCGATTCCCATAGAGGAAGTGGAGCCCGTCGAGGCGATCCTGAAGCGCTTCGACAGCGCCGGCATGTCTCTCGGCGCGCTGTCACCGAATGCTCACGAGACCCTGGCACGGGCCATGAACGCCATCGGCGGGCGTTCCAATTCCGGGGAGGGCGGCGAGGATCCGGCCCGCTACCGGAACGATAAGGTATCCAAGATCAAGCAGGTCGCCTCCGGCCGCTTCGGGGTCACTCCCGAGTACCTGATTCACGCCGAGGTACTGCAGATCAAGATCGCCCAGGGCGCCAAACCCGGCGAGGGCGGCCAGCTGCCCGGCGACAAGGTGAACGAGCTCATTGCGCGGCTGCGCTACTCGAGCCCCGGGGTCGCCCTGATCTCCCCGCCGCCGCACCACGATATCTATTCCATCGAGGACCTGGCGCAGCTCATCTTCGACCTCAAGCAGGTTAACCCCGAAGCGCTGGTGTCGGTGAAGCTGGTGGCCCAGGCCGGTGTCGGCACCGTGGCGGCGGGCGTCGCCAAGGCCTACGCGGATCTCATCACCATCTCCGGCTACGACGGCGGGACTGGCGCGAGCCCGCTCACCAGCATCAAGTACGCCGGCGCACCCTGGGAAATGGGCCTTACGGAAACCCACCAGACCCTGCGCCGCAACGAGCTGCGCGACAAGGTACGGCTGCAGACCGACGGCGGCCTGAAGACCGGGCTGGACGTGATCAAGGCGGCGATACTCGGCGCCGAGAGCTTCGGATTCGGCACCGCCCCCATGGTGGCCATGGGCTGCAAGTACCTGCGGATCTGCCATCTGAACAACTGCGCCACCGGCGTCGCGACTCAGCACATGGGCCTGCGCAAGAAGCATTTCGTCGGCACGCCGGAAAGGGTCATCCACTTCTTCCGGTTCGTGGCCCGGGAAACGCGGGAATGGATGGCCCGCCTGGGGGTGCGCAGCATGGAGGACCTGATCGGGCGCACGGACCTGCTCCAGAGAATCCCGGGCGAGACGCCCAGGCAGCGGCGGCTCGACCTGTCCCCCATCCTGTCGGACGGCGGCGTCGATCCCGCCAAGCCGCAGTTCTGCCGGGTGAAGCGCAACGAGCCCTTCGACAGGGGCGAGCTGGCCGAGACCATGGTCCGGGATATTCTCCCTGCCATCGAGAGCAGGACCGGCGGCGAGTATCATTACGAGATCCGCAACGACAACCGCTCCATCGGCGCGCGGCTGTCCGGGGAAATTGCCAGGCGACACGGTAATCTCGGCATGGAGGACGCGCCCATCACTGTGCGGCTTGCGGGGAGCGCCGGTCAGAGCTTCGGCGTCTGGAACGCCGGCGGGCTGCACATGTACCTGGAAGGCGAAGCCAACGACTACGTCGGCAAGGGCATGGCCGGCGGCAAGCTGGTCATCCATCCGCCCACCCGCAGCACCTACCGGAGCGAGCTCACGCCCATCATCGGCAATACTTGCCTGTACGGCGCCACGGGCGGAAAGCTTTTCGCGGCGGGACAGGCCGGCGAGCGCTTCGGCGTCCGAAACTCCGGCGCCACAGCCGTGGTGGAAGGCATCGGCGACCACGGCTGCGAGTACATGACCGGCGGTATGGTATGCGTGCTGGGGGAGACCGGCGTGAACTTCGGCGCGGGCATGACCGGGGGCATGGCCTTCGTCCTGGACCGGGAGCGCCAGTTCGCCGACCGCTTCAACCATGAGCTGATCGATATCCATCGTGTGACGCCGGAGCACATGGAGACGCACCTGAACTACCTGCACCGAATCATCATGGAGTATGCGCGCGAGTCCCGCAGCGTCTGGGGCTACCAGGTGGCCGAGGATTTCCATGACTTGGCGCGCTATTTCTGGGTGGTCAAGCCGCGTGCGGCGGACATTCACACGCTGCTGGACAGCCTGATGCGGGCCGCCTAGCCGACGACGGTGTTCACGCAATGACCAATCATTTTCAGTTTCTCGACCTGCCGCGGCAGAACCCGGACAAGACGCCGCCACAGATCCGGCGCCATCACTGGAAGGAGATCTACGGCCATTTCGACGAGAAGAGCGCGGCGGGCCAGTCCGGACGCTGCCTGGACTGCGGCAATCCCTACTGCGAATGGAAGTGCCCGGTGCACAACTACATCCCCAACTGGCTGGACCTGGTGGCGGAAGGCCGCCTGTTCCAGGCGGCGGAGCTGTCCCACCAGACCAACTCGCTGCCGGAGATCTGCGGCCGCATCTGCCCGCACGACCGTCTGTGCGAGGGCGCATGCACCCTCAACGACGGCTTCGGCGCGGTGACTATCGGTTCGGTGGAGAAGTACATCAGCGACGAGGCGCTCTCCCGCGGCTGGCGACCCGACCTGTCCGACGTGGTGTGGACCGACAAGCGCGTCGCCGTGGTGGGCGCCGGTCCGGCCGGACTGGCCTGCGCCGACGTCCTCACCCGCAACGGCGTCAAGCCCGTGGTGTTCGACCGCTACGAGGAGATCGGCGGCCTGCTCACCTACGGAATACCGCCGTTCAAGCTGGAGAAGCAGATCGTCACGCGACGGCGCCAACTGCTGGAGGAACAGGGCGTCGAGTTCGTGCTCAATACACAGATCGGCACCGATATCCCCTTCGACAGGCTGCTCGACGGCTACGACGCCGTGTTCCTGGGCATGGGGACCTATACGTACATGAAAGGCGGGTTTCCCGGCGAGGATCTGACGGGCGTCCACGAGGCACTCCCGTACCTCGTATCCAACATCAATCATGTCATGGATTGGCCCAACCCGCTGCCCCGCATCGACATGGAAGGCAGGCGCGTGGCGGTGCTCGGCGGCGGCGACACCGCCATGGACTGCGTGCGCAGCGCCGTACGCCAGCAGGCGGACCGCGTGACCTGCGTCTACCGTCGCAACGAGGAGAACATGCCCGGGTCGCGCCGGGAAGTGTTCAACGCCAAGGAGGAAGGCGTCCACTTCATGTGGAACCGCCAGCCCGTCGAGATCGTCGGCAGGGACCGCGTCGAAGGCGTGAAGGTGGTCCAGACCCGATTGGGCGACCCCGACGAGCGGGGCCGCCGGCAGCCCGAGCCGGTGCCCGGCAGCGAAGAGATAGTCCCGGCGGACAGCGTGCTGATTGCCTTCGGCTTCCGCCCCAGCCCGGCGGACTGGTTCGACGAGTTCGGGATCGAGATCGACAGCGCCGGCCGCACCCGCGCCGATGAACACGGCCGCTACAAATACCAGACCTCGAACCCGAAAACATTCGCGGGGGGCGACATGGTCCGGGGGTCCGACCTGGTGGTGACTGCGGTGTGGGAAGGCCGCCAGGCGGCGGAGGGCATCCTCGACTACCTGGAGGTCTGATTCGCGCCCGCTGCGGGCGGGATTTTCAGCACCGGCATCCCATCACTCAAGCCGTCCCTCATGATGGAGGTGCCGGGTAACGAATCTCCAGACCGAGCGCGTTGCATAGTAGCCGAGCGCACTGGCAGGAGCCGCTATGAGCAGGCTGCCCAGGCCCGTCAGCATGGTCTGATGCAGGGCACCATCGAAGAAGTTCGGCGTCGCGGTATCCATCGGCAGGACTGGCTCAAATATCACCTTCCCCACGGTATTGAACCACCAGTACAAAGGCACCACCGTGAACGGGTTGCTGACCCATGACACCAGGAAGGCAGCCGGGAAATTGCCGCGCAGCACAATGCAGCCGACGATCATGAGCAGTGTCTGGACGCCGACAGTGGGGGTCAGGCCGATGAAAAGCCCTACTGCGACGCCCCGGGCCACGCCTTCCATGGTGAACTTCAGGCAATCGCTGGCGTGCATCACCCGCGCAACCAGCGGATACCGGTGGATCCGGCGACTGATGCGCCGGCGATGGAGCCTGAATCTTGCGTTGAAGAAGTGCTTCATATGATATATACACTGAAGCTGAAACACCGTGGACACAAGTGCAGAATGATAAGATTTCCAGCGGTAGTCTTACTTGCGGCGATTGTACTGCTGGGGGCGGTCGGTTGTGGAGAAAACGATCCGGCTTCGCAAATCGATACCATCAATGAGCTCATGGAGAAGGATTTTCCCCTTACCGAGCAGCAACGGTCCGAGGTGGAGAGGCTGGTCGCCGAAGGCAGCGAGCTCGCCAGTACCGGCAGCCCGGAGCAGGCCGGGGCGGTGCTGGATGGTGCGATAGAATTGCTCAGGTTCGCCGAAGACGCAGCGATGTTCAACAAGAGCGAATAGGCCGTCGAACGGATTGTCTATCGAGCACCGGGGGCGCTCGGCTTGAGGTCGTTTGTTTCCGCCTGGAGCGATTCATGGCGAAGACCAGCGCGGTATCCGCGCAATTCTTGCTTGCAGCACACAACTGATGTTATTGACAACCCGCGCATTCAACACCTTGCTATATGCGAGATATCCCTATCTCACCAGACGTTACAGGAGGAAATTCGGAAAACCTCCCAACTACGCAAACCCGAGTCTATACAGTGAGAAGGTCCAGTGGCGAAAGGTATTCGATCGCAACCCCCTGTTCCCTCTCTTTCTCGACAAACTGGAAGTAAGGCACCATGTTGCGCGGACAGCTCCAGGACTCAGACTGCCTGAGCTCCTATGGTCCGGCAGCGATCCGCTGGCCATACCATACCATAGCCTCGGGAACCGCTATGTGATCAAACCAAACTGCCGCAGCGGTGACTGGCATTTTGTACTGTCCGCCGGGGACATCGACCGGGAGGTCATATCGGACAAGTGCCGGCGCTGGATGATCAGCCCACATGGGAAAAAGCTGCGTGAGTGGGGATACTCCCGTGTCAAACCTCGACTGCTCGTCGAAAGACTGCTCTGTCCGGATTCCGGCGACAACCGGTTGCAGGATTTTCGCTTCGACGTGTTTGACGGATGCGTGCGCATGATAACGGTTACCACCGCTCAGATCGCCGATACGCGCCGAACCCCGCTTTCTCTGGATACGTTCTACGACCGGAATTGGCAGCAGCTGCCGTTTATTAAACCCGGCAGGCAGTCACGAACTCCTCCGCCGTTGAAACGGCCGTCACAACTCGAAAACATGATCGCATGGGCCGAACAGCTGGGCCATGGACTCGACTACGTTCGCGTGGATCTCTACCTTGTGGAGAACGATACTTACTTCAGCGAGCTCACGGTTTATCCCGGTTCGGGCCTGCAGATGTCAAGGGTATCGCCGGAACCTGATCTGGCCGCCGTGGATGACTTCGACAGTTTCATGGGTGGGCACTGGAAATTGCCCGAGATGCCCCGCCATACCATGGTGTACAGGGCGCTGCTGGGCTGAGCGGAGCATTATAAAATCGCGTTATTCGCGGCTCGTTTTCCTGCTCATCGCCAAGTACAGAGCCGCCACGATCAACAAAACAATCGTGAGGGATATGGGCCTGTCCATGATATATGGAATCGGATTGTGGTTGGACACGACCATCATGTCCCGAAAACCGCTTTCGGCGATGGGCCCGAGAATAAATCCCAGCAGCAGCGCCGCCGGGGAAAAGCCCCAGCGATCGCCGAAGTATCCAACAACACCGAATGCAATCATGACCCACAGATCGTGTGCGCTCCCGGTTCCAGCATAGATGCCGATCACGCAAAAGACCACGATCACGGGACCGAGGACGCCTCGCGGTGCCAACGTGAGACCTGCCATCACCCGCGCAAAGGCGGCGGCCACGAACCCCATCACCACATTGGCGAACAGAAAGCCCCACATGATCGTGTAAACGACATCGGGGTTGGCCCGGAACAACCGCATACCGGGCTGCAGCCCGTGCACCATGAGCGCGCCGAGGATGACCACCGCGGACATTCCCCCGGGAATGCCGATAACGAACATGGGAATCAATGATGTACCGGTACAACCATTGTTGGATCCCTCGGTTGCCGCCAGGCCCTTGATTTCACCCCTGCCGAACCGGTCTCCGGGCTGTGCGTGCCTGGTCTCCCACGCGTAGGTGACCCACTGCGCCACACTCGCTCCGGCTGCGGGAATGAGGCCCATCACCAGACCCGTCAGCCACCCCCGGGCGAGCGACCCGCGCACCCGCAGTATTTCCGCCCAGGTCGGCCATATGCGCCAGCTCAGGCTGCTGATACCGGCGATGTTTCCGGAAGCCGGTCCCCGGTACAGCGCGAGCCCCTGGGCGAAAGCAAACAGTCCGACGATGACCGGCAGTACGTTGATACCGCCTTCGAAGGCCGTGGCACCGAATGTGTAGCGTGGAAACCCCGAGTAGCTGTCGATCCCGATTGTCGACAAATACATCCCCGCCAGCCCCGCCAGGAGCCCGCGGCAAACACTGCCGGAAGTCACCGCGGCAATCGACGTCAGGCCCAGCAGGGCAACGAAGAACAGTTCCGAGGGTCCGAACAGCAGCGACACGCTGGCCAGGGGAGGCGCCAGCACCATCAGCGCGATCCCGCTGAGCAAACCGCCCACTACCGATGCAAA
The DNA here is from genome assembly GCA_034520625.1 of Gammaproteobacteria bacterium. Lineage (GTDB taxonomy): Bacteria > Pseudomonadota > Gammaproteobacteria > Arenicellales > JAANXG01 > JAANXG01. Next base: position 441,789 of record JAXHNI010000009.1, on the reverse strand, counting down.
CGTCGATATCCGGATCGCTTCGACCGCCCTGCCTCGTCTTGTGAGTTCATAGCCTTCAATGGCGGAGGCGACCGAAGCCGAAGTACCCGGAACCCGCAGCAGGATGGCGGAAAATGACCCCCCGTATATGCCTGCGGCATAGGTGGACACCATCAGTATGATGGCGGTATCGGCCGGCAGGCCGAAGGAAACCGGCAGCATCAAGGCGATGGCCATGGGCGGACTCAGTCCGGGAACGGCTCCGATCACCAGACCCACGGCCACACCCGTGAAGATGGCCGCGATGTTGTGAACGGACAGCGCCGCCGCGGCAAACCCGAGGATCTCCGGATCAAGCATCCGGTCCGTCCCCATGGGGCGGTGCGACAAAGTGGTGAGTCCCCATCAGAAAAATATTCCGGATGGAAAGTTGACCTGCAGCGCGAACCCGAACAGCCCGTAGATAAACAGAACGCAAAGCGCCGTGGATCCGGCAACAACCAGAGGACGTTTCAACCCCGCGGCAAACGGCACCACGAACAGAAACACGGTCGTCGATACGTAGTACCCCAGAAGAAATATACCGAGCACGTAGAGTATCGCCAGCATCAGCATTCCCACGGGCTTCCAGGTGTCCCGTGACAGGTCCGGGGAGAACCTGCGCCGATACTGCGTCGGCCTGAGCACGCTCTTCAGCAGCATCAAAGAACCGAGCAGCACCATGCACGTGGAAATGAACAACGGGAACCGGGCCCCGCCGGCGGGGAATTCCATCGCTACAACACCCATGAACAGGGCGAGTGCAATGAACGACAACCCGGCCAGCCGCTCTCCCCACAGACTTTTCATTTGCCCCCCCCAACTGAAACGGGCGGCGCACAATGCCCGGCGTCAGATTTGCGGATTATTCTTCCGCTTCCCAGAACCTGACGGAAGCCGCGAGCGTCGCCGATTCTTCCAGCTTGCGCCGAAGGGCGTCGCCCTTCAGGAACATGAGCTGATTCTTGCTGTTGATCTCCCGGATCACGTACTCGGGATGGTTGATGGCCTTTTCGATCGCTCCGAGAAGGATTTCCCTCTTTTCCTCCGGCAGCCCCGGGGCCGCCGCGATGGTTCGCCCGGCGTAGGAAATATTCTTCTGCCCGGTGACTTCGTGGAACGTCTTTACCGACGGCAGTTGCGCCCATCGTTCGTCGTGCAGAACACAGACCGGCCGGAGCCTGCCTTCGAGCATGAACGGGACGTAGTAGCCGACATTGCCTGCCACAACATCCGTCGTTCCGCTGAGCGTCTCCTGGATTTTCTTGTTGTCATTGTTCGAAAACACCTTTCTGACCCGGAAGTCCGGCAGAAACCGCTCGGCGAAGGCGATACCCATATGGTCATCGGATCCGACACCGGTTGTGCTGATGATGACGGCATTGGGGTTGCTTTCGATATGGTCCAGCAGCTCCTCGAGGGTCTGGAAACGCTCGTCGCCTTCGCGCACCGCCCAGATACAGGGGTCGTAGGAATGCCAGGCAAGGATATTGAACGAATCGAGGGTTTCGGTCCGGTTCATCCTCGGATCCATATAGGAGAACAGGTGGGGCAGATTCACGATGCCGAGCTTGTGGTCGTCCCGGTCCGGGTCCCACTTTGCCATTTGCGACCAGGCCAGCCAGCCGCCGCCGCCCGCCACATTGTTTACCTGGACCGGTACCCCCAGCGCCTCGGCGAGGTAAGGCGCGAACAGGCGAGCCGAACGATCGGCGCCGCCCCCCGGATTAAACGGAACCGTCAACGTGACCGGCCGTTCCGGATAAGTCGCCGCACGAACTACGCCGGGTGCGAGCAATGCCACAGGCAGAGCACCTGAGGACTTAAGGAAGGTGCGGCGCTTGAGATTCATAAACGGTCCTGGATAGCCCGCGCACTTTATTAATGCGCATAGTAAACAACGCAACTTCCGAACGTTGAACTTGGACAACGTCGAGATGCACTTTCCCGTGGCAGCGGTGAATCCATACCCGATGTGCCGCCCCACCCTCCCGGACACGAACTGCTAGTCCTGTTCCGGGTTCAAACGTCCGTCATACCATTTCAATTCGCGTTGCCGGTCAAATTTTCTTTTTTCATGGTTCTTTCGCTGAAAACCCCGCTTTGCATCAATATGCAACACCTGCAGGACCTCCGCGTCACCTTCCCCCACGCTTTCGAACCAGTAACGATTATTGCGCGGAAGCAGGATTCCTTCCATCTCGTGCAGATCCCCCAGCACCCGGTTGCCGTCGCCGTAGAACCGGACGTGGCCGCTGAGCACCATCCAGAACCCGTCGACGGTCTCGTGAGAGTGCAGGTGCTCTTCGCCGCCTTTCCGAACGACGTGTACGCTGCCCCGCATTGACGGGATTTCACAAAGCAGGACGATCTCCCTCTTGCCTTTCTCGTCCTCCTCTGGTTTCCGGTACCTGAACGTCTGCGGCGGCGTTGTCACTACCGGCCTGAGGCGTCGGGCAAGTCTTTCGGCGAGTTTACGGAGTTTCACGACAATTTGACGGTACGCGCCTTATCTTTTCTAGAGCAGATCCCCAAGAGGGCAGGGAACTATAGATCATCGGAATTGTCGGTGCAATTGGGCCTGGCGTAGCCAGGGGTCGCGACGACGTTACCGTAATACGACTCCCCGCCGATAACCGATCATGGGGCGCCCGAGTCGGGGCGCGAGCATCGCCGGGCGAACGAATTGTCCGTCCGGACGCACTACCACCACCGGAATGCTGTTGGGCCGAGGAGATCTACGCCGCGGCGGATCCGGCCGAGGGTGTGCTAATGTTCAGGTCAGATATCCGCAGCGGACGCCGGCGTTAAATCCGATTAAATCATCACCGGACAAGTCGGTTCCGCTTGGTCCGGGGAGACGTTCATGTCACTGACAAAGCAGTTGGCCATTCTGGCCGGCGCCGGCCTGTTGCTGGTGCTGGTTTTATGGTGGGACCTGCCCGGCTTTTCCAGCGTTGCGCCCCCGGACGACGGCGGCGCCGAAGGGACGACCGGCTCGGAATCCCCTGCCCCGGTCATCGTCATGCCAGTCGGCCTGGACAGTAACGCGGCGACCGTGGAAGCGGTGGGAACCGGCGATGCGGTGAAGTCCGTCACCCTGTTTCCGGAAGCTTCCGGGCAGGTCACCGAGATTCTCTTTGAGGCCGGCGACATGGTGCAGCGCGATGACCCGTTGCTCCGCCTCGACTCCGAAGACGAAATGCTGGCCTTGGAGCTGGCCCGGGTGCGCCTGCAGGACGCCCGCCAGCAGCTCGCCCGCTACGAAAACACCGCCCCGAGCGGCGCGGTATCCACCAGTGAAGTCGATCAAGCGCGCACTGCGCTGTCCGCCGCCAGGATCGAACTGTCCCAGGCCGAGCTGGCGCTGCGAAAGCGTACGCTGAAGGCACCATTCGACGGCATCGTCGGCATTCCCGAGGTCTCCGTGGGCGACCGGGTCGAGACGGGCACGGTGATTTCCACGCTCGACGACCGTTCCACGCTGCTGGTGGATTTCGAGGTGCCGGAAGCCTTCGCCCGGGGCGTGCGGAAAGGCGGGCCCATCGAGGCCACGACCTGGGCCATACCGGGGGAACGATTCGAAGGCTTCGTGGAATCCGTGGGCAGCCGAATCGACGCCCAGACCCGCACCCTGCGGGTACGGGGAGCGATCGAGAACGAGAACGATCTGCTTCGCACCGGGATGTCGTTCACCATTCGCCTAGCGCTGCAGGGCAACCAATTGCCGTCCGTACCCTCCATCGCCGTGCAGTGGGACCGGCGGGGCGCCTACGTATGGCGCGTGGTGGATGACCGGTCCGAACGCGTGGAGGTGGATGTCGTCAAGCGTGAGGACCAGTGGATCCTGGTGGAAGCGCCGCTGGCGCCGGGGGACCAGATCGTGGTGGAGGGCGTCCAGCGGCTGAATCCCGGACGCACGGTCGACGCCACGGTCCGGAATACACTCGCTGAAACCGGATCCGGCAATGGCGGATGACCCGTCCAGATTGAGCGGAGATCTGCCGTCCATCAGCGTCCGGCGGCCGATCCTGGCCATCGTCATGAACCTGATGATCATCATCACCGGGATCGCGGCGATGCTGGGAGTGGAGGTCCGGGAACTGCCCAGCATCGAGCGGCCAGTGGTGACGGTGCGGGCGGATTTTCCCGGCGCCGCGCCGGAAACCATGGATGCCGAGGTCACCCGGCACCTGGAAGGGGCGGCCGCCCGGGTTCCCGGGGTGCACTCCATCCGCGCCGCCAGCGAGGAAGGCAACGCGCGCATGTACCTGACCTTCGACCCGTCGGTCGACGTCAACGTCGCGGCGAACGACGTGCGCGAAGCCGTGGCCGAGGTGGAACGCCGGCTGCCGGACGGCGTCGAGAACGTGGTGGTGGTCAAGGCCAACGACGAGGCGGAACCGGTGGTCCAGCTCGCCGCCTGGAGCGAGACCTTGAACAATGAGCAGCTCACCAGCCTCATCGACGACCGGGTCCAGCCCACGCTGCTGAGCGTGCCCGGCGTGGCCGACGTCAGGCTCAACGGCAATCGGCAGAAGACCCTCAATATCGTGGTGGACCCCGCGAGGCTGGCCAGCCACCGCCTGGGCGTGGATGACATCGCCGATGCGCTGCAGAGCGCCAGCCTGGACGTGCCCGCGGGCAGCGTCGAATCCCATGAGCAGAATCTGCTGATCCGCGCGGACGCCACCGTGGTGCGCGAGTCTCTGATCGAGCGGGTGCTGATCGACGACACCACCCGGATCGGAGACGTGGCGAGCGTATTCTATGGCCCCGCCGAGGCCACGTCCTACGTGCGGCTGAACGGCCGCCCGGTAATAGGCCTGAGCGTCGTACGTCAGCCCCAATCCAACACCATCGAAATATCCGACGGTGTCGAACGTGCCGTCGAGCGGCTCAATGCGCAGCTGCACGATCTCGAAATCGTCACGGTATCCGACGACGCCGTCTTCATCCGGGGCGCCGTGACCGAAGTGCTGGTGACGCTGTTCTTCGCGATCGGCGTGGTGATCCTGGTCATCATGATATTCATGGGCTCGCCGCGAATCACGGTGATCCCGGCCGTCACCATTCCCGTGGCCCTGGTGGGCAGCGTCGCGGCGATCTGGCTGCTCGGCTTTTCCATCAATGTCCTGACGCTGCTGGCGCTGGTGCTGGCCGCCGGACTGGTGGTGGACGACGCCATTGTGGTGCTGGAGAACGTGGAGCGCGTGAAGCGACAGGGCGTCAAGCCGCTGGCGGCGGCGGTGCTCGGCACCCGGCAGGTATTCTTCGCCGTGATCGCCACCACTGTCACCCTGGCGTCGGTGTTCATACCGATCGCGTTTCTACCCGGCCAGGCCGGGCAGCTGTTCAGGGAATTCGGCTTCACGCTGGCAATCTCGGTGGTGATCTCATCCTTTGTCGCTCTCAGCCTGTGCCCCATGATGTCCGCCCGCCTCGGCACCGGCGGCGCGGCCGGTGCGGGTCCGGCCAGGCGCGCCCTCGCCGGCGCGGGCAACAGTATCGTGTCGGTTTACGAACGCTCCCTGTCGGTGCTCATGCAGGCCCCGGTGCTGTCCCTGGGCCTTGCCCTCGCCCTGGTCGGCGGGGTCGCGACGCTGTTCCAGTTCCTCGACCAGGAGCTGGTGCCGACCGAGGACCGCGGCGCCATCATCGTGACCCTGCAGGGTCCAGACGGGGTCAATCTGCTCTACAGCGACCGGCAGGTGAAGCAGGTCGAAGACATGCTGCAGCCGCTGGTGGACAGCGGCGAGGCCGAGCACATCTTCTCGATCATCGGGCGCTGGGACCTGCACCGGGGCTACGTGACGGCGCCGCTGGCGCCCTGGGGCGAGCGGCGCCGCCAGCAGGAGATCGCCGCCAGGCTGACACCGGCGCTCAACGGCATACCCGGCGCCCGGGCCGGTGTGCGCAACCCCAACAGCCTGAGCATACGCGGCGGGGGCGGCTCCGAGATCGAGTTCGCGGTCACCGGTTCGGACTATGAATCCATCGCGGAGGCCGCTGACGAGATGGTTGACGCCATCGAGCAGCGCATCCCCGCCATCCGGAACCCGGTTATGGAATACTCCACCACCCAGCCACAGGTGTCCGTGGTCATCGACCGCGAGCGGGCGGCGGACCTGGGCGTGGACATCGCCGGCATCGCCTCCACCCTGCGGGCCATGGTGGACGGCTCCGAGGTCGCCGAGCTCAACGTCGAGGACGATTCCGTCCCCGTTATGATCGAGTCGCGCTACGGAGCGATCAACGATTCGGACGACCTGCGCAACCTGTATGTCTCCACCGCCGGCGGGCGGGTTGTACCGCTGTCGTCCCTGGTCAGCCTGGAGGAAAGCGGCGCGGCGACGGAGCTGGAACGCCAAGGCCAGCGGCGGGCCATCGAGGTGGAAGCAACCCTGGACCCGGACGTGCCGCTCGCCCGGGCTGTCCGCGACCTGGAGACCCTGGCGGCGGAGACCCTTCCACCGGGCATCAACCTGGTGTTGGAAGGTCAGGCCGAAGCGCTCCAGGAAACCACCCGCGACATGCTGATCACCTTCGCCATCGCGCTGGTGGTGGTGCTGCTGGTGCTGGCAGCGCAGTTCGAGAGCTTCGCCAGCGCCCTGGTCATCATGGTTACCGTGCCGTTCGGCCTGGCGGCGGCGGTTCTGGCCCTCTGGCTGTCCGGCACGTCCCTGAACATCTACAGCCAGATCGGGCTGGTCATGCTCGTAGGCCTGATGGCCAAGAACGGTATCCTGATCGTGGAGTTCGCCAACCAGCTCCGGGACCAGGGACGGACCGTCGCGGAAGCGGCCCAGGAGGCCGCGGCGATCCGGCTGAGGCCGGTTACCATGACCATGCTGTCCACATCGCTGGCGGGCGTGCCGTTGATTCTGAGCACCGGCCCGGGCTCGGAAGCCCGCGGCTCCATCGGCTGGGTGATTTTCGGCGGCCTCGGATTCGCCATCCTGGCGACCCTGTACATCACGCCCGTCGTGTACCGGCTGCTCGCCCCCCTGGCCCGCAGCCGCGGCGACTTCGGCCGCGCCCTGGACGACCAACTGGAACGGGCGCCGGCGTTGGACCGTTCCGCCGCTGACCGCAGGGAACCCACGGCTTGAAGCTGCCGACGCGACTCAAGACTGGCTTCGCCGGCGCCCTGGGCGCGGCCGCGCTCGCGGGGTGCGCGGTGGTGGGTCCCGACTACACCCCTTCCTCGCCGGAGCTGCCGGAGGCCTGGGACGCGCCGGTACCGGTATTGTTCGAGGGCGAATCTCCGGGACCATGGTGGCGGCATTTCGACGATCCGGTAATGGAATCGCTGATCACCCGGGGCCTGCGAGCCAACATCGATATCAATCTGGCCATGAGCCGGCTGCGCGAGGCGAACGCCGCGGCCCGGGGCGTGGTGGCGGGAACCGGCCCCAGCCTGGATGCCACGGCGGAAGCCGGCGTTGAAGCGCGTCACCAAAGTGGCGGGGACGACGACGGGGAGACCGGCGGGGCCGCACGGACCGGCCTGAGCGGTGCGTGGGAAATCGACCTCTTCGGCGGCCTGGCCCGCAGCCGCGAGGCCGCCTGGGCGCGGGTCGCCCGGCAGCAGGCGCTCAGCCACGAGGCCCGACGCCTGTCGGTCTCGGAGATCGCCACCACCTACGTGGCCCTGCGCTCGGCGGAACGCCGCCTGGCGCTGACCGAGCGTTCCCTGGAGCTCCAGGAGCAGACTCTGTCCCTGGTCCGGTCCCGGGTGGATTCGGGCCTGGCGCCCGCCCTGGACCGGGTGCGGGCCCAGGCGCAGGTATCGTCGCTCCAGGCCGGGCTGGGGCCGCTGCGCACGGAGGTCGATCGTTTCCGGAACGCCCTCGCCATCCTGCTCGCCGAGCCGCCCGGCACCGTGGACGCGCTGCTCGCGGACGGGGCCGGCGACATTCCCGCCAGCTCCAGCGGCCGGTCCGTGGGCGTGCCGGCGGACCTCGTTCGGCGCCGGCCGGATATACGGGCCGCGGAGATGCAGCTTGCCGTGGCCACGGCGGAAATCGGCATCGCCGCCGCAGAGCTCTATCCCCGCCTGACCCTGCCCGGCAACATCAGCGTGGGCTGGACGGGCATCGGAGAAGGTTCCGTCGTCACCAGCATCCTCGCATCGCTGTCGGCGCTCTTCGAGCTGCCGCTGTATGACGGCGGCCGGCGGCAGGCCGATGTCACCGCCGCCGAAGAGCGGCTCATCCAGGCCACCCTGACCTACCGGCAGACACTGCTGCAGGCGCTCCAGGACGTCGAGTCCGCGCTGGCCGGGTACCAGGGGTCGCGGCAACGCCGCGCCGCCCTGGCGGACGCCGTCGAAAACAACCGGCTCGCCTACGAGCAGTCCCGGGAGCTTTACCGCCAGGGATTCGTGAATTTCATAGACGTTCTCGACAGCCAGCGCACCTGGAATGACTCGCTGCAGGAGCTGGCCAACGCCGAACGCGACGTGAGCCTCGAGATCATCAATCTTTACACCGCACTCGGCGCGACGCCGCGGAACACAGGACTCGACCGGTGACTGCTATTACCCGCCAGATCATCCGCGCCGCCCTGGAGGAGACGGACTTGATAAGCGAGCACGAAAACATCCGGCTCACTCCGATGACCGGCGGTGTGTCCTCGGAGATCTGGAAAGTGACTGCGGGGGAGAGGACGTTCTGCGTGAAGCGTGCGTTGGACCGTCTGAAAGTGGAAGCCGAGTGGTTCGCCCCGGTGGAACGCAGCCTTTTCGAAGTGCGCTGGTACGGGATCGCCGGACGGGTCGCGCCCGGCAGCGCGCCGGTGGTGCGCTGGCATGACGACGAACGCATGTTCTTCATCATGGATTATCTCGACCCGGGCTGCTACGAGCTGTGGAAGGAAAAGCTGCGGCAGGGACGGGCGGAAACCGTGGACGCGGAAAACGTCGGCTGGACGCTGGCGCGCATACATTCCGCGACCGCCGGCGATCCGTCCGTGGCCGCGCAGTTTCCCCGTACGGACATATTCCACGACATCCGCCTGGAACCGTATCTCCTGGCCACCGCGGCGCGGCATCCCGACCTTCGAGCCCGCCTGGAAGCACTGTGCCGGACCACCGCCGAAACCCGGCTCACCATGATTCACGGGGATGTCAGCCCGAAGAACATCCTCATTGGACCCGACGGCCCGGTGTTCCTGGACGCCGAATGCGCCTGTATCGGCGACCCGGCGTTCGACCTCGCCTTCTGCCTGAACCACATGCTGCTCAAGTGCCTCTGGAATCCACCGGCTAAGGATGACTATCTGGCCTGCTTCCAGGCTCTTGCCGGCACGTATGTCAACGGGGTGGACTGGGAGGACCAGCGCGGCCTGGAAGCACGCACCGCGGCGCTGCTGCCGGCGCTGTTCCTGGCGCGGGTGGACGGCAAGTCGCCGGTGGAGTACATCACCGACGAAGCCGACCGCGAGAAGGTGCGCCGCGTTTCCCGTGCCCTGCTCGAAGCGGCGCCGGCATGCCTGAACGCGATCCAGGACGCCTGGCGCATGGAACTGGCGGGATGAAAACCGCAATTGACAAGGTTGCCGCCAGGCGGGTCTGGGACTCGCGCGGCCGACCCACCGTGGAAGCCGAGATCCATCTCGCCGGCGGCGCCTCCGGCCGTGCCATCGCTCCCGCCGGGGCCTCCACGGGGAGCGGCGAAGTCCTGGACAAGCGGGACGGCGGCACGCGCTTTGGCGGCCGCGACGTGGGCCAGGCCGTGTCCGCCGTCAACAATGAAATCAGCGGCGCCCTGCGTGGCCTGGATGGCGCCGATCAGGCGACCATCGACCGCACCATGATCGAGCTCGACGGCACGGAGAACAGATCACGCCTGGGGGGCAATGCCCTGGTCGCGGTGTCCATGGCCGCGGCCCACGCCGCGGCGGCCGCCTCGGAGCTGCCCCTGTGGCGATACCTGGCCGGCGGCCGCGTGGATTTACGGCTGCCGCTTCCCGAGGTGCAGATCTTCGGCGGCGGCGCCCATGCCGGGCGCCGGGTGGATGTGCAGGATTTCATGATCATCCCCGTCGGCGCCGGCGACTACGGGCAGGCCCTGGAATGGACCGCCGAGGTATACCGGGCCGCTGGTTCGTTGATGCGTGACGCCGGACAGCTCAGCGGCGTCGCCGACGAGGGGGGATGGTGGCCGTCGTTCGATTCCAACGAAGCCGCGCTGGACTGCCTGGTGCGTGCCATCGACGAGGCCGGCTTCACCCCGGGCGAAGACATCGCGATCTCACTGGATATCGCAGCCACGGATTTCGGCCGCGGTGGACGCTATCGCCTGGCGCGGGACGGGAAAGAGCTCGATGGCGACGGATTGTCCGCGATGCTGCTGGGCTGGCTGGAACGCTATCCCATCGTCGCCATCGAGGATCCGCTGGCCGAGGACGACCGCGATGCCATGGCGCGCTTCACCTCGGCAGCCGGCGACGGCGTGGAGGTCGTGGCCGACGACTTCATCTGCACCAGTGCCGCGCGGATCGAGCACGCGGCCGGCATCGGCGCCTGCAACACCGCGCTGATCAAGCCCAACCAGGCCGGCACCCTGACCGAGACACTGGCGGCACTGGAGGCGGCCCGGGCTGCGGGCTGGCAGGCCATCGTTTCGGCGCGATCCGGGGAGACCGAGGATGTCACCATCGTCCACCTGGCCGTGGGCTGGGGCGTGGAACAGCTGAAGGTGGGCTCCTTTGCGCGCTCCGAGCGCATGGCGAAATGGAACGAGGGCCTGCGCATCGCGGATTCCCTGGCGGACAACGGGATACTTCCGCCTCGCAGCGCCTTCCCCTGGGGCTGATTGGAACCCGGCCCGCAACCGCTCGGACTCCGGTAGGATGGTGTACGTCGCCACTGATATTGCGGCGTTCGAAGTGAGTACTGGCCGTCGCGGAGCCTCGAGCGCCTGCAGGCCATCACCGGGAGAAACCATGCGTAGAGCCCTTACATTGTCGACACTACTGTTCATGCCAACCGCGGCGAGCCTGGCCGGCGAGGCCGACGTCCTGAAAGTCGACGTCAGCTGCAGCGGTGAGACCTGCCGGTTCTCGGTCACCGTCGCGCATTCGGACGAAGGCTGGGACCACTACGCGGACAAATGGGAAGTACTGGATGCCGACGGCACGGTCATCGCGACCCGCGAGTTGGCCCATCCGCACGTGGACGAGCAGCCCTTTACGCGCTCGCTGGGCGGCGTGAAGATTCCGGCGGACCTCGACAGAGTAACCGTCCGGGCTCACGACTCGGTGCACGGCTACGGCGGCGGGACGCTTACTGTCGAGATTCCGAGGTAGGATTACCTCGAACGCCGGGGCCGCTCCCGGGTGCGTTCGAACTACGGAAGATACCGATGGAAATCTCCTGGCTGCTGTTTCTCGCCGCGGCCGTCGCCCTGATCGCGACTCCCGGCCAGGATATGATCCTGGTCATGTCCCGGTCCGTGACCCAGGGCCAGGCCGCCGGCCTGATCACGGCCCTGGGCATCAGCGCGGGCCTGCTGGTGCATACCGTCCTGGCGGCGCTCGGCCTGGGCATCATCCTGAAAACGTCGGAATGGTTGTTCTTCACCGTCAAGTTCGCCGGCGCCGGGTACCTGGTGTATCTCGGCGTGCGCGCCATCATGTCGGCGCGAAACACCCTGGCCCTGTTCCACAGCCAGCCGCGCTCCCTGGGCCGGTTGTTCCTGGACGGCGCTCTCACCAATATCGCCAACCCCAAGATCGCCGTTTTCTACCTGGCATTCCTGCCCCAGTTCGTGACGCCCGCCAGCAACAACCCGACGGCCGCCCTTTTCGTACTGGGCGCGGCGTTCGCCGCGTTGACTTTCCTCATCAAAGGGCCGCTGGCGGTCTGCTCCGGACATCTCTCTCGCTGGGTTCGCCGGCACCCCGGCGCATTGTCCTGGCTCTACCGCGTCAGCGGCGCGGTGCTCATCGGATTGGGCATCAGCCTGGCACTGGAAGAGCACCGGGCGGCTTAGTACCATTCGAAGCTCGATACCCGTCCGGCACGCCCATGCCGTGCCGTCACCTGCAGATGGAGGACCACGCCCTGCTCCCTTCCAACGAACGCGGCGGCATCGAAGGCGATGTGACCGTCGCCAGGCTGGACGAGGACGACTTTCTCTTGGTTTGCCCGGCCACCAGCCAGCGCCGGGGTTACGCCTGGCTGCAGCGCAATATCGACCCGGATAGGCGCCTCGTGGCCACGGACGTCACGTCCGCCTGGGCGGTAATCGGATTGATGGGCCCGCGTTCCCGGACCCTGCTCCAGGAAGTATCCGGCAGCGATCTCGGTAATTCCGTATGCCCGTTCGGCCAGTCCGTGGAGCTGGAGCTCGGCTACGCCAGGGTTCGGGCGGCGCGGGTCACATATGTCGGTGAGCTCGGTTGGGAGTTGTACATCCCGGCCGAGTTTGCCTCGCATGTTTTCGATATCCTCATGATCGACGCGGGCTTCCTAGAGCACGGTGAGTTCATGATCGAAATCGCCGGTGTTCGATACCCGATCGACGTTTCCTTGAAGCCCTTCTACGACCCCGGGCGGCGGCGCGTTCAGTCCTGATTGTGCCTCGCCACTGACTTTGCACCGTTGGCTGGCAGGCCGTAGCGCGCTTTGAGAACAGGTGCCATGGACTGGGCCGGTGCCGGGGGCCATCCCCCAGGGCCGCTGTGAGGAGCGGCACAGGGAAGTGCCGTTTGCGGACCGAAGGACGGAATACATCCCTGTACGCTCTCGCTCAAACATCCCTGTTTTCGAGAGCCCTGGGGGATGGCCCCCGGCACCGGCCCGAACAGACGAGTACTCGAACCGGGTCACGGCCTACGGGAACGCTCAGGTCCGTGACGCCCCAGAGACACCCTGAAAGTCAGTCTTCAATGGCAAGAGTAAACTGGCGGGACGCCAACATGTTCAACAACACATGATAACGCACCGATCCGAATACGAGCCTCGACCCCCCGCGTACACCAGTGACCACCGGCACTTATCAGAAGCAAGGTGACCGCCCCCCGGCACCCGGTGCATGGCTGTTCACCCGTCCCGGCTTCGAAAGCGAAGGCGGCCGGGAGTGGCAGACCCGGGCACTGGAGCTGGGTGCGCATGGCGCCATTCAGACTTTGACGAACCAGGGTCTGGTTTACTGGGAACCATCGGAAGGGGAATCCCGGATCCACCGGCTGCGGAAGCAGATGCCCGTCAGCGCATTGGTGTTCGTGCGTGATGCCGTTTTCGAGCTCGGCCGGGTAGCCCCGCTGCCGAAGCGGGACCGCGTGGGGGCGTTGAGCAAAGCCCTGGACATCATGGTGCCGGACCGGCGATGGGGAGAAGTCGTTGTGCATGTTCCCGAGGGTTCTCCGGATGCGGATCTGGCCGCGTTCGCGCGCAAATGGACGGCGCCGGTGGCGGCGGCATTGCGCAGGGCCGGCCGGCTCCATGAGAACCGCGACCCCGACGCCCGCCGGCTGGACCTGATCCTGCCGGATTTCGAGCGCCTGATCATCGCCGAGAGCCTGCCCGGGCACCGGGCCGCGTTCCCGGGCGGGCGGCCGCGGCTGCGACTGCCCCGGAACGCTCCCAGCCGCTCGACCCTGAAGCTCGAGGAAGCGTTTCTGATCCTGCTGGATGAACGGGAGCGCGAGCGCTGGCTGGCCCCCGGCATGAGCGCCGTCGATCTCGGCGCTTCGCCGGGCGGATGGACGTTTCATCTGGTGAATCGGGGGATGCAGGTCACCGCCGTGGACAACGGTCGCATGAATGCGGCTTTGATGCGCAGCGAGCTGGTGGAGCATGTCCGCACGGACGGTTATGTCTGGGAACCGGAGCGGTGCTGCGACTGGATGGTCTGCGACATCGCCGACAAACCCCGGCGGACGGTGGACATGGTGGCGCGTTGGTTCCGGCGCGGGCACTGCCGCGCCAGCGTGTTCAATCTCAAGCTGCCGATGAAAAAGCGGCTGGAGGAATGGTCCCTGTGCCGCCAACGGCTGGAAGGCAGCCTGGCGAAGGCCGGCCGCCCGTTGGATATCCGGGCCAAACAGCTCTACCACGACCGTGAGGAAATCACGGTGGCCGTGTTGCCGCGCGGCCCGGAGCGGCCGGGACGTTGACGCGAGCACCGACCGCGGCCCGGAAATGGCGCTCAGCGTCGCAGGGAATGCCTGTTCACGCTCCGCGGCAGGCATCGCGGCGCGCTCCCGGCCGGTTGTCGCGGTCCGGTCCCTCGTCTAAGGAGGACTGAAGACTCGCGGCGGGTCCTTTATAATCCGCTTTCTATGCCCACCGATATCCCCGTCTCCGAGCGGCTCATTGTCGCCCTCGACTACCCCACCCAGGCACGGGCCCGGACGCTCGTCGAGCAGCTCGGCGACACGGTCGGGTTCTACAAGGTAGGGTTGGAGCTGTTCATGGAAGGCGGCAGCTTCGAGCTGGTGGACTGGCTGACCAACCGCGGCAAGCAAGTATTCGTGGACCTGAAGTTCTTCGACGTGCCGGCGACTGTGGGCCGGGCAGTGAGCCGCCTGAACGGCCGCGGTATCCGGTTCACGACGGTGCACGGCAACGACGCCATGATGCGCGCCGCGGCGGAGGCGAAGCGCGATTTCCAGGTGCTGGCGGTTACCGTGCTGACAAGCCTGGACCGGGGCGACCTGGACGACCTGGGCTTCGACTGCGATGTCGACGAGCTGGTCACCTCCCGGGCCCGCCGGGCGGTGGAATGCGGCTGTGACGGCGTCATTGCATCCGGTCGGGACGCTCGCGCCCTGCGGCGGGCGCTCGGCGGCGGCTTCCTGGTGGTCTGCCCCGGGATCCGGCCCGTCGCCAACGACGACGATCAGAAACGCACGGTCAACGTACAGCAGGCCTTCGACAATGGCGCCGACTACATCGTGGTGGGCCGGCCCATCCGCGACGCCGACGACCCTGCCCAGGCGGCACGAGGGATCCAGGACGAGATCACCACCGCCCTGTCCGGCGCGTCCGGTACCGGCGCCTGATCGCATGTTGAAGAACGAGCGGCTTCTCAGGGCGCTGCTGCGCCAGCCGGTGGACCGGACCCCGGTCTGGATCATGCGCCAGGCCGGCCGCTACCTGCCGGAGTACCGCGCCGTGCGGGAGAAGGCGGGGGATTTCCTGACCCTGTGCCAGACTCCGGAGCTGGCCTGCGAGGTCACCCTGCAACCCCTGCGGCGCTTCCCCCTGGACGCCGCCATCATTTTTTCGGACATTCTCACGATCCCCGACGCCATGGGTCTCGGCCTGTCCATTGAAGAAGGCCGGGGCCCGGTGCTCGAGCGGCCCGTCCGCGACCGGGCGGCCATAGACATGCTTGATGTTCCCGATCCAGAGTCGGAGCTCGGCTATGTCATGGACGCCGTTCGCCTGGTCCGCCGGGAGCTGGACGGGTCGGTGCCCCTGATCGGTTTCTCCGGCAGCCCCTGGACGCTGGCGACCTACATGGTGGAGGGACAGGGCAGCCGGGAGTTCAGCCGCATCAAAAGCCTGGTCTACGACGAGCCGCGGGCCGCGCACCGGCTGCTGGAAACGTTGGCGCAATCCGTGGCCGCCTACCTGAACGCGCAGATCGCCGCCGGTGCCCAGGCCGTCATGATTTTCGATACCTGGGGCGGCGTGCTCACCCCCCGCGACTACAGGGATTTCTCCCTGCAATACATGCAGCGGATCATCGGAGAGCTGAACCGTCGTTCCGAGGACCGCGACGTGCCGGTGATCCTTTTCACCAAAGGCGGCGGCGGCTGGCTCGAAGCCATTGCCGCCAGCGGCTGCGACGCCGTGGGTCTGGATTGGACCATCGATATCGGCGAAGCCCGCGCCCGCGTCGGTGGAGAAGTCGCCCTGCAGGGCAATCTCGATCCCAACATGCTGTACGCATCGCCGGAACGGATCCGCCAGGAAGTCGCCTCGATACTGACAGCATTCGGCAACGGACCGGGCCATATCTTCAACCTCGGCCACGGCATCCATCCGGCCATCGACCCCGGCCGCGTCGCCGTCATGGTGGACGCCGTGCACGAGCTGAGCCGGGACTACCACCGCCCGTAAATATACGAACCGCTGCCTCGAAGCGCCGACGGAGAACGCCTACAATGAAACCCGAACCGACATCCCCGACGCCGATGAAATCAAGCACCAGTGATATCCTGAACGCCATCGACCTCGAGTACCTCGCGGACGAACAGGCCACCGTGAAGACGCTCATCGAGGCGGCAAACCTCGACAGCAGCGCCCGGGGCGTTATCGTCGAGCAGGCCCGGGAGCTCGTCCGGGCCATCCGGGAAGCGGACGAGGACGTGCAGGGCATCGACGCGCTGATGGCGGAGTATGACCTGTCCAGCGAGGAGGGTATCGTCCTGATGTGCCTGGCGGAGGCGCTGCTGCGGGTGCCCGACGGCGAGACCGCCGACCGGCTCATCCGCGACAAGCTCGCCAAGGGCCAGTGGGACGAGCACATGGGCCACAGCGATTCCACCTTCGTGAACGCTTCCACCTGGGGGCTGATGCTCACCGGCCGCTTCGTACAGCTCGGCAGCAATACCCAGGCGCGGCCGTCCAATTTTCTAAAGGGCATGGTCAGCCGCCTTGGAGAGCCGGTGCTTCGGGTGGCCATGCGCCACGCCATGGAGATCGTCGGCCGCCAGTTCGTGCTGGGGGAGACCATACAGCAGGCGCTGAAGCGCAGCCGGGAGCCCGGCAACCGCCGCTACTGCTATTCCTACGATATGCTCGGCGAGGCCGCCCTCACCGCCGCCGACGCCCGGAAGTTCCTGGACAGCTATCTGCATTCCATCGAAACCATTGGCAATCAGAGTGAAGTCAGGGATGCCGGTATCTCCGTCAAGCTGTCGGCGCTGCATCCCCGGTACATGTTCTGGCAGCAGGACCGCGTCGAGCGCGAACTGGTGCCCCGGCTTCTGGAAATCGCCGAGGCGGCAAAACGCCATGACCTGTGGGTCGCCGTGGACGCCGAGGAGGCCGACCGCCTGGACATCTCACTGCGGGTGTTCGAGAAACTCGTCAACGACGACGCACTGAAGGGCTGGAACGGACTGGGTATGGTGGTCCAGTGCTACCAGAAGCGGGCCCTGCCCGTCCTTGACTGGCTGGAAAACAAGGCCCGCGACATCGGCAAGTGCATCCCGGTTCGCCTGGTCAAGGGCGCTTACTGGGACACGGAGATCAAGCTCGCCCAGATACAGGGTCTCCGGGACTACCCGGTGTTCACCCGCAAGGTGCACACGGACGTCTCCTACATGGCCTGCGCCCGCCGGATGTTCGACGCCCGGGGCTTCCTGTATCCTCAGTTCGCCACCCACAATGCCCATACCGTTGCCACCATCCTGCAGCTCGCCGGCGACGATCCCTACGAGTTTCAGCGCCTGCACGGCATGGGGGAGGGCTTGTACGACCACCTGCTGGACCGGAACCCGGCGCTCACCTGCCGGGTCTACGCCCCGGTCGGCGGCCACGCGGAACTGCTGCCGTACCTGGTGCGCCGGCTGCTGGAGAACGGCGCCAACACCTCGTTCGTGAACCGCGCCACCCACCGCGATACTCCCGTCGAGGACATCGTCAGCGACCCGATCGACGACGCGCTTGCCCACGACTGCAAGCCGCATCCCCGCATTCCCCTGCCCGGAGACATGTTCGCGCCGGATCGGCGCAATTCCCACGGCCTCAACTTCGCGGACGCGAACGAGCGCCGCGGCCTGGTCGAGACCCTCGCCCGGGAGGCGGCAGCCACGAGCCATTGCTACCCCATCATCAACGGGCGGGAGATCAGGGAAGGCAAGCCGAAGACCGTCGCCAGCCCGGCGAATGTCAGCCGGAAGATCGGCACCGTAACCTGGACTTCTGTGGAGCGGGTGGATGACGCCGTCCGGTACGCGCGAGCCGGCTTCAAGCCCTGGCGGGACACCGAAGTGGAGAAACGGGCGGCGATTATCGAGAAAGTCGCCGACCTGCTCGAGGAGCATTGCTTCGAGCTGACCGCGTCCAGCGCACTGGAAGGCGGCCGGATCATGCTGGACGGCGAGTCCGAGGTCCGGGAGGCCGTGGATTTCTGCCGCTACTACGCCTGGCAGGTGCGGGAGCGGTTTCCGCGCCGTTTGCTGCCCGGGCCGAGCGGCGAGGACAACACCTATCAGATGCTGGGCCGCGGCGTGTTCGTATGCATCAGCCCCTGGAATTTCCCCGTGGCCATCTTCACCGGCCAGGTGGTCGCGGCGCTGGCAGCCGGCAACGCCGTGCTGGCCAAGCCGGCGGAGCAGACATCGCTGACCGCGGCCCGCATTGTCCGCCTCATGCACCAGGCCGGGGTCCCCGAGAATGTGCTGCACCTGGTGCCCGGGGACGGCAGCGTGGGCGCCGCCCTGGTGGCGCATCCCGACATCGACGGCGTCGCTTTTACCGGGTCGGTTGAAACCGCCGGCCGGATACAGAAAGCCCTGGTGGAGAAGCCGGGGCCCATCGTGCCGCTGATCGCGGAGACCGGCGGCCAGAACGTCATGATCGTCGACAGTTCCGCGCTGCCGGAGCAGGTCGTGAAAGACGCGGTGCGCTCGGCATTCGACAGCGCCGGCCAGCGCTGCTCGGCGCTGCGCGTGTTGTACGTTCAGGAGGACATCGCGCCGCATCTGCTGGAGATGCTGTCCGGCGCCATGGCGGAGCTGGTGCTGGGCGACCCGGTCGACATGACCACCGACATCGGGCCGGTGATCGATCTGGATGCCAAACACAACCTGGAGCGCCACGTCGATTTTCTGAGAAACAATGCCGAGCTCATCTACCGCTGCCCGCTGCCGAACGGCCTGGACAGTGACCTGTTCTTCCCGCCCCAGGTGTGGGAAATCGACAGCATCCATCAGCTCGAGCGGGAGGTATTCGGCCCCATACTGCACGTCGTGCGCTACGCCGCCAGCGAGCTCGACGATGTCATTGACGCCGTCAACGCCACCGGCTACGGCCTGACCCTCGGCGTGCACAGCCGTATCGAAGACACCGCGGACTACATCAAGGAACGCGTGGATGTCGGCAACGTCTACATCAACCGGGACATCGTCGGCGCCGTGGTGGGGGTCCAGCCGTTCGGCGGCCAGGGCCTGTCCGGTACCGGCCCCAAGGCCGGCGGCCCCAACTACCTGCCGCGCTTTGCGGTGGAGAAAGCCATTTCCGACAATGTCGCCGCGGTGGGCGGCAATACCACGCTGTTGTCGCTCAATGACTGACCGGAACGGTCCCGGCGGAGACGCAACGCTGTTGAGACACCGGCGTCAACCGCGACGGGGTTCGTCGATCACGAGCCGGTCGATCCCGCGCTTCTCGAATTCCGCCGCGTACTTCCGCTCGTGGGGATCGGACTTTCGCCGAAACTCTTCCGCGCTCAGGTCGCCCCGCTGGGCGGTGGGAACCTCCTTCATCGCGTCGCGTTCCGCAAGCCGCTCGATCAGCTCCTCCCAGAAACTCATGGCATCGTACTCCTCGATCCATTCGAACACCTCGCTTTCGTCCTCGTACTTCCGGGTCGGATAGTATCGATTCGACTCGGCCACTTCCTCCACGAGATCGGAGCATCCAGCTTCCTTCGCGTAGGAGTAGATCTTCTGAAACAGCATCTGGTACTGATCATCGTCGGAATCCGGGTCGACATCGTGGGACGTCATTACCCAGTCGGCGATGAAAACCGCATCCAGAAGCAGCCGAAACTCTTTCTGTGTGAAATTGATGTTCAATCGCGCCCCGCAGCATGTAGTGGCTCCATGCATAAACTAGCAGCCGGGCCGGGCAGCGGCAATGGGACGCGACGAATCGGCTTTTGGAAACCGCCGGCCGGCCAACTCACACCGGTCGCGGCATCCGGCGGCGGTGCACCCATCCGCTGCCGGGCTATTTCTGTTCCTGCCAGGGCCATCGCCCCGTCAGCTCCACCTCGAGGGTGAAACTCAGGAACGTGCGTATCAGGACCACGATAGCCAACACGCCCACCGTCTCGAAGGTCAGCTCCACCGCCACGGTATAGATGATGTCCGCGGCAATCAGAAACTCCAGTCCCAGAAGAATGCCGCGGCCGAGGTGCTGGCGCAGCTCCTGAAAGATCGTTTCCTTGTCCTCTTTCCTGATCAGCCGGGCGGCGGCGTCGACCAGCGCATAGACCGCGATCAGCGTGATGATTCCGACGCCGATGGCCTCTATGATCGACGCGCACCAGGCGGCCGCCGGTGTCACGAAGTCGTTCACTCCTCCTCCATACTTGTATAACAGACCGCCTGCAGCTTGTTGCCGTCGGGGTCAAGGGTTATGTGGCTCAGGACCGGTGTTGTTTCCGACATGCTTTTCTCGATTGAATCCGGCAGAAGCCGCCTCTGGATGCGGCACGGGGCGCCAGTATATCGCATGGGACCGCGATCAACAGCTCGCGCAGGATCCGCCAAATCTATCGAGCAAACACAACCGCCATGGTGCAGTTCACGGCCGGATCCTACAACCGGCGTCGGGAGCCGGTCCCCGGCCCTGGCCACTGCGGTCAAGTGGACATTCAAACCGGGTTCGTGTTCGCTGCGGGGATTACTCGGACTGACGCAGCACCTGCCAGGCCGTCGCCCTGATGTCCGGGCGCGACACCAGGTAACCGATCAGGGCGATGCCGGCACCGCCGCCCAGCAATCCGATCAGCCACAGGCGAATGCTCCAGTGATAGGGAATATCGAACAGGAACTCGGCCAGGCCGTAGCCGATCAAGCCGGCGGCAACCGCGCCGAGCAGACCGGAAAGCATACCGAGCGCCGCGAACTCCGACAACAGGCCCAGGCGCAGCTGCGTCTGCTGCGCGCCCAGCGCCCTGAGCACGGCGATCTCGCGGCGCCGTTCCGCGCGGGTGGTCTGGACCGCGGCCACCAGCACCAGGGCGCCGGCGGCCAGGGCGAAGACAAAGATGAACTGCAGTGACCAGTTGACGCGGTCCATGAGACGGCGCACCTGCGTCAGCACGGCATCGACGTCGATGTCCGTGACATTGGGATAACGCTCGATCAACCGGGCGATGACACCGCCGCGCTCGGCGGGCAGGTAGAAGCTGGTGATGTAGCTCTGCGGGAAATCCGCCAGCAGGTCCGGCGGCACGATCAGGAAGAAGTTCGGGCTGAACGAATCCCAGGACACCTCCCGGAGATTGTGCACCCGCACCTCGAACGCCCGGTCCGCGACGCGGTAGGTGAGCACGTCCCCGAGCGAAAGCGCCAGGGACTCTGCGTAATCCCGTTCCACCGACACCAGCCCCTTGTTCCACTGATCCCGGCTCCACCACTGTCCCGCCACCAGCTCGTTGTCGTCCGGAAGCTCCGCCAACCAGGACAGGTTTGCCGCTCTCTGCACCATTCTCCGGGCGAAACCCTCCTCGTAGTCATCGGGATCCACCGGCTCGCCATTGATGGCTGCCAGGCGCGCGCGGACAAGCGGGGTGAGCCGCGAGACACCGGCGCCGTTCTCCTCGAGAAAGGCCTCGACGCCGGAAACCTGGTCCGCCTGGATATTGATCAGGAAATGGTTCGGCGTGTCGGGGGGCAGCCGCTCGTCCCAGGCGTTGAACAGGTCCGTGCGGACCACGGTCAGCAGCAGCAGACCCATAACACCGATTCCCAGCGCCACCGTCTGCGCCACCGTAGACCCCCCGCGGCGGACGAGGCTGCCGATTCCGAAGCGCCAGGAGGCTCCGAGACCCCCGCGCCAGCCGCCCAGGATGCGCACCATCACCAATGCTGCGCCTGCCAGCAGCGCCAGGGTCGCCGTGGTGCCGCCGATAATCCACAGCGCCAGCACGGTATTGCCCGCCAGCCAGAACACGAAGCCCGCAATGACCGCGGCGGCGGCCCCGTACAGCACCTGCACCCGAGGCGGCACGGCGCCCAGTTCCCGCCGGATGACCCGCATGGCCGGTACGTCCCGCAGGCGCGCCACAGCCGGCAGGCCGAAACCGATCACCGACATTAGGCTCGCCGCCAGACCGGTCAGCAGGGGCCGGTACGACGGCAGCGGCAGGTCGACGCTCATCACGTCGGGCAGGATCCATACCAGCACCTGCTGGGCGCCATAACCCAGCACCGATCCGACAAGCCCGCCCACCAGGCTGAGCACCACAAGCTGGCCGATGTAGATACGCGATATTTCGGCCTGGGTGGCCCCGAGGCATCGCATGATCGCGGCATGATCCCAATGCCGGCGGGCATAGTACTGGGTCGCCCTCGATATCGCGATCCCGGCCAGCAGAACACTGACCAGCGTGGCCAGACTGAGAAAACTCGTCCCCCGCTCCAGAGCCGACCGGAATCGCGGTTGGGCGTTGCGGACATCCTCCAACTCGCCTTCGGCGACCCCGTTCCGCAGCAGCCAGCCTCGCATGGCATCGATCCGCCCCGGATCACCGGCCAGCATCCAACGATACGACACGCGGCTGCCCGGGCCCACCAAGCCGGTGGCATCCAGCTCGGACGCGTTGATCATCACACGTGGCGCCAGGGAGAAACCCATCCCTCCGCGGCCGGGCTCGAAGATGATGACGCCAGCGATGTCGAACGAACGCCGTCCCAGGGATACGCTGTCGCCTACGGCGACTCCGAGACGTGCCAGCAGTTGGGTGTCCACCCACGCTTTTCCCGGCGGCGGGCCGTTCACGGCCCGCGCTTCCTCGTCGCCGCGGGACACGCGAAGCCGACCGCGAAGCGGGTATTCCGGGCCCACGGCCTTGACCTCCGTCAGCAGGGTTTCGTCTCCCTGGACCACGACGCTGCGAAAATCGGTGGTCAGGGTGTGGGCAATGCCGCGGGACCCGGCCTGCGCGATGAATTCCTCCCGGGGCGGTTCCGGCAGCTTCACCACCAGATCCGCTGCGATGAGCTCGCTGCCCTGGTTCTCGAAGGCCTGATTCAGCCGGTCACTGAGCGCGGTGACCGACACCAGGCTGGTGGTCGCCACCACCAGCGCCAGCAGGACGATGCGGATCTCCCCCGCACGCCACTCCCGGCGCAGCATCCGCCATGCCATGAACCACGGATTCAACTCGCGGTCTCCCGGAGGCCACCGTCGCACATGGCCAGCAGCCGGTCGCATCGGCCGCCCAGGGATTGGTCATGGGTCACGAGTATCAGTGTTGCGCCCTTGTCCCGGTTGAGGTTGAACAGCAGATCCGCGACACGGCCGCCCGTTTCGGTATCCAGGTTGCCTGTGGGCTCGTCGGCGAACAGGATCTTCGGCTCGACGGCGAATGCCCGGGCGATGGCGACCCGCTGTTGCTCACCGCCGGAAAGCTGGGACGGGTAATGCCCCGCCCGGTGACCCAGGTCCACATCGTCGAGATGCCGGCGGGCCCGGGCGTCCGCGCGTTTCACGCCCGCCAGCTCCAGGGGCAGCATCACATTCTCCAGTGCGCTGAGGCCCGGCAGCAACTGAAAGGACTGGAAAACGAACCCGACCTGGCGGGCCCGCAGCCGGGCGCGGCCGTCCTCGTCCAGCTCATCGAGTCGCTGCCCGCCGAGCCAGACCGAGCCATCGGTGGGCGTATCGAGGCCGGCCAGCAGGGCCAGCAGCGTCGACTTGCCGGAGCCTGAGACGCCGACGATGGCAACGGTCTGCGCCGCCAGGACTTCCAGCGATACATCGTTAACGATGCGCAGCAGCTCCCCGGACGGGCTTTCCACTTGCTTGACCAGGCCCCGGGCTCGCACAATTGCGTGTTCTGTCGCTTGCATCAATCTATCCCGAATGTCATTCATCAGATGGTTGTGTATCCTGCTCCTTGCGTCGATCGCGCCCGCTGCGGCGTCGCAATCCGTCATCCTGGTGCTGGGCGACAGCCTGAGCGCAGCCCACGGCATGGGCGAGCAGCAGGGCTGGGTGCATCTGCTCCAGGAGAGGCTCGACGAAAACGGCTACCCACACACCGTGGTGAACGCCAGCGTCAGCGGCGACACCACGCGGGACGCGCTTTCGCGCCTGGATTCGACCATTGAGCGGCACCGGCCCGATATCGCCATCGTCGAGCTGGGCGGCAACGACGGCCTGCGCGCCTTCCCCATTGACACCATCGACCGCAGTTTGTCGCTTATTCTGGAGAAGCTGCGTGAAAACGGCGCGAAGATCGTGCTGGCCGGGATGCGCATGCCCCCGAATTACGGGCCGGTATACACGCAGGCGTTCGAGGCACTGTACCCGCGAATCGCCGACGAATTCCAGGCCGCCCTGATCCCGTTCTTCATGGAGGAAGTCGCCACGAACCCGGACTTCATGCAGGACGACGGGATCCACCCCAATGCCGCGGCGCAGCCGCTGCTGCTGGACAAGGTCTGGCCGGTCCTGGAGTCGCTGCTCGATCAGCCTTGATATGATAAGCGTCCGTCATTCTACTACGCGACCAGAGTCCTTCAGCCTTATATTCATCCATTCCCATGATCAATTTCGACCGGATCACCCGCAATATTTTCGTGGGCACCTATCCCCAGAGCCCGGTGGACATCGACCGCCTCCGCGACGGCCCGCGGATCACGGCGGTGGTCAACCTGCAGTCGGACACCGACATGAAAGCCCTTGGAGTGAACTGGAAGAAGCTGGCCAGACACTATGCAAAGCGAGAAATCACCGTTTACCGCCACCCGATCCGAGATTTCGATCCCGTCGACCTCACAGGCCGGGTGAAAGCCGCCGTGGCCCAGGTGGGCGACCTCGAAGCCGTGGGGCACAGCATCTACATCCACTGCACGGCGGGCGTGGGGCGGGCGCCGGCCGTGGCCATCGGCCACCTCGCGTGGAACCTCGGCTGGAACCTCGAGGAAGCCTACGAATTCGTCCGCGAGCGTAGGGCTTGCGACCCCTACATCGATGCGATCCGGGACGCCCAACAGTGATCGAGTCGGTGATCCGCGCCGGAATACTTCGCAAGACTTTCGGGACCAAGTGAGAGCGGCCCACCGTGTGAATCGCCGCATATTCGTTTTCCTGCTTACCGCCGCGACACCGGCGGCGCTATGAAGGCCTGGTCTCCGGCGGGATGGAAGTGGTCGTAGAGCTCATTCCCTGCGCACCGGAATCCTCTCCCGCCGCTTCTCCGGCGTCGACGCGGATACCGGTCCCGCCTTCGTTCTTGGCGAGATAGCAGGCCCGGTCGGCCGCCTGCAGGGCGGCGACCGGGTCGCGGGTATGCTCGGACAGCTCGACAAGGCCGATACTGACCGACACCCGGAAGCGCAGGCCCTCCCATTCGATGTCCAGCACATTCACCGCGCGATGCAGCTTTTCAGCAGTTTCCAGCCCGCGCTGGATATCACAGCCGTGGAGAATGAATCCGAACTCGTCGCCGCCCACGCGGGCCAAGGAGTCGTTGGTACGCAACTGGCGGCGCATCGCCATGGCCACCGTTTCGAGCACCTTGTCCCCGGCGAGATGCCCCGCGGAATCGTTGACCTGCTTGAAATCGTTGAGATCCACGAACCCGAGCGTATGCCGCAGGCCCCTGGCCCCGGCGTGCTCGAGGGCATCTTCCAGGTCGGTTTCGAATCGACGACGGTTGAGCAGACCCGTCAAGGGATCGTGGGCGGCCTGGTAGGTGAGCTGTTCGGACAGCTGTCTGGCCTCGGACACGTCCTCGAGGGTCGCGATATACTCGGCGGCAACGTGCGCCCCGTCGTTGTGGTGGTCGGGAAACGGCGCCAGATTCAACTTGCACCACAGCACCTCCCCGTTTCGCCTCAGGCATCGCACCTCGAGTGTGACGCCCGTATCACCCGCGTCCGCCGCCCGGCGGAACAGCACGTCGCGGCCGGCGCCCTGCTCCGGCACAAGAATATCGGCGAACGACAGCCCCATCAGCGATTCACGCTCATAGCCGAGGATCGTGCAAAGCGTATCGTTGATATGCGTGAACCGCCCGTGCCCGTCCACCAGCGCGACCCCCACCGGCGCATGCTGCACCGTCGCCCAGAATTTTCGCTCCGACGCGCTGATATGGCGAACCGCCCAGCGGAACGTGACCAGCAAGGCGCCGGCGAACACCAGGAACAACACCGCGCTCAACACGCCGAAGACCCGCTTGAGCTGGAGCAGCCCCTTGCCCAGGACCCGTGAGAACGCGTTCTCGAGAGGCCGCAGGCGCCGGTCGATGTCGATGAGCTCCCGGCGCAGCCCGGCCAGGACGGCGGGATCGGGGCGGCCCGGGCTCCACGCGTCCTGGAGGCGCGCCGCGAGGTCCCGCAACTGGATGATATGGGCGTCCGCCTCCCCCCAGGTGCGAATCGCCCGCCGGAAATAGGGAACGTTTTCGAAATGCTCGAACAACCAGATCATGGTGGGAATATCGGAGGGGTGGTTCTCGCCCCGCAGAAGCCCGTCGTAGGCCCGCGCGTAGTCGTACGCGGGACCCTGCAGAGCCAGCCTGGCCTCCCGGTCGCCGAGCGGCACCTGCAGGGCATCGCGGGCCTCGGCGAGGTGTTCCCGCTCGCCGGTCTCGGCGTAGCGGTCCAGATGGAACACCACGGCCTGCTGAGCCTTGGACCAGCGTCCCTCGCCGTGGACGTATGCGCGGCCGCCGGACATCAGCTCCAGCATCGCGTAGACCAAGGCTGTCGCCAGCACGGCGAGCGCGCCGAGCGCGGCGACGGTCACCCGGAGCGCCGGTGGTGCCCGCCGGTCAGCGGGGCTGATTGGTCCCAGACTGCCTGAAATGGTACTCGCTCCTTTACCGCCGCCGAACTCCGGGGACACAATGGCCTGCAAGAATTGATGAGCCGGTGGCGGCTCCCGGGAACAGGATCGGTACGCCAGGCCGTTTGCTGAGCGCGAGGCGCGGCGCCCCCGGAAAGGAAGCCGATAATTCGACACGCCCCGGCAGTTCCCGCCCCTGTTGAGTGTAGCTCAACACCGGGCACATTGCCGCAACCGGGGCCCCGGTCACAACCTTCCGATATTGGACTGCACGACCCGACTCCCCGGCGGATTAACGCGGGCCGCGATGGATCTCCCACCGTTTCCTGTTATCTTCGGGTCTCGTTCACCGAACCCCGAAAATGCTGCCACTGCCGCCGTTGACCACCGGCATCCTGATCAGGCGCTACAAGCGTTTTCTCGCCGACGTGGAACTACCGGGCATCGGGGTGGTGACGGCCCACTGCCCGAATACCGGCTCGATGGCGAGCTGCTGGAAGCCGGGCGTTCCGGCACGTCTCAGCCACAGCGACAACCCGAACCGCAAGCTTCCGTGGACCCTGGAGTGCGTCGACATGGGACACGGCTGGGTGGGGGTGAACACCAGCCGCGTCAATAATGCGGTGAAAGCGGCCATCGAAGATGGGGCGATCGACGGCCTGGACGGTTATGCGAGTATCCGCAGCGAGCCCCGCATCCAATACGATGGCCACCCCGCCTCGCGCTTCGACCTGTTGCTGCAGAATACCGGCGCGCCGGAGTGCTTTATCGAGGTGAAGAACACCACGCTGTTGGTCGGCGAGGCGGTCAGATTTCCGGACGCCGTAACGGAACGCGGCCGCAAGCACCTGGAGCTGCTCGCTCTCGCCGTGGCCGGGGGGGCGCGCGGCGTAATACTGTTCGCGGTCAACCGGCCGGAGGGGCGCTGGTTCGAGCCGGCCGTCGAGGTCGACCCCCAGTACGCGGATACGCTCCGCCGCGTCGTCGAAGCCGGCGTCGAATTGGTGGTGGCGCGGCTGCGACACGACGAGAGTGCGCTGACGGTCACCGGCTCGGTCCACCTGACTCACTGGCCCCCGGGTTCATGAACAGCATCGACACAAACCTCGATACCCTGACGGAAGACCCCCGAAGCCACGGCTTATGGGCGCACAGCGCGCCGCCGCCGTCCGCCGCCGATCCGTTGTCGGGAGACACTGTCGCGGATGTGCTGGTGATCGGCGCCGGATTCACCGGCCTGGCGGCGGCGCTGCGCCTCGCGGAGCGGGGTGCTTCCGTGGTCGTCCTGGAGGCGAGGGATATCGGCTACGGCGCCTCGGGACGCAACGTCGGCCTGGTCAATGCCGGCCTCTGGCTGCCCCCCCGGGAAATCGTGACCAGACTGGGCCATGAACACGGCGAGCGCTTGATGAGCCTGCTGGGTGATGCCCCGACCCGGGTATTCGAGTTGGTCGAGCGCCACGGCATGGCCTGCGAAGCCATGCGCCGGGGCACGCTGCACTGCGCCCATTCGCCGGCCGGGTTCGGGGAACTGGCCCAGCGGGCGGCGGATTGGCAGGCGCGCAGCGCCCCGGTGACACTGCTGGAAAAGCACAAGGCCGCTGGAAAGATCGGCAGCGATTTTTTTCACGGCGCGCTGGAAGACCCCCGCGCCGGCACGCTGCAGCCGCTGGGCTACGTGCGGGGGCTGGCCCGGGCCGCGGCGGAAGCCGGCGCCCGGCTCCATACCCGATCGCCGGTGCGGGGCATCTCTCCCGATGGCGGCGGCTGGCGCGCGGAAACCGGGGCGGGCGGCGTGAAGGCGGACCAGGTGATCATAGCCACCAATGCCTATACCGAGTCGGTGATGCCCATCGCGAAGTGCGTCGTGCCCTTCAGCTTTTTTCAGTTGGCGACAGCACCGCTGCCGCCGGAGATCCGCCGGGGCATACTGCCCGACGGGCATGGCGCCTGGGACACGGCGAAAGTCCTGACCTCGCTGCGCCTGGATACAGCGGGCCGGCTGATCGTCGGCAGCATCGGCAGGCTCGACCGCCGCCACCGGGGCGTTCACGCGCACTTTATGCGTCGCAAGCTGCGCCGGATGTTTCCACAGCTCGGGCCGGTGTCCTTCCAGCACGGCTGGCACGGGACCATAGCCACCACCGGCGACCATCTGCCGCGCATGGCCCGGCCCCAGCCGGGCCTCATCACGGCCTGGGGCTACAACGGACGGGGCATCGGCACCGGTACCGTCTTCGGTACCGCACTGGCGGACCATGTACTGGACGGTGATACGGACGCGCTTCCCCTGCCGCTCTCACCCATGGCTCCGGAACCGATGCGTGCACTGCGCGCCATTGGCATCGAGCTTGGCGTGAAGGCGTACCACTTCGTTTCGAATCGTTTCTAAGGTCCGCCGCTCCCATCCAGGCATTCACTGGCTACGCCATGTCGATATCGCACCAGTAAAGCGGGTGATCGGAGGCGCCGGAATCGATCACGCCGCCGCGGACCGGCCTGACGCCGCGGCAAAGAATCCAGTCGATGCGGGCGGGGTCGTCGTCGTCCAGGGTCTCCCCGAGGGCATCCGTGATGTCGTCGCGGGCCAGGTATTCGAGCATCGCCGGCTCGTTGCGGCTCATGTTGAGATCCCCCAACAGCACGGCCGGGGAATACTTCAGGAATTCCCGCATCACCAGATCCAATTGCGGCTCGCGTCCGTCCTCGCGGTTCAGGTGGGTGAAAAGCACCCAGAGGGGCCTCGGCAGTTCCACCCGGGCCACGGTCAGGTTCCGATGGTGGAACCGCTGCCTCGGGTGACCGGGGAGCGGGATTCGCGACCAGCGTCCCACCGGACGCGCGGCCAGCAGGGCGTTGCAGCGGTGGTTGCGGAACCAGCGCCGCCGGGTCGGCGCCGCCAGGGCCGCTCGCTCGAGGCGGGCGGCGATACGCTCGAGCTGGGAGGGCGCCCGCCACGTGTCGTGGACTTCCTGGAGCGCCGCGATATCCACGGACTCGAGGTCCCGGGCTGTGCGGGATATTACGCGACGACCGTCCACGCCCCGGCCGCCGTGGATGTTGAATGTCGCCACGCGCAGGGTCGACGATGCCTGCACCGGCCCGGCAAGACGGGATTCGTCGGCGCCACTGCCTTCTTCCCCTTTCACGGCCCGTGGATAGGCGCCCCACAGAAACAAACCGAAGGGGACGATCAGTACAAACCAGAGCATTGACCAGTCAGAAATTCGAGACGGAAAAAATGGGATGTATACAATAACACCATGACATCGCACGTGGTTCTGGAGGATATCGACAAGTATTACGCCGAGGGGGGCACGCGCCGGCGCGTGCTCGAGCAGGCGAGGGCGCGGATCGACAAGGGCGCAATCGTCGCGATCCGGGGCCGCAGCGGTTCCGGCAAGACCACGCTGCTGAACCTGGTCGCCGGGCTCGACATTCCGGATGCCGGCATCGTCCGGATCGGAGGGCATGATATCCATGCCATGAACGACCGCGCGCGCACCCTGTTCCGTCGCCGGCACTGCGGGTTCGTGTTTCAGTTCTTCAACCTGATCCCCACGCTGACGGCGCGGGAGAACATTCTGATCGGCCTCGAGCTCAACGGGTTCGATGCGGCTACCCGGTCCTGCCGGCCCAGCGAGTTGCTGGCGACCGTCGGACTGGCGGACCGTGCCGACAGCTTTCCGGACCAGCTCAGCGGCGGCGAGCAGCAGCGCATCGCCCTGGTACGCGCCCTGGCCCACGAACCCGGTCTGCTCCTGGCGGACGAACCAACAGGCAATCTCGACTCGGACACGGAGCTCGAGATGCTGACGCTGAT
Organism: Gammaproteobacteria bacterium; assembly: GCA_034520625.1. GTDB lineage: Bacteria > Pseudomonadota > Gammaproteobacteria > Arenicellales > JAANXG01 > JAANXG01. The sequence continues at coordinate 411,229 of JAXHNI010000009.1, read as the reverse complement.
CCGTCGCCTGCCGCACGAGCGGAACACCACGGTGATCATCGCCACCCACAGCGATCTGGTGGCCGGCCACGCCGACCGGGTGCTGTCCATCGAATCGGGCGTGCTGGCCGATACATGAGCCTGTTCGCCCGGTCGAACCACCGCAACCTGTTCCGTCAGCCCCTTCAGGGTCTGCTGTCGGTCACGGGCATCGCGCTGGGCGTGGCCGTGGTGCTGGCTGTGGACCTGGCGAATCACAGCGCCCTGCGGGCTTTCGAGTTGTCAGAACGCGCCGTCTCCGGGGCAGCCACCCACACCATCGTCTCCGCTACCGGCGGTATTGACGAGGACTTCTACCGTGCCCTGCGTATCGAGCACGGCTTTCGCGACAGCGCGCCGCGGGTCACCGGCAGCGTGCGCACTCCCGACGGCAGAACCCTGCAGGTTCTCGGGGTCGACCCGCTGGCCGCGCAGGGGATGGCGGTGGGCGGTGGTACCGCGGAGCGGCAGACCGACGCGGCCACCCTAATCGGAACACCGGACGGCGTGATGATTACCAGCGCCACCGCCGGTCGCCTGGGGGTGTCGCGGGGCGACGCGCTGCCGGTGGTGGCGGACGGTAAGCGGCGGCATCTCGAAATCGTCTCACTGCTCACCGGCGGCGACGCGGTTGCCGAGGGACTGCGCAACACGCTGGTGATGGACATCTCCACGGCGCAGGTACTGCTGGACGGAACGGGCTCGTTGAGCCGCATCGACCTGATACTGGGCGACCGGGGGCGCCGGCGGCTGGAGTCCGTTCTGCCGGCTTCCCTGGAACTGAACCGTAGCGAGGCACGCGGCCGCGCCATGGAGCAGATGACCCGGGCGTTCCAGATCAATCTCACGGCCTTGAGCCTGCTGGCGCTGTTGATCGGCGCCTTCCTCATTTACAACACCCAGACCCTGTACGTGCTCAACCGCCGGGAGACGCTCGCGATCTGGCGGACGCTGGGGGTCACCCGCCTCCGGATCATGAAGCAGGTGATGACCGAGGCCGCGTGGCTTGCCCTGGCGGGCTGCGTCGCCGGCTGCCTGGCGGGACTGGCCCTGAGCCGCGTGCTGCTCGCGCTGGTGACGCGCACCATCAACGACCTGTACTTCGCGCTGGAAGTGAGCAGTATCACCGTGGAGCCCGGCGCCGTCGCCAGGGCCTGTGCGCTCGGCATCACCGCCGCGCTGGCAGCCAGCGCCCTGCCCGCCCTGGAGGCTTCCCGCGTGCAGCCCCGGCTTGCGCTTTCCCGTTCCCGGGTGGAAGCCGCGGCGCGGCGAATACGCGTCGTCGGCCCGGTCCTCGGTGCGGCCATGGGACTGGTGGCGGCGGTGATCCTGGCGGCTTCGGACCGGAGTATTACCGCGGGGTTCGCCGGATTGTTCTTCATCATCGCCGGCTTCGCCGTGCTGGTGCCGGCGGGCTTGCACCTCATCGCGCACGGCGTTGCACCATTGCTTCAGCGCTTGTTCGGATGGATGGGGTTGTGGTCGGCGCGCAATGTCCTGGCATCAATGAGCCGCACCCAGATAGCCGTCACCGCGCTGACCATCGCCCTGGCCGCCACCATCGGCGTGTCGGTGATGATCCAGAGCTTCCGGCTCACCGTCGTCCACTGGCTCGACAATTATCTGCGCGCGGACATCTACATTTCCCGGCCGGACGACAGCGGCAGCGGCATCGATCCCGGCCTGCTCCGGCGCCTGCGGGAGCATCCCGGCGTGTCCGCGGTCAACACGGGCCTGTGGCGGCGGCTGCCGACCGAAGGCGAGCCCACCACACTGTTCGTGCTGGACGCGGGAGCACGCGGATTTGCGAACTTTCAGCTCGTGAGCCGCGAGAGCGAAGAGGTCTGGCCGGCATTCTCCGGGCGGGACACGGTGATCGTTTCGGAATCCTATGCGTACCATCATCGCCTCGAGCCGGGGGACACCATCGAGCTGCCCACGGAACGGGGTCGGCACGGGTTCACCGTGGCGGACGTGTTCTACGACTACGGATCCGACCGCGGCCGCGTGGCCATACACCGCGACATCCATGATCGCCACTGGGACGATCCGGAATTCGAGTCCCTCGCGGTGTACCTGGAGCCCGACACCGACGGTACGGCGGTTCTGGAGGCCATTGAACGGGACGAGCTGCGCGGGACGGGACTGCGCGCGCGTTCCAACGAGCGCATCAGGGCGCTGTCCCTGGCGGTCTTCGATCGCACTTTCACGGTGACTGAGGTCCTGCGGCTGCTGACCATCGTGGTCGCCGGGATCGGTATCCTCAGCGCCCTGGTGGCGATCCAGATGGACCGGGCCAGGGAGTTCGCCGTGCTGCGGGCCAGCGGCCTGACACGCGGCGGCTTGTCCCGGCTCATGATGCTCGAAGGCGGCATCATGGGCACGGCCAGCGCGGTCATGGCGATCCCGCTGGGCGTCCTAATGGCCGCGGTGCTGGTGTACATCATCAACAAGCGCTCGTTCGGCTGGTCCATGCAGTTCACCCTGCCGTGGGAGCAGTTACTGGCCACGCTGGTCCTGGGTCTGCTGGCCGGCGCCGCGGCGGCCCTCTACCCGGCGTGTCGCATGAACCGCCGCCCGCTGATCGGTGACCTGCGACATGAGTAGACGCTGGATTCGCGGCCCGTGGCGTGTGCTGTGCCTGGTCATGCTGGCAACGGCCTGCTCCCCGGAGAGCGAGCAGGAAGCGTCGCTGTCAGCGGGCAGCCGGCTCGGCGGCGACACCGCGGGTTATCCCAAAGTCACCGAGCCGCGGGCGTTCGGATTCCCCGCTGACCATGGAGCCCATCCCCGGTTCAAGCACGAATGGTGGTACATCACCGGCCAGGCACAGACCCGGGACGGGCGCGGGTTCGGATACCAGTTGACGATCTTTCGCGAAGCCATTGCCCCTGCGCCGCCGGACAGCCCCTCGCGCTGGGCCACCAGCCAACTGTACCTGGCTCACGCCGCGGTGACGGACGTCGAAGGCGGGCAGTACCTGACGGACGAGCGCTACGCCCGTGGCGCCATGGGTCTGGCTGGGGCGACCACCTCGCCGTTCCGGGTCTGGCTCGAGGACTGGGAACTGTCCGGCGTCCCGGACGAGCGGAGTCTGAACGGCCGCGTCGCGGCGCAAAGCGACCGGTTCGGTTTCGACCTGGCCATCGGCGGCGACTGCCCGCCGGTGGCCCACGGGGACCGCGGCATGAGCGTCAAGGGCGCGGAAGGCAACGCCTCATACTATTACTCCTACACCCGGCTCGACACCCGCGGAACGATCCGGGTCGGCAACGAGACGTTTGAGGTGACGGGCACCAGTTGGCTCGACCATGAATGGTCCAGCTCGGCGCTCGCCGCCGATCAGTCGGGCTGGGACTGGTTTTCCCTGCAGCTGGCCGGCGGCCGGGCCCTGATGGTATTCCGCCTGCGCCACGCCACGGACGCGGAACGGGATTTCTACAGCGGCACGTACGTGGACACGGACGGGGATGCCACCGCGCTGCCGCCCGGCCAGATCGATCTCACCCCGTTGGAACACTGGACCAGCGACCGGACCGGGGTGCGCTACCCCGTGCGCTGGCGCCTGGTCGTCCCCGTGCTGGATCTCAAGCTCATTACCGAGCCGCTGCTCGAAGACCAGGAATTCGTGCACAGCTTCCGATACTGGGAAGGGGCGGTAAGCGCCGGCGGCCGGCACCGCGGGGAGCACATCAGCGGCCGGGGCTATGTCGAGTTGACCGGGTATGGGGTCGACGGGGAATAGCGCGTGGCGGTCGGGCTCGGCGGGGGCACCGGCGGGCGGGTCACGTCTCTTACGGATAACGCCGCAGCCGGCCGATCAGGCGGCGATGGGGCCTGCGGACTTGACCTCGTCCGACACCTCGTCGGCGTACTTCTCGAAATTCTCGGCAAACTTCCCGGCCAGCATCCGCGCCTGCTCGTCGTAGGCGGCCTTGTCGGCCCAGGTATTCCTGGGATCCAGGACCTCGTCGGGCACGCCCGGGCAGCGCGTGGGCACTGCCACGCCGAATATGGGATGGGTGGCCGTCGGGACGTCCTTGAGCTGACCGTCCAGCGCGGCATTCACGATGGCGCGTGTGTGGTGGATGGACATGCGCTTACCGACACCGTAGGGGCCGCCGGACCAGCCGGTGTTGACCCACCAGACGTAGGTGTTGTGCCGGGCGATCTTCTTTTTGAGCAGCTCGGCGTACTGGAACGGGTGAAGCGGCAGGAACGGTCCGCCATAGCAGGGGCTGAAATTGGGGGTGGGCTCGTTCACGCCCTTTTCGGTGCCCGCCACCTTGGCCGTGTAGCCATTGATGAAGTGGTACATGGCCTGGGCCGGCGACAGCCTGGCCACGGGCGGCAGCACGCCGAAGGCGTCGCAGGTCAGGAACACGATATTGGTCGGGTGGCCGCCGCGCCCGGACTTGCTGGCATTGGGGATCTGGGAGATCGGGTAGGAGCCGCGGGTGTTTTCCGTCAGCTTGTTGTCGGACAGATCGATGGCCCGGGTGCCCTCGTCCATCATCACGTTTTCGAGGATGGTGCCGAACCGCCGCGTGGTGGCGTAGATTTCCGGCTCCTGCTCCGCAGACAGGTTGATGACCTTGGCGTAGCAGCCGCCCTCGAAATTGAACACGCCGTTGTCGCTCCACCCATGCTCGTCGTCGCCGATGAGCTCCCGGCTGGCATCCGCGGACAGGGTGGTCTTGCCGGTGCCGGACAAGCCGAAGAACACCGTGGTCTCGCCGTCGGGACCGATGTTCGCCGAGCTGTGCATGGGAAAGACGCCCTGCTGGGGCAGCAGGTAGTTCATGATGCTGAACACCGACTTCTTGGTCTCGCCCGCGTAGCTCGTGCCGCCGATCAATACCAGCTTCCTGGCGAAATTCACCACGATGAAGGTCCCGGAGCTGGTCCCGTGGCGGGCCGGGTCGGCCTCGAATTCCGGAGCGTTGAGGACGGTGAACTCCGGCACGTGGCGGGCCAGTTCCTCGTCGCTCGCTTCCACGAACATATTCGCGGCGAAGACGTTGTGCCACGCATACTGATTGACCACCCGTATGGGCAGCCGATAGTCGGGGTCGGCGCCGGCAAAGCAGTCCCGGACATAGAGCTCGCGGCCGGCCAGGTACTCGCACATCTCACTGTGAAGCTGATCGAACTGCGACGGCTCGAAGGGAACGTTCACCGCGCCCCACCAGACCTTGTCTGCCGTGGTCTCATCCTTCACCACGAACTTGTCGCGCGCGGAGCGGCCGGTGTGCCTGCCGGTGTTGACCACGAACGCGCCGTGCCGGGAAAGCCGGCCTTCGCCGCGGCGGATGGCATGCTCGATCAGCGCGCCGGGCGACAGATTCCAGAAGGTGGTCTTCAGGTCGCGCAATCCGTGGTGCTCTAGGCCATGATCACTGCGCGGGCGGCCGCCCATATCGGTCATGAGAATACCTCTCCAACGGTCGGTCTGGTTCTATACACGAGCCCCGCGGCAGGCCCGGTCGCGGGCCGGATGGGGATTGAGTTCTGCCTCCGGGGCAGTGTAACGCAAACGAGCGGCTATTTCAGGGCGACCAGGTAGGCGACGTAGGACGCGCAGTGCTCGCCCCGGGCTTCCTTGGTGAAGACGCCGTCGCCGCTCTCGCCGTCCTCGTCGGTGCCTTCCCAGTAGCAGTCCACCTGGCTGAACCCGGCGTCCTCGAGGATTTCCTTGAGCTCCACCAGCCCCCATAACCGCCAGTGGTACTCGAACGCCCGGGTCATCTCAGTGCCGTCGGGGAAGCGGAAATGGATGTACAGGCGGGCCTCGCCGGTCACGGGCCAGTGCTCGTCCTGGTCCCAGACGTAGGTGAAACCCTCTTCCTCGAGCTCGGTTTCCTCCTCCATGGTGTCCACGGACTCCGGACCGCCGTGCAGGTCGATCACGAACACGCCGTCGTCCGCCAGGTCTTCCCGGGCGCGGGTGAAGTAGTCCAGCATCTCGCGGCGGGTCTTGAATATCCAGTATGAGAAATTCTGGGCACAGCGCACATCCGGCGGCTTGTCGCTGGGATCCCGGGCATCCTTCAGGTGGATGGTGGCCCGCTCCGCGTCCTCGCCGAGCTCGGCGAAATGCCGCTCCTGGCCCCACTGCACGGGCTCCGGATCGATATCGAAACCTTCTGCGGTGTTTTCCGGGTGGCGCTTCAGCCAGGTGGCCGTCAGCAGCGCCGTGCCACAGAAGTCCTCGCGAAAATGGCGCGGTGGGCGGCCCCGCTCGGACTCGTACACCTTGATCAGGAAGTCGATGTCTTCCTCGGGGGACTGCACGGCGTGCTGGTAGAGCTCGTACTTGTCCGCCGTGGCGGCGGTATAGCGGTGCCTGGGCAATTTGCGGTGCTTGTTTTTGTCTTTACGTTTCACGATCGAACCAGCTTTTGACTTGACTACACATCCCGGTACACTTCCCGGGGTCGGCAACCTGAAGGCCGCGCAGCATAGCGCCATACGCTCCCACCTACAAGATGACAATGACACGCTCGTGAACTACTGCTCGAATTGCGGTGAACCGGTGGTCGTGCGCGTTCCCGAAGGAGACACGCTGCCCCGCTACGTCTGCGAGCACTGCGACGCGATTCACTACCAGAACCCGAAGATCGTCGCCGGCTGCATCCCGGCGTGGGACGACAGGATCCTGCTGTGCAAGCGGGCCATCGAGCCCCAGCTGGGCAAATGGACGCTGCCGGCGGGTTTCATGGAAAACGGCGAGACCGTCCAGCAGGCCGCTGCGCGGGAGACCATGGAGGAGGCCCTGGCCCGCGTGAGCGATCTTGCCCTGTTCGGCATGTTCAATATCCCGCACGTGAACCAGGTTTACGTCATGTTCCGGGCCCGCATGCCGGAGCGCGATTTCGCTCCGGGCCCCGAGAGCCTGAGCTGCGAGCTGGTGACCGAGGACCGGATACCCTGGCCCGAGCTGGCTTTCCCCGTCGTCGAGCGCACCCTGAGGCTGTACCTGGAGGACCGGCGCAACAACAGCTTCCGGATTCACACCGCGGACATCGAGCCCCGGCGCAGATGATGCGGCCCGGGCGCGGACAACACATCCACCGGTCATTCCCGTGAACGAGGTAACCCTGAAACCATGAGCGAACAGGATCTGAAGGCATTGATCGAACGGCTGCGCGGCGAAGTCGACGCCCTACCCGACGGGGATGTCGACGCCAGGCAGCGGCTCGACGCCATCATCGGCGAGTTGGACAAGAAGCTGCAGGAACCCGGCACGGAGGACCACCACGGGCTTGTCAGCAACCTGCAGGATTCCATAAAGGAGCTCGAGGCCCGCCATCCGGATACCACCACGCTGCTCAACAACATCATGATGACCCTGGCGAATATGGGGATTTGATTGGGGGTTGGGGGTTGGAGGTTCGGGGTTGGTGTTCTCCGGTCCTACACGTCGGCGAGAAGGTCTTCGATCATGCCGGCGACCTGACCGGCGTAGCCGCCGCCGAACAGATTGAAATGGTTCAGCACGTGGTAGAGATTGTAGAGGGTCCGGCGCCTGTCGTAGCCCGGGTCCCGCGGCCAGGCTTCCTGGTAGGCGTCGTAGAATCGTTGGTCGAAGCGGCCGAACAGTTCGCTCATGGCGATATCCGCCTCCCGGTCGCCGTAATAGGTGGCCGGATCGAACAGTACGGGATTGCCGCATGCATCGGCGGCCACGTTGCCGCTCCACAGGTCCCCGTGCAGCAGTGACGGAAGCGGGTCGTGATCTTCGAACAGGCGGTCCAGGCAAGACATGAGGTTCCTCCCCCGGGCTGCAACGGATGGGTGCAGCCCGTTGTGCTCGGCAAGGGTCAGCTGATAGCCCAGCCGGTGCTCCCGCCAGAACTCGACCCACCGCGGCGTCCAGTCGTTGACCTGGGGCGTCGAACCGATGGTGTTGTCACGGTGCCACCCGAACATGCCGGCCGTGTCGCGATGCAGGGCGGCGAGCTGCTCGCCCAGTCGGGTCCATGCGGGCCCGGACAGCCGGGCCAGAGGGACATATTCGATCGCCAGGAAAGCGACGCGGTCCGTGGTGCCCGCGGTGACCGGCGCGGGTACCCGCGGCGCACCCGGCAACGCCAGGGCACGCAGGCCTTCGTGCTCGGCCTCGAACATACCGATCGATGACGGCGTGCTGGTCTTCACGAAATAGCTGCGGTCACCGTCCGACAGGCGAAACGCCGAGTTGATGCAGCCGCCACCGATTGGGGTCGCGTCCGCCGGCCGGAATGTCGTCCCGGTGGATCGGGATATGGCCAGGGCCACCGCAGTCCAGTCCTGCTTCAAGTTGGGCACCTCATTTCAGGAATTAAAACAGCTTTAGGACGTAAGTGATTGAAAAATTTACAACCGGATCCAGCGGGGTCCCGTTATTTATGCACAATCGGCCGACCCGCTGATTCGGAGTCCGGGTGCGCACGACCCGCGTAAAGCGTTCCGGAACGTGTTTTGTAACGTACTGATTATATTAAGGAAAACATTTTGCGTAATAATTGTGCAACATGGCCCAACCGCTCGTTTACGGGGAACCGCAAAGCCACCTCCGGAAGTTATGCACACAGTTATCCACAGGCTCTGTGGGCAATCGCGCAGAAATCCCACAAAACAGGAACTTATCCCCGGCGGCGGGCGGCGATCAATCGCCGTGGTAGATTGTCGGCATGAAGCGACTGTCGATCGTGCGTGTGGCGGTACCCGTCCCGCTGCGCCGGGAGTTCGATTTTCTCCCCCCCGCCGACGACAAGCGACTCCCGGTGCCCGGCACCCGGGCGCTGGTGCCTTTCGGGAACCGACGGCTGGTGGGCGTCGTGTGTGGCACGGTCGCGACCGACGAGGCGCCCGGACACGCCCTGAAGCCTGTCATCGCCTGGCTGGATGACACACCGGTACTGCCGGAAAGCCTGCGCGAGCTGGTGCACTGGGCGTCGGACTATTACCAGCAACCCATTGGCATCGCCTGGCGCACGGCCCTGCCCCGGGCGCTTCGCGGCCCGGACCCGGTGGAGCCGGGCATCCCCGATCACTACGCGCTGACCGAAGCCGGCCGGCGATGCGACGAGCGGCTTCCCCGGGCACCCGTGCAGCAGCGTCTCATGGACGCCTTCGCGGCCGCCCCGGGCCACTGTCTGGACGCGCCGGCCCTGAAATTGATCTCGGATCGCTGGCGCCAGTCCGTCGAAGCGCTGGTGCGCCGCGGCTGGGTGCAGCAGGTCCCCTACACCGAGCCGCCCACCGAGCTCGACGCGCCGCGCGGCTTCGAGCTGAATGCCGACCAGGACCACGCCGTCCGGACCGTCAGTGGCGCCGGCGGGTTCTCCTGCTTCCTGCTGTACGGCATCACCGGCAGCGGCAAAACCGAAGTGTACCTCGAAGCCATCCGCTCGGTGGTGAGACAGGGCCGGCAGGCGCTGGTCCTGGTGCCGGAGATTTCGCTTACCCCGCAGCTCGTGCGCGCCCTGCAGGAGCGGTTCGGCAAATCCGTGGCGGTCCTGCATTCCGGGCTCGCTGCCGGCGAGCGCCACTACAACTGGTGGCGGGGCCGGGAGGGCCACGCGCCGGTGGTGCTTGGCACGCGCTCCGCGGTTTTCGCGCCGCTGCTGCGACCCGGGCTCATCGTCGTTGACGAAGAGCACGACGCCTCGTACAAGCAACAGGACGGGCTCCGCTACCATGCCCGGGACCTCGCCGTGTACCGCGCCAAGCTGGAAAACATACCGGTGGTGCTGGGCAGCGCCACTCCTTCGCTGGAATCCATGCACAATGCCTCCGCAGGCCGCTACCGGCAGCTCGTGCTGACGGAGCGGGCCGGGGGCGCGACACTGCCGGACATACGCTATATCGACATGCGCCGGGCAAAGGCGCAGGACGGCATCAGCTCCGCACTGTTCGAAGCCCTGGACGAACGGCTGGCGCGTTCCGAGCAGAGCCTGCTGTTCATCAACCGCAGGGGCTACGCCCCGGTATGGAGCTGCTACCAGTGCGGCTGGCATGCCCAGTGCGAGCGCTGCGACGCGCACCTGACGCTGCATCGAAGCATCAACAGGCTGTTGTGCCACCACTGCGGCAGGGAGCAGCCGCCGCAGGCGGCCTGCCCCGGATGCGAAGGCACGTCCCTGGGGCCGCTGGGCGCCGGCACCCAACGACTCGAGGACGGGCTGAGCCGGCGGCTGCCGGGGGCCCGCATCGTGCGAATCGACCGCGACAGCACGCGACGCAAGGGTTCCCTGGAAGCGAGCCTGAACGCGGCCCGCAACCGCGAGGCGGATATCCTCGTCGGCACCCAGCTGCTGACCAAGGGCCACGATTTTCCCTACGTGACCCTGGTGGGTGTGATCAACGCGGACCAGGGGCTGTACAGCGTTGACTACCGAGCGACGGAACAGTTGTTCCAGCAGCTCCTGCAGGTGTCCGGCCGGGCCGGCCGCGATGTCCATGCGGGGGAAGTCCTGATCCAGACCATGTACCCGGACCACCCGGTATTCCAGGAGCTCGCCCGGCACGACTATTCGCGCTTCGCCGCGTACGCGCTGGCGGAGCGCGAGTCCGCGGCCTACCCGCCGTTCAATCGCTTCGCGCTGCTGAGGGCTGAGTCGACCCGGGCGAATACCGCCCTCGGGTTCCTGGACGCGGCCCGGCGCGAACTTCTCAAGCACCCCGGGCACCATCGGGTGCGGGTCATGGATGCCGTGCGCGCCCCCATGGAGAAACGCGCCGGCCGCTACCGCGCCCAGCTTCTGCTGAGCGCAGCGGACCGCACGGCCCTGCGCAATGTACTGACGCCCTGGCTCGCCTGGCTGGAGACCTGGCCCGCGTCGAAGAAAGTTCGCTGGTCCATCGACATCGACCCGGTGGACATGTACTGATTCGATGCGGGCCGGGGATGCGACAGCACCGGACCACTGTTTCCAGCGCGATTCGGAATGTCGCCCGGATCGAACACAGAATCCGCGGGTCAGTGGCTTGTATGCTCAAACCACGCCACTACCCCATTCGAGTTTCCGCTGCCATACCAAATTCATCCTGATAGAATCGCGCCACTTTTCCGCAAGGCCCTCCATCATTGAAAGACGCTCTGCAAGGACTGTTCACCGACGCCCTGGCGCAGCTGCGCGACCGGGGGGTGCTGCCCGCCGAAGCCCCCACCGACGTGCGCTTCGAGGAGCCCCGGCAGAAGGGACACGGCGACCTGGCCACCAATGTCGCCCTGACTCTCGCCAAACCGGCGGGCATGCCGCCCCGGGAGCTCGCCCAATCGATTATTGACGCCCTGCCGGGCAGCCCGCTCCTCGACAGCGTGGAAGTCGCCGGGCCCGGATTCATCAATATCTTCCTGGCCGCTGACGCCCGGTTCGACGTGGTCGGGGGCATCCTCGAAGCAGGTGAGGATTTCGGCCGCTGCAGCACCGGCGACGGCCGCCACGTGCTGATCGAGTTCGTTTCCGCGAACCCCACCGGGCCGCTGCACGTCGGTCATGGCCGGGGGGCGGCCTACGGGGACACACTGGGACGCATACTGAGCGCCGCCGGCTATGACGTGGAGCGCGAATACTATGTGAATGATTCGGGCAGGCAGATGGACATCCTGGCGCTGAGCATCTGGCTGCGCTATCTCCAGGGCCGCGGCCAGGCGCTGCCCTTCCCCGGCCAGGCATATCGGGGCGACTACATCACGCAGATCGCGGAACAACTCGAGCGCGACCATGGCGACGCGTTCGTACATACCGCCGGGGACGCCCACCGGAAGCTGCTCGAAGCGGACGACGAAGGCTCTCTGGATGCGGCGATCCGGTGGATGCGCGAGGCCTTGGGGGAGAACGACTCCCGGACCGTCCTGGAAGCCGGGCGCGACTTCCTGCTGGCGGACATCCGGTCCGACCTCGAGGAATTCGGGGTCTCCTTCGATCGCTGGTTTTCGGAAGCGTCACTGCGCGAATCCGGTGCCCTGGAGCGCACCATCGAGCGCCTGCGGGAATCCGGCCATACCTACGAGAAGGACGGCGCCCTGTGGTTCCGATCCACGGATTTCGGCGACGAGAAGGACCGGGTGGTGGTGCGCGAAAGCGGCGCCCCGACGTACTTCGCGCCCGACATCGCCTATCACCTGGACAAGTTCGACCGCGGCTACGACCTGATGATCGACGTGCTTGGCGCCGATCATCACGGCTACTTCCCCCGGGTCAAGGCCGCCGTGGAGGCCTGCGGCGGCGACGGCAGCCGCCTGCACGTCGAGTTCGTCCAGTTCGCGGTGCTGTACCGCGGCGGCAGAAAGGTATCCATGTCCACCCGCAGCGGCGAGTTCGTGACCCTGCGCGAGCTGCGCGGCGAGGTGGGCACCGACCCGGCGCGATTCTTCTACGTCCAGCGCAAGCCGGACCAGCACCTGGACTTCGACCTGGACCTGGCCAAGTCCCAGTCCAACGACAATCCCGTCTACTACGTGCAGTACGCCCATGCCCGGATCTGCAGCGTGTTCGACCAGGCCCGGGAGCGCGGCATGCTTCCGGAGGATTTCAAGGGCGTGGACCTGTCCGGCCTGGGGAAGGAGCACGAGCAGGACCTGGCCAGGCTGTTGATGCGTTATCCCGAGGTCGTCGCGGCGGCGGCGGAAAGCTTTGACCCACACATGGTTGTGTTCTACCTGCGCGAGCTCGCCAACGGCCTGCATACCTACTACAACGCCCACCGGTTCCTGGACTCCGACGCGGACCGCCGCAATGCCAGGCTGGCGTTGATTCACGCCACGCGCCAGGTGCTGTTCAACGGCCTGACCCTGATCGGGGTCTCCGCCCCGACCTCGATGTAACGTGGCACAGGCGGCACGGAGAAAGAAGACACGCAAGTCGTCGAGAAAGCGCGGCGGCACCGGCGGCTCATGGAGCATGCTGTTGATCGGGCTGGTTTGCGGCGCCGTGCTGACGACCCTGTACCTGGGCTACCGGGACAACGAGTCCGGCGGCTTCGGCAGCGGAATCCGGTCCCTGCTGGAAAAGGAAGAGCGCCCGCCGCGGGAAGCGGAGGTCACCGTCCCCGCCATGCCGGCGGAGCCCGCGCCCCGGGTCAAACTGGACTACCACGAAGTGCTGCCGAACATCGACGCGGTGCTTTCCGAAAGTGACCTGTTGGATGACGAGCCGCCGGTCGAGGAACGGCCCAGCCACCAGTACATCCTGCAGGCCGGTTCTTTCCGGTCGGCGGCGGACGCCGAGAGCATGAAGGCGAAGCTGGCGCTGGCGGGATTCGAGTCGATCGTGCAGCGGGTAGAGATCGACTCGCAAGGCACCTATTACCGGGTACGGCTCGGGCCGTACCAGAGCAAGCGCCGGCTGCAGCTCCACAGGAAGCAGCTTGCCCGGCACGGCGTCAACGCCCTGGCGATCCGGCTCGACGACTCCGGCTGAGCGACCGCCGGGAAGCGGCCCGGCCACGCCCGGCGGATCGACGAGCCACACCATACCGGGCCAGCTTCCACCCACCATGCGGGCTAGGAGCCCGACAGGTGTTTTTTCAAAAGCCTGCCAAAACTCTACAATTCAGCACCAGTACAAACGGGACCATCGATCAATGACTTATCGCACCTTGCTGGTTTTTCCGGGACAGGGCTCACAGTACCGCGGCATGGGGAGCGACCTGTGCGACCGGTTCGAAACCGCCGCAACGATCTATCAGCAGGCTGGTGATGTTCTCGGCTACGACATGCGGCAGCTGTCATTCGAGGATCCCGACGGCCGGATCAACCTGACCCGCTACACGCAGCCGGCGCTGCTCACCCACCACCTGGCCTGCCTGCGCGTCCTCGAGGAAACCGCTGGACAGATGCCTGTGCATGCCGCCGCCGGGCACAGTCTCGGTGAATACTCGGCGCTGGTGGCGGCCGGGGCGTTGAGCTTTGACGATGCCCTGCGGCTGGTACAGAAACGCGGCGAGCTGATGGGCGAGTTCGGCGAAGGCGAGATGTCCGCGCTGCCCGTGGGCCCGGACGAGGCGCGTGCCTGGTCCGACCGGTTCTACTGCGCCATCGGCGGCATCAACCTGCCCCAGCAGACCGTCGTGGCGGGCGCCTCGGAGGACCTGGACCGGCTGGAAACCGGGTTCCAGGAGGCGAATCCCAAGCGGCGGCCCGTGCGCCTGAGGACCGAGGGCGCCTTCCATACGTACTACATGGTGGACGCCGCGCGCCGGTTCCGCGCCGTGCTCGACGACGCAGCGATCGGTGAGCCGTCCTGCAAGGTGCTGTCCAACTACACCGGCGGATACCACGACGCCGACCCCGGGCAGATCAAGGCGCGGCTGTTCTTCCAGCTCTTCCATCCGGTGAACTGGGTCGGCTGCCTGCAGACCGCCCTGGGGGACGGCATCGACAGGGTCGTCGAGGTCGGCGGCGGCATCGGGTCCGGGGAAACCCCGGCGGAAAAACGGCCCAATCTGGAAAGCATCATCAAGAAAGCGGCCCGCGGCGCCGGCAAGGAAATCGAGTATGTCGCGGCCATCAATGTCGAGACCATAACCGCCGCCGCACAGTGAACCTAAGCGGGGGCTTCCCCGGAGCAGGCCGCGATTTATTTCAGACCGCGGCGTAGGTACCGGTGAACACGGCGGCTTGCGTCCGTTCACCTTCGTCCGCACCGCCCAGGACCACCTCCACGTCCACCCCGGCCCGCCTCGCGCTCCGGACCCGATCGGCGAAGGCGTCGAAACTGCGCGCCTCGCAGGCCGCCCGGGCGAACAGCGTCGACCGCACCGGCCTGCGATAGTCGATCCGGGCGGCGCCCACCACCACCTCGGCTTGCAGTGAAAGGTCCTCCAGCCTGAGCCGCAGCAGCGCCCAACCGCAGAGCGCCGCCAGCGAATACATGCTGCCTCCGAACGCCGTGCCGTGAATGTTGATATTCGGTGCCAGGTCCGCGGTGAGGACGAGGGCCGCACCATCGTAGCTGTCCGCCGCCACACCCATGTGCCGGCTCAGGGGCACCTCCCGGTGCAGCAGCGCCTGGAGCGCAGCCAGTCGCTGATCCGCCGGGATCGTGGTCGCGGCGTTCAAACGCCGCCCGTGGCTGCGGAAAACGCCATGGCTCAGGCCTGCTCCAGTTCGATCAGCGTGCCACAGAAGTCCTTGGGGTGCAGAAACAATACCGGCTTGCCATGGGCGCCCGTCCTGGGCCGGCCGTCGCCGAGCACGCGGGCGCCTTCGGCGACCAGATGATCCGCAGCGGCTTCAATGTCGTCCACTTCGTAGCAAAGGTGATGCATGCCGCCGCCGGGGTGGCGTTCGAGGAAGGACGCAACCGGCGAGCCCTCGCCGAGGGGATGCAGCAGCTCGATCTTGGTGTTGGGCAGTTCTACGAACACCGTCGTGACGCCGTGCTCCGGCAGATCGACGGGCTCGGAAACCGAGCCGCCCAGCATATCCCGGTAAATCCGGGCGGCGGCTGCCAGGTCGGGGACGACAACGGCGACGTGATTGAGGCGGCCGATCATGATGCGATGTTCCATGGAAGTTGCTGAACACGGTTGATTACCATGTCATCGACGCCGGACGCAACGGCGTGCCCGCATGCGCCGCGGGTGAAGCCGCACCGATCCGTAGCTGCGACGCCTCCTGGCGGTCTCGCGGCGGGGCCCGGCTTCGCAGTCGATTATTATCGCGGTGGCCCCCGTAAAAAGTAAAAATTTTCAAAGTCGACCGCTTCCCCCGGCCCGGCTTGCAGTCGAATTGCAAAGATTGGAAGCTTGGCATGCGGGAATTCGTGTCCCGCTCAACGAAGGAGGTTACCGAGAATGTTCCTGAGCGATACCCAAAAACACTCAATAACGACGCTTGCAAGCCTGATACTGGCCGCCTGCCTGTTCTCCAACGCCGCCGGTGCCGCGGACCTGGATGAGCTTCGGGACCAGGGCATCCGTATCGCCATCGCCGATGAGGAACCCTACGGCTTCATGGACGAGAGGGGGGAGGCCCGCGGCCCGGGGCCGGACGTCGCCCGGCACGTTCTCGGTGAAATCGGCATCGACGATATCGAATGGGTGATCACGTCCTTCGGCGACCTGATCCCGGGCCTCCAGGAAGGCCGTTTCGACATGGCGGCGGCGGAGATGGCGATCCTTCCGGAACGCTGCGAGAAGGTCATCTACTCCGAGCCCAACACCACCTATGGTGAAGGCCTGCTGGTGAAGATCAGCAACCCCCACGACCTGCGTTACTACTCGGATTTCGCCCAACGAAACGACTTCAAGGTCGCCATTCTGGCCGGCGCCAACCAGCGCGGTTTCCTGCGCGACCTCGGCGTGCCCGACGACAAGATCGTGCCCATCGAGAACAACGCGGACGCGGTCGAGGCCATCACCAGCGGCGAGGTGGCCGCCTACGCCGCCACCAGCCTGACCGTCGCGGGGCTGGCGGAGAACAGCGACGCCGTGCAGCCGGCCCTGGATTTCGTGGACCCGGTAATCGACGGCAAAGAGGTGCGCGGCTGGGGCGCGTTCGCCTTCAACAAGGAGTCGGAAGCGCTGCGCGATGCCGTGAACGAAGTGCTGGTTCCCTACAAGTTCACCGACGAGTGGGAGGACCTCCTGATGTCCTACGGCTTTACCCAACTCGACGTACTGAACTCGTTCAAGTACAACACTGCACAGCTCTGCGCCGGGCGCTGAAGAGCCGGAGTTTGCAATACCCGTCACGCGGCATCATGGAATGCCCTGGGAGCCCGTCCGAGTAATCATGATCCGATTCCAGCGGGCTGATAGTGTGTCACGCCATGACGACTCGGCTCCTGAACGCCGCGTCGTGGTCGTATAACCCCCCCCACCGCGCGGCATTCCCCGGCGCTGAGCTGCTTGCCGTATAGGGCATTCGTGTTCCTGCCGGATCGGTAACCGCCGCGACCCGGGGCTTCTTCACCCGGTCGTGAATCCATTAGACTGTTTGACAAATGGGGATGAGGGATGCGGCGACGCCCGCCCACCCGAACACCGAGACCAATGCCGCATTGAGACAACACCGCAGCCTGCTGCTGATTCTGGGCGCAGTGGTCGCCACCGCGCCGCTGTCCATCGACATGTATCTGCCAAGCCTGCCAACGCTGCAGGCGCATTTCGATGTCGATGCCGCATCGGTCCAGCTCACGTTGTCGACCTTCTTCATCGGCCTGGCGATAGGGCAAGTGTTCTACGGCCCGGTTTCCGATCGCATCGGCCGGCTCGGCCCCCTGTACTTCGGATTGAGCGTGTACGTGCTGGCATCGGCGGCCTGCGTGCTCGCCCCCACCGTTGAAGCCCTGACCGTCGCCCGGCTGTTCCAGGCCCTCGGGGGCTGCGCCGGCATCGTGATCACGCGGGCCATCGTGCGCGACCGGTTCGCGCCGCAGGAAATGGCCCAGGCGCTGTCAACGCTGGTGATGATCATGGGCGCGGCGCCGATCCTGGCGCCGATGATCGGGGCACAGCTCCTGGTCTACCTGGGCTGGCAATCCATCTTCGTATTCCTGACGGTATTCGGGCTGCTGTGCATCGTGCTGATATACCGCGGCCTGGAGGAAAGCTGGGTACCGCCCGCCCAGCCGCTGCATGCCGCCGATGTGCTCGGCACCTACGGCCGCCTGCTGGGCCACCGCCGGTTCATGGGCTTCGCGCTCGCGGGCAGCACCGCCCAGGCGGGCATGTTCGCCTACATCGCCACGTCATCCTTCGTCTTTATCGAGATCTACGGGCTCGCCCCTTCGACGTTCGGCTGGATCTTCGGCGTCAACGCCGCCGGCCTCATCACCGCGTCGCAGGTGAACTCCCGCCTACTGCGGCGGCACCGGTCGGAACGCGTGCTGCGCGGCGCGCTGGCGGCCAATACGCTGTGCGGCGGGGCCATGCTGCTCATGGCGATGACCGGAACCGGCGGGATCTGGGGGATCGCCGTGCCGCTGTTCGGAGCCATCTCCAGCCTGGGCTTCTCCTTCCCGAACTCCACCGCGGCGGCGATGGCGCCCTTCGGGGACCGCGCCGGCATGGCGGCAGCGCTGCTCGGCACCCTGCAGTTCACCATCGCGGCCGTGGTGACTTTCCTGGTGGGTTACCTCCATGACGGCACCGCCCTGCCCCTGGCCGCGGTGATCTTCGCCTGCGGCTCGGCCAGCTATCTGCTGCTGCGCACGCTGACCGGGCCGCACGCGGCGGCGGCAGCCTGAATCCCCCGGAGGTCGATGTGATGACAGGAAGAGCCGCATTTGACGGATAGACCACCCGCGCGCACGGGCATCATCGAAGGGACTTATCTCCCACAGCCAACCATCGTGACCGAGCGAAAGAAACGACGCAGCCGGCGCGGCCGAACGTCGAACAGGGATCCGGAAGACACCGGCGGGATCCAGCAGCTCCCCGCCCGGCCCCTGAGAAGCCCTTTCTCGCCCCTGGAAGCGCTGTCGGCGGAGCAGCTCGAGCTGGTCCACGACGCCTCCATGCGGCTGCTGGAGGAACAGGGCATCGAGCTCCTCAGCCCGGCGGCGAGGGCGCTGTTCAGGGAGGCGGGCGCCGAGGTCGACGAAGACAGCGGCATGGTGCGCGGACCCCGGGAGCTGTTCATGGAAGCACTGGCACAGGCGCCGGAAGCGTTTGTTCTCACCCCCCGCGACCCCGACCGGGCGATCACCATCGGCGGCAATCACATCAATTTCGGCTTCGTTTCCGGGCCGCCGAACATCCATGACTGCATCAACGGCCGCCGTGCCGGGAACATGGCGGACTACCGCAGCCTGATCAGCCTCGCCCAGTACTTCAACGTCATTACCTTCATGGGCAACCAGGCCACGGCGCCCATCGACCTGCCGCCGAACAACCGCCACCTGGACACCTATCGGGAGACGATCCTGCTCATGGACAAGGTCTTCAGCGCCGTCCCCATCGGCGTGGGGAGAGTCCGGGACGCGGTGGAGATGCTGGCCCTTGCCCGCGGTCTTTCCGTGGCGGAGCTGGCGCACGACCCGTCCATGATCACCAACATCAACGTGAACTCGCCGCGAAAGCTGGACGACACCATGGCGGACGCGGCCCTTTACATGGCGCGGCAGGGGCAAGCCGTGATCGTGACACCGTTTACCCTGATGGGTGCCATGACCCCTTCCACCCTGGCGGGAGCGCTGGTGCAGCAGAACGCCGAGGCAGTGTTCGGACTGGCCATGGTGCAGCTCGCACGGCCGGGGGCACCCTGTGTCTACGGCGGCTTCACCTCCAACGTCGACATGCGGTCCGGTGCGCCGGCTTTCGGAACCCCCGAGAACGCCGTGGCGAACATCGCCGGCGGCCAACTGGCCCGGCGCTACGGCCTGCCTTACCGCACCAGCGCCTGCAACGCCTCCAACACGGCGGACGCCCAGGCGGTCTACGAAACCCAGGCCGCGCTGTGGGGGGCGGTGATGGGCCACGGCAACATCATCTATCACGCCGCGGGCTGGCTGGAAGGCGGCCTGGTAGCTTCCTTCGAAAAGGCCATCATCGATATCGAGTCGCTGCAGACCATGGCCCGCATCCTGGAACCCATCGAGATCTCCGAGGCCGAAATCGGGCTGTCGGCCATCGACGAGGTGGGGCCGGGCGGGCACTTTTTCGGCACCGGCCACACCATGGAACGCTACCGAACCGCTTTCTACGAGCCGTTTCTCAGCGACTGGCGCAACCACGAAAGCTGGCAACAGGCGGGCGCGAAGACGGCCACCATGCGCGCCACGGAGGTGTGGCAGAAAGTGCTCGCGGAGTCCGAGCCGCCGCCCCTGGACCCGGCCCGCAAGGAAGCCCTGGACGACTACGTGGCCCGCAGAAAAGCGGAGATCGGCAGCGGCGAGCCGTAATCGCCGCCCGTCACCGGGCGCCCGGACTCTGAACCCGGGGACGGGTCGCCCCGGCGCGCAGGAACCGCGCCCCGCTGCGCCATACGGCTCGCCCGCCTTCGGTGAAAGGCCGCCAGTACAGGGCCGCCAGCGTATGGACCCGGTCCGGGGGTTCCCCTTTTACACCGAATCGGAGCGTTTCATCGGCCTCGGAGTGGCAATGGGTACGGAATGCGACGTCCCAGATGGCCAGTGCCGCCCCGAAATTCCTGTCCACGTGGCGGCGCGCCAGGGAATGGTGGACCTGGTGCTGCGCCGGGGATATGAATACGCGTTCCACGGGCCGCCAGAATCCCAGGGCCACGTGGGAGTGGCGCAGATTGGCCCCGAGGGCGTTGAAAGCGAAATTGAAGACCGCGGCCCCGAGCACCGTCGCCAGGCTCACCTGGTTGGCGAAAAAGAAAACGAAGACGGCGGTGCACGAGCCGTGGACCACGGCGCTGCGCAGCACGAAGAGGACACCCTCGACGGGATGTGTGCGGTAGACGGTGAGGGGATTCAGCGAGGTGGCCGTGTGATGCACCTTGTGAAACGACCACAGGAACGGGACCCGGTGCAGCAGGCGATGCACCACGTACCGGGAGAAATCGTCCAGCACGAACAGGCACAGGGTGAACGCCATCATGACCACCCAGTCGAAGTGCGCGGGCGGCGGGCCGGGCCGGCCCTGGAACGCGCCGTGCATCCATTCGAACACGAAAATCGACACACCGAGCTGACTCAGCAGGCGCGGCGACAGGACGAGCATGATGGCCGAATTGAGCGCCATCACCCGGTAGTCGGCGCGCGCCGAGCGGGACCACCAGCTCTCCCGGTTGAACACTTCGCCGCACGCCTGGGCCAGGGAGCGGCCCTTGAACCAGGTCAGCCAGACCAGCGCGATAACCAGCGCCGAGCCCAGGTAACCCAGGAAGAGCCGCTTACCCGGGTCGACGAACGCCGCAGTCAGCGCGTCGAAGTATGACCCTGCGGCTTGCTCGAGCATGTCCTGCCGCCGGAGACGCGCAGTCAGTCGGTCTCGGCGCTCTGGCTCTCGTTGAGCGATTCCATGACGTCGTGCAGCTCGGCCGTGGCGTCGTTCTTGAGGGCTTTCAGATCGAAGCTGTCGGCGAGCAGGCGCTGCACCTTGATCATGTTTACCGCGTAGTCGCCCATCGTCACCGCATCGCCCATGGTGTAGTTGCCGTCGGCGTCGATGCCGGCCACCTGGCCGCCCTTGCCGCCGCCCAGCAGCACCGGACCGTAGCCGATCAGGCGGTTCAGCTCGACGGCGGTGGCGCCGAGGTCCTTGCCGCCGGTCTGCAGCGCCAGCGTGAATCCCTTCAGCTCGCCCCAGTGCTTGGCATAGTCCCGAAACGCCTCCCGCGGGTCGCCGTCGGATTCGACAATGATATTGAGCTTGTTCAGGTCCTTGTACACCGAGCCCGCGTACTTGAACGCTGCTTCGGCGATCACCTTCTCCCAGTTGGACTTGATGGTGTCGGCATGGGACTGCAGCGCCGCCAGCTGCTCATCCGTCAGCGCCTCGCCTTCGGCTGAGGTAATCAGCCTGCGGCCATCCAGGAACGCTTGAATAATGGTGTGCAGATAGTCGGTCTCGCCGCTCTTGTCCGCGTCCGCGGCGTAGTAGGCATGGGCATAGGTCATCTCCCGGTACAGGTCCACCTCGCCGTCGCTGTCGTAGTCCGCCGCATCCATGAACGCCTCGTCGGCCTTGGCGATGCCGTAGGCCTGCTCGGGGGTCAGGCTCAATGCGTGGGCGGGTGCCCCGAAATAGCCGAAGGCCTCGTCCCACACATGTTCCTTGCCGGTGTAGGGAGCGCCTTCCGAATAGGGCTTGTCGTTCGGCTTCACGTCGGGCGCCAGGCGCTCATCCAGGTAATTGTCGACAGCCTGGTTGTAGAACACAGCGCCCATGAGGAACTTGGAGATCAGCTGCGGATAGTCGTAGCCGGTCAGTACATCGAATCCCTGGTCGGCGGCGGCGGCCTTACCGATCATGAACTCGAGCACCTCGGCGCCGGTCATTGCCCCCGGCCAGCCGGTCACGGCGCCGCCGTAGGCCTTGCCGCTCAGGTTGTTGCCCGCGGAGATCTCGTCAATCCGGCTCTGGGCGATGACGAAGCCGCCCTGGGTGGTGGGATCCAGGATCTCCCGGCCGTCGTCCTCGCCGGCGTAGTAGGCCATCATCCTGGCTTCGAGCTCCTCGTCGGGCTCGCCGCCGCCCCGGGCGGCCAGCTTCTTCAGGGAATTGTGCAGCAGGTGCCGGGCGACCTGGCCGGTATACGCAGTCGAGTCGGTCCGGTCCCCGGAATAGCCTTTCACGGTGACGGGAAAGTCGCCGTAGTGGTCGTCTGCGGCGTGGGAAAGGGGGGCGGACAGACTGCCAACCAGAACGGCGATCAGTGAAATGGTGGTTTTCATGGTGGTATCCAGCATTTTGGGGATTGCGTTGCGAATCAAGCAAGGTACTACAACGATCACGGAATTGTAAATACGAATGATTCCTACTCTATATTCAACCCGGATGCGCAACCGACAGTGACTGGAGACCCGCCGGGCGGGCGGTCATTCGACCTTCATTGAGCGAGACTCATAACCGCAGGAACAGCATGGGATTAGCCGTACGGACGGACAACGGGGGGAACAGCCCCGCGGCCGTTCAGGCTGTGTTCAGCGGCCATGGGTAGCATCCCCCGGGTCAAACGAGCGAGGTACATTCCATGCAACGCAAGAACCTGAAACGGCATCTCGGCACCATCGCGATCATCGCGGTCGCCCTCGTCGGAACCAGCCTGACCACTGCCTGCGCGCCCAGACATGTCGCCGGCGGCCTGATGGGCGGCGCCGCCGTCGGCGGGGCCTACGAGTACAAGAACAAGCGGGCACTGGACCGGCTGGAACGCCAGCGCGCCAACCGAAGCATCTCCGATAGGGAGTACCAGCGGCGCCGTCAGGAAATCGACGACCGGTCCCTGATCTACTGAACCGTTGTAGGCCGGCGCACTGCCGCTGGCTGCGGCACGTTTTGAGGAACAGTGTCGAGGTATGGGTCGGTGCCGGGGGCCGCTAAACAGGAACGCTGGAACGGCGGCGCCCGACCACCGCATTCACGACCCGTTGATCACCGCCAGGAACGCTTCACCGTAGCGGTCGAGCTTGGCCTGGCCCACGCCGTTGATGGCCAGCAGGTCATCGTTGGTGGCCGGCCGGTAGGCCAGCATGTCCATCAGGGTCGAGTCGTGGAACACCATGTACGGCGGCACGCCGTGCTCGTCCGCCAGGCGCTTGCGGCAGTCTCGCAGGGCTTCCCACAGGCCGCGGTCCTCCTCAGGCACGGCGTCGCGGTCCGCCCTCGGCTTCTTCCTCAGGCTGTTGTCTTCCCGCGCACCCGGATCCTCGCGCAGAAACAGTGTGATCTCGCCCCGCAGCAGGGAACGGCTCTGGGCCGTCAGCGTCAGGGCGCCGAAGCGTTCCGCGTCCGCGTACAGGTAACCCTGCACCAGCAGCTGGCGGAGGATGGAGCGCCATTGCTGCTGGGCGAGGTCGGCACCGATCCCGAAAGTGCTGAGCTGATCATGGCGGTGCTGGGCGGTCTTGTCGCTGCGTTTGCCGAGCAGTACATCGATCACGTGGGCGGAGCCGAAACGCTGGCCGGTACGATACACGCAGGACAGCAGCTTCTGGGCGGCCACCGTGGCATCCCAGGTGGTGGGCGGCCGCAGGCAGATATCGCAATTGCCGCAATCACCCTCCAGGCTGTCATTGAAATACTCCAGCAGCGCCCGCCGCCGGCAGGTGGTGACTTCGCACCAGCCCAGCAGCGCGTCGAGCTTCTGGCGCTCGATGCGCTTCTGCTGGTCCGACGCCCCCGACTCGTCGAGCATCTGCCTCAGGCGCACGACGTCCTGCAGCCCGTAAACCATCCATGCCTCCGCGGGCTCGCCGTCGCGCCCGGCCCGGCCGGTCTCCTGGTAATAGGATTCCAGGCTCTTGGGCAGGTCCAGGTGGGCCACAAAGCGCACGTCCGGCTTGTCGATGCCCATGCCGAACGCGATGGTGGCCACGATCACGACCGAGTCCTCGCGCAGGAATCGCTGCTGGTGGCGCTCGCGGACTTCCGCGGCCAGGCCGGCGTGGTAGGGCAGCGCCGTGAATCCCTGCCCGCAAAGCCACTCCGCCATGGCGTCGACTTTCTTGCGCGACATGCAATACACGATTCCCGATTGGCCGCGCCGGTCCGTCAGAAAATGCAGCAGCTGCCGTCGGGCGTCCCGCTTCACCTGCACGGTGTAGCGGATGTTGGGCCGGTCGAAGCCGCTGATGAAACGTTCGGCGTCGTCGAGATCCAGGCGCTCAATGATCTCCGTACGAGTGCGCGCATCGGCGGTGGCGGTTAGGGCGAGACGGGGCACCCCGGGAAAGCGCTCTCGCAGGATGTTGAGACCGAGATAATCCTGCCGGAAGTCGTGCCCCCACTGGGAAACACAGTGCGCCTCGTCGATGGCGATCACGGACACCCGGCACCTGGCCAGCCGGTCCAGGGTATCCGGCTGAAGCAGGCGTTCCGGCGCGATATAGACAAGGTCCACTTCCCCCGCATCCAGCTGCCTGAACAACGATTGCTGCTCGGGGAGGCTGAGTGTGGAGTTCAGAAACGCGGCATTGAGCCCCAGCAGCCGCAGGGCGCTGACCTGGTCCTGCATCAGGGCGATCAGGGGTGAAACGACAATGCCGACCCCGTCCCGCACCAGCGCCGGAATCTGGTAGCACAGCGACTTGCCGCCCCCCGTGGGCATCAGCACCAGGGCGTCACGGCCGGCCAGCACCGCCTCGATCACGGCCTGCTGATTCCCCTTGAATGCGGCGTAACCGTAGGTATCCTGCAGCAGCTTTGTTGCGTGTTCCATCAACCGGGCGGGTAAAAAAATCGAAGGCAGCATTTTGCCCGAATTAGCGGGTCCATGCGAAGGCCACGGTTCCCCTGCCTCCGGTATGCCTGGTAGTGGCTCGGTTTGAGCACAGGCGGGCAATAAGGGGGCGTGTCGGGGACTCTCCACCAGGGCTGTCGAAAACAGGGATGTTTGAGCCAGAGCGTACATGGACGTATTCACAGCGGCCCTGGGGGAGAGTCCCCGGCACGGCCCCGGCCCCGGGCAGTATTCGATTCAAACTGAGCCACTACCGTGTATCTGGATGCAGCATGCGGGCTGTCTGATCGATTGGTATAGTGGAACCGCGGAACACTTCACCACATCGCGTCGTCGCGAATCCAGTTACAGACCAGGCGGAACAGCAACCATGTATCTTCACAAAGAGCTGCTCGCACGCGCCGACCGGGACAACCCGGTAAGGGCGGGCCTCATCGGCGCCGGAAAGTTCGGTTCCATGTTCCTGAGCCAGGTACCCACCACCCCCGGCCTGGCTGTCGCATGCATCGCCGACCTGGACCCGCAGCGCGCCCGGGACGCGTGCGCAGCCGTCGGCTGGGACGACGCGCGGATATCCCGGACCCGTTTCGTCGACGATGCAACATTGGCGATCGACGCCGGAGACGTGGACGTGATCATCGAAGCAACGGGCAACCCGGTCGTCGGCGTCTCCCACGCCCGCGCCGCGTTCAGGGCGGGCAAGCACGTAGTGATGGTCAACGTGGAAGGCGACGTGCTGGCGGGCCCGCTGCTGGCCCGGGAAGCCGCCGAAGCCGGCGTGGTCTACAGCATGGCCTACGGCGACCAGCCGGCCCTGACCTGCGAGCTGGTGGAATGGGCCCGCGTCTGCGGCTTCGACGTGGTGGCGGCCGGCAAGGGCACCAAGTATCTCCCTGATTATCACGCCTCCACCCCGGACACGGTGTGGGACTACTACGGGCTGACCGCGGAAGAAGCCCGCGCCGCCGGCATGAACAGCCAGATGTTCAACTCCTTTCTCGACGGCACCAAGTCCGCCCTAGAAATGGCCGCCATTGCCAACGCCACGGGCCTGGAGCCGCCGCCCGACGGCCTGTTGTTCCCGCCCTGCGGCATGGACGACCTCGCCCACGTGCTGCGACCGACCGGGGAGGGCGGACAGCTTCATCACAAGGGCCAGGTTGAAGTGGTGTCGTCGGTGGAGCGGGACGGACGGCCGGTGTTCCGGGATCTGCGCTGGGGTGTCTATGTGGTCATCGAGGCGCCGAACGACTATACCGCCGCCAGCTTCCGCCAGTACGGCATGAACACCGATGCCACCGGCCGCTTTTCGGCGATGTACAAGCCCTTTCACCTAATCGGCCTGGAGCTCAATATCTCCGTACTGTCGGCGGCACTGTTGGGCAGGCCGACCGGGTCGACACGCGGCTTTACCGGCGATGTCGTCGCCACGGCCAAACGTGACATGAAGGCCGGCGAAGTGCTGGACGGGGAAGGCGGCTACACGGTTTACGGCAAGCTGTTACCGTCCGCAACCTCCCTGGAGCTGGAAGGCCTGCCAATCGGACTCGCCCAGGGCGTGGCGCTGAACCGCGCGGTAAGAGCGGGTGAATGCATCAGATGGCCCGACGTCTCCATTCGCCACGAGTCGGAAGCATTGAGAACGAGACGAGAAATGGAGAAACTGTACCGGACCCTCCACGACCCCGCCTGAATCACCCGAAGAGACGGGACTGCGGCACCGGCCAATCCCCATTGCGCGTATTCAACTCAGGCGGCCACCCCCGCGCCGGTAGTGGCTCGGATTGAATACGGGCGGGTCGCCGGCACGGCCTCCGCCGCAATCGATTCGTTCACTGAGCGTCTGCCCCTGCCCGGGTTGGACTCGGGAGAAAACGGCGTTTATATTACTCGTCGGACAATACCAATAAGACTGCAGTCAGTTTCGTCCAATTCCATTCCAGGGACTCCGTTCAACGACACGGATGCCATCACTAAGGAGGAACAATTCGTGAAAAACTACGCAAGCATCATCAAGTCCGCGGCGGTCCTGTTGCTCGCCATCACCCTGGCGGCGGGCGCGACGGCAAGCGCCGATGTCCTGGACCGTATCGCCGAGCGCGGCAAGATCGTCGTGGGGTCCAAGGCGGACTACCGCCCTTACGGCTACCTCGATGAGGGCGGCAATATCGTGGGTATCGAACCGGACCTGGCCCGGGACGTCGCGGATACTCTCGGCGTGGACCTCGAGCTGGTGGCCGTTACCGCCTCCAATCGCATGGAGTTTCTGGAGCAGGGAAAGATCGACGTGCTCATCGGGACCATGACGGATACCGCGGAGCGCCGCGGCGTCATCAACATTCTCGACCCGGACTATTATTCCTCGGGCACGAACATCATGGCCCGCAAGGAGAGCAACTTCGTGAGCTGGGAAGACCTGGACGGCGTGCCGGTATGCGGCATCCAGGGCGCCTTCTACAACCGGAAGACGTCCGAGGAGTTCGGCGCCGAGATCGTCGGTTTCACCGGCACCAGCGAAGTCCTCGAGGCCCTCAAGCAGGGACGATGCGCTGCGTTCGTCTATGACGACAGCTTCCTGGTATCACGGCTCCAGCAGGACGAATGGTCCGAGTACGAAATGCCGCTGGAGACCATCGACGACTCTCCCTGGGGCATCGGCGTCGCCACGGGCGAAGATCGCCTGGCGCGCCTGATCTCCGGCATGATCGTAAAGTGGCACGTTGACGGCCGGATCGTTGAGCTCGAGAAGGAGTACGGCCTGGAGCCGACTCCGTTCGCCAAACGGATGCACGAGTTCTTCGTCAACGAATTCGTTCCGGAAGACGCACGCTGAGCAGGGGCTGATGTTGGAACCGGGCGGGGCGGGCAACGGCCACCCCGCCCGGTTTTCATCGCAGGCGGACCGAGACGCGTAACGTGGATCCCCTACAGACGATCTACGAGTGGTTCCGGTGGCTCAACGAAGCCGCCGGAATCAATCTCACGATCGTGTACGACAGCTATGACAGAAACCGCATGATCCGCGGTTTCTTCAACACCATCTACCTCTCCGCCATTTGCCTGCTTTTCTCGGTCGTGATCGGCGTCGTCGGCGCCTGGCTGCAGAACTCGCCGCTCAAGTGGACGCGGCGCATAGTCCAGGGCTATATCCAGCTTTTCCGCAACACCCCCCCGTTGGTCCAGATGTACTTCTTCTTTTTTGCCCTGGGCAGCATGATGCCGACGATGGAGAACGAGTGGGGAATCATGGAGCCGATTCTGTCCAACTGGCACTGGGCGATCATTTCACTCTCGTTCTTTGCCGGTTCGTTCAACGTGGAGATTTTCCGCTCCGGGATTGAGGCCGTGCCGCGCTCCACCGTTGAAGCGGCGGAGTCACTGGGCTACACCCGCCTGCAGAGCTACGTGCATGTCGTCCTGCCGCTCGCCCTGCGGGTCTGCCTGCCGGCGCTCAACAACAACCTGGTCAATCTGGTCAAGACCACCACGCTCGCTTATGCCATCGCGGTGCCGGAAATGCTTTACGTCTCCAACCAGATCTGGTCGGACAGCGTCAACGTCCCGGAGATGATGACATTCCTGCTGTTCGCCTATGTACTGCTGGTGGGCATGCTGGTCTGGGCGATGAACAGCTGGGAGCGCGCCATGCGGTTGCCGGGCTTCGGCACATGAAGTGCGGACACGCCCTGCGGGGGAGCACCGACCTGCCGGTGCTGCTGCCGGCGGCCCACCGCCTGGCGGCGACCGCCGGCCGGGACCGGGCGGCCGGGGGCCCCGTCCTGCGCCTGCGCGCATGGCATGGCGTCTTTCTGATCCTGGCAGTCGTGCTCTGGAGCGGCCTGGCTGCGGCGCAGCAGGCGGCCGATGGCCGGGAATCCGTGCTCAGCGCGTTGATTCGCTGGTCGCCTCTGCTGCTCAAGGGTTTCGTGTTCAACATCATCATCAGCTTCCTGGCGATGGGGATCGGCACCATCGTCGGGGTCATGCTGGGGATCATGCAGATTTCGCTGCTGCCCCCGGTTCGGGCGGGGTCGTGGGTCGTGACCCAGTTCTTCCGCAATGCCCCGTGGCTGGTGCTGCTGTTCTTCTGCATGTACCTGCTTCCCTTTGAGTTCCAGGTATTCGGGTTCCGGATACCGTTCCCGGACTGGGTCAAGGGCATACTCGGCCTGTCTCTCCCGATCATGGCCAACGTATCGGAGATCGTGCGCGGCGCCATCCAATCCATCCCCACCGGCCAGTGGGAAGCGGCGCACTCCCTGGCGTTCAGCCGCCGGCAGATCCTGTTCGACATCATTCTGCCCCAGTGCGTGAAGCGCATGCTGCCGCCGTGGATGAACCTTTACGCGATCCTGACCATGGCAACCGTGCTGACATCGGTGGTGGGCGTCTCCGAGGTGATGACGCTCACCCAGCGGGTACTTGCCGCCGAGAGCCGCACCGACTTCCTGGTTCCGTTCTATGGGTATGTCATGCTGATGTTCTTCGTCTACTGCTATCCCATCGCCCGTTATACGCAGAAACTGGAGCTGCGCTATGCCGTCTACCACTGACAACGCTCCGTGGACGCCGGACCAGCCGATCATCGTACTGGACCACGTCTTAAAAAGCTTCGGCGACACGCCGGTGCTCAAGGGCGTCACCTTCAATGTCATGAAGGGCGACGTCGTGTGCATCATAGGTCCTTCAGGATCCGGCAAGTCCACGCTCCTGCGCTGCATCAACGCGCTGATCACCATCGATTCCGGCTCGATACGGGTGAGCGGGCAGGAGGTCAATACCCCGCACCTGGACCGGCTCGCGCTGCGCAAGAAGGTCGGCATGGTCTTTCAGCAGTACAACCTGTTCCCCCACCGGACGGCGCTGCAGAACGTGATGATGGCGCCGGTGCAGGTACTGCGTCAGGACCGCGAGGAGGTCCGTGAGCGGGCCGTGGCCCTGCTCGCGAAAGTGCGCCTGTCCGAGAAGGCGGACGCGTATCCCGGAGAGCTTTCGGGCGGCCAGCAGCAGCGCGTGGCCATCGCCCGGTCGCTGGCAATGAACCCGGAGGTCATGATGTTCGACGAGGTGACCGCCGCCCTGGATCCGGAAACCGTCAAGGAAGTTCTGGTCACCATTCGCGAGTTGGCTGAAGAGGGGATGACCTGCATGCTGGTGACCCACGAAATGG
The DNA here is from genome assembly GCA_034520625.1 of Gammaproteobacteria bacterium. Classification (GTDB taxonomy): domain Bacteria; phylum Pseudomonadota; class Gammaproteobacteria; order Arenicellales; family JAANXG01; genus JAANXG01. The sequence continues at coordinate 381,230 of JAXHNI010000009.1, read as the reverse complement.
GGTTCGCGCGTGAAGTCGCCGACCACATGTATTTCACCGACCGGGGCGTCATCATTGAGGACGGCCCGCCCGGGGAGTTCTTCAGCAACCCGCGCGACGAACGCACGCGCGCATTCCTCAGCCAGATTCTATAGCGGCGGACCGCAATACCGGCTCATTCGAATACGGCGTAGTCAATCGAGCCGGCGCCGGGAACCGCGTCCGGGCTGTCGGGCATCGGGTACTTGAGGCCGGTGGCACAGTTGAAAAGGATGGATTCGGCACCGGCCTCCACCAGGCCGCGGGCCACGGCCTGTTCCCAAGCCGCATGTGTGGCCGCCCCCTCCGGGCACAGGAGCAGTCCTTCCTCGCGCGCGACGCGGTCCCGCGACGCCATGATGGTTTCATCGTCCACGGCGAGTGCGCTGCCGCCGGACTCGCGCACCGCCTGCAGAATCAGGAAATCGCCGACCGCGGCCGGCACGCGGATTCCCGCCGCGACCGTGTGCGCGTCGGCCCAGGGCTCGGCGTGTGTCGCGCCCGCTTCGAACGCCCGCACGATGGGCGCGCAGCCGGCGGCCTGCACGGCAAACATCCGCGGCCGCTGGGGACCAATCCATCCCAAACGCTCGAGCTCGTCGAAGGCTTTCCACATACCGATCATCCCGGTGCCCCCGCCGGTGGGATAAAAAATGGCATCCGGCAGACGCCAGCCCAGCTGCTCGGCCAGCTCAATTCCCATGGTCTTCTTGCCCTCGATGCGGTAGGGCTCCTTGAGCGTCGAAGTATCGAACCAGCCGGCGGCATTGATGCCCGCCTTGACGATGCGGCCGCACTCGTCGATGAGACCGTCGACGCGGTAGACCCGTGCCCCCTGGAGGGCGATTTCGCGTACATTGATCTCGGGGGTATCCGCGGGGCAGAACACCGTGGCGCGGAGTCCGGCCCGTGCCGCATACGCCGCCAGCGCGGCACCGGCGTTGCCGTTGGTCGGCATCGCGAGATGCCGCAGGCCGAGCTCATTCGCCATCGACACGGCCAGGGCCAGGCCGCGCGCCTTGAACGACCCCGTGGGCAGCCGGCCTTCGTCCTTGATCCACAACCGGCCCCGGGGCCCGGCCAGGCGCTCCGCCCTGATCAACGGCGTGACCACCTCACCCAGGGAGATGCGGTTTTCGGGCCGGCGGACCGGGAGCATCTCCGCATACCGCCAGAATCCACCCTCTCGACGCGATGCAAGCTCCCCGGGTGTAATCGCCCGCGCCATCGCGTCCAGGTCGTATCGCACGAGCAGCGGTTTACCGGACGCCGACAGACCATGCGGCGTATCCGCCGGATAGCACTCCCCCGTGGTCGAACATTCAAGGTGGGTGACGAAGGTCGGTGCGTCGGTCATTCCGGCATACTACCGAAACCCGCGGCGGAATGCCGGGGCGGGGCGCGCGCGTTGTCCGGGTTTGAAGACGCACTCACCCGATGGGGCCGGTGCCGGGGGCCGTTCCCCAGGGCCGCTGTGAATACGTCCCTGTACGCTCTGGCTCAAACATCCCTGTTTTCGACAGCCCTGGGGAACGGCCCCCGGCACCGGCCTCCCTGATCATGCAGTCCTGTAAACTGAATCGATGCCCGCGGCTGACCTAATGGTGCGATATCCGTGGTGGGATACGTTAGTAGCGGTAATAGTGCCGGTAGCGGTGGCGCCGGTCGCGTCCATGGCGATAGTGCCGCTTGCCCCTGTCCCGGTGGTAATAGTGGCCGTCGCTGCCCCGGTGGTGCTTGCTTCCGTGGTGCCCCTGCTTGTAATAGCCCGCCACGTGGCCATCGTAGTAGGGGTAACAGCCGGCGAGCCCGACGATCGGGATTACCACCAGAAACACTCTGAGATATCTGCGCAAAGAACCGAAATGGGGGATCAGGATAACCATGCATACCTGAACCGGCACTGAACGACGGATGCTCCGCCGCGCCCAGGCGTCGCATCCATTGCTACAGGGTCAGGTCCGGCACCTTCGACCCGGAGCCCGACTGCCGACCGGGACGCAGTTCGGGTTCATACAAAGTCACTGTCACCACCGTCACATCGTCCACGGGGAGAATTTTCACCTGCAGGGTGTAGACGTCGATCATCTCGCCGTCACCGGTATCCCGCGTTTCAACGACCTCGCCCCAGGCCAGCATGCGAATTTCCTCGTCCTTTCCCCACCAGCCGCCTTCCTGTTCACGGGAATCGCGGTACACGGGCTCGCCGAAACGTTCCATGAGCTGCTGCGCCACCGCTTCGGGATCCGCGGCATCAACAACCTGCACGAGATCCAACAGGTACAGGCGGGCCAGCCTCTGGTCGGTAAACCAGGCGTTGAGGCACTTCCAGCCACGCTCAGGTTCGGGAGACAGGGCGGCCCAGTCATAGTCCGCCGGGCAGCCGCCGGCCAGCATCGTCAGGACGCCGCTGTCGATATCGAATTCCGGCTCGATGCCGAAAGTTTCCGTCACGGCCGACCGCGCTTCCTCGACGGGCATGCCGGGGGACAGGTTCGCCACACTGAATCCATGTGAAGCGTCCGCCGCCCCGTAGCCTTCATCATCCATCGGCTCGGAGGATCCGTCGTACTGCTCCGATTGGATGGACTGCGTGGCGGCCAGCTCCCAGTTCGAGCGCCGCTCGGACAGCCCGGTGTATACGGGCTCACCGATACCGGAGAGCCGTCCGTCGACCTGGATGGCATGAAACTCGGGACACTCGAAGGCCAGCACCGCCTGGGCGGCATCGACGATTCGCTGCAGCTCCGGGGAACCCGATTCGAACAGCCCCGGGCGGTCGGAATGCACGGTGAGCGCGACGGTATCGTCGCAGTAGTGGCTGTCCGGCATGGTGACGGTATAGCCGGGATTGTCGAACAGGAGCCGGTCATCCGCCGCGGTTGCGGACTGCATCGTCAGCATCAGACCGGAGACTACGCAGGCAATAATGCGCATGATGACTACACCTCCATCCAGGTGCCGTCCGCCTGGCGGCAGGCCTTGAACTCATGGGTCCGGGCCGTATCGTCCGGCAGCACCACTTCCTGGGTAATGACGCGGCAGTCACGGCTTTCCACGTCGTAGGTCGCGAAGGTCTCGCCCGTTTGCATCACATCCCGGATGGCGTTTTCCGCTTGGTTGGACGGCGTTAACAACGGCCCGTAAACGAAGCCGTTGCCCGCGCCCTGCTGCGCGATCATCAGCCATTCCGAGTCGGCGACCCGTCCAATCACCGGCACGTGCTCGCCCCGGGCGAGGCGATACAGGATCACGTACTCGGTGCCCGGCCCCCCGCGTACATTGATATTCGCGTCGGCGAGGAAATAGCCGTTGATCAGTTCCAGGGTGGGGGCCCGTCCCAGCGGCTCCATGCCGGCTTGTGCACCGACGCCGTCGGCATCCCGCACGGAAACCCGGGTGGAAACGCCGGTATCGGGATTCTGCCAGGTCCTGGTCTGGCCGCTCTCCAGCGCTTCATGGGTGGTGTAGGCAATCCCGGCCTGGTCCCGCTGGCTGAGCTGCCGCCCGATCCGGCCGCCGGCCCAGTAGCCCGCCAGGGTGCCGATGGCAACCGCCGCGAGCTTGCCGCGTCCGCTGCCGATCTGGGTACCCAGCAGAGCGCCGGCGGCGGCACCCACCGCCTTGCCGATGTTTTCCTTGGTGAAGGGTGTCTCGTTACCGTGCCCACCGGAACCATGGTCCGCCAGCAGCGGCCCCGCAATCAGGAAGAGGCTGGCAGCGAATGCCAATATGCGTTTGTTCTTCATCACGCGATGTCCCCTCGAGTCGGTACACCGGCTCGACAGCGAGCCGATTGCATGAATTACTGCCGCATCATCGCACATCATGACTGAACACTGGCTGAACGATCGACTCCGGCGGCGAAGTCAGAGACCGCAAAACGTTCGCCGTGCGCCGCCCACTCGGAATCCGGGACGATGGCGATCTTGCCGATATAGTCGCTGCCGCGTCCGACGAAATAGTCCTCCGCTCGCCGAATGTCGGAGAGCCGGAACGTTCCGTGCAGCACAGGACGCAGCCGGCCCCCGCGTATCCAGTCGATCAACTGTGCCGCCTCATCCCGCGTACCATGGGATACGCCGAATATCTGGACCTGGTACAGATAGATCCGGGTCCAGAGAATTTCGGTCACGTTTCCCGCGCTGGCCCCGGCGATGGCCAGGCGGGGATAGGTGTTACGTTCCGGCATGCGCCGGATCATGACGTCGATCAGAGGATTGGTCATGGCGCCGCCCGCGAGATCCATCACCGCGTCGATCACCCTGCCACCCGTTGCCTCGTCGACGGCCCGCGGCCAGTCGCGGACTCCGGTCCGGTCGATGACGCTCTCGGCACCCAGGTCCAGCAACGGCTGTGCCTTGCCGGCGCTGCTCACGGCATGCGGGACGGCGCCGAGCAGGCGGCAGAGCTGGATCAACGCGGTTCCGACCCCGCCACTGGCGCCGGTCACCAGCACCTGCTCGCCGGCGCGGACGGAAGCGGCGTTCAGCATATGCAGGGCGGTCTGATAGGAACACATCCCCATCACCGCCAGCTCGGCATCGGCGAGCTCCGGATTGGCAACGGCATGGAACTGATCGCCGGGAACCGCGATGTAATCGGCAAAGCCGCCGTCCCGGCCATGGCCGTAGTAGTCGGGGGTCAGATTGATGTCCCGCCGATCATCGGCATAGATGTTGAAATCGAGCAGGCCGCGCTCGCCGATCCGGGTCTCATCCACGCCGGGGCCAACGGCGACGACACTCCCTGCTACATCAGCCCCCTGGATCCGTGGAAACTCCAGTGTGGGTGCGCCCCCGATCTGAAATGATGCGATGTCGTCCGCGTTTTCGGTCGGGTAGAGACCCTCCCGCACTTTCCGGTCGGTATTGTTCTTCGCAGTCGCCGTGACCTTGACCAGCACCTCGCCCTGCGCAGGACGGGGCACCGGCACGTCTTCGCGATACACGAGTTGCTCGGTGCCGCCATGGCCCATTAACTGAACAGCCGACATCTGCTCTGGAATCATGGAACTGTCCTGCCAACTGATTGTGGGATCCCCCGGGGGAAATGCGGACCTTACCACTGTACTACCTTCGTTCAAGGCGATCGAATATCCGGATTGTCCCGGATGACGCGTTGGTGCTGGCGGGCCACCGTCCGGTCGTGAGGCCCGTATTATCGGAGAGGCCGGCGGCGGGAAAGCTTTCCAGCCAGCGAGCCGCCGGGGAAATCCCCCTGTGCGCATCAAATCCGCGTATCGTCAGGGCGCCCATCAGGGAAATTCTCCCGCCGAACCAATGGCACGCTTATTGCTTAACCATTGGGAGATACACTTTATAATGGCGGCAACTGGTGCCGCCCGGAGGAGATAGCCACGCTGAGTTGGGCGTTGACATTATCGCCCACGTGGCGCGGGGCCGCGCATCGCCTCTGTGAAGCGGGGGATGGTGCAGTCGGCAAATGAAATCAAAACGAAATTCATGGAGACAAACATGATGAAGCATTCCATAACAGCCGCCATCGGCGGCAGCCTGCTGGCGGCATTACTGCTGAGCGCCGGCTGTGAGTCCGACCAGGGCCCGGCCGAGGAAGCCGGGGAGCAGATCGACGAAGCCGTCGAGAACGCGCAGGATTCCGCCGAGGATGCAGCGGAGTCGGCCGGTGACCAAGTAGAGGAAGCGGCTGACGAACTGGAGGAGAAGACGGACTGAAGTCGTCGCTTTACGGACGGCGGAAAAGTGAACGTAAACGGCGGGTGGGCCGCACGCCGATAACCGCGGAAGGCCTGCCGGGCACGGTTCGTTTCGTGGCCGCCCGCTATTGCTGTTTCTTCCGGTCGAGGAAAATGTCGAGGATTCGCCGTGCGGCCACGGTTGCGGGCAGGTCGCCGCTCCGCACCAAGCGTTCCAGTTCCTCGACCTGCGTCCCGAGGCGGGCATCGTCCCGCAGTGCGTCGAGCAGCCCGTCCGTGGTGGCCCGCCACATCCACGAGACCGATTGATCGGCCCGGCGTTTCTCCAGTACTGATTTCTTCTCGAGTAGGGCAACATAGTCGGAAATCGCTTTCCACGCGTCGTCGATGTTCCGGTTCTCCAGAGCCGAACAGGTCATGACCGGCACTCGCCAGTCAGCCACGCGGGCAGGCAGAAGCTGCAGGGCGTGCTGATAGTCGGACGCCGAGCGGTTGGCGAGATCCGCCATCCGCCCGTCCGCCTTGTTGACGAGGACCAGGTCCGCGAGCTCGAGGATGCCGCGCTTGATGCCCTGGAGATCGTCGCCGCCGCCCGGCTGCATGAGCAGCACGAATACGTCCGTCATCTCCGAGACCACGGTTTCCGACTGGCCGACGCCCACGGTCTCAACGATCACCACATCGAATCCCGACGCCTCGCACAGCAGCATCGACTCGCGCGTTCGCCGGGCGACGCCGCCCACCGAGCTACCCGACGGTGACGGCCGCACGAAGGCGTCCGGGTTACGGGACAGGTTCTCCATGCGCGTCTTGTCGCCGAGAATCGAGCCGCCGGTAACGGATGACGACGGATCCACCGCCAGGACTGCGACACGCTTGCCCTGCCCGGTCAGATAACCCCCGAGGGCTTCGATGAACGTTGATTTGCCGACACCGGGGGGGCCGGATATGCCGACCCGGACAGCGCGGCCGGCGTGGGGCACCAGTTCGCTCAGCAGCTCCCGGGCGCGCTCGTTGTGGTCGGTGCGCGTGGACTCGACCAGGGTGATACCCTGTGCCAGGGCACGGCGATCGCCCGCGCGAATCTGTTCAGCGAGGGAGTGCGTCGCGGACCGGTTGCGCATGTCGCTGGCGAAGGTGAATTTGCTGCTCTCTTCCAATGGTCCGGTACTGCTGTTGGAAACCCCGGGCGGCGGCGTTTGAACGCCCCCTACTCGAACTCCAGAATCGGCTGGTCCACCGACAAGCTGTCGCCCCGCTCCGCCATAACCTGCTTCACTTTCACATCCTGGTTGGCCCGCAGGACGTTCTCCATTTTCATCGCTTCCACCACCGCCAGCTCCTCACCGGCCTTGATGGTCCGGCCGGGCTCCGCCTCGATGCGCACCAGCAGGCCGGGCATGGGTGACAGCAGGAACTTCGAATAGTCCGGAGGGGGCTTGTCCAGCATCAGGCTGTTGAGCTCCGCGCCGCGGGGCGTAAGCACCATGCCTTCCACTCGCATGCCGTCGTAGGACAGGTCGTAGTGAATGCCCCGGCGCTCGATCTGGACGCAGAACGAATCACCGTCTATCTCGCAGCGGAACAGCGGGTCCCCGATCCGCCAGTCCGTGCGCAGGCGGCACAGCCCCCCCGCATACTCGAGCTCGTAGCCGTGGGGAACGGGATTGATCCGCATCGGATGGGGCTGCCTGTCGATCATCGCCACCACGTCCATCGGCCGGCTCAGGTCCGGCTGGGGCGCGATCCGGCCCGTGATCCGGGTTTTTCTGTTCAGGTAAGCGCTGTGGGCCACCGCCAGCGCCGCCAGGAACGCGCGCACTTCGCGCTCCGAAGGCGTCTTCGGCTGGAACCCGTCGGGATACTCTTCGGCGATGAAATTCGTCGTCAGCTCGCCGGCACGAAAACGGGGATGGGTGATCAGGGCGTTGAGGAAGCCAATGTTGTGGGCGACGCCGCGGATGAAGTATTCGTTCAGGGCATCCCGCATCAGCTCTATGGCGGTATCGCGGTCCCGGCCGTGAGTGATGAGCTTGGCGATCATCGGGTCGTAGAACATCGACACCTCGCCCCCCTCGAAAACCCCGGTATCGACGCGGACCCTGTCGTTGTCCACCGGCGGCCGGTAGCGAACGACCCGGCCTATGGACGGCATGAACTCGTGCTGGGGGTCCTCGGCATAGACCCGTGTTTCGACAGCCCAACCGGACAGGCGGACATCCTCCTGCGTCATGTCCAGCCTCTCGCCTGACGCGACGCGCAGCATCTGCTCCACCAGATCGACCCCGGTGATCATCTCCGTAACCGGGTGCTCGACCTGCAGGCGAGTGTTCATCTCCAGGAAAAAGAAGTTCCTGTCGGCATCGACTATGAACTCCACCGTGCCGGCGGAAACGTAGTCCACGGCCCGCGCCAGCGCCAGCGCCTGCTCGCCCATGGCACGGCGCGTCTCCGGATCCAGGAACGGCGACGGGGCTTCCTCGATCACTTTCTGGTGGCGGCGCTGAATGGAGCATTCCCTCTCGCCGAGGTATATACAGTTGCCGTGGGTATCTCCCAGCACCTGGATCTCGATATGCCTGGGCTGCTCTATGAACCGTTCGATCAATACGCGACCGTCGCCGAACGAGGACACTGCCTCGCTGGTGGCGCGCTCGAACCCGTCTCGACACTCGGCCTCGTCCCGGGCGACGCGCATGCCCTTGCCGCCGCCGCCGGCGCTGGCTTTCAGCATCACAGGATAGCCCACATCGCCGGCGATCCGCACCGCATGGTCCGCATCCTCGATCACGCCGGCGAACCCCGGTATCGTGTTCACCCCGGCTTCCCGGGCCAGCTTCTTGGAGGTGAGCTTGTCCCCCATGGCCTCGATGGCGGCGGTATTGGGCCCGACGAAGGCAATTCCCGCCTCTTCGAGCGCTTCGGCAAAACGCCGGTTTTCCGACAGGAAGCCGTAGCCGGGATGCACGGCCTCTGCCCCCGAATCCCGACACGCCTGCACGATCCTGTCGATCACCAGGTAACTTTCCGACGACGGCGGAGGACCGATATGCACCGCCTCGTCGGCCATGCGCACATGCATGGCATCGCGGTCGGCGTCCGAATAGACGGCTACCGTGCCTATACCAAGGCGCTTCGCCGTCCTGAACACACGGCAGGCGATCTCTCCCCGGTTGGCGACCAGTACTTTCTTAAACATTGGTTATAACGGTCCGATAGGGTTCATGCACACCACGCCTGTGAAACCCCGGCACCCGTAGGTCGGGCGCCAGCCCGACCTACGGGGGGCTTCGGCGCGATGCCCGGGGGTACAGGATATCGAATTAACGGAATCAAAGCGGCAGGTTGCCGTGCTTGCGCCACGGATTCTCCAGGTCCTTGTCCCGCAGCATGCGCAGGGACTTGCACACCCGCGGACGGGTACTGTGGGGCATGATCACGTCGTCGATATAACCGCGCCGGCCCGCGATGAACGGATTGGCGAAGGTGCGGCGGTAGTCCTCGGTGTGCCGGGCGATTTTCTCCTCGTCGCCGGCGTCTTTCCTGAAAATGATCTCCACCGCCCCTTTCGGCCCCATCACGGCAATCTCGGCGCTCGGCCAGGCGAGATTGGCATCGCCGCGCAGGTGCTTGGAGCTCATGACGTCGTAGGCGCCGCCGTAGGCCTTGCGGGTGATCAGGGTCACCTTGGGCACCGTCGCTTCGGCGAACGCATACAGCAGCTTGGCGCCATGCTTGATAATGCCGCCGTACTCCTGGGACGTCCCCGGCATGAACCCCGGCACGTCGACGAACGTGAGGATGGGGATGTTGAAGGCATCGCAGAAGCGGACGAAGCGCGCCGCCTTGATGGACGAGCTGATGTCCAGGCAGCCCGCGAGCACCATCGGCTGGTTCGCCACCACCCCCACGGTGCTGCCTTCCATCCTGATGAAACCGATGACGATATTCCTGGCATAGTCCGGCTGGATCTCCATGAACTCGTACTCGTCCGCCACCTTGACGATCAGCTCTTTTATGTCGTACGGGACATTGGGGTCCGGGGGCACCAGGGTATCGAGGGACATCTCGACGCGGTCCGCAGGATCGGTGGTCGGCCATACCGGGGGCTTTTCCCGGTTGCTCGCCGGCAGGTAGTCATAGAACTGCCGGACGGTGAGCAGCGCCCTGACGTCGTTCTCGAACGCCAGGTCGGCAACCCCGGAACGGGTGGAATGGCTCACCGCACCGCCCAGCTCCTCGGCGGTGACTGTCTCGTGGGTCACGGTCTTCACCACTTCCGGGCCGGTGACGAACATGTAGGAGCTGTCCCGCACCATGAAGATGAAATCCGTCATTGCCGGCGAATACACCGCGCCGCCGGCGCAGGGGCCCATGATCAGCGAAATCTGGGGGATCACCCCGGAGGCCATAACGTTGCGCTGGAAAACCTCCGCGTAGCCCCCCAGGGAGGCCACGCCCTCCTGGATGCGGGCGCCCCCGGAGTCGTTCAGGCCGATAACCGGTGCGCCGACTTTCATAGCCTGATCCATCACCTTGCAGATCTTCTCTGCATGGGCCTCGGACAGGGACCCGCCGAACACCGTAAAGTCCTGGCTGAACACGAAAACCAGGCGGCCGTTGATGGTGCCATAGCCGGTGACGACGCCATCGCCGGGGACTGTCTGGTCCGCCATACCGAACTCGGTACAGCGATGCTCGACAAACATATCCCACTCTTCGAAGCTGTCCTGGTCCAGCAACAGCTCCAGCCGCTCGCGGGCCGTGAGCTTGCCCTTGCCGTGCTGGGCATCGATTCGGTCCTGTCCGCCCCCCTGCCGGGCGGCGGCGCGTTTTTCTTCGAGTTGTTTGATGATGTCCTGCATGGCTCTCCCCGGTCGGCCGCCTTGCTTGCCGCGGCTCAGGCAGCGTCTCGTTTATGTTCGATCAGCGACAGCACGTCTCCCGCCGCCGTGGGAATGTGGGTCCCGGGGCCGAAGATCGCTGCGACACCCTCCTTGTAAAGCAGATCATAATCGCGGCTCGGGATCACGCCGCCGCATATCACCAGTATGTCGTCGGCGTTCTGCTCGCGCAGGCTCTGGAGCATGCCCGGCACCAGCATCTTATGGCCGGCGGCCTGGCTCGACACACCGATCACGTGCACGTCGTTCTCGATCGCCTGCCGGGCCGCCTCCTCCGGTGTCTGGAACAACGGCCCTACATCGACGTCGAAGCCGATGTCCGCGAAGGCCGTCGCGATCACCTTGGCACCGCGGTCGTGGCCGTCCTGACCCAGCTTGACTACCAGCATGCGCGGGCGGCGGCCGTGGGCTTCGGCGAAGGCGTTCACCCGCGCCTTGATGGCCTCGAACGATTCGTCGTCCTTGTAGGCCGCACCGTACACACCGCTCAGAGATCGGTTCACGGCACGGTGCCGGCCCCACTGCTTTTCGAGCGCATCAGAGATCTCGCCCACGGTCGCCCGGGCGCGGGCGGCCTCCACCGCCGCGGCGAGCAGGTTGCCGGAGCTTCCGGCCGCCGCCGACAGCGCTTCCAGCGCATCGCGGCAGGCAGCGGCGTCACGGCCGGACCGTACGTTTTCTAGGCGCCTGATCTGCGTGTCCCTCACCGTCGACGTGTCGATGTCCAGAATCTCCACGTCGGCCTGCTGATCGCCGGCATACTTGTTGACGCCGACGATCACTTCCTCGCCGCGGTCTATGCGCGCCTGGCGGATCGCCGCGGACTGCTCGATGCGCAGCTTGGGCATGCCCGATTCCACGGCTTTGGTCATGCCGCCCAGCTCCTCCACTTCGTCAATCAGCGCCTGCGCATGGGTTGCCAGGGCGTGGGTCAGGGACTCGATGTAATAAGACCCGCCCAGTGGATCCACGACTTGAGTAATGCCGGTTTCCTCCTGCAGAACAAGCTGGGTATTGCGCGCGATCTGGGCGGAGAACTCCGTGGGCAGGGCCAAGGCCTCGTCGAAGGAGTTGGTGTGCAGGGACTGGGTCCCGCCGAGGACGGCGGCCATGGCTTCAACAGTGGTGCGAATGATGTTGTTGTAGGGGTCCTTGCTGGTCAGACTCACCCCGGAGGTCTGGCAGTGGGTGCGCAGCATCGTCGAGCGGGGGTCTCCGGGCTGGAAGTGCTTTTCCATCAGCCGCGACCAGAGCAGGCGGGCGGCGCGCAGTTTTGCCACCTCCATGAAGAAGTTCATGCCGATGCCGAAAAAGAACGACAGGCGCGGCGCGAACCGGTCCACCTCCATGCCCGAGTCCATGGCGGCGCGTACGTACTCCAGGCCGTCGGCGAGGGTGAACGCCAGTTCCTGCACACAGGTGGCCCCGGCCTCCTGCATATGATAGCCCGATATCGAGACCGAGTTGTAGCGCGGCATATGCTCCGCCGTGTAGCCGATGATATCGGCCACGATTCCCATGGACGGCTCCGGCGGATAGATATAGGTGTTGCGCACCATGAATTCCTTCAGGATATCGTTCTGCAGCGTGCCGGAAAGCTGGTCCGTCGACACGCCCTGCTCCTCGGCCGCCACGATATACATGGCCATCACCGGCAGCACGGCGCCGTTCATGGTCATTGACACGGACATCCGGTCGAGGGGAATCCCGTCGAACAGGATTTTCATGTCCTCCACGGAATCTATCGCCACACCGGCTTTGCCGACGTCCCCGGCCACCCGCGGATGGTCCGAGTCGTAGCCGCGGTGGGTGGCGAGGTCGAAGGCCACCGACAGGCCGGTCTGGCCCGCCTCGAGATTCCGCCGGTAGAAGGCGTTGGATTCCTCCGCGGTGGAGAATCCCGAGTACTGGCGCACGGTCCAGGGCCGCCCGGCATACATGGTGGCCCGGGGGCCGCGCGTGTACGGCGGCAGACCCGGGAACGTATCCAGGTGCTCGAGGTTCGCGAGGTCGTCCGCCGTGTACAGCGGCTTGACGTCTATCCCCTCGGGGGTGTTCCAGACGATGTCCTCGAGAGACTTGCCGCGCAGCTCCTGCTCCGCGAGCCGGCACCACTGCTCGATCGTGTGTTCATCGCTGGCCATACACCCGGACCTCCGACAATACGTGAATGATGGTGGGTCGGGCTGCACCGCCCCACATCGGCGTTAACATTATATATGCTGCCCAGCGCTGCGGCTTGACGCGGCGTCAAGCGCGTGCCGACAGCCACTCCGCGATCGCCGGCGGCACGGTCTTACGGGACTTGCCGCTGACATAGATACCGATATGCCCACCGGCAAAAGGAAGCTCCGTGTAGTCGTCGGTAGCGACCAGGCCGCGCAAAGCCCGGGAGGCATCCGGGGGCACAAGGTGGTCGCCGGTAGCGTAAATGTTCAGAACAGGCATGGTGAGGTTGGCCAGCTTCACCGCCGTGCCTCCGACGCGGGCCGTTCCCTCCACGAAGCCGTTGCCCTGAAAGAAGATCTTGACGAACTCCCGGAACGTTTCTCCGGCCTGGTCCGGACTGTCGAATATCCATTTTTCCATCAGCATGGCGGTCCGGGCGGTACTCTCGTCCGCCAGAGCATTGATCATGTCAACGTATTTCTGTCCCATGAGCCGGTAAGGCTTCAGCGTCAGGAATGTCCAGTTCAACAGCTCTCCGGGCACATTGCCCAGGGTGTCCACCAGCAGGTCGACATCCACCTCGCGGGTCCAGTGGCTGAGGAGGTTGTCGGAGGTGTGAAAATCCACCGGCGTCACCATGGTGATCAGGTTGGCGACCCTGTCCGGGTGAAGGGCAGCGTAGCACAGGCTGAACGAGCCGCCCTGGCACACGCCGAGCAGGTTCAGGCTGTCCACGTGATGCCGCTGAAGCACGACGTCGACGCAGCGGTCCAGATAGCCGTTGATGTAGTCGTCCATGGCCAGGTAGCGGTCGGAGCGGTCCGGGTAACCCCAGTCGACCAGATAGACATCCAGACCCTTGTCCAGCAGCGACCGGATCAGGGACCGGTTTTCCTGCAGGTCCAGCATGTAGGGCCGGTTCACCAGGGCGTACACGATGAGCACCGGCGCCGCGCCGGCGGACCGACTTCCGGCGGGTGACTTGTAGTGATAAAGCGTCACTTTGTCCTCGGAATGCACGGCATCACGGGGCGTGACCCCGGATTCCAGCGGCGGCATATTCTTCAGGGTATCGAACCCGGCGGCGAGCTTGCGGGCGTACTCGCTCAGCTCCAGGCTCAAGGTATCGTGGCTGTGCGAGGCGTCGTTCAATGTTTTGCCCCTGTCTTCTTTGCTGTCTTCTTCCCGGCTGTCTTCTTCCCGGCTGTCTTCTTCCCGGCTGTCTTCTTCCCGGCTGTCTTCTTCCCGGCGGCCTTCTTCCCGCCGGCTTTTTTCCTGCGCCTCGCTTCCGGCGACGGCTCCCCTCGGGTTTCGAGGTCGCGCAGCGCGTCCCGGGTCTCCTTCAGCTTGCGATGCAGCGCGTCCACCTCTTCGCGGGTCGGCAGGTTCGCGATGGTGGCCCACCGGTCGACGAGTTTCGCCGCGCGCCGGCGATACGCCATCAATGCGTTCACCATGCGGCCGTGAAGCCGCATATACTCCTGTGCCGCCACACGCTCGGCGTACACTTGTTCCCCGGCGTCCACCCAGATGTCGTACAAAGCGCGAATCGAGGCCGGGCCGCCTCCGCCCTCGAACTCGCGGGTGAGGTGCTCCCTCAGGCGTTCCACCGTCAAGCGGACGGTCTCCGCACAATAATTGGCATACTCACCGTAGGCCTGTTCATAGTTCAGCCACAGGCGCGACAGTTCCTGGAGCGACTCCTGGTGCTCGCGGGTATAGCCGATACCGGGAATACGCATGAGCTTGTCGAACCAGGCCATGAGGGACTGCGGGTCGCCGGTGGAATCAGCTCCGTGGCCCGCGAACTGCTGCCAGTAACCCAAGGGGGAAGCGCCGCCGAACGCCTGCGCCGCGGCCTCCGGATCGCGCATCCGCTCGGCCATCTCGTCGAGATACTTGAAAACCGACGCCTGCCAGCCCTCGCCATCGTTGGTGGCCAGCGTCCGACCCAGGTCGAAGAAGGCGCGGCTCTGACCGGAGATCCGGTCCAGCGCGTCGCTGAAAGACTGGTGGGACGCCGCTGGATGACTGTGCGTAAAATGATCCAGCATGGCGGTCCAGGGGTTGGCGTCCCCGGCATCGGGGAAAGACCGCCAGGCCTGCAGCCACTCTTCGACCCATCGCGAATCCGTCATGGGGCGGCCCGCCGTCCGGCCGTGGGTCGGGAACTGTTGGTGCAGTGCAGCATCATACTTTAGAATGATGGTATCTCATTGAATTCAAAAGCCAAGCCGCGCGAATGGCGCGGCGGGAGATCAGAGCAACTATGTCAGAAAATATTGTCATTGTCGCCGCGGGGCGCACTCCGGTGGGTAATTTCGGCGGCGGCCTGTCCCAGTTGGCGGCCCACATCCTGGGCGCGCGCGTGATCCAGGACCTGCTCAAGCGTTCCGGGCTGAAGCCGGAGCAGATCGACGAGGTGATACTGGGCCAGGTGCTCACCGCCGGCGCGGGACAGAATCCCGCGCGGCAGGCCGCGATAGAAGCCGGCCTGCCGGACACCTGCCCGGCCATGACCATCAACAAGGTCTGCGGCAGCGGCCTGAAGGCGGTCTCCCTGGCGGCCCAGGCCATCAGGTGCGGGGACGCGGATATCGTGATCGCCGGCGGCCAGGAGAGCATGAGCCTGTCCCCGCATGTCCTGCCCAAATCCCGGGCCGGGCAGAAGATGGGGGATTGGAAGCTGGTCGACAGCATGATCCTCGACGGGCTGTGGGATGCCTTCAACCAGTACCACATGGGCAATACCGCGGAGAACATCGCCAGGAAGTACGGCTTCGATCGCAAGACCCAGGACGAGTTCGCGGCGGCCTCGCAGCAGAAAGCGGAAGCCGCGCAGAAAGCGGGACGTTTCGACGAGGAGATCGTGCCCATCGAGGTGCCCCAGCGCAAGGGTGATCCGCTGGTGGTGGACAAGGACGAGTTTCCGCGCCACGGGACCACCGCCGAGGGCCTGAGCGGTCTGCGCCCAGCGTTCGATAAGGACGGCACCGTCACCGCAGGCAACGCCTCGGGCATCAACGACGGCGCGGCCGGCGTGGTGGTGATGACCGAGACCATGGCCTCGGACCTCGGCCTGACCCCCATCGCCCGCATCCACGCCTACAGCAGCGCTGGCGTCGATCCGGCTATCATGGGCACGGGCCCCATCCCGGCGTCGCGCAAATGCCTGGAGAAGGCGGGCTGGACCGTGAACGATCTGGATCTGATTGAATCCAACGAAGCATTCGCTGCACAATCCATGTCCGTGAACTACGACCTCGAGTGGGACACGTCGAAGGTCAACGTGAACGGCGGCGCCATTGCGCTGGGTCATCCGATCGGCGCATCGGGGGCGCGCATACTGGTAACCCTGCTGCACGAGATGCAGCGCCGCGACGCCCACAAGGGGCTGGCGACGCTGTGCATCGGCGGGGGACAGGGCGTGGCCCTGGCAGTTGAGCGATAATCGAATTCAATCAACCAGAGGGGAGATTCCAATGAGCAGGCTAGCCGTAGTCACCGGGGGCACGCGCGGCATCGGCGAGGCGATTTCCATCGCACTCAAGGATTCCGGTTACAAGGTGGTAGCCAACTACGCCGGCAATGACAAGGCCGCGGAGGAGTTCAATAGCCGCACCGGCATCGCGGTGGAGAAATTCGACGTCAGCGACTTCCAGAGCTGTGCGGCGGCGATGGAGCGCATCGAGTCCGAATACGGGCCCGTGGAAGTGCTGGTGAACAACGCCGGCATCACCCGCGACGCCACCATGCACAAGATGGACTTCCAGCAATGGAATGACGTCATCCAGACCAACCTGAGCTCCTGTTTCAACATGTGCCACGCCGTGATAGGCGGGATGCGGGAGCGCGGTTTCGGCCGGATCGTGAACATTGGCTCCATCAACGGCCAGGCGGGCCAGTACGGCCAGGTGAACTACGCCGCCGCCAAGTCCGGCATCCACGGCTTCACCAAAGCCCTGGCCCAGGAAGGCGCGGCCAAGGGCATCACCGTGAACGCCATTGCGCCGGGCTACATCGCCACGGACATGGTGCGCGCGGTGCCGGAAAAGGTATTGGACAAGATCGTCGAGCGCATCCCGGTGGGCCGGCTCGGCCAAGCGCACGAGATCGCACGGGGCGTCGTATTCCTGGTGGCCGACGACGCGGGATTCATTACGGGTTCCACCATGTCGATCAACGGCGGCCAGCACATGTATTGATGCGGCACATCACATCCCGGCCCCAATCCATCGACCAACACAGGTGAAATCAGTGGCTGCTAATCCGCGCATCATCAAGAAGTACCCGAACCGGCGCCTGTACGATACCGAGCAGAGCCGATATATCACCCTGGCGGATCTGCAGAAGCTGACGGAGGCGGGCGAGCAGTTCGAAGTGAAGGATGCCAGCTCCGGGGAGGACATCACCCGGATGATCCTGCTGCAGATCATTTCCGACCAGGAAAACGGCGGGAATCCGGTGTTCACCACGGACATTCTGACCCGCATCATCCGGTTCTACGGTGGCTCCGTACAGGACGCGCTGACCAGTTACCTGGAACAGAGTCTGAGCCTGTTCGAGCATCAGCAGAAGAACTTCCAGGACCAGGTTCGTGACGCGATGCAGCACAATCCCGTCAACACCATGTCGGAGTTGACCCAGCGTAACCTCGAGATCTGGCAGGACATCCAGAATCAGTTTTTCCAGGCCGCGACCGGGAGCAAGCCGGAGAAAGACAAAGATAAAACAGACACTTAGCCCCATTCCCGGCCGCCTTATCCCGGCGCCCGGCCCGCTGCACCCCTGCCCCTTCAGTTGACAATTCAACGAGTCCTGCACTATTTTGCGCACTGCATTAATGCACTGCACAATTACAATTCATTTGAAGTAGGCGAGGAATACTCATATGACTAAGCGAGTCGCCCTGGTTACGGGGGGCATCGGGGGAATCGGCACGGACGTGTGCCGCGAGCTGTGCCGCCAGGGCCGGGCCGTCGTGGCGGGTCATCTACCGAACGAAGCCGAACAGGCCGGGGCATGGAGGGAAAGCATGCGCACCGACGGTCACGAAGTCGACGTGGTCCCGGGAGACGTTTCGGATTTCGAGTCCAGCGCCACCATGATTCGGAGCGTTGAAGAGAGGCACGGCCTCATCGAGATCCTGGTGAACTGCGCCGGCATCACGCGGGACAAGACGCTGCGGAAGATGACGCCGGAGGACTGGAAGGCGGTGATCAATACCAACCTCGACAGCGTTTTCAACGTGACCCGCAACGTGATCAACAATATGCTCGAAAACGGCTTCGGTCGTATCGTCAACATTTCCTCGGTCAACGGCCAGAAAGGGCAGTTCGGACAAACCAACTATTCCGCCGCCAAGGCCGGCGTCCATGGCTTCACCATGGCCCTCGCCCAGGAAGTGGCAAGCAAGGGCATCACCGTCAACACGGTATCCCCCGGCTACGTGGACACCCCCATGACGGAAGAGATACCTGAAGACATCAAGGACCAGATCGTCGGAGGCATTCCGATGCGGCGCATGGCCACCGCCGGGGAAATCGCCCAGGCCGTGGGCTTTCTCTGCGAGGACCGGACGGACTACATCACCGGCGCCAATTTGCCGGTGAACGGCGGGATGTATATGTCCTGATGGGTGCCGGGAAATGGGCCGGTGGCGGGGGCCTCAGTATTAGCAGCATTAATTCTAATATTTAAAATAATTAATATAGTCAAGGCTTGACGGGGAGCCTCCCAGGCTCTATGCTGCACTGCATCAATTGGTGCAGCGCAACAAAACGGCTGCACCGGACCATTAACCGAACAGATTCAAGGTGATACGAGCATGCAACAGGATTTCGTCAATTCAATGAGCAATTTCGGCAAGACCGCCGCGGAAGCGGTGAAGACCCTGGGTGAAATCAACAGCAAGATCGCCGAAGAGGTGATCGAGCGCCAGCTGGCCGCCGCGAACCTGTTCGTGGAAGGCAGCGTCAGCCAGGCCAAACTGGCCCAGGAAACCAAGGACGTGAAGGAATACTGGTCCAAGCAGGCCCAGCTGACCGACGAGTACGCCGGCAAGGCGATGGACCTCGCCAAGCAGAACGTCGAGCTGGCCCAGAAAGCCGGTGAGCAGTACAAGTCCTGGATGGAGAAAGGATTCGCCCAGGCCAACGAAGCAGCCGGCGAAGTGACCAAGCAGGTCCAGGCTTCCACGAAGAAGGCCGAAGCCGCCGCGAAGAAGGCCGCTTCCGCGTAAGCAAGAGTGCCCTCCTGGTGCGCTTCGGCGCTACCACGAACCCGCATCCCCGCCAGGGGGTGCGGGTTTTTTATTGCCCGCTGATGTGTCCTCTTTCCGGGATGGTGATTCGTTGGGGAGACAAACCAAGTGAAAACCGGAGATCTCCCGTGAAACGCCTCCTCATTCTGATCGCCGCCGCCCTGGGCACCGGGGTCCAGGCCGCCGCCGAGTCCGACTACGCACTGACCATCTACAGCCGGGCCCAGCCAGGCGCCGTGGACCCGGCGCTGTACCGGCCGGGCGGCCGGTTCCAGGCCGGGAACGTCCCGGGATACGCCACGGTACGCCTGGACCGGTCATTCGACCTCGCCGTCGGGGTGTCCGAGCTACGGGTCCAGGATGTAGCGAGCCTGATCGATCCGACCACCGTCAGCATCCGCGGCTGGGACGGCGGGGTCCGTGTGCTGGAGCAGAATTTCGAGTTCGACCTGGTGAGCTCGGCGAAGCTGCTGGACCGGTACCTGGACCGCGACATCACCGTGAGCCGGGGCACGGGGGACGCCGCCGACCGGATCAGCGGCACCCTGTTGAGCACCGACGGCGGCCTGGTGCTCCGCAAGCCGGACGGGGGCGTGCAGATCATCCAGAGCTACCGGGACATCGAGCTTCCGGAGCTGCCGGGTGGCCTGATTACGAAACCGACGCTGGTCTGGCAGGTGCGGAGCGATGAAGCGGGCCCGGTACCGCTGGGTATCAGCTACGAAACCGGCGGCATGACTTGGTGGGCGGACTACAACGCGATCCTCGACGAGAAAGACGGATGCAGCCTGGACGTCAACGCCTGGGTGAGCATCGTGAACCAGTCCGGCGCCGGCTTCCCCGATACCCGGCTGAAACTGATTGCCGGGGACGTGCAGCGAATCGCCCCGGAGGATCCCCGGGTCATGATGGAGATGGCGCGCACCACCCAGGCCGCCGATCAGGCCGGATTCGAGGAGAAGTCGTTTTTCGAGTACCACCTGTATACGCTGCCCCGGCGCACTTCCCTGCCGGACAATTCCACCAAGCAGCTCGAGTTGTTTCCGGCGGCGCGCGGCGTGCCCTGCATCAAGGAATACGTCTATGATGCGCGCGGCGTCTACCCCGGCTACCGGCCGGAGCCGTACCTCGATCGGAACCCCGGCCGCAGTGCCGGCGACGACGTCGCCGTGTACCTGGGATTCCGCAATGATGGTGAGTCCGGGCTGGGCATGCCTCTGCCGGGGGGGCGCCTCCGGATCAACAAGCAGGACCCCGGCGACGGATCACTGGAATTCATCGGCGAGGACGTGATCGACCATACCCCGAAAGACGAGGACATCAGAGTCCGACTGGGGAACGCCTTCGACGTGGTCGCCGAGAGACGGCAGACCGATTACCGGATCGACGCCGCCGCGGGCACCCTCAGGGAATCGTTCGAGATCACGGTCCGCAACCACAAGGATTCCCCGGTAACGGTCAATGTGAACGAAGCGCTCTACCGCTGGGTGAACTGGAAGGTCATCGAGGCCTCCCACGACTTCCGTAAACTGGATGCCCGGTCCATCCAGTTTCCCGTGGAAGTCGCCTCCGACGGTGAGACCACAGTCGGCTACGAGGTTCAATACAGCTGGTAGCGGTGCCTGAAACCGCAGGGTTTACGCGCCGCCCTTTCCGGACACCATCCCAGAGCCAATCGCTGCCGCGGGCACGGTATCATCGGTGACCCGGGAGGCATCGCACCGCTTCAACTGCCGTAGGGCCGATCGTCGGCCAACTCGCGTCTCGAATCGACTGAGGAAACGCCACCATGGCCGATAAACTGAAGATCTGTATCGCCGGCGCCACGGGCGGGGTAGGTAGCTGCCTGATCCGCGCGGTGCTCCGATCCCCTGACTACGAGCTGGTGGGCGCCGTGTCCCGCGGGGCGGCGGGACGCGACATCGCCACCGCGCTCGGGGAGGACGCCTGCGGCGTCATCGTCGAGGGCACGCTCGAGAAGGCGCTGGATTCCGCTCCCGACGTGCTGATCGACTACACCCACCCGGACCTGCGGATGAAGCACGCACTGTGCGCCATCGAACGGGGCATACCCATGGTGATCGGCACCACCGGATTTACCGCCGACGAGTTCAGCGAGCTCGACCACCGGGCGCGGCAAGCCGGCATCGGCCTGGCGACCGGCAACTTCTCGATCACCGCGGCCCTGCTCCAGCACTTCGCCCTCATCGCGGCCCGGCACGTGCCGCACTGGACGGTGACCGACTACTGCAAGCCGGACAAACCGGACGTGCCGAGCGGGACCGCGCGCGAGCTTGCCGAGCTGATGGGCGAGCTGGGAAAGCCCGGTTACGCCATGGGCGCGGAGGACTGCGTCGGCGAGACTTCGGCACTCGGTGCCGACATCGAGGGCACGCGGGTTCACTCAGTACGCCTGCCGGGCTATGTGGCGGGGGTGGAAGTGCGTTTCGGCCTGGCCGGCGAGCGCCTGACGCTGCAGCACGAGATGGGCGAGCGGAACGAGATTTTCGTCGAGGGATCGCTGCTCGCCGCCCGGCGGGTCATGTCCCACGTCGGATTGATACGCGGCCTGGACAAACTGCTTTTCCAGTGAAGGGCCGCGCGGTGTGCCGCCGGTCACTGCGGGGTTCACCGGCGCCGTCGGCTTGCTGAGACAGCGCCCCTGCATTTCATCGCACGGGTGTCTTCGCAGGGTGCCGTGCTGCTTCCGGGTTTCGACACCCTCGGCGAGCTGTCGACCCCGGCCGTCGAACATGCTGATTTTTCTTTGAAATTCGCTGTGGCGGGGGGGTGAGCTTTGTACTACCCTGAAAGGATCTGAGGCCCTGTATCAGGGAGGGGGTCAGCATGCACCTGTTCTCGGAAGCTTTCGTTTCCGATCTGGTTTCCGTGGTGTTCGACGGCGTGATCGTTCACGACGGGACAGTCATCACTGACGCGAACAAACGCGCCGCCGGGATCTTCGGTTACGAGAGCGCAGAATCCATGGTCGGGCTGCCCTACCATGTCCTGCTGGCCCCGAGCGGCCGGCGTGCTACGGAACTGCGCGTGAGCTCCGGCACGGAAGGCCGGTACAACGCGCTGTGCCGCCGCCGCGACGGGATCGAATTCACCATCGACGTCAACACCAGGGAAATTACCTTCCACGGCAGCCGCCTGCGCATCGTGGCATTCCGTTACAGCGCCGGCGAGCAGGCTCCGTTTGGCGAATCCCTGATTCAAAGATCCCTGGCTCTGGATCAGACCGTCAAGGCGCTCGCCACCACCATCGAACAGCGGGACGCATTCACCGCCGGCCACCAGACCCGTGTATCAGCGCTGGCGATGCGGGTTGCCGGCGAGCTCGACATGAGCGACCGGGAAATCACCACCATCCGTATTGCCGGCAACATTCACGACATCGGCAAGATCGCGGTGCCCGCCGAGATCCTGATGAAGCCGAGCGCCCTGTCGCAGGAGGAATACGACCTCGTCAAGCTCCACCCGACGGCGGGGTCGGCCATCATCAACAGCGTGGACTTCGACGGTCCGGTTCGACAGACCATACTGCAACACCACGAACGCCTTGACGGTTCCGGCTATCCCGACGGCGTCGCCGACCTCATACCCGAGGCCCGGGTCATCGCCGTCGCCGATGTCTACGACGCCCTGACCTCCTCCCGCCCCTACCGTGCGGGCATGACGCCCGCCAACGCGCTGGACCTCATGAGCGAGCACGAATGCCGCGGCCTTGACGGGGACGCCCTGCAAACCCTGTCGACCTTGGTCCAGAGTAATTAAATCTGATGGGATGTCAGGCGTGAAGCCTGACCCACAAGGTCTGACCCACGAGGGTTGGTTTTCTCACTTCGGGATCACATCGGCGCGATACGCACCGTCATCTGGGCGACGGGCTTTCGTCCCGATTACAGCTGGCTCGATGTACCGGTACTGGACCGCAAGGGCCGCGTGCCGCACGAGGGCGGCGTGGTCACGAACGCGCCGGACCTGTACCTGATGGGTCTGCAGTTCCCGAGGCGCCGCAAGTCGGCGCTCATCGACGGCGCCGGAGACGACGCCCGCGACCTGAGCGCACATATCCAGGCGTACCTCGACAGGCAAAGTGCCGGCAGGCCCGCTCTCAGTACCGCCAGCGGCCCGGCGACCCGGGACGGGCACGCGAGGCAGGCCAGCCCGGGCGCGTTGTCGTCCTGACCGGACTCAGGGATAGTCCTGGCGGGTCGGGCGCACCATGATGTCGGACACGTGCACATGGGGCGGCTGGGTGACCACGAAATGGATGGCCCGGGCAATGTCCTCGCCCGTCAGCACCGGACCGAACTTCTCCTTGAACCCCTGCACCATCTCGTCGCTGTAGCCGGCCGACGCCTGAAAACCGCTGAGCACCGCGCCGGGCTCCACCAGGGTAACGCGAACGCCGCTGGAAGCCACTTCCCGGCGCAGGCCTTCCGCCAGGGAATGAACCGCCGCCTTGGAAGCCCCGTAGACGGCGCTGAAGGGCGATATGTGCCGGCCCACTACAGACCCGATGATGACAATGTCCGCCGCCGTCCCGGGAAACGACTTCTCCTGCTCCGGCGTCATCCGCCGGGCGGCATCTTTCATCAGCGCCAGGGCGCCGTTGACGTTGATGCGCAGGACGTCCTCGAACTGCCCCAGATCCGCATCGCTAACCGGCCCGCCCAGACCACGCCCCGCGTTCACGACGACGATATCCGGCAGCCGGCCGAAGCGGTCTTCAGCCGCCGAGAACAGCCGGCCGACCACGTCCGGATCGGCGGCATCGCCCGCCACGCCGCAGAAGGCGGCACCGAGCTCGGTTTCCAGGGCATCGAGCTTGCCGTCGCTGCGGCCATTGCCGACCACGCCGATCCCGGCATCGATGAACGTTCTCGCCGTGGCCTCGCCGATACCGGATGTGGCGCCGGTAACGACGGCAACACGCTGGTGGCGCTCTGACATACGGTCGTCTCCCCGCTGCAGTAGTGAGTCAATCTATGGAAGCATACCGGCGGCGGTCCGGATCGGTCAAAGAACGGCCCGCGAAGATAGTGGCTCAGATTAAACTCGAATACGGGTAGAGGCCGTCATTGCTTCCGGCGCTTGGGAGGCACCAGCTTCCGACTATCATCTCCTGAACGGCGTCCATGGCGGGCTTGTTGGATGCGGGCCGGTGCATGGAACTTGGCCGACCCCGGCGGAGTCTCATTCCATCCGTAAACGGTGTGGCCCGGCGGCTGATATAATAAGCCGTTCCGCACGCTAACCCAATCGCAGCCGCCCGCATGGGAGCGGGCGGCATGATGCACGACCGGCGGCAGCCGGATACGGAGGCGACTCATGACATCCGAGACGGAAACGGTTGCTTCGTTCGATATTCACTACCGTCAGTACCTCGGCCCCGGCGGCGAGGCGGCCGGCGGGCTCCCCGATTTCGCCGGCGACCATGACGTGCTGCGCGGGCTGTACCGGTCCATGGTGCTCACCCGCACGTTCGACAAACGCGCCATCGCCCTGCAGCGCACCGGCCAGCTCGGCACCTACGCTTCGTCTCTGGGCCAGGAAGCCACCTATGCCGGGATCGGGCACGCCATGCTTCCCGAAGACATCCTGGTGCCGAGCTACCGCGAGCACGGTACCTGCTTCATCCGCGGTGTTCCCATGTCGGACATCCTCCTGTACTGGGGCGGCGACGAGCGCGGCATGGCGTTCGAGGAAGCACCGCACGACTTTCCGGTTTCGGTTCCAATCGCCACCCACGTGCTGCACGCCGCCGGCGCCGCCTACGCCCTGCAGTACCGCGGCGAGCCGCGAGCGGTGGCGGCGGTATCCGGCGACGGCTCGACGTCCAAGGGCGATTTCTACGAAGCCCTGAACGTTGCCGGGGTCTGGAACCTGCCCTGCGTATTCGTAGTGGTCAACAACCAGTGGGCGATCTCGGTGCCCCGATCAAAGCAGTCCCGGGCCGGCACCCTGGCCCAGAAGGCGATCGCGGCGGGCATCGACGGCGAGCAGGTGGACGGCAACGACGTGATCGTGGTGAAGGACCGCATGGAGGCGGCTTTGAAGAAGGCGCGCGAGGGCGGGGGGCCGACGGTGATCGAGGCGCTGACATACCGCTGGCACGATCACACGACGGCGGATGACGCCACCCGCTACCGCAGCGCGGAAGAGCTCGAGGCGGAGCAGAAGAAGGACCCCGTCGAGCGCCTGCGCCGCTATCTGACGGCCGCGGGCGGCTGGGACGACGAACGCGAACAGGAGTTGGCGCAGCGATGCAAGGCCGAAGTGGACGCGGAGGTGGATCGCTACCTGAACACCGAGGCGCGGGCACCGGAGACAATGTTCGACCACCTGTACGAGACTCTGCCCTCGATCTACGGCGACCAGCGGGAAGAATTGAAAGCGAAGGGCAAGCGTGATGAGTAGCTTGACCATGATTGAGGCCGTCAACACGGCGTTGGCCCATGAGCTGGGCGCTGACGAGTCCGTGGTGCTGCTCGGCGAGGACATCGGCGTGAACGGCGGCGTGTTCCGCGCCACCGTCGGCCTGCAGGAGCGATTCGGCGAACATCGCGTGCTGGACACGCCGCTCGCCGAAACCATGATCGCGGGCCTGTCGGTGGGCATGGCCGCCCAGGGCCTGAGGCCGGTGGCGGAGATCCAGTTCATGGGCTTCATCTACCCGACCGTGGACCAGATCATCAGCCACGCCTCGCGGATGCGCAACCGCACCCACGGCCGCCTGACCTGTGCCATGGTCCTGCGGGCGCCGTTCGGCGGCGGCATCCGGGCGCCGGAGCATCACTCGGAAAGCACCGAAGCCATGTTCGCCCACATGCCCGGCCTGCGGGTGGTGATCCCGTCCTCCCCGGCCCGGGCCTACGGCCTGCTGCTGGCCGCCATACGTGACCCGGACCCGGTGGTCTTCCTCGAGCCCAAGCGCATCTACCGGATGCAGAAGCAGGAGATCGAGGACAACGGCGAGGCGCTGCCGCTTGACGTCTGTTTCACGCTGCGCAACGGTGCGGATATCACCCTTGTGTCCTGGGGCGCCTCCATGCACGAGACCCTGCAGGCCGCGGACAAGCTGCAGGAGGACGCGGACATCTCCTGTGAAGTGATCGACGTGGCGACCATCAAGCCGCTGGACATGAGCACCATTCTCGAGTCGGTGGAACGGACCGGCCGCTGCGTGATCGTGCACGAGGCCGCCCGGACCTGCGGGGTCGGTGCGGAAATCGCCGCCCAGCTCGCGGAAAAGGGGCTGCTGACCCTGTTCGCGCCGGTGCGGCGCGTCACCGGCTACGACACCATCATGCCGCTGCTCAGGCTCGAAAAACACTATCTGCCCGGCGTCGACCAGATCTACCGGACCGTAAAGGAAACCATGGAGTTCGCATAAATGGCAAAAACCGTGTTCAAGCTGCCGGACCTCGGCGAAGGACTGCCCGACGCCGAAGTCGTCGAATGGCACGTCGCCGACGGTGACAAGGTCGAGAAGGACCAGGCCCTGGTGGCGCTGGAAACCGCCAAGGCAATCGTCGAGGTGCCGAGCCCGTACCAGGGCACCATCCTCAAGCGCTACGGCGAGCCGGGGGACGTGCTGGAAGTCGGCGCGTCGCTGGTGGAATTCGAAGTCGAGGGCGGGGCCGCCGAAACCGAAGCGACGCCCGCCGGAAACGACGCCGAACCGGCAAGCCGCGAGGATGCCGGCTCGGTGGTAGGCGCCGTCGAGAGCAGCGATGAAGTCGTACAGGAGCGGGCCACCGGCGGCGGCCAGCGCGGCGCCGGCGTCAAGGCAACGCCGGCGGTGCGGGCCCTGGCGAAACGCCTGGAGGTCGAGCTGTCGACGGTTTCCCCCAGCGGCGCGGACGGCATGGTGACCGCCCAGGACGTGCAGCGGGTGGCGAAGATCCTCAAGGAAGTGGGGCCCATGGAGAAGCTGCGCGGCGTGCGCAAACATATGGCGCGGTCCATGGCCCAGGCCCACGAGGAGGTGGCGGCGGCCACGGTCATGGACGACGCCGATATCGACCACTGGGACGACCAGCAGAATGTCATGCTGCGCCTGATCCGGGCCATCGTCGCGGGGCGCACCGCGGAACCGGGCGTGAATGCCTGGTACGACGGCCACGCCGTCGGCCGCCGGGTGCTGGAGAAGATCGATCTGGCCGTCGCCGTGGACAGCGACGACGGCCTGTTCGTGCCGGTGCTGCGCGATATCACCAACCGGGACGAGGACAGTCTGCGGGCCGGCCTGGACGACATGAAGAAAGCTATCCGGGAGCGCAACGTGCCGCCGGAGGAAATGCGCTCCTACACCTTTACGCTGTCCAACTTCGGCACCATGGGCGGGCGCTACGCCAGCCCCATCGTGGTGCCGCCGACAGTGGCGATTCTCGGCGCCGGCGCCGTCAAGCAGGACGTGGTGGCGGCGGACGGCCAGCCCGCGGTGCACCGGGTCCTGCCGCTGTCGCTGACCTTCGACCACCGCTGCGTGACCGGCGGCGAAGCGACGCGCTTCCTCGCGGCGGTGATCCGGGACCTGCAGGCCTGAGAGGCCGGCACCGGCCGCGGCGATGACGGGGGCTCAGAAAAGACTGTCGAGCCCGGGCAGATCCCGGGTGACGGCGCGGATGGGGTCGTATCCGGCATCATCCACCCGCCGCCAGCGCCGTATTCCGGCCCTGCGCAGGGTTCCGGGCGGTAACCCGCCGAGCAGCTCTGTCAGGCGTTCCGGGGACAGGCCGCAGGAGCCGGTGTTGATGGCAACCGGCGGCGCCGGATAAGGACCGAGCGACTCGAGAATCCGGATACGCCCCCCGAGCTCCGGGTCCCGCCGTCGGGCCAGCATCAGGACATGGGAATCGATGGCGGCTGCTTCTGCATCACCCTGAGCAAGCGCCTCCAGCGACGCGCGGTGGTAGCCGGTATGAATGCGCTCGGCGAACAGGTCCCAGCCCCAACCCCGCCTGAACAGCTCATATTCCAGGGCCCGGCAGCCGGAGAACGAAACCGGTTCGTTGCAGGCGAAGCGGGTGCCGGACAGATCCTGCAGGGTACGCGCGACGCTGTCCGCCGGCACGACGATGTCCGAAAAGTACACCGCGTCGCCGCCGCCGCGCGGATCATCCACCACGGGCGCCGCGACGGCCGCGAATCTCTCCGGGGTCGCATCGTGGAGCCGTGAATACACCAGCCCGCAGACCAGGGCGACGCCGACGCGGCCTGCGCGGAAATCCTCTATACCGGCCGAGCCGTCGACCTCGGCGCTTTGACCCGCCGCGGAATGCAGCAGCGCACCCAGATCATGAGCCAGCCCGTTCAGATCGGCGGACAGCAGATTGGCGATCCTGATCATGGCTTCAGCTCGACGATACGGGTACGCCCGCGCCGCGGCACGGGCAGGTCGATGCAGCGCTCCTCGGTCAGGCATATATTCACCTGCCGCTGCGCCGTCCCCAGGTTGGTGATCCGTACCAGCGCCCGGTCCCCCAGGCGCAGGCCGGACCACATGGTGCTCCCGTCGCGGTTGTCCGGCACGGCGAAGTTCATGACTTCGCCGTGCTCTAGGAACTCCCGGTAGGCGAGCATCTCACCGTAGACCCGCTGCACGTCCTCGACCTCCCAGACAGCGTAGCGCTCGAATCCCTTCCGGGTCGGATTGAATACCTGCATGGCGTCCGCCCCACGCAGCCAGATATGCCGGAGGGCTTCGCGGTATGCGGCGCGGCTCATCACCGGCACGCGCTCGTCGGGGTGGTCGGGCACCCAACGCGCCACCCAGACCACGGCGCCCATGTCCGGCCGGTACCGGGTGCGGTTGAGCGCGTCCATTGACACCTGCCGGAGCACCAGGTGCGTGTAAAAGCGGTCCACGTTCTCCCGGTTGATCGTATGACCGGTCGGCCAGGCGGCGAGGAAATACGTGTCGATCCCGTAGGCGACGGGATTGGAATGCGTGAAGAAAACGGGCGGAGTAGGGGGATGGGGCCAGTCCGTCCATCCCAGTACCGGTGCATTCGCCGATGAGATCATCACCACCCAGTTGGTCACCGCGGCGTCCGGGAACACCCGGCGCACCGGCGCCGCGAGATAGCGTGAGAGCCCGTTCAGCCAATGGGTGCGCCGGTAGTCCCGATAGCGCCGCTCGTCCTCGAGAAGCACGTCCGGCAGCGCCGCCGCGGCGGTGGACGCCCGCACCGCCTGGTAATCATCATGCAGCAGGGCGCCTTCGTAGTCCAGCCACACGGCATCGATATTGATACCGCGCGCGGCATAGCGTCGCAGCCGCACACGGGTGAGCTCCCGGGCCTGCTCCCAGCCGGCGAGGCGGGTGGGATCGGCCAGCTCCCGCCACGCCGGGCGCGGAGTGACATCGGGCGGGAAGCGCAGCCGCCATTCCCCGGCATTGCGGATCGTATCGTAGGGCCAGGCACCGCCGGCGCCTTCCATAAGAATGATCGGGGCCCCGGCCGCCGCCAGCGCCGCCGCCGCCTCGGCGTCGGTCCGGCGCAGCCTCAGATGCTGGACGATGCCCCGGTCCAGTAGCGCCCGGATCCCCTCCGGATCGAGCGACTCGAACCCGACACCCCGCCACAGCACCAGGGGCCAGCGGTCGCCGCGCTCATGTACCAGGGGTTCCAGCTCCGCGACCAGGGTGTCATACCATTGGATCCCGGCGGGCTCCGGGGCCGGGTAGAGCGGCTCGTCGGCAACCCGTGTATCGTGACCGGCGCAGGCCGCGAGCTGCAGCACGAGCGGCAGCCACGCCGCGAGCGCAAGGCGCCTACGAAACCGGGCCGGCATCGAAATCCAGGAACCGCTCACTCGCCGCCTCCGTGGCGGCCAGCCGGTGCGCCTCGGTTGCCGGGTCGCCGTCCCGGCACGCCTGCTCCAGGGCCCGGGCACACGCCGCGAGCTCCGCGGCGGCCACGCAGGCAGCCGATCCCGCCAGCTTGTGGGCCAGCTGCCGGGCCTGGGCGTGGTCCCCGGACTTCACCGCCGTGCCGAGCGCCGGCATGATTTCCCGGACCTGCGACCGCAGCACGTCGACGCTGCGCCGCCAGAGGGTCTCGTCACGCGAGGCCAAGGCGATGCCCTCGGGCTTGTCCAGGACCGGCGCTGCGCCGTCCGGCTCGCCGTCGTCCGGTACCGACACCGGTACCGCTCCATCGTCTCCGGCGCGGTCCGGGAACAACGCCGCGAGCATCCCGGCCAGATCCCGCTCCCTCACAGGCTTGGGCATGAAGCGGTCGAGGCCCTGCGCCGTGAATCGCACCCCGCTGTCCCCCACGACATCCGCCGATACCGCCACCACCGGCACGCCCCGGTATTCGGGAAACTGGGCGCGCAGCCGGCGTGTCGCTTCGACGCCGTCCATGTTGGCCATGTGAATGTCCATGAACACCACGTCGAACCGGTGCCGGCTGCAGGCCGCCAGGGCCGAACTGCCGGATGCGGCCTGGGTCACGACAATGCCGTACTGATTGAGCACAGCCTCCAGGTACCGCCGGTTGATTTCGTTGTCATCCACGATCAGTCCCGACAGGCCGTTGCCGTCGAACCCGGGCAGCAGGTCTTCGCTGTTCCGCTCGGACGCCCCGATGTCCGCGGGGGCGAACCTGAGCGGCAGCTCGAACTTCACCTCCGTCCCCCGGCCCGGTTCGCTGTGAACGCGGATGTCCCCGCCCATGGTCTCCACGAGATTCCGGGAAATGGTCAGGCCCAGGCCGGTCCCGGAGTAACGCCGGTCCGTCCGGCCATCGAGCTGCCGGAACGGCTCGAACAGAAGGGCCTGGTCCTCGGGAGCGATTCCGATCCCCGTATCCACCACGGCCACCGCCACGGAAACATGCGCAGCCGCGGTTTCCTTCACGCGGCAATGGACGGAAACCGAACCCGCATCGGTAAACTTGATCGCGTTGCTCACCAGGTTGGAGACCACCTGGCCGATCCGGGTGCCGTCCCCCACCGCCAGCTCCGGGATGGCGGATTCGAACTCCGCGTAGACCGCGAGCCCCTTGCTCTCGCCCATCGGCCGCAGCAGATCCACGGCGCCCCCCACCGCGTCGCGGAAGCTGAAGATCTCGTTGTCGATGGAGAACCGGCCGGCCTCGATCTTGGACAGGTCAAGAATATCGTCGATGATCTTGACCAGGTGGCGCGCCGACTCCTCCACCGGTACCAGGCATTTCTGCTGCTCGGGAGTCAGACCGGTGCGGGCGAACAGGGAGAGGAACCCGAGTATGCCGTTGATCGGCGTGCGGATTTCGTGGCTCATGTTGGCCAGGAACGTGGACTTGGACTGGTTGGCGATCTCCGCTTCCCGGCGCGCCGCCTCGAGCTGCTGCTCCATTTCCTTGCGCGAGGTAACGTCCCGTGCGATGCCGTGGAAACCGCACAGCTCGCCGCCGCGGAACATCGGACGGGAGCCGATCTCGAAGGTCCTGATCTCTCCGGAGGCGGTTACCGTATCCAGCTCGAAGCTGATTCGCTTTTCACCGGCGGCATGGCGCTTATACATCTGTCTGGCTTTCCACATGTCGTAGGGCGCCACCAGCCGTTCCCAGGTCAGGCTCTTGGCCTCTTCCACGGTGTATCCGAGCTGGCGCTGTACGGCCCTGTTGCCCGCCAGGAAGTGGCCGGACAGGTCGGTAGTGAACACGATATCCGTCGCATTCTCGAACAGGTCCCGGTAGGTCGCGGCCTGTTCTGCGGACAGCGACGAGCCCTCGCCATCCGCAGCATCATCGTCGTCCATGAGCCGCTGTATTCGCTGATCGCGCCGTGCAAGCCGGATGCCCGCGGCGCAGGCCAGCGCGATCCCGAGTGCGGCAACGAGGACGCTCCGCTCCGCGTGGGCGGGTTGAACGTCGACTGCCGCCCCGAACACGGCGATCATGAAAAGCGGTGCCGCGAATGGCAACCAGAACGCGGAGCTGCCTGTCCATTCATTACGCATCACTGAACTCCTTTATCCCTGTATTGCGGGGCCGGGGCTTCCCCCGCCTTGATTATGGCAAATTCACGTCTAGACTGCCCAAGATGGAACCGGCTCGACCGGAACGGAAACGGACAAACGGGACAGGCACTTTGGAAAAGGCGGATTCAGGGCAGATGGAAACCCGGGTGTTGCTGGTGGACGACGACCCGGTGATTCTGGACATCATGTCTACTGGACTGGAACGGGCCGGGTACCGTGTGGATGCGTGCTCGGAAGCGAACGGCGCGCTGCAGAGCTATCGGCGGTCCGCCCCCGACGTCGCGGTCCTCGACGTCGGCCTGCCGGACATGTGCGGTACGAAGCTCGCCAGGGAGTTGCTGCGCGCCGAGTACCGCCCCATCCTGATACTTTCCAACCACAACGAGTTGGACATCGTGGAGCAGGCGATCACCTCCGGGGTCGTCGGTTACCTGGTCAAGCCGTTGTCGGTCGACCAGCTCATCCCGAGCCTGGAGACCTCCCTGTCGCGCTACCGGAAACGACGGGAGTACATCGCATCCCATCTCGGCGACACGGTCTCCCGGGATCATCTGGCGCAGGTGATGGACAGATTCCCTTTCGCGCTGTTGATCGTCGATGACGGCCATCACCCGATCTACCGAAACGCCGTCGCCCGCAGACTGCTGGCGGAGCAGGTGCTCACTATCGATCCCGCGGGCAGGCTGCGCTCGCGCGTCAACAGTGAGCGTCTGGTCCCGGTCATGGATACCGGGCTCCGGCGGACCGACTCCACGCAGCCGGAACCCGTACTGCTGGATGACGAGCCCGCCCGGCGCCTGCACGCCTGGGCCGCGCCGCTCGCGGGCACGGTGGATGATGGCGACGACCCGCTGGCGGCGGTGATCGTGTTTGACGCCGCGCTGGACCGGTCCTATACCTGGGAGGCGCTCAGGGCGCTCTACGGACTCACCCGCAAGGAAACCAGGCTGGTCAACGGCCTCCTCGAGGGACAGACTCTCGAGGACTACTGCGCTGCGAATTTCGTAACCGCCAACACGGCCCGCACCCACCTCAAGGCCATTTATCGCAAGACGGGCGTCAACCGCCAGGCGGAAGTGGTGCGGTTGTTCTCCGCGATGTTCATGCCGGTGGAGAACGCGGGGCCGTCGGCCTAGTCCTGACAACACGAATCGAAGTCTTTCCGGACCGGGTTCCACGCCGGTTATATCACCCATGATGGCCGACATGCACGAGCCTTACGGACTTTGCGTCTCAGTCCAGTCTCGCAGGCTGCTGATACCGTGGCTTTCGGGATGCTTAGGCGCCGTGGGGTGCGGGAGCGTTTCCGCAGGCTCCGGCCCAAGCTGAGAACCGGCGTCGAGGTATGGGCCGGTCAACGGTGCGGCGCCCCCACTACACCATCGGGCCGGCGGCGCGGTACTATGCCGCGACATTCCCGATCATCGTTCCCGCCAGGCCGCACGTGACCCGTACACCGACCATCGTCCTGACTCCGGGGGAGCCCGCCGGCATCGGCCCCGACCTCGCGGTACTCGCCCCCTGGACGGGGCTGGACTGCCGCGTGGTGGTCGCCGCCGACCCGGAGCTGCTCGCGGCGCGCGCCGCGCTGCGGGAACGGACGATCGACTGGCCACCCTACGGCCCGCGGGCGGGCGGGCCCGTTTCGGTGCTGCCGGTCCCCCTGGCCCACCCGGCCACGCCGGGGCGGCTTGACCCGCGCAACGCCCCGTACGTCCTCGAGACGCTGCGTCGCGCCGTCCAGGGCTGCCTGGACGGTGAGTTCGATGCGCTGGTAACGGGCCCGGTCAACAAGGCCGTCATCAACGAGGCCGGGATAGATTTCTCCGGGCACACGGAGTACCTGGCCGCGCTCACCGGGGCACGTCTGCCGGTGATGATGCTCGCTTCGGGCAACCTGCGCGTGCCGCTGGTCACCACGCACCTGCCACTGCGAGAGGTTGCGGACCACATCACGCCGGATGCCGTCAGGTCCGTGATCGAGATCACTCACCGGGAGCTGTCATCGCGATTCGGCATCGCCTCGCCGCGAATCGCCGTCTGCGGCCTGAACCCCCACGCCGGGGAAGGCGGTTATCTCGGGCGCGAGGAGATCGACATCATCCGTCCGGTCATCGAAGAGCTGGTGGCCCGGGGCCTGCACGTCGACGGCCCCCTGCCCGCGGATACGATTTTCACCGAAGCTAACAGCGCAGGTTACGACGCCGTGGTCGCGATGTACCACGACCAGGGCCTGCCGGCGCTCAAGCGCGCGGGTTTCGGGCGGGCGGTGAACATCACCCTGGGGCTGCCCGTGATCAGGGTATCGGTGGATCACGGTACGGCGCTGGACCGGGCCGGTACCGGTACACTGGATACCGGCAGCCTTCGGGCGGCATTCGAATGCGCGCTCCGGATGGCGGAGAGCGCGGGAGTTGATGCGTGTTGACGAACCCACCCGCGCTCAAGTCACTGGGACAGCATTTCCTGCATGAGCGCGGGGTGATCGAAACCATCGTCCGGCAGTTCGATCCACGCCCCGATGACGTGGTAGTGGAGATCGGTCCCGGCCGGGGCGCCCTGACGGAAGTCCTGGCGCCCCGGGTGGCGGGGCTGCACGCGGTGGAAATCGACCGGCGGCTTGCCGGCGCGCTGTCTGAGGAGGGACGCGGCATTCCCGGTCTCGTAGTGCACCGGGAGGACGCGCTTCGCTTCGACTACTGCAGCGTCGCGGATCGTATTCGCGTGATCGGAAACCTCCCCTACAACATCTCGACACCATTGTTGTTCCGCCTGCTGGACTGCTCAACCTGTGTTGAGGACATGCATCTCATGCTGCAAAAGGAAGTAGTGGACCGCATGCTGGCGGCACCCGGCAGCAGGACCTATGGCCGCCTGTCCGTAATGGTTCAGCAGCGCTGCCGCGGCGAGCTGCTTCTCAGAGTCGCGCCCGGTGCTTTCACGCCGCCGCCCCGGGTGCAGTCGGCGGTGGTGAAACTGGTTCCCATGAAACCGCCGGTCCATCCGGTCTACGACCCGGCGCACTTCGCGGCGCTGGTGAAGACAGCCTTCGCCCAGCGGCGCAAGACGCTTCGCAACGCACTGAAAGGGCTGATCGACGACGACGAGCTTCTGCGCTGCGGGATTCCTCCGGGCGATCGTGCCGAGCGTGTGTCGGTGGCACAATTCGCTCTGCTGTCGAACAGCACGTCGAGCCGGCAGCAACGGGCGGACTGAGGTGCATCCATTTCCGCCCGTGGTTTCGCGGTCCGGTTAAATCGCTATAATCGCCGTCCCTGCGGCCACACAACAAACAACACATCCGAGACCATGCGATTCACGGGAATATTCACCAGGCTTGTTTGCGCATCCATGCTGGCGGCCGCGTGCGGCGTGGCGTGGGGGCAGGCATTCAACTGTGCCGTGGTGTACGACGAGTTCGAAAGCCTGATGAACAAGCGTTTCCTCACCCACCCCGACGAGTTCGTCCGGACCCTGCCCGGCAGCATTTCCCAGCAGCAGTTCGAAGACGTCTCCAACGCGGGCTTCCTCCTTTACCCCGGACGCCAGGGCATGGGAATCGGCGTCTTGACCACGACGCAGAACATACACGCCAAGTTCCTGTTCCACTGGAGCCAGCCGATGGTCGACGACACAACCCACGTGATTCTCGACGAAGTCGTGAAGTACGGCCGCGTGGCGGATGGCTATGCGGCGGAACGCATCGGCCCGTTCCGACTGAGGCCGGGGGCCTCGATCGACATCGATACCGGCGAGTACGTGAAGTCCGAGGGCCTGGGGGGCCTGGGGGGCCTGGATGCGGATAGCGCGGGGCAACGCGAGACCGGCGATCTGCTGCACGAGGCCGGCCCCGACGGAGCGGTGCTCAAGGCCGTGAACGGCGCCCAGGTTCAGTTCCCGCTGGACACCCTGTGCCAACCCGGCAGTAGCTGAGACCGGACGGACCCGGCTGAGTGGGCGGGTGCCCGTGGATCACGAGCGCATGATGTCTTCCTTCAGCGAGCAGGCGATAGCGAGGTCTGCTTTTGACTCTCGGCGTTGATTTTGCTCTTTACTTACGTGTGACGTCACTGCCAAGCGCCCACGCGGCGGTGGATGCCCGGTTTGACGACCTGCACGATCGGGCCGGTGCTGGGGGTCATCCCCCAGGGCTGTCGAAAACAGGGATGTTTGAGCCAGAGCGTACACGGATGTATTTACAGCGGCCCTGGGGGACGACCCCCGGCACCGGCCCAGTCCATGGCACCGGTGCTCAAACCGGGCCACTACCGCGTCGCCGAAACCCGTGGCAAGCCCCGGGGCTCAGTGCGCCTCGTGCAGGCCCGGCTCCAGCTCCACCATCTGCCCCTCGATCCAGGCCTCGGCCTCGGCATTGATCTGCTTGGCGCGCCTGCCCTCCACGTCGATCGGCGGCCCGACCCGGACCTCGATGACGCCCGACCGTTTCATGAACCCGCGCCGCCGCCAGTAACTGCCGGAGTTGTGCGCCACCGGCGCCACCGGCACGCCGGCCCGGGCGGCCAGCATGGCGCCGCCGGGGTTGTAGCGGCCCCGCTCACCGGGCGGCATCCTTGTCCCCTCGGGAAACACCACGACATAGCGCCCGCCCGCCAGGCGCTCGGTGCCCTGCTTCACGACATCATCCAGGGCGCGCACGCCGGCCTTGCGGTCGATGGCGATGGGCCGTGTTGCTGCCAGTCCCCAGCCGAACAGGGGGATCCACAACAACTCGCGTTTCAGGACCCAGGCCTGGGCCGGGAAGATTGCCTGGTAGGCGATGGTCTCCCAGGCGGACTGGTGCTTGGAAAGAATCACACAGGGGTGCGGCGGCAGGTTCTCCAGTCCCACGACACGATGCCTCAGGCCGCAGGTGATACGCAGCCAGGCCACGATCATTTTCGCCCACCAGCCTATGATATTGGAGCGTGTCACCGCCGGGAGGGGGGAAGCGGCCAGCGCCACCGGCGTATAGAGGATTGCGCTCACCAGCATCCCGGCGAAGAACACCAGCGAGCGAATCCACTGCACCATAACCGTCGGGCCGCTCAGCGGATGATGGCGCGGGCGGCGTCGTCCAGCATGTGGTTATCCACGAAAGCCGCCAGGTTGTCGTAAACCGGCACCCGCTTCAGCCGCTCGCTGCCGTCCCGCCGGACGGCTTCCAGCGTCTTCTCACCCTGACCCGTCCGCACCAGCACCGGCGCCGCGCCGGCGGCGACAGCGGCTTCGAGGTCGCGGATCGAGTCTCCCACCGCGGGTATGCCGGTCAGGTTGACCTTCAATCGGCGCGCCAGCTCATTGAACATCCCCGGCTTCGGCTTGCGGCACTCGCAGCCAGCGTCCGGGGTATGCGGGCAAAACAGCAATGCATCGATTTCTCCGCCCTTCTGGTTGATGAGCTCGAACATGCGCATGTTGATCTTGTTCATCATGTCCAGCGTGAACAGGCCGCGGCCCACCCCGGACTGGTTGGTAATGATGACCACGCGGTACTCCGCCCGGCACAACCGCGCGATGGCTTCCAGGCTGCCTGGAATGGGCACCCACTGCTCGGGTGTTTTGACGAAGTCCGGGGAATCTTCGTTGATGACCCCGTCGCGATCCAGGATTGCCAGCCTCATTACGCCCCCCGGCCCTGCCGGGTGGAAATCTGCAGCTGCGAGATGTCCGCCACCCGCAGAAACAGGCCGCTCAGCCGCCCCAAGAGGGCGAGCCGGTTGTCGCGAACTGCAGAGTCTTCGACCATCACCATGACTTCCTCGAAGAACCTGTCGAGGGGATTTCGCAGCCCCGCCAGCAGCTTCAGAGCTGCGTCAAAGTCCCCGGATTCCAGCAGCGGGTCGATCTGGCGCTCCAGCGCCGTCGTCTGCTCGTGCAACTGTACTTCCGCGGGGTCGGTAAGCAGCGATGCGTCGACCTCGGCGTCCTCGTCGTCGAACTCCGCCTTGCGCAGAATATTGCGGGCCCGCTTACTGGCCTCGGCCAGGGCACCGGCCTCGGGCAGGGCACGGAACCCGGTCACCGCCGCCACCCGTTCATCGACCTCCGCCACCGTGGTGGGCGCTACGCCAAGGACCGCATTGAACACGCCGGCGTCGACGCCGTCGTCCAGATAGATTCCCCGCAAGCGGTCCATCATGAAAGCATACACGGCATCGACGGTGCCTTCGTGCCGGAGTGATTCATCCAGGCGGTTGGCGGCGATCTGCAGCACGGCCCACAACGGCACCCGCAGCCGTTGTTCCCTGAGAATGCGCAGGGCGCCCAGCGCGGCCCGCCGGAGGGCGTACGGATCCTTGTCCCCCGAGGGGCTCTCGCCGATGGCAAAGATTCCCGTGAGCGTGTCCAGCTTCTCCGCGAGGGAAACCGCCGTGCCCACCCGGGTCCGGGGA
This sequence comes from Gammaproteobacteria bacterium, assembly GCA_034520625.1. Taxonomy (GTDB): domain Bacteria; phylum Pseudomonadota; class Gammaproteobacteria; order Arenicellales; family JAANXG01; genus JAANXG01. The sequence continues at coordinate 342,820 of JAXHNI010000009.1, read as the reverse complement.
AGCTCGTCACCGGCGTGGCGCGGCATGTAGAACTCGTCCATGGCCCGGGCCAGTTCGGGGTCGGCTTTCTCGTGGGTCAGCAGGCAGCGGCCGGCGATGCCCTGCATCCCGGGAAACTCGAACACGGTCTCCGTGACCAGGTCGCAGCGCGACAGCCAGCCGGCGCGGGCCGCCTTGTCGGTGTCGGCACCGGTCAGCAGGCCGATGTCGGATGCCAGCGCCGCCACGCGGGCGGACTTGTCGTACATGCTGCCCAGCTGTTTCTGGAACACCACCTGCTTCAGGTCCTCGAGGCGGTCAAGCAGGGGCCGGCTGCGATCGCGATCCCAGAAAAATTTGGCGTCCGCGAACCGGGGCCGGATCACCCGCTCGTTCCCTTGCCGGACGACGTCCGGGTCCGAGCTGTCGATGTTGGCGACCGCGATGAATCGGTTCATAAGCCGGCCGGACTGGTTGAATACCGGGAAATAGCGCTGGTCCTGCCTCATAGTCAACACCAGCAGCTCCACGGGCACGTCCAGAAAGGCCTCGTCAAACGTACCCTGGATCGCCACCGGCCATTCGGTGAGGGCAGTGACTTCATCGAGCAGGTCTTCCGGCGCGTGTGCTTCGCCGCCGGCCTCGCGCGCCAGCTCCCGCACCTGGGCGCGTATCGATTCCTTGCGCTCGTCGAGCCGCGCGACGACGAACCCTTCCTCCCGGAGCCGCCGTTCATACTCCCCGGGTCGCTGCAGCACCAGCGAGCCGGTGCAGTGAAACCGGTGGCCCCGCGTGCGCCGGTCGGCGCGCAGGCCGAGCAGCTCGCAAGGCACGATCTCGTCACCCATCAGGAACACCAGCCAGTGCGCCGGGCGCACGAACTGGACGCTGGACGCGCCCCAGCGCATGCGCTTGGGAATCGGCAGACCGTGAACCGCCTGCTCGGCGACGCGTGGTAGCAGGTCCACGCTTCGCTGCCCGGGTTCACGCCACCGGTACGCCAGCCGCTCGCCTTTGTCGGTGGGGATGCGCGCCAGCGCGTCCACGGCCACGCCGCAGGAGCGGGCGAAACCCTCCGCCGCCGCGGTGGGCGCGCCGTCGGCATCGAAGGCGGCGGCCACCGCCGGTCCGAGGCGCTCCGATTCGGTCTCGGGCTGATTGACGGCGCAGCCGGTGACCAGTACCGCCAGCCGCCGCGGCGTGGCGAAACCCTCCGCGGCCACGTATTCGATGCTCTCCCGGTCCAGCCCTTGGCGAAAGCCGTCCACCAGCGCGTCCATCAGCCGGCGCAGCGCCCGGGGCGGCAGCTCCTCGGTGCCGAGCTCGAACAGAACATCGTCGCGGTCAGCCATGGGACACTCCCCGGGACTCTCGCTGCAGCGGAAATCCGAGCTTTTCCCGGGATTCGTAGTAGGCCCGGGCGGCGGCGCGGGCCAGGTTCCGGACGCGCAGTATGTAGCGCTGGCGTTCGGTCACCGACAGAGCGTGGCGGGCGTCGAGCAGGTTGAAGGTGTGGGATGCCTTGAGGACCTGCTCGTAGGCGGGCAGGGGCAGACCGAGTCCGGCCAGGTGGTCCGCCTGGCTCTCGCAGTGGTCGAAGGCGCGGAACAGGAATTCAACGTCCGCGTGCTCGAAATTATAGGCCGACTGTTCGGCCTCGTTCTGGTGGTAGATATCCCCGTAGGTCACGGGACCCTGGGGGCCCTCGGTCCAGATCAGGTCGTAGACGCTGGCGACGTCCTGCAGATACATCGCAATCCGCTCCAGCCCGTAAGTGATCTCCCCCATGACGGGGTCGCAGTCCAGCCCGCCCGCCTGCTGGAAGTAGGTGAACTGCGCGATCTCCATGCCGTTCAGCCAGACTTCCCAGCCAAGGCCCCAGGCCCCGAGGGTGGGGGATTCCCAGTCGTCCTCCACGAAGCGGATGTCGTGCTTGAGCGGATCCAGCCCCAGATCGCGCAGCGACTCGAGAAACTTGTCCTGAAAATCCGGAGGCGAGGGTTTCATCACCACCTGGAACTGGTAGTAATGCTGCAGACGGTTGGGGTTGTCGCCATAGCGCCCGTCCGTGGGACGCCTGGACGGCTGAACGTAGGCCGCGTTCCAGGGCTCGGGTCCCACGGCCTTCAGGAACGTCGCCACGTGAAAGGTGCCGGCGCCGACTTCCATGTCGTAGGGCTGGATGAGCACGCAGCCCTGGCCCGCCCAGAACCGCTGGAAAGAAAGAATCAGCTCCTGAAAATTCACGCTGGCGTCTAATCCGGTCCGGAAAAACGGCGGATTATAGCCTGTCGACCCGGCATCAGTCGTGGGGGATTGCGGTTCCGGGCCGTGCCCGGACATTAGACAGCACCGGAATTTTGGGATAAGGTGCGTCTCCCGACTGGGGTACAAGCCCAAGTCACCGAGGAGGAGCAGGCGAGCATTTCGCCTGAAGTGAATGCAAAAGGGCCCCGATTTCGGGGTCCTTTTGCATTTTTATCGCCTGCTGCTCCAGGGTTCCGGTGGCACCGAGCCACACAATGCTTCCCGGCCGGCTCCCCGGCCAGCGCACCCATGAATACACCCGGACATCGACAACCGAAAGCCGTGGCCCTGATCTCCGGCGGCCTCGACTCCATGCTCGCCGCCCGGCTCATGCTCGACCAGGGGGTGCACGTGGAAGGGCTGAATTTCTTCACCGGGTTCTGCGTGGAGGGCCACACCCACGCCATCCGCAACAACAAGCGGGAGCGACCCAGGCGCAACAACGCGCTTTGGACCGCGGAGCAGCTCGGCATCAAGCTGCATATCATCGACGTGATCGAGGAGTACAAGTCGGTGGTGTTGAACCCCAGGCACGGTTACGGCGCCAATTTGAACCCCTGCCTGGACTGCAAGGGGTTCATGGTGGGCAAGGCCCGGGAATGGATGGAGGCCAACGGCTTCGACTTCATCATCACCGGGGAGGTGATCGGCCAGCGGCCCAAGTCCCAGACAAAGGAAAAGCTGCCCGTCGTCCAGAGCGAGTCCGGCGCATTCGACCGGCTCCTGCGGCCGCTGTGCGCGAAGAACCTCGAGCCCACGCTTCCCGAGCGCGAGGGCTGGGTGGACCGCGAGGCGCTGGGTGACATCGAGGGCCGGAGCCGCCGCAAGCAGATGGCCCTGGCGGCGCGGTTCGGGATCGAGGACTACGCCCAGCCCGCCGGCGGCTGCTGCTTCCTCACCGACCGCAACTACAGCGCCAAGCTCAAGGATCTGTGGTCACACCGGGAGTCGCGGGACTATGACCTGGACGACATCATGCTCCTGAAAGTCGGCCGGCACATCCGGCCGAACGACCGCTACAAGCTCATCGTCGCCCGCGACGCCGGGGAAACCAACTACTTGAGCGGCTATCGCAACCGATTCACCCACCTGATCGCCGAGAGCCACAGCGGTCCGCTGGCCCTCATCCAGGGCGAGCCCGATGGCAGGGATCTGGAGACGGCGGCGCGGATCACGGCCCGCTACGGCCAGGGCCGCGACGCCGAAGAGGTGTCGGTCAGGGTCCGCGGCGTCGACGGCGCCGAGGATGTTCTCACCGTGACGCCGTTTCCGCTCAGCGAGATGCCGGCACAATGGCACGTCTAGCTCGCGAGCTCGACGCCCGGAACCTGATCTGCCCCATGCCGGTCATCCGCGCCCAGGAGCACATCAAGCGCCTGGCCCCCGGCGACGAGTTCGAAGTCCTCGCCACCGATCCCGGCGCGTTGCACGATATCCCCGCCTGGTGCCGGATACACGGCCACCGGATCATATCCACGGAGGAGAACGGGACAGACATCCGCATGCGCATCCGGGTCGGCGACCCGTAACGCACCATAGAGGTGCGCTGCTGTCCAATATGCACTAAACGTGTGCAGCTTCGGGAGCAGCGCCCGACCCACCAGGGTGCATTAGCGCCCGATACGTTTCCTGGCACGATTCCTGCTTCGAAATAGTGCGTCTCTGACGCGATGCGATTTCCGGCGCCGGACGCCCGCGCGTCCGACGCCACCGCGAGCCATCGACGACCGCAGCGTTTCGCCAATCATCGATCCGGAGCGGGGCGGCGCCGGCAATCGGAGCGCGGCGAAACGACTTGACTGAATTCATCTCAACCAAATTTACAAGCGAGGATAAGCAATATGTCCGGGGCGAATATTCTGACAATGATCAAAGACGAAGACATCAAATTCGTCGACCTTCGATTCACCGACACCCGGGGGAAAGAGCAGCACGTTTCGATGCCGGCGCACGTTATCGACGAGTCCAGTTTCGAGGACGGCAAGATGTTCGACGGCTCGTCCATTTCCGGCTGGAAAGGCATCAACGAGTCCGACATGATCCTGATGCCCGACAGCGAGACCGCCGTAGTGGATCCCTTCATGCTGGAGAAGACGCTGCTGGTGCGCTGCGACGTCATCGAGCCGTCGAGCATGCAGGGCTACGAGCGGGATCCGCGGTCCATCGCCAAGCGCGCGGAAGCCTACATGAAGTCCACCGGCATCGCCGACACGGCCTATTTCGGGCCGGAGCCGGAGTTCTTCGTTTTCGACGACGTGCGCTGGGAAATCGACATCAAGGGCGCCTTCTATGAAATCGACTCCATGGAAGCGAGCTGGAACACCGGCACCCTGTACGACGAGCGGAACCTCGGCCACCGGCCCGCTGTGAAAGGCGGCTACTTCCCGGTTCCGCCGGTGGACTCGTTCCAGGACCTGCGCTCGGCCATGTGCCTGGCCCTCGAGGAAATGGGCGTGATGACCGAAGTGCACCACCACGAGGTGGCCACCGCCGGCCAGAACGAGATCGGCACCCTGTTCAACACCCTGGTCAGGAAGGCGGACGAGCTTCAGATCTACAAGTACTGCGTCCACAACGTGGCGCACCAGCACGGCAAGACCGCCACTTTCATGCCCAAGCCCGTGGTGGGCGACAACGGCAGCGGCATGCACGTGCACCAGTCCCTGGCGAAGGACGGCAAGAACCTGTTCGCGGGGGACGAGTACGGCGGACTGAGCGAAACCGCGCTGTACTATATCGGCGGCATCTTCAAGCACGCCCGCGCCATCAACGCTTTTTCCAACGCCTCCACCAACAGCTACAAGCGCCTGGTGCCCGGCTTCGAGGCCCCGGTGCTGCTGGCCTACTCGGCGCGCAACCGCTCGGCCTCCTGCCGGATTCCCTACGTGGCCAATCCGAAAGGCCGCCGGATCGAGGTGCGCTTCCCGGACTCCACCGGCAACCCGTACTTCACTTTCGTGTCCATGCTCATGGCCGGCCTGGACGGGATCATGAACAAGATCCATCCCGGCGAATCCCTGGACAAGGACTTGTACGACCTGCCGCCCGAGGAAGAGGCCAAGGTACCCACCGTGGCGCACAGCCTGGACGTCGCCCTGGATGCCCTGGACAAGGACCGCGAGTTCCTCAAGGCCGGCGGGGTATTCAACGACGACACTATCGACGCCTACATCCGGCTCAAGATGGAGGAAGTCACCGCCATGCGCATGACAACCCATCCGCTGGAGTTCGATCTGTACTACAGCGTTTAGTCGCGAGCACCGGACGCGCACCGCCGGGTGGCGGTGCGCGATCGATGCGCGACTTTGCACCAAAATGGTGCGATACTATGCTTGACAATGAAAACGCCTGTATCAATCCGGGGCGCGGGGACAGCATGGCCTGCCGGGGCCACCGTGGCCCTGTCGCGGCACGCGCCGGCGGGAAACTCCCGGTTTTCGACGGCCCCGGCGGGGCATGCCGCCTCCGCACGAGGCCCGTTCAACGGAGCGGTTCGTCGACACCCCTGATGCCACCGAGAACGATGCCCGCCGACGACTCACAGCGCAACACCATCGACCACATCCACACCGCCTTGCTGGGCTGTGACGACGAGCTGCGGGTATGGGAAATGAACCCCGCCGCCGAGGCGTTGTTCGAAATCAGCGCACGGCACGCCCGCGGCCGAACTCTGGCCGACCTCTTTCTGGACGGCGACGCCATCGTGGAATGCGCCCGGCAGGCCCTGGAGAAGGAACATACGGTGAGCGCCTACGAGCTGCCGATGGTGACCACGCCGCCTCGGACTGTCCGGGTGGACCTGACTGTCACGCCGCTGCGCGGCGACGGAGGGCCGGTTTCGCTCCTCCTGGAGCTCACCCGGGCGGACCGGTTCCTGTCGCGGGCGCGGGAGGAGCAGCGTGCCGACCGGCACGCGGCCGGCCGTGAGATCCTCCGGGGCCTGGCACATGAAATCAAAAACCCCCTGGGCGGGCTGCGGGGTGCGGCGCAGCTTCTGGACGACGAGCTGCAGGACCGCGAGCAGCGCGAGTACACGCGCATCATCATTCACGAGGCGGACCGCCTGCGCAATCTGGTGGACCGGATAATGGGCTCGTATCGTCCCATAGACCCCCGGCCCCTCAATATTCACGAAGTCCTGGAACACGTGCGCAAGCTGGTGCAGGCGGAAATCCGGGAAGGCCTGACCGTCACCCGGGACTACGATCCGAGCCTGCCGCTGATCCACGGCGACCGGGAGCAGTTGATACAGGTCGTTCTGAACATCGTACGCAACGCCGTCGAGGCACTCGACGGCCATGGCGAGATCCGGCTTCGGACACGGATCGTCAGCCCCCGCTATATCGGCAGGCAATGGCACCAGCACGTACTCACCGTGGACATCGAGGACAATGGCCCGGGGGTCGATGAGGGCCTCCAGGACCGGATCTTCTATCCCATGATCACCACTCGGCCGGAAGGCGGCGGTCTGGGCCTTTCCATCGCCCAGGACGTGATTCACCGGCACGGCGGCGCCATCGAGCTTGAATCGCAGCCCGGGCAAACCCGTTTTTCCCTGCTCCTGCCGTGGTCGAAGGACGTAGACGCATGACACAGACGATCTGGATCATCGACGACGACGAGTCGATTCGCTGGGTTCTCGACAGGGCGCTGACCAAGGCCGGCTACACCACCCGGACTTTCGAGTCCGGTGACAGCGTGATGACTCTACTGAGGCAGGAACCGCCGGACGCCGTGATCACCGATATCCGCATGCCCGGCGTACACGGCCTGGACCTGCTCGGGCAGATCCACCGGGAGTTCGCGGACCTGCCCGTGATCGTGATGACCGCCCATACGGACCTGGAAAGCGCCGTGGACTCGTACCGGGGCGGCGCCTTCGAATACCTGCCCAAGCCCTTCGATCTGCCCGAGGCGGTGCGCCTGGTGGAGCGCGCGGTCACCGAGCGCGCGGCCCACGAGCCGGCGTCGGGCGAGGCTGACGCGCCGTCCGCGCTCATCGGCGAGGCGCCTGCCATGCAGGAAGTCTACCGGGCCATCGGTAGGCTGGCCAATTCCCGGGTGAACGTCCTGATCTGCGGCGAGTCCGGCACCGGCAAGGAGCTGGTGGCCCGCGCGCTGCATACCCACAGCGCCCGCGCCGACCAGCCCCTGGTCACCATCAACACCGCCGCGGTGCCGGCGGAGCTGCTGGAATCGGAGCTTTTCGGCCATGAGAAGGGCGCGTTCACCGGCGCCCACGAGCGCCGCATCGGGCGTTTCGAGCAGGCCCACCAGGGGACCCTGTTCCTGGACGAGATCGGGGACATGCCGCCCCACCTCCAGACCCGCCTGCTGCGCGTGCTGTCGGATCATCGTTTCTACCGGGTCGGGGGTCACCGGGAAATCGAAGTGGATGTGCGCATCATTGCCGCTACCCATCAGGACCTGGAGCGGAGTGTGGCCGAAGGCCGCTTCCGGGAGGACCTGTTCCACCGCCTCAACGTCATTCGCCTGGACCTCCCGCCGCTCAGGGACCGGCGCGAGGATATTCCCCTGCTGGCCGGGCATTTCCTGGCGGCGAGCGCCAGGGAGCTCCAGGTCGAGACCAGGCAGCTGACACCGGAGGCGGCAGCGGTCGTCGCTGCCCACGACTGGCCCGGCAACGTCCGCCAGCTCGAGAACATGTGCCGCTGGATCACGGTCATGGCGCCGTCCCAGCAGGTGACCCGGGAGGACCTGCCGGCGGAGCTGCGACGGGAGGAACAGGGCGATGCCGGACGCGCCGACTGGACCCGGCACCTGAAACGCACCGTCGAGCGGCACCTGAACCTGGGGGACTGCGACATCCTTCGCAAGCTCGGGGACGAATTCGAGCGCACTCTGCTCACCACAGCCCTGCACCACACTCACGGCCACAAACAGGAGGCCGCCAGGCGCCTGGGTTGGGGCCGCAACACCCTGACCCGGAAACTCAAGGAGCTCGATATCGAGCAGCGCTAGCCGGCATGATCGTGGAGGTCAATGTCGGGCGGCCGCGAGAGCTCCCACCGGATCACCGTTATTCAGGACAGGGGCGCCGCCGACCAAGCGGACTCAGGACCGGCCGCATTCCTCCAGCAGCCTGGCCTTGACATCCGGCCGCTGCAAGACGTCGAACACCCCGAGATTTCGGGCATTGCAATGGGCTTCCAGCGGCATGTCGAGCGGCTGCCACTGGTAGCGCACCGGCTCGCCGGGCTCTACGTCTCCCAGCAGAATTTCCGCGAAGGATCGGTAGGGCCTGTCCCCGATCAGGTCCGCATGCCCTAGCCCCTGGCCGCTGATAAAGGTGTGCAGCCCCTGGTCGTCGAACTCTTCCTTGATGTGGATATGCCCTACGAGCAGGTTCCGGGAGCCGCTTGCCAGAAGTTTCTCCCTCAGCCATCGCGCCTCGGAGACCCGGCTCACGGCATGATCCCGTGCCGGATCCGGATCCCGGAGCGGCGCGTGGGTAAAGGCGACGCGGTCCCGGACGGCGGAGCCCGCCCCGACGGGCCGCAGGGATTCGAGGATCCGCGCCCGCTGGCCGCGGGCCGCGGGGATGAAATCCGCGGCGGTATCGAAGTTCACGAACTCGACGCCGCCGAGCGTGAACCTGGAATTGCTCGGGCCCACCACGCTGTTGAACCGCGGATACAGCGCCCGCCATCCCTTGTGGAAATCATGGTTGCCGATAGCGCCATAGGTGGGGATTGCCGCGGCGTTGAGGTTCACGGCGGCCCGCTCGAAATCCCCCGCTTCGTAGTAGATATCACCCAGGTGCAACAGGAAGGCGGCCCCCAGCTCTCCCCCGCGTCTCAGCACCCATTCGAGCTCCGTACCACCCCCGGAGTCGCCGATTACGGCGAAGCGGTACCGGTCGGCTTCGGGAAACCGCCAGGAGAACCGGGTTTCCGTTGTCGCGCTCAAGGTGAGCGAACGGCTGAGCCCGAAGCGGTCCTCGGTAACGGCTTGGGCTGGAGTCGCTTCCAGCGCCGCGTCGCGGTGAAGGTTCTCCACGACAATTCGGACTTCACCGCGGCCACGGGTGGTGAAGGCCGGCTCCGGCGTGAAGGCGCGAAACCGCATTCCGTCGGGGCCGGCTTCCAGGACCGCCGCACCCCGGGCCGACACTTCGACGCCGCCGGCGGCTTCGGCCGTGGTCGCCGGGCCGGCCCCGGCGAAATGCAACAGCGGATACCGGACCCCTCGCCAGTAGACATAGGCCGCGCCGCCGGCGGCAAGAGCGCCGACGGCGCCAAGGAGGAAACGGCGTCGGGTCGAACTGGAAGTGGTCACGCGAACTGTCTGGAATAGTGAGCCGGATCAACGAAGCAATGTAGTCTGGCACGTGCCGATTACACCGGCAACTGCTAAACTCCGCCGGTTTGACATAAGACAACTGGAGCCCACATTCGATGTCCCGCAATTTCCTGTTTACTTCTGAATCGGTGTCGGAAGGCCATCCCGACAAGGTCGCGGACCAGATTTCGGACGCCATCCTCGATGCGCTGATCGACGGCGACCCCCATTCCCGTGTTGCCTGCGAAACCATGATCAATACCGGCATGGTGGTGCTGTCCGGGGAAATCACCTCCGGCACGCGCGCGGACTACACCGACATCGTGCGAGACACGGTGCGGGACATCGGCTACACGTCCGCGGACGAGATGGGCTTCGATGCCGACACCTGCGCAGTCATCGTGTCCCTGGACAAGCAGTCCCAGGATATAGCCCAGGGCGTCAACGAAGGCGAAGGCCTGGACCGCGAGCAGGGCGCCGGCGACCAGGGCCTGATGTTCGGTTATGCCTGCAATGAAACCGACAACCTGATGCCGTTCGCCATCGATTTCGCCCACCGGCTGGTCAGGCGGCAATCGGAAGTCCGCAAGAACGGCCGTCTGACATGGCTGCGCCCGGACGCCAAGTCCCAGGTTACGGTCCGCTACGAGAACGGCGAGCCGAATATGGTGGACACCGTGGTCCTGTCCACGCAGCACGCTGAGCACATCCAGCACAAGGAGCTGGCCGAAGCGGTGATCGAGGAGATCATCAGACCTGTCATCCCGGCGAACATGATCAACAGCGACACCCGCTTCCTGGTCAACCCTACCGGCCGGTTCGTCATCGGCGGACCCGTCGGGGACTGCGGCCTGACGGGTCGCAAAGTTATCGTTGACACCTACGGCGGGGCGGCCCACCACGGCGGCGGCGCGTTCTCCGGCAAGGACCCCTCCAAGGTCGACCGGTCCGCCGCCTACGCCTGCCGCCACGTGGCCAAGAATATCGTTGCCGCCGGCCTCGCCGACCGTTGTGAGGTCCAGGTCGCCTACGCCATCGGCGTCGCGGAGCCCGTGTCGCTCATGGTCAACACCTTCGGCACCAGCAAGTTGTCCGAGCTCGAGATCGAGAAGATGATCCGGGGCAATTTCGATCTGCGCCCCAAGGCCATCATCGAGGATCTCGACCTGCTGCGGCCGATATACCGGAAGACCGCCGCTTACGGCCACTTCGGGCGGATGGATCCGGAGTTCACCTGGGAGCACACCGACAAGGCGGAAGCCCTGCGTTAAACGCCCTTGCGCCCGACCTACATGCCCGGCCTACAATCATGCCGTCACCCTCAGCGCCGGCCGTTCCGGTTTGAACGACGATGTGCGAGCTTCTGGGAATGAGCGCCAACGTGCCCACCGACATCTGTTTCAGCTTCAGCGGGCTGATGCAGCGCGGCGGCGGCACGGGCCCCCATCGCGACGGCTGGGGGATCGCCTTCTACGAGGGCCGGGGCTGCCGCACCTTTCACGACCCGACACCGAGCGTGGACTCCGAAATCGCGCGGCTGGTCCGCAACTACCCCATCAAGTCCCACATCGTTGTCAGCCATATCCGGGAGGGCAACATCGGCGAGGTCTGCCTGTCCAACACCCATCCGTTCCAGCGGGAGTTGTGGGGGCACGTCTGGGCCTTCGCCCACAACGGCCAGGTGGAGCGCTTCCAGGACCTGCCCTTGGGCTGCTACCGGCCGGTGGGTACCACGGACAGCGAGCATATATTCTGCTGGCTGCTCGGCGAGATCCGCGAGAATTTCCCGCACGCGCCGCCGGAGGAAACCCTGTCGCAGTTCATCGCCGAGCGCTGCCGCATGATCCGGGAGCGTGGCGTGTTCAACATGCTGATGTCCGACTCCCGTGCCCTGTACTGCTTTTGCACCACCAAGCTGTGCTGGATCACCCGCCGCGCGCCGTTCGGCGTGGCGCGGCTCAAGGACGCCGACATGACCGTCGACTTCGGGGAGGTCACCACGCCGAACGACATCGTCACCGTCATCGCCACCGAGCCCCTGACCAACAACGAAACCTGGAACCACGTCATCCCGGGAGAGATGGTGACCTTCCAGGACGGCCTGGTCATCTGACCCGGATCAATGGGGTCAGACTCGATTGATTCGCGCCCGAGGCGCCTATAGCAGAGCGGACCGACTCCAGTATCCGGGAGCGGGGGGCCCTGACAGATCCTCCCGGCCCCCCGCTTGAGACAGCATTGAATCCCGGGGCTCAATGGGGCTCCAGATAGGTCAGCGATCAATCGAGTCTGACCCCATTGATTCTTCGTAGCGGCGCAGGGTTTCGCGGGCACGGGCCACGATGGGTGCGTCGATCATTTTGCCCTGGTACTCGGCGGCGCCCCGCCCCCGGGCCTGGGCGTCTTCGTAAGCCCGCAGGACCCCCCGCGCATGCTCGACCTCTTCGGCGGAGGGCATGAACTCCTCGTTCATGATCGCCACCTGGTCCGGGTGAATCGCCAGCGCGCCGGCAAACCCCAGGGCGCGGGCCTGACGAACGGTGGCGCGAAACCCGTCCAGGTCGGTGTAGTCGGAGATCGAGCCCACGAAGCCCAGCGGCAGGATCCCCGCACGGCGCGCGGCGAACACCACCTGCTGGCTTGGACCCAGCAGCCCCTCGGCGCCCGGCTGCATCCCGGTTTCCAGTGAGAAATCGTCGGCGCCCAGGAACAGGCCCACCAGCCGTTCCGAGGCGGCGGCGATAGCGGCGGCATTCGCCAGGGCCTCCGGCCCCTCCACGAAGGCCAATATCCCGGTGTGACCGCCGGGCAGTCCGGCTTCGGTTTCCAGCTCGCCGATGACCTCCTCGATGAACCGGACATGGTCCGCGTTCATGACCTTGGGCACGACCACGGTATGCACGTGCTCGCCGACGGCCGCTTCCAGGTCGCGCACGGCGAGGCGCCAGGGACGATTGATCCGCACCAGCACGTGCACCCCGTGGGCAGCGACCTTTGCCGCCGCCCCGGCCACCGCCGTCCGCGCGGTGGCCTTTTCCGCCATGGTTACGCTGTCTTCCAGGTCCAGGATGACGGCGTCGGCGCCGCGAGTGTGGGCCTTGTCGACGAACTTTTCCACGTTGGCGGGCACGAACAGGATCGAGCGCCACGATGGCAGGTCGCGGGCGGGCCGGCTCATGGATACCTCTCCAAAACGATCATTCCTCGCATGGTCACATACTCTGTCGTTGGCGATAATGTCACCGGTGGGAGTATAACCGCGGCATCGGGCGTGATGCCCGGGCTCCATTAAACAGTACTGGCAAAAACAGCGCGCCGAAGCGGCGCCGGAGGGGCATCGCCCAGGGTCGCTGTGAGGAGTGGTGCAGGGAAGTGCCGTCTACGGACCTAAGGACGGAATACATCCCTGTACGCTCTGGCTCAAGAATTCCTGTTTTCGACAGCCCTGGGCGATGCCCCTCCGGCGCCAACGCAAAACCCGGGCGTTCTCAGACCCGCCCGGTCATAGCATGCGCTTCAGGGTGCCGTGGCGGTCGATGAACTGGTGCTTTAGGGCCGCGCCCGCGTGGAGAATCACCAGCACCAGCACGGCGTAGGCCGCGTAGTAGTGGACATCGATGACCCAGTCGCGCAGGGCATCGGATACCGGCACCACGGCGGGGATCTCGAACCAGTCGAACATCGCCACGGTTCCACCGCTCGACGTCGATGTTAGGTAGCCGGTGACCGGAATCAGGAACATCGACAGTAACAGCAGCCAGTGCACCAGCTTCGACGTACCGCGCTCCCAGGCTCTGAGTTCCGGCTGGGGGCCCGGTGCCGGGGAGTACAGCATCCACACCAGTTTGAAGGCCGCCAGTGCCAGCACCAGCATGCCGAAGCTGGCATGGGCCGTTTCAACCGTGTAGTACCAACGGTCGTAGTAGCCCATGCCCACCAGCACCCAGCCCAGCCAGACCAAGCCCAGCATCAGCACGGCCAGCGTCCAGTGCAACGCCTTCGACACCAGACCATACCGGTCGCCGGTGTTTCGAATCAGCACGGACAGCCTCCTGCCTTCAGGCCGGCACTTACTGGCGGACTCCCTCCAGGGTCAGCTCGAACTCGATGTCCCAGGACGCCGGGCCGACATCGTAGTCAATGCCAAAATCCCGCCGGTCGATCGTCGTCGTGCCAATGAACCCGGTGCGATAGCCGTCCCAGGGGTCCTCGCCCTCACCGACCTTCTTGACGTCGATGCTAATGGGCTTGGTCACGCCGTGCAGCGTCAACTTCCCCTCCAGCGTGCCTTGCTCGGCGGTGCCGCTGTAGCCCGTGCTCTTGAAGCCGGCGGACGGATACTGGTCAACGTTCAGGAAATCTTCACTGCGCAAGTGCTTGTCACGCTCGGCATCGTTGGTATCGATGCTTGCGGGGTCGATATCCACTTCGACCTGTGTGGCTTCCGGTTTGTCGGGGTCATAACTGTACGAGCCGCTGACGTCGTTGAAACGGCCATACATCCAACTGAACCCCAGATGCTGGATACGAAACTGGATGAATGAATGCCTGGTATCGAGCTCGTATTCCGCCGCCTGTACCGGCGCCTGCAAAACGCCGAGCACGAGCGCCGCTGTAAGAAGGGTCTTCAGTCTCATAGATCATCTCCCATTGTTGAAATTTATGCTTGTTCCAGGCCGATGGCGCGGGAAAACAGGGATATTGGACATTGCCCGGCCCGTCGTGTTCCCCGGAAACCGCAAACCCGCGCCACCGGCGGGACAGACGGTATCGCTACGACTCCGGGCAGCGACGGGTTTAAAGGGACGCCGCAAGCTTCTATAATCGCCCGACTCAGCAAGTCCCGCCGCTTCGAGGAGCGCTGCAACCCGGCCACCGGAATCCCCGGCCGGGCCAGGCTCGAAGTGGTTTCGGGGAAACCCGAAAACGGCGCTCACTTTCATTGACAAACCGGAGGTGAAAGATGAGCACGGCAACACAGACCGTCTTTTCTGATTATGCAGTAGCGGATATCTCGCTCGCGGACTACGGCCGCAGGGAGATCGCCATCGCCGAAACCGAAATGCCGGGCCTGGTGGCGACCCGGGAGGAATACGCCGCCAGCCAGCCACTCAAGGGCGCCCGGATCGCCGGCTCCCTGCACATGACCATCCAGACCGCGGTCCTGATCGAGACCCTGGTGGCCCTGGGTGCCGAAGTGCGCTGGGCGTCCTGCAATATCTATTCCACGCAGGATCACGCCGCCGCCGCCATCGCGGCGAGGGGCATCCCGGTGTTCGCCTACAAGGGCGAGTCCCTCGAGGAGTACTGGGAATACACCCATCGGATCATGGACTGGCCGGACGGCGCGCCGAACATGATCCTGGACGACGGCGGCGACGCCACGCTGCTGGTCACTCTCGGCGCCCGCGCCGAGAAGGATCCGAGCCTGCTCGACAACCCGGGCAGCGAGGAGGAACGCGCCCTGTTCGCCGCCATCAGGAAGCGCCTGGAGAGCAGCCCCGGCTGGTACAGCCGCATCCAGGACAGCATCCAGGGGGTCACCGAGGAGACCACCACCGGCGTCAAGCGGCTGTATCAGCTTGCCGCCAAAGGCGAGCTGCCGTTTGCGGCCATCAACGTCAACGACTCCGTCACCAAGTCCAAATTCGACAACCTGTACGGCTGTCGCGAGTCACTGGTGGACGGCATCAAGCGCGCCACCGACGTCATGATCGCGGGCAAAGTCGCGGTGGTGCTGGGCTACGGCGACGTCGGCAAGGGCTGCGCGCAGTCCCTCAAGGGCCTGGGCGCCAGCGTATGGGTCACGGAGATCGACCCGATCTGCGCCTTGCAGGCGGCGATGGAAGGCTATCGCGTGGTCACCATGGAGGAAGCGGCCGGCGCCGGCGACATTTTCGTGACCGCCACCGGCAACTATCACGTGATCACTCGCGAGCACATGGAGCAGATGAAGAACCAGGCCATCGTCTGCAACATCGGCCACTTCGACAACGAGATCGACGTGGCGGCCATGGAGGAGAACTACGAGTGGGAAGAGATCAAGCCCCAGGTGGACCACATCATCTTCCCCGACGGCCGGCGAATCATCATGCTGGCCCGCGGCCGCCTGGTGAACCTCGGCTGTGCCACGGGCCACCCGAGCTTCGTGATGTCCAACTCGTTCACCAACCAGGTACTGGCGCAGATCGAGCTGTGGAAGAAGGGTGATCAATACGGCAAGGACGTGTACACGCTGCCCAAGCACCTGGACGAGCAGGTGGCGCGGCTTCATCTCAAGAAGATCAATGCCAACCTCACCGAGCTGACCCCGGAGCAGGCCGAGTACATCGACGTGCCGCTGGAAGGGCCGTACAAGCCGGACTACTACCGGTACTGATCCGTCGTGACCCCTCGCCGGCCGCTGTTTCGGGCGGCCGGCGAACGTCACCCCGGTGCAGCCGTCAGGCGGGCTCGTCGGGCAGCAGTGAGCTTCGCAGGCGCGCGATGTCGTCCTTGAGCTGCAGCCGCTTCTTTTTCAGCCGCCGCAACTGGAGCTGATCCACATACAGCGACTCCTCCAGCCGCCCGATGGCCGCGTCGAGATCGCGGTGTTCCTGTTCCAGCTCGGCGATTCTTCGTGTCTGATTGATAGTGTCGCCCTCGGTGGTTTTGAATCCACGTTCCTGATACTTTAATTCACCATGACGTCCAATTCGATGCAGGAGGCCCCGTGAGCACCCCTTTCGCGACCTGGGAGTTGCTGATCCTGGGCGCCCTGGTGATTCTACTCCTGTTCTGGTTCCGCCCCGGGCTGAAACAGGCCTTCAAACGGAGCCAGGAAGCCGAGAGCAAGGACTGGATCGCCGCGCTCATCCCCCTGGCGTTGGTAGCCGCATTCGTGATTCTGCTGCTATATATCGTATGATGCACCGCAGCAATCGATTATTGCCCCGGCCACCTGCGCCGGGGAACTGCCTGGAACGCTGAGACACGATGGATACCGCCGCCGAAAAACAACCCGTCACCGTGCGCCTGGAGGACTACCGTCCCCCGGATTATGTCGTCGACGAGGTGGACCTGCTGTTCAGGCTCGATCCCGGCGCCACCCGGGTACACGCCCGGCTCAAGTGCCGCCGGGCCGGCGCCCACGACCGGCCCCTGCGCCTGGACGGCGAGGATCTCGAGCTGTCCCGCGTGTTGCTGGACGGCCGGGAGCTGGCCGCCGACGACTACCGCCTCACAGATGACTCCCTGACCATTCCGGCCCCCGGCGACGCCTTCGAGCTCGAGATCGAAACGGTCATTCATCCGGACCGCAATACCGAGCTGTCGGGCCTGTACATATCCAGCGGTAATTTCTGCACCCAGTGCGAGGCCGAAGGGTTCCGGCGCATCACCTATTTCCCGGACCGGCCGGACGTGCTCGCCACCTACACCACCACCATGGTCGCCGAAGCGGACCGGTTTCCCGTCATGCTGTCCAACGGCAACCTCGTGGAAAGCGCGAGTATCGAGGGCGGCATGCGGCGCGTCGTCTGGCACGATCCCCATCCCAAGCCTTCCTACCTGTTCGCCCTGGTGGCCGGCGACCTCGCCTGCATCGAGGACCGTTTCACCACCATGGGCGGGAAGCCGGTGGACCTGTACGTCTATACCCAGCACCACAACATCGACAAGTGCGGCCACGCCATGCGCGCCCTGAAGAACGCAATGCGCTGGGACGAAGAGCAGTACGGCCGCGAGTACGACCTGGAGCGATTTCACATTGTCGCCGTAGACGATTTCAACATGGGGGCGATGGAGAACAAGGGGCTCAACATCTTCAACTCCCAGTACGTACTGGCGCGCCCGGACACGGCAACGGACGCGGATTACGAGAATATCGAAGGCATCGTCGGGCACGAGTACCTTCACAACTGGTCAGGCAACCGGGTGACCTGCCGGGACTGGTTTCAGCTCAGTCTCAAGGAAGGCTTTACGGTCTTTCGCGACCAGCAGTTCAGCGCCGACATGGGCTCCGCGGGGGTGAAGCGGATCCAGGACGTCAATGTGCTGCGCACCCTGCAGTTCCGGGAGGACAGCGGACCCATGGCCCACCCGGTGCGGCCCGGCTCGTACCAGGAGATCAACAACTTTTACACGGTCACCGTGTACAACAAGGGCGCAGAAGTCGTGCGCATGCTCCACCACCTGCTGGGGCCGGAGGGCTTCCGGCGCGGCACCGACCTGTATTTCGACCGCCACGACGGCCAGGCAGTGACCACCGAGGAGTTCGTCAAGGCCCTGGAAGACGCCAACGACGCCGACCTGTCCCGGTTCCGGCTCTGGTACGACCAGGCCGGGACGCCGGCGATCACGGTTGCCGAGGATTACGATGCGGAAACCGGGCGCTACACACTGACGCTTTCCCAGCACACGCCGGACACGCCGGGGCAGACGGACAAGAAACCGTTTCATATTCCCGTTGACGCAGCGCTGCTGGATTCTACCGGCCGGGCGATGCCGGTGTGGCCGGAAGGCGCCGAGTCGGGCGTGCTGGCGCTCCAGGAAGCCTCGCAAACGTATGATTTTGAAGTAGACGAGAAACCGGTACCGTCGCTGCTGCGCGGCTTTTCGGCGCCGGTCAGGCTGGAGATCGACCGGCCCGCCGACGACTGGTATTTCCTGATGACCCACGACACGGACCCGTTCGTGCGCTGGGACGCCGGCCAGCAGATGGCCACCACGATATTGACCACCCTGGTGACGGATATCCAGTCGGGACGCGCCCCCGATGTTCCCGAGCATTTCGTGTCGGCGTTCCGGCGCGTGCTGATCGACGGCGAGGGCGACCGGCAGTTCCAGGCGGAAATGCTGCGCCTGCCCGGCGAAGGCTACCTTGCTGAAAGCTTCGAAGTCATTGACCCGGAAGCGATTTCACGGGCCCGGCACACCCTGAAGAAAACCCTGGCGTCGCGGCTGGAAGCCGATATCCTGGCGCGCTACCACGCCATCGAAACCGGCGGCGAATACCGTCCGGAGAGCAGGCAGATCGGCGCGCGCGCGCTCCGGAACTGCTGCCTGTCCTACCTGGTGGCGCTGGATACGGCCGGGAACCGCGCCTTGGCGGCCGCGCAGTTCGAGGCGGCCGACAACATGACCGACCGTCTGGCGGCGCTCCAGTCGCTGGCGGGCACAGACAGCGTCGAGCGGGACCGGGCCCTGGAGAGCTTCCACGAGGAATGGCAGTCCGAGCCGCTGATCATCAACAAGTGGCTGTCCGTCCAGGCCACCTCCCCGGCGTCGGACACCCTGGAGCGCGTCCTCGCCCTGGCGGAACATCCCGCATTCGACGTCAGGAATCCGAACAAGGTGCGCGCCCTGATCGGCGCCTTTGCGCAGGGCAACCCTCTCCATTTTCATCGTCCCGACGGCAAGGGCTATGAGCTTGTCGGCGACTACGTGCTCGAGCTCGATCGGCTGAACCCGCAGGTGGCGGCGCGACTGGCATCACCGTTCAGCTTCTGGCGCCACTACGAGGCAACGCGCCGGGATCTGATGCGGGCCCAGCTCGAGCGCATCCGGCGCTCCGGGGGGTTGTCTCGCGATGTCGGCGAGATCGTTTCCAAGGCGCTGGACGCGTAGACCCGCTTTCACGCCCCGCGAGCCCGGTCGGACATGCCTAAACGCCTCGACGGGAGGATACCGCGACACCCTTGTGTCATGATCGAAGCGACCGCGCGGGGCCCACGGATCCCGTGTAGCGCCGAAGGCACCCGTGGAACAGTGACAGCGCGGCACTGAAACGAGCCGTTGTAACCCGGCGCACCCGGCTTGCATCCAAACGGGGTGGGTCACGTCAATGTTGCATCATCAAATTAATGAATAGAACGAGACTTCTGGTCGTGAGCGTGATCGTCGTCCTGGTGGCGGCGTTCTTCTTTCTCGATGTCGGGCAGTATCTCAACATGGAAACGCTCAAGGCCCGCCAGGACGAGATCGACGCCTACTACCGGGACAACCCGGCCCGAACCATCGCGATCTATTTCATCGCCTATGTCGTCATGGCCGCCCTGTCCCTGCCGGGCGCGGTATGGATCACCCTGGCGGGCGGCGCGATATTCGGTTTGTGGACCGGTACACTGATCATATCCTTCGCTTCCACCATCGGCGCGACCCTGGCGTTCCTGGTGGCGCGATTCCTGCTGTATGACTGGGTGCAGAACAGATTCGGGCGCAGCCTGCGGGCGGTGAACGAAGGCGTGCGACGGGACGGCGCGTTCTACCTGTTCACCCTGCGCATGGTGCCGCTGTTCCCGTTCTGGGTGATCAACCTGGTCATGGCGTTGACCCCCATCAAAACCTGGGTGTTCTACCTCGTGAGCCAGGTCGGTATGCTGGCCGGCACCCTGGTCTACGTGAACGCCGGGGCGCAGATCGCGCAGATCCGCTCCCTGGACGGCGTGCTGTCGCCGTCGCTGCTTATCTCCCTGTCGCTGCTGGGTGTTTTCCCGCTGGCGGCCCGCAGGATCATCGATGTGATCAACAGGAAAAAGGTGTACCGGGAATACACGCGGCCAGAAAAGTTCGACCGCAATCTGGTGGTGATCGGCGCCGGGTCGTCCGGCCTCGTCAGCGCCTACATCGCGGCGGCGGTCAAGGCCGATGTCAGCCTGGTGGAGAAGCACAGGATGGGCGGCGACTGCCTGAACACCGGCTGCGTGCCGTCCAAGACCCTGATCCGTTCCGCCAAATTTGTCAGCCACGTGCATCGCGCGGCGGAGTTCGGCATGAAGTCGGCGAGCGTCGAGTTCGATTTCGCCGACGTCATGGACCGCGTCCACCAGGTCATCAGGACCATCGAGCCCAACGACTCCGTGGAGCGCTATACGAAGCTCGGGGTGGACTGCATCCAGGGGGAAGCGACGATCCGCTCGCCCTTCGAGGTCGAAGTGAACGGCCGGACCCTCACCACCCGCAGCATCATCATCGCCGCGGGGGCCCGGCCCCTGGTGCCGCCGATCCCGGGCCTGGAAGACGTTGACTACTGGACCTCCGACACCCTCTGGAACATGCGGCGACTGCCGGAGCGCCTGGTGGTGCTGGGCGGCGGGCCCATCGGCTGCGAGCTGACCCAGTGCTTCGCGCGTCTCGGCAGCCGCGTCACCCAGGTGGAGATGATGCCGCAGATCATGGGCCGCGAGGACCCTGAAGTGGCGCAACTGGTGCTGGACCGCTTCACAGCCGAAGGGGTCGACGTGCGTCTGAGTCACAAGGCGGTGAGAGTCGAGCCCGGGGACGCCGGCCACGTCCTGGTGTGCGAGCACGAAGGGGCCGAGGTGCGCATCGGGTTCGACGAGATCCTGGTGGCCCTGGGCCGGAAAGCGAACGTAACCGGCTACGGGCTGGAGGAGCTGGGCATCGAAACGACACCATCGGGGACCATCCGGGTGAACGAGTTCCTGCAGACACGGTTCCCCAACATCTACGCCGTCGGCGACGTGGCGGGGCCCTACCAGTTCACCCATACCGGCGCCCACCAGGCGTGGTTCGCGACGGTGAACGCGTTATTCGGGGCGTTCCGGAAGTTCCGCGTCGACTACTCGGTGATCCCCTGGGCAACGTTCACCGAGCCGGAAGTGGCGCGCGTCGGCTTGAGCGAAACCGAGGCCCGGGAGCAGGGCGTGCACTTCGAGGTGACCCGCTACGACATCGGCGATCTGGACCGGGCGATCGCCGACCAGGAGGCCCACGGTTTCGTGAAAGTCCTCACGGTGCCGGGCAAAGACCGGATACTCGGCGCCACCATCGTCGGCGAGCATGCCGGCGACCTCATCGCGGAGTACGTGACCGCCATGCGCCACAAGCTCGGCATGAACAAGATTCTCGGCACCATCCACATCTACCCGACGCTCACCGAGGCCAACAAGTTCGCCGCCGGCGAATGGAAACGCGCCCACGCGCCCCAGGGTGTGCTGAAATGGCTGGATCGATTCCATCGCTGGATGCGCCGATAGTTTTATGACTCCCGTTCCATGACGCAACCCGACGACGAAACGCTTCCGCCCCTGGCGCTGACGGCCTACCTCGTCAACGACCGGGCCCCCGCCATCCGGCCCGGTGAGCGCCGGCGCGAGTGGATGGATCGCACCCGGGACCGTTTCGCCTACCGTTGCCTGCCCCTGACCATCGCCAACCAGAGCGGCTGGGACCTGCTGTGCCCGGTGTCCTTTGCAGCGATCTGGAACGGCGGCGACTCGATGCACGATCTGTACATCAAGAGCGACGCGCCCGCCCCCGGCGCCATGTCCCATTTCGGCCACGGCGTACTGACTTTCGAAGTGAGCGTGCTGTTCCGCACCGCCCCCGGCCACAACCTGTGGGTCAAGGGCCCGCCCAACCATCCAAAGGACGGCATCAGCCCGCTGGAAGGCATCGTGGAAACGGACTGGTCCAGCGCCACTTTCACCATGAACTGGAAGCTCACCCGCGCCAATCACAGGATCGAGTTCACCAGGGGCGAGCCGTTCTGCCGGATCCTGCCCTATCCGCGCGCCTACCTGGACCGCTTCGACACCGGCACCGTTCACATTAACGATGCGCCGGACGTCCGCGCCCGCTACGAGAAATGGAGCAGGCAGCGCCGGCAATTCAACGAAGACCTGAAGGCCGGGGACGGGGAGGCGCGCCGGGCCGGCTGGCAAAAGGACTATCACCATGGCCGCGACAGCCACGGCGACCGTTTCGAGGAGCACGAGGTGAAGGTACGAGTAAAACCGTTTCCGGATGCCGGCGAAGCGCAGTGAGGGATCGCCGGCCGGGCGGCGTCAGGTGACCGGGGACGCCGGTATTCGTCTACCGGATCAGCCGCCTCAGAACTTCACCTGAAGCTTGACGCGGTCGCCCGTGAACTTGAACCGGACCGGACCGTATGTGCCGAGATCCAGGGAATCGATGTACTCGTATTCCGCCGGGGCGGCCGGGCTCCGCGCGGCCATGAGGGGTTTCGCGCAGCCGGGCCGGTCTGCGCAACGGAACCCGCTCAGATACCGCAACCGGTCGATCCCGGGAACGGGGTCGGCCCGCCGAGGCACCCAGACGGTCGAAACGTCGGGAGCCGGCGCCGAACGCGCGGCCATCCGGAGGGGCTCCTGTTCCGCCGTATTCTGCGCGGCGGCCGCGCCGCTCAAGACCGTCAGGCAAGCCCATCCCAGTATCTGTATGCTGCGCATGGCTTCGACCTCCTCCCGCGATTGGCGGGGGTTCGTCTATACGCAAGAACCATAGTACCCCCGAATGGCGGCGGGATGGTTTATTCCCGGCGAAACGCCATAATTCCCGCATGGCTGGGTCGTTCTTGGGCGCGACCGGTCGTTTTCACGTGAAAAACGGTATATTTGTCGCTAAGCTGTAACGCATCATCCCCGACTTCCCCATCTTCCGTGCCGAACCTCCAGCAAAGTTTCAGAAAACACCCGGGCTGTCGTGAACGCCATCTGCGGCGCAAGCTGAGCAACCCTCTCTTCGATCCGGCGGAGCGCGACACCACGCCGGAGGAGCTCGATGCCGAGCAGCGACGCGACGACGATGAGTTGAGTGCGTTTCTGGAAGCGGTGAAGACCCTGGTGGCACGCGTGGGCGCGCTGTCCCCGGACAGCGATACCGGCGAAGTGGTCCAGCTCAAGCAGCGGGCGGACTCGTATTACGAGCAGTGCCTGGGGCTGCCGGGGGATCAGCGCCGCGTGAAGGCCGCACTGATAAAGCTGATCACGGAGCTGACCCGCCTGAACATGCAGACATTGAGCGACACCCGCTCCCTGGTAGCCTTGCAGGAAGAGCAGGTCAGGCGGCTGGCCCACTTTACGCGCCTGGAATTTCCGGTAACCGGGGACATCTGCCGCGAGCAGTCACCCGTCGCCGACGGTGACCTCGTCCCGACGCTGTTGAGCGAGCCGGCTGACGCCCTGGATGCGGCCCTGGGTTTGTTCGATGCCGAACGCGTCAACGCGATCCGGGACGAAGCCCGGGCCCTGATCACGGCGCGCCGGGACGAAGGCCACGACATGTCCCGGGCCGAGGAAAGCCTGGCGGTGATCGCCCGCCACGCCGGATCCTGACCCGAGCCTCGATCCCGCAGTTCAACCCACCCGGGTTCTGCGTCCCCCGGTGATCGTCAGCAGGCGGTCGGGTTTAATGGGAAACACGGTATTGGGTGTTCCACCCGCCGCCCAAATCTCGTCGAACCCGAGCAGGTCCTCGTCGATCAGGGTTTCCACGGACTCCGGATGCCCGAACGGCGGGACCCCGCCGATGGCGTATCCGGTATGGGTCCGGACGAAGGCCGCGTCGGCCATGCCCACATCGCCCCCCATCTGCTCGCCGATCACTTTCTCGTCGACCCGGTTGCCGCCGGCGGTGAGCACCAGCACCGGCCGGTTGTCGCCGGTACGGAACACCAGGGACTTGACGATCTGATCCAGCTCGCAGCCGATGGCGTCGGCAGCCTGCTGGGCGGTGCGTGACGGCTTGTCGAACTCCACCACCCGTGATTCCGGGGCATACTGGTCGAGGACCGCCTGAAATCGTTTTGCCTTGGCACTGAGCGCCGGCTTCTCTTTCAATTCACTCATTCCACCCTCCCCTTGCGGCCGGTCCGCGTGTCTTCGTAATCGCCATCTGTTTGCCCCAGGAATCTCTAACCTTGATATGACAAAACGAAACCCATGTGGGTCAGAGATTCACCGGTTGTCTTTCGTCGCTACCAACTGTTGCGCAGCTCGCGCAGCTTGATGAACACCGCGCGGGGGTCGGGGTCCTCGGGCAGGTCCGGGAACACCTCCCTGAGCCCGGAGATCACCGACGACGAGCGCAGCCTGAAGAAGGTGTTGATCTCCTTTTCCTGCGCCAGCGTGGTCACCATCGCATGGGCCGGATCCTGGTTCTCCACTTCCGGCAGCAGTTTCCCGGCTCGTTCGTTGTCGGGCTCACGGTCCAGGGTGAACTTCAGATTATTGCTGATGTAGTCATGGCCCGGGTAGATCCGGGTTTCCTCCGGCAGCCTGTCGAGCTGCTTCACGAATGTGTCGTAGAGCTCCTCGGGGTGGCCGCCGTTATGGCAGTTCCCGGCGCCGGCATTGAACAGGGTGTCCCCGCAGAACAATCCCGGCGTATCGGTATGGGAAAGCAGGCAGACATGGCACATGGTATGGCCCGGGGTGTCCAGCGCCTCCAGCTCCACGGTCCTGCCGACCTTGACGACGTCCCCGGCCTTCAGGCCGACATCCATGCCCCGGATCTTCTTCCCGGCGTTGTGATGCGCCAGCAGCTTCGCCCCCGTGGCCTCGATGACCGGCCCATTACCCCCGGTATGGTCCGGATGCTCATGGGTGTTCAGCACCTGGGTGATCTCCCAGCCCTTGTCCCGGGCCGTGTCCAGGCAACGCTTGTGGTCCAGGGGGTCGACGGCCAGCGCTTCCCCCGTCTCGGGGCAGGCGATCAGGTAATTGAAGTTGCGCAGCGCGTTGGCAGTCCAGATCTGTTCGACGAGCATGGGGCTATCCGGTGTTGAAGCGTCCCGGAACTATAACGCGAATACCCGCTGGGTGTGAAAGCCGGGGGCCGGATCGAATAATCAACAACACTTTTCGAACACGTCTATTATTTTTCCCCTCACCCCAACCCTCTCCCCCGGAGGGGGAGAGGGAGCAGGACCGGGGCGATCGATACGGTACGGCCTCCGAACGAAGGGTCCCCTCGCCCCCGCAGGGGGACAGGGTGAGGGGAAAAACAATCACTCCTCCGACGACACAATGCCGGCGCGGTACTGATCCAGCAGGTCGCCGATGGCGTCGGTCTCCACCAGGTAGATGCCGCGCTCCACATAGGACATCGCCGTGTCCAGGTCGTTGATCACGTAGACCGCCCACTGCCAGGGTCCGGTCCAGATATCCGCGGTGGCACCGGGAAGCTGAACGTCCTCGGCGAACAAGTACGCCGGTGACAGCTCGCGCGCCCGGGCCTCGGTGCGCCGGTTCCACGCCGGCAGCACCCAGCCCGTGCGGATGTCGTAGTGCTCGGCGGTGTGCGCCAGGCAGCGGTCATCAAAGGAAATGATCACGCAGCGATCCTCCACGCCCCGCAGCGCACCCATCACCCAAGCCATGACCCGCTCGACGCCATGGCGCCTCAGGGACTGCCGCTTGATCTCGACGAAAGCCGTCACGGACGGATGCTGCGCCAGCCAACCCGTGAACGCCTCGAGGGTCGCGATCGGCATCCCCGCGAAGCGGTCCCCGAAGCGGGCGGGATGGGACACGTCCACGGCGCCGAGCTCTTCCAGCGTCCGGTCGAGGATGGAGCCCGCCACACCCGACAGTCTGCGGCTGCCCGCATCGTGGTACAGCACCGGCACGCCGTCGCGGGTGCACTGAATGTCGGTCTCGACGTACGCAGCGCCGTGCAGGACGGCCTGCTGGAAACCCAGCAGCGTGTTTTCCGGGAAAGCCAGGGGGTAGCCGCGATGCGCCACCAGCGTCAGCTCACCGATGCCCATCACTCGCCGCCTCGCAACCAGTCCGCCATGACGGCGCCCACCTCCGGGTGCACCAGGTAGCCGTAGGAGCGATGGGGATTCAGACCCTGGGCGTTGCGGAATGCCGTGTAGACGTCGTGGTGGATATCACGGATTCTGCCTACGCCTTTCTGCGCCGCCATGGGCGCGAAATCGTTCTCGACCCGCTCGTCCACGGACACCAGGTCGCCGACGGCCGAGATGTTCACCCATTCGCCGATCCCCGACGGATAGCGCCCGCTGCCATCCCGCAGGCCCAGCAGCTGCTTCTGCACATATTTCATCCCCAGCGGCGAGCCCAGGGTCAGCAACAGATCGACGTCCACCGGGCGATGGTCGTCGTGGGTGAGAGACCAGAGGGATTCATACGCGATAACCGCGCCCATGCTGTGGCTCACGATACATACGGAATCGTTCTCTCCTCGCGCTTGTTCTATCTCGGCCTTGACCTGGCCCCGGATCCGGTCCGCGACCCCCCCGGTATTCTCGAAGTATCGCAGTGTATCCTGGATCATGGCCTTGATACGCGGGTCCGGAATCGCGCCGATCAGCCAGTGGGCATGGTCGCCGATGGAATACAGCAGCCGCGTCAGCCACTTGGACCAATGCCGCGCCTCCCTGATGTCGGCGGCCGTGGCCTCTCCGTCGTCCAGCAGGCGCTCGATCCACGGAATGTCGGCATCGATCGGCTCGTACTGCCCGTAGTAGAGGAAATTCCAGGCCGCGAGACGAAAGCTGCAAGCGTCGAGCGCATCCGTCAGCGCCGGATCGTGGCGCAGGACGCCGCGGCGCAGCGCCCGCCACAGGTATTCGCGGTGGAGCGCCGGCGGCGGCTTGGGGCTCTTGCCCGGGACGAAGACGATGGAGCGCGCCAATCCGGATCAGCCTTTCACGCACACCACCTGCTTGAGGCGATGAACCACGTCCACCAGGTCTTCCTGGTTGGCCATGACCGCGTCGATGTCTTTGTAGGCGCCGGGGGATTCGTCCAGCACGCTTTTGTGTATCCGGCACTCCACCCCCCGGGTCTGGGCGCGCAGGTCATCGATATCGAACTCGCGCCGCGCCCGGCTGCGGCTCATGCGGCGGCCCGCGCCGTGGGCGCAGGACTGGAAGGACTCGGCGCTGCCCTTGCCGCGGACGATGTACGAGCACGCGCCCATGCTGCCGGGAATGATCCCCAGCTCGCCCTTTCCGGCGCGGATCGCGCCCTTGCGGGTGACGAACACCCGCTCCCCGAAATGCGTCTCCGCCACCACGTAGTTGTGGTGGCAGTTGATGGCGCTGTCCGTGGTCGTGAACGGCGGCAGCTCCTCCTTGAGGACATCAACAATCAGGCGAACCATCTCCTCGCGGTTTCGCCGCGCGTACTCCTGTGCCCAGGAGACGGCCTCGACGTAGTCGTCAAAGTGGTCGGCGCCCTCGCTGAAGTAGGCCAGGTCCTTGTCCGGCAAAGCGGCCAGATGCCGGCCCATGTCCCGCTTGGCCAGGGCGATGAAATAGCGGCCTATGACATTGCCGATGCCGCGGCTGCCGGAATGCAGCATCACCCACACGGCGTCCGCCTCGTCGACGCACAACTCGATGAAATGGTTGCCGCCGCCCAGCGTCCCGAGCTGCTGCGCCCAGGTGGTATCGAAGCGCTTCTGCATCCGGCGCAGGTCCGGGTGCCGCTCCGCGATGCGTTCGAGCCCCCGCCGGAGTGGTTCGATCTCCCCGCGCCGGGGCCTGGGCGTCCGGTGTTGATCGAAGCCCACGGGAACCGCCTTTTCGATCGCCGTGCGCACGCGCCGGAGGCTGTCCGGCAGCCGCCCGGCGTCCAGGGACAGGCGCACGGCATTCATGCCGCAGCCGATATCGACCCCCACCGCCGCCGGAATGATGGCGCTGCGGGTGGCGAGCACCGATCCGACGGTGGCGCCGATTCCCATGTGGACATCCGGCATGGCCGCGACGTGATGGTGCATGATGGGCAGCCGCGCAACGTTCAGCAGCTGGGCCCGGGCGGAGGACTCCAGCTCGTCGGTATACACGTGCACCGGCACGCCGGACTCGGTCAAGGTCTGTCTGATCGGCATTCTGCTACTCAACCCCCGACTGCATCTGGCAATCAGCCGGTGATATTGTAACTTTCAAAGCGTGTCTGATCAGAGCATCGGCGTCGGGAAACGGGCCAGTCTGGCTCAAACACCCCTGTTTTCGACAGTCCTCGACACTGGCCTCTACGCTCAGGTGGTCCTGCAAACCGAACCAATGTCCACGAGTCGTTGAATGGTGCATCATTTGTGGCAGGGTACACTGGGAGCCGGCGGAACCGGGGCGCCACGGGCCACCGCCCGTCAACGCCTGTGATCCCGGCACGTTGATCATTGTTGAACAGATCCTGGAGCACGACGAATTGAAAAAGCTGATTATAGTAATCCTGACCGCTTCCATCCTGGCCCTGTCCGGCTGCCAGGGCATGCGCAAGGAGGACACGGGCGCCCTGGCGGGAGCCGCTGTGGGCGGCGCCGTCGGCCACAATTTCGGCAGCGGTCGGGGCAAAGCCCTGGCGACGTTTGCCGGCGCGGTGCTGGGCGCTTTTGCCGGCAGCAATGTCGGCCGGCGCCTGGACATGTACGACGAGCAGCAGGCCCAGCGCGCCCTGGAGTACAACGAGACCGGTTCGCAAACCAGCTGGGTGAATCCCGACAGCGGCAAGCAGGTCACCTTCGTGCCCACTGAAACCTACCAGCGAAGCAGCGGCCAGTACTGCCGGGAGTATCAGACCCAGGTGGAAGTCGGCGGCCGGGTCGAGGAAGCCTACGGCACCGCGTGCCGGCAGCCGGACGGTTCCTGGCAGATCCAGTAGGAGGCCAACCCTCTGGCCGAGGAGGCCTTGCTCTACGCCGTAATCGGCGAAGGGGCTCGCCTCTTACACGACGGGGGCCGTTGTCGGCGCCCGTGCGGCTTCCTCGCCGACCGGCGCGATGCTCGCCGCGCTGTACTTGAACTCCGGAATCTTCCCGAACGGATCGAGCTCCGGGCTAGTCAGCACATTGGCCGCCGCCTCCGCGTAGCAGAACGGGATGAATATCGTGCCGGGGGCCACCGCCCGGTCGCTGCGCGTGGTGAGCCGGATGTCGCCCCGCCGGGTCGTTACCCTGATGGGATCGCCCGGCGCGATGCCCAGGGTCCGAAACTCCCGCGGCGACAGGCTCGCCACCGCGCTCGGTTCGATCTCATTCAGCACCGTGGCGCGTCGGGTCATGGCGCCCGTATGCCAGTGCTCGAGCTGGCGACCGGTGATCAGGATATAGGGAAACTCCTGGTCCACCTGCTCGTGGGGCGGCAGAACCTCGGCGGGCACCAGCTTGCCCCGCCCGTCGGCGGTGGGGAATCCGTCGCCGAATACGATCTCGCTGCCGGGATGATCCGGGTCGGGACACGGGTAGGTCACGCTGTTTTCGCGCTCCAGCCGTTCCCAGGTGATGTTGTTCAACGATGGCATGACCTGCTTCATTTCGTTGAACACGTCCCGCGGCCCTTCGTAGCGCCAGTCCAGGCCCATGCGGTTGGCGAGTTCCTGGATGATCCACCAGTCCTGGCGGGCATCGCCGGGCAGCGCCAGAGCGGGCCGGCCCATCTGCACCTGGCGGTTGGTGTTGGTGACGGTGCCGGCTTTCTCCGGCCAGGCCGAGGCCGGCAGCACGACATCCGCGAAGTAGGCGGTCTCGGTGAGGAAGAGGTCCTGCACCACCAGGTGCTCCAGGCCGGCCAGGGCCTCCCGGGCGTGCCGGGTGTCGGGATCGGACATGGCCGGGTTCTCGCCCATGACGTACATGCCCTTGATCTGGCCGCTGGTGACGGCGTGCATGATCTCCACCACGGTCAGGCCCCTGGAAGGATCCAGGGTCGTTCCCCAGGCGTCCTCGAAGCGGCGGCGGATATCCTCGACGTCCACCGCCTGGTAGTCCGGGTACACCATCGGAATCAGTCCCGCATCCGAGGCGCCCTGCACGTTGTTCTGGCCCCGCAGCGGGTGCAAGCCGGTGCCGGGCCGGCCGACCTGACCGGTGGTCAGGGCCAGGGCGATCAAACAGCGCGCATTGTCCGTGCCGTGAATATGCTGGGAGATGCCCATACCCCAGAACACCA
This sequence comes from Gammaproteobacteria bacterium, assembly GCA_034520625.1. Classification (GTDB taxonomy): domain Bacteria; phylum Pseudomonadota; class Gammaproteobacteria; order Arenicellales; family JAANXG01; genus JAANXG01. Next base: position 312,564 of record JAXHNI010000009.1, on the reverse strand, counting down.
TTGACCGCCCGGCCGTGGCGTAGACCCGCGCCACCTCGCGCAGCGTGGCCGCGTCGATGCCGCACACCCCGGCCATGGATTCGGGAGAGAAATCCTTCACGTGACGCTTCAGGTTCTCGAAGCCCTCGGTGTACCGCGCGACGTATTCACTGTCGTAGAGCTCCTCGTCGATGATGGTATGCAGCAGCGCGTTCAGCAGCGCCACGTCGGTGCCCGGCTTGAACTGCACCTGGTACTTCGCATAACGCATCATGGTGCTCTTGCGCGGATCGCACACGATCAACGTCTTGCCGGCGCGGGCGGCCTGCTTGAAATAGGTAGCCGCCACCGGATGGTTCTCGGTGGGGTTGGCGCCGATGATGAGGATCACGTCCGCGTCCCTGACCGCGGTGAACGGCGCCGTCACCGCGCCCGAGCCGATGCCTTCCATCAGCGCCGCCACGGAAGATGCGTGGCACAGGCGCGTGCAGTGGTCGACGTTGTTGGTGCCGAAGCCGGTGCGCACCAGCTTCTGCACCAGGTAGGCCTCCTCGTTGGAGCCCTTGGCCGAGCCGAATCCGGACAACGCATCGGGGCCGTCCCGGTCCCGGATCGTGCCAAGGCCGCCGGCGGCGCGGTCGAGGGCCTCTTCCCAGGTGGCTTCCCGGAAATGCGTCAAGGGGTTGCCCGGGTCCAGCGTTTCATCGGCGCGCTTCGGCGCGTCATCCCGCCGGATCAGAGGCTTGGTGAGCCGGTGTGGATGCTTGATGTAGTCGTAGCCGAACCGCCCCTTCACGCACAGACGGTTCTGGTTGGCGGGACCGTCCCGGCCCTGGACCGCGACGATGGCATTGTCCCGGGTCTGGTAGGTGATCTGGCAGCCGACGCCGCAGTAGGGACACACGCTCGGGGTCTCGTCGAGCTCGAGCTTGCGGTCCACCTGCGCCTCGTCCACCAATGTCGACTCGCGCAGAGCGCCTGTGGGACAGGCCTGGACGCACTCGCCGCAGGCCACGCAGGTGCTTTCCCCCATGGGATCGTCGAAGTCGAAAACGATCTTGGCCCCGGCGCCGCGGTAGGCCATGCCGATGACATCATTGGCCTGCACTTCCCGGCAGGCCCGCACGCACAGGGTGCAGTGAATGCAGGCGTCCAGGTTCACGCGCATGGCGACATGGCTGTCGTCCGTGGCCGGCATTGCTTTCGCCGGAAATCGGCTCTCCGCCAGGCCTACCGCGTCGGCCCACTGCCAGAACCGGGAGCCGCTGTCGTGGGCGCGCTCGCGGGGCGGCTGGTCCGCCAGCAGCAGCTCGAACACCTGCTTCCTGGCCGTTGCAGCGCGGTCGTTCTGTGAGCGCACCACCATGCCCTCGCTGGGCTTGCGGATGCAGGACGCGGCGAGCGCCCGCTCGCCTTCCACTTCCACCATGCAGGCGCGGCAATTGCCGTCCGCACGGTAGCCCGGTTCCGGGGCATAGCACAGATGCGGGATGTCGGTGCCTTCACGGCTGGCCACCTGCCAGATGGTCTCGCCGGGACGGGCGGTGACCTCACGGTCGTCGAGGGTGAATCGGATCACGTCAGTCATTCCACTTCCTCCGGAAAATACCGGTAGCTGCTGCGCAGCGGATTCGCGGCGGCCTGGCCCAGGCCGCATATTGAAGCGTCCGCCATGACGTCGCTCAGCTCCTTCAACAGCTTGCCGTCCCACTGGTCCCGGCCCATCAGCTTGACCGCCTTTTCGGTGCCCACGCGACAGGGCGTGCACTGGCCGCAGGATTCCTCTTCGAAGAAGCGCGTCAGGTTCAGGGCCACGTCGCGGATGCTGTCCCGGTCGCTCAGCACCATGATGGCATGGGAGCCGATGAAGCAGCCGTGCTCTTCCAGCTTACCGAAATCCAGCGGGATGTCGTCCATGGACGCCGGCAGGATGCCGCCGGAGGCCCCGCCCGGGAGGTAGCCCTTGAACACGTGGCCGTCCGCAATGCCGCCGCAGTAGTCGTCGATGAGCTGGCGGGCGGTCAAACCCGCGGGGGCCAGCTTGACGCCGGGCTCCCTGACCCGGCCGGACACGGAATAGTGGCGCAGGCCCTTCGAGCCGTTGACCCCCTGGGCGGCGAACCATTCCGGCCCCTTCTCGACGATGTCCCGGATCCAGTACAGGGTCTCAACGTTCTGCACCAGAGTCGGCCGGCCGAACACCCCGACCTCGGCGACGTAGGGCGGCCGGTGCCGTGGCAGGCCGCGCTTGCCTTCCACGGACTCGAGCATCGCCGATTCCTCGCCACAGATGTAGGCACCCGCGCCCCGGCGCAGCTCGATGGGAATCAACGCCAGCCCCGCTTCGTCCAGCCGGCGGATCTCTTCCTCGAGGATCGCCCGGACCGCGGGATATTCGTCCCGCAGATAGATGTAGGCACGCTCGGCCTCCACTGCCCAGGCCGCGATCTGCAAACCTTCCAGGACCCGGTGAGGATCGGTCTCGAAGCAATGGCGGTCCTTGAAGGTGCCGGGCTCGCTTTCGTCGGCATTCATCACCACGTAGTGGGGGCCCGTGTAGCCCCGGACGAACTGCCACTTGCGGGTGGTGGGGAACCCGGCGCCGCCCAGGCCCCGCAGCCCCGCCGCGTCCAGGGCGCCGGTGAGGTCCTCGAAGCTCGTTTCACCTTCGCGGCAGGCCTGCAGCAGGCGGTACCCGCCAGCGGCGCGATAATCGTCGAGATTGGTATAGGGCGGCAGCACGGCGGCGGTGTCGCCGCATGTCGCCGCCGCCACCAACGCTTCGGCATCAGCGTGGTCGATGGCGTTCCGGCCCACCATCGCCACCGGCGAGGCGGCGCAGCGGCCGAGACAGGGCGCGGCCTGCACCCGGACATGCGGGGGGGCGTCACCGGATACGGCCTCGAGCAGCTGCCGGGCGCCGTGCTGGGCGCATACCCAGCTGTCGCAGACCTGGACCACGACCTCCGGCACATCGGCGTCGTCCTCCACCACGCGGAACGAGGAATAGAAGGTCGCCACCTCGTACACCTCGGCGAATGGCAGGTTCATGAGATCCGCCAGGGCGGCCAGGTGCCGGTGGCGCAGGCAGCCGTGGTGGTCCTGGATACCGTGCAGGGCCTGGATCAGCTGGTCCCGGGCGGGGACGCCGCCGAGCAGGGCACGCAGCTCGTCGACGGTGTCCGGGTCGACCTGGCGGCCCTTGGTGTAGCGCAAGCGGTTGCCGCGCGGGCGATTTGTCTGCTGGGTGTGTTCGCTCAAGGACTGTGCCCCCGGTTGTGACTTTCCGGCCGGTTGCCGGCCGCGTTGCGCGGGTCGGTTACTCTACGCTCCCGGCAAGACACTTGGAAATAGTCGCAGGCGAAGGCGAGTTGCCTATTTTTCACCTCGCGCCGGCGGAATCGCACGGCGCACGACCGGCCGGGGGGGGCGATATCCTGTTCGCATATTCGCGCAGCGTGCGCTAAGTTGCGGCGATGAACGACGCCGACGCCTCACAGGCCTACCAGGAGCTCAAGCCCGACGAGGTATTGGACGCCGTCGAGAGCCAGGGGTTTCTGTGCGACGGCCGCCTGCTCGCGCTGAACAGTTTCGAGAACAGGGTCTACCAGGTCGGGCTGGACGAGGACAGTCCGGTGATCGCCAAGTTCTACCGGCCCGGTCGCTGGTCCGACGCCGCGATACAGGAGGAGCACGACTTCTCAATGGAGCTGGACGCGGCCGAGGTGCCCGTGGTGCCCCCGCTGCGCAACGATGCGGGCCGAACTTTGTGCCACCACGGTGGATTCCGGTTCGCGCTGTTCCCCCGCAAGGGCGGCCGGGCGCCGCTGCTGGACGACATGGGGAATCTCGAGCAGTTGGGGCGCTTCCTCGGTCGCTTGCACGCGGTGGGCGCCGCGGGCCGCTTCGAGCATCGCCCCGCGCTCACCGTGGCGGACTACGGCACCCGCTCCTGCCAATACCTGCTGGAGGCGGGGTTCATTCCCGCCGAGCTGACAGAGGCCTACGAGTCCCTGGCGAAGGACGTGCTGCAGCGCATCGAGTGGTGCTTCGAGCGCGCGGGTGATGTCGACATGATCCGCACCCATTCAGATTTTCATATCGGCAACATCCTGTGGACCGACCAGGGATTCTGCGCCGTGGACCTCGACGACGCCCGCTCCGCCCCGGCGATCCAGGACATCTGGATGCTGATTTCCGGCGACCGGGCGGACCAGACCCGAAGCCTGCACGCCATCCTCGACGGCTATTCCGTGTTCCGGGACTTCGATCCGCGGGAGCTGTTCCTGGTGGAGGCGCTGCGCACGCTCCGGCTCATGCACTACTACGCATGGATTGCGCGGCGCTGGACGGACCCGGCTTTCCCCCGCGTATTTTCGTGGTTTAATACGCAGCGCTGCTGGGAGGACCATATCCTCACCCTGCGGGAACAAGCCGCCAACATGGATGAAGAACCCCTGTGCTGGCCCTGACCTGATTCGTTTCGCATGAGCTCGATGCTTCGCAAAGATCCGCCTTTGGTCACGTTGTCCCTGGTGGGAATCAGCGTTCTGGTGTTCGCATACTCGGTGCTGGTTTCCAACCTGAGCACCATGGGCGGCTTTTCCATCACCCTGCGGCCGGAGGGCCTGCGCGCCATGGAAGGGTTGTTCATCACCCTGCGGCCGGACGCCGGCCTCCCGGAAATCCGTTCGGGCCAGGTCTGGCGGATCATTTCTCCGGTCTTCCTCCATTTCCATCTTCTGCACATCGCTTTTAACGGGGTGGCGATGTGGGTCCTAGGCTCCGTCCTGGAAAGGCGCATGGGCGCCGGTCACATGATCGGACTGGTGGCGGTGATCGGGATCGGCTCCAACCTGTCGGAGTACATCGGCACCGGTCCCTGGTTCGGCGGGCTGTCGGGGGTGGTCTACGGGCTGCTGGGTTACTTCTGGATCCAGGGACGCTGCAACCCGCGCTTCGGGCTGCAGCTGCACAACCACGTCGTGTATCTGATGCTCGGCTGGTTCGCCGCCTGCTGGCTCGGCATCATTCCCAACGTGGCGAACTGGGCGCATACCGCCGGCCTGGTACTGGGCATGGCCGCCGCCTGGGTGTCATGGAAGCTCGGTGCACCCTGAACGAATCCAATGTGGGCCGGGCTTTACGCCGGGCATGTCGACCTTGAGGGCGGCCGCCCCGCATGGACTTTTCCAATCGCCCATAATCGATTCGGGTGGTCAACGGCGGGCAACCTTCTGGAGACCCGCCGGAAGGCAATCGGATAGAATCCCGGAAAACACGAGCGAGAATAATTTATGGAAGGTTTGAGGAAGCCGGCAAGACTGCTTCTGGTGATGGTGCTCGGGCTGCTCATGAGCGCCTGCGCGCACACCGGAGGAAAAAGCGAACAGGCGGACGTGGATCCGTGGGAGCCGTTCAACCGGTCGATGTTCGAGTTCAACGAAAAAGTCGACCGCGCCGTCCTGAAACCTGTGGCCTCGGGATACAGGAAGGTGGTACCGGACGGGATCCGCAAGGGTATCGGCAACGTTTTCCTCAACCTCGCCGAGCCCACCACCGTCGTCAACGACGTGCTGCAGGGCAAGTTCAACCAGGCGGGTCACGATTTCTTCCGCTTCGTGGTCAATTCGACGTTCGGCCTGCTGGGCTGGTTCGACGTGGCGACTCCCCTTGGGATGGAGCGGAACCGGGAGGATTTCGGTCAGACGTTCAGCGTCTGGGGTTTCGCCCGGGGCCCGTACCTGGTACTGCCGCTGCTCGGGCCGTCCACCGTCACGGATGCAGCCGGCATCATTCCGGCGACGATGTACACCGACCCTCGCACCGCCGGCGGCTACACCCTGGAAACCTACGCTATTCTCGGTTTGAACACGATCGACACCCGTGCGCGACTGCTGGGGGCATCCAAGGTGTCGGAGCTCCAGCTCGATCAGTACGTCTTCCGGCGCGAGACATACCTGCAGCAGCGCGCGCAGTTGATTCACGACGGCGATCCGCCGGGACAGGACGATTACCTCGAGGATGACTTCTACGACGACGACTTGTTTGAGGACGATGAGCAGGACGACGACCGGGATTGAGTGATGCCGAAACTGTTCCCGGAGATCCGCCCGAACAGGCAGTTTCATCTGGCGGCGGACCCGCCGCACGAGATCTACGTCGAGGAATCGGGCAACGATACGGGACTGCCGGTGGTGTTCCTCCACGGCGGACCGGGAGGCGGATGCGAACCGCTGCACCGGCGCTACTTCGACCCGGAGATCTACCGGATCGTTCTCCTGGACCAGCGGGGCTGCGGCAGGTCCCGGCCCCACGCGATGCTCGAGGGCAACCACACCCAGGCCCTGGTCGCCGATCTGGAGCGAGTCCGGAAAGAACTGGAGATCAACCAGTGGGTCGTCTTCGGTGGCTCCTGGGGGGCCACGCTGGCGCTTCTGTATGCGGAGTCCTTCCCGGAGCGGGTACTGGCCCTCATACTGCGCGGCGTTTTCCTGGGCCGGCGTCAGGACGTCAAATGGTTCTACCAGAGCGGCGCCAATCGCATATTCCCGGACTATTGGAACGAGTTCCAGGCCATGATCCCGGAAGACGAGCAGGGGGATATGGTAGCAGCGTACTACCTGCGCCTGACCGGGGACGACGAAATTGCCCGCATGGCCGCGGCCAAGGCCTGGGCGGCCTGGGAGGGCCGGTGCGCCACGCTCTACCCGAACAAGTCCACCCGGGCGTCCTTTGGCGACCCGCACGTCGCCTTGTCGCTGGCGCGAATCGAGTCCCATTTCTTTTTTAATAACGTGTTTTTGCAACCAAATCAGATACTTAGAGACTCATATCGGTTGCGGAACCTGCCCGGCGTCATCATTCACGGACGCTATGACATGGTCTGCCCGCTGGAGAACGCGATGTCCCTGCACCGGGTATGGCCCGGCGCCGAGCTGGTCGTGGTCCCCGGCGCCGGGCATTCCGCGAGCGAGCCCGGCATTCAGGACGCCCTGCTCAAGGCCGCCGCCGATATCGCCCGGCATCTGACCCGCGACCACCCGGCTGGCTGATCGGGATCCTGGATGGCGTTGTATGCGATTGGCGATGTGCAGGGATGCTGTCGGTGCCTGGACGCACTGTTGACGCGGCTCGACTTCAATCCGGCGGACGACCGGCTCTGGTTCGTCGGTGACCTGGTCAACCGGGGCCCCGAGTCGCTGCGTACCCTGCGCCGGGTCAGATCCCTGGATGCCGAGGTCGTCCTGGGAAACCACGACCTGCACCTGCTGGCGGTGGCCGCGGGTGCCAGGCCCGTGAAGCAGAGCGATTCCTTCAACGACGTGCTCGAGGCCCCGGACCGGGGCGAGCTGCTGGAGTGGCTGGCCCATCGCCCATTGCTGTGCCGCGACGACGCGTCCGGATGGCTCATGGTGCATGCCGGTCTGCCGCCGGCATGGGATGCGGACACCGCCGAACGCCTAGCCCGGGAAGTCGAGGAACAATTACGGAGCCGTTACAACGAGCGTGGGTTCATGGAATCGATGTACGGGGACGAGCCGAGCCGCTGGGAAGAGGAATTGGAGGGCATGGACCGCTTCCGCTTCGTCACCAATGCCTTCACGCGGCTGCGCTTCTGCGACCAGGACGGCGCCCTGGCGCTGGGGTACAGCGGGCCGCCGGGCTCCCAGCCGGCGCCCTGGCAGCCCTGGTACAAATTATGGCCCCACGCCACCCACCGCGTTGTCTTCGGCCACTGGTCGGCGTTGGGCGCCGCGGACCATGGCAATGCGGTCAGCACGGACAGCGGCTGTGTGTGGGGAGGACGTCTTACGGCAGCGCAGCTGGAGCCCGGGCCGGTAACGTTCGTGAGTGTGGGGTGCGGGGGTTAGGGGTTGGGGGTTGTGTGTCGGGGATTTCGGATACGGTGGAACGACAGAAACAAGAAACAGATTTTGTCAATAAAAACAACGACTTATAAACAACCCCTGATGCCCAACCCCTAACCCTCACACATCCAGATCCGTGACCGCGAAGGCGTTCTTCTCGATGAATTCCCGGCGGGGCTCCACCTGATCACCCATGAGCACCGTGAAAGTGTCGTCGGAGGCGATATCGTCCTCCACCGCGACTTTCAACAGCCGGCGCTGGGTGGGGTCCATGGTGGTTTCCCAGAGCTGATCCGGGTTCATTTCACCGAGGCCTTTGTAGCGTTGCATGGCGAAGCCCTTGCGGGATTGGTCCATGAGCCAGTCGAGGGCGTCGGAGAACCGGGCCACGGCCTGTTCCTTGTCGCCCCGGCATACCGTGAAGGGTTCATTCAGGCCGAGGCGGGTCAGGCGCTCGGACAGCAGAGCCATACTCCGGTACTCGGGCGCGTCATAGAAATTGCGCGGCAGGCTGCTTTCACTGTCCAATCCATGGGCGGTCTTGATGATGCGTATACCGTGGGTGGTATTGGCTTCATCCGGCACCGCCTCTACTTGGTACCGGGTGATGCCATTGTGGTGCTTCTGTAAATAGTCCTGCAGCGCCTGCGCGTGCTCCCGGGCGACGGTTTCGTCGTCCAGTGTGCCCGCGGTCATCGGAGGCAGTGCGGTCAGAGCCCAGCAGACGGCCGGGTCGATTCGCCGGGCGATGCGGCCGATGGTAATGCGAACGGTCAGGTATTCCCGGCATACCGCCGCCAGGTCCTCCCCGGCCAGCAGCGTCTCGCCCTCCCGTGTCAGGGACGCCCCTTCCAGGGCAAGCTCCAGCAGGTACCGCTGCAGCTCTTCCTCGTCCTTTATATAGAGCGACTTCTTGCCGTGGGTGAGCTTGAACAACGGCGGTTGGGCGATGTAGATATGGCCGCGTTCCAGCAGCACCGGCATCTGGCGATAGAAGAACGTCAGCAGCAGGGTGCGAATATGGGAGCCGTCGACATCTGCGTCCGTCATGATAATGATACGGTGGTAGCGTAGCTTGCCGATATCGAAATCGGCCTTGCCGATGCCGGTCCCCAACGCCGTGATCAGGGTGGTGACCTCGTCGGAGGTCAGCATCTTGTCGAATCGGGCTTTCTCGACGTTGAGAATCTTGCCCTTGAGAGGTAGAACCGCCTGGAATTTGCGATCCCGGGCCTGCTTGGCGGATCCACCGGCCGAATCGCCCTCCACAAGGTACAATTCCGACTGGGCGGGGTCTTTTTCCTGGCAGTCGGCCAGCTTGCCGGGCAGCCCGCCCAGGTCGAGGGCACCCTTGCGCCGGGTCATATCGCGGGCCTTGCGCGCCGCCTCGCGGGCATTGGCAGCTTCTATGATCTTTTCTGCGATCCGCTTGGCATCGGCCGGATTTTCCAGAAGAAAATCAGAGAGTTTTTCCCCCACGATCGACTCCACGGCACCCCGCACTTCCGAGGAAACCAGCTTATCCTTGGTCTGGGAGGAGAATTTCGGATCGGGCACCTTGACGGACAGCACGGCCGTGAGGCCTTCGCGGGCGTCATCGCCGGTCACTGTAACTTTGGCTCGTTTCGCAATGCCGGACTGCTCGATGTACTGGTTCAGGGTCCGGGTCATCGCCGTTCGCAGGCCGGACAGGTGGGTGCCGCCGTCCCGCTGGGGAATGTTATTGGTGTAGCAGTAAATATTCTCCTGGTAGGAGTCGTTCCACTGCATCGCCAGCTCGATATTGACCGGCCCCTTCTGGCCCGTAACACTGATCAGATTGGGATGAACCGGGGTTTTCTTGGTGTTCAGATGCTTGACGAACGCCGCAATGCCGCCGTGATACTCGAAGACGTCCTCCTGGTCGGTCCGCTCGTCCCGGAGTACGATGCGCACGCCGGAATTCAGGAAAGACAGCTCCCGCAACCGCTTTGCCAGGATATCGTGGTGATATTCCACGTTGGTGAATACGGTAGCGCTAGGCTTAAATCGAATCTCCGTACCGGATTTTTCCGTATCCCCGGTGATCGACAGCGGTGACTCCGGGACGCCGAGGCGGTACTCCTGCTCGTGGATCTTGCCATTCCGGTGAATTTCCAGCCGCAGCATGTCGGACAAGGCGTTGACCACGGAAACACCCACGCCGTGCAGCCCACCGGACACCTTGTACGAATTCTGGTCAAATTTGCCGCCCGCATGCAGGACGGTCATGATGACCTCGGCGGCCGACTTGCCCTCATCCTCAAGTACCCCGGTGGGGATCCCCCGGCCGTTGTCGCGCACGGTGACCGATTCATCGCTGTGGATGGTCACCTCGACTTCGGTGCAATACCCGGCGAGGGCCTCGTCGACGGCGTTGTCCACGACTTCAAACACCATCTGGTGCAGCCCGCTCCCGTCATCGGTGTCACCGATATACATACCCGGGCGCTTGCGAACGGCGTCCAGGCCTTTGAGGACCTTGATACTACTGGAGTCGTAAACTGGTTCGGATTTCATCAGGCTCCGGCCGAAATCTACAGGGAGAGAAAACCGGCCTATTCTAGCACTTCAGGCCGCTCGGCGCGGGAGTATTCGTGGGATGGGACAGCGCCTCGTCCGCCGGGAGATCTATGTTTCACGTGAAACAAACCGACGCTGGTTTCACGTGAAACCACTGGCAGGATGCCTCTAAAAACAGTGATATTTAAGTGAGAGCAAGAACGCGCGGCGCCGGCGCAGCTATCGCGCAAATAACGTATTTCGGAACTACCCTACAAGCGCATCGGCATAACCAGGTACAGCGTCGAGGGATCTCCCGGGGCATGCAGTGTACAGCTGCTGTTGGGGTCCTCCAGGCCCAGATCGACCTCCTCCGTCTCGATGGCCTTCAGGGCATCGATGAGGTAGCCGACATTGAACCCGATTTCGACCTCCTGGCCTTCGTAGTCCACAGGCAGCTCGTCCACCGCCTCTTCCTGTTCCGGATTGTTGGCGCTAACCGTCATAACCCCCGGTTTGAGATTGATGCGTACCCCGCGGAATTTCTCGTTCGTCAAAATAGCAATCCGGGACAGCACGTCATGCATTGTCGCCCGGTCCATGAGCAGATGCGTCGCCAGGGAATCCGGGATCACTTTCTGGTAATCGGGAAAACGGCCATCGATCAGCTTGGTGGTGAACACCCAGCCGCTGCCGTGTACCCGGGCATGATTGGGGTTGATCTGCACCCGGGCCTGCTGATCCTCCTGCAGAAACCGCATGAGTTCCAGCACCGCTTTCCGCGGGACGACGGACTGCGAGGTGTTTTCGACACCGGTCTTGAAAGCAATCTCGCTCTTGGCGAGCCGGTGCCCATCCGTGGCCACGCTGCGAATCGCATCCGCGTCGCATTCCAGCAAACAACCGTTCAGATAGTAGCGCACATCCTGCTGAGCCATGGCAAACGCCGTCTTTTCGAGCAGATTCTTCAGATCCTCCTGCCCGATCCCGAACTCCACGTCCCATTCCTCGGCCTCCAGGCGAGGAAACTCAGCCGCCGGCAGGCTTTGCAGGGTAAAACGGCTCTTCTGGGAGCGGACCAGGGTCTTGCTGTCCTTCGTGGAGACTTCCACATCCATGTCCTCCGGAATGGAGCGGCAGATATCATACAGCTTCCGCGCGCCAACTGTGCATTCCCCGGGCTCTCCGTCGATGCCGTCGATACGGGCGGTAACCTCGGTTTCGAGGTCGGTGCCGATCAGGGTGAGGGAGCCTTCTTCCAGACGCATGTAGACGTTCCCGAGTATCGGCAGAGTCTGCCTTCGTTCTACCACACCGGCGATCTGACTCAGCGGCCGAATCAATCTTTCTCTCTCGATATTAAATTTCATCGGTTTCTTATATATATCTGATGGTTGTATTTACGCTGTGTGTATCGTGGATAGGTACTAAAAATCCTTTATTTTTCAATATCTTACAGCGATAACAAGCTGTGCATGAAATTGTGGGCCAATCCTGGAAACCCGGGACGACCCAGTCGCCCGTAATGTTATCCACAGTTTGACCACTTGTATATTTTAACTTGTCAACAGCTTGGTGAGGTTATCGTAATCCTGCTTGATGTTGGCGTCCGCTTTCGCCAACTCGGCCACTTTCCGGCAGGCGTGGAGCACCGTCGTATGGTCGCGGCCGCCAAAAGCATCCCCGATATCGGGCAGGCTCATGGTGGTGAGGTCCTTTGCGAGCGCCATGGCGATCTGACGCGGCCGCGCCACCTGCCGGTTGCGCCGCTTGGAGTGGAGCTCTGAAACCCTGATGCTGTAGTACTCGGCCACTACCTTCTGAATATTGTTGATGGTCACCTTCTTCTCCTGGAAGACCATCAAATCCTGCAGAGCTTCCTTCACCAGGTCGGTGTCGACGGTCCGGCCCGTGAACTGGGCGCTGGCAATGATCCGGTGCAGGGCGCCTTCGAGCTCGCGAACGTTCGAGCGGATCTGGCGGGCGATGAAAAACGCGATGTCCTCGTCCAGCTCCAGGCCCTTGCTCTGCGCCTTCTTGCGCAGAATGGCGACCCGTGTCTCTAGCTCGGGCACGTCGATGGATACTGTCAGACCGCTGCCGAAGCGCGAAATCAGGCGCTCCTGGACGCCGTTGATCTCCTTCGGGAAGCGGTCGCTGGTGATTACGACCTGCTTCTGGCCCTCGAGCAGGGCGTTGAAGGTATGGAAGAACTCCTCCTGGGAATGATTCTTGCCGGAAAAGAACTGGATATCGTCGATCAACAGCATGTCCAGCGACCGGTAATAGCGCTTGAAATCATTGATGGCGTTGTGCCGCAGCGCCTTTACCATGTCCCCAACGAAGCGCTCCGAGTGCACATAGGCCACCTTTGCCCGGTTGTTGTGCCGGGTGACAAGATTGCCGGCGGCCTGCATGAGGTGGGTCTTACCCAACCCTACTCCCCCGTAAATGAACAGCGGGTTGTAGGACTGGCCGGGGTTTTCCCCGACCTGTATGGCCGCGGCGCGGGCCAGCTGATTGGATTTGCCCTCGACGTGGTTGTCGAAGGTGAATTCCGGTCGCAGGCGCCCCGGTGTATAGGGGCTGCGCTCGGATTCCGCGGCCGTTTCCTGTTCCGCCTCGGCGGGTTCATCCGCCGGCGCTTCCACGGCGGCCTGGCTGCCGACGTTCACGGAAACCTCCACCGGACCGCCGGTGAGCGTCTCCAGTATCCCGGCAATCCGCTCCTGGTAATGGTCGCGCACCCACTCCGCAACGAACCGGTTCGGCGCCAGCAGGGCCAGGCTGCCCTCCGCCTCGACGGCCTGGAGCGGCCGCAGCCACATGTTGAACTGCTGCTCGGGCAGCTCGTCCTCCAGTTTTTCCAGACAGCTTTTCCAGTAGCCCGTATGCGACACGTCACGTAATCCGGAGGCGGTTTTTTGATTGACACTCGGTGGATGAGGCAGTAAGTTTGCACGCCCCTTGAAACAAGCCTGACCAGGCGGACAGTCCGCCCCGCATCCGGAGTTATACAGCATCATGAAACGCACATTCCAGCCCAGCGAAATTAAGCGTAAAAGGACCCACGGTTTCCGAGCTCGAATGAAAACCAGGAACGGTCGCGCCGTCATCAACGCCCGAAGGGCCAAGGGCCGCGCTCGCCTGAGCGCCTGACTCATCGCGTTGGGTGCCGGCCGGCCGGACCGCTCTTTCCCGAAGGCCTGCCGGCTCGTATCGAGCGATGACTTTCGCCGGGCTTACCGGACCCGGAACCGCGGCCGGGTCGGCCCGTTCGGCTGGCATGCACGCACCAATGATTGCCAGCATCCCCGCCTGGGCCTGGCGGTCCCTAAAAGGGCAATCAAACGGTCGACGGACCGTTCAAGGGTAAAACGTTTGATCCGGGAATCGTTTCGCCACAACCGGGACAGGCTGCCGGCGGCGGATATTGTCGTTTCCGTGCGGACACAGCCCGCCGATCTCCATGACCCGGCCATTCATGACGAGATCCGCCGCATCTGGGATGCGGTGCTGGCGAGCATTGGCGAGCCCCGGGAAAGCATTGTTCAATAAATCAGAGTAAGAAATCCTTATGGACGTTCAACGCGCCATCCTGCTGTTCGCACTGGCTTTTGTCCTGATCGTGCTCTACCAGCGGTGGCTGGAGTTCTCGATGCCGGATGCCCCCCCGGCGGGCCAGACCGCGGAGCAGCAGGTGCCCGGAGACGGTGAGGAAAGCATTCCGGATGCGCCCGACGTGCCGGATGTCCCTGAAACCGGCGATTCGCCCACCACGGCGGATGCCACGCCGCAAGTGCCCCAGGACGGTGAGGAAGCCGACGGCGCCGACCGGGGGGTCCAGGTCACCACCGACCTGATCCGCGTGAAGATCAATACCAACGGTGGCGGTATCGAGGAGATCGCCCTGCTCGAGCACCCGGTTGCCGTCGACCGGCCGGACGACCCCTTCCTGTTGATGAAACAGCAGTCGACGGAGCGGGGCGACGACATCTTTTCAACCCAGAGCGGCCTGATCGGCAAGGACCGGGAATACCCGAACCACCGGACCGTCTACAAGGCGGAACGCAGCGAGTATCGCCTCCAGGAAGGCGACGATTCCCTGGCCGTGGACCTGGAATGGACGGCGCCCGACGGCGTTCATTACACCAAGCGATACACCTTCGCGCGCGACAGCTACGACATCAAGATTGACTATATCGTGGACAACCAGTCCTCGAGCCCCTGGCAGGGATTCATCTACGGCCAGTTTCTCCGGACCTACATTCCCCCGGACCGCGGCTTCATTCTGGGCGCCGTGCCCACCTTCATGGGCGGGGCGATCTATTCCGAGGCGGAAAAGTTCCAGAAGATCGATTTCGACGACATGCAGGACAGCCCCATGAGCCGCCGCATCGCCGATGGCTGGGTGGCTATGTTGCAGCACTATTTCGTCGGTGCCTGGTTCCCGCGCGACAACGCCGAGTACAACTTCTATACCCGTGCCTTCGACCACCCCGGAAATACCCGCTACAACATCGGCCTCAACTCTCTGGCTCCGGTGACCGTGGCCCCGGGAGAAACGGGGCAGCTCGGCCTGGACCTGTTCGCCGGGCCCAAGGAACAGGACCGCCTGACCGAGAAGGCCCAGGGCTTCGACCTGACTGTCGACTATGGCTGGCTGACGCCGGTGTCCGCGCCGCTGTTCTGGGTGCTCGACTGGATCCACGACTTCGTGGGCAACTGGGGTTGGGCCATCATCCTCCTGACCTGCCTCATCAAGCTGGCGTTCTACCCGCTGTCCGCCGCCAGCTACAAGTCCATGGCGAAGATGAAGAAGCTGCAGCCGCGGCTGCAGACCCTCAAGGACCGCTACGGGGACGACAAGGCCAAAATGAACCAGGCCATGATGGAGATCTACAAGAAGGAGAAGGTTAACCCCCTGGGCGGCTGCCTGCCCATCATCATCCAGATACCCGTGTTCATCGCGCTGTACTGGGTGCTGCTGGAGAGCGTCGAGCTGCGCCAGGCGCCTTGGGAGCTGTGGATCAAGGATCTGTCCATCCGTGATCCGTACTATGTGCTGCCCATTCTCATGGGCGCGAGCATGGTGGCCCAGCAGATGCTGAACCCGGCGCCCCTCGATCCCATGCAGAAGCGCATCATGATGGCGCTACCCGTGGTGTTCACCTTCCTGTTCCTGTACTTCCCGGCCGGCCTGGTGCTGTACTGGCTCGTCAACAATGTCCTGTCCATCGCCCAGCAGTGGTACATTAATAAATACGTCGTGGGCTCTTAACCGCCGAGCCCGGCGCCCCGGGCTCCCGCGATCATGCACGAGCCGCAGGACACCATAACCGCGCTGGCGACGCCGCCCGGCCGCGGCGGCATCGCCGTAATCCGAATCTCCGGACCGCAGGCCGCCGTCATCGCGGAGCAGGTCTCCGGCCGGGTCCCGGCCCCGCGCTTGGCGACCCTGTGCGATTTCAGGGATGCGGACGGGCAGATCCTGGATACGGGCCTGGCGCTGTATTTCCCCGGCCCCGCTTCTTTCACCGGCGAGGATATCCTGGAGCTGCACGGCCACGGCGGCCCGGTAGTGGTGGACCTGCTCCTGCAGCGCATCACTGGCCTCGGCGCACGGCTGGCGCGGCCCGGCGAGTTCTCAGAGCGCGCGTTCCTGAACGGCAAGATCGACCTGGTGCAGGCCGAAGCCATCGCCGACCTCATCGACAGCGCTTCCGAGACGGCGGCGCGCTCGGCCCTGAACGCCATGTCGGGCCGGTTCTCCGAAGCCATCCACGCCATTGTCGAGGACCTGATCGCGGTGCGCGCCTGGGTCGAGGCGGCCCTGGACTTCCCCGAGGAGGAAGTGGATTTCCTGGCCGATGCCGCCCTGGAGTCCCGGCTGGCGCAGCTCACCGCCGACCTCGATCGCCTGGTGGCGGACACCCGCCAGGGCACATTGCTTCGCGACGGCGTGAAGGTCGTTCTCCTCGGCCCGCCCAACGCCGGCAAGTCGAGCCTGCTGAACGCGCTGGCGCGCACGGATAGGGCGATCGTCAGCCCCACGCCGGGCACCACCCGGGACACGGTGGAGCTGACGATTCAGCTCGAGGGCCTGCCCGTACATCTGGTGGATACCGCCGGGCTGCGCAGCACCGCCGAGGAGATCGAGCAGGAAGGCATCCGCCGGGCGCGGCAGGCCGTCGCCGCCGCCGATATCGCGTTACTGGTGCTGGAGGACGGCGACCCGGCGGACGTCCAATCGTATCTCGCGGACATCCCGCGCGGCGTGCTGCCGGTAATCCTCTGGAACAAGATTGATCTCACCGCGGGGAAAGCCGGCGCCCGGGCGGACGCCGACCCGCCGGCGTTCAACGTGTCGGTCATGACCGGCGAGGGCCTGGACGCGCTGAAGCGCCACCTCAAATCGGTCATGGGCTACCAGTCCGCCGGCGAGGCGCCGTACATCGCCCGCCGCCGCCACCTCGACGCCATCGCCGCCGCCCGCGGGCACTTCGACCAGGCCCTCGCGGCCATGCGCGACGGCCGCAGCGGCGAGCTCATCGCCGAGGACCTGCGCCTCGCCCAGCAGCGCCTCGGCGAAATCACCGGCGAATTCACCGCCGACGACCTCCTCGGCCGCATCTTCGCCGACTTCTGCATCGGCAAATAGCCCGCACGATGTAGGTCGGGCGCAAGCCCGACAAAATCAAATCAAACCCACAGCGCCAACCCCCGCCAGACCCCCAACCCCGCCTTAAAAAACTTCAACGCCACCACATCTCCCACAAGCAACACCAACTGGCGCGGCCCGCCTCCCCACGGTACTATCCATTCCTCTCGCTGTACCAACAACCGAACAAATCCCGGAGCCCCTGCATGTCCAACACGACCAACGACGACACCCGCACACGCGGCAATTCCCGCCGCCGCGTACTGAAAACCGCGCTGCTGGGCGGCGCCTCCGTCACCGCCTTCAAGCTGGCGCCGGAAAGCTGGACCCGCCCGGTGGTGGAAGCGGTGTCCCTGCCGGCGCACGCCCAGACTTCACTGGTGTTGCCCGACGGCCCATGGGCCGGCGGTGGGAATACCGGTAACGCCGGGCCTGGTCCGGCCCGCCAACGCGGCCTGGGCGGACAAATTCTGAATGCCATCCTCCCCGAGGCGCGGGCCGGTGGGTCGTCCCAACCCGACTGCGAAGCAGAAGCAATATTCAACATCTGTATCGAGCGGGTTGATGCGGACACCCTATACGTACAGATCGGTTTCGACGACGTCTTTCTAGACGACAGGAACGTGGGCACTGCCGTAAACGGCGGGTTGATCACGTTCAGCGGCTCTTTCGGCGACTGGCTCGTCAATGGCGAGCTCAGCGCCGACGGGGAGACCTGGACGGGCTGGGTTGAAGGGCCCTGTCCGCGGGTTCGAGACGCCAACTTGGCCCCGGAGCGAAACGACACCAGCGATCCACTGCAGCGCATGCGGACGGCAGTGGTCGATACGTTGATTCCGGCCGCCCGGGCGGGTTTGGAAATCGGAGACGCGGATCAACAGTGGACCGCGATCAGGAACGCGGAGTGTGTGCTTTTGCGACTCCAGTAGTCACGAGCGGTTCGATTCTCCTGGCGGTCTACGCGCGTGCGTCGGGGCGCGCGGGTCGAGCATCAAATCCAACATCGCGTTACAGGAAGTCGGCAGCAGGTGCCGGCTTCCTGTTGTAGCTCGGAGCTTACCGGCCTACCTGGCTGATCCGGGCGCCGCCGCCCGCCAGGGCCCGATTTCGTCCAGGCCGCGGCGGATAAACGCCGCCTTGGCGGCGATCCGGGGATAGCGGGATTCCAGCTCGCGCAGCCGCACGAGCTTGCCGATGACATACTGGGCAAAGGTGTTCATGTCGTCCTCGACGCTCAGGGTGCCGTAGTCGCTCAGGAATCCCCGCTCGTAAGTCTGCTCGTTCCCGGCCAGATCCAGGCGTCCGCTCGACAGGTTGCGTGCGGTCGATCTCTGGAAGCGGTACCTGAAACCCGCCGGGTTGAGCGCGCGCCAGTCGGAAACCGGGAACGCCTCCGGATACCCGTGAATCAGCAGGCTGCTGAGCTCGTGGTGAAAGCCCATCGCTTCCGGATCGCGACCGTTGTCCCCCAACCAGGACGCGGCGATATACACGGCTTGGCGCTCGGTATCGTAGGTGCCGCCGTACGACTCGCCCTTTATCGTCAAGGTACGGAAAACGTAGATCCGGCGCAGGTGCTGCTTCAGGAAGGCCGGCCGGTAGCGGTCCAGGTCCCGCTCCAGAGCACGGAGGGCGGCGAGCCGGTTGAACCAGGGCACTTTGCGGTAGGACGCATTGCTCCGGCGCCCGGGCAGCTCGAGAGTGCCGGTGGAGACCAGGACGCCGTAGCGGTGTTCCAGGTCCCGCTCCAACCGTGCGGCGGACTGCTGATCATGAACATACCACCCGGCCCCGGCGGCAGCGAGGGCGACCAGGACGGCCAGCAGGATGTTGCGTACACGCATGACTCTAAAGTTGCTGTAACTCGTGATTCCGATGGCAGTGTGCCCGGCTTAACGCCTGACAGCCAGCTTTGGTGCGCGATTCACCCGTCCGCATTGTTTGTTCTGTCAATCGACAGGGCTTGCCGCTACAATGCAACATAGGGTGAGACCGGCGCGTGGCGATCATGAGGAAGCGCCGCCGCCGGGGACAGACCGAACTGCAAGCACCCGCACTTACGACATAACCATATTAAAGCGACAACCCCAGGCACCCCCGACTGACGGCGGAACAGCGGATCACCGGTAATTTTCTTTCGGCCGCCGTCGTGCTCCCTTGCCCGGCTCGCCCAGATCGATGCCAGACAACACCCATCCCAATACCGGCGCGGCCACCGTGGCGCCGCCGCAACCCCCCCGTGACGGCCTTTTCCCCGCGCCGCCGGCCGTGGACCTGTGGGTGCTCGACCATATCGGCGACCCTGTGCTGATTTTCGATGACGGCGCCGGCGTGGTGCATGCCAACCGCGCCGCCGCCCGGGCGCTGGGCGATGAGGCCGATGCGCTGACGGGCCGCCACGCCGGAGACATCGATACCCAATGGACCGGGGAACGGTGGCGGGACCTGTGGGCTGCCGTGGGCCGGGAGCAATCCGTGACCTTCGAGTCCGAGTATCAGCGCGCCCGGGGCGTCTCGTTCCCGGTGGAGGCGAAGGCCGGGCTGCTGACCCATGCCGGCCGCGACTACGTGTGTATCGTGGCCCGCGACATCTCGAACCGGCGCGCGGCCGAGGCCCACATGGCCGGTGTAGATGAGCGCTACCGCCAGCTCGTGGAGGGTTCCCTGCAGGGGATTTCCGTGGACGCCTTCGACAACCGGCCGTTGTTCGTCAACCAGGCCTTCGCCGAGCTGTACGGATACGATTTGCCGGCGGAGATCATGCAGCTCGGGTCGCTCCAGGCCCTGGCGGCACCCGAGGATCGGGCGCGCATCGAGGATTACGCCCGGCGGCGCAAGCGCGGCGAGCCAGTACCGTCGGTGTACGAGTTCACGGGCATCCGCAAGGACGGCTCGCGGATCACCGTGCTCTGCTCGGCCAAGACGATCCTCTGGGAAGGGTTCCCCGCCGTCCAGGCCGCGCTCATGGACGTGACCGACCGCCACCGCATCGCCCATGCCGAGAAAGAGCAGGAGGCCGCCCGCGCGCGGCTGGTGGGCGCGATGGAGGCGTCCTCGGAAGGCTTTGCCCTGTTCGACGCGGACGACCGGCTCTACTACACCAACCGGCGCTACCGGGACATGATGTTCGGCATTTGTGACATCCTGGTACCGGGCACGACCTTCCGCGAAATCCTGGACGTGAGTATCAGGCGGCGGGCCATTCCCGAGGCCCGGGGCTGCGAACAGGAATGGATCGAGACGCGGATGGCGCGGCACCGGAATCCCGCCGGCGCGACCGAGCACTACCGCGCCGACAGCGGCATCTGGGCCCGCATTCACGAGCAGCGCCTTGAGGACGGCGCGACTTTCGTGGTGGTGAGCGACATCACCCGCGCCAAGCAGACGGAACGGGAGATCGCTGACAAGACGGAGCAGCTCGAGGCGGCCTACGAGAACATGGACCAGGGCATCGTCATGCTCGACCGTGAGCACCGCATCGTCGCCTTCAACCAGCGATGGGCGCGGACGCTGGCTGCCCCGGGACTGGACCTCGAGCCCGGCCTGCCCATCCGGGACGTCGTCGAGCGGCTTGCCCGGGAAGGCGGCTATGGCGAGGGCGCGGTCGAGGAGCTGGTGGCCGCCCGGATGCAGAAGATCGCCGATGCCCGGCCCTACCGGTTCATCATCGAACACGGGGAGGGCCGTTTCCTGGAAGTGCGCGGTCGCCCGACGCCGAGCGGCGGCCATGTCATCACCCAGACGGACATCACCGAGACCCACCTGCTCTCCCGGGAGCTGTCCTGGCAGGCCAGCCACGACGCCCTCACCGGGCTGGCCAACCGCACCGGTTTCGAGACCGCGCTGGAGCAGCTGATTCGCGGCGCCGGTAAGGGCGCCGCGCACGCCCTGTGCTACCTGGATCTCGACCAGTTCAAGGTCATCAACGACACCTGCGGCCACCTGGCGGGCGACGAGCTGATGCGCCGGCTCGGCGGCCTGCTTCCGGAGCAGGTCCGCGAGCGGGACATCATCGCGCGACTGGGCGGCGACGAGTTCGGCCTTCTGCTCGAGAACTGCAGCATCGAGGACGCGGCGCGCATCGCCGGGAAGGTTTGCGAGGCCATTGATGGCTTCCGGTTCATGTGGCAGGGCAAAATGTTTCGGGTCGGCGCCAGCATCGGCGTGGTGCCCATCACCCGCTACAGTGACAACGTTTCGGACATCCTGAGCTGCGCGGATACCGCCTGCTACGCCGCCAAGGACCAGGGCGGCAACCGCGTCCATGTCTATCATGCCGACGACTCCGATCTCGCCCGCCGCCGCGGTGACATGCACTGGGTCGCCGACCTCAACCGCTCCCTGGAACGCAATGACTTCATCCTCTACAAGCAGCCGATCCTGAGCCTGGAGCATGACGACGCGGAGCAGCGCTACGAGATTCTGCTGCGCCTGGACGACGGCAGCGGCCGGCTGTACGAACCGAAATCGTTCCTGCGCCCGGCGGAACGCTTCGGCCTGATGGTCAAGCTGGACCGCTGGGTGATCAGCACCATGCTGGGTTGGCTGGACGACATGGAGACGAAGAGCGGGGAGGTGGTGACGTTCTTCATCAACATCTCCGGGATGTCGCTGCGGGAGCCGTCGTTCCGCGACTTCGTTATAGAGCGGCTGGGACAGCGCGGGCCTTCCCGCTTCCGGATCTGTTTCGAGATCACCGAGACCGCGGCGGTGGCCAGCCTGTCCAGCGCCGCGGAATTCATCGAGCAGGTGCGCGGCCTGGGGCACTTCTGTGCTTTGGACGATTTCGGCAGCGGCCTGTCCTCGTTCGCCTATCTCAAGAACCTGCCCGTGGACTACGTGAAGATCGACGGGCAGTTCGTCCGCGATATCAACACCGACCCCATCGACCTGGCCATGGTGAAGTCCATCACCGAGATCGCCCGGATAATGAACAAGCGCACCATCGCCGAGTTCGCCGAGACCATCCCGGTGCTGGACCGGCTCAGGGACATCGGCGTCGATTTCGCCCAGGGGTACTGCATCGGTTACCCGGAGCCCCTGATGGACTTGTAGGTCAGGCGCCAGCCTGACATGCCGGGAACGATCCCACTGTGTTGTCAGGCTTGCGCCTGACCTACACCTTTCCCACCAGCACCCGCAGGGTGCCCGCCGAATACTTCGGGTTCTCCGCGTACCGCAGGGCGATATACATCTCGGTTACCGGCTTCAGTCGCTTGGCCAGCTCCGGCGCCTCGCGCTCCAGGCGCCGCTGGAAATCCCGCGGCCCTTCGTCCGGGGACTTGTCCGGCCCTGAGCGGGCCACCTTGCGCAGGGCTCGGCGGTACAGGCGCTGCACTGGGTCTTCCCGCGACCGCCGGCGGCTCACCAGGAACCCTGCCGCTATCAACAGGGCCGCCACCCCGGCCGCCAGGGTCGATACCATGCTGCGCCAGTCCGGGTTGTCGAAGCCCAGGCGGCGCATGAACGCCTGCTGGAACTCCGGACCGTAGCCCATGATCCAGACGTCCCAGGCGTAGTTGAGGTTCTCCCAGGCGAAATACGCCTGCACCAACTGCTGCTCCACCCAGGACCGGCTGATCAGGCGGTTGAGCTCCGCCTCGCTGAGCTGCCCCGGTTGCAGGCCCTGCTCCACCATGCGCCGGATGGTCTCGGCGCCGAGGTCGATGCGCTCCGGCGCCACCGCCGCCGTGGGGTCGGCCCGGGTCCAGCCCCGGTCCGGGAGCCAGACCTCCGCCCAGGCGTGGGCGTCCGCCTGGAGCACGGTGAGATAGTCCCCGGAGTCGTTCCACTCGCCGCCCTGGTAGCCGGCGATGAGGCGGGCCGGCACCCCCGCCCAGCGCATCAGGGACACGAACGCCGCGGCGTAGTGCTCGCAGTACCCCGAACGGGTATCGAAGATGAACTCCTCGATGTTGCCGGTGGGCAGGGGCGGCGGGTCCAGGGTGTAGCGGAACGGCTCCTCCCGGAAGTGGCGCAACGCCGCGTCCACGCGCTCGGCGGGGGGCAGGTCCCGCCACGGTCCGACCAGCTCTTCCACCCGGTCCGACGGCTCGCCCTCCATGCGCAGGTCCGCCCGTTCCTCCAGCATATTCAGGCCCCGGGTGCGCGCCGCCTTGCGGGAGCGCAAGTCGAAGCGCATGACCCGGTTCACCCGCCGGTCGGCGCGTACCAGGAAGCCGTTGCGGGGCTCGGTGCCCTCGGGGGCCCCCAGCGGCAGGTCCAGCGCCGGCACCCAGCGATCGTTATGCGGCTCCAGGGTGACAATGTATTCGATCACCGGGCCGGCGCCCTCGAAGTCCCCGGGCTCCGGCCCGTCGAAGGCCCGCATGGTGCGCCGCTGCCAGCCGCCGTCGTGATGCTCGCTCATTACATAGACCCGCCAGTAACGATCCGGGGGCTCCGGCGGCGGACCGTCGAACTCCACCCGGAACGCCGCGCTGGTGTTGTTGCTCAGCCGGGACAGGCTGCCCGGTCGGACCTCGTCGGTCATCCCCGTGCTGGCGCTGAAGGCATCCTCCGGCAGGGCCCACAGGCTGCCCTGGATGCGCGGGAAGAACAGGTACAGCACCAGGCAGATCGGCAGGCCGAACATCACGACCCGCCCCACCAGCTTCCACACCTGCAGGCCGGGCAGGCCCTGGGCGTTGTTAAGCAGCGCCAGGCTGGCGGTGGTGAGCAGTGCCACGGCCACGCCGTACACGGCGATGAACATGGACTGGGAGTACAGGAACGCACTGATCAGCACCAGGTAGGTGAGGAACACGGTGATGAGGTAGTCCCGCAGGGTGCGGATCTCCAGGGCCTTCAGGCCCACCGCCGCCACCAGGAAGGCGATGCCCGCCTCGCGCCCGAGGAAGGTGCCGAAGGCGCTCAGCACGGCCACCGCGATCACCGCCAGCAGCAGCCATCGCAGCCACCGGGACGGCATGCGCCAGGCGTAGTTGTCCATGGCGAAGCGCCACAGCAGGCAGGCGGCGACGGTGAGGGTCAGCCAGTAGGGCAGGCGCACGGCGTGCGGCCCCACCGCCAGGGCCACGCTGGCCAGCAGCCAGTTGCTCGCCCCCCGGCCCGGCAGCTCGTCCGGCGGCCGGTAGGAGGGGATCCTAAACAGGCGCCGCATCGCCGATGCCCCACAGGGCCAGGGTCTTGAGGCAGTCATGGCGGTGGCCGGGCCCCGAGCCGAGCTCGATCCGGCGGCCCGGCATGCGCAGGCCGTAGGTGCGCCCGTCGCGCTCCGCCTCGCACACCCACCGGCAGAGCTGGCTGAGGCGGGTCTCGGTGTCGCCGGTGGTGGCTTCCCAGTCCAGCCAGAGCTGCTCGCTGTCCGCGCCGCCGAACTGCTTGGTCACCAGCTTGTCGGTGGTGGCGGCCGCCTTCCAGTGCACGTGCCGCGGCGAATCCCCCGGCTGGTAGTCGCGCAAACCCACGAAGTCGTCCCCCTCGCGGCGCTGGGCCCCGGACTCGAAGCGCCAGGACTCCGAGCGGGGCAGCGGAGCATCCCCCGCGGGCCGCGGGTAGACCAGCGCCCGGGCGCCCTCGGAGCGGATCGCCGCCGACCAGGTGTAAAGCAGGCCGAAGGGATAGGCGCTGGCCAGCCGGAACTTGGGCGGATGAAAATAGCCCCGGGAGTGGGTCTCGACCGGCAGCGTGAGGCGGGCGGTGGTCCCGGGCGGGATGTTCGATCGGCCGCGGTAGTCCCCGCACATCAGCCACAGGCTCTGGCGCACCACCGGTTCGGGGTTAACGACCCGCACCGGAAAGCGGGCGTCCTCCCCGGCAAACACCGGCTCGGCGTCCGCCACGGCCACCTCCAGGCCGGACAGGTTGCGGTGCGTGAACAGCATGGACACCGCCGCCATACCGGCCACCAGGAATACGAAGCCGTAGGCCAGGCCGTTGTTGTAGTTCACCGCGATCAGCAGCATCGCCAGCAGGGCCAGTGCGAACACAAACCCGTGCGGCGTCGGCAGCATATACAAGGTGCGCCGGCTCAGTACCATGTCAATACCCGGTCATTGCGAGCCGCCCCCGTCATTGCGAGCGCAGCGAAGCAATCCAAGCGACAACAACCCCCGGCATCTCACCAAGCGGCATGCCCCAACCCCTGCAACCGCAACTCGACCTGCCGACCCATCAACCCCTGCCCCGGATCGATTCGCCGCCCCCCTCACGGAATCGCCACACTCCGCAGCAGGCGCTGGGCCAGCTCCTCGCCGGCGCCGGCCCCCGCGTGCTCGCTGCTCAGGAGCCGGTGGCTCAGCACTGCCTCCCCGGTGGCCTGGATGTCCTCGGGCAGCACCAGGTCCCGCCCCGACAGGAATGCCCAGGCCCGCGCCGCCCGGATCCAGGAGATACCGGCCCGCGGCGACAGCCCGTAGCGCAGCCAGGCCGCGCTGCGGGTGGCGCCCACCAGCGCCTGGACGTAGTCCAGCAGCGCCTCGGAGGCATGGACATGCTCGCACACCCGCTGGATCTGGCGCAGGTGCGAGGGCCCCACCACCGGCTCGGTGGCCGCCAGCAGCGCCCGGCGGTCCTCGCCCTTGAGCAGCAGCCGCTCGCTGGCCGGGTCCGGATAGCCCATGCGAATGCGCATCAGGAAGCGGTCGAGCTGGGACTCCGGCAGGGGAAAGGTGCCGATCTGCTCGTTGGGATTCTGGGTGGCGATGACATAGAACGGCTCGGGCAGCTCGTGGGTCTCGCCCTCGGCGGAAACCTGCCGCTCCTCCATGGCCTCCAGCAGCGCGCTCTGGGCTTTGGGGGTAGCGCGGTTGATCTCGTCCGCCAGCACCACCGAGGAGAACAGCGGCCCGGGGTGGAACTCGAACTTGTGCTCCCGGCTGTTGAATATCGACACCCCGATTACATCCGCCGGCAGCATGTCGCTGGTGAACTGGATGCGGCTGAAGCTCAGCCCAAGGACCTTCGCCAGGGTATGCGCCAGCATGGTCTTGCCCACCCCCGGCACGTCCTCAATCAGCAGGTGCCCGCGCGCCAGCAGGCAGGCCAGGGCCATGCGCACCGGCTCGTCCTTGCCGACGATGATGTGATTGATCTGCTCCAGGATCGAGCGCGTCAACGACCGCGCGGCCTGGACCTGCTTGTGGATGGATTCGGGTTGCGCCATGGAACTCTGATGCTTCTATCCTGAATGTCGTGAGAAACCGCACACAGCGGAAAGTTTCCCACAAGTGTAGACCGCAAGTCCGCAATCTGCGCCGGCCGCGCCCCGGTGGCCCCGGCCGCGCGTCGCGCCCGCCCTTGCTATACTTCCAGCGGGGGAGACCCACTCGAGGGAAACGGAGGCAGGAATGAAAAGACTGATCCCCGGTTGCCTGGCACTGCTTACGGCGGCCCCGGCACTGGCGCTGGACCTGGTCATCGACCTGCGCACCAACTGGGCGCCGTACGCGGATTTCAGATACGTGCGGGTCGAGGTGATGGACCGAACCGATGAGCGCAATCAATGGCGCACCCTGCACACCTCAGGCGGGGATTTCGTGAGCGGGCAGAGGGTCGCGGAATTCGCCGGCCTGGTCGCCCGGCGAACTTACTACGTGCAGGTGGAGCTCCTCGACGACCGGTTTCGGCCGGTCGACGGCGACGTCCTCCTGTTGGACATGCCCGACGCAAATTTCGGCATGAACAGCCTGATCACGAGACCATGATGATGAGATTCCCAGCCGGATTGATACCTGTGTCGGCGATCATCATGCTGGCAGTCGCCTGTGCCCCGCGGCCCGCGCTAGACGGCGGCGACAGTGAGCCACCGCGGATCACGCTGACGGCCCTTAACAGCGCCGGCACGCCGACCTTCAGCAGCGACGGCAGCGATCCCGGCGCGTGCGCGGTGGTGCGGGCTTTCCCAGCGAGCATCAGCGTGTCCGCCACCGACGAAGGCGGCGTGGATTCATTGGTGGTATCGGTCTTTCCCGGACACATATCGGATGTCAGCGTAGCGCCGGACAGCGCCGACTTCCGGACCGAACGAAACCGCAGCACGGACTCCCTGATCATCACCACCCGCCCACCGGCAGGCCTGGTGCAGCCCAACGTGCTGGTCACTCTCAAAGTGAGCGAGCTCTCAGCGGTGGTCGCTTCGGCGGACGACACGAGCGGCAACCGAAGCCACTTGCATCAGGTCGATTTGCGGCCGCCGCAATCGCCGGTTTTGTGCCCGTAGCGCCCGGGACTTCCCGGTGTCCGTCGCGCCCGCAGCACGAGCCGCGGGAGAACGAACCGGGCATGAACACTGCAAACGGAGGGGCCGCCTTGGACACAATAGTCGTCGAAACGTTACCTCGCCCACGAGGCCCAGCCAGGATCGCCCGGATCGCCAGTCCCGCCGGGATTTTCAGCATGTCCCTGATTTATCTAGTTTCGGCCGATTTCCTGGAATATGCCGAAACTTTCTATGTAACTGTTGCAGGTCAACTTTCCCCGAGGAGACAGTGATACGTGCCATTAAAGGATTATCGATTTACGGAGTACTTTGAGACTTCGGTACTGAGGAAACGGCCATAACGCAGTGAACCCCAGGAACACAACCGATACAGGTTCTGGGCCAAAGTGCCGGATCTCGGGGACAGATACTTGAGGGTGATTACCCTGTCAGATCGCATTACAATACACAACGCATTCCCTGATCGGAATTTCCAACTATGAAGGTCAAGTACTACAAAGACACTGATTCGCTCTATATTGACTTGTCGGAGAAGACCAGTAGTGAGAGTAGAGAAATCTCGGAAGGTATCGTCCTCGACTACGACACCAACGGGAAGCTAGTTGGTATCGATATAGACAATGCTAGCAGGAAGGTGGATTTAGAAAAGCTCACGGTGAGCAGTTTGCCTGGTACCGTAGAAACGGACGCTGCATAACAAGGGCGATGGAGTCCGACGCTTAACTGCTCCCGCCCTTCGCCGCCACTCCGGTTGGTCGCCGTCAAGCGCTGCTGAGCTTTGTCGTTGTTTGAGGCCGTCATGCGTATCGACGCCGTCGGACGAGGTGCCTGAAACGATGTCGTGGAATCAGAAATATTGGGACGCTGTGCGGGACTTTTACTGGGTTCCCAGTTACCTCGGTTTGAAATCCATCCCCCAAACGAAATGGAGTAAGGCGAAAGATACCGTAACTGTTCCTCGTGAGCTAACGAATCCGAATGGTCCGCTTTATAGCCGTATTCGGTCCGGCGACGAGTATTGGTCCTACATTCATCGCCAGGAAGAGACTTTCAATCACATCTGGAATATCGGAATAGGAACCCTCCCCGGAGAAGTCTTATCCGAGCTCTTTCATCCGCTCCTAGCGTGGGCTGGGGTCGAACAATATTCGCAGTTCACTGGCACGGTGCCAGAACGATATCCCTCTCTTCCAGAGGTGAACGTCACTAAGCCGGACTGTGTGCTCCTATCGGAACGAGCGATAATTGCGATTGAATTGAAGTTCAACGCGAAAACGTCGGTCGAGCAAATAGCCAAATATGCCACCGTCCTCGCTGCAGACGAACTTCACTATCGGCAGCGCGACCGCTTGGGCGTGCTGTATATCTATCCAACAGACGCCTCTAAGAAATTCGAGCGCGAAACAGGACTTGTCATCGGTATTCAAAAGGCCGAGACTCTGGACTCCTTATCCGAAACAATACAGAACGTGGTCGTTCATGAGTTCGTGAAGCAGCATCGGTCGGCGCTACGAAGCGTCATGGAGCGGCTTACAGTTGCCTGCATAACGTGGGTTGATATCCACCACCGTCTTATCGCGTATATCGAATCACTCGGCGATGGCAAAGGCGATCGAACGTTGAAAATAATCCTCGGTGGCCTTGCCGATGAGATTTCGCGCCATCCCTTATCTAAAGTCGGCCAACAAGCATGAAGTGGGCAGGGTCTGTTGGCGCGAAGGCAGCACCTAACATGTGCGCCAAGTGCCGCTCACGCACGCGTTTTGGGTGCCATGGCTAAAGCCAAATCAGAGTTCGTGAAATGGATGGGACCAATGCTCGACGCGCTTCGCGAGCTTAATGGTTCCGGAAAACCGCGCGAGGTTTGCGATCTGATCGCGCAACGTTCGGACATTTCTGATAAGAAGCTTGAAGAAACACTGAAATCTGGTCAGACCCGCTTCTACAATCAAGTCCATTGGGCGCGCCAGTACCTTGTGTGGGAAGGCCTCTTGGATGGGTCGGTTCGAGGCACCTGGACGCTTACCTCGAAAGGCTATGAGACGAAGCTGAACGAAGCCGAGTCTCGGAAGCTATTCTTGAAATGGGTCAAGATTCACGCCGAAGCACGAAAATCAACGCAGGAAGCTGTCCCGGTAACTACCGAAACAACCGACAGGACCGGGGACGATCATCGGCAAGTGCTTCTTGAGATGCTGAAGTCTGTTACTCCGGAAGGGTTCGAGCGCCTATGTGCCCGCCTTCTCCGCGAATCCGGATTCGAAAAGGTCGAGATTACCGGGCGACTGTCATTTGTCACCCATATGGAGCCATTCCGTTTTCACCTTAATGGAACCAGGGTGTTTTTCACCCTATTGGAGCCACTTCGTTTTCACGCTAATGGAGCCACCCCCGGTGGTGGATCTGTGTCGGCGGAGGCCGGTTTTCGGGCTCGAACCATTGTTCGAACCGGATACGCTCGCGGTTTTGATCGCGGGGCGTATCCATGGCCGACAAGATGTTCGAGATGTACGAGTATCGCAACATCCTGGTGCGCATGCGCCAGGGAGATTCCGACCGGGCGCTGGCCAAGGCCGTACCGATCGACGGTCGAGGAGTGGGTCGAGCTGGGCATGCAGTGCCGTACCATCCATCAGGGGCTGGTCCGCCAGCACGGGTTCACCGGCAGTTACTCCTCGGTCTATCGGTTCATCCAGTCGCGGGAATGAACCGCATTGACGGACGCCCGGTGGCTTCACAGATGGCGATGGCATCGTTCATGTCATTATTGCCAGTGCGACCCTGCTCGCGATAAGGTGCTACCAAGCGTGGATCGATGATACGGGCGTCGTGACCCAACGCCTTAAACTGGCGAGCCCAGTGGTGGGCACCGGAGCCGGCCTCCATGGCGACGAGGGCATGTGGTGGCACATTGGCGAAGAATTCGAGCAACCGGGCGCGTGTCAATGTCTTTTTGAGCACGACCTTGCCGTGCGCGTCGATACCACACACCGCAAAGGGACTCTTGGCCAGATCAATACTGAAGCGGGTTATATTTGACATGGATTTCCTCACTCGATGTTTGGACGGATTAGGCACCTCCATTCTGGCACGTAGATGCCGCCAGGGTGGGGAGGTCCATGTCACCCGTTAGGTTGCGCTAGGCTCGTAACGGTCAGCCAACTGGGACAGCTATGGACTTTGAATGGGATCCGAACAAGGCCCGAAGGAACAAAGCCAAACACGGCGTCACTTTCGAGGAGGGTGCCGAAGTGTTTGGGGATCAGTATTCGTCGACGGTGGCCGATCCCGACCATTCTCACGATGAGGAACGATTCCTTATATTCGGGAGAACGCGGCAGGGCCGGTACGTCGTCGTTGCCTTCACAGACAGAGGTGATAGAATTCGTTTAATCTCTGCGCGACAGATGACACGCCGAGAGCGTGAAGCTTATGAGCAATAGCAAATCCGACGACTTACGCCCGGAATATCCGTCCGAACTGATCAAATCCGGGGTCCGAGGCAAGTATGCCAAGAGATATCGGGAAGAAGGAACAAACCTCGTATTAATCGACCCAGATCTCCACGAAATCTTCCCCGATTCGGAAGCCGTTAACAAAGCCCTCCGCGAATATCTTGAGAAGGGACACGGTTCCGCAACCTAACCAGGGCGCTGCAGTCCGACGCTTGACCGCTCCCGCCCTTCGCTGCCGCTCCGGTTGGTCGCCGTCAAGCGCGGCTCATCGTTTTAGAATGGCTCGGACTTCATCGAACCAAATTGGTTGAGACCTGGAAACTGGCCGAAGACCGGAAGCCTCTGAAGAAAATTGAGCCCTTGGAGTAGAGCGACGACGCCGAGCTTGAAAACTGCTGAATATGCCGGAGATTACCGAATCAAGGTAACTTTTGAAGATGGTACTGAGGGTGTCCTCGACTTAAAGGATGAGTTGTGGGGAGAGGTACTTGAGCCTCTGAAGGATGTATCAAAGTTTCGGGAATTCCGAGTAGTTCCAGAATTGAAAACTATTGTCTGGTCCACCGGAGCGGACCTGGCGCCTGAATATCTATACGAGCGCGCTGCCGCATAACTAACTGTCCAAAATGGAAACCTAAAAACCGTGCGAAGGAACTTGGTTTTTATTGACCTCGAAAGCGTGCAGCCGGATACACTTGCGCCGCTCATGGAAGAACACTTCGAAATCTTTCTTTTCGTTGGAGCGAACCAGACGAAACTCCCGTTCGAGCTCGTAGCGGCGGTGCAGAATCTTGGCTCCAGAGGCAAGTACATAAGAATATCGGGAAACGGTCCCAACGCCCTTGATTTCCACATCGCTTATTACATCGGCAGGTTTGCGACGGAAGACCCTGGCGCGTTCTTTCATGTTATTTCCCGAGACAAGGGCTTTGAACCGTTAATTTCCCATCTTAAAACCAACAAGATACTTGCCGGACGTTGGGAAAGTATCGAGGAGATTCCTATCGTAAAGAGCGCGAATCAGAAATCTCCAAAAGAGAAGGCCGAGATCTTCGTCGCAAAGTTGCGTGAACCGAAGGTCACCCGACCAAGAACAGAGCGGACGCTGTCGAGGGCACTTCAGGCGCATTTTCGCGAAACCTTAGACGAGAAGGAGATTCCGCTGGTCATAAAGGCCATTCAGGCTTCAGGATTTCTTTCGATAGACAGAGGCAAAGTTACATATAACGCACAGGCAGCCAACACCAGGACGGAGTCCGTCGCTTGACCTCGCCCGGAGCAGCGAATAATTCTTGAAGAGATTTGGCTGGAGGGCGAGACCGTCTGGCTTACTCAGCGACAAATGGCCCAGATGTTCGATTCGGTGCATATTCTCGCCCCGGGAAACCGGCTATGCTAAGCAAGATGGTTCACGGTCTGAGTTGACTTTCTCTCCTGTAGAGTTCTTGCGTAAGGCAACCGGAAAGAAAGACTAAGTCATCTATAAATATGATCGAGCCCGACGCTTGACTGCTTCCTCCTTTCGCTGCCGTTCCAGTCGGTCGTCGTCAAGAGCGGCTCATCGCCAACGCTATTAGCTTTATAGGAGACCGCGGTGACGATCGTAGACACGTCGGGAAGGCCGCTGCTAGATATAGAGGACTGGGCGAAGCTCTACGATACACCCCGAATATCGCATCAATGGAAAAAGGGGCGTAGCGCTTACTCGGTTGCGGAATTCATTTTCAATCGCGATGGCCTGGAACACATTGGCAGGCGAGCTTCGGAGGTACTGGGTACGCCGCTTAATATTGAAAAAGCGGTGCCGGAGTACGAAGTCCGATTTGATGAATATGGCAGAGGCCGTGTGCACGATCTCGGAATCTATGCGAAAACCCAAAATAGCGAGACGGTTTTTGTGGGCGTCGAGGCTAAAGTGGATGAGTCATTCGGCGGGACCATCTTAGATAGCTACTTGGACGCCAAGGCTAAACAAATTTGTGGCGTATCCACAAACGCCCCGCAAAGAATCGAGAAGCTGCTCGGTCAACATTTTCTCGTGCCGTCGCGGGACATGTTCGACGTTCGATATCAGTTACTCTACGCAACAATCGGCACAATCGCAGCGAAAGCTGATCACTCTATTTTGTATGTGTTGGTATTTCGCACGGATTTATACAGCGAAACAAAAAGCGCAGAGAATTATCGAGACTACGTTTACTTCATGGAAAAGGTTGGAGCGATCCCATTCAAGATCGCTGACGGACAAGTTCAAGGCCACGAAATAAAGTTCGACGGAACACCGCTAAAATGCATTTATGAATACATCGACACATAAAGCTGACAAATGTGTCAAGTGCCGCTCACGTAAACGTTGTACCGCTCAACACGCATAGGCAATGTCAATACTCAACCTGAAAATCCCGGTTCTTGTACAAACAGTTGCGTTGCTAACGCTGTCTAACGTGTTTATGACGTTTGCATGGTATGCGCATCTGAAAGAACTGAACAATAAGCCATGGATAGTGGCAGCGTTGGTTAGTTGGGGTATTGCAGTATTTGAGTATATGTTTCAAGTACCCGCCAATCGAATCGGGTTCACAGTGCTCAGTCTTGGGCAGCTAAAGATACTGCAGGAGGTAATTACTTTATTGGTTTTCGTTCCGTTTGCGATCCTCTATATGCGCGAACCACTGAAGTTGGACTATTTGTGGGCGGGTCTCTGTATAATGGGGGCGGTTTATTTTATATTTCGAGGGAGTTTGCCTTCAGCATGAAGGCCCATAGATAGAGATGGTACAACAATGCGCTGCAGACTGATGCTTGACTGCCCCCGCCCTTCGCTATCGCTCCGGTCGGTCGCCGTCAAGCGCGGCCGCGCCTTGTCGCTAAGCGCCTATCTGTGGCGGAGGAATGAATGTGACACGGGTACGAGTTGGCGGCATCCACGAAGCACTTGACGGGGCGCGCGAAGCGGCCAACGGTATGGCGGAAACCAAGTGAGCAGGGGCGGGTAACCCACTCGTCGGCTACCGATCTGTCAAACACTGCAGGTCAGGCGCAAGCCTGACATC
This sequence comes from Gammaproteobacteria bacterium, assembly GCA_034520625.1. Lineage (GTDB taxonomy): Bacteria > Pseudomonadota > Gammaproteobacteria > Arenicellales > JAANXG01 > JAANXG01. Next base: position 278,842 of record JAXHNI010000009.1, on the reverse strand, counting down.
CAATCTTACGGATCGTGGCGGGCGGCGCCACTTCGTCAAATACACCGTCTCGCCGACAAGATTCGAAATCGTGGACTGTTCCATTTCTACCCAATTCTAACGGCGGCCATCAAGCGCTATGCTTGCGACTGAGGAACGACAAGGAGAGGAACAAGAGATGCTCGAGCTGCAGCCTCCATACAGACGCGCCGTACCGGGTGACGCGAAGGCACTGGCGGAGCTCGGCAACATGGCCGGCGACGGCATGCCGCTGTATATCTGGTCCGGCATGGCGGAGCCCGGGCAATCGCCCTGGGATGTCGGCCGGGCGCGCGCCGGACGCGAGACCGGCTCGTTTTCGTACCGCAACGCGGTCGTTCTTGAACATGACGAGGGCGTCGCGGCATGCCTGATCGGCTACCCCCTGGAAAATGATCCGGCGCCTGCCGACTATTCCGATATCCCGCCCATGTTCGTGCCGCTGCAGCAGCTCGAAGACATGGCCCCGGGCACATGGTACGTGAACGTGCTGGCCACCTATCCCGAGCAGCGGGGAAAGGGCTTCGGCCGCGGGCTGCTGGAAGTGGCCGAGGCCATCGCCGCGGACCTCGGAAAATCCGGATTGAGCATCATCGTCTCGGATGCGAATGCGGGGGCGCGCAGGCTCTATGAGCGGCAGGGTTACATCGAGAAAGCCAAACGCCCGATGGTCAAAAACGGCTGGCGAAACCGCGGCGCCAACTGGGTGCTGCTCGTCAAGAATCTGTAAGCAGCCACGCGTTTTCCGTCGCGGCGCATTTTCCTTTCAGTCCGCCGGGGATATCTTTGCTCGTGGCCAGAGTCACGTCGTAGGTGTCCTTATAGAGAAGACTTACCTCCGCGCCGGTTACCGAGAACGGCGGTCCGTCCATCTCGCTCTGGTCGTACTCAAAAGTGAGCAGGAACTGCGGCGCCCGGTCGGTGATCTCTATCACGTGCCTGGCATAGTGCCCCCGCATGTCTTCGGGCAGGGCGACCAGCGCCGCCCGGTCGTAGGTCGCATCGACGGGGCCCAGCGCATCCGCGGACAGCTCGAAGATATCCCCGACGAAGATGTCGATATCGGCGGCGCTGTATTGCTTCAGCGCGCCGATGTCCGACACCCGGGGTTTCACGCCGAGCCCCTCGAACAACTGCTCGACGGCCAGCTCGCTCAGCTCCACACCCGCCACCCGGTATCCCCGGGACAGCAGCCAGGGGATGTCCAGGGTCTTGCCGCACAGCGGGACGAACACCCGTGCGCCTCGTTGCAGGCACACATCATCGAAATGGGCGACCAGCAGCGGGTTGACTTCGCGTTGGTGGAAGCCGATCTCGTTGTTTCGCCATCTTCGCAGCCAGAAGTCTGTTTCCATGCAAGACCTTTCTCGTGGTTCGGGGAATGCAAGTATCAGAGGTTACTTTAGTCTTTCCCGGTCGACCAATGTTCGCGTTCTGTCCAAACAGCAGTGTGCCCCGCCAAAAGCCCTGTATCGATAATTGAAGAATCGGGTGGGGGCCAACTGTAGGAGGCAAGCCCCCTCGCCGATTGGGGCTTCGGGCGATGGCCTATCGGCCAGGGGGCTGGCTTCCTACGGGCGACGGGCGCGCGGCGTGCTGTAGAATCCGTGCTCCCCCGTTCGACCAGGGAAGGCCAACCCGGTAACAACCGTCGACTGGAGAACCAGACGATGTCCAGTACAGTCCGTCTTCACCGCGTACTGCGGATCGCCCCCGAGCCGGTTTACAAGGCATTCCTCGATCCGGATGCCATGGTCAAGTGGATGCCCCCGAACGGGTTTACCGGCACGGTTCACCAGATGGACGCCCGCGCCGGCGGCGCCTACAAGATGTCCTTCACGAACTTTTCCACCGGCAAGAGCCACTCGTTCGGCGGCGAGTATATAGAGCTGGTGCCCCACGAACGGATCCGCTACACCGACCGGTTCGACGACCCCAATCTGTCCGGGACGATCCAGGGCACCATCACTTTCAAGGCGGTGTCCTGCGGGACCGAGCTGGAATTCACCCAGGAAGGCATTCCCGAAGTCATCCCGGTCGAGATGTGCTACCTCGGCTGGCAGGAGTCCCTGCTGCTTCTGGCGAAGTTGGTCGAGGCGGAGATTCCGGATGGACCGTGACACCCGGAAACGCGGCGCCCGGTGAGGCGCAGCGGTCCGGGATCGAGCGCCGCGAGCAGCGCCTCGGCCTCGGCAACCCGGCACCGCGCCCGGGCCGCGGCCGCTTTCGGGCCGAAGGCACGCGCGGCACGCCGCAGGAGGGCTTTAGCCCGGTCGAGATCGCCGAGCTGCGCCATCGCGATGCCGCGAAGCGCCAACGCCGGCGGGTCGTCGCGCAGGGCGACCCGGTTCAACGCGCCGAGGGGATCCCCCGCCGCCAGCGCCCGTCCCGCGGCGGTAATCAGCGAGTCCATCGGAATCCCATCAAACCTATCATTCCCGGCCTGTGATATCCGGCCGCAAGTCTATCGCAGGCTCGATTACCACGCCGAGAGAAGGCTGACGACGTACCGCGCGACCGGCACGAAAAGTATGGAGATGGAGATATTGCTGTCACGCTGATTCCCTCTCCCGGGGGTTGGTTGCAAAGAGGGACGAAGGAGATTGACACTTGGGTGGGCTATATGCTGCGAGCTGGCTTTGCCTTAGCGCGTCGATGTCCTGTAGGTCGGGCGCCAGCCCGACTGGAAATAGATGTCGGGCTCGCGCCCGATCTACTCTATATTCACTTCAACTGTCGTGCCGCAGTCGACTTCGGTATCGTCGCCTATATCGAGATCCAACTGAAGCTCGGCGGACGCTTCGGTAGAAAAGCCGCTTTCGATAAATACAGCACTCCCCTCGACCATTGCTGGAAAGGCAAGGTCTTCGGTTCCGCCATTGAGCTCGGTCCCGGAGTTACGGAGAATGAATACCGCAGGCTGGCCCACCGCTTCAGTCGTGGCTTCGGCGGAAATATTGAACTCGGACGATTCGGCAGTGGGGGCGACACTGACTTCCCCGATCTGGCATTCGAAGGCCGGCCCGGCAGGTGCTGGCGGCGATGTCTCGGCGTGGGCCGGCAGGACGATGCTGGACACTACGGGTTTCAGCCACCGGTCGGGGAGGGTCTGGGATCCCGCGACCGCCATACCGGCGCCGGAGATCAGTGTTTTAAGGGTATTTCGGCGGTTTTCGGTGTTCGCTGCGTCGGAACGGCCAGATTTTTCTTTTTTCATTCTGAAGTCTCAGTTAGAGGGCCTAAAATATATTACCCCACTATGCCGTCGACGTCTATACAGCCGTTATCCCGGCAAATCCGAGCCCCCCTGGCCCGGGTCCTCGGACACCCGGTTTCCCGCTTCCGCACCCTCGCGGAACAGGCGCTCGAACGGAATATACGTGCGGTCCATCCGCTTTCCGCCCGCCGGCGCGATGGGAATACTGAGCGACACCCGTGGGCCTCCGGTGTTGCGGATCTTGTGAAAAACCGCGGGCGGCATGTAGAACAGGTCGCCCGGGTTGAGTTCGAAGCAGGCGGCTTCCTCGAGATAGTCGGACTCGTTCTCCGCGTCGACTGCGCGTATATCGTTTCCCAGGTCCGGGGAGTGGTGGTAAACGTGCCACTCGGTTATTCCGATCACCTGCAGGTAGATCTTGTGCTGGGGATAGTCGCGGTGTGCGTTGTATGCCGTCGCGCTGCCCCGCGTCGACACGTACAGGTGCAGGTCCGCCCGCATATCGTCTACCGCAAGTGCCTCCTCGATGCCGTCAATCAAGACCGAGATGGCCGGGTTGATCTGCGACAGATTGGTCATCATGAAGCTGTGGCCGGTTTCGAGCCGCCTGAGAATCTCGGTTTTCTTCGCGGCGGTCGACGACCAGGCAACCTTCGAGTCCATCAGCGGCTGGCGGAGGCCGTCCATGATGATCTGAGGCGGTTGGTTCAGATTGCAGCCGTCATTGAGGCGCCGCTCGATATCGGCGAGCGAGATTAATTGGGAGAACTTCTCTTGATCGCCGCGGATGACGAAGCAGTCCCCCGCGCGGTAGCGGGTCATGAACTCGCTGCGGTCGAGCGGGGAAATCAGGTTGTCGAAATCCATGCCGGTTCCGGTAGAAGGTTTGCGTTATATTAACCTTTTACGTCAATGCGAACACGACAAACTGCGAGCAGCGAACCATGGCACGGGAGCCCGAAATCGATTACCGTTTTTCCACCCCTATCTGCCGGGTCGAGCTGACAGGCTTCGACTCCCACCGCGCCGGCCTGGTGCGATTCGTGAACGGCCTGCGGGACAACAGCGAAGGCATTCAGTCGAGCAACTACCTCGGTTGGCATTCGGAACGCAATCTGCATATCGAGCCGAAAGATCCGGACATGCAGTGGCTGGTGAAGAAGATCAGCATCAATACCGTGCAGCTCATCCAACGAATTACCGGCGCCGAGACCGGCGTGGACGTCCGCCTGCGGGAGTTGTGGGCCAATATCAATGATTCCGGGGGCTGGAATGTACCCCACGTCCACCCGGTGAGCTGGGCGGGGGTCATTTATCTGACCGGCTCCGCCGCGAAGGGGGACGTGGAGGCGAAAAGACCACGCGAGCTCAACGAGGGCGACACCGTGTTCCTCAATCCGGTAGCCATCGCCACCCTGTTCGGGCAGAAGAACTTCAGCAACTATGAAGCGGCGCCCGGATACATGCTGCTGTTCCCCGGCTATCTTTCACATATGGTGGTGCCCCACACCAGCCCGGAGCAGCGCATAACCTTCGCCTTTAATATCGATGTCCTGAAGAAATCCGAACGCAAGCCGCCGAAACAGCAGCCCATTCCGGCGGAGCACATCCGGTCGAAAGTGAACGTCATCGTCTGACGGACCGACCGATTCTAATCTAATATGACTGCGATCAAGTATTATTGGGAAGACTTCACCCCTGGCTGGCAGTACGAGTCGGGGCCCAGAACGGTGACGTCACGGGAGATCGTGGCGTTCGCGCGCGAACACGATCCGCAGTATTACCACACCGATGAACAGGCGGCGCGGTCCTCGCCTTTCGGCGGCTTGATAGCCAGTGGCTGGCATACCTGTGGCATAGCGATGCGGCTGATGTGCGACGGCTATCTGTTGCAGAGCGCATGCATCGGATCGCCGGGGCTGGATGGCCTGCGCTGGTTGAAGCCGGTCCGGCCCGGGGATGCGCTGCGGCTGCGTTCGACGGTGCTCGAGCAGAACCCGTCGCAGAAGGATCCGTCACGCGGCACGGTAGTATTCAGCTGGGATGTGCTTAACCAGAACGACGAGGTGGTGTGCTCCATCGCCGACAGACAGTATTACCGCCGTCGCACCGCCGCTACTGGCTAGTGGGAAAAAGGGACGGCGGAGGTTGACCCGGCGCCTGTCCGTACTCGGCTTCGCAGCAGGCTGTTTTCAACGGCCTGCCGGTCCTCCGTCTGCTTTATTCATGCTCCACGAGCGCCTGTTCCGCCGCATGGCGGGCATGGATGCTCGTGGTGTCGAACAGCGGGACCGGTGAATCCTGTTGCCCGACAAGGAGCGAGATTTCGGTGCAGCCGAGGATGACGGCTTGCGCGCCCCGTGTGACGAGCTCGCCGATGACTCGCCGGTATTCCTCGCGCGCCGCGTCGGTGATGGTACCCAGGCACAGCTCCTCGTAGATGACGCGGTGTACGATTTCGCGGTCTTCCGCTTCCGGTATCAGAACTGTCAGGCCGTGGCGTTGCTGCAGCCTCTCGCGATAGAAGTCCTGCTCCATCGTGAAGCGTGTACCGAGCAGGCCGACCGATGAGAGTCCGGCCTGCCGGATCTGGTTCCCAGTCGCATCCGCGATATGCAGGAGGGGAATGGAAACGGCGGCCTCGATCGTGGGGGCGATCTTGTGCATGGTGTTGGTGCAGAGCACCAGGAAATCCACGCCGGCGGACTCGAGCGTGCGGGCCGCGTCAGCCAGCATCGCCCCCGCCTGGTCCCAGTCGCCCGCATGCTGGAGCCGTTCGATCTCGTGAAAGTCGACGCTGTACAGGACGATCCTGGCCGAGTGAAGCCCGCCCAGGCGCTCCTTGATGGTTTCGTTGATCAGGCGGTAGTAAGGGACGGTGGACTCCCAGCTCATGCCGCCTATGAGACCGATTACTTTCAAGATGCCTCCGGTTCGATGCCTGTGTCCCCGACGATCAGTAGACGGAACCAGGCTGTAGCACGGCCCGGATCTTACGGGTTCGATGGAACGAGTTCCATTGGGGCGCGTCGGACGCGGTCACATTCCGGCTGTCCCGACCCGTCGATTCAGGGCCGGCCTGTTGGATTATGGAACAGAGAATGCATGGGTATGATTGAAACGGTAATAATAGAGAGCGGAAAGATGAATGACGATTCCTCCCGCTTCGGATCGGCGCACCGGACCGGCCGACTTACTGCATAGACAATAATCGGATCCCCGGGTAATCTGCGCTGCCTTTTTGGCGTGGCTACAACGCATATGTCCGCTTCCATCGAAACCGTCGGTTTGGTCAAGCACTTCGGTACGACCCGTGCCCTGGACGGGCTGGACCTGTCGGTGCGCCGCGGCTCGGTCTACGGCCTGCTGGGGCCCAATGGTGCCGGAAAGACCACGGCGATCCGGGTACTGACGACGCTGCTTCGACCCGATGGAGGGTCGGCGCGCGTGCTCGGCCACGATGTCGTCGCAAAGGCCGCCACCGTGCGTGCGAAGGTGAGCCTTACCGGGCAGTTCGCGTCGGTGGACGAGGACCTGACCGGCTACGAGAACCTGGTGCTGGTGGGTCGCTTGTTCGGGCTCCCCTGGGCCCGGGCGCGGAGCCGGGCCCGGGAGCTGCTGGCGGCCTTCGGCCTGTCGGAGGCGGCGGGGAAACAGGGACGCCACTATTCCGGCGGCATGCGCCGGCGGCTGGATATTGCCGCCAGCCTGGTGCTGACACCGGAGCTGCTGTTCCTCGATGAGCCCACCACCGGCCTGGACCCGCGCAGCCGCAACCAGGTGTGGAACATCGTGCGGGCCATCGCCGCCGAGGGCACGACGGTGCTGCTCACCACCCAGTACCTCGAGGAGGCCGACCGTCTCGCCGACCGGCTGGCGGTGATCGATCACGGCCGGGTGATCGCCGAGGGCACGAGCCGCGAGCTGAAGCGCTCGGTGGGCGGCAGGTCGCTGCACCTGCAGTTCGCTTTACCGGAGCAGCTCGACCACGCCCGCGCACTGCTGGCGGAAACGATGGGCGAAGAAGTCCATGCCGGCGCCGATGATCCCCTGGCCCTGACGGCGCGGGTGACCCGCGATGACCAGGTGCCTGCGGCGCTGGCGGCACTGGCCGGGGCCGGGATCCCGGTGGCGGAGTTCTCGCTGGCGCAGCCAACCCTGGACGACGTGTTCTTCTCGCTGACGGGTCATGCGGCCGAGCCCCGGGGCGGGGAGCAGGCTGACAACCAGGAAGCCGCGGCATGAGCGACACCTCGCTGCACAATGCCCTGTCCCGGGATCTGCGTCCGGCACCGCCGAGCGCGGTATCCGCCTCGCTGACCCTCGGCTGGCGGGCGGTGTTGAAGATCAAGCACGTCCCGTTTCAGCTCTTCGACGTGGCGGTGTTTCCGATCATGTTCACGCTGATCTTCACCTACCTGTTCGGCGGGGCGCTGGCGGGGTCGCCCGAGGCGTATCTGCAGTTCCTGCTACCCGGGATCACGGTGCAGACCATCGTGTTCATCACGGTGTATACCGGCATGGGCCTGAACACGGACATCACCAAGGGCCTGTTCGACCGCTTCCGCTCACTGCCCATCTGGCAGCCGGCCCCCATCGTGGGCGCCCTGCTGGGCGACGTCATGCGCTACTCCATCGCGGCGCTGGTGGTGATCATCGTCGGTCTGATACTGGGTTTCCGTCCCGAGGCGGGAGCCGTTGGCGTGGTGCTGGCGGTGATGCTGAACCTGGTGTTCGCGTTCGCACTGTCATGGCTCTGGATCATCATCGGCATGCTGGTGCGCTCTCCCGAATCGGTGATGACCACCAGCTTTCTGTTCCTGTTTCCACTGACTTTCATCAGCAACGTATTCGTTGATCCGGCCACCATGCCCGCCTGGCTGCAGGCCGTTGTTGCGGTCAATCCCGTGACGCACCTGTCCGACGCCACCCGCGGCCTGATGCACGGCGGCGTCGGTGTCTGGGAGATCGGCATCGTGCTGCTGGAATCCGCCGCCATCACCGCCGTCTTCGCGCCGATTGCCATGAAGATGTATTACCGGGAGCGCTGAGGCTCGAAAGAACCGCCCTCTTTACGCTTTGCATGACCAGAACCATTGCGACCGCCGCGATATCGGTTGGGACGCAATCCCTGTTGGCTCACCGAAGGCGGCGTTTTCGGGACAACAGTGTGTCCGGCCCCCTTTCCCCATAGCGGGACATTCCCGCAGCGGCGGCCGGGCGATAGAATCACCTCCAACCATCTTTTCCAGCCGCATACCACGCGAGGAGATCCATGAGCAATCTTTCCAAAAACGCCGAGCAGCAGTGTGATATCGAACATGGGCGCGGCGCGCTGGAGCTCCTCATCGAGCCGCGCGACCGGGACCTGGGCGGATTTTCGGTCCGGCGGGTGCTGCCCACGGTCGGGCGCAAGATGGTCGGTCCCTGGATCTTCTTCGATCACATGGGGCCGGCGTCGTTTCCGGCCGGTGAGAGCATCAACGTGCGGCCGCATCCGCACATCAACCTGGCCACCGTCACTTACCTGTTCGAGGGCGAGATCCTGCACCGGGATTCGCTGGGCAGCCTGCAGGCCATCCGTCCCGGCGACATCAACCTGATGGTGGCCGGTTCCGGGATCGTGCATTCGGAGCGCGAGCGGCCGGAGGTCACCGCGACGGACCACCGCCTGCACGGCCTGCAGCTCTGGCTGGCGCTGCCCGAGGCAGATGAGGAATGCGAGCCTGCCTTCCATCACTATCCTGCCTCGGACATTCCGACCGTGGACCTGGACGGCGTCCCGGCGCGGGTGATGATGGGCTCGGCCTATGGAGTCACATCGCCCGTGAAGGTATTCGCCGAAACCGTGTACGTGGAAGCGCATCTGCAGGAGGGGCAGTCCATCGAGCTGCCGGACGCAGAGGAACGGGCGGTGTATGTGGCCGGCGGCAGCCTCGAGATCGAGGGCGAGGCGATCCCGGAGCATTGCATGGCGGTGTTCGCCCGCGCCGGGGGTGTTCGCGTGAAGGCGACGAGCGAAGCGCGCATCGCCATCATCGGCGGCGAGGCCCTCGGCCGGCGCCACATCGAGTGGAACTTCGTTTCCAGCCGTGCGGCGCGCATCGAGCAGGCCAAGGCGGACTGGCGGGCCGGCAAATTCCCGAAGGTGCCCGGGGATGAAGAGGAGTACATACCGCTGCCCAAGTAGGAAAAAAAGACGGGAAAAGGGGACGGAGGAATTTTTGTTTCTGGTGTGTGGTTCGGAAAGGGTGCGACTAAAAATTCCTCCGTCCCCTTTTTCCACATGGGCCTTCAAACTGCACCAGTGCCCGCGAACAGTCCGGCCACCCGACGCCCGGTTACCGGTCCCTGGGTGAGGCCCAGGTGGCCGTGTCCGAATGCATAGACGATACGCGGGTGCCGGTCCGAGGCGCGGATGACGGGAAGGGAGTCCGGGGTCGCGGGGCGGTGGCCCATCCAGGTTTCGCCACCGCGATCGTCTAGACCGGGCATGAAACGCTTCGCCGCTTCGAGCATGCGCTGCAGGCGTATCGGGTTCGGCGGCGCCGCGAGTCCGGCGAGCTCCACGCCGCCGCCGATGCGCAGGCCCGACTTCAGGGGCGTGGCCACGAATCCGCGGTCGGCAAACACCAGGCAGCGCCGGATGGCCACACCCGGGTCGGGGATAGTGATGTTGTAGCCGCGATCCGACTCCAGCGCCGCATCGTCGCCGATCTGCCGGAGCAGCTGCCGCGACCAGGCGCCCGCCGCGATGACCAGCCCGTCGAAGCGCTCGCGGCCGCCGTCGGCGCCGGCGAGCTCGACGCCGTCCCCGCCCGCCGCGGCGATGCGTACGTCGCTGCGCCGGAATACCGTTCCCCGGGCCGTGGTATAGCGATACAGCCCCTCTACGATCTTCAACGGATCCGAAACGTGGCATACCGATCGTTCGAGAATCGCGCCGCTGAATGATGCCGCCAGATCCGGCTCGAGATCCCGCAGCGCCTGCGGCGACAGGATTTCATGCTCGTAGCCGTGTTCCGACTTTTCGGTCCAGTCGGCCCGGGCGCGGTCGAGGGAGGCGGGCGACTCGTGCAGGAACAGCGCGCCGGTATTCTCGAGGCTGTCCAGCAATCCCGCGCGTCCGTACAGATCCCGGGTGGCCGCCATGGCGCCGGCGTTCAGCTCCGCCAGGGAGGCTACGCCCCGCCGCCAGGCGTCCCGCCGGCTCGACGCCAGGAAACGACAAAGCCAGGTAACGAGCCGGGGCAGATGGGACGGTGCGATGGCCAGCGGGCTGTCCCGGGCCGCCAGCAGGCGCGGCGCGTCGCGCCAGATGCCCGGATAGGCGATGGGCTGGATCAGCGACGGAATGAGCTGCCCGGCATTGGCCCGCGACGCACCTTCCTGCCCGGGCTCGCCGCGGTCGTACAGGGCAACGCGATAGCCGCGGTCACGCAGCTCGGCGGCGCAGCAGGTGCCGATGATGCCTGCGCCGATGACGGCAATATGGGCCGGGGGGTCGAGCCGAGTGGGGCATTGGGTAGTGTCGGGATCGCTCAACGATGCAACCGGGTACGCGGGTCCGGGCCCCTACTGGGCGCTGGCCTGGTCTTCCGTGGGAGGCAGGACGGACAGGTTCCGGGTCTCGCTCCGGGACAGGTAGCGCAGAAAGCGCTCGCTGACCTGCATGCTGTGCTCGTGCGCCAGGCATTCGGCGCGCTCCTCGTCCTGAACCTCGATGGCGTCGATGATCCGGTAGTGCTCGTCGCTGAACGCCTCGGGAAGAATGTCATCGAAGGAGCGAAAGTACAGCCGCAGGTACCGTCGGCCCTCGTCCAGCAACCGGGAGTTGAACTCGCTCAGGTAGCGGTTCTGGGACGCGTCGCTGACCGCGACATGGAAATCGAGGTTGCGTTCGATCATGGCCAGCGGATCGCGGTTGTTCATGGCCACGCAGAAATCGGCCTGGCGCGTCTTGATGGTTTGGAGCTGGGTGTCGGTGCGAAGGCGCGCCGCGAGGCGCGTCGTGATGCGCTGCACCAGGTCGAGGGCATCGATGTAGCTGGAGAACTCGGCGATGTTCAGAGGCGCGACGACGGTGTTCTTGTTGGGCAGGGTCTTGACCAGGCCTTCGCTCGCCAGCCGCACCATGGCCTCGCGGACGGGAGAACGGGACAGGCCGAACTCCTTGCTGATGCGGGTCTCGTCCAAGGGTTCCCCGGGGGGGAGAACGAGGCGCAGAATATCCTCGCGCAGCCGGGTGTAGACTCGCGTCGCGCCCTGGCCGCGTTGTTTGCTGGTGGTTGTATTGCCCATATATAGTCCTTCCGTTTCCTGTTTCCGGGCCCCGTTTCCGGATCGCAGCAGCAGTCAGTGCCGGGATAAGGCCGTTTATCTGGTTGATTTTGTTGAAAAACCCAGACGACACCGTCTCAGAAATACGTGTCGACTGCAATTGCATTGTACTTGTCGACTCGTTGTGTACAATGGATAACCATAAGATCCACATTTGATATCTGTTCCGAGAGGCGTCCCATGCAATTCGAAGGAATCTATCCGCCGGTTATTACGCCGTACAACGACGATTACTCCATCGATTACGACGGTTTCGAACGGATGATCGAATACCTGATCGAGTCGCGGGTCCACGGCATCATTGTCGGCGGCACCACCGGCGAGTACTACGCCCAGACCAGGGAAGAGCGCGTGGAGCTGATGGGCATCGCCCGGGAAGTGATCAAGGGGCGGCTGCCCCTGGTGGTGGGTATCGGTTCGATCCGAACCGAGGACTGCATCGACTACGGTCTTGCCGCGAAATCCAACGGGGCTGACGCGATCCTGATGCCCGCGCCGTACTACGCCGTACCGACGCAGCTGGAGCTGGTGAATCACGCCCTGGCCATCGACCGGGCCGTCAACCTGCCGATCATGCTCTACAACTATCCGGGCCGCACCGGCACCACCATGGGCGAGGAGTTCTTCGACAAGGTGGGCCGCAGCCCGAACTTCGCCGCGGTCAAGGAATCCACCGGCGACATCAATCAGCTGCACATGCTGGCGCGGGATTTTCCCCATATCACTTTGATGTGCGGCATGGACGACCAGGCGCTTGAGTTCTTCGCCTGGGGTGCCCGGGGCTGGGTGTGCGCGGGCGGCAATTGCCTGCCGGCGGAGCACGCCGCGCTGTACCGGGCGGTGGCGGTGGAAAACGATATCGCCAAGGGCCGGCAGATCATGTCCGCACTGATGCCCTTCATGCGCATTCTCGAGCAGGGCGGCAAGTTGATCCAGATCGTCAAGTACGCCTGCGAGATACAGGGTCTGCCCGCCGGCACCGTGCGCAGGCCGCTGCGGCCGCTGTTCAAAAGCGAAAAACGGGAGCTGGAGATGGTGCTGCGTACGCTGAAGTCCACCATGGCCCGGATCACGGGCGAGACACTACCCTCGGGGAAAGAGAATGTCGTTGCTATTAACACGTGAAGAATACGAATCGATCGCCGCGTCGGTAGAGCTGCCTTCCGGGGCGTTCATCGACGGACGCGCGCGCAGCGCGGCGTCCGGCAAGACCTTCGAGACCGCGAATCCGGCCAACGGCCAGGCCCTAAACCGCATCGCGGACTGCGACCAGGCGGACGTGGACTTGGCGGTGGAGAAAGCCCGGGAGGCCTTCGAGGACGGGCGCTGGGCGAAGATGCACCCCACTGAACGCAAGAAGGTCCTGATCAAGTGGTGCAAGCTGATGCGCCGCCACCAGCGCGAACTGGTTGTGCTGGAGAGCATCGAAAGCGGCAAGCCCATTCAGGAAATCGAGAACCTGGACTTTCCCGAGACCCTCCACTGCATTGAGTGGCATGCCGAAACCGCCGACAAAATCTATGATCAGGTCGCCCCGGCGGGCGATGACGCCGTCGCCCTGGTGGTGCGCGAGCCCATCGGTGTCGTGGCCTGTGTCCTGCCCTGGAACTTCCCCATGATGATGATGGCCTGGAAAGCGGGCCCGGCGCTTGCCGCCGGCAACAGCGTCATCATCAAGCCTGCGGAGCAGACCAGCATGACCGCCCTGCGGATGGCGGAGCTGGCGTTCGAGGCCGGTCTGCCGCGCGGTGTGCTGAACGTGGTGACCGGGTTCGGTGAGACGGCCGGCGCGCCGCTCGGCTTGCACAAAGACGTGGACATGGTGTCGTTCACCGGCTCCACCGAGGTGGGCCGCAAGTTCCTGGAGTACGCCGCCCGCAGCAATCTGAAGAAAGTGGTGCTGGAATGCGGCGGCAAGAATCCCTGCGTGGTTCTGGACGACGCGGAAAACCTGGACGTGGTGGCGGAGCATGCTACCCAGGCCGTGTTCTGGAACATGGGGGAAAACTGCTCCTCGAACTCCCGGCTCATCGTCCACCGGAACGTCAAGGACGCTCTGCTGGAGCGCGTTCTCCATCGCATCCGCGACTGGCGCACGGGGGACCCCCTGGATCCCGCCAACCGCCTCGGTGCAATCGTGTCCCGCGAGCAGTACGAAGGCATCTTGCGCTACATCGAGATCGGCAAGAAGGAAGGCGCGGACTTGGTGCTCGGCGGCCGGGCCATCGAGACCAACGGCGGCTGGTTCATCGAACCGACGATTTTCGACAACGTGAAGCCCGAAATGACCATCGCCCGGGAAGAGATCTTCGGCCCGGTGCTTTCGGTAATCACCATTTCCGGCGAGGACGAGGCGGTGAAGGTCGCTAACGACACCAACTATGGGCTGGCGGCCTCCGTATTCACCAGCAGCGTCAAGCGCGCCCATCGGGTGGCGCGCGCCCTGCGCGCCGGCACCGTGACCGTGAACTGCTACGGCGAAGGCGATATCACCACGCCTTTCGGTGGCTACAAGCAGTCCGGGTTCGGCGGCCGTGACAATTCCATCCATGCCCACGACCAGTACACGGAGCTGAAGACCATCTGGCTGGACATTTCAGATTCGAGTATCGAAAGCGGGCTGGACTGAACGACGCATATTCCCGTGCGCAGGAACGCGGCTTCGCATTCCTCGCCATCCACATAGACAACGAACGAGTTAAACGACGAAGGAGACAGGTGTGAGTATCATGAAAAAATCGAGCATCAAGTACATCGCTGCAACGGCTCTGCTGTTCGGCGGAACATTCAGCGGCAACGCCATGGCCCAGGAAGTCTCCTGGCGCGCGGTCAGTCACCAACTGGCTGGTACGGCGCGGTTCGACGGCACCGTCGTACCGTTCACCGAATGCGTGAGCGAAGTCTCCGGTGGCCGGATGGAAATAGAAGCCTTCGGCGGCGGTGTGCTGTTCCCGGTACCGGACAGCTTTGACGCGGTCCGAAACGGCACTGTCCAGATGTCCATGGTCTGGTCCGGCTATTGGGCCGGGAAGAATCCGGTTTTCGCACTTGCCGGCAGCCGGCCCGGCGATCCGATCAATACGTTCAGCGAAAATTTCTACCGCGAAGAGAAGCTGCATGACGTGCTCGCCGCCGCCTACGCGGATCTCGGTGTCAAGAGCCTCGGCGCGTTCGACTACGGCCCGGCCGAGATTCTGAACTCGGTGGTCCCCGTCAACAGCCTCGAGGATTTCAAGGGCAAGAAGGTCCGTTCCGGCGGCATCGGCGCCACGTTCTACAACGAGCTCGGAGCCTCGGCCGTCACCCTCACCGGCACCGAGATCTACCAGGCGTTGCAGCTCGGCACCGTGGACATGGCGGAATTCAACGACTGGCTGGTGAACATGGAAATGGGTTTCCATGAAGTGACCGAGTACGTCATCGAGCCGGTGCTGCATACTGGCGCCGTCGCCGACAAGGAGCTGCTCGTCAATCCGGCCGCCTGGGACGGCCTGGACGATGATCTCAAGAGCGTCGTGCTGGCTTGCCGGGACCGGGCAAGGTACCTGTCCTCCATGGCGTACGGCATCGCCGACAAGAACGCCAAGCAGCAGTGGCTGGAACAGGGCGTCGAGATCATCGAGCTGCCCGAGGAAGACGTGCGCGAGGCGAGAAAGATTGCCGCTCAGGTCATTGTTGATTTCTCCAAGAAAAGTCCCGAGGCCGAAGCGTATGTGAAAGCTTACGCCGAAACCCTGAAGGAGCTCGGTTACACGGAACTGGCCGCGGTACTGGGCGCGGAGTAACAGCAACCCGGCGCCTGCCGCGTGCGGGGGAAAGCGGCATTGATGCCTAGCCCCCTTGCGGCCCGACAACGTTTATCAGGCGTTACGAAGTCCCTCCTCCAGGGATGGAGGAGGAGTCATCGGCCGGAGAGCGGCCTGCAACCCGTCGGAATGATATGACGGAGCGGTAGTGCCGGCATCCTCGACAGGCGTAAACAGAGGGGACGCCATCATGAACAAAGCAGCCATTGGAGTTGTGGGTGTAGGGCGCCTGGGCGAGGCCCTTGCCCGCGCCATGCTCGCCCTGCCGGAGCTGGAGACATTGTTCGTTACCCGGCGCAGTGCAGAGCGGGTCGCGCGCCTTTGTGATTCCGATGCGCGGGTCCGGCCCTGCGAGCCGGAAGCGCTGTTGCAGGCGTGCGACTACGTGGTCGTCGCCCTTGGTCCCGACAGCGCCCGCGAACTGCTGGGACCCCTGCCCTTCGAGCCCCGCCACCATGTCGTCAGCGTCATGGCGGAAGTCTCCCTGGCCGAGCTGCGTCAGTTGACTGACGGCGCCGGGAGCGCCTGCCGCGCCCTGGCCCTGCCCTCGGTTGTCTACGGCGGTCAGCCATTGCCGGTCTATCCGGCTACCCCAGCCGTGGAGTATCTGTTCGGCCGGACGAACGACTTGATCGTTACCGCCGGCGAGCAGGAGCTGTTGACGTTCTGGTCCATCACCGGGCTGTTGTCTTCCGTGTTGACGATCGGCGGGGTCGCCGCGCAGTGGCTCGAGCAGGCTGGTATCGATAAAGAGCGGGCCGAGGCCTATGCCAGGGTCCTGTTCTCGGAAGTGCATGGCCTGACCGCGGACGGTTTCGAGGAAGGGCTGCAGCATGTTTCCACCCCCGGGGGATTGAACGTCATGATGCGGGAACGCCTGCAGAAGACCGGACTGGAGCGGCAGCTGAGCGACGGCCTGGACCAGATCAACCAGCGTCTGCTGAAACGCCCGGAGGGGCTGCCCGGTCCCGGCGGGTCCCCGGAATCGCCGCCGGTTTCCGGCCGAAGCTAGTGTCCTCCGCCTTCAGTGCCGACCCGGTAAAGTCCTGAACGACATCCCTGCGAAGGACCCCGATGGAGACGCTTGTACGAATCATAGACAACATATCGGAGTACACCGGCCGCTATGTCTCCTACCTCCTGGTGCCGCTGATCGCGACGGTGGTCTACTCGGTGGTGATGCGCTACTACGTCAATGAGATCGCCCACTGGGCGTTTGAGATGTCCCTGTTCATGTACGGAATCTTCGTGATGGTGGGCGGCGCCTATACCCTGAAGGCCCGGGCCCATGTGCGGGTGGACATCCTGCCGCAGCGCCTCAGCCACAGGTGGAACTGCTATCTCGACCTCCTGAGCTTTTTCGTCATTATCGCCGTGTGCTGCGTGCTCATTTACCTCGGGTCGAAAGCGGCCTGGATATCCACGCTGCAGCTCGAGCGCTCGTCCCTCCAGACTCCGTTTAATCCGCAGATCTGGTGGTTCAAGTGGTTCATCCCCTTCTCCGCGCTGCTGCTGGCCCTGCAGGCCTTTGCGGAATTTTTCAGGACCATTCGCAGCCTTAGAGACGGCCCCGCCGGGGGGAACTGACCGTGGATCAAAGCATGTTGTCGCTCCTGATGTTCGCGGCGCTGTTCCTCGCGCTCGGGCTGGGTCTGCACATCGCCTTCAGCCTCTACGCGATCGCCATAGGGTTCGCCTATTTCCTGTGGGGCACCGGCGGCATGACCACGACGGTCATGGCTATCTGGGGCATGATGAACAACTTCGCCCTGCTCGCTATCCCGTTGTTCATTTTCATGGCCATGATGCTGGAGAAATCCAACCTCGTGGCGGACATTTACGACTGTTTCTACAAGTGGTCGGGGGCGCTGCGCGGCGGACTCGCAATCGCGACCATCCTCGTCGGCGCGATCATCGGCGCGGTATCCGGGGTGGTTGCGGCCGGCGTCATCGGCCTGGGCGTCATTGCCCTGCCGCAGATGGAAAAGTACGGGTACAACCGGGGGGTGAATCTGGGATCCATCATGTCGGGCGGCACGCTGGGCCAGATCATACCGCCGTGTCTGGTGATGATCGTCTACAGCGCCGTGACCGGCGTCTCGGTGGGCAAGCTCTTCGCGGCGGGGGTCAGCGCCGGCCTGTTGCTGGTGGCGTTGTTCAGCCTGTACATACTGACCCGCTCTTATTTCCAGAAGGACTTTTGCCCGTCGCTTCCCGAGGAGCTGCGGGTCGGCTGGAAGGAGAAGATCGTCGCTCTGCGGGTGCTGATTCTGCCGGGGCTGCTGATCGTCGCCACGGTCGGCTCCATCCTCTCGGGCATGGCGACGCCGACGGAAGGCGCCGGCGTCGGCGCCTTCGGGGCGATAATGTTCAGCGTCGTCACCGGGCGATTCAAGCTGCGCATTCTCACCGAAAGCATGCTCGAGACCCTGAAAGTCTCGAGCATGATCGCCTGGATGATCGGCGGCGCCGCGGCCTTCGGTTCGGTTTTCGCGGGGATCGGCGGCAACCGGGTCATACTCGAAGTCGCCATGAACATGCCCGGCGGCGAGTGGGGGGTCCTGGTACTGTCCATGGCCTTCATATTCTTCCTGGGCATGTTCCTGGAAACGATGGCGGTGATCATGCTGGCGGCGCCCATTGTCTCGCCGATTCTCGTTTCGATGGGCTTTGATCCGCTGTGGTGGGCGATCATCTTCATGACGCTGCTTCAGGTGGCCTACATCTCGCCGCCGTTTGGTGTCGCCCTGTTCTACCTCAAAGGCGTGACCCCGCCGCACATCCGGCTGTCTGACATTTACTGGGCCAGCCTGCCGTTTATCGGGCTTCAGGTTATCGCGGTGATCCTGATCGTGTTGTTCCCGATCCTCGGGCTCTGGTTGCCGAGGATGTTGTAGGCGCGCCTACAGCGCTCCGTCGGGGCGAACACCCGCCGCATCCAGGGCTTCGCGCAGCCGTTCTATTTCGTCGTCGGGCAGCTTCACCAGCGGCGGCCGGACGTATGCATTCTCCACCCGCCCGAGCATGCGCAGGCATTCCTTCATCCGGTTGTGCATGTCCAGGAAGGGCGGCGCGTAGAACGCCCGGGCCAGCGGATAAATGCGATCGTTGATTGCCTGGGCGCGGGCGAGATCCCGGCTCCGGACGGCGTCGAACAGCGCTGACTGCAGGTCCGCGATTACGCTGCCGGCGCCGGACAACAGGCCGTTGGCGCCCATGACCAGAGAGCCCATGAGCCAGGCGCTGTGAGTGGTGAGCACGTTCACGGGACGGTCCAGGGCCTGAAAGGTACGGATGTGGCGCTCGTGCAGGCTCGGATCGTTGCACCAGTCCTTCATCGCCCGGATCGACGGCACTGCTTCGAACAGGCGCAGGAGGGTCTCGAACGGATAGCCCAGACCCGAGCCCGCCGGGTAGTTGAACAGGATCAGCGGCAGGTCGGTGGCGTCCGCGATGCCCTTGAAGTGCGCCAGGGCCATCTCCGGGCGCAGGCTGCCGCCCATGGCCATGCTGTTGGGCGGGAAAACCAGCAGGGCAGCCGCCCCGCCCCTTTCGGACATCCTGGCGATCCGGGCGGCCTCCGCGGTGCCGTCGGCGTAAACGCCGTTGATGACCGGGACGTGGTCGCCGATCTCCTCCAGCGAGAAATCGAGAATGCGGCTCTGCTCGTCGAAGCTGCAGGCGTGTACCTCCGAGGCATGCCCATTCACTGTAATCGCCGCCAGACCCTCCGTATCCGCCACGAAGCGAAGGTGCCGCCGGCTCTCGCCTTCGTCGATGGACAGGTCCTCGCGGAACGCCAGAAGGGTGGCGGCGATGACCCCGCCGGGCTCGAATCGGGAGGAATGGCTCATGTCTTTTGCCTTCGTCATTGACCGGGAAGAATTGCAGCGTGGAGCGGTCAAGTCAAACAAAGAGGACCTTTTGTCTCGGGGCCGGGCGTTTCTCGGTGTGCCGGTGCCGATGGTGCTGCACGACGGCCGCTCGGGGCGGGAATTCGCGGTGCTGAATCACGGTCATTTCGGGGTCAAGCTGCATGTCTCCGATGATGGCGGGCGGACCTGGCGGGAAGGCACGGCGCCGGCTTATCCCCCGAAGCCGGATGAGGTGGCGGACATGGCGGTTGAGGTCCAGCCCGCAACCACCTTCCGCCGACGAAGCCTGGATCGCGTCGTGCAGGCGGGCCATAATCCCGGGCAAACCCGATGAGGACGGCTTGATGGGTATGTCATCGCTGCCGGATGTACTGCGGATCGAGAACGGCGAGAAGATTCCCGGCCTGTTCACCGACGAAGAGATGTATGCGCGGGTGCGCCGGCTGCGGGACGCCATGCAGTCCCAGGACGTGGACTATGTTCTCTTCACCTCGTATCACAACATCGACTACTACAGCGGCTTCCTGTACTGCGCCTTCGGCCGCAGCTACGGGCTCGTCGTCGGTTATGACACCCACACCACGGTCTCGGCCAACGTCGACTACGGCCAGCCCTGGCGGCGCAGCTACGGCGACAACATCGTCTATACGGACTGGCGCCGCGACAATTTCTTCAAGGCGGTGCGCGAGCTGATTCCGGACGGCGGCACGGTGGGCGTCGAGCACGACCACCTGACCCTCCAGAACATGGAGAAGCTGCGCCAGGCCCTGCCGGGGGCGCGGTTCGTCGATATCTCGGAACCCGTCATGCGAATGCGCATGGTCAAGACCGGGGAGGAAATCAGCCATATTGCCGAGATGGCGCGGATCGCGGATGCAGGCGGCGCCGCCTGCGTGGAGGCCGTGTCCGTGGGCACCCCGGAGTACGAAGTGGCGCTGCACACCACGTCCACGATGGTGAGGGAGATTGCCCGCCGGTTTCCCGATGCCGAGCTACGGGACACCTGGACCTGGTTCCAGTCGGGCATCAACACCGACGGTGCCCACAATCCCGTGACCACGCGCCGGATCCTGAGCGGCGATATCCTCAGCATGAACTGTTTTCCGATGGTGGGCGGCTACTACGTCGCGCTGGAACGCACCCTGTTCGCCGAAAGCGCCAGCGACGAGCATCTGAGGTTGTGGGAAATCAACTGCAAGGTGCACGACGAGGGCAAGCGGCTCATCCGGCCGGGTGCGACTTGTTCCGGGATTGCCCGCGCACTGAACGAGATCTACGAGGCGCACGACCTGCTGGAATACCGCACCTTCGGCTACGGCCATTCCTTCGGGGTGCTCTGTCACTACTACGGCCGGGAGGCCGGCCTGGAGCTCCGGGAGGACGTCGACACCGTACTGGAGCCGGGCATGGTGGTGTCCATGGAGCCGATGATCACCATCCCCGAGGGCCTGCCCGGCGCCGGCGGCTACCGGGAACACGACGTGCTCGTGGTGACCGAGGACGGCAATCGGATCCTCACTGCCTTTCCGTACGGCCCGGCGCACAATATCATCGGCCGGACCTGATCCGGGGACGGGCACATGATGCAGGGTGCGACCGGCGTCGTCGACTGAGCGGTCGATGCGTCTCCAGCATCGAACCGGGCGCGAAGCGTGAACCGGAAAGGACGCCACGCCGGCCGACACGGTCACGGGCCCGAGGGTCTGCCGATGATGTGTGACCTGGAGCTGCTCGATACGGCTGCGTCTGGTTTCCGCGCGTGCCATCGGATGTCCGCGGGAACTCCTGGAGGACCGCGGGACGCCCGCCCGGGCCCTTACTGTGGAACATGGCAATGACGAAGTCCATGACAAACTACTGGAATCCGCTGCACGGTGTTAACGCCTCTGCATGGGAGCCGGTACCCGGTTTGGAAGGCATGGCGGAACAACTCACATCGTTCTCGATGCATCATTCCCCAACCGGGCGACGAACCCGGGGACGGGTATTGCACGGGAGTAACTGCTGATGAGCTTCGCCTTGCAATGCCACTGCGGGACCTTGCAGGGACACGTCGACTGCCTGGAAACCGCGAACCGGGGGATCTGCTACTGCAGAGACTGCCAGGCCTTCGCGCGCTACCTGGGTCGGGACGGCGACGTACTGGACGAACGGGGCGGCACGGAGGTCCTGCAGATGCTTCCGAAGCACGTGCATTTCACGGCGGGATTGGAAGAGCTTGCCTGTGTGCGCCTCACCGGCAAGGGGTTGCTGCGCTGGTACGCCCGCTGCTGTCGGACCCCTGTCGGCAACACGCCCCCGGTCTGGCGGATTTCCTATGTCGGCCTCGTCCGCGACTGCCTGCCGGAGGATGACCGGTCCCTGGACGAGACCGCAGGGCCCGTACGGATGCGCGTGCACACGAAGAGCGCCATCGGCGAGCCGAAGCCGAAGTCCACGGGGGTGGCAACGGCAGTGGTCCGGATCACAGGGACGCTTGCCAGGGCGTGGCTGAACGGCAGCTTCAAGCAGACGCCTTTCTTCAAAGCTGCCGGTATACCGGTTGCCCGCCCGGAAGTCCTCGGCCCGGAAACCCTGCAGAAGCTGAAGTATCCCGAGCGGGGACCCGCCGGCTGAACTGTGGCCCCCTGGGAAGCCGATCGCGGTTAAGTAATATGAAGAAATCCATTGTCCGGTGCCGTTTCTCAAACCGGGCGCATGGCCGGCGGGAGAGCTTCGGCCCCCGAAAGCTCAGAAAGATTCTGAAAGTCACGGGTGCGGCGGCGAGGTACACTTCCGTTGGATTCGGTCAAACCGCCGGAGCTCCTTGGGAGGAAACGATGCATACCGAAAAAATACTCGTGAGAATGGAGAATGGGCAGTCCACGGAGGTGAAGGTTCTGAGCAAGCGCGCCGGCTGCATCCAGATCGTGCTGGGCGAAGGCGTCCACAGCGTGCGATGCGACCTGCTGCCGACGCGTACCGGCCGCGCCTATTCCGGTACCGTCATGGGCCGGGAGATTGTCTATGAGAGAACCCCGGAACAGGTCCAGGCGGATATCGACCGGCTGAATCCGGATCTGCGCAAGGCGCGAATGCCCCGGCCGCGGTAAGCAACGCGGGCGAGGCGCGTTGTTGACATGGCGACCGACATGCGCTGCGAGGTGGTGACGGGCACGTGGCGGTAGCAGGTTGGCCGGAAGGGCCGGGAAACACTTCGCAAGCGGTTTATAATGCCGGTCGGAGAATCCCACCCACCATGAGGAGTTCCAGATGCCCACACAGAAATACGGCGATCCGATCAACCTGGCCGACGCGAAGCAAGTCGCTGAAGCGGCGGAAGCCGAGGCGGCCGCCAACGGCTGGGCCGTCGTCGTCGCCGTGACGGACAGCGGCGGCAACGTGGTGGTCCTGCACAGGATGGACCACGCTCAGATCGGCAGCGTCGATATCGCCCGCGCCAAGGCGACCACCGCCGTGCGGTTCAAGCGGCCCACCAAGAGCTTCGAGGACGGGCTCGAGGAGGGCGGTCGCACCATGCGCGCGTTGTCCATGGAAGGCGTCTGTGCGGTGGAAGGCGGGATCATGCTGATCCGAAACGAGGAGATCATCGGGGGCATTGGCGTATCCGGCGTGCTGCCCGTACAGGACGCCCAGGTGGCGGCGGCCGGCGCCGCGGTCGTGGCGAAGTGAGCCCGGGTCGGCCCGGCGTTCCGCAACGATGAGTGAGTACCATTACCTCAGATGGGACGTGTTCACGGACCGGCCCCTGGCGGGCAACCAGCTTGCGGTACTGCTCGAGGCCGGCGGCATCGAGCCCGGTCTCATGCAACGGATCGCCAACGAGTTCGCGCTGCCGGAAACCACCTTCGTCCTGCCGCCGGAGTCGGCGGACGCGGATTGCCGGGTGCGCATCTTCACGCCTGCCCGCGAGCTGCCGATGGCGGGCCACCCGACCATCGGCACCGCTTTCGCCCTCGCCCACTCCGGCAGGATTGCACCGGGCACCCGGCAGGCGGTGTTCGAGCTGGGCATCGGCCCGATGCCGGTAACCCTGGAGTGGGAATCGGACCGGCTCGAGAACGCCTGGATGTCCCAGCCGGCCCCGGAGTTCGGGGCGCGTCTCGACGACCTGTCCACCATCGCGGCCGCGCTCGGCGTACGGGCCGAAGATATCGACGCTACGGCGCTGCCGGTCCAGGTGGTGTCCTCTGGTGTGCCGTTCCTGTTCGTGCCGCTGCATTCCCGCGCCGTGGTGGATTCCATCGAGCTCGACCGGGCGAGGCTGGTGGAAGCCTGCGGACAGCTCGATTCCCCGGAGCTGCCGGTGTACGTGTTCACCCTGGAGACCGGGGATGACGATGCGACGACCTACAGCCGGATGTTCGCGCCGGTGTTCGGGATCGCCGAGGATCCCGCCACGGGCGGCGCGAGCGGCCCCCTGGCGGCCTACCTGGCACGCTACTGCCCGACGGCATTGAAGGAGCGGGAAACCCTGCTCAATCTGCAGGGTGTCAGGATGAACCGCCCGAGCAGCATCCACCTGTCCG
Organism: Gammaproteobacteria bacterium; assembly: GCA_034520625.1. Classification (GTDB taxonomy): domain Bacteria; phylum Pseudomonadota; class Gammaproteobacteria; order Arenicellales; family JAANXG01; genus JAANXG01. The sequence continues at coordinate 255,057 of JAXHNI010000009.1, read as the reverse complement.
TCAGCGCCGATGCCCCGCCGGGCAGCCCGGTCCTCGTCGGCGGCAAGGCGGTCCTGGTGGGCGAGGGCCGGTTGTTCTTTCAGTAAATCACATTGATCACATACGGTGTCATTGCGAGGAGCGAAGCGACGAAGCAATCCATGTTCGGCCGTTTATGTCGAGCATTGGCGTTCAGTCGCAATCGCAATTCCGGCGGCCGAACGGACAGGCGGGCTGGCCATGACGCCACTTGAAACGTGAGCATTTCTCGCCCGGCACCACCGGAGCGGCCATGAAGATCTGGGTGGACGCCGACGCCTGCCCCGTCGCGATCAGGGAGATCCTGTTCCGGGCCGCGGAACGCAAACGGATCGAGTTGATATTCGTCGCCAATCAGCACATGAACCTGCCGGGGTCCCGCTACATCCGGTTCATGCAGGTCAGTCAGGGTTTCGATGTCGCCGACAACGAGATCGTCAAGCGGGTCGGTGAAGGCGATCTCGTCATTACCAGCGACATACCCCTGGCCTCCGAAGTGATCGACAGGAAAGCTCGGGCCCTCAGCCCGCGGGGCGAGCTGTTCACCGAGCAGAACGTGAAGAGCCGGTTGAACATGCGGGATTTCATGGACACGCTCCGGGCCAGCGGCATTCATACCGGCGGTCCCCCCGCCCTGTCCCAGGGCGACCGCCAGCAGTTCGCCAATCACCTCGACCGGATGCTGGCGAAGTGGGTGTCAGAGCCGGAGGGGCGCCCCTCAGGGCCGCTGTAAATACATCCATGTACGCTCTGGCTCAAACATCCCTGTTTTCGACAGCCCTGAGGGACGCCCCTCCGGCTCTGACCCAATAATTGTTTGAAACCGAGCCACTACCCGGCCGGCGCGCCGCTTTGTTCCCTGGTGCCACCGGGTTATCATTTCGCCCCCCTTCACTCCGAACCGTGGATCGACGCACACAGCATGAGCCAGGCACAGCGATATGACATTATCGTCGTCGGCGGCGGGCACGCCGGGACCGAGGCCGCGCTCGCCGGCGCCCGGATGGGCTGCCGGACCCTGCTGCTGACCCACAACATCGAGACCGTCGGGCAGATGTCCTGCAACCCCGCCATCGGCGGCATCGGCAAGGGGCATATCGTCAAGGAGATCGATGCCCTGGGCGGCGCCATGGCGCGGGCTGCGGACCGCGGCGGCATCCAGTTCCGTACTTTGAACGCCCGCAAGGGGCCGGCGGTGCGCGCCACCCGGGCGCAGGCCGACCGGGTGCTGTACAAGCAGGCCGTCCGGCGCATGGTCGAGACCCAGGAGAACCTCTATGTGTTCCAGCAGGGCGTCGACGACCTGGTGATCGAGGGCGAGCGCGTCGCGGGAGTGGTCACCCAGATGGGGCTGCGTTTCGACGCGTCGACAGTGGTGCTCACCACCGGCACGTTTCTGGGCGGCAGGATTCATATCGGTGATGCCAACAGCCAGGGCGGGCGCGCGGGGGACCCGCCGGCCAACGCCCTGGCGTCGCGGCTGCGGGAGATGCCGTTCCGGGTTGGCCGCCTGAAGACCGGTACGCCGCCGCGCATCGACGGCAGTACCCTGGACTACTCCGCGATGGTGGAGCAGCCCGGGGATGATCCCGTACCGGTGTTCTCCTACATCGGCAGCCCCGGCGAGCATCCTGCCCAGGTGTCGTGCCACATCGCCTACACCAACGAGCGCACCCACGACATCGTCCGGCAGGGCCTGGATCGCTCGCCGATGTTCTCCGGCGAGATCGAGGGGGTCGGCCCGCGCTACTGCCCCTCCATCGAGGACAAGGTCGTGCGCTTCGCCGACAAGACCGCGCACCAGATATTCGTCGAGCCGGAAGGACTCGACTGCCGCGAGATCTATCCCAACGGGATTTCCACCAGCCTGCCCTTCGACATCCAGCAGGCCCTGGTGCGCTCCATCGCCGGGTTCGAGAATGCACACATCACCCGCCCCGGCTACGCCATTGAGTACGATTACTTCGATCCCCGGGACCTGAGGCCGACCCTGGAAACCCGGTTCATCGACGGCCTGTACTTCGCCGGCCAGATCAACGGCACCACCGGCTACGAGGAAGCCGGCGGCCAGGGGCTGGTGGCCGGCATCAACGCCGGCCTGCGTATCCGGGGGGAAGAGCCCTGGTGGCCGCGCCGGGACGAGTCCTACATCGGCGTGCTGATCGATGACCTGATCACGCGGGGCACGAAGGAGCCCTACCGCATGTTCACTTCCCGTGCCGAGTACCGCCTGGTGCTGCGGGAGGACAATGCCGACCTCCGACTGACCGAAACCGGCCGCCGGCTCGGCGTGGTGGACGATGCGCGTTGGCAAGCGTTTATCGTGAAGCGCGATGCCCTGGAACGAGAGCGACAGCGCTTGTCCTCGACCTGGCTCCAGCCCTCCGGCATCCCGGCGCCCGAGCAGCAGCGCGTCTTCGGTCAGCCCCTGTCCCGGGAGTATTCGCTGATGGACCTGCTGCGCCGCCCGGAGGTTCGCTATGCCGACCTGGTCAGGCTGGACGGCGCCGGCCCCGGCGAGACGGACCCCCGGGTCATCGAGCAACTCGAGATCGAGGCGCGCTACGCCGGCTACATCGAGCGCCAGCACCAGGAAGTCGCCCGGCTGCGCGGCAACGAGGATACCGCCCTGCCGGACGACCTCGACTACCGCGCCGTTCGAGGTCTTTCCGCCGAGATCCAGCAGAAGCTGAACGAGCACAAGCCCGCGACCATCGGTCAGGCCTCGCGGATCTCCGGCGTCACCCCCGCCGCGGTGTCGCTGCTGCTGGTCCATCTGAAAAAGCGAGCCGCCTGATCCGGCCGTAGATCCGAACGAAGGGTCCTCGCCCCCATAGGGGGAGAGGGACAGGGTGAGGGGACAGACCATCGATCATCTGAACTGGTCATGAACACGTCTATTGTTTTTCCCCTCACCCCAACCCTCTCCCCCAGAGGGGGAAAGGGAGAATGAACGGGGCAATCGACATGGCACGACATCCGAACGCAGGGTCCCCTCGCCCCCGCAGGGGGAGAGGGACAGGGTGAGGGGACAAATAATCATTCATCCGAATCAACGCTCGAACACATCCTCCCCCTGCGGGGAAGAGAAAGTAGATTTGGCCGTTGCAGTTTCGGGTGAGGAAACAATGGGTCTGATTTCACGGTTCAAGCGCTGCGAATAAATGGAAACCAACATCATCTGGCTCGGTTTCGTGGCGAGCCTCCTGGCGGGGTTGTGCTCGGCGGTGGGCGCGCTGGCGGTGTTCGTGGTGCGGCGGATCTCGGACCGGACTGAGGACCTGCTGCTCAGCGTCGCCGCCGGCATCATGCTGGCGGCATCGTTCTTCTCCCTGATTCTGCCCGGCATCGAGTACGCCGAGGCCCAGGTCGCGACCCGGAGCGCGGCGGTGGCCATCGTCATCGCGGGGATCTTCATCGGCGCCTGGGCCTTGTACATTGTGCATCGCTACCTGCCGCACGAGCATTTCGTTTCCGGCCGGGAAGGTCCCGACACGGCCAAGCTGGAACGCATCTGGCTGTTCGTCATCGCCATTACGCTGCACAACTTTCCCGAGGGTATGGCGGTGGGGGTCGGCTTCGCCGGCGGCAACACCGGCAACGGCGTCGCCCTTGCCGCCGGCATCGGTCTGCAGAACATTCCGGAAGGCCTGGCGGTCGCAGTGTCCATGCGGGCCATCGGCTACTCCCGTTGGGAGTCTTTCGGGTTCGCCGCCCTGACCGGGTTGGTGGAGCCGGTGGGCGGGCTGTTCGGCGCCGGCGCTGTATCGCTGGCCGAGCCCATGATGCCCTGGACCCTCGGCTTCGCCGCCGGCGCCATGCTGTTCATCATCAGCGACGAGATTATTCCCGAGACGCACCGGGGCGGCTATCAGAACCTGGCGACGTTCTCACTGCTCGGCGGCTTCGGTGCGATGATGTTTCTGGATGCGACGCTGGGGTAGAAGGGGACGGAGGAGGTTTGCCACCTGGGTTGGCAATATGCTGCGAGACGGCGGTGCTGCAGCGGGTCGATGGGCCTGTAGGTCGGGCTGGCGCCCGACCTACATTTCATTAACGCGATCCCCCGGCTGTCAGGGGACGGTCGCCCTGCGTGCGTCCGTCGCGGGCCGGACGCCGGGGAAGCCCAGCTCCACACGGCGCATGACCAGCGTCAGGACCAAGGTCAGGGCAATGTAGATACCGCCAATCAGCAGCAGGGGCTCGTAAACCAGGAATGTCTCGTCGCGGACGATGTTCGCGGCCTTGAGCAGGTCCATCACGGCAATGGTGGAGACCAGCGGCACGGACTTGAGCAGCAGGATCATCTCGCCGGTCAGGGTCGGCAGGCAGATCTGGATGGCGTGGGGGAGCCAGATCCGGTAGAGGATTTTGAAGCGCGACATGCCGAAGGCCCGCGCCGCTTCCAGCTCGCCCCGGGGCACGCTGAGCATCGCGCCTCGGAGGACTTCGCCCACGTAGGCGCCGACGCTGATGGTGAACGCCAGGATGCCGTAGAAGAACGCGTCCCGCAGGATGGGCCAGAATATGCTTTCCTGCACGCCCGGGAGCCCGGGCAGCAGGCGGCCCACGCCGTCGTAGAAGAAGAACAGCTGCAACAGCAGCGGCGTGCCCCGGATTACCGTGGTGTAACCCTGCGCCAGCCAGGCCAGAGGCCGCGGGCCCGACACCTGCGCCAGCGCCACGAGTACCGCCAGCAGGAACCCTAAGGTTCCGGATATTCCCACCAGCAGCAAGGTGTTGATGAAGCCTTCCCACAGGTAGGAGAGATAGACGCCCTTGTCCAGCCAGGAGAAGTTCATGCGTCAGGTCCCCGGCTGGCCGCGGCGGACGAGCTGCTCGGCGCGGCCGAACAGGGCGTTGGATCCCAGGGTCATCACCAGGTACAGCGCACCGGCCGCAGCGTAGAAAATGAAATAGGAGCGCGTGCTTGCGGCGGCCTGCTGGGCGGTGAAGAACAGCTCCTCGAAGCCCACCACGCTCACCAGGGCGGTGTCCTTCACCAGGATGAGCCAGATGTTGGACATGCCTGGCAGGGCGTTGGGCAGCATCTCCGGCAGCACGATGCGCCGGAACCGCTTCCACCGGGACATGCCGAAGGCGTCGGCGGCCTCGATGTGGCCACGCGGTATCGCGACGATGGCGCCGCGGAAAATTTCCGTGAGATAGGCGCCCTCGACGAAGGCGAGAACGCCGATGGCCGCGGCGAAGCCGCTGATCTCCACCGGCTGGGCTACGCCCCATGCCTGCAGCAGGCTGTTCAGCGCCTGCTGCCCGGCGTAGTAGAGAAGAATGATCAGCAGCAGCTCCGGGACGGCCCGGACCACCGTGGAGTAGGCCGTCGCCGCGGCCCGCAGCGGCGGGATCCCGCTGAGCTTGGCCATCGCCCCCAGCAGGCCGAGGATCAGGCCGATGGCATAGGCCGCGACCGCGATCTGCAGGGTGACCAGCGCCCCGGACAGCAAGGGGCCGGACCAGTCCAGCAGGCTCTCGTTGCCGTAGCCTTGCATCAGGGGTACTAAGTCGTGGGATCAGGAACGGCAACCGGCGCCGCCGGAAGGACGGCGCCGGTTGCCGGCGCGATCAGCCGCCGCAGATGTCCTGGCCGAAGTACTTTTCGGACAACTCGGTGCAGGTGCCGTCGCCCAGCACCGCACCGATCGCCTCGTTGAGGGTGCTCTGCAGGTCGCCCTCGTCCTCGCGGAGTCCGATGCCGATGCCGTCGCCGAAGGCGGGATGCCTCGGCGCCATGCCCTTGATCTCGAAGTCCGCGACCTCGTCGCGCTCGACGAACTCCGCCATGGCGATCTGGTCGGCGAGGATGACATCCACGCGGCCCGACAGCAGGTCGCGATTGGCCTGCTCCTGCTGGTCGTAGATCTTGACCTCGACCCCGGTATCCGTCAGCGCGTCGCGGGCGAAGGACGCGTGGGTCGTGGCGGCCTGCACCCCCAGGATCCTGCCGTCCAGACCGTCGGGGAACTCGATGTCCAGGTCCTTCCGGGCCACGTAGGCGCCCAGGGTGTTGTAGTAGGGATCCGTAAAGTCGATCACCTTGTCGCGCTCCTCGGTGATGGACATGGAGGTCATGATCACGTCGATCTTGCCGGAGTTGAGCGCCGGGATGATGCCGCTCCAGGCCGTGGGGGTGATCTGGCAATCGCGCTCGATCCGGGCGCAGATGGCGTCGGCAAGCTCCACCTCGAAGCCGGTCCAGGAGCCGTCGGCGCTCTTGTAGGTGAATGGCGGATACGGTTCGGCGGCTATGCCGACCTTGAGGGGTTCCGCGGAGGCCGCGGCGACGGCGAACAAGGCCGCCAGTCCCGCGACACCGGAACAAATGTATCGAGTCAGTTTCATGGTCGTTTCTCCTCCGTTTACCGGCCCGGTGCTTGTTGTTGCCGCGGTCCGCGCGGGGCCGGTCTCGGGGCCGGAAGAACGAGACCGGTCGTGCGGCGTCAGGCCGCGGCTGAAGAGACGAACTGCCGGCAGCGTTCGCTGGCCGACTGCTCGAAAACCTGTTCGGGCGTCCCCTGCTCCTCCACCACGCCCTGGTCCAGGAACACGACCCGGGTGGAAACGTCCCGCGCGAAGCTCATTTCGTGAGTGACCAGCACCATGGTGCGGCCCTCCTCCGCGAGCCCGCGGATCACCTTGAGCACCTCGCCGACCAGCTCCGGGTCCAGGGCCGAGGTCGGCTCATCAAACAGCAGCACCCGCGGCTGCATCGCCAGGGCGCGGGCGATCCCGGTCCGCTGCTGCTGGCCACCGGACAGAAACGCCGGATACTCGTCCCGCTTGTCGGACATGCCCACCTTGGCCAGGAGCTCGTCCGCCAGCTCGATCGCTTCCTTCTTCGGCATGCCGAGGACATGCACGGGCGCCTCGATCACGTTGCCCAGCACCGTCATGTGGGGCCAGAGATTGAACTGCTGGAACACCATGGTAACCCGGGACCGCAGCCGCTGGACCTGAATCCGGTCGGCGCCGGTGGCCCGGCCGGCCCGGTCGCGCTCGAATCGCACCTGCTCGCCGGCGATTTCCAGCTCACCGCGCTCGGGCATTTCCAGCAGATTCAGGCAGCGCAGCAGGGTGCTCTTGCCGGAGCCGCTGGCGCCGATGATCGTGAGTACACTGCTTTCCTCGGCGGCCAGCGAAACCCCGCGGATGACCTTGAGGCCGCCGAAGCTCTTCTCGAGATCGGTGACCCGGACCGCCATGGCCGCGGTGTCCTGATCCGGTTTGTTCGGGTTGGATTCCTGCATGGGTTTATTCTGGATCGAGTCAGTGTCACACAAAACTGAACATGTGTTCAAGTCAGTTCCGGTGCGGCGTCTGGCGCGGGGACCCGGTTCCCATGCCCGTCGCCAGCAGTCCGTCGATGAACGCTTCGCACAGGCGGATCCCTTCATCGGGCGTGAACGTGTGCGGATTCAGGCACCACTCCAGCCACAGCCCGTCCAGCATGCCCGACAGGCCGATGGCCGCCAGCCGCGCGTCCAGCCGCTGCGAGGCATCCTCCCTCGCCAGGCCGTTCAGCAGCTCTTCGAGGGTCTGCCGGTAGGCGCCGTAGCTGCGGTCGTGCACCTCGGCGATCAGTCGCGACTTGTGGGTCATGCTCCAGAACGACAGCCATACCCTGAGCAGGCCGGAGTCCAGGATCACGGAAGAAAAAGATGCCCGGATGAACGCCGACAAACGTTCTCGCGCATCGCCTTCGGCGGCCCGCGCCGCACCATCGAGGGTGGCCAGCAGATCGTTCGAGACCTGCTCGTAGACGTCGGCAATCAACGCGTCCTTGCTGTCGTAGTGGTGGTTCACCAGGCCGAGGGACACCCCCGCCTCCCGGCAGATGCTGCGAATCGACGTCCGCTCCGCGCCCTGCTCCGCCAGGCAGCGCAGGGTCGCCGAGATCAGGGTCTGGCGGCGCTCGTCGGGGGCCTGGCGGCTGAATTTGCGCGCCCGGCCGGTAGAGCTCCGGGGGGAGTCCTCGTTCATTCGCGCGTCATCCGGTTCGTGCCGTATCGCCGGCCGGGGAACATGGATTGCCGCGGCGGCCTGCGCCGCCTCGCAATGACCAACCGGCCGTCGTTGCGGGGAGCAAAACGACGAAGCAGTCCATGTTGAATTCGCGATCGGAGTAACATTCCAGGTCTCCGCTGGCGTCTCTGGTGGCAATAATCGCCGGGCGCGCCGAGGCTAATTGAACGCCCGTTCATCAGTGACTATGATAGTGGCCCTGCCGTGAATAAGGAACCACCATGGACTTCTCGCCGCTGGTCGAACGCATCGCCGGGGAAGGCGCCGCCGCCTGGGATCTGCACGCCGAAGCCACCGCCGCCGCCGACCGCGGCGGGGACGTGATATTGCTCAGCGTCGGCGACCCGGACCTGGATACCCCTGAGTCCGTGACCGAGGCAGCGGTGGCAGCCCTGCGCGGCGGCGATACGCATTACACCGAAGCGCTTGGCGGCTACCGGGTGCGCGAGGCCATCGCACGCCACTTCGCCGGGCACGGTGGCTGGCGGGCAGGGCCGGAGAATGTCTGCATCGTGTCCGGTGCTCAGAACGGGCTGTTCTTCGCTTCGATGTTGCTGTTGCAGCCGGGTGACGAAGCGTTGATGCTCGAGCCCGGCTACGTCACCTACGAGGCCACCATCGGCGCCAGCGGCGCTGCCCCGGTCACAGTGCCCACGCGTGCGGAAAACGGCTTCCGCCCGGAGCCCGATGCCATTGCCGCCGCCGTCACGCCGCGGACCCGGGTGCTGATGCTCACCACCCCCAACAATCCCACCGGTGTCGTCATGACCTTGGAAGAGCTCGCGGCGATCGCGGCGATCGCGCGGGAGCACGATCTGTGGGTAGTCAGCGACGAGGTGTATGCCGCCCTGTGCTTCGACGCGACCCATCATTGCATTGCGGCGCTGCCGGGGATGGCCGAGCGCACGGTTACGGTTTCCAGCCTGTCGAAATCCCATGCCATGACGGGATGGCGCGCCGGCTGGATCATCGGCCCGAAGACCCTCATCGATCACGCCGGCAATCTCGCCCTGGCCGTGCTCTACGGCCTGCCCGGCTTCGTGCAGCAGGCGACGCTGGCGGCGTTGGCGGACGCGGACGCCATGGCGGAGCGGGTGAACGGCATCATGCGGCACCGGCGCGACCTGATGGTGGCGGCGCTGGCGGGTATTCGAGGGCTGCGGGTGACGCCGCCGGAAGCGGGCATGTTCGTAATGGTCGATGTTCGCGGCACCGGCATCGACAGCGCCGAGTTCGCGCAAAGGCTTTACCGCGAGCAGGGGGTGTCGGTGCTGGACGCCTCGGCGTTCGGTCCCAGCGCGGCCGGCCATGTCCGGTTGTCCTATACCACCGACGAAGCCCGGATCGCGGAGGCGTGCCGGCGGATCGAAACGTTCTGCGCCGCCCTCGCGGGCGAGGACGGCGGCGCGCGGGTCCATGGCTGAGCCCGCGGGACCCGGTCCCTGGATCGTCGAGCGGCTTGCCGAGCGCGGTGTCGAGCGGGTATTCGGCATCCCGGGGGTGCACACCATCCCGTTGTACGCCGGGCTCGCCGGTAGCGGGATCCAGCACGTGGCGGCCCGCCACGAGCAGGGCGCGGGTTTCATGGCGGACGCCTGGGCCCGGGTGTCGGGGCGGCCCGGGGTCTGCTTCGTCATTACCGGCCCCGGCCTGACCAATATCGCCACCGCCATGGGCCAGGCGTACGCCGACTCGATCCCCATGCTCGTACTGTCCAGCGTCTCGGACCGCCGCCACCTCGGACGCGGCCTCGGCCACCTCCACGAGCTGCGCGATCAGCAGGCGCTGGCCGCCGGCGTGAGCGCCTTCAGCCATACCCTGCAGGCCCTGGCGGACCTGCCCGCGGTCCTGGACGATGCGTTCTCGGTGTTCACCGGCAGCCGGCCCCGGCCGGTGCATATCGAGATTCCCCTGGACCTCTGGCGGGAAGCCCCTCCGGCAAGCGCACCGCCTCCCGCGGCCAGGGCCGCGTTGACGCAACCGGCGGAACCGCATCTCGGGGAAGCCGCGCGCCGGCTCGATGCCGCGGCCCGGCCCGTGATCCTGGCGGGCGGCGGCGCCCGCCGGGCGGCTGGTCCCCTGGCGGCGCTGGCGGGGCAGCTCGATGCGCCGACGGTGATGACGGTCAACGGCCGGGGGATCCTTGGCCCGGATCACCTCCTGTCGGTCCCCGCGAGCCCCTCGCTGGACGCGGTCCGCCGGTTGATCGCAGACAGTGACGTTGTCCTGGCCATCGGTACCGAAATCGGGCCGACGGACTACGACATGTACGAGCGCGGCATGCCCGAGCTTGGCGATACCCTGATCCGCCTGGATATCGACCCGGCGCAAATGACCCGGCCGCGGGCGGCGGACGTGCCGCTGGTGGGCGACGCCGCGTCGACGCTGGAAGCGCTGCTGGCCCGGTTGGGGAGCCGATCCGTCGCACGCGGGGGCTCGGAGCGCGCGCGGCGCGCGCGGGATCAGGCGCGGGCGGAGCTGGAAGCGCCGATGCTGCGCGCCGTCGAGTTTCTGGAAACGGTGCGGGATGCCCTGCCGGGGGCAATCATCGCCGGTGACTCCACCCACCCGGTTTACGCCGGCAATCTCTACTATGCCGCGCCGCAGCCCGGAACCTGGTTCAATTCCGCCACCGGTTACGGCACCCTGGGCTATGCCCTGCCGGCCTCACTGGGGGCGGCCCTGGCCGCGCCGGGTCGTCCCGTGGTCTGCCTGGCCGGGGACGGCGGCCTGCACTTCACTCTGGGGGAACTGGCATCGATCCGCGACCAGGGGCAGGCCGTCATCGTCCTGGTCTGGAACAACGAAGGATACGGCGAGATCAAGCTCGCCATGGAAGCGGCGGGGGCAACGCCGGTCGGCGTCGACCTGTTCACCCCGGACTTCGCGAAGCTGGCCGCCGCTTACGGTTTCGATCTCGAGGCGCCGGTGAGCCTGGAAGTGCTGGCCGGCGTGCTGGCCAGCGCCGCCGGACGCCGGCGGCCGACCCTGGTCCGGCTAGACGAAGCCCGCCTCCTGGCCGGCCGAAACACCTAGCGCCTCATCGGCCAGAGGGCTGGCCTCGGATCAACGGCACCTCTCGTGTAGGAGGCGACCCCTCTCGCCGATTGCGGCTTCGAGCAGCGCCTCATCGGCCGGAGGGCTGGCCTTCTACATCTTTCGTTTTGTCCGACGCAAGGTGCTGGCCCGCCTCGCCGAAGCGCCGGGCCAGCACCTTGCGGCGGCTGCCGACGGTATCCCGGTCCATGTAGCACTGGCGCATGTGGCGGTGGCCGCCGCCCTGGTCACCGCTTTGGCCGTAGCCGCTGCGCCCGTGCAGCATGCGGTAATTGTCCATGATGGCGAGATCCCCCGGCTGCAGCTTGAGGCGGATCTGATTCCCGGGATCGCACACCAGCTCGGTGAGACGGCGCCGCGCCCGGTAGTACTGCTCCAACAGGTCCGGATCCTCGGCGGCGACGATTTCCGTCCGGTTGGACAGGCGGAGCTGGCGCACTTGGCCCCGCTCGTCGAGCTCGATCAGGGGGCCGCTGTTCTCGAGGATGGTATCGTCGTCGACGTAAGTGAACTCCGGGCGCACCCGGGTCAGGGCATCGAATTCCCGGGGCGCCTGGTCCCGCAGGACTTCCGCGATATGAAAGCCATCGGTGAGCAACAGCTCGCCGCCGGCCACGTCGTTCACCAGGCAGTGCACGAACACATAGCCGGGCACCGGCTCGCGGTAGGGGTTGTCGGCATGGGGCTCCAGGGCGCGTGGGGTCATGGTCAGGTCGTAGGCCTCGGGAATCGCCTTGATGTCGGCGACCCCGCCCCAGTTGGTGCGACGCATCGGGCCGATGCGCTCCACCACCGCCGCCACCGCGTCCATTTCCACCGGCACGTTGCGTACGATCACAAAGCCGAAGCGGTGGAGCTTCAATAGCATGTCATAGAGCGCCGCTTCGTCGTCGCGGGCGGCATCCCAGTCCGATTCCGGCATCGCCGTCAGGCCGGCGTCCCAGGTCACGACCCCCGACCGCTCGTCCCGGCGCCCCAGGGCGGACACGAGCGCCGCGGCCTGGAACGGGGCGACATGGCCGTCGGAGAACGAGACACGAATCTCCTCCCCGTTCCCCCGCACATCTGTGACCGTCGTATCCAGGGGGATGGACCAGGCATCCAGCAGCCGCTGCCCCGTGCGCGGGTCGCGGCATTCGGGGCAGGGGCAGCGTTCGCGCAGCCACATCGGATGCAGCATGCGGCCGGCCCCGTCGCCGGTGTCGAGCCGCAGGCGGCCGTCGATCAGTTCCGCTTGGGGATTGGAGTCATTCATGATTGCTTCTCTGGGGTGTGCGACCCACAGGAATAGAAACCAGATTCTAAATCCTCCGTTCCCGTTTCGGTCAAAGCCTGATGGCACGGCCGGCCTGTACCGGGTGCGGCAGCTCGGCGTGGGCCGCGACGATGGTGTCCAGCCGCGCCTGGACCCTGGGGTCGAACGGGGCGGCGCGCGGGCCGCCGGTGTCGACGTGCAGCAGCATGAGCTCGCTGGTGGCCAGCAGCTCGCCCTGCTCGCCGTGGTGCATCGAGTGAAACAGGCGCACGCGCTTGGTGTCGGCGCCCAGCACCTGGGTGCGCACAACCAGCTCCTCGCCCTTGCCGATCTCCTGAAGATAAAAGATGTGGGATTCCAGGGTGTACACGGACCGGAGCTCGCGCCGGCGGTAGCCGTCATCCATGCCGATGAGATCGTAGAACGCGTCCGTGGCGTAGCCGAACACCAGTACATAAAAAGCTTCGCTCATGTGGCCGTTATAGTCCACCCACTCGGCACGGACCCGATCGCGGTACAGGACCGGGACCCTGTCCATGGCGTGTTCATCAATCATCGCCGGCTTCCGGTTGTGCTACCGCGGCTGGCGCCGGACCTTTTGCCGGTGGCGTGTTCAGCGCCTCGCGGTCCCGGCTCGGGCTCATGCCAAAGCGGGCGCGGTATGTCCGAGAGAAATGCGACGCTGACTCGAAACCACAGGCGGTGCACACTTCCATGATACTCATGTCCGTCTGTTGCAGCAGCCGGCGGGCGCGGTCGAGCCGCAGCCGGAGATAGAAATTGGATGGGGAGTCATCCAGATGATCGCGGAACAGGCGCTCCAGCTGGCGGCGGGTAACCCCCACCATCCCGGCCAGTGCATTGCTCGACAACGGTTCGGAGAGCTGGGCTTCCATGATGCCGAGCGCCTGCACCAGCCGCTTGTTGTGGACGCGGTAGCGCGTCGCGATCTCCATGCGCTGGTGGTCGGTACGGTCGCGGATGCGGCCCTGGGCGAACTGCTCGGACACCTGCATGGCGAGCTCGCCGTCGTGCTCCTGCCCGATCAAGTGGAGCATCATGTCCAGGGACGCCGTGCCGCCGGCGCAGGTGATGCGGCGTTCGCCGATCTCGAACAGTTCCTGAGTGGCGTTGATGGACGGGTACGACTCCGTGAACGCGGGAATGGCTTCCCAGTGAAGAGTGACGGGCTGCGGTCCCAGCAGCCCGCTCTCCGCCAGCACGAAGCAGCCGGTGTCGATGGCGCCCAGCGTAGCGCCGAACTGATCGAGCCTGCGCAGCCAGGCGGCAATGGCCGGCGTGTGATGATCGAGGGGGCCGTAGCCGGCGACGACGAATACGCAGCCCGCCTGCGGCACATCACCGATCGAGCGGTCGGCCACGATGGTGATGCCGTCGCTGGCCCGAACCGGCTCGCCGTCGGCGCTTACGATATGCCACTGGTAGAGCGCACCGCGAAAACGGTTGGCCGCCCGCAGCGGTTCCAGTCCGCAGATGAAGCCCAGCATCGAGAAGCCGGGCAGCAGCAGGAAATGGATCTGTCGGGGGCTTGTGGGCCGGGACTGGTTCATGGTGCGCATGACCGAGTATAAGCCATGCCGGAACTGCCCATCAGCGCCCGGGGTCATGTCGTGACAAGTCAATTGCCCGTCGCTGCAGAGCGAGGCCGGTGACGGGGCCGGCTATATCGTTGTGAGATTCTGATTGAGCGCATGATTGCGGGGACGGTGGCGGATCACATTGCCGCCCCCACGAGCTCCGGGTTCGGACCGGTGCCTTGGGTTTCCACTTGAGTCGGAGGAGGTACAGACATGAATCATGATGTGATCGTAACCTGCGCCGTGACGGGCGCCGGCGACACCGTCGGCAAGCATCCGGACATTCCGGTGACGCCGAAGCAGATCGCTGACGCGGCGATCGAGGCGGCGAAGGCCGGCGCCACCGTGGCGCACTGCCATGTCCGGGACCCGGACACCGGCCAGGGCAGCCGCGATGTCAATCTCTACCGCGAAGTGGTGGACCGCATCCGATCCTCGGGAGTCGATATCATCGTGAATCTGACCTCCGGTATGGGCTGCGACCTGGAGATCGGTTCGGATGAGAATCCCATGGACTTCGGTCCGGGCACCGACCTGGTAGGGCCCCTCACCCGCTTGGCGCACGTCGAGGAGCTGCTGCCGGAGATCTGCAGCCTGGACTGCGGCACGCTCAACTTCGGCGACGGCAACGCCACGGTGGTTTCCACCCCCGCGCAGCTGCGCGCCGGCGCCCGCCGCATCCAGGAGCTGGGAGTGAAGCCCGAGCTGGAGGTGTTCGATACCGGGCATCTCTGGTTCGCCAAGCAGCTCGTGTCCGAAGGCCTGGTGGACGACCCGCCTCTGTTCCAGGTCTGCCTCGGCATTCCCTGGGGCGCGCCGGCGGACACCACCACCATGAAGGCCTTCGTGGACAACATGCCGCCGAACGCGGTCTGGGCGGGCTTCGGCATCAGCCGGATGCAGATGCCGATGGTGGCCCAGGCCATCCTGCTCGGCGGCAACGTGCGCGTCGGCCTGGAGGACAACCTTTATCTCGAAAAGGGCGTGCACGCCAGCAATGGCACGCTGACCGAGCGTGCCTGCGAAATCGTCACCCGCATGGGGGCGAGGCCGCTGACCCCGGCGGAAGGACGGGAGAAGCTCGGCCTGAAAACCCCGTGATTCTGGTGAGCCCCGCCGTTGGCATCGTAACAGTCAGAGCGCTCTCGGACCGTCAGGGGCGGGTGTGCGCAGACGTTGGGGCAACTTCACGGCATGCTTGGTAGGGCCGGTGCCGGGGGGCGTCCCCCAGGGCTGTCGAAAACTTAGGATGTTTGAGCCAGAGCGTACAGGGACGTATTCACAGCGACCCTGGGGGACGCCCCCCGGCACCGGCCCGGTCCGTAACGCAGGTTCCCAATTCAAATCCCTGCCCGCGGACCGCTGAATGGAGCAATATCACCGGCGGGGTGCAGAAGGCTTCACTAAAAGCAATGACTGGTGACGATAGAGACATGAAATCAATGAACCGGAGCGCTAACCGATGACACCCGCAACGGATATCCGCACATTCGCCGCCATCGGCGCCGGCGTCATCGGCAGCGGGTGGGCGGCGCGAGCCCTCGCCCGGGGCCTGGACGTGGTTGCCTGGGATCCGGCGCCGGACGCCGAGGACAGGCTGCGGGCGAACGTCGCCAATGCCTGGCCCGCGCTGGAGCGCGTCGGGCTCGAGCCGGGTGCCGCGATGTCGCGGCTTCGATTCACCGCCAGCGTCGCGGAATGCGTCGAGGCCGCCGATTTCATCCAGGAGAGCGCTCCGGAGCGCGAGGACCTCAAGCGTGCGCTGCATGCACAGATCTCCGAGGCGGCCCGGCCGGATGTGATCATCGCCTCGTCCACCTCCGGGCTCCTGCCCTCGGACTTCTACAGCGGCGCGGCCCATCCCGAACGCTGCGTGGTGGGGCACCCGTTCAATCCGGTGTACCTGCTTCCGCTGGTGGAAGTGGTGGGCGGCGAGCAGACGGCACCGGCGGCGGTGGATGCGGCCATGCAGGTCTACGCATCGCTGGGCATGCGGCCCCTGAAGGTACGCCGGGAAGTGCCCGGATTCATCGCCGACCGCCTCATGGAGGCGCTGTGGCGGGAAGCGCTGCATCTGGTGAACGAGGGCGTCGCCACCACCGGTGAGATCGACGACGCCGTGCGTTTCGGCGCCGGAATCCGCTGGTCGTTCATGGGCACGTTCATGACCTATACCCTGGCGGGCGGCGAGGCCGGCATGCGTCATTTCATGGAGCAGTTCGGGCCGGCCCTGGAGCTGCCTTGGACCAAGCTGGTCGCCCCGGAGCTGACGGACGAACTCATCGAGGACGTCGTCCGGGGCACCGCCGACCAGCAGGGTGTGCGCTCCATCAAGGAACTGGAAAGCTACCGCGACGACGCCATCATCGGCGTGCTGGCCGCAATCCGGGACGCCAAGGCCCGGCACGGCCTGGAGAACGGGGAATGAAGCCTGTGGGTCAGATTTCACATCTGACATACCCGATGGACCGCACACGGCAGTGGAAGCCGATCCATGTCGGCAATGAATGCCGACCCACAGGGGGCGGACTACAATATCGGAAACCGAGGCGAGGCCAATGAATTTCGAGCTGACCACCGAGCAGCGGATGATCGTCGACGCCGTACGCCGCTTCGTCGAGACCGAGCTCTATCCCCACGAGGACCGGGTCGAGGAGCTCGACGACGTGCCGGCCGAGCTGGCCGCGTCCATCCAGGCCAAGGCCATCGAGGCCGGCTTGTATGCCGCGAACATGCCCGAGGAGCTCGGCGGCGGCGGCCTGGACAATTTCTCCGCCACCCTCATGGAGCGGGAGCTCGGCCGCGCCTCCTACGGCCTGCAGATGCTGGTGGCGCGGCCCAGCAATATCCTACGTGCCTGCCAGGGCGACCAGGTGGAGCAGTACCTGCTGCCGGCCATCCGCGGCGAGCGCCACGACTGCCTCGCCATGACCGAGCCCAACGCCGGCTCGGACATCCGCTCCATGCGCACCCGTGCCGAACGCCGCGGCGACGACTACGTCATCAACGGCACCAAGCATTTCATCAGCCATGCCGACACGGCGGACTTCATTATCTTGTTTGTCGCCACCGGCGAAGAAGACACGAAGCACGGCAGGAAGAAACTGATCACCGCCCTGCTGGTGGACAAGGACACGCCGGGCCTGGAGGTGCGCCGCGGGCCGAAGTGCGTGTCGCACCGCGGCTACCACCAGTGCGAGCTGTTCTTCACGGACTGCCGGGTGCCGGTGGGCAATCGCCTGGGGGAAGAAGGCCGGGGCTTCGAGCTCATGAACCAGTGGCTGGGGGCCTCGCGGTTGTCGGTGGCGGCCACCAGCGTCGGGCGCGCCCGGCGGGTGTTTGACATGGCGGTGGAGTGGGCCGCCACCCGTGAGCAGTTCGGGCGTCCCATCGGCCGTTTCCAGGGCACCGGATTCAAGCTGGCGGACATGGCCACGGATATCGAGGCGGCGGAGCTGCTGACCCTGCGGGCGGCGTGGAAGCTGGACGAGGACTGCATGACGGACAACGACGCGGCCATGGCCAAGCTGGCCGCCTCGGAGATGCTGGCGCGGGTGACCGACCAGACCCTGCAGATTTTCGGCGGCATGGGGCTGATGTCGGAGCTGCCCATCGAGCGCTTCTGGCGCGACGCCCGGGTGGAGCGCATCTGGGACGGCACCAGCGAGATCCAGCGCCACATCATTTCCCGGGGGCTGCTGCGCCCGCATGGCGCCTGAGCCCATCACCCCGCCCGTGAGCGAGCCCGCGGTGCCGGCGTCGAACCGGGCCCGGAACGTGCGGCGCCTGCTGGCCCCGCGCCACATCGCCGTGTTCGGCGGCGACTGGGCGGCGGAAGCGGTGCGCCAGTCCCGCCGCATCGGCTTCCGGGGCGAGATCTGGCCGGTGCATCCCCGCCACGATACGGTCGAGGGCCTGCGCTGCTACCGGTCCGTGGCCGAGCTGCCCGAAGCGCCCGACGCGAGCTTCATCGCCGTGCCGCGGGAGAGCGTCCCGGGCCTGGTCGAGGCGCTCGCGGCACGCGGTGGGGGCGGCGTCGTGTGCTTCAGCTCGGGTTTCGCCGAGACCGGCGGTGAAGGTGCCGTGCTGCAGCGGCGGTTGGTCGAAGCGGCCGGAGACATGGCGATCGTCGGCCCCAACTGCTACGGGATACTGAATCTGCTGGACGGCGCGGCGCTCTGGCCGGATCAGCACGGTGCACGGCCCGTGGAACGCGGTGCGGCCATCATCACCCAGAGCGGCAACCTGGGTTTGAACCTGACCATGCAGCGCCGGGCGCTGCCGCTGGCCTACCTGGTCTCGGTCGGCAACCTGGCGGTGACCGGGATCGACGAGCTGGTGGACGCACTGCTGGACGATCCCCGTGTCAACGCCATCGGCCTGCATCTGGAAGGCCTGGAGGACGTCGCCGGCTTTTCGCGGACGGCGGTCAAGGCCCTGGAGCGGCGGGTTCCGCTGGTGGTCCTCAAGTCCGGCAGCTCCGAGCTCGGCGCCGAGACCACGGTCAGCCATACCAGCTCCCTGGCGGGTGCCGACGATCTCTACGAGGCGCTGTTCCGGCGCTTCGGCATCGCGCGGGTGCGGGATCCGGCGAGCCTGCTGGAGACGCTCAAGTTCCTATGCGTCCATGGCGCGCTTCCCGGCCGGCGCCTGGTCTCGGCTAGCTGTTCCGGCGGCGAGGCGACGCTGGTGGCGGATGTCGCCGAGCCGCTTGGCCTGGCGCTGCCCGGGATACCCGACGCGGTGCGCCAACGCCTGCTGCAGGTGCTCGGGGACCGGGTCAGTATCGCCAACCCCCTCGACTATCACACCTACATCTGGGGCGACCTGGATGCCCAGGCCGAGGTCTTCCGGGCCGTCCTGGCCTGCCGGTTCGACGCCCATCTGCTGGTCCTCGATCTGCCGCGGGAAGACCGGTGCAGCACCGGGCCCTGGACCACGACCCTCGAGGCGTTCATCGCCGCCCGCCGGGAGCTCGGCGCCGGGGCGCGGGCCTCCGTCGTGGCGTCGATGCCGGAAGGGCTTTCGGAATCGGTCGGTGACCGGCTGCTGGCGGAGGGCATCGCGCCCATGCAGGGGATCCGCGAGTGCCTGGAAGCCGTCGTCGCGGCAGCGGGGATAGGCGCCGCCCAGGCGCGCGCGGCGTTCATCACGCCGCTGCCCGCCGCCGTGGCGCCACGGGAAGGCGAAGTGCGCACGCTCGATGAATGGGCCGGCAAGCGCGCGCTTGCCGAATTCGGTCTGGCGGTGCCGGAGGGTGAGATCGCGGGCGCTGGCGAGGTGCCGGCGGCGGCCGAACGACTCGGCTATCCGGTGGCGGTCAAGGTGCTGTCGGCGGCGCTGGTGCACAAGACCGAGGCGGGCGGCGTGGCCCTGGATCTGCGCGATGCGGACGCGGTGCGGAACGCGATAACCTCGATGCGGCACCTGTCGGAGTGTTTTCTGGTGGAGCGTATGGCGGCGCAGCCGGTAGCCGAGCTGATCATCGGCGTGCGCCGCGACGGGCAGTTCGGCCTCGCCTTGACACTGGGGGCGGGCGGTATCCTGGTGGAGCTGTTGAAGGACGCGGCCACCATGCTTCTACCCGCATCGGATGAGGAGATCGGGCGCGCGCTGGCGTCGCTGCGGGTCTACCCGCTGCTCGAGGGCTATCGGCGCCGGCCCGCCGGGGATATCGCCGCCGTGAAACGGGCCATCGCCGCGGTGGTGGGCTATGCCGAGGCCAACCGCGACCGGCTGCAGGAGCTGGACGTCAACCCGCTGCGGGTGCTGCCCGACGGCCGCGGCGCGGTGGCTGTCGATGTCATGGTGCGGTTGTATGATGTTTGATGGAGTGTTGTCAGGCTGGCGCCTGACCTACAGCCCCCATGTAGGTCAGGCGCCAGCCTGACAAAAAACCCCAACCGAGATAAAGACATGACCGACTCGCCACTACGCATCACCCGTCACGGCGCCGTTCTCGAGGTCGTGCTGGACCGCCCGAAAGCCAACGCCATCAGCGCCGAGACCAGCCGCCTGATGGGCGATACCTTCGCATCGTTCCGGGACGACCCGGACCTGCGCGTCGCCGTCGTCACCGGCGGCGGTGAGAAATTCTTCAGCGCCGGCTGGGACCTGAAGGGTGCCGCCGAGGGCGAGACCCCGGATACCGACTACGGCGTGGGAGGCTTCGGCGGCCTGCAGGAGCTGCCCGACCTGAACAAGCCGGTGATCGCGGCGGTCAACGGCATGGCCGTCGGAGGCGGCTTCGAGCTGGCGCTGTCCTGCGATCTGATCCTGGCCTCAAGCGCCGCGCGGTTCTCCCTGCCGGAGATCAACGCCGGCACCCTGGCGGACGCGGCGACCATCAAGCTGCCGCGGCGCATCCCGTACCACGTCGCCATGGATATGCTGTACACCGGCCGCTGGATGGAGGCGGAGGAGGCGCAGCGATGGGGGCTGGTGAACGAAGTCCTGCCGCCTGAGGGTCTCCTGAAACGCGCCCACGAGATCGCCGCCAAGCTGGCGGACGGCCCGCCGCTGGTGTTCGCCGCCATCAAGGAAGTGGCCAGAGAAACGCAAACTATGCCCTTCCAGCAGGCCATCTCGAAAATCATGCAGCGCGAGTTCCCGACCGTGGACAAGCTCTACTCGAGCGAAGACCAGCTCGAAGGCGCCCGCGCCTTCGCCGAAAAGCGGGCGCCGGTGTGGAAGGGGCGGTGACGCGAACGTCGGTGTTGCCGGTCGGTGTCAGGCGCTAGCCTGACACATCCCGAACGAACCCCCATTCTCTATTCCGGCTTCCGGCCCCGCAGGTGGTGGGGGCAGTGCTCGCCGGTCTCGAGGACGGTGAGCATGGCGCGCCAGGTGTCGATGTTGTGGTCGACGATCTCCCGGCCGGCCGCGGCGGCGGCCTTCTCGTACAGATCGCCCTGCAGGGCAGCGAGCTCGCCGCGGGCCACGTCCACGTACCAGGGGTTGCGGTTGTGCAGCTCGACGTCAGTGAAACCCGCTGCTTCCAGAGCCCGCCGGTAGCGGTCCGGGGACGCCATGGCGAAGCTGAGGCCTTCCTGCTCGATATAGCGTTTCATCTCGGGCGACGGCTCGTCGTCATGGGCGATCATCCAGTCGCTGGCGAGCAGCCGGCCCCCGGGGACCAGAATCCGCATGACATCCGCGAACAGCGCTTCCTTGTCCGGGATGTGGATGATCGAGTCCTTGCTGAACACGACGTCGAAACTGTCCGCCGGAAAAGGGAGCGGTCCCGGCTCGACCTGGATGAAATCCACGCGGTCGTCCAGACCTCGCTCGACGGCGCGGCGCCGCGCCCGCGCGAGCACCGGCGCTTCGACGTCGAGGCCGGTCACCCGGGTGGCGCCGTAGTCTTCTGCCAGGCTGAGCGTGATGCCGCCGGAGCCGCAGCCGATATCGAGGACTTTCAGGCCGCGCAGGTCGGTCCCATCCAGCACGGCGCGAATCTCTTCCGGCCCGCCCGGTGACAGATAGCCCTCGCCCCAGAGCGTCTCGAGGAAACTGATTGACTGCTCGTCGTACTCGGCGTCGTGCGCCCGGGATCGGTTGTCGCTGCTCATCGTGCTGGTCTCCTCATTGGTCGCCGATTTCACATCGGGGCTTCGACCCGGATTGTCACGGCCGGGATCGAATCCCGACTCATGAACCGCCGCAGTGTCAGCCCTGGAATATGCCTTCCTGCCGCAGGTCTTCCATGGCCCGCTCGATACCGGTTCGAAGCTTGTCGACGAGCTCGTCCACCTGCTCACGGGTAATGATCAGGGGGGGGGACATGACACACATGTTCACGAACGGCCGGACCAGCAGGCCCAGCTGCTGGCAGTGCTCGTCGATGCGGTTGCCGATGGCATAGTCGACCTCCAGGGCGTCGCGGGAGTCGTGGCTGATCTCGCACTCGACGCAGCCCACCAGCCCCATGCCGCGGACATCGCCGACAATGGGAATGTCGCGCAGCTCCGCCAGCCTTTCCTGGAAATACGGGCCCAGCTCGCGAACATGCTCCAGCAGGCCCTCGCGCTCGATGATGTCGATGTTCGCCATGGCGGCGGCGCAGGCCACGGGGTGACCGGAATAAGTGAACCCGTTGGAGAAAATCGCCTGCTTCGAGTTCTCGCCGCTGATGTCGGCCAACAGGCGGTCGGAAATGAACACCGCCCCCAGGGGCAGGTAGCCCGAGGTGATGCCCTTGGCCGCCGTAATGATATCGGGCTGGATGTCGAACACGGCGTCGCTGGCGAACATGTGGCCGAGCCGGCCGAAAGCGGTGACGACTTCGTCGGAGATGTAGAGCACGTCGTGGCGGCGGCAGACCTCCTGGCACTTCCGGTGGTAGCCCTCGGGGGGCACTATGACGCCGCCGGAGGCAAGGATGGGCTCGGCGATGAAGGCCGCCACCCGGTCGGCGCCGACCTCGGTGATTCGTTCCTCGAGGTCGGCGACCTTGGCGGCGCAGAACTCGTCCACTGACATCCCTTCCGGGCGCCGGTAGGGGTTCGGGGACGGCAGAAAGTGGATGGTCTCCGTCTCGAAGTCGAACCAGCTCTTGTCCCGCCCCTTGGCGGACACGGACGCCGCCAGGTAGGTGCTGCCGTGGTAGGCGTCCCGGCGCGTGATGATGTGTTTCTTCTCCGGGAGGCCGCGCACGTTGTTGTAGAACATGACGAAGCGCAGCGCCGAATCCACCGCCGTCGAGCCGCCGGTGGTGAAGAACACGTTGTTCAGGTCGCCGGGCGCCAGCGCCGCCAGGCGTTCGGCGAGCCTCGCCGCCGGCCCGCTGGTCAGGGACCAGGGACTGCAATAGGCCATTTCCGTGATCTGCGCCGCCACGGCGTCGGCGATCTCCCGGCGGCCGTGGCCGACGTTGACGCACCACATGCCCCCCGGGCCGTCGATCATGGCGTTGCCATCGGAATCGTAAAGATGGATCCCCTCGCCGCGCGTGATGATGGTGCGCGCATTCTGGCCGAAATCCGCCAGCGCTTCCCAGGGGTGGACGAAGTGGTTGTCGCCCGCCCGGAGCGTGCTCGTTTCGTTGCCCCCGGGGTTGGTGTCTTCGTGCCGGGCCGCGGCGGTTCGAGAGGTGGATCGGTCACTCATGGAGAATCTCCTTGTTCATTGGCCCGCGGTTCCGCGGCGGCGCTCGTTTAGCATTTCCTCGTTGACGTCCGCCAGGGGCCGCCCGCGGGGTTTTTCCGGGAGCAGCGCCACCGGCATCACGTCACGGATCGCGTCGTGAAACTGCACCAGGGGGGATTCGTAGACGGAAAGCGGGCCCGGCTCGTAGGCGGAGGAGTGAATGCCGTCCGCCACCCGCCGGCAGAGCGAGTCGTCCTCTTCCATGACCCTGCCGCTGAGGCGCATGTTGAGCCGGCGCAGCTTCTGCATCTCCTCGCTCTGCCCGGGCAGCGCGTACACGCAGTAGCGGGCGACGCAGCGCTCCGGCCCGGTGGGCAGGAGCTGGAAGAAATCGATGGAGTCGGGATACAGGTCCAAACCGAGGTTTGGAATCATGGTGTAAAAGGCCCAGGTGTCGCGGCGGTCCGCCGGCAGGTGGGTGGCGGCCTTGACGATGCGCTCCTGGTACAGACGCTCGGTCCAGACCGGCGACGGCGTCTCCTTGAACCGGCTCAGGGTCGCCGCCGCGCCGCTTTCCTGGACATCCATGTACTGCGGCTGCAGCCCGAACATCCGGTTCAGGCCGGGATGCCCCATCATGATGTGATAACACTCGAGATTGTTGTCCACCGCGATCTTCCAGTCGCAGGGCCACTCGGTCTCTTCGATGGGCGTCACGGCCTCCATCTCCGGCAACCGGTAGGCTTCCATGTATTCGCGGTAAGGGGCCCACATCTCGTCCAGGCGCGGGCCGCTGGTGTCGCGCAACCGGACGAAAATGAATCCGAGGAAGGTATCGAGCTCGACGGGCTTGAGACCGAAGCAGCTTTTGTCCAGTCCCGGAAAGGCGTTCTTCTCTTCCGGCACGCCGCGCAGCTTGCCGTTCAATCCGTAGGACCATCCATGGTAGGGGCAGGTGATGACGGGTTTGTCGATGCGCCCACTGCCGTACAGCAGCCGCGATCCGCGATGCCGGCAGAAGTTGTGGAAGGCCCGCAGCGTCCCGTCCCGGTCACGAATCACCGCGACGCTCTCCTTCAGGATGTCCAGCACCTGGTAGTCCCCCGGTTCCGGCAGGTCGTTCGAGTGGCAGACGATCTGCCACGACGGCATCAGGACCTGCTCCAGCTCGAGCTGCAGGAACTCGGCATCGCGGTAGGTCCAGGCCGGCAGGCCGGTGGCCGGTCCGGCCCGCAGGGGATAGAAGCCCCGGCCCGTCCTGTTGCCCGTTTCCACCGTGTGTTTGGTGCCACTCATGAACTCGATTCCTCCGTTACGCCTGTCGGATTGCCCCCGCGGCGGCGGCGCGTCTGCTGCGGGATGCGGGCCGGGATGTACGCGATACCGGCGGGCGGTCGCCAAATGCGTCGCGGGCTCTGGACGGCTCCAGTATGCCACGCGGAAATTGATCGATCAATCAAACAATACCGGATTCGCCTGATGCGGGTTTGACCCTCCAGGCTGGTTGCGCTATTGTTTGATTAATCAATCACGTCACCGTCGGCTGGACGGCGGCACCACGCCATTGCGCCCGGCGGCGGACGCCGGGGCGGCGGCTACAGAAAACGGCCCGGCAGCAGGGGCGATCCCCTTCTGACGGGTACAATTTCGTGCGTCAAGGCACGAGCCACGAGAGGAGGAAAAGGCTATGAGCAACGACAACGAGCAACTCGACCAGGCTATCGCCCGGCTGGTGAAGCACGGTATGTCCAGGCGCGGCGCATTGAAGGCGATCGTTGCCAGCGGCATGGGCGCGGCTGTTTCACCGGTGGTCACGCAGCTGGCCTGGGGCGCAGAAGGCCCGGGTGGCCTGCCCCTGGCCCGCCCCGATCAGCCGGCGACGCTGCCCATGAACGGCGACCCCATCGC
The DNA here is from genome assembly GCA_034520625.1 of Gammaproteobacteria bacterium. Classification (GTDB taxonomy): domain Bacteria; phylum Pseudomonadota; class Gammaproteobacteria; order Arenicellales; family JAANXG01; genus JAANXG01. Next base: position 230,094 of record JAXHNI010000009.1, on the reverse strand, counting down.
CGACGGCCTGGAGCCGGAGAGCGGCACCTTCACGGTCTTCAACTACGAGGATTATCTGTATAAGGCCACACTGGACAAGTTCGGTGAGAAGTACGGCGTGGACGTCCAGATCACCACCTTCGCCAACATGGACCAGTGCATCACCAAGCTCGCCAACAAGTCGGTGGACGTGGACGTGACCGAGATCACGCCGGACCGGCTCACCCAGGCCGTCGCCGGAAAGCTGCTGCAGCCGGTCAACCACAGCTACATCCCGAACCTGCAAAAGAATGTCTGGCCCACCCTGCACAGTCCGTTCTACGACCAGGAGTCCCGCTACACCGTGCCCTACACCGCCTACACCACGGGTATCGGCTGGCGCAGCGACAAGGTCTCCGAGGACATCGCCGGCATGGACAATCCCTGGTCCATCTTCTGGAATGCCCAGGACTATGAAGGGCTCACCGGGATCATCAACTCGCCGCGCGAAGCCATCGGCCTGGCGATGCTGTACCGGGGCAATACCGATCTCAACACCGAGGATCCGGAGGTCATCGGCCAGGCGCTGGAAGACCTCCAGGCGCTGGTGGATATCTGCAACCCGAAAGTCGCCAATACCCAGTACCAGACCCTGCCCCAGGCTTCGAGCTGGCTGCATCAGGCATGGTCCGGCGACCTGCTGACCGGATCCATGTGGTACATGCCTGAAGGCGACTCACCGGACAACCTGCAGTACTGGACCGCCCCCAAGGGACGGACGCCGGTGCAGAACGACTGCTGGGCCGTTCCGGCCGCCAGCGGCAAGCCGGTCCTGGCGCACCTGTGGATGAACTTCATCCTCGAGGAAGAGAACGCCTACTCCAACTTCATCAACTTCACCGGCTACCAGCCGCCGATCAACGCCATTAATCCAAAACGGCTGATCGACGAGGGAACGATTCCGAAGCATCTCGGCACCGCGGTGGTGGAGCCGGACGACCTGGGCGCCGGCTCGATCCAGTACATGACATTGACCGCCGAAGGCCAGAGAATGTGGCAGGACGCCTACGCGCGGTTCATCTCCGGCACCTGAGGCCGGCGCGGACCAGCTGGGGGCGGAAGCAGGGCGATGTATCCACGATGGCTGTGGCAGCTCTGCGCGCTCCCCGGCGTGGTCTGGCTGCTCCTGCTGTTCGTCGTTCCGTTTTACGCCGTCATCGGCGTAGCGTTCGGCGACCTCGACCCGATCTTCCAGAATCCGATTCCGATCTGGAATCCCCTGGACTGGAACTTCGAGAACGCGTTCGAGACCCTTTCCCGGTTCACACCCGGTCAGCCTTACTGGTCGGTGTTCGCCCGCACCACGATCTATATCGTGTTCGCCGTGGGCATCTCCCTGCTCATCGCCTATCCGGTAGCGTACTACATATCGCGCCACGCCCGGCGTACCAAGACGCTGCTGCTGGTACTGCTGGTGCTGCCGTTCTGGATCAGCTACCTCATGCGGATGCTGGCGTGGGTGGGACTGCTGGCCCCGGACGGTTTCGTCAACCAGTTCCTGATCTCGACCCATATCGACACCGATCCACCGAACTGGCTGGGCGGGCATGCCGGCACGGTGGTGTTCGCGCTGGTCTACGGATATATCCCCTACATGATCCTGCCCCTGGTGGCGGCCCTGGACCGGATCGACCAGAACCTCATCGAGGCGGCCCGTGATCTCGGCCTGAACAGCTACCAGGCCTTTTTCCGGGTCACGTTTCCCCTGTCAAGAATGGGTATTCTGGGCGGTTGCGTGATCATTACCCTGCCGATGTTCGGGGACTACTACACGACCCAGATCGTTTCGGGCTCGCCGCGCACCACCATGCTCGGCAACCAGATCTACCTGTATTTTCACGGCGGTCCGCAGCCGGATGTCGGTGCGATGATGACCCTGGTGCTGTCGATATTCCTGGGGATACTGATGGCGTACTACCTCTACAGCGTGGCCAGGGCCCAGAGGGCGCTGCAATGAAAGCCGGAGAATCCGTCAGCCCCCTGAAAGCCCCGTGCTTTACAAGCTGAGAGCGCTGGTTGCCAACCCCTGGGGCCGCCCGCGCGCCCTGGTGGCAGTGACCTGGCTGTACATGTTCTGGTCCATTGTGCCGGTGATCATCGCCATTCAGTTCTCGTTCAACGACGGGCGTTCGATCTCGGTCTGGCAGGGCTTCAATCCGACGCGCTGGTACTGGGGCGACCCCGTTCATTCCGTCTGGCACGATCCCGCGCTCCAGAGCGCGCTATTCCAGAGCCTGAAGCTGGCCGCACTGGACGTGCTGATCGCGACGCCCATCGGGGTGCTGTTGGCCCTGGGGCTGGCCCGCTGGCGTGGTTACGGATCACGGCCGGCGAACTTCCTGATGCTGTTTCCCCTGGTGACACCCGAGATCGTGATGGGCGTATCGCTCTATCTGGTCTTTCAGTACGTGTTCGTGGTGATCGAGCCGAGCACCACCGCTCAGGTTCTGGGGCAGGTCACGTTCTCGATCTCCTACGTCGTGATCGTGGTGCGCGGGCGGCTGCTGTCCATCGGCCGGCAGTACGAGGAGGCCGCGGCCGATCTGGGGGCGAGCTACCTGGAATCCCTGCGGCTGGTGCTGTTTCCCCTGCTTCTGCCCGCGATCCTCGCCAGCATGATGATCGTGTTCGCCATCTCCATCGACAACTTCGTAATCACCCAGTGGCTCTCCTGCGGGGCCGGCTGCGATACGATACCGGTCAAGGTCTACAACGCCTCGCGCTCGGCGCCGCTGCCGTCCATCAACGCGCTGGCGGCGATCATGGTCTATCTGACCCTTGTCGCCGTGGTGGGGGCCTACCTGCTGTACCGGTTTCTCACCCGCGGGGAACGGGCCGCGGGCAGCGGGCACGGCGACACCCGGAGCCTCGGCTCCATCGACTTTCACTGATGTCATGCCACACCACGAAACAGGTCTCGCAAACGGATGACTGACGGCAACAACGGCACTATCCAGCTCCAGGGGCTCACCAAGCGGTTCGGCGGTCACCTGGCGGTGGACGCCATCGACCTGGATATTCCGGGCGGCCAGTTCTTCTCGTTGCTCGGACCCTCGGGCTGCGGCAAGACCACCACGCTGCGGATGATCGCGGGCTTCGAGAAGCCCGACACGGGCCGCATTCTTCTCAACGGCAGGAACATGGCCCAGTCCCCGCCGAACCAGCGCCCCGTGAATACCGTGTTTCAGAACTATGCGTTGTTCCCCCACCTCAACGTTTTCGACAATGTTGCGTTCGGCCTGCGCCGGGGCCGTGTCACGAAGGAGGAGGTGGCGCGCCGGGCCGGGGAGGCGCTGGAGCTGGTGATGCTCGACGGTCTCGAGAAGCGCAGGCCCTCCGAGCTGTCCGGCGGCCAGCAGCAGCGTGTGGCGTTGGCCCGGGCCCTGGTGCTCAAGCCTGCAAGCCTGCTCCTCGACGAACCGCTCGGTGCGCTGGACGCGAAGCTCCGGCGTCAGCTGCAGATCGAGCTCAAGGCGTTGCAGGAGCAGGTCGGGATCACGTTCGTGTATGTGACCCATGACCAGGACGAAGCGCTGACCATGAGCGACCGCATTGCGGTCATGAATGAGGGCCACGTCGAGCAGGTCGGAACGCCACGGGAGATCTACGAAGCGCCGGATACCGCTTTCGTCGCGGATTTCCTGGGCGCGTCGAACCTGATGGACGGCACCGCGCACGGCGACGACGGGGCCGGCCGCTGCCGGGTGGAAATCGGCGGCAAGCCGCTGGTGGCCGCGCTTGGCAACAGTGACCTCACGGGCCCTTGCAAGGTCATCATCCGGCCGGAGCGCGTCCGGCTGGAACAGGTCGGGCCCGCCGCGGACGACGAGAACCGCATCGGCGGCCGGGTCGAGCGCTCGATCTACATCGGCAGCGCCTTCCAGCTCATCGTCGAGCTGGAGATCGGCTGCACCATCGAGGTGGAGGTTCAGAACACCGGGCGCCAGACCGACTTCGACGCGGGCAGCGAGGTCAGCGCCTGCCTGCCCACTGACGCCCTGCGGGTGCTGCGAGCCGGCGAGGTCGGTGCGGCCAGGAATGGTGTGTCGAAGTAATTCCCGGCTCAGTTTAACAAGCAGTCGGTGTCACGATATGGGTTGGTGCCGTGGTCCGACCCCTGAGCATGGAGCCATGCTCAGAGGGTCGGCCATTTCGCCGGCTCACCGAAGGTTGTTGGTGATCTCGTGCTCCGTCTGCCAGTAGCGGCCACGCTTGTCCTGGTCCATGTTCCGGGCGTCCGTCGTCACGGTTCCGGAGTGCGCGAACTGCTCCTGGCTGCTGCTGCTGTCCCGGTCCTTCGTCGTGTACGCCGGACTATCGAAGTGCTTGTACCACTCCGCAGATGCGACGCTGGTGGTCAGCAAACCGGTAAGGGCGACGGCCAGCGCCGGGACTATGGCAAGTGCTTTGATGTGTTTCATGGTCTTTACCTCGTTGCGTTGAAAGGAGTCTCCTTTTTAAACGCAAACGGATCGGTAATCCGTGAGCTATTTGCCCGGATATGGCAAATATTTGCCATCGGATGGATGCCGTCCGGTCGACAAGCAATGCGGCTACCAGCCGGGGGGTAGATCGCGCTCGATGATGATGCGCTTGTCGCGGGTGCTGACGTAGCCCCCGGCCTTCAAGTCGCGGAGGATGCGGCTGACCATCTCCCTCGATGAGCCGACCATGCTGGCCAGTTCCTGGTGGGTAAGGCGGTCGGTGGTACGCTTGCCGTCTTGGTCCTTCGCAAGCCGCTCGAGGGTGTTCCGAAGACGTCCGTACACGTCCAGCAGGGCCAGGGTGCTGATGTCCTCGGTCAGGTCGCGGATGCGCTGCACCAGGCCCTCGATGATCCGAAATGCGGTCTGCGGGTTCCTGGTCAGGCACTCCATGAACTGCGACCGTGTTATCGGGCAGAGCTCGCAGTCTTCCGTGGTGATGACGTTGGCGGTGCGGGGGGTGCCGCTGAGTATCGCGAGCTCGCCGAATACGTCGCCCGATCCGACCAGCCGAATGGTGACTTCGTTGCCCTGCTCGTCGTCGAGATAGACGCGCAGGCGGCCCGAGCGGACCAGGTACATCGTATCGGAATCCTCTCCCTTGGTGACGACAATGGTGTTCTTCCGGTAGCGGCGCACCGTCGCGTGGGACGCGAGGAGCTGTAGATCATCCTCGGGAAGGCCCGTGAACAAGGAAGCTCTGGCAAGTCTGCTATCTTCCACGAACGCGATTCTACCAATAATCGCGTCTCCAATGCGGGGGCAACGTAGTGAACACGCCGTGGCCACCCCTCACCCGCCCGCGGATGCGTAAGAGTACGTGTCTATTCAAGGAAGGTCTGACTAATTGCGTCATTGCGAGGAGCGGAGCGACGATAACAGTCCCCGGCACACTGCATGCTGGCGCCCGGTACGACTGTTCCCGGGAAAGCCGGTCCCGCGCAAGGCGTCAGAAGATCGGGAACCATTGTTTCGCCCGCAAATTGGATTGCTTCGCTGCGCTCGCAATGACATCGTGCTCAATTAATCAGAGCTTCCTTAACACGTAAGACCGGATCAGCGCCGGGGCACCGGCTGGGTGCACCCTTCAGGCCGGGTCGTGATTGCCGGGCGGGAACTCGGTCGGGAACAGCCTGCCCAGGAACATCTCGATGGCCTGCTTGGCGAACTCGCGGTCGAAGTCCCGGGGCTGGATCTGCAAGTCCAGCCACATGCCGTCGGTCATGGCGTTGAGCGCCACGGTGACCTGGTGGGCGTCGAGGCCTTCGTAGCCGCCCTGGTCGATTAGCTCCTGGATCAAGGTGCGCACCTGCCAGTGGTAGTCGTTGTAGAGCTGGGCGCAAAGCTTGCGGTAGCTCGACCGGGTGCGCGCCTCGGCCCAGAATGCATACCACACGGCGATCTTCTTTTCGCTGGCGATCTTGCGGGAGAAGTCGGCATCGATGATCGCCCGCAGCCGGTCCGCTGGGGACTCCCCGGCCCTGGCGACGGCGTCGCGCCAGACCCGGGTGTACTCGTCCGCGAGCCACTGGAGGGTGGCGAGCAGAAGCTCGTCCTTGGTATTGAAATAGAATCCCACCACGCCGTAGCTCACCTTGGCCTGTTTGGCCACGTCGGCGAGCCGGGTGCCGGCGTATCCCTTGCGCCCGATGACGGCGATCGTCGCTTCGATGATCTGCTGCCTGCGAATATCCTTGCGATCGCCGGCTCCTGCTTTCTGGACGCTTGGCAAGCCACTTCTCCGTTGGTTTGAGCGGGCGAAGAATAGACGGATTTTCCAGTCCATACAACAGCCTACGGATTCAAGATGCCATAAAATTGATCGACGAGTCAATCAATTTCCGATGGACAGGGGGAGGCGACTCGGGGAGAATTGGAGGCGTATGCGTGATGCGTGAATGGGTAAAGGTATCCCGTTCGAAGAGATCCCGGCGACATTGAGGAGAAAACAAGCCATGACAAGCGAACAATTCGTCTTGCACTGCTGGTGATGACAGACAGGAGACGAAACATCGATGCCATCGTCGTGGGTGCCGGGCACAACGGGCTCACCACCGCCGCCTATCTGGCGCGGGCCGGCCTGTCGGTGACGGTGCTGGAGCGCCGTGAGCAGGTCGGCGGGGCGGCATACAGCGAGGCGCGGGAAGGCGGCTATACCTTCACCTCCTGCTCCTACGTGTGCAGCCTGTTCCGGCCGGAGATCGTGCGCGACCTCGATCTCGCCAGGCACGGGCTCCAGATCCTCCCCTTCGAAGGGGCGATCAACCTCGGGCGGGACGGTGAGTACGTGGGCATGTTCTCGGATCACGACCGGACCCGGCGGGACATCGCGCGGCACTCCCCGCGGGATGCCGAGGCCTACGACATCTTCGCCGCGGACATTCTGCGCCAGTGCCGCTTCATCAGGCCCATGCTGCTGGAGACACCGCCGGACCCCACCATCGCCCGGCTGCGGGATGTCACGGATCTCGCCCGGCTCGGGCGCCGGTTCTCCGCCATGGGCGAGAAAGCCATGTACGACACCCTGCGCCTGTGGACCTCAAGCAGCGCCGCGTTCCTGGACCGCTACTTCGAAACCGACCTAATCAAGGGCGCCCTGGCCGGCAGCGCCATCATCGGCACCGCCCTCGGGCCCTACTCGCCGGGCACGGCCTACGTGCTGCTGCACCACTTCATGGGCGACGTCGACGGCAATATCGGCGCCTGGGGCTATGCCCGCGGCGGGATGGGCGCCATCAGCCGGGCGCTGGCGGACTCGGTGCGCCGGGCCGGCGGCGAGATCCGTACCGGTGCCGAGGTGACGCAGTTTCTGACCCGAGGCGACCGGGTGACCGGGGTGGTGCTGGCGGACGGGGAGGAGATCCGGGCGGACCGCGTGGTGTCCAACCTCGATCCCAAGCGCACGTACCTGAATCTGATGCCGCCCGACGCGCTGGACGAGGAATTCCGTCACCGGGTCAATCACTTCAAGATCCGGGGGTCCTCGGGCAAGCTCAATATCGCCCTGGACCGCGCCCCGGTGTTCGAGGCGATACCCGACAGCGCCCCGGAGCTGGCCCAGGGAACGATCACCGTGTCGCCGGACATGGAATACCTGGAGCGGGGCTACGATGACTGGAAGCGGGGCACCTGGTCGCGGCAGCCGTTCCTCGATATCTCGGTGCCTTCGCTGATCGATCCCACGGTGGCGCCGGAGGACGGCCACATGATGACGGTGTTCGTGCAGTACGTGCCGCCCGCCCTCGCCGAAGGGGAATGGACCCCGGCGCGGCGGGACGCCTTCGCGGATACCGTGCTCTCCACCATCGAGCAGCACGCGCCCGGCCTCCGCGATTCCATCGTCGACCTCGAGACCCGCACGCCCCACGAGCTGGAGCAGGAAGTCGGCCTGACCGAGGGCAATATCTTTCACGGCGAGCTGACCCTGGACCAGCTCCTGTTCAACCGCCCGGTGCCCGGCTACGCCCAATACCGGGGACCCCTGAAGCGCTTCTACATGTGCGGCTCCTCCACGCATCCCGGCGGCGGCGTGATGGGCGCCCCGGGTTACAACGCGGCCCGGGAAATTCTGGGCGACCTGAAACGCAAGGCGGCGGCATGAGCGGGATACCGGTGGACGCCGTTCTCGTGGGGGCAGGGCCCAACGGCCTGGTGGCGGCGGCGCGCCTGGCGCGCAGCGGGTTGCGGGTCGTGGTCCTGGAGGCGTCGGACCAGGCCGGCGGCGGGGCCGCGGCCAGCGAGATCCATCCCGGGTTTCGGGTGCCGGCGCTGGCACACGTTCTGCCCACCTTCGACCGGCGCGCGGTCAGACTTCTGAACCTGCGGCGCCACGGGCTCGATGCGGCCCCGGCGGCGATGACCCGCATGGCGCTGCTGCCCGACGGCGGGGCGCTGGCATTGAGCCCGGACCCCGAGCGGACGGCCGAGGCGCTGCGTGGCCATTCCCCTCGGGATGCGGCCGCGTATCCGGCGTTCCATGAGCGCCTGCGCCGCCACGCCGATGCGCTCCGACCGCTGCTGGAGAACACGCCGCCGCGGCTGGCCATGGACGACCGCCGCAACCTGCTGGCGCTGGGCCGTCTGGGCTGGTCGATCCGGCGGCGGGGCCGGGCGTCGATGCGCGACCTGTTGCGCATCATCACCATGAATGCCGCGGACCTGCTGGAGGAAAGCTTCGAGACCGGGGCGGTCCAGGGCGCGTTCGCGCTCGACGCCGTGCTGGGCACGAACCACGGACCCCGCTCCCCGAACACGGTCTTCTCCCTGCTGCACCGCTTTGCCGGCCACGGCGTCGGCGGCGCGGGCGCCGCCGCCGGTGTCGGCGGCCTCGCCGACGCCCTGACCGGGGCAGCCCGTGCTGCGGGTGTCGAGATCCGCACCAACGCGCGCGTGTCGCGCATACTCGTCGACACCGGCACAGCTGCCGGCGTCGAGCTGGCAGATGGTGACATCATCGAAGCCGGGATCGTGGTCTCCAACGCGGACCCGGTCACCACGTTCACCACCCTGGTGGGCGCCGACCACCTGGACGCGGATTTTCTCGCCGAGGTCCGGGCGCTGCGGACGCGCGGCACCACCGGCCGCGTCGGCTTCGCCCTGGACCGGCCGCCCCGCCTGCCGGGGCCGCCCGGGGGCGGCCCCGCCCGATGGCTGCTGGCGCCTTCCATCGACCATGTGGAGGAAGCGTTCGACCACGTGAAGTATGGTGGGGCCGTGCCGGACCCGGCGCTGGAGATCACGATGCCGTCGTTCCTCGATCCCGGGTGCGCCCCCCCGGGGCGCCACGTAATGACTGTCAATGTTGCCTACGTGCCGTACAGCGAAGCGCTCGACACGGACCGCCTGGCGGACACCGTGACCCGCCGGATCGATCGTCACGCACCGGGGTTCTCGGATTCCGTGCTGGCCCGCGAGGCGCTCGGCCCCCGGGACATCGAACGATGCTGCGGTATGCGCGGTGGGCACTGGCACCACGTGGACATCGCCCTGGACCAGTTCTTCATGACCCGGCCCGTGCCCGGATTCGCCCAGTACCGGAGCCCGGTCGATGGGCTCTACCTGTGCGGCGCAGGCACCCACCCAGGCGGCGGCGTCACGGGAACTAACGGGTTCAACGCCGCGGGTGAGATCCTGAAGGACCGCAAGCGCGCCAGGCGGGCGGCATGACGGACGCGTCGCTGCAGCGCACCCCGTTCCACGAAGTCCTTGCGCCGCTGAACAAGGCCGAGGCATGGGAACGCTGGCAGGGGCATGTCACGGTCACGCACTTCTACGATGCGGCGCAGGAGTACGCGGCGATCCGCAACAGCGCGTCGCTGTACGACATCTCGCCCATGCTCAAGTACCGGGTTACCGGCCCGGACGCGGCGCGCTTCATCAACCGGCTGGTCACCCGAGACATCGACCGCTGCCGGATCGGCCGCTGCTTCTACACGCCTTGGTGCGACGGCGAAGGGCACATCATCGAGGACGGCACCATCTTCCGCTTCACTGAAGACGTCTTCCAGATCAACTGTGCCGAGCATAATCTCACCTGGTTCCTGGCCACGGCGGACGGGCTGGACGTTGCCATCGAGGACGTCTCCGCGCGGCTCGCTGCGCTGGCCCTCCAGGGTCCGCTGTCCCGCGGCATACTTCTGAACGCGGGTATCCGGGAAGCCGAGAAGCTGCGCTATTTCGGCCTGGTGGAAACCTGCATGGACGATATTCCCCTCACGCTGACCCGCACGGGCTTCACCGGGGACCTCGGCTACGAGCTGTGGGTCGAACCCGAACACGCCCTCGAGCTCTGGCGGCACCTGATGAAGGCGGGCGGCGCCCGCGGCATCACCCCCATTGGCTCGACGGCGCTGAACATCGCCCGGGTCGAGGCCGGCCACATCCAGGTGCACAGCGAATACCAGGACGCGCGCACCAGCGTCGACATCTCCGAGAAGCGCTCGCCCTTCGAGCTCGGGCTGCACTGGGCAGTGGATTTCCGCAAGCCGCATTTCAACGGCCGCCGCGCCCTGCTGGACCGGCGCAATCGCGATGCCGGGCTCCGCCTGGTGGGGCTCGAGCTGCCCGGCCGCCGGCCGGCCGTGGATTCGGTGCTGTACCGGCGCAGACGCATCGTCGGACAGACCACGGCGGCAGTCTGGTCGCCGCTGCTCAAGAAGAGCATCGCCCTGGCTCTCGTCGAGGCGCGCTGGTCCGGGATAGGGACGACACTGCAGGCGGAGATTTATTTCCGGCGGGAGCTCCGGCTGTTGCGCTCCGGCGAGACCGCGCGCGTCGTGTCGCACCGCTTCATCGACCTGCCCAGACGCCGCGCGTGACTCCCCGGCCCGTCCAACCGGCGGGTGCTGCCGCCGGCGCCCGGGCGACCCCGTCCGCGTACTGATCGATGGCGGAGCGCCCCGAATCCGCGCCGGACGGCGGTGGCTCAGCGCAGCAGGGCGCCGGCCGGCCGGAAGTCGCGGCGGGCCCCTCCGGTGCCCGCGTGCTTTCGACCCTGTTCGCCAGTATCACCGGCGTAGGGATCATGCTGGGACTGAGCACGCCGCTGTTTTCCGTGGTGCTGGATCGGATGGGTCTCAACGCCTCCATGGTCGGGCTCAACACCTCGGTGGGCGTAGGCGCCACCCTGGTGGCGGCGCCGCTGGTGCCCTGGCTGCTGAAGCGCGTCGACGCGGTAAGCCTGATGATCGGGGGCATCGTTGTCAGCGCCGTGGGACTGGTGGCGGCGGGCTTCCTGCAGTCGGCGGCGCTCTGGTTCCTGATCCGGTTCATGATCGGCGTCGGCATAGCCCTGCACTGGGTGATCAGCGAAACCTGGATCAATCATGTGGCGCACGACGAAAGGCGCGCATTCATCGCGGGGCTGTACTCCGCGCTCATGGGCCTGGGTTTCGCGGTAGGTCCGGTGATCCTCGGCCTCACGGGCTCCGAAGGCGTGCTGCCCTTCGCGTTGTCGGCGGTGCTGGTGCTCATCGCCGGCCTGCCGTTGCTTTGGGTGCGCGGCGCGCGCCCGGCGATGGATCACCAGCCTGGCCAGACCACGCTCGGGGTGCTGGCGCTGGCGCCTGTGATCATGTTCGCTTCGGTGATTTCCGGTTTCGTGGATACCGCGACCATCGCGCTGCTCCCGGTTTATGGGCTGCGGGTCGGCATGGACGAGTACACGGCCGTGCTGCAGCTCACGGTGGCGACCGTCGGCGCCGTGGTGCTGCAGCTGCCCATCGGCTGGCTCGGCGACCGCTTCGGGCGGCGCCAGGTGCTCGGCGGCTGCGCCGCGGTCAAGACCGTGACCGTGGCCGCCCTGCCGCTGGTCCTCGACATGCCCTGGCTGCTGTGGCCGATCCTGTTCCTGTGGGGCGGCGCCATGGTCGCCTTCTATACCTTGGCCCTCGCCCTGATGGGCTCGCGCTTCCGCGGCAACCTGCTGGCCAAGGCCACCGCGGCGCTGGTGATCACCTATTGCGTGGGCAGCGTCATCGGGCCCCTGGTCATCGGCGGCGCCATGGACTGGTTCGGCCCGGGCGGATTCATCGCCGGCATGGCGTTGATTTCGCTGCTGCTCACCATCGTGGTCGCGGTTCGCCTCCGGGCCGAGCGATTCTGAATCAGTCCATGCGCCGGGTTAGAAACCCGGCGCTACCGCATCAGCGCCGCGAGGTAACCGGCGAGAAACGGCAGCGGCAGGCTGACCGCAATCCGGCCCAGCGTGAACCGCGCGCCCATCATGGGTACCTCGAACAGTAGAGTCCGGTTGACCGCGATCAGCGACCAGGCGGTCAGCAGGGCCACCAGGGGTGCCTGGTCGGCGCCCGCCCGGAACAGAGCAATAACCAGCGGAAAGGCGACCATTGGCCCGCCGGGCAGGATCCAGCCCACCACCGATCCAGCCAGTATCCCCGCCGGGCCGGCGTCGGCACCCAGCAGGGCGGCGACGTGATCGCGGGGCAGCAGGCGGCCGATGCACTCCGCCGCCACCAGGGCGAACGGAACACGCGGCGCCAGCGAGCGGAACTGTTCCCAGCCCCGCGCCGCCGCGGTGGCATGGGCGGTGGGATCGTGCCGCTGGGCGTAGAGCGCGAGGCCCGCCAGCATCACCGCGACGAACAGCAGTGGCAGCAGGAAACCGCTCACCGCTGGCGCGCCAGCAGGGCCCGGGCCAGCAGGCCGGCCGCGATTGGCACGGGGAGCGAGGCCAACACCCGCAGCAGCACGAAATCGTGGCCCAGGAAGGGCAGCTCCCAGATCACGATGCGATGAATACCCAGGGTCGCCCAGGCGCTCAGGTACACGACGCAGACGTCGAATGGCGCACCGGCGCGACGCAGCGCCACCACCAGGGGAAATGCGCCGAACGGGCCGGCCGGCGTCAGCACCCCGGCAGCTGTCGCCAGCAGGTACCGGCCGGTCCCGCCGTTCTCCCCCAGCCAGCGCGCGACGACCTTGTGGGGCAGCAGCGCCTGCACGTAGCCGCCCAGGAACAGAGCCACGATGATCACCGGGGCGATACCGAGAAGCAGCGTGCCCGCGGTGCCCAGTGCATCGAGCAGCTCCGCGCCGCCGGCGTCCAGCCATACCCCGGCGGCGGACGCCGCGGCCAGCGCTATGAAGAACAGCGTCATTCGATCCGGACGCACACGCTGGACCAGACTTCCTGTTGAGCTCATGCGATCAAGCGAATGTTGTTGCGGGCGGGGCTGGGGAAGGCGAAGCTCATGGACACGCGAAGTATAACCGTTGCGAGCGCAACGGTTCGCGCGAACGCCGAGGGGGAACCGCGGGCAGCGAGCTGCCCGCGGCTGGGAAATACTACTTCTTGCGGGGTCCTTTTACGTGCGCCGCCGCCGGTTTCCCCGGGACGGATGCGCCTTTGATCGGCTTGGCAAACGAAGCTGAAGACTTGCTCACTTTCCCTTTCGACGACTTCTCCTGCTTGGCCATTTTTGGCTCCTACCGGTCGAGCCGGTACGTTAGACAACGGGTTGAAGTTACGGCGGCGGGTAGCCGCCGCCGAAGCGTAATCTGTACTCGAACCCGGCGTTTGTAAAGCGTTTTCATGGCCGCCCTGCCGGTGGTTTGCGCAGCGCGGAGGTAGCGATGGTTTGCCCGGTTTGCTATAGCAGTCCGGAGAAAACTGTGGCCAGGCCGAGAAAGCTGAAGAAGCCGACGACGTCCGTCACCGTCGTCAGGAATATGGACCCCGACTGCGCCGGATCCTGGCGCATCGCGCTCAGGATCAGGGGTATGGCGGCGCCGGAAAGCCCCGCCAGAAACATGGAGATCACCATGGCCATGCCGATCACCAGGCACAGGCCGGCCGATCCGCTCCAGATGTATACGCCGATGCAGGTCACCAGCGCGATCGCGACCCCGTTCAGGAGGCCGGCGACGCCTTCCTTGACGAGGACCCTGGAGGCGTGGCGTGACCGGATCTCGCGCAGGGCCAGACCGCGCATGACGACCGCCAGCGCCTGGGCGCCGGTGTTTCCCGACTGCCCGGCCACCACCGGCAACAGCACCGCCAGCGCTGTGAACTGTGCGATGGTGCTTTCGAAAATCCCCACGACGGACGCGGCGAGAAACGCGGTCAACAGGTTGATATTGAGCCAGGGCAGACGGCGGCGCACCGCGAACAGCGCAGGGGACAGCGCACGCTCCTCCCGGCTGACGCCCACCATTGACTGTATGTCACTGGCCGCCTCCTCCCGCGCGGCGCGCATCAGTGACGCCTGGTCGATGATTCCCACCACCCGGAAGTCCGCGTCCACCACGGGCAGGATCGACACCTTGTGCGTGGACAGAATATCCAGAACTTCTTCGCGTGAGGCCATGTTCATGACATGAGCCGGCGCTCCCTGTACAAGTTCCCCCACCGTGGTCCCGGGCTGCGCCACGGCGGCGCGACCGATCGGCACCACGCCCTTCAGGCCGTCGTCGCCCGTGACCACTACAAGCTGCTGGACTTCCTGTCCCGACCGGCGAAGTCGATCCAGAACCCCGTTGACGGTCTCGTTGGCGTCGAAGCGAGGGAACCGGGACTGCATCAGCCGGCCGGCGCTTTCCGGTGGATAAGTCAGCAGGTCGCGCAGCTCATCGGCGATGCGCGCTTCCAGCCGCGACAGGATGCGCTCGCGCTCCACCGGTTCGATCTGGGCGAGGGTGCTCGCGGAGCGGCCCGGGTCCATGGCCGCGACGATCGGCGGGACGTCATCATCGGGCATGCGCGCGAGTATGGCGGCCGCCTCCACGGCATTCATTCGATCCAGCAGGTCGGCCGCGTAGCCTGAGGTACGCAGAAAGTCGGCGGCTTCGTCGAGGTCGGCGGCGGCTACGATGCCCGCCGCTTCCTGGGAGTGCAAGTCGACGAACTGTGCCAGCAGCGGTGATTGGTCAACGCTTGTCATGATGTGTCCCGGGTGTGGCTCCCAAAGCCGTGCTCAGTCCGAGCCAGTACACCTCGCCCAGCGCCATCAACGTGGTGCGGGTATCGGCCCATCCGGATCCATGTGCCCCTTCCTCCCGCAGCTTCTGAATCGTCTCGTAAAGAATGACGCCCACCAGCCGTTCATCCGAATCGACCACCGGCAGCATCGGGAAGCGCCGCCACCGGGGATGGTCCGTTACCTCGGATGCCGTATCCGTCGCCATGATGCGGGCCGGATTGCGGTTCATGATATCGGAGATGGCAACGCCCGAGGCGCTGCGCAGCAGCTGCTTGAGGGACACCACGCCCACCAGCCCGTTGTCCCGGTCGGTGACGTAAACGTAGTAGCGAACCGGGCTTACCGCCCGGCGGCTGCGTTCCAATGCCTCTCCGGCGGTGATGTCCGAGGAGACTCTGAAAGTGTCGTATTCCACGAGCGACGCCGCCGTTTGCCTGGGATAGGTGAGCAGGCGCTCCAGCAGGCCTGCATCCTTCTGGTCGAGGGTATTGAGCAGCCGTTCGCGCGCCGGCGGCGACAGCAGCGGCAACACCGCCAGCTGTGTATCCATGGTCATCAGACGCAGCAGGCGCCCCGCCTCTTCCGTCGAAGCCAGATTCAGCACCGCCGCGAGCGGCGCCGGGTCCATTAGATGCAGGGCATGGGATGCCTGGTCATCGGCATCGGTCAACACGCCGGCGAGATCCACGGTCTCCATGGCTTCCATGGCGCGCGCCGCTTCAAGCGGGTGGTGCGCCAGATAGATTCGTATCAGGCGTTGGCGCAGCATCATGGTCACTTGTTCGACGAAAGCAGCGTCGTGGTGCGTGTACTGAACAGGTAGCCGGGGATCGTCACCAGCCCCTCCTCGGTCTCCAGCGTGACGTTGGTGCTGGTCTTGGCGACGACGCGACCCTGTATGTCGCCAATGCGGATCCGGTCATCGGTGCGATAGGCGGCGCTGAAGTAATGCATCCCGATGATGTTGCCCACCGTTTCCCGGGCTCCCAGTCCAAAGGCCAGGGCGCCCGCGCCGAACGTGCAGGCGAACAGGGCTACCAGCACCACCACCAGCACCGTGCTGTTGACCCCGAGCTGGTCCACGGCGAGGATCAGGCCGATGGTGATCGTGGCCACTTGGCTCATTCGGCTCACCAACTCGGCGCGCCCGATCTGGGTTTGCGCCATGCCGCGGCTCACCATGGTGCGCGCCAGCTCGCTGAGCCACAGCGAGGCACCGAAAATCAACAGGGCCCCCAGCACGCGCGGCAGATAGGCCACCGCCTCGCCCAGCACTTCGGACACGGCCTTGAGCCCGAGCACTTCGATGGCGGCGGTGAGGAAGAACAGAAACACCACCCAGAACACGATATGGGAAAGCGTTCGGGGGAAGGCCTGGAATGCAGCAGACTGCTGTATCCGCGCGCGCATGGTCTTGCGGCGAGCGGCGAGGCGAAGACCCCTGTCCGCGAGGCGCCGCGTTAGGTTCTTCAACACTATCGCCAGCAGCCATCCAGCCGCCAGCAGGGCCAGCGCGCCCAGCAGTGCCGGAAGGGCCGCCATCAGCTTGGCGGCGGCCTCCTCCAGCGCCGAGGCCGACTGACTCGACAGGTCGCTCAGATTCATTCGAAGCACCTCCGGCGGCGGGAATGGCAACTGCCCGATGATTATACGCGCATCCCGGCCTGCAGAATGGCTTCGGTCCGGCCCGGGTGTTCGATCAGAGACACCCGGGTTCGGAGGGCGACGGGGTTGGACATTGGTTGAGCGGCCCGGGTCTAATCGGCTTTCCGTTACAGGACTGCGACCATTGCTGGACAAAACTTGCATCCCGGGCGCCGGCCGGATTTCCGGGAATGGGCTTGCATGGGCGGTGGTGGTGCTGATGGCCGCGTCGGCAACCACCGGCTGGTTTGTGCTTAACAAAGCCTTGTTCGACCACCACTACCTGGCCGCCCGCGACCTCGGCTTCTTCACCCAGTCCCTGTGGAATGCCATGGAAGGCAACGGTCTCCGCACCACCATCGGCGCTACCGGCGACCACCTGTTCGGCGAGCACGTTTACCTCTCCCACTGGCTACTGCTGCCGGTCTACTACGCGGCGCCGCATCCCTATACCCTCCTGTTCCTTCAATCCGCCGCCGTATCCGCCGCGGCCGTCGGCGGCTACGCCGTCTCCCGGGCGCTGTCACTGCCGAGGCTCGAATCGCTCTTGATGGCGGCGGCGCTGCTCGCCCATCCGTCCATGCACGGAACTGCGACAGGCCAGAGTCTGTACGGCTATCATCCTGATGCATTGATGCCGGCCTTGTTCCTGTTCGCGTTTTACGCATATTTCCGTGCGCGTCGCCCCCTGTTCTGGGGCCTGGTATTCGTATCCCTGATCACCGCCGAACAGTATGCCGTCGTTTGGGCGGGTATCGCCGTGTATCTGTACTGGATCCGGGAGCGGCGCGACGCAGTGCTGCTGGCCTCGCTGTCTGTGGCATGGCTGCTGATGGGCACCAAGCTGGTGCTGCTGCTGACCCTGGGATCGGACCAGGGGCCTTGGTATCACTCGGCGTTGGAGTTTCCGGAGGATCCTTCCCGCTACCTGGCCGCCCTGGAGCGAGGGGGGCTGTACGCCGTCAAGCACCTCGTGCTGTTCTGCATGCTGCCGGTTGCCACTTTACTGCCTCTGGCGCTGGTACCGATGGTCGGATTGTTCGTGCAGGCTGAAGCGTTCGGGTACACGGTGCCGCTTGGCGTGATGTCCTGGCATGCCGCGGCCGTCGTGCCGGTGCTGTTCATCTCCTCGGTCATCGCACTGGTGTGGCTCAGGCGGCGGTTCCCTGCCCGCCGTGGATGGGTCCTGATTGGTCTGTTGATCTGGGTTCCGGGCCTGCTCGTGACTTCGCTTCGTTACGCCTACTGGGTCGACGTCGAACCCATGCCGCCGGACCGCCGCGCGGCCTGGTCGGAGATCCGCGGCGTGGTGCCGGGCGACGCGAGTGTTTCCGCGACCCTGTTCGCTGCGTCGCACCTGACGCACCGCATCGATCTGTATCTGTTCCCGAGAATAGCGGACGCCGAGTACGTGGTGGTGGACCGACGGGAGAGAATCTCCCTCAATCGAAAACAACACCGAAGGCTGGCCTCGCTCCGTGACAGCGCTCGGTGGATGCGGCTTTTCGACAAGGCCGGTTTCGTCGTATTCCGGCGGGCCGAAGTGCCGTAAACCCTGCGGCCAGGGGAACGGATGCCGGTCATACTGGAACCCGCTCTACCAGGTGAACAGCACATCCCCGCCGCTGCCCCGGGTCGTCGACTCCGCCTGCAGCAACCAGTGGCGGGCGAGCTCGTAGCGCACCCTGAATATATCCACGCCCTGCTGGAAGCCTGCGATATAGGAGACGTACAGGTCCGGGCCCAGGTATTTCCCCACCTCCACGGCGGCGCCTTCGGTTTCCGTGGAATCGGTGCGTACATCCAGGGTGTCCAGCCCCAGGGTCGACTGGATATACCGCGGTACGCCGGAGCCGCCGCCGCCGGGAAGCAGCGAAGCGGCGGCCTGGAGGAGCAGGCCGGCCTCGGCCTCCGACGCCTGGGAAGCCGGGTGCCCGAGCAGCAGATAGCTCATCTGGTCTGTTTCCGACATGGTCGGCGTGGAGCTCAGCCGCAGCTCGGGTTCCGCGAGCTGGCCGGTGATCGCCATGGATACGCTGACGTCGCGCACGTCCTTCACCACCTCCACATCGATGCCGGGGTTGTCCACCGGACCGCCGGTGTATACGAGCCGCCCCCGCCCGATGTTGAAGCTGCGGCCGTAGAGGGTGTATTCACCGTCGTGTATCCGGATGCTGCCGTTGGCGCGGGTCGGCTGGCCCGGTGGTGCGTCGATATCGATGGCGCCGGATAACCGGGCCTTCATGCCGTAGCCCCGGAAGCGGGTGTCGTCGCCCAGCTCGATGCTGACCCTGGCATGCCACGCCAGTGGATTGCGAGTGGCCTCGTCTTCTTCGTCCGCGCCCTTGATGACGAAGTCGTCTGAAATGGCGACGCCCGGACGGCCCGATTCCGGCGTCAATTCCGCGCGGGTGATCGGAACGCGGCCGCTGACGGTGCCCCCGGTTTCGTCCGCGGTAACACGCAGATCCGGGCTGCCGTGGATCAGCGCCCTGGGCGTTCGGACCAGCTCGGCCTGGTCGCCCCGGACCTGGATTTCCCCCTGCCATCCGCCGTCGTCCGGCCACTCGATGTGGCCGTCCGCCGACATCGAGCCATCCCCGGAATCGGCGCGGGCCGAGATCTCGAAGCGGCGGCTGTCGTCGCTGCCGAGGTCCAATTGCAGGTTGCTGAGCTGGATGCCGAGCGGCGCGACGTCGAGGACGGCGTTGGCGATGCGGCCGTCGCCGCTGAGTTTCGGGGCGGAACGGGTGCCCTCGACGCTCAGCGCCAGGCGGGCCGTGCCCTGTCTCAGTCCCAGCGCCGGCACGGCGGCCTGGATCACGCGCAGCGACGGCAGCTCGGCGGAGAGGCTTCCCTGGATCTCGCCGTCTTCGGCCAGCGGCGCCCGGGTCACCAGCTCGCCCTGTATGGATCCGGCCTCGTCGACCCGACCCTCGAGCGTGGCCCTCAGCGCATCGGGATTCAACGACGCCTTGGCCACCATATCCCGGTATGCCGTGGTGACGGGCTCCTCGCCCTCCCAGGCGATGGTCGCCCGGTCGATGCCCGCGCGCGCCGCCCCGGTCACGCCTTCACCGCGGTTGCCGAGCTCCGCTTTCGCCGACAGGCTTCCGTCGATTCGCAGGGCTTGCGGAGTCTCCCGGGCAAGTTGTCGCAGCGGCAGGCCGTTCAGTTCGGCGGCGACGTGCCAGTCCCCCTGCCCGGCGAAGAAACCGTCCGCGCACAGCCCGGTATCCTCGCTCTCCAGACAGAGCGCTGCGACTTCGGTCCGCGACGGCGACCAGGAGAAGTCCGCCGGCTGCGTCAAGACCCATTGCCCCCACCCGGAATCCGGCGGCGGGGACGCGCTCAGGCGCTCGAGCCGGCCCGTCCAGTGGTCGTCGCGATACGATCCGGACAGCCCCGACTCGATCTCCCAGCCGTCGACTTGCCCGCTCAGCGTGGCCTCGTGGCCCGCCGGCTTGCCGTTGACCCGGAGCTCGATGCCGGAGGCGTCCCGGCCGGCGATCCGCAGTTCCGACGCCTGGACGAGGATATCGGAAACGGCCTCGCCCGCGGACCGGTAGTCGATGTCGACGGCGATACCGCGCCCGACCGTTTCCCCCCAGACGAAGTAGGGCAGGCGCGCGCTGCCGTTGATCTCCGGTTCCGCGTCCAGCCCGCTGGCCGTGACATCCAGGCTTACGGTGGATTCGTCGTCCTGTCCAGGCGCGGTGATGCTTCCCAACACGGACGCCGTCAATGCGCGGGTGCCGCCTTCAGCCTCGAACTCCCCGGAGCGACTGCGCCAGGCCGCCTGCTCCGGGCCCCGGAGGGATTGCCAGCGGCCCTGCACGGCGAAGGACGGTGCGTCGCCGTCGGGGGGTAAATCCACGTGGCCGTCCGCCGAAACGGACCCCTCCCCGGCGTCGGCGCGGGCGTCGATGTTTACGCGCCGGCCGTCCTCACTGCCGAGGTCCAGTTGCAGGTTGCTGAGCTGGATGCCGAGCGGCGCGACGTCGAGGACGGCGTCGGCGATGCGGCCGTCGCCGCTGAGTTTCGGGGCGGAACGGGTGCCCTCGACGCTCAGCGCCAGGCGGGCCGTGCCCTGTCTCAGTCCCAGCGCCGGCACGGCGGCCTGGATCACGCGCAGCGACGGCAGCTCGGCCGAGAGGCTGCCCTGGATCTCGCCGTCTTCGGCCAGCGGCGCCCGGGTCACCAGCTCGCCCTGTATGGATCCGGCCTCGTCGACCCGGCCCTCGAGCGTGGCCCTCAGCGCATCGGGATTCAGCGACGCCTTGGCCACCACATCCCGGTATGCCGTGGTGACGGGCTCCCCGGCTTCCCAGGCAACGGTTGCGTGTTGGACGGCAGCGCGGGCGTCCCCCGTCATGCCGTCACCCCGGTCCCCGATTTCCATGTCCACATCCAGCGTCCCGTCGATTCGCAGGGCTTGCGGCGCGTTCACGGCGAGCTGCCGCAATGGCAGGCCGGTCAGTCCGGCGGTGGCCTTCCACTCCCCCTGCCCGGCAAAGTATCCGTCCGCGCACAGACGGGCTTCCTCGTTCTTCAGGCAGAGCGCCGCGATCCCGGATCGTGTCGGCGACCAGGTGAGGTCCGCCGGCGCGGCCAGCGCCCACTTGCCCAGTCCCGAACTGTCCGGGGATTCGGCAGTCAGTTGTTCCAGCCTCGCCGTCCAGCGGCCGTCGCCGTAAGACCCGGCCAATGTGGTGTCCACCGCCCAGCCGTCGAGATTCCCGGACAACGAGGCCTGGTGCCGGGGCGGCGCCCCACTTGCGCGGAACACCACGCCGGACGCTTCCCCGCCCGCCGTTCGAAGCCGCGCCGCGGTCAGGACGATACTCGAATCGGCGTCGTCGGCGGCCCGGTACGCGATGTCGGCGATGATGTCGCTTCCATCAATGCCCGCGTAGGAGAACCGGGGCAGGCGCACGCTGCCGCTGACCCCGGGCGCCGTGTCGAGGTCGCGCACCGCGACTTCCAGGCTGACCGGGGTTGCCTCGTCCTGCCCGGGCGGGATGATGGCGCCGGAGAGGGTCGCGGTCGCCTCGCGCAGGTCACCGTTGGCGCTGAGCCGGCCGGACGGGCTCGCCCAGGGCGCGTGCTCCGGGCCGTGCAGGGCCTGCCAGTCGGCGCTTATCTCGAAGGGCAGGTCATCCCCGAAGGCGAGCCGTCCGCTCAGATTCACGGTGTCCGGGCCGACGGCCCTGGCCAGCCGTGCGCGCCGGATCACCACCGCGTCCGTTGACACGTCCACCTCGCCGGTCAGCGTCATCCGGCCATCGTTGTATTCCAGTGACAGATCGGGGGTTACCCGGGTTGACGCGGTATCGCCTTCGACCCGGACGCCGCCCCGGAAGGACACGGGCGGCAGCGAAGGGAAAAGGGTGTCCAGTCCCACGGGCCCGGGGACGCTCGTCTGGAAATCCCAACGGGGGGTATCCAGGACGTTGGTGATCGTACCCCGACCCCGGGCCGTAAAAGGCGCCTCGACTTCTATCACCGGTGCCAGCGATCCGCCCAGGGTCCCGTCCACGGTGAGACCGCCGCTAACGGCCGGGAGATCCGGCCGCGCCGCCCGCCAGCCCAGCGACGCCTCCAGGGGCATGCCGGCGCCGAAACCGGCGCGGATCCTTCCCCTCTTGATCGAAAACCCGCCCGCGTCGATGGTTACGTCCGTCAACAGGGCCCGGTCGGCGTCCACCAAGGCCCGCAGCGACCCGTACCGAATGATCGTGCGAATTGATCCCGCTTCGTCGGCCATGGCGAAGTCTTCCAGTTGAAACTCATCGATACGGATGGAGAGTGGAACCGGAACTTCGGGAATGGTCGCTTCCCGCTTCTCCGTCGATCCCGCGGACTGTCCCGGTGTGTACTCGACCCCGGAGGCATGCAGACGCGTGACGTGCAGCCGGCCGCCGAGCAGGGCGGTCGGCCGCCAGTCCAGCTCGACGGTGTCCACGCGCACCCGGGTGCCGGCTTCCGGGTCCAGGTAGGACACTCCGCTCAGTGCCACACCGCCGAGAATCCGCCCGCGGACCGCGTCGATCTCCACCGGCGCGCCGCTGCGCGTCAGCCCCTGGTCCAGCACCAGGCGCAGGCCCGCCGTGGTGCCCAGCAGAAATACCGCGACCACCGCCGCCAGGCTCAGCATGCCCAGCGATGCCAGTACCAGCTTCCGGGACATGGTCAGAGGTCGGGTCCCAGGGTAATGTGAAGCCGGACGCTGCTGGTGCCGCCCGAGATGGGGTGTGCCAGGTCGATCCGCACCGGGCCGATCGGCGTAATCCGACGGACGCCGACTCCCACGCTCTTGCGCAGGGGCTCATTAAACTCGTCGAAAGCGTTGCCGGCGTCGGTGAATGCCGCGACCCGCCATTTGTCCGAGATGCCGTAGTCGACCTCGGCGCTGCCCACCAGCAGCTGGCGGCCGCCGGTGACCTCACCCTGGTCGTTTTCCGGGCCGAGGGTCTCGTAGCCGAAGCCGCGCACGCTCTGGTCGCCGCCGGCGAAGAACCGAAGGGAGGCCGGCAGCCGGTCGAGCTTGGCAAGGGTCTGAGCGGCCTCGCCGCGCAGTATCACCCGGAAGTCTCCGAAGCTGTGGATGAGCTTCCCGGATACCCGGGGTTGAATGAAGGCCAGGTCCGAGATGACGCCGGGGGTACCCCGGAGCGTGGCGCTCCACCGCAGTCCGTTGCGGGTAAACAGGCGGTCGTCCGCCGTTACTCTGGACAGGCCGATGCCGGGAATGAACAGGTCGGTCAGGCCGGACTGGTCGGCTACGGTGAAATCCTCCCGCTCATAAACGAAGGACAGGTCCAGCCGGGTCCGGCCGTGAACCGTGGACCGCTGGATGCCCACCCGCGCCAGCTCGCTGTCGCTGGTATCCGGCTCGTCTTCCGTATAGCCGGCAAACAGCTCGTAGCGGTCCCGGCGCGGATTGCGGAACGGCATGACGTAGCGGCTCTCGATGGAGCCGCCGATCTGTGAAAGCTGTAGCGCGCTGCGGAACCGGTGCCCCCGGCTGTTGACACGATGGTTCTGCCAGGAAAGCGACCCCCGGATGCCGGTGTCCGTCCCAAAGCCCGCCCCGGCCTGGTACTCGGAGGTCTTTCGGGGAGTGAGCGCCACGTCGATGGGCACATCGCCGCCTTCCCCCGCCTGGTCCACACGGGGCTCGACGCGGACTTCGGAGAAATAGTTGCTGTCGCGCAGGTTCTGTTCCAGCCTCAGCACCTCCTGGTCGGAAAAGCGGTCGCCGCGTTCGATGTCGACGAACCCTCGGAGATAGTCGTCATCCAGGCGCTCCTGCATCAATCGTATCTCTCCAAATCGATACAGTGGGCCGCTGTCGACGACGATCACGGCGTCGGCGCCGTAGGTGTCGAGGTCCACCTCCACACGGTGCGTGGACAAGGATGCGTCCAGATAGCCGAGGCCGATGGCGCGTTTCAGCAGCTCCTGTTTGACCGATTCGTAGCGTGCGTGTTCAACGGGGTCGCCCGCCGCCAGGGGATCGGCCGCCAGGTATGCCTCGAGAGATTCTTCCGAACTGGCTGGCCCCGTGATATCGAGCTTCACCGTTTCGTAGGTCACGCGTTCCCCGGGCACTACCCGGTAAACCGCACGCCAGTTGCCGGGTTCTCCAGTGAGTTCCGACTCCACTTCAGCGCGGTAGTAGCCGAAGGCGGTCATCGATCTCCTGAGCTGCCGGCGGCCGCGGTCCACGCGGCGGCTCGCTTCCCGGCGGTCGACGGCCCCGTCGCCGTCGCCGTTCTCGATACTGATGGAGCCGCGAATGCGCTCGGCGATCCCGTCGGGCAGCCCCCGGATTTCGATTTCCATGGCGGCGGACCAACCCGGGAAAACGAGCAACAAAAGCCACAGCAGGGCCGTACCCGCGGGCGCGCGTTGGACACGACGAATCACGAGGTGCACGCTGCGCCGGTCTGGCGGTCCGCCCGGGGGGCCGGTGAATGTCTGTGATTGTGAAGCATTCGCGGGTCGAATCGTTGTGGGTCGAAGGGTCCCGGAAGGACGCTCGGTTCCAGCCGGCGCCCGTCCCGGTGGGATCGTCGAGCGGGTACTCGCCCTGAAGCAGTACATGATCCTACGTATGGGCATTCTTGACCATAGTCAAAT
This sequence comes from Gammaproteobacteria bacterium, assembly GCA_034520625.1. Classification (GTDB taxonomy): domain Bacteria; phylum Pseudomonadota; class Gammaproteobacteria; order Arenicellales; family JAANXG01; genus JAANXG01. The sequence goes on along the minus strand of JAXHNI010000009.1, from coordinate 205,364 downwards.
GCTCAATCGACGCGGCGGCGGTATGCTCCGCGCACTGCGGCGGTGCGATGCCGACGCCGGAACCGTGAACCACCCCTGCACCGGTAAATGATCGAACTCGAAATACAGCAGCCGACCGCCCCCCGGAACGGGGTGTCCGTGCTCAATCTCGGCTTCCGCCCGTTCTTCATTGGAGCGATGGTGTTCGCCGTGGTGACCGTGGCCGTGTGGACGCTGGTCTACACTTTGGCAGTGCCGGTGCCGTTCGACGGAGTCTCGCCGTTCCAGTGGCATGCCCACGAAATGATCTACGGCTACAGCCTGGCCGTGATCGCCGGCTTCCTGTTGACCGCGGTCCGCAACTGGACCGGCCGGGACACGGTCAACGGCGTACCGCTTCTGGCCCTGTTCTGCCTGTGGGCGGCCGCCCGGGTGTCGATGCTGTTCGGCACGGCGCTGATTCCCGCCGCGGCACTGTTCGACGTCCTGTTCATCGCGGCGCTGGTCACCGCGGTGGCGGTGCCGGTCCTGCGGTCGCGGATGTGGCGGCAGCTGGCCATCCTTTCCAAGCTCGTTCTGCTCGGCGCGGGCAGTGTGGTGTTCTACCTGGGTGGGCTGGGTTATGTGGGACACGGCGTGCACTGGGGTATCTACGGTGGTCTGTACCTGGTGATCGGGCTGATCCTGACCATGGGCCGGCGGGTGATTCCGTCATTCATTGAACGGGGCGTCGGCTACCCGGTTACCCTTTTCAATACCAGATGGATGGACCTGTCCAGCCTGGTGTTGTTCCTGGCGCTGTTCGTAGTGGAGGTGTTCATCACCGACAAGGCCCTGGTGCCGTGGCTTGCCGGCGCCCTGTTCGGGGTCAACGCGGTCCGGCTCGCGGGCTGGCATACGCCGGGTATCTGGAAGAAGCCGCTGCTGTGGAGCCTGTACCTGGCGTATGGGTTCATCGTCGCGGGATTCCTGCTGCTCGCATTGAGCGGTTTCGCCGGCGTGTCCCGGTTCGTCGCCCTCCACGCCTTCGCCTACGGCGGCATTGGACTCATCACGCTGAGCATGATGGTGCGCGTGTCCCTCGGTCATACCGGCCGCGACATCCATGCCCCGCCGCGCGCGGCTTCCCTCGCCATGATCATGCTGGCTGCCGGGACCCTGTTCCGCGTGCTGTTGCCGGTCCTGGTCCCGGGCCACTACCTCGCCTGGGTCGCCGTGTCCCAGGTGCTGTGGATCGCGGCTTTTGCACTGCTGGTGAAAGTATTGCTTCCCATGCTCCTGGCGCCGAGGGTGGACGGACGGTTCGGGTAAACCGGGCCCGGTGACTGCGGCGTGCCTCCTGGTCCGTAAGCCACTGGAAGGTCTCCGGGTTGTGCGATCACCCCAGGGCCGCCTGTGAATACATCCGTGTACGCTCTGGCTCAAACATCCCTGTTTTCGACAGCCCTGGGGATGACCCCGGCCGTGGCACCGCCAGCGCTCAACGCCGCATCGGGGATGCACGAGTGGTCATTCCGACTGGACGCGGCGACACGAACGCGGTTGCCGAAGTGGCGTCGATTGTACCCGTGGGCGCGGACCACCATGCTAGCATCTGCAAAAAACTCTCTTGCTGCACCGCGATATTGTTCCTCAACTTCCTGGTCCTGGGCAACGGCGCTCAAGCGAATGAGGTGGCTGAAAAGCTCGAGCTAGGCGAGCACATCGCCCTGGAGGTCCACACCCCGGCCGGATCGGGGCCACATCCGGCTGTCCTCTTGCTGCATGGCTGCAGCGGACTGGAATCCGGCGTCCTCGGGGGACTGCGCAGCCATGCCGAGGTGTTGGTCGCAGCGGGCTATGCAGCGGCGATCGTCGATAGCTTCAGCCGCCGCAACAAGGCCGGCGGCATGGTCTGCGAGAGCCTGGGCGAGCTTAAACTCGCCCGCTACTACCGCACCAAGGACGCCTTCGCCGTGAAGACCTATCTCGCAGGGCGCGATGATATCGACCCTGAAGCCATCTTTCTGATCGGGCAGAGCAACGGCGGCTCGGTCGCACTGATCGCGGCGATGCAAAAGACCGTCGAGAAGAGCGAGGGCGCGACACCGTTTACCGGCATCGTCGCCTACTATCCCTGGTGCGGCGCGCTCGACCGCTTTCCCAAGCTCGCCTCGACGCTGCTGGTGCTGGGCGGAGAAAACGACGAATGGGTGCCGCCGGACGGCTGCGTGACCCGTGCGCCCGATGCCGAAGGGGCGGAGATGGAGGTTCATGTCTATCCAGGCGCCTATCACAGCTTCGATCTGGCGATCGAAAAGCAGTTCTACGCCGGACAGATCGTCGGCGGCGATGCTGCGGCCACCGAAGACAGCCGTGCGCGCTACCTCGCCTTCTTCGCTGCGCTGCGCAGCCGCTGAGCGCGTCAAGCGGCTTGCAGGGTTCGAGCTGGCGAGCTGAGTCTAGCCCCGCCTGGAGACGAAATGTATCGCAAGCGCTATTGGGACGAGCGGCTGAGGCAGGCGGCGGTGGACCTGGCCGCGATCGCCGCCGACCATGGCCGCGGCGCCGTGGAGCTGGCGATCCGGTTCTGCCTCGACCAGCCGGCCGTCAGCACCGTGATCCTCGGCGCCACCCGGGTCGAGCAGTTGAACGAATGCCTGGACGCCGTCGACAGCCCGCCGCTGGGGGAGGATGAAATCGCGCAGTGCGACGAGGTCTGGTCGCGGCTCGCAGGTCCGATACCCTGGTACATGCGATAGCATCGCCTGGTCGGGATTGACACCCGGCAGCGTAATCGGGGTTGTGCGGGGGCCAGCACTGCTGTTGTAGTGTGCTCGTGATATACAGTACCTGATGTTCACAGGAGGATTTCCATGACCGATCTGACCGAACGACGATGTGAAGCCTGCCGGGCGGATGCGCCGCTGGCCACGGAGCAGGAAATTGAGGAATACATGGCCCAGATCCCGGACTGGGAAATCGTCGACGTCGACGGCGTCAAGCAGCTTCGACGGCAGTACAAGCTGAAGAACTTCGCCGAGGCCCTGGCATTCGCCAACAAGGTGGGCGAGATCGCCGACCAGGAGGACCATCACCCGGCCATTCTGGTGGAATACGGCAAAGTCACGCTGACCTGGTACACCCACAAGATCAGGGGCCTGCACGTCAACGATTTCATCATGGCGGCCCGTTCGGACCAGCTGTCTTGAACACCCGGTTTCGCGGCCGCGGGGCCGGGCGGGAGTGAACGACGAAAACTGGGGCCTGTTGTACGGCCTGCTGGGTGTCACCGCCTTCGGACTGACCCTCCCCGTCACCCGCTACGTCACGCCCTGGCTCGATCCTGTCTTCATCGGCCTGGGTCGCGCGGTGTTGGCCGCCCTGGTGGCCGGCGCGCTGCTGCTCGCGACGGGCCAGCCGGCGCCGGACCGTCGCCAGGTCGGCCGGCTCCTGGTGGTGGGGCTGGGGGTGGTGATCGGCTTCCCGATCCTGTCGGCCTGGGCGATGCAGACCGCGCCGGCCTCCCACGGCGGTGTGGTGCTGGGCATCCTGCCCCTGGCGACGGCGATCGCCAGCGTGTTCGTTACCAGCGACCGGCCTTCCACGGGCTTCTGGCTGTTCGGCGTGCTGGGGAGCGCGCTGGTGGTGGTCTATGCCCTGCTCGAGGGGGTCGGCCGGATCCAGCTGGCGGACCTGGCGCTGCTCGGCGCCGTGATCGCCGCGGCGGTGGGCTACGCGGTGGGTGGGCACCTGTCCCGCGAGCTGGGCGGCTGGCAGGTGATCTGCTGGGCGCTGGTGCTCATGCTGCCCGTCATCGTCGTCCCGGCGCTGTGGTGGATGCCGGGCGACTGGGGATTGGTTCCGGCCCCGGCCTGGACGGGGTTTCTCTACCTGGCGTTGGTGAGCCAGTTCCTCGGGTTCTTCTGGTGGAACAAGGGCCTGGCCCTGGGAGGCGTGGCGCGGGTCAGCCAGATCCAGCTCCTGCAGCCGTTCGTGACGCTGGCCGCCGCGGTGGTGGTTCTGGGGGAGGTAATTACCAAGGAGACCTATATATTCGCCGTCCTGGTGGTGATCGTCGTCGCCATCGGGCGCCGCATGCCGATTCGCAGCAAGGCCGATGCCGGCGCGGCCACGCGGGCGGCCGCGGGCTGAAGAGCAACCACCGATTCACCGGGAGCCATCATGAAGATCACCGACGCGCAGACCTTCGTCGTCGCCAATCCGCCACCGCACTACGGCGGCCTCTACTGGATTTTCGTCAAGCTCACCACGGACGGCGGCGTCGCCGGCTACGGCGAAGTCTACTCGGTGCCGTTCCATCCCCGGGTTGTGGAGGCGATGATCCGCGACGTGGTGGACCGGCACGTGATCGGCGCCGATCCCTTTCACATCGAAGCACTGTGGCGCACGCTGTACTCCAGCGGGTTCACCCAGCGCCCGGACGTTTCCATGATGGGCATACTGAGCGGCCTGGAAACAGCCTGCTGGGACATCGTCGGCAAGGAGCTGGGCAAACCGGTCTACGAGCTGCTCGGCGGCCGGGTCCACGAGAAGCTGCGCTCCTACACCTATCTGTATCCCGACCCCGGCGACGACCGCGATGTCTACGCCGATCCGGATCTGGCGGCGGCGCGCGCGGTGCAGTACGCCGACATGGGCTTCACCGCCATCAAGTTCGATCCAGCGGGTCCCTACACGGCCTACGACCCGCGGCAGCTTTCCCTGGAAGCCCTGGAGCGCTGCGAGGTGTTCGTCAATCGCCTGCGCGAGGCCGTGGGCACCCGCTGCGACCTGCTGTTCGGCACCCATGGGCAGATGACGGCGTCCGGCGCCCTGCGCCTGGCGCGGCGGCTGGAGGCGGCGGACCCGCTGTGGTTCGAGGAGCCGACGCCGCCGGCCAATATCGACGAGATGGCGCGGGTGGCGGCGGGCACGTCCATCCCCATCGCCACCGGCGAGCGCCTGTCCACCAAGTACGAGTTCGTCCAGGTGCTGGAGAAGCGGGCAGCGTCCATCCTGCAGCCGGCCCTCGGCCGGGTCGGGGGCATCCTGGAGGGCAAGAAGATCGCCGGCATGGCGGAGGCCTACTACGCCCAGATTGCGCCGCACCTGTACTGCGGTCCCATCGAGGGCGCCGCCAACGTACAGCTCGATACCTGCTCGCCGAATTTCCTCATCCAGGAGAGCATCCGCACCTGGGACGGCTTCCACGCCGAGATCCTCAAAAAGCCCATGCAGTGGCAGGACGGTTACATCATCCCGCCGAGTGAGCCCGGCATCGGCGTTGAGCTGGACGAGGCGGTCGCCGCCGCGCATCCCTATGACGGCGACGCCCTGCACCTGGACATGCTGCATGAGCCGGTGGGTTGAAGCCGTGATCGGCGAGGGGGCGCGCCTCCTACACGGGGTGCGTCCCGGTTTCAACGACGCAGGAGGCCAGCCCCCTGGCCGATCGGGCTCTTGAAACCCGCCCCGCCGGCCCCAAGGTCGAAACAGCCATGAGCGAAATCATCGACAGAAACCAGACCGCCCTGCTGCTGGTGGATATTCAGCCGGACTTCATGCCCGGCGGGGCGCTGACCGTGGGCGAAGGCGATGAGATCCCGGGGCCCGTGAAAGACCTCATGGGGCGGGATCTGTTCGGCCTGTACGTCGCCACCCAGGACTGGCATCCCGAGGGCCATGTGTCCTTCGCCAGCAGCCACGAGGGGCGCGAGCCCTTCGAGAGCATCGAGCTGTACGGCCACCCCCAGACGCTGTGGCCCGACCACTGCATCCAGGGCACGCCGGGCGCGGCGCTGCATCCGGATCTGCCCCAGGCGCCGATTGCCGCGGTGATTCGCAAGGGCATGGCGCCCGACAGCGACTCCTACAGCGGCTTCCGCAACAACTGGAACCCGGGCGGCGAGCGCCCCTCGACCGGTCTCGCCGGGTACCTGCGCGAGCGCGGCATCCGCGACGTCGTGGTGTGCGGCTTGGCGCGGGACGTGTGCGCCAAATGGACCGCCGAGGACGCCGCTGCTGCCGGGTTCGGTGTGACTTTTCTGTGGGACCTGACCCGGGCCGTGGACCCGCACAGCGACGATCAGGTCAGGCGGGATCTCGAGAATGCAGGGGTTCGAATCATCAACGCCGGCGAGCTCGCCGGCTGACCAGGAGCCCGTGCGGCGTCCGCATTCCCCGGCCGCCGAAACCCGGCTCCATCACGCAACGCGCCCCGTTTTCCGGATGTTTGCGTTGCAAAATCCTTTTGACGGCGGGACGATCAACGCACCGCAGTCGGACAGAGTAACCCTGCTTCCCTATTTACAGGACCGCTGACGCATGACAGAGCACCACGATCCCCATCGCTCGGCCCTTTTTACTGATCTGTACGAGCTCGCGATGCTGGGAGCTTACGACGCCGAGGGCCTGGCCGGCACAGCGGTATTCGAGTTGTTCTTTCGCTCGCTCCCGCCCCACCGCAACTACGTGGTGGCCGCCGGGCTCGACGACGTGCTGGATTTTCTGGAGCACCTGCGCTTCCGGGATGCCGATATCGACTGGCTGGCGGGACTCGGGCGGTTCGACGACGGATTTCTGCAAAGCCTGGCTGCCCTGCGTTTTTCGGGCGACGTCCATGCTGTCCCGGAGGGCACCGTGGTGTTCCCCAATGAGCCCATGGTCCAGGTGGTGGCGCCGCTGCCGGAGGCGCAGCTGCTGGAAACCTGGATACTGAACCAGATGCATGTGCAAAGCCTGGTGGCCACCAAGGCGGCCCGCATTGCACGCACCGCCGGCCAGCGCGCGGTGACGGATTTCGGGTCGCGGCGTGCCCACGGGAGCGATGCCGCCATCAAGGCCGCCCGCGCCGGCTACGTCGCTGGGATCGCCGGCACGTCGAATGTCCTCGCGGCGCGCCGCTACGGGATCCCGTGCCTGGGAACCATGGCGCACAGTTATATCCAGGCGCACGATGACGAGCTGGCGGCGTTCGAGGCGTTCTCAAAAACCCATCCGGGTACGACGCTGCTGGTGGACACCTATGACACTCTCCAGGGCGTGGAGCGGGTCATTGAGCTGGCCCGCCGGCAGGGGTCGCGGTTCGATGTCCAGGCCATACGCCTGGACTCCGGGCCGCTCGTCGAGTTGATTCCGAGGGCCCGGTCGTTGCTGGACGACGCCGGCCTCGGCGGCGTGAAGATCCTGGCATCGGGCGGTCTGGACGAGTACGGCATCCGGGAGCTGATCGATGCGGGCGTGCCCGTCGACGGTTTCGGCATCGGCACCGCGCTGGTGGTGTCGAACGACGCCCCTCATGTGGACCTGTCCTACAAGCTGGTGGAATACGAGTCCCGCCCCAGGATGAAGCTGTCCACCGGCAAGGTGTCACTGCCGGGGCGGAAGCAGGTGTTTCGACGAAGCGCCGGCGGACGGCTCGCCGGGGATACGCTGGCTACCGCCGGGGAGGATCTGCCGGGGCAGCCGCTGCTGGAGCAGGTGATGCGAAACGGCAAGCGCACCGCAGCCGGGCGGTGGACGCTGGAAGATGCCCGGCTCCGCTGCGCCCGGGAACTGGACGCCCTGCCTTCCGCATTGCACGCGTTGACGCGGGTTGCGGCGGAAGAAGCCTATCCCGTTGCGATCAGCCCGGGACTCGACGACTGCCGGCGCCGCCTGCTCGCGGACTTGAAGGACCGGGGATACGACCCCACAAATTGAATCGGAGCGCCGTTTCTCACGGCTGCGTGACAATCCATGCGGCGCGCGAGCGGGACCACATCCCCGCGTCCGCTGGTGGGAGGGCTTCGCACCCCGCCGTCCCCCGGCTCCGCGCGTTGCCGATACGCACCGGAGGTGGAGATACCATGCAGTGTTACGAATATCTCGCTATTCAACACTACGCCCGCCGTCATCTCGGTGAGTGGACCGATCAGCTCGACAACCTGGAGCTTGCCGAAGAGCTGGATAGACAGGACGTGGAAACCCTGCAGGACGTCAAACGGCTGAATTCCTAGGTCCGCCGGTGAGCTCTACGGGGCCGGCCGCTGCGGGGCGGACTCACGAAACCCGGCGCCGTCGCCCGTCCGAGCAATCAACCCGACTCGGTTCGCCTGCCGGTTCCACACCGCATCCCCGCGGCGTCGATTATCAAATGTTATAGCGGCCGGCGTCCGGGGCAGGCAGGGTACAGAAACAAGCTCACGGCAATTAAGACACGCGGGGGTGGTTGCGCGTGCAGCGGTATCCATCCGAATCGCCCGCTACCACGCGTAAACCGGGTGAGCAAATCCAGTCAAGGCAGGTATGACGAAAGACCAGAAAGACAAGCTCGTCGTCGAGAATGTGTACAAGGTCTTCGGGCCGGAGCCCGAACGCGCCTTTGATCTGCTCGATGCCGGCAAGTCCAAGGACGAGATACTGAAGGAAACCGGCCTGACCATCGGTGTCCAGGACACCAGCTTCAACGTCAGGGCCGGTGAGATATTCGTGGTCATGGGTCTGTCGGGATCCGGCAAGTCCACACTCGTCCGCATGCTGAATCGACTGATCGAACCCACGCGCGGCGAGATCTCCGTCGACGGCGAAAAGATCACCCGGATCGACCCCGAGAAAGTGCGGGACATCCGCCTGCGCAAGATGGCCATGGTGTTTCAGCACTTCGCGCTTTTCCCCCACATGACGGTGGCGGAGAACGTCGGCTACGGCTTGAAGATTCAGGGGTTCAAGTCTGATGAGCGTCGCGACAAGGCGATGAGGGCGCTGGAGCAGGTCGGCCTGGATGCCTGGGCCGACAGCCCGCCGAATGCGCTGTCAGGCGGCATGCAGCAGCGCGTCGGCCTGGCGCGGGGCCTGGCGGTGGATCCCGAAATCCTGTTGATGGACGAGCCGTTCAGCGCCCTCGACCCGCTGATCCGCCGCGACATGCAGCGGGAGCTGCTGGAGCTCCAGCAGCGAGTCCACAAGACCATCGTGTTCATCACCCATGATTTGAACGAAGCGCTGATACTGGGCGACCGCATCGCCATCATGAAGGAAGGCCGATTCGTCCAGGTGGGCACGCCCCAGGATATCGTGTCCAACCCGGCCGACGACTACGTGGCGGCGTTTACCCAGGACATCGACCGGGGCCGGGTCTTCACGGCGGAGTATGTCCTCGAGGAGCCGTGTGCGCTGAGCCTCGATGGAGACTCCCCGAGAACGGCTCTCGAGAAGATGAAAAAACTGAACCGGCATGGTCTCTATGTTCTGGACGACGGCAGGATAGCCGGTGTGGTGACCTACGGAGACGCCGCCGAATCCGCCGCCGGCAATGGCGGAGACCTGAAATCCATGCTGCGCGGCGGCTACCCCACGGTGAGCCCGGACAAGCTGCTGTACGAGGTGTACGAGGAATGCAGCAGCGGCCTGCCGATCGCAGTGCTCGATGACGACGGCACGTTCAGGGGCGTGGTGGATCCCCTGCACGTGTTCGCCAAATTGACGGCGGACACCGAACAGCAGGCGAGCTCCGCCGCCGACCGCATGGAGAGCCGGTCGTCCGAACGGGAGGTGAAGCAATGAGACCGAGAGACTGGATCGAAATCCCGCTTGACGACTGGGTGGAGGCCTTCGTCAAGGAGTGGTTGGTGCCGAACTTCCGGCCGTTCTTCCAGGCGGTCAAGTGGCCCGTGGACCAGACACTCAACTGGCTCGAGACCGGCCTGCTGTCCATCCCGGTGCTGGTATTCGTGGCCGCCGTGGTGCTCATCGCCTGGCGCACGGCCGGCCGGGGGGTGGCGATCTTCTCGCTGCTTGCGCTGTTGTTCCTGGACTTCATCAACGTCTGGTCGGAAACCATGACCACGCTGGCGATGATCATCACGGCGGTGCTGTTCTGCGCCCTGGTGGGCGTCCCCATCGGCATCGCGGCGGCGCGCAGCGATCGCGTCGCGTCGACCATTCGGCCCATTCTGGACATCATGCAGACCATTCCGCCTTTCGTTTACCTGGTGCCGATCGTCATGCTCTTCGGCGTGGGCGTGGTGCCGGGCGTCATCGCTACGATCATCTTCGCGCTGCCGCCGATAGTCCGCCTGACCAACCTGGGTATCCGGCAGGTTCAGGAGGAACTGGTGGAAGCGGCCTACGCATTCGGATCCTCCCCCAGGCAGGTGCTCTGGGATATCCAGGTGCCGCTGGCATTGCGCACCATCATGGCGGGGCTGAACCAGACCCTGATGCTCGCCCTGTCCATGGTGGTCATTGCCGCCCTGATCGGCGCGGGCGGGCTGGGCCTGACGGTCTACACCGGTCTCGGCCGCCTGGACGTGGGCGCCGCGGCGGAAGGCGGGGTGGGCATCGTTCTGATCGCCATCATCCTGGACCGGATCACCCAGGCGCTGGGCCAGGTGAGCCCGGGCGGACAGCGATCGTTGTGGCAGACAATCAAGTCGTTCTTTACGACGAACGATCTGGCAACCGGCTCCGGGGCGGCCCAACGGTAGTACCGCCGAACCGGAGCCGGTTTCGGGGCCTGCGCCCCGGACCGGAGCGGGTAAAGGGACCGGCGCACACTGCGTCACCTGTTGCCCGCGAAATTCACGAGGAAGATCAAGACGGAGGTTTCGATTATGAACTTCTTCTGCAAATCCAAGGCCATTGTCTCCGGCGCTGTTGTCGCCGCCCTGATGGCCGCACCGTCGGCCATACAGGCCGACGAGCACGCGCCGGGCGAGGGCGTGTCCATCGATATGGCGCGCGCCACCTGGGATACCGGCTGGTTTCCGGCCGAAGTCTACAAGCAGATGCTCGAGGAACTGGGCTACGAGGTGCCGCGTGTCACCACTCTGGACAACCCGCCCTTCTACCAGTCGGTAGGCCAGGGTGACATGGATCTGTGGGTGAACGGCTGGTTCCCGCTTCACAACACCTACGAGGACGCGTTCCAGCCGGGGGCCGAAAAGATCGGCTACGTCGCCGAAGGCGGCGCCCTGCAGGGCTACCTGGTGGACAAGAAGACCGCCGAGGAGCTGAACATCAAGACGCTCGAAGACATCAAGCGGGATGAGGTCAAGGAAGCCCTCGACGCCAACGGTGACGGCAAGGCGGATCTGGTCGCCTGCCCGCCGGGCTGGGGCTGCGAGGCGGTGATCGAGCATCACCTGGACGCCTACGACCTGCGCGACCATGTGAATTCCATCAAGGCCGGCTACTCGGCTTCGATGGCGGACGCACTGGGTCGCTACCAGAACGACGAGTCCATTTTCTTCTACACCTGGACCCCGAACTGGACCGTCGGTGTGCTGGAGCCGGGCAAGGATGTTGTCTGGATCACCGTCAACGAAGCCAATCTCCCCGAGGACCAGAAGAATCTCGAGGATGCCACCACGATGTCCGGCGTGACCGGCTGCGTGGCGGATCCCTGCAACATGGGTTGGCCCGCGAACGACATTCGTCCGGTGGCCAACAAGGAGTTCCTCGAGAACAATCCGGCCGCGGCGAAGCTGCTTGAGGAGGCGCGCATTCCCATCGGTGACATCTTTGCGCAGAACGCCAGGATGAACGATGGCGAGGATTCCGCAGAGGATCTCCAGCGCCATGCCGAGGAGTGGATCGCCGATAATCGGGACATGGTCGACCAGTGGATGGAGGCGGCCCGCAAGGCCGCGGCCATGTAGCGGCATGAAGGAAGCATAATCCCACGAACAAACGCAGTAGTACTGGAAAAGCCCGGCCCCAGGCCGGGCTTTTTTTAAAAGGGATGCTGGAATTTGGTGGGAGTCCGGCCCCTCGCTTTCTGAATCGGATGGCGGGGCGTCGACAGGGGATCGAAAAGGGGAATGTAGGTCGGGCGCGAGCCCGACATTTGTTTCCAGTCGGGCTCGCGCCCGACCTACAGGCCGATCGACCTGCTGGACCAGACAGAGACGGAGGGGTTGATCCGCAATTTGTGACGCCGTACCCCCCGATGTGGATAATCCGGGTTCAACGGTCAAACACTATCGGAGGACGGCCCTATGCATGTCTGCAAGCTCGATCACCTGGTGATTGGCGCCGCCGACCTGGACACCGGCCGCGAATACCTCGAGGACCTGCTCGGCGTCAAAACGGAGGCGGGGGGGCGGCACGACACGATCGGCACCCACAACAGGCTGCTGCGCCTCGGCGACGACCAGTACCTGGAACTGATCGCCATTGACCCGGATGCACCGCCACCGGATCGGCCGCGCTTCTTCGCCCTGGATGATCCCGCGATGCGCTCCGCGATCCAGGCCTGCCCGAAGCTCATTGCCTGGGTGGCCCGGGCATCGGACATCGACGCTGCCGCGGCGCGGCCGCCATACGAAGACATGGAGATCCGGGACATGGCCCGCGGTGACCTGCGTTGGCGCATGACGTTCACCCCGGACGGCGCCCTGCCCCTGGAGGGTGCCCTGCCGCTGCTCATCGAATGGCAAACCGAACCGATGCCGCCGCAGCGACTGCCCGATTCCGGCTGCGCGCTGACCCGCTTCGTGGTGCAAAGCCCGGCCGAGCAGCGGGCTGAGCGGGCACTCCAGGGCCTGAACCTGGAAGGCGTTCGGGTTGAGCATGCTGCGCAGACAGGTCTTGCCGCCATTCTGAGCACGCCGGGGCGCGGTGAAGTCGTGCTGTCGTCGGTGGCGCCGTCGTCACCCGATCCAGACGCATGAGACCGCGCAGGTCCTGTTTGGCAGGAGCGCTCCGGCGTCGCCGCAGCGCTTCCTGGTCGACGATGAATTCCGCCGGTCGCGATACGGGCGGCCAATCTCCGGGGCGATGACCATGCCGGATATCGAAATCAGACCCGCCGCCGTGGCGGATGCCGACGAGCTTGTCCGGTTCAACTGCGAGATGGCCCGGGAAACGGAGGATCTCGAGCTCGATCCGGACGTGGTCGCGGCGGGGGTCAGGGCGCTGTTCGAGCGACCGGAAAGGGGTTTCTACGTAGTGGCGGATGCCGGTGAGGAGATGGCCGGGGCCCTGATGATCACCAACGAGTGGAGCGACTGGCGCAACGGCATGTTCTGGTGGATTCAGAGCGTTTACGTTGCGCCGGCGTACCGGCGCCGCGGCGTGTACCGGTCGCTGTACCGGTTCGTGGACGCCAAGGCGCAGAAGCATCCCGAGGTCTGCGGGTTCCGGCTCTACGTGGAACGGGAGAACCGCCGCGCCCAGCAGACGTATGAATCACTGGGCATGAAGCGGACGCCGTACCTGGTTTACGAGTCGCTCGCCGGCGGACGGAACGGGGACCCGTCTTGAACGGGTGCGGGGAGGTCGCCACGCCGGCCATGGATGATGTCGTCCCGCTGCTCGATGCGGCGGCGCTGCCCAGCGCCGATATCGACGAGACGCTCCTGGCGCATTTTATTGCCGTCCGGCTGGACGGACAGGTGGCCGGCATTGCGGGCCTGGAGCCCTGCGGCCGGGACGGACTTCTGCGGTCGCTGGTGATCCAGGACATGCATCGGCGCTCGGGGCTCGGCCGGTACCTGGTGATGGAAGCCGAGCGCCGCGCCGCCGGTATTGGCATCCGGACGCTCTACGTGCTCACCAACACTGCGGCGGATTTTTTCCGGCGCTGCGGCTACAGCGACTGGCCCCGCGACGCGGCACCGGCGGCGATTAGGCGGACCCGCGAGTTTTCCTCGCTCTGCCCGGACGACGCGGCATTCCTGCGCAAGCGCCTGTGATCCCGCGTCGTTCCGGGCCTCGCGGCCGACATGTCAACTGCGAACGCTCGTCCGCCGTCGCTCTCTGGAACGCGGCGCGGGGCTTTCCGGGGCCGTGTTGGATATCCCCGCGCTGATCGAGCAGGGGGCCGCGGAGATGGGGCTGTCCCTGCCGGCTGACGCCCCAGGTCGCCTGGCCCGCTTCCTGGCGCTGCTCGGGAAATGGAACCGGGGCCAGAACCTCACGGCCATCACCGAGCCGGAGGCCATGGTGTACGGCCATGTGCTGGACAGCCTCGCGGGATTGCCCTGGCTGGACGGCGCGCGCGTGCTGGATGTAGGCAGCGGCGCTGGCCTGCCGGGCGTTCCGCTCGCTATTGCCGACCCCAAGCGGGGATTCGTGCTGCTGGACAGCCGCCGCAAGCGCATCCAGTTTCTGTTGTACGCGAAGCGGGAGTTGGCGTTGGACAATGTTTCAGTGGTGGAGTCGAGGATCGAAAAATATCGGCCGGAGGGGAATTTTGGTACGCTCACCGCCCGGGCCGTTGCCGCACTCCCCGAGCTTGCCGGTGCGGTGATGCCGTTCATCAACACCGGGGCCCGGCTCGTCGTCTGGCAGCGGAACGATCCGTCCCGGGAACTGGAAGGCGCGCTGGCCGGCCTGCATCTCTGCTGCGCCGTCCATCCCGTGCGGGTCGCGGGGATCCGGGCTCCCCGCCACATTGTGGTGATCGGGCGCGAGGAAGCGCCGTCCGCCGGGGGAGAGGATCAATCAAAATAGAGGGTGCTTCTGGAAATAGTGAATTTTAGAAGTGCCTTGGAATAGGCGCCACTGAAACAGCGGAAGAGGCATGGGCAAAGTCATCGCAGTCACCAATCAGAAGGGCGGGGTGGGCAAGACCACGACCGGGATCAACCTGGCAGCGTCCCTCGCCCACAGCTCGCGCAAGGTACTGCTCATTGATATCGATCCCCAGGGCAACGCCACGGTCGGCAGCGGCATTGACAAGGACCGGGAAGGACTGGTGACGATCTACGACGTTCTGATGGGCAACGAGGACGTCGGCGCCGCGGTGGTGGCTACCCCCAATGAGTTCGACATGATCCCCGCCAACGGCGATCTGTCAGGCGCCCAGGTGGAACTGCTCGACGAGCTGGGGCGGGAGTTGAGGCTCAAATCCGCACTGGCCCCGGTGCGCAACGATTATGATTACATCCTGATTGACTGCCCGCCGGCCCTGAACCTTCTTACGGTCAATGCGCTCACAGCCGCCGACACAGTTATCATACCGATGCAGTGTGAATACTTTGCGCTGGAAGGCCTGACCGATCTGGTCAATACCATCAAGAAGATCCGCGAAGCGCTCAATCCGAACCTGAGAATAGAAGGACTGCTGCGAACCATGTATGACGGCCGCAATACCCTGTCGAACGAGGTGTCCGCGCAGCTGCAGGCACATTTCGGTGACAAGGTGTACGAGACGATCATTCCGCGCAATGTGCGGATCGCGGAGGCGCCGAGCCACGGCGTGCCCGTATACACCTACGACGCCACCTCCAAGGGCGCTCAGGCTTACCTGGCCCTGGCCGGGGAGCTGTTGCAGAAGGAACGTGCGGCATGACGGCAAAGAAGAAGCGCCTGGGGCGCGGGCTTGACGCGCTCCTCAGCGACCCGGGCGCCGCCTCGGCGGGGGACCGGGATGGCAAGCTGATCAAGCTGCCGGTCGAATCGCTGCAGCGCGGCCAGTATCAGCCGCGGACCCGAATGGACAAGGAAGCCCTGGAGGAGCTGGCGCAGTCCATCAAGGCCCGCGGCATCGTTCAGCCCATCGTGGCGCGGGAGCTGGACAGCGGCGGTTACGAAATCATTGCCGGCGAGCGCCGATGGCGCGCCGCGCAGCTGGCCGGCCTGGCGGATGTGCCGGTGGTGCTGCGCAGTATTCCGGACGAGGCGGCCCTGGCTATCTCCCTGATCGAGAACATCCAGCGGGAGAACCTGAATCCGATCGAGGAGGCATCCGGACTCAGGCGGCTTCTCGAAGAGTTCGGCCTCACCCACGACAAGGTGGCCCAGGGCGTGGGCAGATCGCGGTCCGCGGTAAGCAATATTCTGCGGTTGTTGTCGCTGAACCAGACCGCCCGGGATCTGTTGGAGGACGGCAAGCTTGAAATGGGACATGCCCGCGCGCTGCTCTCCCTCGGTGGTGAGGAACAGGATACCGCCGCGCGGACCGTCGTCTCGCGACGGCTTTCCGTCCGCCAGACCGAAGAGCTGGTCAAGCAGCTGCAGAACAAGTCCCGGGCCAACCGGAAGAAAAAAAGGAATTCCCGGGTGGACCCCGACGTGCAGCGCCTGCAGGATGAGCTTTCGGACCGGCTCGGTACCCACGTCAGCATCAAGCACAACAAGGGCCGCGGCCAGCTGGTGATCGACTACCACAGTCTGGAGGAGCTGGACGGGCTGCTGTCCCGGATTCGGTAATCCGTCCGGCTCGCCGGGCCCGGTCCGGCGCGGGGGGGGACCCCCGGCGGCAGATGCCGGACAGTGGGGGCGGCGTCATGGACGCCGCCCGGGCGCAATATTCTGCCGTGCTCACCGCCGGCAACGCGTTTTTTCCGAGCGGGCGCCTCGATTATTGAACCTGTTCAAGGTATCGTGGCAATCACCGGGTCGGTCCGAAAGCCATTGACCCGCACAGCGGCCAACTTTTATACTCGCCCGCCCTTGCTTCGCGGCAGCCAATATCATGTTGGCCGCTATCGGGACAGGCGAAACCGAATGCAACAAGCACGTGGTGGGCGGCGAAAGCAAGAGGCCTGGTCGGCATTCCCGTTTCGGCGCTTGATCGCCACACAATCGGCGGTGGTTTTGCTGGCCGTGATTTTTGGAGGGCTGGGCGGAGCCAGGGCGGCTCAGTCGGCGGCTGCCGGGGCGGTAATCTGCGGGGTTGCCAATATATATGCCGCGTGGCGCGTGTTCGCAGCCGGGCGGCGCCCGGCATCGGAATACGGCGAGCTTGCCAACCTGTACCGTGCAGAGTTCGGCAAGTTTGTCATGATCGGCGCCCTGAGCGTCGTGCTGTTTTCAGTTTCAGACGTGGACATCCTGGCTTTCGTCGGGGGTTGTATCGGCGCGATACTGACGGGGACCCTGGTGGCGGCCACGTTCAACCCCGGTACCGCGATTAGACGCAACACAAAAATACAAGACAATCATGGCGAGTGAGTCGTTAACAAGTAACGAATATATCAAGCACCACCTGGTGAACCTGACGTTCGGGCGCCACCCCGAGGAAGGCTGGGGCTTCGCGCATTCCGCCCAGGAAGCCAAGGAGATGGGGTTCTGGGCGATTCACGTCGATACCATGTTCTGGTCCGTGCTCCTGGGGGCCTTGTTCCTGTGGGGGTTCTACAAGGCGGCGCAGCGCGCATCCAGCGGCACGCCCCAGGGTTGGCTCAACTTCGTCGAGTGGGTGATCGACTTCATCGATGAAAACGTGCGCGGGACATTTTCCGGCACCAACAAGGTGATCGCCCCGCTTGCCCTGACCCTTTTCGTATGGATACTTCTCCAGAACACCATGGATCTGGTGCCCGTCGACTGGATCCCCTATACCAGTCAACTCTTCGGCCAGTACGTGCTGGGACTCGACCCTCACCACGTGTACATGAAGGTTGTGCCGACGACGGACCCGAATGCCACCTTCGGCATGTCCATTGGCGTGTTCCTGCTGACGCTGTACTACAGCGTGAAGATGAAAGGGCCGATCGGCTTCGGCGCCGAGTTGACCATGCAGCCGTTTCAGGCAAAGAACAAGGTGATGAAGGTGTTGTTGATGCCCGCCAACTTCTTTGTCGAGTTCATCGGCCTGGTGTCCAAGCCCGTCTCGCTGTCGCTGCGATTGTTCGGCAACCTGTTCGCTGCGGAGATGATCTTCATCCTGATAGCCCTGCTGTACAGCGGCGGCATCGCCTGGGCACTGTTCGGCGGCGTGCTGCATTGGGCCTGGGCAGTGTTTCATCTGCTGGTGGTGCCGTTGCAGGCTTTCATCTTCATGGTGTTGACGGTGGTGTACCTGGAAATGGCGCACCACGAGCACTAGTTCGATCCCCCGATCTCAACCAACGTAAACCAAATTTCTCGATAGGAGAGAACAATGGAAACAGCATTGCTTTACATGGCCGGCGCGATTCTTCTTGGCCTGGCGGGTATCAGTGTCGCCCTTGGCGTTGCGCTGCTGGGCGCCCGGTTCCTCGACGGCATCGCCCGCCAGCCGGAGCTCCTGCCGATGCTGCGCACCCAGTTCTTCATTGTGATGGGCCTGGTGGACGCCATCCCGATTATCGGTGTGGCGATGTCGCTGTATATCCTGTTCGCCGTCATTGGCGGGTAGCCATGGCTGCCAGCAGCCGGCGGCGCGCCGGTTCTGAGCATCCGCATCGCCAAGAACTTCGCTAGGAGTCGGCCATGAATATCAACGCCACGCTGATCGGTCAGACCATTGCGTTCGCAGTGTTCGTCTGGTTCTGCATGAAGTATGTCTGGCCTCCGATCATGAACGCCCTGGAGGCCCGGAAGAAGGAGATCGCCGATGGTCTGGCCGCCGCCGAAAAGGGCCGCAAGGCCGAGGACCGCGGCAAGGAGAAAGCCTCCGAGATTATCCGTGAGGCGAAGTCCCAGGCCCAGGAGATACTCGGCAATGCCGAGAAGCGCCGCAATGAGATCATCGAGGAGGCCAAGGCCGATGCCAAGGCCGAGGGCGAGCGCCTGGTGGCATCCGCGAAATCCGAGATCGATCAGGAAGTGAACAGCGCCCGCGAGGAGCTGCGCGGACAGGTGGCCACCCTGGTGATTTCCGGCGCCGGCCGCATCCTTCACAAGGAAGTCGATGCCAAGGCGCATGGAAAGCTGATCGACGATCTCGTCGCGCAATTGTAGCGGGGCGCATCGATGGCCGGTACCAGCAGTCTTGCAAGACCCTATGCCCGGGCGGTATTCGAGCTTGCGCAGGAGGCCGGGGATCTCAAATCCTGGTCGGAAGCGCTGGCTTTTCTGGCCGCGCTGGTCAGCGACGAATCGATCCAGGGCCTGATCAATAATCCTCGCATCGAGCAGGAAAGCCTCCAGGCGCTGTTCGATGACCTGTGCGGCGACCGCGTGCCGGAAGGCGGGCGCAACCTGGTCCGCCTGATGATGGCGAACGACCGCCTGCTGCTGATGCCGGATGTGGCGTCCCAGTACGAGCGCCTGCGCGCAGAGGCGGAAGGCAGCGTCGACGCCGAGGTCCGGTCAGCGAAACCGATGAGCGACGAGCAGCAGGCCCAACTGGCCAAGGCGCTCGAAAAACGCCTGGGCCGAAAGGTGAACATCACGGTGCACGAGGACGACAGCCTGCTGGGCGGCGCCATCGTCCGCGCCGGTGACCTGGTCATCGACGGCTCCGCGAAAGGCAGGCTCGAAAAACTGGCCAGCGCTCTGCAGCGATAGGCGCCGGACCACCGTACAGACTTAGAGGAACAACCCATGACGACCCAATTGAATCCATCTGAAATCAGCGACCTGATTAAAGAGCGGATCCAGAAATTCGAAGGCAAGGCCGAAGCCCGCACCGAAGGCGCCATTGTCAGCCTGAACGACGGTATTACGCGAATCCACGGGTTGGCGGATGCCATGCAGGGCGAGATGCTGGAATTTCCGGGCGATACGTTCGGCCTGGCGTTGAACCTCGAACGCGACTCGGTGGGCGCCGTGATCCTGGGCGACTACGAGCACCTGGTCGAGGGTGACACCGTCAAGTGCACCGGGCGAATCCTGGAAGTGCCGGTGGGCGAGAACCTGCTCGGCCGGGTGGTGGATTCCCTGGGCAACGCCATCGACGGCAAGGGCTCCATCGAGACCGACGAGACGGCGCCCATCGAAAAGGTGGCGCCCGGCGTGATCGAGCGCGTATCGGTGGATCAGCCCGTCCAGACCGGCCTGAAGGCCATCGACGCCATGGTGCCGGTGGGACGCGGTCAGCGCGAGTTGATCATCGGCGACCGCCAGACGGGCAAGTCCGCCGTGGCCATCGACACCATCATCAACCAGAAGGGCACCGGCATCAAATGCGTGTACGTGGCGGTGGGCCAGAAGAATTCCTCCGTGGCGAGCGTGGTGCGCAAGCTCGAGGAGCACGGCGCCATGGAGCACACCATCGTGGTGGCGGCGACGGCGTCGGAGTCCGCCGCCATGCAGTTCATCGCCCCTTACGCGGGCTGCTCCATGGGGGAATATTTCCGCGACCGGGGCGAGGACGCCTTGATCATCTACGACGACCTGACCAAGCAGGCCTGGGCTTACCGTCAGGTCTCGCTGCTGCTTCGCCGCCCGCCGGGCCGCGAGGCTTATCCGGGCGATGTATTTTACCTGCACTCCCGGCTGCTGGAGCGGGCAGCGCGGGTCAACATCGATTACGTGGAGAAGTTCACCGAGGGCAAGGTCAAGGGTAAAACCGGGTCGCTGACCGCCCTGCCCATCATCGAGACCCAGGCCGGCGACGTGTCCGCCTTCGTGCCCACCAACGTGATCTCCATCACGGACGGCCAGATCTTTCTGGAAACCGACCTGTTCAACTCCGGTATCCGGCCGGCCATCAACGCCGGCCTTTCGGTGTCCCGGGTCGGCGGCGCCGCCCAGACCAAGCTGATCAAGAAGCTCGGCGGCGGCGTTCGACTGGCACTGGCCCAGTACCGCGAGCTCGCGGCGTTTTCGCAGTTCGCCTCGGACCTCGACGAGGCCACCCGCAAGCAGCTCGAGCGCGGCCAGCGGGTGATGGAAATAATGAAGCAGAAGCAGTACCAGCCGATGTCCGTGGCCCAGATGGCGGTCAGTCTGTTCGCGGTGGAGGAGGGTTATCTCGACGATGTGGAGGTCGGCAAGGTCATTGTGTTCGAGGAAGCCATGCAATCCTACATCAAGTCGAACAATTCCGATCTGCTCGACGAGATGAATGAAAAGGGCGAGTACACCGACGACATCAAGGAGAAGCTGGACAAGGCCTTGTCCGAATTCAAGGACAAGGGCACCTGGTAGGCTGGAATCCGACTCACTGAGGTATAGGCAATGGCGGGCGCCAAAGAGATCAGAACCAAGATCCGGAGTATCCAGAATACTCAGAAGATCACCAAGGCCATGGAGATGGTTGCGGCAAGCAAGATGCGCAAGGCCCAGGAGCGCATGCAGGAGGCCCGGCCCTACGCGGAGCGGATCCGCAACGTCGTTTCGCACCTTGCGCACGCGCATCCCGAGTACCAGCACCCGTTCACGGTTGAGCGGGAGCCGAGGCGCGTGGGCTATATCGTGATTTCCACGGACCGGGGGCTTTGCGGCGGACTGAACATCAACCTGTTCCGTACGGCGCTCAATGACATGTCCCAGTGGAAGGAGCAGAACGTGGACATGCAATTCGCCATCGTCGGCAGCAAGGCGCTGGGTTTCTTCAAGCGTGTCGGCGCCAACATCGTGTCCGAGGCGTCGAACCTGGGAGATCATCCCGAGGTGGCGGACCTTATCGGCGCCGTGAAAGTCATGCTGGACGCCTACGACGAGGAAAAGATCGACCGCCTGTTTCTGGTTCACAATGAATTCGTCAATACCATGACCCAGCAGCCCCAGGTCGTGCAGCTGCTGCCCATGCCGCCGAGCGGCGAGGACGAGCTGAAGCACCACTGGGACTACATCTATGAGCCGGACGCCAAGGAAGTGCTGGACGTGCTAATGGACAGGTATATCGAATCCCTGGTCTACCAGGGCGTGGTGGAGAACGTAGCCTGCGAAATGGCGGCGCGAATGATTGCCATGAAGGCCGCTACGGACAACGCCGGCAACATCATCGACGACCTGCAGCTCGCCTACAACAAGGCCCGCCAGGCGGCGATCACCCAGGAAATTTCCGAGATCGTCAGCGGCGCCGCCGCGGTATAAAGGTCCGAATGCAAGTCAAGGTTCAAGCCGGCTGTATGGCGAAGCTGTAGGAGCGGCTTCAGCCGCGATTCCTCGAGCGGGAATGTGAACGAAAGAACACTATAGAGCAGGCCACGAATGTCAAAGATTAGATCAGAGAGGAAGCAATCATGAGTTCCGGAAGCATCGTAGAAATCATCGGCGCGGTAGTGGACGTCGAGTTCGACCGGGAGTCCGTTCCCAATATCTACAACGCGCTGCATGTGGAAGACTTCGGCCTGGTGCTGGAGGTTCAGCAGCAGCTCGGGGACGGTGTCGTTCGGACCATCGCCATGGGATCCAGCGACGGCCTGCGGCGGGGGATGCCCGTGACCGACACCGGCGGGCCGATCTCGGTGCCGGTGGGCGAAAAGACCCTGGGCCGCGTCATGAACGTCCTGGGTGAGCCGGTGGACAATGCCGGGGACATCGGTGAGGAAGAAAGGCTTCCAATCCACAGGGAGGCGCCCGCCTATGCCGACCAGGCGCCGGCGGTGGAGATCCTGGAAACCGGGATCAAGGTCATCGATTTGATCATGCCCATTTCCAAGGGCGGCAAGATCGGCCTGTTCGGCGGCGCCGGCGTGGGCAAGACCGTGACCCTGATGGAGTTGATCAACAATATCGCCGTGCAGCAGGAAGGCCTTTCGGTATTCGCCGGCGTCGGGGAGCGGACCCGCGAGGGCAACGACTTCTACTACGAGATGAAGGAAGCCGGAGTGCTGGACAAGGTCGCCATGGTCTACGGCCAGATGAACGAGCCGCCGGGCAACCGCCTGCGCGTCGCTTTGTCCGGCCTCACTATGGCGGAATACTTCCGCGACGAGGGCCGCGACGTGTTGATGTTCATCGACAACATCTACCGGTACACCCTGGCGGGAACCGAGGTCTCGGCGCTGCTGGGCCGCATGCCGTCCGCGGTGGGCTACCAGCCGACACTGGCCGAGGAAATGGGCGTGCTGCAGGAACGTATCACCTCCACGCGCACCGGCTCGATCACCTCGTTCCAGGCCGTGTACGTCCCGGCGGACGACCTAACCGACCCGTCGCCGGCCACGACCTTTGCGCACCTGGATGCCACGCTGGTGCTGTCACGGCAGATCGCCGAGCTCGGCATTTATCCCGCGGTGGACCCGCTGGACTCCACCAGCCGCCAGCTCGACCCCCTGGTGGTGGGCCAGGAGCACTACGACGTGGCGCGGTCCATCCAGCAGACCCTGCAGCGCTACAACGAGCTGCGGGACATCATCGCCATTCTCGGTATGGACGAGCTGTCGGAGGATGACAAGCTGGCCGTGTCCCGGGCGCGGAAAATGCAGCGTTTCCTGTCCCAGCCGTTCTTCGTGGCGGAGACGTTCACGGGCTCTCCCGGCAAATACGTCAACCTCAAGGACACCATCCGCGGCTTCAAGGCCATCGCGGACGGCGAGATGGACGAATATCCGGAGCAGGCCTTTTACATGGTCGGCGACATCGACGAAGTGTCGGAGAAGGCCAAGAAGGTCGCCTGATCCGGCGCCGGAGGCAGATACATGGCAATGACCATACACGTCGACATCGTGAGCGCCGAGGAGGAGATTTACTCCGGCACGGCATCGGTCGTATACGCGCCGGCCGAGGAGGGCGAGGTAGGGATCTATCCCCGCCATGCACCCATGCTGACGCGCTTGAACCCCGGCGAAGTGCGGGTGGAAACAGAGGGACAGGACGAAGAGCTGTTCTTTTTCATTTCCGGGGGCCTGTTGGAGGTGCAGCCCCACGTCGTCACCGTCCTGGCGGACACGGCGATACGGGCCCACGATCTCGACGAGGTGTCCGCCCTGGAGGCCCAGAAACAGGCGGAGCAGGCGATGCAGGACACCAAGTCGGACCTCGACTTCGCCAAGGCCAAGGCCGAGATGGTGCAGGCCGCCGCACAGCTCAGAGCCATCCAGAAACTGCGCAAGAAGAGCCGCTGACCCCGCTGGCGCTTCCCGGGCCGTGATGGTCCTGTGCGGGCAACGGCACCCCGGGGCCGCCTGCCGGAGCATTTCGCGCCGGAACGTCGATCACTGATGGTGCTATAGTTTCCGCATGCCTTTAGAAATCATCGTGCTTGCAGCCGGTGAGGGCAAACGCATGCAGTCGCGCTTGCCCAAGGTGCTCCATCCCCTGGGCGGCGAACCGCTGCTTTCCCATGTGCTTCGTACCGCCCGTTCCCTGAGTCCGGATCGAATCCACGTCGTGTACGGACACGGCGGCGCACAGGTGCGGGAAACCATCCGGGAGGACTCGATCAACTGGGTGCTGCAGGCCGAGCAGCTAGGCACCGGTCACGCCGTGCAGCAGGTGCTGCCCGTAGTGGACAGCGGCAGCCAGGTTCTCGTTCTCTACGGCGACGTGCCCTTGATCCGGACGCATTCGCTGGAAGCTCTCTGCGAAGCCGGGCGCGACGCCCCCGCAATTCTCACCGCGGTTCTGTCCGATCCCGCCGGCTACGGCCGCATCCTCCGGGATCCGGACCGCCGGGTGCTGCGCATCGTCGAGGAGCGGGATGCCTCGGCGGAGGAGCGCGCGATCACCGAAATCAACACCGGCTTCGTTGCCGTTCCGGCAGCGCGGCTGGATGCCTTGCTGGGCCGCATGAACAATGACAACCGCCAGGGTGAGTACTATCTGACGGATATCGTTCAGATCGCCGTGGAAGAGGGGGAAACGGTTTGTGACGTGGCGGCGGAGGATCCCCGGGATATAGCGGGTGTGAACAGGCGATCGGAGCTGGCTCTGCTCGAGCGGGAGTACCAGAAGCGGCGGGCCCTGGCGCTGGCCGATCGCGGGGTTACTGTGCTCGACCCGTACCGGTTGGATCTGCGCGGCGCCGTGGACATCGGCGGCGACTGCGTGATCGACGTCAACGTGATTCTGCAGGGGCCTGTGGTGCTGGGGAAAAACGTCCAGGTCGGAGCGAACTGTATTCTCGACAATGTGCGAATCGGCGACAACGTTACCATCAGGCCCAATACGGTCATCGAGGACGCGGTCGTCGGTGACCGCGCCGTGATCGGGCCGTTCGCCCGGGTGCGCCCCGGGACGCGGATCGCCGGCGACGTCCACGTGGGGAACTTCGTCGAGCTCAAGAACGCCGAGCTGTCCAGCGGCGCCAAGGTCAACCATCTCAGCTATGTCGGCGACAGCAGCATCGGCGAGGGCTCGAATATCGGCGCCGGCGTCATCACCTGCAACTACGACGGCGCCCGCAAGCACAGGACGGAGATCGGCGCCGGTGCATTCATCGGCTCCAACAGCCAGCTGGTGGCCCCGGTACGAATCGGCACCGGGGCGACCGTCGGCGCCGGGTCCACCATTACCCTGGACGTGCCGGACAATTCGCTGGCAGTCAGCCGGGGCCGGCAGCGTAATATCAGGGGCTGGAAACGCCCATCCGGTGACGACGGGTAGTCGACGGGCCGGTGGATCCGGTCCGGGCGGCCGGCGGGACTGGTCCCCGGAACGCGACGCCGCAACCCCGCGGGCCCGACCGTGGCTATAATCGGCCGATACTTGCCAATTCAACCCGGGAGCTGAAACATGTGCGGAATCGTCGGCGCTGTGGCCAGGGACAATGTGCTGGACATCCTGCTCGAGGGGCTGCGGCGCCTCGAGTACCGGGGCTATGACTCGGCCGGGGTGGCGGTGATCGGCAGCGACCATAGTTTTGCCCGCGGCCGCGCCGTCGGCAAGGTCAACGCCCTGGAGTCCGTTCTCGACCGCGGTGCGCTCGCCGGACATACGGGGCTGGCTCATACGCGGTGGGCGACCCATGGCAGTGTCACGGAAACCAACGCCCACCCGCATATCTGCCGGGATACGGTGGCGGTGGTCTGCAACGGCATCGTCGAGAACCACGACGCCATGCGCCGGGAGCAGGAAGCACTGGGCTACGAGTTCGCATCCCAGACCGACACCGAAGTGGTGGTCAACCAGGTTCACCATCACCTGGGGCAGGGGGACGACCTGTTGAAGGCCGTGCAGCGAACCGCACAGCGGCTGGAGGGCGCCTACGCGTTCGGCGTAATGAGCATACAGGAGCCGGACCGGCTGGTGGCGACGCGCAACGGCCCCCCGCTGCTGGTCGGCCTCGGCGATGGCGAGGCGTTCATCGCCTCGGACGCCTCCGCGCTGCTGGCCGTGACCCGCCGGTACATGGCGCTGGAGAACGGCGACGTGGTGGATATCCATAGGGGCGAAGTCGCGGTATACGGGGCCGACGGACGGCCGGTGGAGAGAAAGCAGTTCACCAGCCAGCTCAGTGCCGACGCGGTGGATCCGGGGCCTTACCGGCATTTCATGCTCAAGGAGATTTTCGAGCAGCCGGTGGCGATCACCGATACCCTCGAAGGCCGCATTTCAACGGAAGCGCTGCTGGAGGAATCCTTTGGCCCCGGGGCCTCCGGAATCCTTGACCGAACCGAGCACGTCCAGATCATCGCCTGTGGCACCAGCTATCATGCCGGCTGCGTGGCCCGCTACTGGTTCGAGTCCCACGGCGTCGCCTGCGACGTCGAAGTGGCCAGCGAATTCCGCTACCGCGGCCATGTGGTTCCTGCCAACAGTCTGGTGGTGGCAATCTCCCAGTCCGGGGAGACGGCCGACACCCTGGCCGCGCTGGAGGCGGCGCGGGCGCTGGGCTACCGCCATTCCCTGACCATCTGCAACGTCCCGGAGAGCTCCATGGTGCGGGCGTCGGAACTGGCCCTGATGACCCATGCCGGCCCGGAGATCGGCGTCGCCTCCACCAAGGCGTTCACTACCCAGCTCACGGCGCTGCTGCTGCTGGGGATCGCCCTGGGCCGGCGCCGGGGGCTGGAGCCCGCCCGGGAGGCGGCGATGGTCACGGAGCTCCGGTCCCTGCCAGCCAAGGTGGAGCAGGCCCTCAAGCTCGACGGGCAGATCATGGAGATCGCCGGGCAGTTCGCCGACAAGCAGCACGCCCTGTTTTTGGGCCGCGGCGCCCATTACCCGATCGCCCTGGAAGGGGCGTTGAAGCTGAAGGAGATCTCCTATATCCATGCCGAAGCCTACCCGGCTGGGGAATTGAAGCATGGTCCGCTGGCACTGGTGGACGCCAATATGCCGGTGGTGGCGGTGGCGCCGAACGACCAGCTGCTGGAGAAGCTCAAGTCCAACATCCAGGAAGTGCGCGCCCGCGGCGGCAAGCTGCTGGTCTTCGCCGACCCCGCTGCCGGCTTCGAGGCCGGCGAGGATATCCAGGTCGTCCATGTCGCGCCGGTCGACGACTGCATCGCGCCCATCATCTACACCATCCCACTCCAGCTGCTGGCCTATCACGTTGCCGTGATCAAGGGCACGGACGTCGACAAGCCGCGCAACCTCGCCAAGTCCGTGACGGTCGAGTAAAGGGCACGATCGCAGCGGGGTGCCAAGGTCCGGTTCTCAAACCGGGCCGTGGCCTGAGGGTATGCCCGGCCCCGGGGGTTGCTGTTTGGTATCATCCAGGGATGGACGTTTCCCACATTCTCGATGCCCTCAACGACGCCCAGCGGGAGGCGGTGGCGGCGGAGCCCGGGCCGATGCTGGTGCTGGCGGGGGCCGGCAGCGGCAAGACCCGCGTTCTAACCCACAGGGTGTCCTGGCTGGTGGAAGCCCATGGCGTCTCGCCCCTGTCGATTCTCGCCGTGACCTTCACCAACAAGGCGGCCCAGGAAATGCGCGGCCGGATCGAGGAGATGCTGGGCTATTCGCTGCGCGGCATGTGGATGGGCACATTCCACGGTATCGCCCACCGGCTGCTGCGCCAGCACCACCGCGAGGCGGGGCTGGAGGAGGGCTTCCAGATCATGGACAGCGCTGACCAGCACCGCGTGGTGCGCCGGGTCCTGCGGGACATGGGCCTGGACGAGGGCTACTGGCCCCCCAAGCAGGTGCAGTGGTACATCAATGCCAACAAGGAAGAAGGACGCCGACCCCAGCACCTCGGTGAACCGTCGGACATGCAGCAGCGCGAGCTTCTGCGGATCTATCGGCAGTACGAGGAATTCTGCCAGCGGTTCTCGCTGGTGGACTTTGCCGAGCTGCTGCTGCGCGCCTTCGAGCTGCTCAGGAACAACGAGCCGCTCAGGGAACAGTACCAGCGCAGGCTTCAGCACATCCTGGTGGACGAATTCCAGGACACCAATGCCATCCAGTACGACCTGATCCGGCTGCTGGCGGAGAAGAACAGGCAGGTTTTCATCGTCGGGGACGACGACCAGTCCATCTACGGCTGGCGCGGCGCGCGGGTGGAGAACATCATGCAGTTTGAGAAGGACTTCCCCGGTACCCGGGTATTCCGGCTGGAGCAGAACTACCGGTCGACGGCCACGATACTCAACGCCGCCAATGCCGTCATTGACCGCAACCGGGGCCGGATGGGCAAGAAGCTGTGGACGGAAGGCGTGGACGGCGATTCGGTCAGGCTGTACGCCGCGTATAACGAGTTCGACGAGGCGCGCTTCGTTGTGGACCGGATTCAGGCCTGGGTGGAGCAGGGCAATGCCCGGAGTGATACCGCCATTCTCTATCGCTCCAACGCCCAGTCCCGTGTCTTCGAGGAAATCCTCCTGGATGCCGGGATGCCGTACCGGGTGTACGGGGGGCTGCGCTTCTTCGAGCGCGCCGAGATCAAGGATGCGCTGGCCTACCTGAGGCTGGCGGCGAGCCGGCGGGACGATCCGTCGTTCGAGCGCATCGTGAATGTCCCGGCGCGGGGTATCGGCAACAAGACCCTGGACCAGGTGCGGGAGTATGCCCGCATCAACCAGGTGCCGTTGTGGGACGCGGCGCGGGTGCTGATCGAGTCCCGGGACCTCACGTCCCGTGCGACGTCCGCGCTTAGCGCATTTCTGGAGCTCGTCAACGACATGGAAGCCCGCATGACGGACCAGCCGCTGGCCGAGCAGGTGGATGTCGCGATCCGGGCCAGCGGCCTGCTGGATCACTTCAGGAAAGAGAAGGGCGAGAAAGCGGAAGCCCGCCTCGAAAACCTCGAGGAACTGGTTACCGCCGTCCGCCAGTTCGATTCCCACGATGATGACGACGAGGAGATGACGCCGCTGATGGCGTTCCTCACCCACGCGGCGCTGGAGGCGGGTGAAGGACAGGCCGAAGCCTGGGAGGACTGCGTCCAGCTCATGAGCTTGCATTCCGCCAAAGGCCTGGAGTTCCCCGTGGTATTCCTCACCGGTATGGAGGAGGGCCTGTTTCCCCACCAGCGCTCCATCCAGGAGCCGGGACGGCTCGAGGAGGAACGGCGCCTGTGCTATGTCGGCATGACCCGGGCCATGTCCCAGCTTTACCTGTCCTATGCGGAAATCCGGCGCTGGCATGGCCGCGAGAACCATACCTCGCCGTCGCGTTTCCTGGGCGAGATCCCCGGCGAGCTCGTCGAGGAAGTGCGAGGTCGGGGATTCTCGCTGGGGGCGGGCCGAAGGCGCAGCGCCGGCGCCGAACCGGCGCCCGACGGTGGAATCCGGCTGGGGGACCACGTCCACCATGCGTCCTTCGGCGCCGGCACGGTGTTGAATATTGAGGGCCGGGGCGAACACGCCAGGGTGCAGGTCAATTTCGACGATATCGGCAGCAAATGGCTGGTTCTGGCCTACGCGAACCTCGACCGCGCCTGAAATTCTCCGTGTAATTCCTCGTTGTTGGTCTATATTTATATTCAGCAGGAAGTTGTAAAGAGCTGGCCTTACTCTTTTCCGGCTCGTCGACTCCGGTGTTTGATGCCGCACCAGGCCCGGCGGAATTGAACAGTGTAAGTATTCGATTTGCGGAGCTCCAGGTGCCGCGCCAACGGAGTGTTTCACAACAGCCTGCTGGAGGCGCGCCGGCGCGGAATTGTTCGCCGGTCCGGGTGTTCCGACTCGCAGCCGGGAATCGCCAGAACACGCCTTTGAATCCAGATCAACGGTCTCGCTCAGGTGCTGCAATTCTCTAGAAGACAATTCGATTTCAGGCGTTTCCGATACTTCGTCGTCCTCACATTCGTGGCATCCCTGGTAGTCAGCGGCGGCATCGGCTACCTGTCCGCAACCCCGTTGACGCTGACCATCGTCTGGCAATCCCTGGCGCTGGCGGTGCTGGTCGGGGGTGCGGCGGGCTGGCAGGTCCATCCAGAAACGAAAGATCCGGCTGTGGGCCAGAAAGCGATCAGACCGGCGAATGACGACGCCGGGGCGGACCATCCCGGGTCGCCGGCGGCGAGATCCAACGGCATAGACAGCCTGGAGGAACAGGGCATTACCATCAAGCTTCTGGAGTTGACGGCCCTCGGGGACCGGTACGGGAACATCTTTTCCGTGGCAATGATCCGGGTGGACAATCTCGAGGACATCGTCAAGCAGTATGACGAGGAAGTTACCGCACAGTTGTTGAAAAAAGTCTCCCGTGTGCTCGCACGCACACTGCGCATGCCCGACCGCGTGGGCGAGTACGAGTACGGCTCTTACCTGGTGGTGCTGCCGGAAACCCGTCTTCCGGGAGCGATTCAGATCGCCGAGCGGCTTCGGGACGCCGTATCGGGGTTGGAGGTGGCTGTATCGGACCGGCTTCTCATACATACGACGGCGAGTGTCGGCGTAACGAGTTTTCGCCGGGGTGACGATCTCCAGAGCCTCGTGCGCCGCGCCGAGAAGGCGCTGCGTGAGGCCCAGCATCAGGGTCGCAACCGCGTGCTCCCGGACCTGGCCGCCTGATCCCGACGGCGACCGCCGGCACCGGCCCTCGCGTCGATGCCGGTATTCAAACCGGGCCGCGGCCTGAGCAGCGATGGGTGCACAAGATATGCGTCACGTGGCCAGCATAGCCCTGACCACCTCGTTCCAGCCCGCGGCCAGGTTCCGTCGGTTGTAGCCGCCGCCGCCCATGGCGATGAAGCGACCGTTGCAGAATTCATCGGCCACCCGGCACAGGCGTTCCGCGGCGTGGGCGTGGGCCTTGGGGGTGAAGGCCATGTGGGTGATCGGATCGCCCTGGATGCTGTCCGCGCCGGCCTGCAGGAGTACGAGCTCCGGCCTGCCGGACCTGACGAATTCCTCAACGCGCGGCCAGTGATCGAAGAATACCTTATCATCGGAACCGGGCATCACGGGGATGTTGAGCTTGGTGTCCTTTGCGGTGCCCCTGCCGGTTTCTTCTGCGAATCCCGTGCCCGGATACAGGAAGCGGCCGTCTTCGTGGATATCCGCGAAGATCAGGTCCGGATCGCTCTCGAATGAATAGAACACCCCGTCGCCGTGGTGGGCATCGATATCGACATAGGCCACGCGCCTGATGCCGAATCGCCGGCGGAGCGTTTCGATCAGGATCCCGGCGTCGTTGAACACGCAGAATCCGCCGGCCTGGTCGCGGCGGGCATGGTGCAGGCCCGCTATCGGGACGAATACCCGGGGATCTCCGCCCGCCATGATCCGGTCCAGCGCATCCAGGCCGGAGCCCGCGACGTAGGACGCGGCTTCATAGACGCCCTTGAACGCCGGCGTATCGCCGATATCGAGGAACCCCTGGCCGGTGGCGGACTGGCGTTTCACCCGATCGACATAGGCCTCGCTGTGAAACCGCAGGGGCGCGTCCTCGGTGCAGCAGACCGGGGCCAGGATCTCGATCTCTCTGTCCAGCCCCTGGTCGACCGTCTGTTTCCAGAACGCGTAAACGCGGTCCGGTCCGAACGGATGATCGTCCCCGAAGCCATAGCGGCTCAGCTCGTCGCCGAAATAGACCGCGACCATCTAGTGACCCGTCCAGGACCAAAGCATTTCCGCAGACTGCGACCCGGTGTGAGAACCGGTGCCGCTCCTCACAGCGGCCCTGGGGGACGATCCCCGACACTGGCCGCCCCGATCATGGGGGGTTTCAATCTGGACCGCGGGTCGCTGAATAGTGAGAACGCCGTCCCGGGGGCACTACCGCGCCTCGCAGTGCCAGGAGCCGATGTCGCGGCCCTGGGGATGGTCGCTCACCACGAACCAGCGGTCCCCCTGCGTGAACTGTGTGACGGGCTCATCATCCTGCTTCCAGGATACGGGCACCTCGGCCCCTTCCTCGCAGTTTCTTTCAGCATATACGGTACAGTGTTCGAAGCCGACCTGTGCCACACGGTAGACCCTGAGAGTGAGCAGCATGTCATGACAGCCCGGCTCATCCTCGTTCAGGGTCGGGATCCGGTCGAGCTGCAGCTGGTCGTTGGCCCGGTAGGCTCGAAACTCTCCGGTTTGCTGCGTGGCGGGCTGACCGGCGCACCCGGCCAGCATCACGAGTCCGGCAAGCGCCGCTGTATATCGCATCATTTGAACACTCCGCGGTAAGCGCAGAAAATTGAACAGAACGCGATCGGGAACAGCAGGATCAATCCCAGGAAAAACGGGATCGATGCGATGAACGCCAGAATCATATAGCTGATCACGAAAATCAGGAACGGCAGTATGTTGGTCAAAGCGGCCTGAAAGCTGGTCTTGACGGCTTCGACGGGCTGCATCTGGTCGAAAGTCGTCAGCGGAACCGCGAAAAACACGCACATTGCGATCAATATCTGGACAACCAGTCCCACCAGAAAGCCGACGCCCATGGCCGGGGAGAGAAAACTCTGCGGTCCCATCCCGGCGCCGTGGTCGCCGGGCCCCATGCTCCCCATCATGCCGGCCCCGAACAGCATCATGATGATCGCCGCGGCGATCATGAGGCCGAGAAACAAACCGCCGAGAATCAACAGCGGGGTTCGGATATCGTCCCTGGTGAAGCCCTCGAAAAGCATGCCCAGCTCCAGCGGGCTGCCGCGGTTCACATTGTCCGCCCCGATATAGAACCCGGCGGCGAGCAGCGGAAACAGGAGCATGAAAAGCAGGGGGCCGACCATCGGGATGAAGAAGCAGACAGCCATGGCTATCAGGAAAAGCACACCGAAAATGAGCCACACCGCGGCGAATTGCTTGAACAGGTTCCACCCGCATCCATACCAGGCCAGGCCCTGTCCCGCATCCAGTTTGTTCACTTGCATCGTTGCTCTCCGCTTGTTGGTTGTTCAGTATGGCAGGCCAAGGGAGTCCTCGAGCCGCCAATCCGGCGGCGAACCACCCGGTCCGACTGTCTGGCCGCGCCGCGTTCCCCTACCAGCCGCCGATTCGCCACTTCGGCAGGTTCATGTCCTCGTCGATATTGCTGCTGGTGCGGCTCTGGAACTGCCCGTCCCCGTCCGGGTCGTCCCAGTACTGGGTCGGGCCGACCCGCGGCTTGACGGTCATCAGAAACACCCGGCCGCCCCGGGAATACTCGGTGATCGTCTGTCCGTGCTCCTGGCGCGTGTGTACGCGCAGCGCCGGGGGCGGCGGCTGTTCCCCGTCGCCCCGGCTCGCCGCCTCTTCGGCGATGTCCGGGGGAGGGGGCGCGTCGTCCCCCGCTTCGTCATCGGCGGCGGCACCGCCGCCCAGAGCAAGCATCATCCCCAGGCCGCATACCGTCGCCTGAAATGTTTTCGCCTTTCGGTTCATATGCGTCACCTCGTTCGAATGGCCCCATTATCCCGTCAATGAATCCACGTATTCAAATGACATCGACCCTGGACCGGCGCAACCAGGCCCGGGGCCGTCTCGCCGGCGTTGGATTACGACGCCGCATTCCCATATATTGAGAGTACGCGGCGTGTCGGCAAGTTTCACGCGCTTACGTCGAAATGTCCGGACCATGGTCCGGTTTTCCAGCAAATAGCACCGATCGTCGAACTGAATCCATCTCTCGAAATGCCGGTGGCCCGCAGAAATGGCAAAACCAGAACTGCTTATACTCGTTGACGGCTCGTCCTACCTGTACCGGGCGTTCCACGCCCTGCCCAATCTGACGACGTCGACGGGGCGTCACACGGGAGCGGTGTACGGTGTGGCGAGCATGGTCCGCAGGCTGATCACGGAGCACGATCCCGCCTACATGGCCGTGGTGTTCGACGCCCCGGGCAAGACCTTCCGCCATGACATGTATCCCGAATACAAGGCCACCCGTCCTCCGATGCCCCCGGAGTTGCGGGAACAGATCGACGACCTGCACCGGATCATCAAGGCCATGGGTCTGCCCCTGATTTCAGTGGAGGGCGTCGAGGCGGACGATGTCATTGCAACGCTCGCCCGGCAGGCGCGGAAACGGGGGCTGGCCACGCTGGTCTCGACGGGGGACAAGGATATTGCCCAGATCGTCGACGACGATATCGAGCTCATCGACACCATGAGCGACAAGCGCTACGACGCCCCCGCGGTGGTGGAGAAATTCGGGGTCCCGCCGGACCGGATCGTCGACTATCTCGCCCTGGTGGGCGACAAGTCCGACAATATTCCGGGCGTACCCAAGGTGGGCCCCAAGACGGCGGTAAAGTGGATCCGGGAGTACGGCTCAGTGGAAGAGCTCGTCCGTCACGCCGGCGACATCAAGGGCAAGGTCGGCGAGTCGCTCCGGGAGTCGCTGGAGCACTTGCCGCTGAGCCGGTCCCTGGTGACGGTGAACGACGCCGTGGACGTGGGTCTGGCGCCGTCGGATCTGCTGCCCGGCGAGCCGGACAACGCCGTCCTGCGGGACATTTTCAAGGAACTGGAGTTCAGCAGCTGGCTGTCCTCCCTGGAGGACGACGCGCCGCAGCACCCGGGAGCGGGTCCGGACGTCGACTACGAGTGCGTCACGGACCGTGAGCGGCTGCGCCAATGGATCCGGAAGCTCGAAACTGCCGGGCTGATCGCCGTCGATACCGAGACCACCGCCCTGCAGGCGATGAGAGCGGACCTGGTCGGCATCTCCGTCGCCGTGGCGTCCGGCGAGGCGGCCTACATCCCCGTGGGCCATGATTACCAGGGTGCGCCCCGGCAGCTCGACCGCGGGGAGGTCCTCGAGGCCCTGCGGCCGCTGCTCGAGGACGGGGACAGCAAGAAGGTTGGACAGAACCTGAAGTACGACTGCACGGTGTTCGCCCGCGCCGGTGTCCGGCTTGCCGGGATGGCCTTCGATACCATGCTCGAGTCCTACGTCCTGGACTCGGTGGCCAATCGCCACGACATGGACACACTGGCTCTCAAGTATCTGGGCCACCGGATGATCAGCTTCGAGGACGTGGCGGGCAAGGGGAAGAGCCAGTTGACCTTCAATGAAGTGCCCCTGGAAACGGCCGCCGAGTACGCGGCCGAGGACGCGGATGTGACGCTGCGGCTGCACGAGCTTCTGTGGCCGCGGCTGGAGAAGGAGGATCGGCTCAGGGAGCTGTTCGAGAAGATCGAGATGCCCCTGGTGCCGGTGCTCGCGGCGATGGAAGAGAACGGGGTCCGCATCGACGGCACCATGCTCGGCCGTCACGGTGAGCAGCTGGCCAGGCAGATGGAGGAGCTGGAGGAAAAGGCCTTCAAGCTCGCCGGCACCGCGTTCAATATCAGCTCCCCCAGGCAGATCCAGGAAGTGCTCTACGACCGGCTTCAGCTGCCCGTGCTGCGCAAGACTCCGAAAGGCCAGCCATCCACCGCGGAGAACGTGCTGCAGGACCTCGCCATCGACTACGAGCTGCCCCAGGTGATCCTGGACCACCGCGCCCTGAGCAAGCTCAAGTCCACCTACACCGACAAGCTGCCGGACCTGGTGAACCCTGATACGGGGCGCATCCATACCTCGTACCACCAGGCCGTGGCGGCCACCGGACGTCTGTCCTCCAGCGACCCCAACCTGCAGAACATCCCGGTGCGCAGCGCCGAGGGCCGGCGCATCCGGGAAGCCTTCGTGCCGGAGCCGGGCAACGTGCTGCTGGCGGCGGACTACTCCCAGATCGAGCTGCGGATCATGGCCCATCTTTCCGGGGACGAAGGGCTGCTGGAGGCCTTCCGCAAGGGCGAGGACGTCCACCGCGCCACCGCCGCCGAGATCTTCGGAGTGGCACTGGACGCGGTCACCGACGACCAGCGGCGGCATTCCAAGGCGGTCAACTTCGGCCTGATCTACGGCATGTCGGCCTACGGCCTGGCGCAGCAGCTTCGCATTCCCCGCAACGAGGCGCAGGCCTACATCGACCTGTACTTCGCACGCTATCCGGGGGTGAAATCGTTCATGGACCTGACCCGCGCCGAAGCCCGGGACCGGGGCTACGTGGAAACCGTGTTCGGCCGGCGCCTGTATGTGCCGGACATCAAGGCCAGCAACTTCAACCGGCGCCAGTACGCCGAGCGCACGGCCATCAATGCCCCGATGCAGGGCACCGCGGCGGATATCATCAAGATGGCCATGCTGGTGGTCAGCGACTGGATCGTGGAACAGGCCCCGGAGATCAGGATGATCATGCAGGTGCACGACGAGCTGGTGTTCGAGCTGCCCGAGGGATCGGTGGAGAAGGCCGCAAAGCGAATTCCCTCGCTGATGTCCGGCGTAGTGGAGCTCGAGGTGCCCCTGGAGGTCGACACCGGCGCCGGCGGCAACTGGGTGGAGGCTCATGCCTGAGCCGTTTGGTACGGAACTTTGCGGTGGAGACGCAGTCCTATTCATCAAGACGATTCACTCGTCGCCCGCTCCCCTCCCCGAGCGGGCCGGTTGCAACAACCGTAAGTCTGGCCCCGGAGCAGTCCTCTTCCCCTTGAGCTCCGGGGCTTTTTTTATGCCCGGAGGTTGCCCGGCGTGAGCTACCGTATCCGTCCCTACGATGCCGGTGACCGCGAGCCGGTCGCCCGACTCCTGACGCGCCTGTGGCCGGTGGATCCGGCACTCAACGAACGTTTCCTCGTCTGGCGCTACGAGCGCAATCCCTATCCGGGCTCGTGCCTCGCGGTGTGCGAGCACGCCGACGGGATCGCGGCGGTCCGGGGGGCCCACGGGATGGTCTGGCATGCGGGCAGCGGCCCAGTGCCGATGCCGTGCCTGGGGGATACCGTCGTGGACAAGGCGCACGAAGGCCGCGGCCTGGTCCAGCGGATGACACGGTGGCTGTTCGACGCTCTCGCGGAGCAGGGCGTGGAGCGCGTCGTGAACCAGAGCCCCGGACCGTTGGTGGAGAAAATCTCGCTGCGCACCGGATGGCGCAAAGTCGGCGAGTGGACGGTGGCCCATGCCGTCAGGGACGCCGCATCAGCCGCCCGGGAATTCGAGCGCTTCGATGCGGCGCAAGCTATCGAACGCGACGGGTTGTGGATCACCACCGGCGCGCCCTCCTCATCTGCCCTGGCCGCCCTGGTGGCCGGCGTACGGTGGGGGAAAATAGCCCATGTCCGGGACGAGGATTATTTCAACTGGCGTTTCGACAACCCCTTCGCGGCCTATCGCTGGGTCGCCGCCTTCTCCGGCGACCGCCTAGCGGGCTACCTGGTGCTGGGTCGGGGTCTGCAGAGAACCTGGCGCATCCGTGTTCTGGACATGCAGGGCGTCGACGGGCACGTGGAGTCACTGCTGCTCGACCAGGCCCTGCGGTGGGGCGGGTTCCGGGAGATCCGCATCTGGTGGAACCGGTTCCCGCGGCGCGTTTCCGGTGTGCTGAGCGAGCATGGGTTCCGGGCGGCGCCGGACGAGGGGCGGCGCAAGTCAACGCACCTGGTTGCCAATACCCGGCGGGGGGGCGGGGATTTCCTGGTCAACGGCGTCGACGCCCTCGACCTCGCCAACTGGGACCCGCGCATGATTCATTCCGACGCGACGTAGTGGGGGAACCCGTGACCGGTGATTGGTGATTCGTGAACCGTTACCTATCGCCAAACCACGTGCCGATTTTCTCCCGGGCCTGTTCCACGCCGGTTCGCTTCAGGGATGAGAACAGCTGCACCGTAACCTCGTTCTCCAGCTCCGATACCGCCTGCGCGACCTTCATCTCCGTCTGCTTCGCTTGGTTGCGGCTCAGCTTGTCGGTCTTGGTGAGCAGGATATGGACGGGCCGGCCCGCCGGCTCGCACCACTCCAGCAGGTTCCGATCCAGCTCGGTCAGTGGGTGGCGCGCGTCCATGACCAGGATCAGACCCCTGAGCGCTTCGCGTTCGCTCAGGTAGCGCTCGATCAGAACCGCCCAGCCGGCCCGCAGCCGGTCCGGGACCCGGGCGTAGCCGTAGCCCGGCAGGTCCACCAGCCTGGCGCCGCCGCCAAGATCGAAGAATACGATCTGCTGGGTGCGTCCGGGCGTTTTGCTGGTGCGGGCCAGGCCCTTCCGCCCGGCAATGGTATTGATGGCGCTGGACTTGCCGACATTGGAGCGGCCGGCAAATGCTACCTCCGCCGCCGGTTCCGGCGGCCACTGGCGCGGTTCGGCGGCGGCGATCGTGAACTGCGCACCGTTGAGCAGTTTT
The DNA here is from genome assembly GCA_034520625.1 of Gammaproteobacteria bacterium. Lineage (GTDB taxonomy): Bacteria > Pseudomonadota > Gammaproteobacteria > Arenicellales > JAANXG01 > JAANXG01. The sequence continues at coordinate 167,460 of JAXHNI010000009.1, read as the reverse complement.
GCCGTGTTTTTCATGACGAGGCGGGATGAACCGTGGATTGTGGGCCTGGAGGTGCTATTGTTATGCCAGTGTGTAAATGATATAAAACGCGGCCTGCAACCATAGCTTTGCCGGCGAGGCTGCCAATCAGGCCGTTCGAAAAAGGAACCTCTGACCAACCCGGAGCGTACAACAATCCCGGCGGCTCGTTGCAAATGAATCGACTCGCCGGCTCCGGCCTTACGCGGCGCGACACATCTCCGGAGAACTCAATGAACAAATTACTGCGTATCCCGCTCGGTCTGGTCCTTGTGCTCGCGCCGGCGTTCGCCCACGCCCAGTTCTCGGGCGATGCCGGGGCTGGAGAACAGAAATCCCAGACCTGTGCCGCATGTCACGGTGCGGACGGCATAGGAACGGCCCCGGAGAATCCGAATCTCGCCGGCCAGGTTTCCGGGTATATCGCCGATCAGCTTGCCCGGTACAAGTCCGGCGAGCGCCAGAACGCGATCATGGCCGGCATGGTGGCAGGTTTGTCCGAGCAGGACATGGCCGACCTCGACGCTTACTACGCGTCGCTCGACGCGCCTGCGGGCGCCGTGCCGGAGGACCAGGCCGAATCCGCCCGGCGCGGCGGCATGCTGTACCGGGGCGGTGACAGCTCGCGGAATATCGCGTCCTGCATGAGCTGCCACGGGCCCAGGGGGCACGGCATCCCGACCCGTTTTCCGGCGGTTGCGGGGCAGAAACAGCAGTATCTCCTGACGTCCCTCCAGCAGTACAAGTCCGGCGAACGGGAAAGCGATGGCGGCATCATGAACGATGTCGCGTTTCTGCTTTCCCAGCAGCAGATGGAAGACCTAGCGGCGTTTATGCACGCGCTGGACTGACGTCCGGGAGATCGCGGCTGAAGCCGCGTACGTATGAACGGCCCCTCGCGCAAGGAGGCCAGCCCTCTCGCCGATTGCGGCCTCGAGCAACGCTTCATCGGCCAGGGGGCTGGCCTCCTAAATCTCGACGCCGTCCAGGGCGCTGTTGAGGCGCTGCCACAGCCGGTCCGGGTCGTCGCTGAATACGTTGCCGGGCCGCCCCTCGATCATCCGCCAGCCCCCGTGCGCGATCTCCAGCGTCAGCTGGCCCGGCGCCCAGCCCGCATAACCCGCGTAGACCCGCAGCCGTGACGGGTTCCCCGCCAGGCGTTCCTTCAACTCTTCGCCGGATTCCGACCAGACTACCCCGGGCAGGCCCGCGCGGTCCGAATCTGCGTCATCGTCCCGGTAGAGAAACCTGAGGTGCTCCACCCGAACGGGACCGCCGAAATAGACCGGGACGCCGCCGCCCGGTTCGATGGCAGGCACAAGCTCCGATACGTCGATTTGCGTGGGTTTGTTGATGATCACGCCCCACGTGCCCGAGTGATCGTGCTCAATCAGCAGTACCACCGATCGGTTGAACCGCGGGTCTCCCATCCGCTCCGAGGCTACGAGCAGGATTCCGGGAGCCGGCTCGCGCACGCCTCGAGCGGTTGCCGCCTGGAACAGGAAAACGCACAGCACTGCCGCGATGGCCAGGTACCGGCCGGGTGTCGGTCGCGTTCGCTGGAACATGCCGCTATTATGCGGAAACTCTTTCACATGCAAAACTCGGGTAGTGGCTCAGTCTGACAACACGCACCAGGGCGCTCACCCGGTCATTCCCCTTACCCGGCTCCCGTTCCGTTTCCAGGCTTCACCTTGGCGCTCGTAAAGGGGTACAGCGTCGGCCTGCTCCTTGCGGGCATCGGGATCATGATCGGCAGCGGCGTGCCGCTGGCGCAGACCTTCTGGCCGGGCGACACTGCCCCGGTTCAGCGGCAGGCCCTGGCCCCGGGCGGCAGCGCCGCCGAGCTGGCCATCAACAGGGACCTCACGGCCGTACCCGTGATTCTGGTGACGCCGGCGCCCGGCGCGTTCTCGTCCGGGGACACAGCGCTGCCGTACTCATTCTCGATGCGGCGCACGGACGGCGAGGTACTGATACGGGAAAGCGGCACTGCGACGGCGTTTGAAGCGTCCGGCGGCCCCGCGGCGGAGACGCTGCGGCTCCGCTTCAAGGCGCTTACTATCCCCGAAGGCCGGTGGACAGTGCGGTTCAACGCCGGGCCGTGGGGCGGCGCGATCCAGAGCGTGGAGCTCCACCTGCTGGAGCCGCCGCCCGCCCTGATCCCCGCCCTAATGACCAGCCTGGTGCTGGCGATTCTGGGCTGGCTCGCCGCATCTCTGGGCGCGCTTCAATGGATACGGGCGGAAGCGGCGCGCCCGCCGGCGGCGGTTGCCGAAGCGGTCCGGGGCGACGGGGCGCGTGCATGGACGGTGGGGTGTCACCTCAGTGCTCTGCTGGGCTATATTCTGCCGTTCGGCCACCTGCTCGGACCGCTGGCGGTCTGGCTGTGGAAGCGGCACGCGTTTCCGGCCGTCGAGCGTGCGGGCCGCAATGCACTCAACTTCCAGCTCAGCATCACGCTCTACGTACTGGCGGCCCTGGTGCTGAGTTTTTTCCTGATCGGGATCGCCGTCCTGTTCGTGGTGGTGGTATTTCAGTTCGCCGCCGTGTTGTACGCTGCCCTGCGCGCCCAGCGCGGCCTCGACGTCGTCTACCCATTCACCGTTCGTTTCATCTAGTGACCCCCGCCCGACGCTCTGTAACGTTGACCTTGATATGACAAACGAAGCCCATGTGGGTCAGGTTTTACGCCTGACATGTCTGCCCTGAAGGGTGATCCACGCCTCATCGGCCAGGGGCTCGCCGATTGCGGTTTCTAGCCACACCTCATCGGCTCAATCGTGCAAACGCCCGGTCCGCCGCTTCGATGGTGAGCTCGAGATCGGCGGTCTCGTGTGCCTCGGACATGAACCCCGCTTCGAAGGCGGACGGCGCGAGGTAGACGCCGCTGTCCAGCATGTGGTGAAAAAACCGGCCGAAACGCCCGGTATCACAGGCCTGCACCTGCGCGAAGGTGCTTACCTGCGGCGCGTCCGTGAAGAAAAGGCCGAACATACCTCCCACTGACTGTGTGCACAGGGCGATCCCGTGACTTTCGGCCGCTGCCCGATAGCCGTCGAGCAGCGTCCGGGTCTTTTGCTCCAGCTTCTCGTAAAAGCCCGGTGCGGCGAGCCGCTTGATGGTGCACAGGCCCGCCGTCATGGCGATGGGGTTGCCGCTGAGCGTGCCGGCCTGGTACACGGGGCCCTCCGGGGAGAGCTGCGCCATGATTTCGGCTCGGCCGCCGAACGCCCCCACCGGCATGCCGCCGCCGATGATCTTGCCGAAGGCCGTCAGGTCCGGCTCGACACCGTAGAGGCCCTGGGCCCCGGTCGGCCCGACCCGGAACCCGGTCATGACCTCGTCGAAGATCAGCACCGAGCCATGGCGGGTGCAGCACTCCCGCAGCGATTCCAGAAAGCCGTCGACCGGGGGAATGCAGTTCATGTTGCCTGCCACGGGCTCGACGATGACCGCGGCGATCTCGTCGCCGTGGGTTTCGAATATGTCCCGGACCTGGTCGGTGTCGTTGAAGTCCAGCACCAGGGTGTCCCGGGTGGCGGCCGCGGTGATGCCCGGCGAGGTCGGCGTGCCGAAAGTCAGCGCACCCGAGCCGGCCTTCACCAGCAGACTGTCGACGCCGCCGTGATAACAGCCCTCGAACTTGATGATTCGGTCGCGGCCGGTGAAGCCGCGGGCCAGGCGCAGGGCGCTCATGGTGGCCTCGGTTCCGGAGTTGACCATGCGTATCCGGTCCACCGAGGGGATCATCCCGCAGATGAGCGCCGCCAGCTCCGTTTCGATGGGGGTGGGGGCGCCGAAGCTCAGCCCGCGGTCCACGGCGCTTTTCACGGCCTCGATCACCTCATCGTCCGCGTGGCCCAGGATCATCGGTCCCCAGGAGCCCACGTAGTCCACGTAGCGCTTGCCGTCCACGTCCCACATGTACGGGCCCTTGGCCCGCTCGAAGAACACCGGCTCGCCCCCCACGCCCCGGAAGGCCCTGACGGGTGAATTGACGCCTCCGGGTATCACGGCCCGGGCCGCTTCGAATGCTGCGCTCATTGGTCTGGACTCGTTGTCAGCAGTGGCTTGAATCGTTCCGCCGCCTGTCTTGGATCCATCGCCGCGAAAACCGCGCTCGCGACGGCCAGGGCATCGGCGCCGGCTTCGAACAGGACCGCGCCATTGTCGGGCGTGATCCCGCCGATCGCAACAATTGGAATGTTCAGCGCTCTCCTGGCGCGCCGCAGCAGGTCCGGCGTGGCGCTCACAGTGCCCGACTTGGTGCGTGTCGGATGGAAGCTCCCGAAGGCCACGTAGTCGGCGCTACGGCGCTCGGCGGCGACCGCGAGGCCGAGGTCGTTGTAGCAGGACACGCCGATCATTCGCCGGCCCACCACGGCTCGTGCGTGATCAATGTCCGGATCGTCCCGCCCGAGATGAACGCCGTCGGCATCCGACTCGACGGCCAGATGTGGGTCATCGTTGATGATCAGCAAGGCCCCGAGGTCCCGGGTCACCCGTCGCAGCGCGCGTGCGCGCTCCAGATGGCCCGTATCGCCCGGCCGCTTGTCGCGGTACTGGACGGCCGAGGCCCCGCCTTCGATGGCCGCCCGCACCCGGTCGACCAGCGCCGTGTCCGGGATCAGATCCGGATCGGTCAGTACGTACAGGCCGCGGAGTGTTTCAGCCATGGCATACCCTCGTCCGGCTCGCACGCGTGCTCCGAGACGCACATACGCCGAATCCAGGCTTTAGTCCCGGCGCCGAATGCGTATAATTGCCGGCCGCCCGGACAGCCCTTCCGGGCGCCCCCGAATTCATGCTCCAGTTCCGAGGCAATATCGTGGAATACAAAACGTACATGTGCGTCATATGCGGGTTCATCTACGAGGAGGAGAAAGGCCTGCCCGAGGAGAATATTCCCGCCGGGACGCGCTGGGAAGATATCCCGGAGTCATGGACCTGCCCCGACTGCGGCGCCAGCAAGGACGATTTCGAGATGATCGAAGTGTAGGGAATGCCGGTGTCGGTCGACCCTGATACGGTACTGCACGGTGAACGCGAGCCCGGATGTCAGGCCGGCTGGAATGCATCATGAGGTCGAAACCCGACCTGCAAGGCCGCCTGAGAAGGCGGCAGACGGAGTAGTCCTAGCCGCGGCTGTATTTTTCCTTGAACCGGCTGACCCGGCCGGCGGTATCCATGATCTTCTGCTTGCCGGTGTAGAAGGGGTGGCAGGCCGAGCAGATATCCACGTGCAGCTCGCGCCCGAGGGTGGACCGTAGCTTGAACCGGTTGCCGCAGGCGCAGAGGACGTCGATCTCCTCGAATTTGGGATGAATATCGGCTTTCATGTTGCTTCTCGATTGACGCGGGAGTCGATTTCGGGGCGCGGATGATAGGGGAAAACGGGCTGGCAGACAAGCCCGGCGCGGGCGGTCAGCGCTTCATGGACTGAAAGAACTCCGCATTGGTCTTGGTGGCCTTCAGCTTGTCCAGCAGAAACTCGATCGCCTCCACGTCCTCCATCGGGTGGAGGAGCTTGCGCAGCAGCCAGATTTTCTGCAGTTCCGTGGGATCGGTGAGCAGCTCCTCGCGGCGGGTGCCGGAGCGGCTGATGATGATCGACGGGTAGACCCGCTTCTCGGCGATCCGCCGGTCGAGATGGATCTCGCAGTTGCCGGTGCCTTTGAATTCCTCATAGATCACGTCGTCCATCTTCGAGCCGGTGTCCACCAGCGAGGTGGCCAGGATCGTGAGGCTGCCGCCTTCCTCGATATTGCGCGCCGCACCGAAGAAACGCTTCGGCTTCTGCAGGGCGTTGGCGTCGACGCCGCCGGTCAGAACTTTGCCGGACGCGGGCTGCACGGTGTTGTACGCCCGCGCCAGCCGGGTGATGGAGTCCAGCAGGATCACCACGTCGGTCTTGTGCTCCACCAGGCGCTTGGCCTTCTCGATCACCATCTCGGCCACCTGGACGTGGCGCGCCGCGGGTTCGTCGAATGTCGAGGACACCACTTCACCGATCACAGACCGGTCCATCTCGGTGACCTCTTCAGGGCGCTCGTCGATCAGAAGAACGATCAGAAAGCATTCCGGGTGATTGGCCTTGATGGAGTGGGCGATCTGCTGCAGAAGGACGGTTTTGCCGGCCTTGGGCGGCGACACGATCAGGCCGCGCTGGCCCTTGCCGATGGGCGAGATCAGGTCGATGACCCGGGCTGTCAGGTCCTCCGAGGAGCCGTTCTCCTGCTCCAGGCGCAGCCGGTCGTCCGGGTGCAGGGGCGTCAGGTTCTCGAACAGTATCTTGTTCTTGGCCTCGTCCGGCGCCTGGAAATTGATGGTTTCGACCTTGAGCAGTGCGAAATAGCGCTCCGATTCCTTGGGGGGGCGGATCAGCCCGGTGACGGTGTCGCCGGTCCGCAGGTTGAAGCGGCGGATCTGACTGGGCGATACATAGATGTCGTCGGGTCCCGCCATGTAGGAGCTGTCGGCGGAGCGCAGGAAACCGAAGCCGTCCTGCAGGATTTCCACGACGCCTTCCCCGGTGATGTCCTCGCCTTTTTTGGCCTGGGCCTTGAGGATTGCGAAAATCTGGTCCTGCTTGCGCATTCGTCCCAGGCCCTCGAGCTCCATGGAGCGGGCCAGGTCCGCGAGTTCCGTAGGGGGTTTTTTCTTGAGGTCTGCGAGGGATAGAGACATTGCCATAAAACCGGAAAACAGGCGCCGAGGTGGGCGCTGAGTCGGAAGAAATAAAGGAATATTCTTGGTTTAAGTAGGTGGAGCTTGCTAAGGAATTAGCTGAAGCTCCCCGGAACATAGCACGTGCTGGACCGAGCGTCCAGCACGTGGCGACCCGTTTTTTACACGTTTCCGTCGATGAAAGCGGTGAGCTGGGATTTGGATACGGCGCCGACCTTGGTGGCCTCCACGTTTCCGTTCTTGAACAGCATCAGGGTGGGAATGCCCCGGATTCCGTACCTGGGCGGCGTATTGGGATTTTCGTCGATGTTGAGCTTGACCACCTGGAGCTTTTCCCCGTACTCCTCGGCGACTTCTTCCAGCACCGGGGAGATCATCTTGCAGGGACCGCACCACTCGGCCCAGTACTCCACCAGGACCGGCTGCTCGGAGGACAGCACGTCCTGTTCAAAACTGTCGTCGGTGACATGTCGAATTTGTGACATGAATATCGGGATTCCTCGGGTTTCAAATGGGATGGATCTTGCATTGTAACCATGGCGGCCGGGTATTCCAAACACCCCGGGTTTTGGTTTACGCCGCCGGTGTTTCTGGTATCCTCGCCGCCCATGACTGAAAAACATCTTTCCAACCAACGTTTTACCGATTTTGAGCTGGATCCGTCCATACTCCGCGGCATCGAGGAAGCCGGATTCGAATACTGTACCCCCATTCAAGCGGAAACCCTGCCGCACCTCCTGGCCGGGCGCGACGTCGCCGGGCAGGCGAAGACCGGCACCGGCAAGACCGCCGCGTTCCTGGTGGCGTTGTTCCAGCACCTGCTGACGCATCCCGCCCCGGCCTCCCGCACCGAGGCCCAGCCGCGGGCGCTGGTCCTGGCACCCACCCGGGAGCTCGCGATCCAGATCGACAAGGACGCGCGCATCATCGGCCGGCAGCTCGGCATGAAGCTGCGCCTGATCTACGGCGGCACCGGCTACGAGAGCCAGCGGCGCGATCTGCAGGAAGGCGTTGATGTCCTCATCGGTACACCGGGCCGGATCATCGACTACCTCAAGCAGGGGATATACTCCTTCGACGGCCTCCAGGTGGTGGTGCTCGACGAGGCCGACCGCATGTTCGACCTCGGCTTCATCAAGGATATCCGCTATCTGTTTCGCAAGATGCCGGCACCGGGCGAGCGGCTGAACATGCTGTTCTCCGCCACCCTGTCGCTGCGGGTCAACGAGCTTGCCTACGAGCACATGAACAGCCCCGAGAAGGTGACGATCGAGTCCGACCGGGTCACCGTGGACCAGGTGACGCAGAAGGTCTTTTTCCCTTCCAATACGGACAAGCTGCCTCTGCTGCTGGGCTTCCTGAAGAGGGCCGGGGACACCCGGACCCTGGTGTTCATGAACACCAAGCACCAGAGCGAACGGGTGGCGACCCAGCTTCAGCGAAGCGGTCTGAGCGCCGGTGTGCTGTCGGGTGACGTACCGCAGAAGAAGCGTGAGCGCCTGCTGGAGCGGTTCAAGGCCGGTGAAGTCAACGTGCTTGTGGCCACTGATGTTGCCGCGCGCGGCCTGCATATTCCGGACGTGTCCCTGGTGGTCAACTATGATCTGCCCCAGGATCCGGAGGATTACGTACACCGCATTGGCCGGACGGCGCGCGCCGGTGCCGCCGGGGATGCTGTCAGCTTTGCCTGTGAGACCTATGCGTTCTCGCTACCGGATATCGAGGACTTCATCGGCCAGAAAATCGAGCCGGCCAGTTACGACAAGGGGATGCTGGTGAAGCCGGGCCGCGGCGATTCCTCAGGGGCGAAACCCGGGCGCGGCGAGCGGACGGAAGCCGCCACCAAGGAACAACCCGGCCGGCGGCGGAAGGAAACCGGCCGGGCGGACCAGCCCGCGCCTTCCGCCGAAGGCGGAGATCCCGGCGTGAACGTCGAGAGCCCCCAAAGCGTCCCGTCGGCGACCCGTTCACCGGCCGCTGCACCGGAGCCGGAACAGACGGCGGACGCGGTCGTGTCCGAGAATGCCGCCCCCGCGCAGGATGAGCCGCCCCGACGCCGGTCCGCATCGAGCAAGCCTGACGACGCGGCGCCGTCGGCACCCCGGGATCGCTCCGACTCGCGGGCCGCGTCCGGCAGGCGCCGGGAGCGCGCCCCGTCGCCCGCCGACGAGCAGCCGGCCACCGCTGCCCGTGCCGGGTACGAGTCCGGGGCGGGGGACGAGCAGGACAAGCCGGGCCGCAAGCCACAGCGCGGCTCCCACGAGATCCCGGCTGTCGGCTGACGCCGGTACACCAGCACCAGGCAGCCGGATGAGCAGCGGGCCCCGGGTTGGATTGCTGCTCGGTGGCGGCGGTGCCCGGGCGGCCTATCAGGTCGGTGTGCTGAAGGCCGTCGCCCGCATCCTGCCGGAGGGCGCCGACAATCCGTTCCAGGTGATTTGTGGCGCCTCGGCGGGCGGCATCAATGCCGCCGTGGTGGCTTCCCATGCCCGGAATTTCCAGGCCGGCATCCGTCGCCTGACGGATGTCTGGGAGAACTTCGAAGTCGAGAAGGTGTTCCGTGCCGATGCATGGAGCGCCGTGTCGCGCAGCAGCCGGTGGCTGTGCGCCATGCTGACCGGGGGCGCCTGGGGCGGCCCCAAGTCCATCCTTGACGTGTCGCCGCTGCGTTCGCTGCTGGAAAGCCACGTGGATTTCGAGAGCATCGACAGGGCCCTCGACGGCGGCCAACTGCGCGCGGTCTGTGTCACCGCGAGCAGTTACTCGAGCGGCCGTTCCATTTCCTTCTACCAGGGAAGCCCCGGGCTTGAAGACTGGCGCCGCGCGCGGCGCGACGGGGTTGCCACCCGGCTCGACATCGATCATCTGATGGCTTCGGCCTCCATACCGATTCTGTTTCCGGCGGTGGGTATCGGCGGCGAGTATTTTGGCGACGGCTCCATGCGCCAGACCGCGCCCACCAGTCCGGCGCTGCACCTGGGCGCGGACAGGATCCTGGTGGTGGGCGTGCGGCAGGAAAGCAGTGCTGAGTCGGCGGAGGCCGGGGATCACGACTATCCGGGAGTGGGCCAGATCGCCGGCTACATCCTGGATACCCTGTTCCTGAACACCTTGCACGCGGACATCGAGCGCCTGGAGCGAATCAACGAAACCCTGCGCTACGTCCAGGACCCGGACAGCACCCCGCTGCGCCAAGTGGAAACGCTGGTCATATCCCCCAGCCGGGATCTGGCGGCGATTGCCGAGCCGCTCTATCATCTTTTCCCCGTCAGCATCCGGTATCTTCTGGCGGTGCTGGGGGCACGCCGGGGCAGCGGCCGGCGCCTGATGAGCTACCTGCTCTTCGAGCGGCCCTATTGCCGAGCGCTGGTGGACCTGGGCTACCGGGATGCCATGGACCGCGAGGCCGAGATCCGGGCGTTTCTGGAGCCATGACGGGTAGGGGCACACGCGTGGTTGAGGCCAGTTCCGTAGGCTGCCCCTGCCTTCGTCCGTTCGTCGAGGCACCGGGCAACCGGCGCCGCTCGCGGCCCGGCCACGGGAAGGCGAAGTACTCGATCATTGCCGTTCTCGGGCTGTTTCTGGCGGCCTGCGGCGGCCCCGAGGAGTCCCCGGAAGCCCGCATCAAGGACCTGATTTCCCGGGCCGAGCAGGCTGCCGAGGATCATGATCTGTCGGTGTTCCGGGACAGCGTCTCCGACGACTACCAGGATGATCACGGCTACAACCGGCAGACCGTGCTGCGACTCGTCCAGGGCATGCTGCTGCGCAATCGGAGTATCCACTTGCTGAGCCTGGTGCGGGAGGTCCGGGTGGGGGACGGCACGGCCCACGCCCGGGTCCTGGTGGCGATGGCGAGCCGCCCCATCGAGTCCGCCGACGCCCTGTTGAACGTCCGCGCCGACCTGATGCGCTTCGACGTGCAGCTCGTTCTGGAGGGCGACGAGTGGTGGGTGCGCGCCGTGGACTGGGAGCGGGCGGAAATGGCAGATTTTCTGTAGGAGAATAGGTTGACTCGTGAATCGTGACTCGTGAATCGAGCAGTTACACAGAATTAATTACAGGCTCCGTAATTCGAAACACTCTCTTCACCAATCACCAGTCACCACACGTAATCGAGCAGCCCTTCGAGGCTCATACCGTCGCTCAGTTCCAGATGCACCACCCGTCTTCCCCGTTCCCGCAATACGCGCAGGTCGCCGAGGGCTTGGGCGCGGATCAGTGAGCCGAAGCCGTGCCGTTGGCCAGGGATGGGCAGGTCCGGCTCCGCCTCCCGGGTAATGACGATGAACAGGCCCTGATCGGGCCCGCCCTTGTGAACCTGGCCGCTGGAGTGGAGATAACGCGGTCCGAAACCCGGGCAACAGGGCAGTCCGGTGAGCCGGGTCAGGCGCTCGCGAAGCGTCGCCAGCGCCTCGCGATTCGCGTCGCCGGGGGACACATATGCCAGGATGGCGATGTAGTCGCTGGGCGCCGCGCCGTTCAGCATTTCCCGGAGCGCCGACAATGGGTCCGGCGGCGCAGCGCCCGTACCGCCGGGCTGCTCGAGGATGGCGCGGGTTTCTGCCTTGCTGGCGTTCACGTCCGGCTCATCGAACGGGTTGATGCCGAGCCCCCGGCCCGCCGCCGCCGTGGCGACCTGCCATCGAAAGAACTCCGCCCCGACGTGGTTGGAATCCGCCATCCGCCAGCGCGCGACGGGATGCCCGAGCCCGGCGAGCCGGTCGAGCCACGCCTCATCAACGGATTCGTCCGCGAGCTCCACCACGACGAAGAAACGGTCGTTGGAGTATGCTCCCGCCTCGAACCGCGGTTCGCCGGCCACCACTACGATGCCCGTGCCATCCTTGCCGGTGCTTTCATCAATGAGCTGCTCGACCCACGGCGCTACTGCAGCAAGTCCCGGGCTGAAGCACAAAGTCAGCTTGTTGCGTCCTTCCCGCGCCGCCGTGGCCAGTGCCGTGCCCAGTGCACAGGCCTCGGTAGCCAGATCGGAGCCGGGCAACTCCGTCGGCATAGGGGCACGCAGCGCCGCAGGTTCGGCGCCGGCGAGCGCGGCCGGGATCAGCCCGAAGAAGCTCAGGGCGGAAAACCGGCCGCCGATGTCCTCGGGGTTCAGGAACGTGTCCCGGTAACCCCGCTCCGTGGCGAGGGCCGCCAGGGGCGAGCCGGCGTCGGTGACGGCGATGAACCGCCGCCCCGGCGCACCTTCCCGGGAAGCCATCCGGTCGAAAAAATGGGCTTCGAGGGCGCTGGTTTCCGCCGTCGTGCCGGACTTGCTGGATACGATGAACAGCGTCGGTACGGCTTCGCATCGCGCGGTCACGGCAGCGATATGCCCGGGGCACGTTGTGTCCAGGACCGTGAGCGGCAGGGCGCCGGGGCGGCCGCCGAACAGCGCGGCATAGACTTCAGGCGCCAGACTGGAGCCGCCCATACCCAGCAATACAGCTTGTTGGTACCCTTCGCCCTGCACTTGCCGCGCGAAATCGACGACTCGACCCGCGTGCCGGTCCATGAAGTTGGCGGCGTCCAGCCAGCCCAGGCGATTCTCTATGTCGCGCCGGATCTCAGGGTCGTCGCTCCACAGCGACGCGTCGCGCCGCTGGAGCCGGTCAACGAGATCCGGACACTCGGAGCGATCGGGCGTTATATTCAGGAAATCGATCATCGCGGACTCGGTGTGCCCCCACTAATCATGGAGCTGGTGTCGGGGGCCGTCCACCAGGGCTGTCGAAAACTTAGGATGTTTGAGCCAGAGCGTACACGGACGTATTCACAGCGGCCCTGGTGGACGGCCCCCGGCACCAGCCTCCCCGATCACGCGGGCATTCAAACCGGACCAACGCCCGTGGCTTGCTGAATGTCACCATATCAGTGGCGGGGTACACTGGAACAACAAACTCCTGACTGGTCAGAGTCTCTGTGAATTCAAACGATACATTGGTTTCGAATGATGCGGGTTTGGCTGGTTCGAAGCGTATCACAGCCGCGGGTAGTGCGTTTCCGTTGCGGTCCCGTTCGGCGGCGACCCTGAAGTGAACGGATCGTCGACCGCCCCGCACCGCGTCGTTCTCGACCGGCCCGGGTTCCACGCACTCGTTGCTGCGGCCAGCCTGCTGTTGTCCCTGTGGGCGGTGTATCTCGATCCGGTTCTCAACAGCGACGGTATCAGTGAAGTGCGCGCCGCCGGGCACTTCCGCGATGCTCAGTGGCGGGCCGCCATCGACATGGCCGGCCATCCCCTTTACGCCATGCTCGGAGGCGTGGTCAGCCGGGTGACGGGAATGAGCCCCGCGTTCGGGCTTCACACGGTGAATGCGGGGCTTTTCGCGCTTCTGGCCGTCGGATTCACCGCGCTGGCGTCCGTCCTGGGCGGCGGTGCGCGGGCGAGGGTGCTGGCCGCGGTGCTGGTGCTGCTGTTTCCGGCCTTGAACGGTTTCCGGCCTGAGGTCGCCGGAGAGCCGGGCTACTGGGCGTTCTATGTCTGGAGCCTGGCGTACTTCCTGCATTATGCCGCCGCGCGGAACGGGCGCTGGCCGGCGGGTGCGCTGCTGGCGGGTATCGCCGCGTTGTTCTTCGCCTTGGAAGCGATACTGTTCCTGGTCTCGGTGCCGTTGTGGCGGTGGGTCCGCGACAGGCCCGGGGCATCCGGCCGTTTACTAAAGGGGGGCGCCATCGTGGCCGGCTGCGGGTTGTTGCTGGTATATGCCTTGTGGAGCCGGCAATGGCACGCTCAGGGGCCGGTCGGCGAACTGCTGCTGCATCCCCTGGAGCACCTGGCAGTCGCCTGGCAGGAGCTGGGACGGGGAGTTCGCTTCAAAATCGAATCGCTGCGACACGAGTTCCTGGACGAGTATTCCCGCAGTTTCGAAAGAACTGCGCTGCTGGCGACGATCGTTGTGATGGTCGTCGCCGGGATCATCAAGGCTCTCGGCGTGGTGTATTCGGCGCTGGCGTTGTATGCCCTGTCTGTTTCCCGGCGGGTGCTGACCCCGGAGCAGCGCTGCTGGTGGGCGGTTTTCGCGGTGGTGAGCTCGATGCTTCTCCTGGTGCCGGCCTTTGTCGAGTTTGCCGTGGACGAACGTGATGCCATGGTCGCGGCGCTGACGCTGCTGGCGATCGTGCCGCCCGCGCTCGAGCGCTTGGCAACGGACCGCACCGCCGGCTTCCGGCGTCCGCGCTGGCTGTTGGCGTCGGCGCTGGTGCTGGTCCTGGTGTCCGGAATCAAGGGCTTGGACCTGCGCAGCCAGCACCTGCATCTGCGCGAAGCCGGCCTCTGGCTGCGGGCCGCCGCGGCGCCGGAAAGCAGCCTGTTCAGCAACAGCCAAGTGGTGGTCCACTATTCCGGGCTGTCCGGGTACCGGCCGGGGGCGGATTATTCCTGGCAGGAGGCCATGCGCGATGTGTGGCGCGGCGGGTGGCGCGATTACCGTTATCTGGCCATGGTCATCGAAGCCGGCGAAGCGCACCGCGAGGGGATCCTGATGCGGCGGATCGACATCGAGCCCGTGATGACGTTTACGGGTGATAACGGCGGCAAGGTGCTGGTGTTCGATACCAAGCGGTAGGCGAGGTGTTTCGGAATCTGAGGTCCGGCGCCAGGGATTGGGGCCAGCGGCGGGGGCCATCCCCCGCCGCTGGCCTCTCCCCGATCGTGCGAGCCTTCGAACCGGGCCACTTGTCCAAGACGCCGCCTCGGGGCTGCCCTGGGCGCGTTGCGCTCCCCGGAAGGGGGCACGGCCACCGGGGTGCCCCTGCCCCAGACGGTCCGGGAATGGTCTGACCGCCACGATTTCAGTCGCTGGGTGCACGGACCCCGCCAGCGTCGGCGAGGCGGCTTTCGAACTCTTTGAGCACGTCGGGCTGGTCGGACCAGTTGCGCAGGAAGCGCTCCCAATCCTTGCGCAGCCCGGATTCGAGATACCGGCCCCTGGGGCTGCGGGTCGCATCGAGGTCCACCAGGTATATTCGGTCCCCATGTACCACGAAGTTCGTGGCTTTCAGGTCGCCATGGACGATGCCGGCGGTTCGCAGGCGCAGCACGATTTCTGCTGCCTGGGCCACCAGCGGCGACGGGTTCCCGGCGCCGCGCCCGATTGCCTGGGCGAGGGTGTCGCCGGCGATGTATTCATTGACGAACCAGGAACGGCCGCGCAGGATGCCGAATCGACGTTCCTCCATGGCAGCGACCCGCCGGGGAGTGTTGATGCCTGCGTCCCGGAGCCGGGACGCGGCGCGCCAGCAGTTGACGGCCCGGCTGGTCCGGAACAGCCGCCGAAGGGCGTGCCAGACATTCTTCGTGTTGTAGCGTTTCACTACCCAGCGCCGGACCGCATCGCCCACCACGGTGACGGTGGTGGTCCCATCGTGCTTGAGGACATGCCCCCGCGCCGTGACCGACGCAGGCAGCCGGACAAGCTCGTCGAGCAGCGGGCACCGCTCCCGGTCGTCGATGATCGTCCACATGCGCCGGCTGCGGAGCAACGACATGGTCAATTCAGATGCTTCGCGGCCCGTGACGAGTCCGCGTAGCCGCGCCGGGTTTCCGCCTGCTTGAGGGCGAAAGCCCGGCGCTCCACCCGCGCCCAGAATCTCCGGTCCGACAGGGCCTGGCGAAGGTTCCCGCCGCCCGTGTAAGCGCGGATGAACCGCAGCCGGTCCCGGTGGGTCAGTTCGACGCCGAAGGCCGAATAGTAGAGCCCGGCGATGTCCTTGATGCGCCAGCGCCGGGGCGTTCGATGTCGCACCTGGGCGCGGTGCAGATCGATTACATGCAGCGTGCCGGGCCCCTGGTCCGGCCCCGGCGGGGTGAACAGGAAATGGCACAGGTAGAAGTCGCGATGGTTGATGCCGTTGCCGTGCAGCGCCCGGGCCGTGGTCGCGACCCGGCGCAGCAGTTCCCGGCGCAGCGCGGGATCCCCGCCGATCCGGGTCTGTTCCCGCTCGGCATACTCCTCCAGGCTGATCATGCCGCTCAGCTCCCGGGTGACGATGAACGACTCGCGGTTCGCGAGCCCGCGGCCGTAGCCGCAGGCGACGGCATCCATGGTGGGGATGCCCATTGCCTTCAGGAGATGCACGGCCAGCCACTCGTTGCCGGCGCCCAGCACCGGCACCTTCAGCTGGAAGAGGTTCTTGAAGATCTCCTTCCACCCGACGCCGAAATGTGCCTTGATGAAATACCGCCGCCCCCCGTGCTCGAAGCGCAGCGTCCGCCTGTCCCGTGTGCGGCGGAGCTCTTCACCCTCCAGCCGCAGCCAGTCCGACAGCCGGGGCAGATTGCGGGACAGCTCCGCCAGCTCCGGGTCGACGCAGCCCGTGAATGCCGGCGCGCCGATGGTGTCGCCGCCGCCCCAGTTTTCAATCCGGGCCACCACCGCTTCCGGCATCCGGTAGAGGGCTTCGTCTTGGCCGTGGCGCCTGGCGTTGACGCACATGGCTTCGCGGTCCGGGTCTTCCATGAGGCGGCGCAGCGCCTCGTCGAGCTCGTGCTGGCCGAAGGGCGTGTCCACCACCGTGCCCGCGCCGGCGTCGCGGACATGGTGGGCGTAGCCGCAGTTGGACGTCGTAAGGACGGGCAGCCCGGCCGCCAGCGCCTCCAGCAGGACGCTGCCGGTGTTTTCCTGCCGTGCGGGATGCAGGAGCAGATCGGCGGCCCGGAGGAGATCCGGGACGTTGTCCCGACCCCCCGCAAAGTACACGCGACCGGCAACACCCAGCCGCCTGGCCAGGCGCCGGTACCAGCCGGGCTTGCCCTGTCCGACTACCACCAGGCGCACTGCGTCGCGTCTGCCGGCGGGCAGCGCCGCCAGAGCCCGGATACTGCGGTCCACGCCCTTGGTTCGAAAACCGGAGCCGACCATCAGCAGCAGGGTTTCTCCGGCCGCCACCCCGAGCCCGCCGCGGATCGCGGCGCGCCGTTCCGGCTCCAGCGGGCCTAGCCGGTGGCGGGGATCTAGGGTGGGGGGCAGGCGGCAGAGACGGTCCCCGGGAGTGGCGTAGTACGCACGATACTCCAGTCCCGCGGCCTCGCTGAGCAGCATGATCCGGGTGCGGGCGCCGGGGCTGAATACCGACGCTTCCTGGCGTCGCCAGCTCCGGTATCGCGGCGTGAGCTCATAGGCCCGCGGTCGCCCGCGGCGGGCCCGCGCCGCGAAACACCCGTCCGCGGCGTAGTAGAAGTCCAGCCCCGGCATCTTATTGAAGCCCACCACCGCGTCGTATACCCCCCGCCTCAGGGGCTCGGCAAGCCGGCGGGCGAAGGCTTCGGCGCGGCCGTGGTTAGTCCAACCGGGCGCGTCCAGGAGCTTGACCTGGATGCCGGAAGGCCTGTCGCCCTGCCACTCGCGGGCGTAGACATCGACGAGGTGCCCGCGCCTGACGGCTTCGTGGCCGATGCGCAGCATGTCACGGGCTAGGCCGCTGTGCGGGGAATACCTGTAGAGGCAGAAAGCCAGCCGCATTATAACCGGGCCGCCAGTTCCGCCTCCCAGTCCAGGGCCGTGCGGCAGATCAGTTCCAGATCGTCGTGCCGGGGCGTCCAGTCCAGTGTCCGGCGGATCCGCGTGTTGTCGGCGACCAGGGCCTCGGGATCGCCGGCGCGGCGCCCCGCTTCCGCCACCGGGAACGACACGCCGCTGATGCGCTGCACCGCGTCCACCACCTCCCGCACGCTGAACCCGTGCCCATAGCCGCAGTTCAGAACACTGGAGTCGCCGCCGCCCAGCAGATATTTCAGGCCCAGCACATGGGCGGCGGCCAGGTCCTCCACGTGGATATAGTCGCGGATGCAGGTGCCGTCCGGCGTCGGGTAGTCGGTGCCGAAAATATCCAGTCCGCCGCGTTTGCCGCAGGCGGCCTCGCAGGCGACTTTGATCAGATGCGTGGCTTCCGGCGTGGCCTGGCCCAGGGCCGTATCGAGGGAGGCGCCGGCGACGTTGAAATAGCGCAGCGCCAGGTACCGGAACGGGTCGTGGTCCCCGTTGACGCGGGAGCCGTGGGCGACATCCTCCAGGGTCCATTCGGTCACCAGTTTGCTGCGCCCGTAGGGATTGATTGGACGGGTGGCGGCGTCTTCGGGTATGGGCACCGTCTCGGGCTGGCCGTAGACCGCGGCACTGGAAGAGAACAGAAAGCGCTGGACCCCGGCTTCCCGGCAGGCCTCGATGAGGTTGGTGGAAGCGATGGGATTGTTGCGGTAGTACTTGATGGGGTTGCTGACGGATTCCGGGACCACGATATGGCCGGCGAAGTGAATCACCGCCGCGACCGGCGCGTGGGCGCGCAAGATCTCTCCGATCCGCTCGGCATCTCCGGCGTCCGCTTGGTATAAACGCGCCTGCGGGTCCACCGCCCAGGCGTGGCCGGAATAGAGGTTGTCCACCACCACGACCTCGAAACCCGCCTGCACCAGTTGCCGCGTGGTATGAGAGCCGATGTAGCCGGCGCCGCCGGTGACCAGAACAGTGGCAGTCATGGTGTCAGCAGGTTTGAAGGAGGTCACGGAGTGTACCCCACACGTGGGGCGGCGGCACCGTAGCGTAGCAGTCTGGATATACCTGGCCGCTGTCGGCGAACTGGCAGCGCCGCCGGAGGCAGGGCGAGCATTCGAAATCCACGCACAGGTGAACCTGGCCGGGTCCACGGGTGCCCATCAGGGCCGGATCCGTCGCGCCGTAGATGGATACCCCGGGGGTCCCCACCGCGGCGGCGAGGTGGCCGGGACCCGAGTCCACCGACACCACGGCGCGTGCGCCGCGCAGCACGTGCGCCAGCTGCTCGATGGACAGCGGCGGCACGTCGACATTGGCGATTCCCTTCGCGATCCGCTCGGCTGCGGATCGTTCCGCGCCGGAGCCGGCGTTGATCCGGACCCGCCAGCCGGCACCGGTGGCCCGCTCGGTCAAGTCCCGCCAGTAGGATTCCGGCCACTGCTTGCTGGGCCAGGTGGTGCCGGGAATGAACACCAGGTACGGCTCGTGGCCTTGAGAGGCGCCGTGCTCCGGGTCGTCCGGGAGCCGCAGCCCGTAGGCCATGGGTTCCGGGACTTTATAGCCCAGGGCGCCGGCGAACAGGGCGCGGTTCCGGTCGATGGCGTGCTGGCCCGGTTCGACGGCCACGGTGTCGTGGTAGAGCCGGGCGGCCGGGGCCTCGCCGGCGCTGTGCCGGTCGAGACCCATCGCCGGACCCCGGGCGAGCCGCGCAAGCAGGGCGCTTTTCAGCAGACCCTGGGCGTCGAGGACGAGATCGTAGCGCTCCCGCCTCAGTTGCCGGACGAAGCGCCGGATCGCCGGCGCGTGCTGCAGCCAGGGCGCGCGGCGCCAACCCCGCATGGACACGGGAATCACGTGCCGCACCGCCGGGTGCCAGGGGGGCATGCACGCATAGGAATCCTCCACCAGCCAGTCGCAGACCAGGTCATCGATGCGGGACGCGGCGTCGGTCAAAGCCGGAAACGCATGAATGATGTCGCCGAACGACGTGGTCCTGACCATCAGCAGTTTCATGTCCGTGCTCCGGGTCCTGCTGCGCGACGCGGAGTGGCGCCCGCTCCTCGTGGTGCGCCGGTCCTCAATAGACGAATGCGAGCCACTCCGGGTGGGTGTCGCGCCGGCCCTTGACCTGGTCGAAGTACAGGGACTGGATCTTTTCGGTCACGGGCCCGCGCTCGCCCTCGCCGACGGGCCGCCCGTCCAGCTCCCGGATCGGCGTGATCTCCGCGGCCGTGCCGCAGAAAAACGCCTCGTCGGCGACATAGACCTCGTCCCGGGTGATGCGCTTCGTGTGCAGCTCCAGGCCGAGCTCGTCCAGCAGCGCCACCACGGTGTCCCGGGTGATGCCTTCCAGGGCGCTGGTGAGCTCCGGTGTCAGGACCCGGCCGTCGCGAACGATGAATATGTTCTCCCCGCTGCCCTCGGCGACGTAACCCTCGGTGTCCAGCAGCAGCGCTTCCTCGCAGCCGGCGGCGAGCGCCTCCTCCAGGGCCAGGATGGAGTTGTAGTAGTGCCCGTTGGCCTTGGCCTTGCACATGGTGCTGTTGACATGGTGGCGGCTGAACGAAGATGTTTTGACGCGGATGCCCTTGGTCAAGCCCTCGTCCCCCAGGTAGGCGCCCCATTCCCAGGATGCGATGGCGACGTGGGTTTTCAGGTTGCGGGCGTGCAGGCCCATGCCCTCGGAGCCCCAATAGGCCAGGGGCCGGACGTAGGCTTCCGTGAGGCCGTTCTCGCGGACCACGGTTTTCTGGGCTTCGTTCAAGGTGTCCCGGTCGTAGGGGAGATTCATGCCCATGATCCGCGCCGAACGGAAGAAGCGGTTGGTGTGGTCCTCGAGACGGAAGATCGCGGTGCCTTTTTCGGTCCGATAGGCGCGCAGCCCCTCGAACACCCCTACGCCGTAGTGCAGCGTATGGGTGAGGACGTGCACGTTCGCTTCCCGCCAGGGCACGAGCTCGCCGTCCATCCATATGACGCCGTCGCGATCTGAAAATGACATGATGCGTTTTCTCCAGTAAAAAGTCGGGTCTCGACCCGGTTAATCGAATATTCGATCCCACAGGGCCGCCACGGCCCTGCGTTCCTCGCTCAGCGTGTTCGTGTCCAGCAGCAGGGCCTGCTCGGCCAGCTTGTGCCCATGGTCCACGTTCAGGTAGCTTTGATAGATGTCCCGCAGCAGAGCCGAATCCTCCCCGCTCATCAGCCCCGCCTCGTCGATCGCCGCCAGCAGCTCCAGGGTGTTGCGCGGGCCGGCGAGGTCCGGATGCTCGTGCGCGTACTGGAGTACGTAATATTGGACAATGAACTCGATGTCAATGATTCCGCCCGGGCATTGCTTCAAGTCGAATTGCCCGGCGGTGCTGCGATCGTTCGCCGAACGCATCTTTGTCCGCATCTGCTTCACGTCGCCGCGCAGTTTTTCCAGGTCGCGGCGGCTGCAGAGCACCTCCCGGCGCACTGACTCGAACGCCTCCGCGAGCGCCGGCGGCCCCGTGACCACGCGCGCCCGGACCAGCGCCTGGTGTTCCCAGGTCCAGGCGCGCTCGACCTGGTAGCTGTGGAACGACTGCAGGGAGGTCACCAGCGGACCCGAGCCGCCGCTGGGGCGCAGGCGATGGTCGATTTCGTACATTACGCCGGACGGTGTACGGGTGGCGATGACGTGGGTGATGCGCTGGGCCAGGCGGGCGAAGTACTGGTCGTTGCTGACCGGCCTCCGGCCGCCGGTGGTGGCGGCCGTGGGGTCGCGGACCTGGTGCATGAACACCAGATCGATGTCCGAGTTGTAGCCGAGCTCGCGGCTTCCGAGCTTGCCGTAGCCGACGATACCGAAAGCCGGCGGCTCGTCCGAGTCCCCCTGGGCGGGCCTGCCGATACCGGGGCTCAACTCGCTGACGCAGTGCGCCACCACCGCATCGAGCAGCTTCTCCGCGACCAGGCAGATGCGATGGGCGACCTGGGGGCGGTCTATGCTTTCGAATATGTCCGCGGCGGCGATGCGCAGCATCTGTGCGTGATGGATCTCCCGGAATGCCTCCATGTGCGCTTCGATGTCGCCCGGGTCCAGGGGCTGCAGACGGTGCTCGATCTCCTCGTCCAGCTCCTGCTCGAAGGACTCCGGTGTGCTGCTGATGGGGCTGAGCAGCTCCTCCAGCAACAGCGGATAGCGGCTGATCCAGTTGCTCACCCAGGCGCTGGCGGCGCACAGGCGCACCAGCTGCTCCAGGGCCAGTGGATTCTCGATCAGCAGGATCAGGTAGGCGGAGCGGCGCCCCACGGCTTCGATGAAATGGGTCAGCCGGGACAGCGTTTCGTGCGGTTGCCCGGACCTGCCGGCGAGCTGGACCAGGGCCGGCATCAGGCGGTCGAGCCGTTCGCGCCCGACCTTGGAGTGCGCATGGTAGGACTTGCCCCGGCGCAGCTGTCGGAGGAGGTTGAAGGTCGTTTCCGGGTCTTCGTACCCGGTGTCGCGCAGCAGCGGCAGGGCGGTGTCGCGCTCGATGCGCGCCGACCAGACATCGGCCATGGTGTCCAGCGAGTCACCGGGCGGCGGTTTCTCGCTCAGGATGCGCTGGAAGGTATCATTGACGCGGTCCTTGACCTCGTTCACCGCCTGCTGAAGTCCGGTCCAGTCGGTTTCGCCCATGGCCAGCGCCAGGCGGGCGCGCGGGACTTCATCCTTCGGCAGCACGTGAGTCTGCTCGTCGGCCAGCATCTGCAGCCGGTGCTCCAGGTTGCGAAGGAACCGGTAGCACGATTCCAGCGAGTTGACGGTGTCGGCCTCCAGTGCATCGATGCCGGCGAGCTCGCGCAGGGCCGAATGAATTCGGCTGGTCTGCAGACCCGGCTCCCGGCCGCCCCGGATCAGCTGCAGGCTCTGTACGATGAACTCGATTTCCCGGATCCCCCCGCGGCCCAGCTTGATGTCCCCCTCGCCGTGCTTGCGCCGGACTTCGCGGTCGATTATCTGCTTCATATCCCGGATCGCCTGAACCGCGCCGAAGTCGAGGTACTTCCGGTAGATGAACGGCCGGAGCTGGTCCAGCAGCCACCGGCCCTCGTCGATGCCGCCGGCCACCGGCCTGGCCTTGACCATCGCATAACGCTCCCAGTCACGCCCGTGTACCTGGTAATACTGGATCATGGCGTCGAAGGACAGGGCCAGGGGCCCGCTGCTGCCGTTGGGGCGCAGTCGCATATCCACCCGGAAGACGTAGCCGTCCTCGGTAATATGATCGAGAGCATGGATCAGGCGGGTGCCGAGCTTGCTGAAGAACTCATGGTTCGACATCGGCCTGGGCGCGTCCGTCTCGCCGTCGGCGCGGTAGGCGAGTATCAGGTCGATGTCCGAGGAGAAGTTGAGCTCGCGTCCGCCGAGCTTGCCCAGGCCCAGCACGCTCAGTGCCACCGGCTCGCCCTGCTCGTCCCGCGGCGTGCCGCGCTGCTCGCAGGCCAGCTCGTGCAGCGTCGCCAGGCCGAGCTGGATGCTGGCGTCGGCCAGCTCCGTCATGACGGCCATCACCTCCTCGAGATCCGCCCAGCCGGCCAGGTCGCGCCAGGCGATGCGGACCGCCTCGCGCCTGCGCATCCGGCGCAGGGTCCGGTAAAGATCCTGCTCATCTTCCAGCTCCCCGGCCAGCGCCACGATGCGGTCTCCCAGCTCGTTCCCCTCGTAGGCGCGCTCCAGGTCGCCGGATTCGTGGAGCTCCTGCAGCACGGCCGGGTGCAGGGCGCAGGTGCGCGCCACGAACTCGCTGCACGCCCACACCAGCGGCAGGGTCTCCAGGACCGGGCCGTCGAGCACGGGCGCATCGGTATTGCCGCGGTAGGTTTCCCAGTGCGCCTCGACGCGCCCGCGCAGCGCGTCGGAAAGCGGGGAAAAGTCCGGTGCATGGTCGCGGGTCATCGTCGCAGTACGTCCTGCGGTGGGTTCCGTGGCACAATCATGCGGCAAGGTTAACGCAAACGCACTGTGCGAGGAACGTCGATGGACCCACTGGTAGACCCCGATCTCGAGACCTACGCCGCCGAGCACTCGAACGAGCCGAGCAGGCTGCTCCAGGAGCTCGAGCAGTACACGTACGAGCATCTGGAGCAGCCGCAGATGGTGGTGGGCCGGTTGGAAGCGGCGTTCCTGCAGATGCTGGTGCGCTTGATTCAGGCCCGGCGGGTTCTGGAAATCGGCCTGTTCAGCGGCTACTCCGCGCTGGCCATGGCGGAGGCCCTGGACGAGCACGGGGAGATCGTGAGCTGCGAGCTGGACGAGAAGCATGCCGAAGTCGCCCGCTCGTTCTTCAAGCGCAGCCCCGTCGGCTACAAGATCGGCATCCGGATGGGGCCGGCGGTCGAATCCCTGGAACGCATCGAAGGGCCCTTCGACCTGGTTTTCCTGGATGCGGATAAAGAGAACTACTCGAACTACTACGACCTGGTCATGCCCAAGCTGCGCCAGGGCGGCCTGATCGTGGCGGACAACGTGTTGTGGTCCGGCCGCGTCCTGCATCCGGACTCGGATTCCGACCGCGCCCTGGTGGCGTTCAACGACAAGGTCAGGGACGACCCGGCCGTCGAGAAGGTGCTGCTGACGGTGCGCGACGGCGTGCTGGTAGCGCGCAAGTCTTGTCCTTGATTCCTACCTAGATTCCGGATTCCGGGGATTCCCGCCGGATTCCCGGATTCCGGGGACAGTTTACTTAATTTAAGTCGACGAAATCGGAGAGATCTACTTCGTTGTGGCGGGCTCCGATTGCTGACGGAGATCGATAAACTGTCCCGTGAACTCCGCTGTCCCGTGAACTCCGTTGCTGGTGGCCGGTGCCGGAGGCCGCTCCGTTCCTTGAGGCGGTGTCACTACAGTGAGAACCAATGCGGAGCGGCCGAGGGGTTGAATTGAGCAGACTCATCCTGGTCATGATCGACGGCATCAGTGCCGACCATTTCGAAACAGCTCGTGTCTGGCTGCCGAACCTCGATCGACTCGCGCAGGCGGGAACGGAGGTCACCGGTGTCAGCCCGGAGGTGTGCGGCACGTCGGCGCCGGGGCGCACATCCATCATCGCCGGCGTACCTCCGTCCGGACACGGCATCTACGGTAACCGTATTCTGGACGGCGAAGCGTTCCGCTGGGCGAATCCCTGGGACGTCGGCGCCGACACGCTGCCCGCCCTGGCGGTCCACCAGGGCCGGGACGTCGCCGCCGTCGGATATGGCATGGTGCGTCCCGAAGACTGCACCGTCTACCACGGGCCGTGGTGGACGGGTGAGGTGCTGGCGGGGAATTCGGAATTGGAGTACACACCGGCCGACCGGCGTTGGCTGCACGCCGGAAACCCGTTCGACCCCGATGGCCGGCTGCGGGAGTCTGCCGCCGCCGCTGCCATCCGCGCGGTGGTGGCGCCGAACGAGCCCGGACACGACAAGCTGCATATGGGGATGCTGGCTGACTTCCAGCTCATGGAATTGGCGGCGGGGCTTGCCTGCTCCGAACAACCGCCGGACCTTATCCTGCTGGAGGTCGCGATAACGGATTATTTCCTGCACCAGTACGGCGCCGGCCACCCTATGGTGGAGTGGTCGCTGCGGGCGGCGGACGCCCAGGTCGGCGCCCTGCTCGCCCGGCTCGAGGACCGCGGCATGCGGGATCAGTACAACCTGGCCGTCGTCAGCGACCATGGCCATGCCCCCGTGTCCGCCGGGTTCTATGTAGATCGGGTCCTGGGCGGCGACGCGGTCTGGTCCAGCGAGGGCGGCGTGCTCATGGTCAGGCCGGATTCGCCGGGCCATGCCCGAACAATCAGTGCGCGGCTGATGGACCATGACATCGAGCCGTGGAACAACGATCACCTGCCCGCAGGGGCCAGGGACCGGCTGCTCACGTTCGTCATGCCCGAAGGCTCGAGCATGAGCTTCGAATCGGGCCGGCCCGGCACTACCGGTGCCACGGGGCCGTCGAAGTACCGGTCTAATCACGGCATGCGGCCCGGCACCCGTGCGGACTTCCGGTTCTGCCTGTTCAGCGGCCCGGACATACCCCGGGCGGTACTCCCTCCCGGGAACGCGATACAGGTGGCGCCCACCCTGGCGAAGATCCTGGGGCTGAATCACCCTTGGCAGGCGCCGGCGTTGTTTTAGCGTCCCCGGCCACAGATGCTGCACCATGCAGTAGGCCGTGGCCCGGTTCGAGTCGCGCCGTCGAGGTATGGGCCGGTGCCGGGGGCCATCCCCCAGGGTCGCTGTGAGGAGCGGCACAGGGAAGTGCCGTTTGCGGACCGAAGGATGGAATACATCCCTGTACGCTCTGGCTCAAACATCCCTGTTTTCGACAGCCCTGGGGGATGGCCCCCGGCACCGGCCCCCTATCACCTGGGCCTTCAACCGGGCCACGGCCTGCGGGAGCCGCTCTGCCCCTGACGGTCGGGAAACACGTTGAAAGTCACCATGACAGTGTTCCCGGTGAGAGAAAAAACCGTTCCTGGTTCAGGACTCGGAAACCGACTCCATCAGGCCTTCCTCACGGCGCTTTTTCAGTACGCCGTCGAGCCAGTCGGGGTCCATTTCCGGCACCGAGGACAGGAGTAGCTCGGTGTACTCGTGGTGGGGCGGCGTGAAGATCTCGTCCTTCGGCCCGTATTCGACGACCTCCCCCTGCAGCATCACCACCACGTCGTCGGCGATGGCGCGCACGGTGGCCAGGTCGTGTGTGATGAACAGGTAGCCGAGATTCAGCTCCTGCTGGAGGCGGTCGAGCAGTTTCAGGATTTCCTCCGCCACCACCTGGTCCAGCGCCGAGGTCACCTCGTCGCAGATAATGAACTCGGGCTCCGCCGCCAGAGCCCGGGCAATGCAGATGCGCTGCTTCTGGCCGCCCGAAAGCTCGGAGGGAAACCGCTCGATGAACTCGGACGGGTCCAGCTCGATCATTTCCAGCAGCGCACGGATCCTTGTTTCCAGCTCCCTGCCACCCACGTCCAGGTAGAACTTCAACGGCCGGCCGATGATATCCCGTATCCGCTGGCGCGGATTGATTGCCGTGTCCGCCATCTGGTAGATCATCTGCGCGTGGCGGAGCTGGCTCTTGGTCCGCCGGCGATAGTCCCCCGGCAGCTCCTGGTCGCGGAACATCACCCGGCCTTCCCGCGGCGGCAGCAAACCTGTTATCACCCGTGCCGCGGTGCTCTTGCCGCTGCCGCTCTCGCCCACGACGGCGACGGTGCGACCCCGGTAGATCTCGAAGCTGATATCGTGGAGCACCGGGACGTTGCCGTAGGCGGCGGTGACATGGTCCACGGTCACCAGCGGGTCCGCGTCCCGTTCGGCACGCTCGGTCTTGCGAAACGTCCGCACCGCCCACAGCGTCTTGGTGTAGTCCGCCGTGGGGCTCGACATCATGGTGCGGGTGTCCGCTTCCTCAACCGCCTCCCCGTAGCGCAGGACCATGATGCGGTCCGCCATCTGCGCGACGACCGCCAGGTCGTGGGTGATGTAGATCGCGGCGGTGTCGAAGTCGTTGACGATATTTCTGATCGTCGTCAGCACCTCGATCTGGGTGGTGACGTCGAGCGCGGTGGTGGGTTCGTCGAAAACGATGAGGTCCGGCTGGCAGGCCATGGCCATGGCGGTCATGGCCCGCTGCAGCTGCCCGCCCGACACTTGGTGCGGGTAACGATAGCCGATATTGTCCGGGTCCGGGAGCAGCAGCCGTTTGTAGAAGTCCTTGGCGTCGGTTTCGGCTTCGCTGCGGCTCTTGAGGCCGTGCTCTACCGGTGTCTCGATGAACTGGTCGATCAGTTTGTGCGCGGGGTTGAAGGCGGCGGCGGCGCTCTGCGCCACGTAGGCGATGCGCACGCCGCGCAGCGAGCGCAGTGTGCGCTCGCTGGCGGCCATCAGGTCGATGCCATCGAACACGATGGAACCGCCGGAAATCCGGCAGCCCGGCCGCGCGAAGGCCATGGCGGCCAGCCCGATGGTGGACTTGCCGGCGCCGGACTCGCCGATCAGCCCCAGAATCTCGCCGCGGTGCAGGGTCAGGTCGACGTCCTTGACGATCTCCTGCCAGGTTTCCTCGGCCTGGCCTTCGATGCGCAGGCCGCGCATTTCGAGCAGAACCCCGCCGGACTCGCCTGGGTTTTCTTCAGTGCTCATCACGCAGCCCGCTGGTCTTGTGCAGGAACCAGTCCACGACGAAGTTTACCCCGAGGGTCAGCAGCGCGATGGCCGCCGCCGGCAGCAAGGGCGTGATGTCGCCGTAGCTGATCAGGGTGGCATTGTCGCGCACCATGGAGCCCCAGTCGGCGGTTGGGGGCTGTATACCGAGCCCCAGAAAGCTCAGGGCCGCAATGGTCAGGAACACGAAGCAGAAGCGCAGCCCGAACTCCGCCACCAGGGGCGCGGTGATATTGGGCAGTATCTCGCGGGTAATCAGCCACCACAGGCCTTCGCCGCGCAGGCGCGCCGCCTCGACGAAGTCCATGACCGCGACGTTGGCGCCCACCGCCCGGGCCAGGCGAAACACCCGTGTGGAATCCAGCACCGCGATGATGACGATCAAGACCGGAATGGAGGTTCCGAAGATCGTGAGCAGCAGCAGCGCGAAGATCAGCTGCGGAATGGCCATGAGGATGTCCACCAGGCGGCTCAAGAGCTGGTCCATCCAGCCCCCCAGCACCGCCGCCAGGATGCCGCCCAGGCCGCCGATCAGGAATGCCAGACAGGTGGTGAGAAACGCGATGCCGATGGTATTCCGCGCGCCGTAGAGCAGGCGGGTCAACATGTCGCGGCCGAGGTTGTCGGTGCCCAGCAGGTGTTTCCCGCCCCAGGGCAGGTACTCCTGGCCCACGACCTGCGCTTCGCCGTAGGGCGTGAGCACCGGTGCGAACAGGGCCACGAACACGTACGCCAGGATGACCAGGAGTCCCAACTTGGCGGTCCACGGCGCTCTTTTCAGTTCGCGCCAGGCGACCCGCCAGCCGCGCAGGCGCGGCGGCGGCGGCGCGGCATCCGCGGTTTTCGGTGCGGTGTTTCCGGCGCCGCTCATCTGGGATGCAGGAGCCGCGGGTTGGTGACGATGGATATGATGTCCGCCGTCAGGTTCATCAGGATGTAGGTAGCCGCGAAAATCAGGCTGCAGGCCTGGACCACGGGGATGTCACGCTTGCGCACCGAATCGACGATCAACTGGCCGAGACCCGGGTAGACGAATACCACTTCCACCACCACGACTCCCACGATCAGGTAGGCCAGGTTCACCACGATGACGTTGACGATGGGCGCCCAGGCGTTGGGCAGAGCATGGTGAACGATGATGTGGGACCGCTTCATGCCCTTGAGATTGGCCATCTCGATATACGGGCTGGCCAGCAGGTTGATGATGGATGCCCGGGTCATGCGCATCATGTGCGCCGTGACGACCATGGTGAGCGTCAGGGCCGGCAGAAGACAGAAGTACACGCGGTCCCAGAACGGCATGCTCATGCTGACGTTGGCCATGCTGGGAAACCATCCCGTGTTTACTGAAAGAAACAGGATGAGGATATAGGCGATGAAGAATTCAGGGACCGAAATGGACGACAGCGTGGTGATATTGACCAGTTTGTCGTAGAGGCTGTTGCGGTACAGGGCGGCGAGGACGCCCAGCGTCACCGCCACCGGCACGGCTATGGCGGCGGCGAGACCGGCCAGGAACAGGGTGTTCATCAGCCGGACGCCGATCAGCTCGGAAATTTCCCGCTGGTTGGCCAGCGACCGGCCGAAGTCGCCCTGCAGGATGCCGGTGAGCCATTCGAAATACCGGATGTGGGGCGGCAGGTCGAGGCCGAGTTCCCGCCGGATGGCGGCCACGGTCTCCGGGGTCGCCGTCTGCCCCAGCATCTCCTCGGCGAGATCTCCTGGAAGAAACTCGACACCCAGGAAGATGATGAGGGAGACGGCGAAAAGTACAAGCAGGCCCAGCGCCAGGCGCTGGGCCACGATCTTGTAGACAGCTCCCATGCAGTGCTTATCTCTTCCCTATGCCTCCGTGAGCCACCAGCGCTCCAGGCTCCGATTGCCGTCGAGATCCCAGTTCGGCGCGATCTCGCCGTGGCCCACCTGATTGCTGAGGGCGATCACGTAGCTCGCGTACATAGGCATGATCACGCCGCCCTCGTTGCTCACGATCTGCTGCATCTCGTTGTACATCTCGCTGCGTTTGGCGTCATCCAGCTCGGCGCGCGCTTCCACCAGGAGCTTGTTGAAACGGTCGTGCTCCCAGTAGGTGTCGTTCCAGTTCGCGCCGGCGGCGTAGGCGATGGAGAACATCCAGTCCGCCGTGGGCCGCCCGCCCCAGTAGCACATGCAGAAAGGCTTTTTCAGCCAGACATTGCTCCAGTAGCCATCGTCCGGCTCGCGCACTACGTTGACGTTAATGCCGGCTTTCGCCGCCTGCTCCTTGTAGAGCACCGCCGCATCCACCGCCCCGGCAAACGCCGCGTCCGACGCTGACAGGTCGACGCTCAGGGAATCCAGTCCGGCCTTCTTGAGATAGGACCTGGCCTTGTCCGGGTCGTAGGTGCGCTGCTCAAGGTCTTCGTTGAAAAAGCGCTGTGCCGGGCTGATGGGATGGTCGTTGCCCACCTTGCCGAAGCCGCGCAGGATCTTGTCCAGCAGTTCCTGGCGATCGATGGCGTGCTTGAGAGCCATTCGCACGTTGTTGTCGTTGAACGGCGCCGTGTTCGTATGCATCGGCATGGTGTAGTGCTGGGTGCCCGTGGTCTGGATGACTTCCAGATCGTTGTTGCGCTTGAGCAGGTGCACGGTCTTGAGGTCGCAGCGGTCCATGGCATGGATCTGGCCGGTCTGCAGGGCGTTGGTTCTTGCCGTCACGTCCTTGATGGCCAGCACTTCCGCGGAGTCGAAGTGGCCGCGGCCGTCCTTGAAATAATTCTCGTTGCGCACGAGCTCAGTCTTGACGCCCGGGTCGTAGCTCTCGATTTTCATCGCTCCGGCGCCGATGCCCGAGGTGGCATCCACTTTGCCATCCATGGACGGCATGATCGGCAGGTGGTAGTCGGTCATCACATAGGGAAAATCCGCGTTGCCCCCCTTGAGCGTGAAGACCACCGTGTCCTTGCCCTTGGCCGTCATGTCCTCGACCTGTTCGAGCAGCTCCTTAGCCGCCGATTTGGAATCCTCGCCGCGATGGTGATTGTACGAGGCGATCACGTCCTCGGCGGTAACGGTTTTGCCGTTGTGGAATTCGACGCCGCTTTTCAGCTTCATGGTCCAGGTCTTGGCGTCGGAACTGGGTTCAAGGCTCTCCGCCAGCTCGGGAATGGCTTCGCTGTCCTTGCTGATTTCCATCAGGTAGGCGTGGTGGCCGTGACCGACGGTTTGCATGTAGGTATCGAGGTAGGTGGCCGGGTCCAGGGAGTCCGTTGTCGAGCCGGCACCGACGCCGAGCTTGAAGTGGCCGCCCTTGCGGGGCTCGGCGGCGAATGCCGATCCGCTCATGAAACCGGGCGCTGCAGCCGCGAGTCCGAGCGCCGAGGCGCGCGTCATGAATTCGCGGCGGCTGATTCGTCCCTGGGCGAAAAGATGCTGGAGTTTATTGAGGTCTGACATGGTTGGCTCCTCCTGCCGCTGGGGCTTGGATATTTCAGTTTCGTCGAATTACCGGGAATCGGTCTTCCCGCCGGTGCGAAGCGGCGACGGCGTTTCTTCTATACGTTATACAGAAAAATATACGCGTATAGGTGCGGAAATCAAATGGATATTCGCCGGTGCCCCGGAAATCCGTGGTTTCAGACGGTTCCGGGGCCGCTGTTGAACGGTGCGCACCCGGCGCGGGACGGGCTGCGAATAAGGAAATCGGGGGTATCGACCCGATATGGCTAATGCCTGACAACCCAGTTTCCCATCAGCCTCTGGAAGTTGCGCCGGCAAGTCCGATGTGGGTCAGGCTTCAGGCCTGACAAGTCAGGCCTGAAGCCTGACCCACAATGGCGTCCCCGGGGCTGATGGTAAAGTTGGCTTCGCCATGCGATACCTGCCCCCCATGCACTGGCTCCAGGCCTTCGATGCCGCCGCCCGGCGAATGAGCTTCACCGATGCGGCCCGGGAGTTGAGCGTGACCCAGTCCGCGGTGAGCCAGCGAATCAAGCTGCTCGAGCATCACCTCGGCCAGCAGCTGTTTGTCCGCCACGCGCGCAGCCTTGAGCTGACGGAAGCGGGCCGCGCCTATGCGCCCGCGGTGCGGGAAGCCTTTGATCGATTACGCATGGCCACCGGTGAGGTGTTCGGGCCCGGCCAGGAAGGCCCCTGTACCGTCCGCAGCACGCCCGGATTCACGCTTTTCTGGCTCAGCCCGCGTCTGCACCGTTTTCGTGATCGTCATCCGGACATTACACTGCGGCTTACCACTGAAGTGTGGGATGCGGACTTCACGCTGGAAGGGGTGGACCTGGAAATTCGCTATGGACGGGGCGACTGGGCCGACGCCGCCAGCCGGCGCCTGACTTGGGAGCGCGCCATCCCGGTGTGCGCGCCGGAAATCGCGGCCCGGCTGAAGCGGCCCGCGAATCTCGCCCGGGAGACGCTGCTTCATGTCGTGGGGTTCGAGACCGGCTGGCCGCACTGGCTGGCGCAGGCCGGACAGCCGGACCTGGCCGACAGCACCCGCGCCATTCTCTGCGACACCACCGTGGTGGTCCTGGACCTCGCCCGGCGCGGTGAAGGCGTCGCCCTCGCCCGCAGCAGCTTCGCGGAGGATGCCCTGCGCAGGCAGGAGCTGTCCGCGCCGTTCGAGGAGGAGCTGGTGCTGGACGAGGCGTTCTACCTCGTTCAGCCTGTGAAGTCCGCTTTGAGACTGCAGGCGGAAGCGTTTTGCGACTGGCTGCTGGAAGAGGCCGGTGAAGCGCGGTGACCCGGTTTGAACACCCACTTCATGGGGGAGGCCAGTACCGGGGGTCATCCCCCAGGGCTGTCGAAAACAGGGATGTTTGAGCCAGAGCGTACACGGATGTATTCCATCCTTCGGTCCGCAAACGGCACTTCCCTGTGCCGCTCCTCACAGCGGCCCTGGGGGATGGCCCGGTACTGGCCCACTCCTTGACGCCGGCAATGAAACCAGGTCACGACCTGCGGGAGTGCGCCGGGAACGTTGAGAAAGCCACAGGTTCGGCACTAGCCAGACCGGTCTAGCGGCTGCGGATACGGCGGGACCGGAAACCGCGACTTCGCCTCCACGTCGTTCAGGTCCAGGTGGTTCCGCATGAAGCGGTTGGCGGCGTCCTGGTGCGGCTCGAAGTCCCATGACGTATACCGGCCGGTCATCAACGCGCGGCTGACGAGGCGGCGCCGGTGCTGGCTGGCGATCACTTGGTCGCGGATGGCGGTCAGGTTCCAGCCGGCGGCGATCTCCGCATCGAGCGCCGTTACCAGTTCGGCATGGGCCGGGTCCGGGGCCAGGTTTCGTTTCTCCTCCGGGTCGGCGGCCAGGTCGAACAACTGGGGCGGGTCGACCTCGCAATGTACGTATTTGTACGAACCGCGGCGGATCATGATCAGCGGCGCCACCGTTCCCTCGCCCATGTATTCGCCGTATACCGTTCGATCCTCGTTTCGGGAGACCAGGGGCAGCAGGCTTTGCCCGTCCAGCGGTGCCGCATAATCAATATGGGTGCCGCCTTCGGCGGCGATATCCACCAGGGTTGGGAGGATGTCCACCAGGGAAACCGGCGTCTCCACGGTGCGGCCGCCGGATTCACCGGGAAGCCGGAGTATGAGCGGTATGCGGGCGGACCATTCGAAGAAGGACATCTTGTACCACAGGCCCCGCTCGCCGACCATGTCGCCATGGTCGGCGGTCAGGACGACGGCGGTATCGTCCAGCCAGCCTGTTTCCTCCAGTGTTTCCAGCAGCTCGCCGATCCAGTCGTCCAGGTAGGCGATATTGGCGAAATAGGCGTGCCGGGCGTTGCGGATGTCATCCTCCGTGACGTCGTAGTCCTCCGTCGCCGCCGCCTTGTAGAGCCGCTGACTGTGGGGGTCGAGCTCCGCGAAAGGCATCGCGGGCACCGTGGGCATCTCGATTTCGGATTCCCGGTAGCGATTCCAGTGCTTTCGCCGCGCGGCGTACGGGTCGTGCGGGTGCGTGAAAGATGTCACCAGGCAGAAAGGCCTGCGGTCGGCGCCGCGCGCCAGGTCGTAGAGCTTCTGCACGGCGCGGTGGCCGGTCTCGTCGTCATACTCCAGTTGATTGGTGTACTCGGCGATGCCAGCCTGCTTGATCGACATCATGTTGTGCATCCACCAGTCGAATCGCTCGTCCGGATTCTCCGCGTCCGGTGTCCAGCCGAAGTCGGCGGGATAAATGTCCGTGGTCAGGCGGGACTCGAAGCCGTGCAGCTGGTCCGCGCCGATGAAATGCATCTTGCCGCTCAACGTCGTCTGGTAGCCCTGCAGGCGCAGGTAGTGGGCGAAAGTGGGGATCTCCGAGCGGAACTCCGCGGCATTGTCGTAGGCCCCGATCCGGGACGGCAGCTGCCCCGCCATGAACAGGAACCGCGCCGGCGCACACAAGGGACTGTTGCTGTAGGCATTCCGGAACACTGTCCCGGTTTCCGCCAGCCTGTCTAGGTTGGGTGTCTTCGCCGTCTGTCCGCCATACAGGCGCAGGGCCCTGGCGGACAACTGGTCCATCATGATTACCAGTATATTGGGCTGCTTGCTCGCGCTCATGGTGTACGTAACCCTTGTCAAGTGGATGGTTCGTGGGTGGTGTTCCGGAGAGGGGCACGCTGCCCCAGGGCCGGGGGCCGCCGCAAACGACTAATCCCGGCACTGAGCCCCAATACGGCTAATGAGCACAAAGCCGTCCGGCGCTTGAATACCGTTCGACGTCCTATTTACAATGGTTTCACGTTACAATGCCGGTTTCTGAAGAAACTCGATCCTCGCACAACCGGTGCACCGGCGAGCTTTCCCGGAAACCGCGTTTCCCGGTCCTCGGCGCCGATCCGGGGAGAAGGATCCCCCCTGTCTCGAGGTGATTCCCGGTTATTGCTCCGGGAAGGTTCCCCGGCCATTCATTTCAATCCGATCGACAAAACATTACGAGGTTCGCGAATGGAACACAAGTTACCTGATCTGCCCTATGCCAAAGACGCTCTGGCGCCCCACATCTCCGCCGAGACCATGGAGTACCACTACGGCAAGCACCACAAGGCATACGTGGATAAGCTCAACGGCATGATTCCCGGCACGGAGTACGAGGACATGCAGCTCGAGGACATCGTTCGCAAGGCCCCGGCGGGAGGGCTGTTCAACCAGGCCGCGCAGGTGTGGAATCACACTTTCTACTGGAACAGTATGTCGCCGGACGGCGGCGGTGAGCCCGACGGCGATCTGGGGTCCGCCGTCAAGTCCGCTTTCGGATCGTTCGACGATTTCAAGCAGAAGTTTCAGGAAGCGGCCGTCGGCAACTTCGGGTCCGGTTGGACCTGGCTCGTGGCCGGGGGTGACGGCTCACTGGAGATCGTGAACACCGACGATGCCGGAAACCCCATGCAGCAGGACCTCAAGCCGATCCTGACCTGCGACGTGTGGGAGCACGCCTACTACATCGACTATCGCAACGCCCGCCCCAAGTACGTCGAGGCATTCTTCAACCTCGTCAACTGGGATTTCGCCGCCCGCAACCTGGGGGGCTGAGTCCGGGCCCGCCCCAGGCATCCCGTAGGGCGGTCCGAAGCGGTGGAATGAGCCGCCGCTTCGGTCCCGGGCTTTAAAAAGTGCGCGTGGGGCAATAGTACGCATCGTTGCGCCTAGAAGCCTGCGCCCTGCAGGTCCCTGCGGTATGTAAGCGGATACAAAACGGAAACGAACACGAGCCGGCAGTCCGGTATCCTTGCTCGCATGAAACCTTTTACCGGTCTCAACCGGAATGTCCTGATCCTGAGCTTTTGCCAGGCCTCCATGTTCAGCGGCCAGTCGCTGATCGTGGCCACCACCGCGCTAGTGGGATTCATGCTCGCGGATGACAAGTCTCTCGCCACGCTCCCCTACGCCGCCCAGCTGCTGACGACCATGCTCACCAGCATTCCCGCAGCGGCGCTGATGGCTCGTATCGGCCGCGGCGCCGCGTTCCGGACGGCGACCCTCCTCGGCATGATCGGCGGCGGCCTGTGCACCGCGGCGATCCTCCAGGACTCCTTCTTGCTGTTCGTCGCAGGCAGCGTTTTCCTGGGATCATTCGCCGGGTTCGGTAATTATTACCGTTTCGCGGCCGCGGACAGCGTGGATCCGGGCAACAAGAGCCGGGCGATTTCCTATGTGATGGCGGGCGGCGTGGTGGCGGCATTCGTCGGCCCCAACCTTGCCACTGTGACCCAGCATACCCTGGGTTCGGCCGCTTTCGCCGGGAGCTATGCTGCGCTGATCGGCCTGTATATTCTGTCTCTGAGCCTGTTGATTTTCTTCCGGCCGCCGGCGGCGAAAACCAGGGCCGAGCGCGTCGCGGAAGGCACCGGCCGGGCCCTGCGCGTGATCATGACGCAGCCCAGGTTCGTCGTCGCCGTTGTCTGCGGCAGCCTCGGGTACGCGGTGATGACTTTTGTGATGTCGGCCACGCCCCTGGCCATGCAGCATGAAGGGCATCTGTTTTCGGATTCGTCATTCGTGATTCAGTGGCACGTGCTGGGGATGTTCGCACCGTCCTTCTTCACCGGCCACATCATCAATCGGATCGGACTGATCAGAACCATGACCATCGGCGCCTTCGCGGCGCTGGTCTGCGTCGCGGTCAATCTGACCGGTCAGACCGTGGGGCATTTCTGGCTTTCCCTGACCCTGCTGGGGGTGGCGTGGAATTTCCTGTTTATCGGCGCGACGTCGATGCTGACCCAGGTCTACCGGTCCGAGGAAACCTTCAAGACCCAGGCCGCCAACGACTTCATCGTATTCTCCACGGTGACCGTTGCGTCTCTGTCCGCCGGCGCCGTCCATTACCGCTTCGGCTGGGAGATCATCAATTATGGTGCGCTGCCGGCCCTTGGCATCGTCTTGACCGCCCTTGCCTGGCTGGCGTGGCGCGACCGCGCCGGTGTGACTTCGCACCCGGAAACCGTGCCGGTGGAAGCGAAGGATTCGACCTAGCAATAGGCGAGGGGGCTCGCCTCCTACGCGAGGGGGTGCCCTGTAGGAGGCCAGCCCTCTGGCCGAAGAGGCGTGGCTCGAAGCCGCAATCGGCTAGTCCGCATGATCGGGGAGGCCGGTGCCGCTGGTGGATGGTCTCCCCCGGACAAAAAAAGCCCCGCGCGAGGCGGGGCTTTTTCTACTGCTTGAGGCTTTGAAAAGGCAGCTTACATCATGCCGCCCATGCCGCCCATGCCGTCCATGCCGCCGCCGGGCATGCCGCCGCCGCCGGATTCCTTCTCTTCCGGAATTTCGGCCACCATGGCCTCGGTGGTGATCATGAGAGCGGCAATGGATGCTGCGTTCTGCAGCGCATAGCGGGTGACCTTGGTCGGATCCAGGATGCCCATCTGGATCAGATCGCCGTACTCCTCGGTTGCGGCGTTGTAGCCGTAGTTGCCCGAGTTTTCCAGGATCTTGTTGAGGACCACGGAGCCGTCCTGCCCGGCATTGCCGACGATCTGGCGCAGAGGCTCCTCGAGGGCCCGCCGGACGATCTTGATGCCAACGTCCTGGTCGCCGTTGTCGCCCTTGGTGTTGGCGACCTTCTCGGTGCAGCGCACCAGGGCGACACCGCCGCCCGGCAGCACGCCTTCTTCAACCGCCGCACGGGTGGCGTGCAGGGCGTCCTCGACGCGGGCCTTCTTTTCCTTCATTTCGATTTCCGTCGCGGCCCCGACCTTGATCACGGCCACACCGCCGGCCAGCTTGGCCACTCGTTCCTGCATCTTCTCCTTGTCGTAGTCCGAGGTGGCTTCCTCGATCTGCGTACGGACCTGGTTGACCCGGGCCTCGATGTCTTCCTTCTTGCCGGCGCCGTCGATGACGGTGGTGTTTTCCTTGGACACCTGGATGCGCTTGGCCTGGCCGAGATCATCCAGCGTGGCGCTCTCGAGGGTCTTGCCGACTTCCTCGGAGATCACCTGGCCGCCGGTCAGAACAGCGAGGTCCTGCAGCATGGCCTTGCGGCGGTCGCCGAAGCCCGGCGCCTTCACGGCGCAGACCTTCACAATGCCGCGGATGTTGTTCACCACCAGGGTCGCAAGGGCTTCACCCTCGATGTCCTCGGCGACGATCATCAGCGGCTTGCTGGATTTGGCCACGGCTTCCAGAACCGGAAGCATGTCCTTGATGTTGGAGATCTTCTTGTCGTGAATGAGGATGTAGGGGTCTTCGAGATCGCAGGTCATGTTCTCCTGCTTGTTCACGAAGTACGGGGACAGGTAACCGCGGTCGAACTGCATGCCTTCCACGATTTCCAGCTCGTTCTCGAGGCCGGAGCCCTCTTCCACGGTGATGACGCCTTCCTTGCCCACCTTCTCCATCGCCTCGGCAATGATCTTGCCGATGGATTCGTCGCCGTTGGCGGACACGGTGCCCACCTGGGCGATTTCCTTGTGGTCGGAGCACGGCCTGGACAGAGCCTTGAGCTCTTCAACCGCCGCGGTGACGGCCTTGTCAATGCCGCGCTTGAGGTCCATCGGGTTCATGCCCGCGGCCACGGCTTTCATGCCTTCCTTCAGCATGGACTGGGCCAGGACGGTGGCGGTGGTGGTGCCGTCGCCGGCGACGTCGGAGGTCTTGCTCGCGACCTCTTTCACCATCTGCGCACCCATGTTCTCGAACTTGTCTTTCAGTTCGATTTCCTTCGCCACGGAGACGCCGTCTTTGGTGACCGTCGGGGCGCCGAAGGATTTCTCCAGCACCACGTTGCGGCCCTTGGGGCCCAGCGTGACCCGTACGGCATCAGCCAGAACGTTTACGCCTTTGAGCTTTTTCTGGCGAGCGGCTTCGCCGAACAATACTTCTTTTGCTGCCATTGCTATGGTCTCCTGTGTTTATTCAATGATGCCCATGATGTCGTCTTCACGCATCACGAGCAGGTCTTCGTTGTCGACTTTGACTTCGGTGCCGGAATACTTGCCGAACAGCACCTTGTCGCCGGCTTTCACTTCCAGACTGCGGACTTCGCCGTTGTCCTGGAGTTTGCCGTTGCCCACGGCGACGACTTCACCCTGCATGGGTTTTTCGGCCGCGGTGTCGGGGATGACGATGCCGCCGGGGGTCGTTTTCTCTTCCTCGACCCGGCGCACCAGCACACGATCGTGCAATGGACGGATAGCCATTTTTCTCTGCCTCCTCAATTAAGATAGGTTAACCATTTGAAAATACTTGAGTTTTGTGCCGCTTGGCACTCACCTAAGTTGAGTGCTAATAATAGGGGCGAAGTTGCGGATGTCAAGGGCAGGGGTGGATTTCTCAGTCGTCCATCCGGCGGTACTGCCCCTCCAGCGGCTCGCCGGGCGCGGGTCCCGCCGAGTCCGGACCGCCCGGGCCCCCTGGTCCGGCGCGTCCGTGGACGATGGTGCCCCGCCGAATGAGGTAGTGGATCACGGCCCGCCGGAACGGCGGCGTCAGGCAGGCGAAGCCGATGGCGTCGGTGAAGAATCCCGGGGTCAGGAGCAGCGCCCCCGCCACCAGCAGGAATATGCCTTCAAACAGCTCCACGGCCGGCAGCTGCCCCTGGTCCATCTGGCTGCGGATCCGGTTCACGGTGGAAAAGCCCTGCATGCGTACGAGGGCGGCCCCCAGAACGGCGGTGAAAACCACGGCGAAAATGGTCCAGCCGACCCCGATGATGCCGCCCACTTCCAGCAGGAGGTAGATCTCGAACAGCGGGACGAGCAGAAAAATGATGAACAGGGCCGGGCCTAGGCGCATGATTTGCGGGTCTCGTTCCAGAGGATTTCGGTGTAGCGGGTGATCACGTCACTCCATGCGTTTAACCGATGGTCTCCGCCGTCGACGATTTCAAGCCCCGCCGCGGGGCAATCCAGCCCCGCCAGCCAGTTTTCGGTATCCCGCAGCGGCAGCAGCTCGTCCCGGCTGCCGTGGATCACATGCACGGGGCAGGGCAGCTTGCCGGGCGGTTCCCCGTAACGCAAGGCGTCGGCGCAGAATGCGTGGTCCAGTCGGTAGCAGCCGCCGGCATACAGATCGGGGAACCAGCGGTAGCCGCGGCGACGCCATGCCGCCAGCGCCCGCCCGTCTAGCTGGTCATGAATCAGCCGGTCCGTGAACCGCAGCGCCGGTGCGATCAGTACCAGCCCGTCGATACGGTGGCGGCCGGCGCGGGCCGCATGGACTGCCACCAGCGCGCCGAGGCTCGAGCCCACCAGGATGTACGACGGCGCATCCAGAGCATCCAGCACCCGCAGCAGGTCGTCGATAGCGCCGCTGACGGTGAAGCGCCGGAACTCACCGGTCGACCGCCCGCAGCCGCGCTGGTCGAATCGAAGCCAGCCCCATTCCCGCATGCCCGCCCGCGCGGACAGGTACCGGGCTTTTTCGCCGTCGCAGTGGGACCGGAATCCGTGTATGAACACGCCGGCGCGGCGCTCTTCGCCATGGCGACGGAAACCGCGAAGGGTCGAGCCTCCGTCCACCGCCAGCTGCCAGTCTTCTTCACCTTCCTGGCGTCCGCTGCGCGGCCGGTCGTTGCTTGAATCGGGCATATTCAGGGCGCTTCAGAAACTTCCCGGCATTCGGTTGTCTCAACAATGGGTCTCCCGCCTTCGACGGACGAGGCCCGTACGTCTATGCTACGCGCCGCTGACGGAGCGTGCTGAAAGGGTTTACCAATGAGTGGTTTCATCGAGTCTTTGTTGCTTGTGCTGCGGCGGATCGGCGCCCCGGCGCTCGCGCTCGTGGTGCTGGGGGCCGGGAGCCCGGCGGGCGGCCAGGATCTGCTGGACCCGGCCCGGGCATTCCGGCTGGAGGCTCGAATGGCCGGTCCCGAAACCCTGGCCGTGACCTGGCGCATCGCCGACGACCATTACATGTACCAGCAGGCGTTCTCGGTAAGCGCACCGGAAGGCGGGGTCGTGCTGGGCGATCCGTCGTTTCCCGAGGGCGAGACGAGGCACGACGAGATCTTCGGCGAGGTGGTGACCTACGAGTCGGAAGTCACCTTCACGGTCCCCGTCGAGCCGATTGCCGACGGCTTGACCGGCTTCGTAATCGAAGCGGTGGGCCAGGGCTGCAATGAGCCGCTCGGGGTCTGCTATCCGCCGGTGGCCGTGCGCACCATCGTCGAGCTCACTGCGGCGTCGCCGCCGCAATCCTCCATGATCCAGTCGCCGGCAACGCCGGCGGTGGAGGATGCCGCGGATGTCCTGCTGGGAGGCAGTGCCGGGCAAACGGACTTCCTCCATCCGGATGACGCGTTCCGTTTCGAGCTCACCGCCATGGGCCACGATACGCTGCTCGCGCGGTTCTTCATCGAGCCCGGCTATTACCTCTACCGTGACAAGCTCGGGGTGGAGAGCAGGAGCCCCTCGCTGGAGGTCACCGGCCTCGAGCTGCCGGAAGGCACCAGAAAAACGGACGAATACTTCGGGGATACTGTCGTGTACTACGGCGGCGTCGACGGCCAGGTGTCCCTGGCGGGGGAATTGTCACGGGCGGGCCGCAAGGCGAACTTCGTGCTCAGCTACCAGGGCTGCGCGGAGGACGGCATCTGCTACCCGCCAATGGAGAAGACCGTCCAAGTGCGCCTGCCCGGCGCCGGGGAAGCGATGGCGGCGCCGGGGTCGGGATCCTCAACCGC
Source organism: Gammaproteobacteria bacterium (assembly GCA_034520625.1). GTDB lineage: Bacteria > Pseudomonadota > Gammaproteobacteria > Arenicellales > JAANXG01 > JAANXG01. The sequence goes on along the minus strand of JAXHNI010000009.1, from coordinate 126,477 downwards.
CGGGGAGTCCGGCTTCCAGGCCGGCTATTGGCCGGTGGTGCTGGCGTTCGTATCCGGCGTGCTGCTGACATTCACGCCCTGCGTACTGCCCATGGTGCCAATACTGGCGGGAATCATCGTCGGACAGGGCGTCGGCATCACCCGCCTGCGCGGCGGCGGTCTGGCATCCGTGTACGTACTGGGAACCGCCGCCACCTATACGGTGGTGGGGATCGTGGCGGGGCTCACCGGCGATCAGCTCCAGGCGTATTTCCAGAACATCTGGGCCGTCGGCTTCATTGCCCTGCTGATGGTGCTCATGGCCTTGTCCATGTTCGGCCTTTATGAGCTGAGGATGCCCTCCGCCATCCAGACCCGTCTGCAGCACAGGGCCACGGGTTTGAGAGCCGGTGCATTCGGCGGGGTGTTCGTCATGGGTGTGCTGTCCGCCCTGATCGTCGGCGCGTGCGTATCCCCGATCCTGATCTCCATCCTGGGCCTGGCCATCAACCGCGGTGATCCGGTACTGGGGGGCGCCATCATGTTCTCCATGGCCCTTGGAATGGGTGTGTTCCTGGTTGCCATGGGATTCGGCTTTGGCTATCTACTGCCACGGGCCGGACCCTGGATGGAGCGGGTTAAGCACGTGTTCGGGGTGATGCTGCTCGGGGTGGCGGTCTATCTGCTGGGTGCCATACCGTCGGTGCCCGTTCTCTATCTGTGGGCGGCGCTGTTCCTGGGTACTGCCGTTTATCTGGGCGCGCACGGCATTGAAGGTGAGGCAGCACGCTGGAGAGTGCTGCGGCAGGTAATGGCGGCGGCGTTGGTGGCCTGGGGCGTGCTGGCGGTCCTGGGGGGACTGCAGGGCGGCCGGGACATCCTCAGGCCCGTCGATGTCGGGGCGTTGAGTGGGGCGCCGGATCGCCAGCCCGGATTGCATGCGCAGTTCCAGCGGGTGGCCGACCGGGAACAGCTCGCCCGGCTCATGGTCACGGCCCGGGACCGGGGCAAGCCGGTGATGGTGGATTACTATGCGGACTGGTGCGTGGACTGCGTGCGCATGGAGAAGACCACTTTCACCGATCCGGCGGTTGTCCGGGTCCTGAACGAGCAGTTCATGCTGGTACAGGTCGATGTCACCGACCCGAACGATGGGGGTACGCGCGCCATTAAGCGGTCCCATGGCGTGTTCGGACCGCCCGCGATGCTCTTTTTCGATGAGCGCGGCAACGAGCTGCGCGACATGCGCCGCTACGGCTACATGGACAGCGAAGCGTTCCTGCGTCACGTCGAGCCGTTGCGCCGCCGGTAGCGCGGCAATGGTTGTCGCCGCAATCGGGTCTGGATGCGGCAAAAGCGTCGCGGGCTGCGTTTCAACGGACACGCACCCTTCGTCCCGAAGGTCGTTCCCCGGGTCAATATCCTCCAACTCCGTCGAACCGGTTATCAACTGGACTTGAACTTTCAATTCCGGCAGACTGGACCGGATAACACAACCGCGTACGGGTATGTCGACGATCCTTGTCATACACGGGCCCAACCTGAATCTGCTGGGTACCCGGGAACCCGGGTATTACGGCAACACTTCCCTCCAGGACATCAACCGCCGGCTCGAACGGGCCGCGGAGTCGGCGGGTCACCGGGTGGTCTGTGTTCAGAGCAACGCCGAGCACGAGCTGCTGGAACGCATCCAGGGGGCGGCCGGCAGCGAGGATTTCATCATCATCAACCCGGCGGCTTTTACCCACACAAGCGTGGCACTCCGGGATGCGCTGGCCGCGGTGGGCATTCCGTTCATCGAGGTGCATCTGTCGAATGTGCACGCCCGCGAGCCGTTTCGCCGCCATTCCTACCTTTCGGACCTGGCCGCGGGCGTGATCACCGGCCTCGGCGCGACAGGCTACGAGCTGGCTCTGCAGGCGGCAATCGACCAACTCACAGAGAAGGAAAAATGGACCTCAGAAAAGTCAAGAAACTCATAGAGCTGCTCGAGGAATCGAACCTGAACGAGATGGAAATCCGCGAAGGCGAGGAATCCATTCGATTGAGCCGGGGTTCCCCCGCGGTCCATCATGCGCCGGCGGTGATGCACACGATGCCGGTTCCCGATACGCATACGCAGCAATCGGCGGCCGTGCGCTACGCCGGCCAGGACGGTTCCGACTCGGCAAAGGCTTCGGACATCCCCGGCGGCCACCAGGTAACCTCGCCCATGGTCGGTACGTACTACTCGTCGCCGGAACCCGATGCGGAGCCTTTCGTCACCGTGGGCAGTAAGGTGCAGGCCGGTGATACGCTGTGCGTGATCGAGGCGATGAAGATTTTCAACCAGATCGAGTCCGATACCTCGGGCACCGTCGTCCATATACAGAAAGGCAGCGGTGAAGCCGTGGAGTACGGTGAGCTACTGTTTGTTATCCAGTAGCGCCCATGATTGAGAAGATCGTCATCGCCAATCGCGGCGAAATCGCGCTGCGTGTTCAGCGCGCCTGCCGGGAGCTGGGTATCCGGACCGTTGCGATACATTCCGAGGCCGACCGGGACGCCAAGTACGTCAAGCTGGCGGACGAGTCCGTCTGTATCGGCCCGCCGGCCGCCCGGGACAGCTATCTCAATATACCCGCGGTCATTGCCGCCGCCGAAGTCACGGCCGCCTCGGCCATCCATCCCGGATACGGTTTTCTTGCCGAGAATGCGGACTTCGCGGAGCGCGTCGAGCAAAGCGGTTTCATCTTCGTTGGTCCGCGCCCGGAAACGATTCGCCTGATGGGCGACAAGGTCTCGGCCATCAATGCCATGCAGAAATCCGGCGTGCCCTGCGTCCCGGGCTCCGACGGGCCGCTCACCGACGACGACGAGGCAAGCCTGGACGCCGCCAACCGAATCGGGTATCCGGTGATCATCAAGGCGGCCGGAGGCGGCGGCGGCAAGGGTATGCGCGTGGTGTACGACGATGCGTCCCTGCTGAGCTCCATCGCGCTGACCATGTCGGAAGCGCGCGCGGCTTTCGGCAACGACATGGTCTACATGGAGAAGTATCTGGAGCGGCCCCGCCACGTCGAATACCAGGTCATGGCGGACGAGCACGGCAACGCCGTGCACTTCGGCAACCGCGACTGTTCCATGCAGCGCCGCCACCAGAAGGTCATTGAGGAGGCGCCGGCGCCGGGCATCGATGCGGCCCTGCGCGACAGAATCGGCGACCGCTGCGCGGAGGCCTGCCGGAAAATCGGCTATCGCGGCGCCGGTACTTTCGAGTTCCTCTTCCAGGACGACGAGTTCTTCTTCATCGAGATGAACACCCGCATTCAGGTCGAGCACCCGGTCACTGAGCAGATCACGGGCGTCGACTTGGTGAAGGAACAGATCAAGGTGGCGTCCGGCGAGCGGCTGTCCGTGAGCCAGGAGGCCATCGAGTTTACGGGGCATTCCATCGAATGCCGCATCAACGCCGAGGATCCGGAGACGTTCACACCGTCTCCAGGGCGGATCGTGCAGTACCACCAGCCCGGTGGTCCGGGGATCCGAGTGGATTCCCATATCTACAACAATTACATGGTGCCCCCGTACTACGATTCCCTTATTGCCAAGGTGATCGCCTATGGCGGCAACCGAGAGGAGGCGATGGCGAGGATGGTGCGTGCCCTGGAAGAAATGGTCGTGGACGGCGTGAAAACGAACATCCCGCTGCACAGGCGCATCCTGTCGGACTCCGGCTTCCGGAGCGCGCATTTCAACATCCACCACCTGGAAAAAAGCATTCTGCGCGGTTGACAGGTGTCTTATCTCCAACTGCGCTTTTTGATCCAGCGCGGCCGCGCCGGTGAGCTGAGCGAAATTCTCGATGCCGCGGGGGCATTGTCCGTGACCTGGGAGAATGCCGGGGAGGATGCCTACTTCGAGATCGCCTGGCCCCGGGAACCGGATTGGCGCATGGTCCGAGTCACCGGCCTGTTCGATGAAAACTGCGACCCGGAGTCGGTAGCGAGCCGGGTGAACACCCGCCTCGACGAACAGCTCATCCCGCAGGTGAAGCCGCTCGAGGACCAGGACTGGGAACGCGCGTGGTTGGCACAATTCGAGCCGCGCAGGTACCGGGGTGACCTGTGGGTATGCCCGAGCTGGATCGAGCCGCCCGACCCCCGGGCCACGAACATCATCATAGATCCGGGCCTGGCGTTCGGTACCGGTGACCACGCCACCACGGCGCTCTGCCTGGACTGGATCTCCGGGCATGACTGGTCCGGGTGCACTGTCATGGACTACGGCTGCGGTTCGGGTATCCTCGCCATCGCGTGCTTGCTCAAGGGAGCCGCGCACGCGACCGGGGTCGACGTCGATCCCCGTGCCGTGTCGACAAGCACCCTGAATGCCGCGCGCAACGGCGTCTCTGACCGTTTCGAGGCGCTGCTGCCCGGAGACCTGTCGGGGAACACGGAGTATGACCTGGTGGTGGCGAATATACTGTCAAGCGTCCTCATGAAGCACAGCGGGACGCTCAGGCGCGCCGTCCGGCCGGCCGGGACGCTGCTGTTGACCGGTATCCTCGAAGATCACGCGAACCAGGTGAAATCAGCCTATGAACCGGAGTTCTCGTTCGAGGCCGAGCGGCGCGACGGCTGGTGCCTGTTGATCGGCGTCAAGAGGCGGGCAAACGCAGACTGATGCACCCCGCCCATGATATAGCAACTTGCAGCTGCCCGCAGATCGCGGCCCGCTTAGAAAATCAGTGCCAGATAACGGGCCGGTGCCGGGGGCCGTCCCCCAGGGTCGCTGTGAATATGTCCCTATACGCTCTGGCTCAAACATCCCTGTTTTCGACAGCCCTGGGGGACGGCCCCCGGCACCGGCCCTGCGAGAGAGGTGCTTTGAGCGGGCCACCACCTGCGGGAACGCGCCCCCCGCCGACGAAAGTCGTAAACGCTCTGGCAGCTGCGGTATCAGCGGCAGGTTACACTAGCCCGGTTCGGCGGGTTCGCCACAGCTACGCCCCGTTATTCGTTCCGTGATGGTCGAAGGACCGAAGCAATCCGCGCATTGCGGCGCACCCGTTGCGCGAATGGCGAAAACAGTGCGGCCATCAATGCAGTGCCAAGCAATTCCCTCGCGTCTGGAATAGAATAAAGCGCGGACCCGGGTCCACCATCAATCATGTACAGCCAGTGTCCAAAATGCCAGGCGATTTTCAGCGTCTCCCCAACGGATATCGACGCGCACCGCGGCCTAGTGCGCTGCGGGTACTGCAACTCGGTCTTCCATGCGCCGACGAACGAAGTCGATGACAGCCGGATTCGGGCCGGGGACGAGGGAACCGGAGGATCCCGCGCTACGGCATCGTCCGATGACCCGCTGATCGAAGCGACACCGGAGACGCCCGCCGGCGTGCCGCAAACCGGCGGCGAGGAGAACGCGTACCGGGAACCGGACGAATCCGAAGCGAAGCCACCACCGGCGGTCCGGGAAGAACCGGGGTGGACGGTGGCCGCCGGGGATCAGGCGGACCGTGCCCCCGGGAGCCGCGACGAAATGTTGATCGAGCCGGTGCTGCCGGACCCCCGTATCGCCGGTGAGCAAGTGCCGGACGAGCCATGGTGGGACGACGCGCGCCGGGAAGAACAGGCACGGGAGGAGCAGGCACGGGAGGAGCAGGCACGGGAGGAGCAGGCACGGGAGGAGCAGGCACGGGAGGAGCCGGGTGAGGAGGGATCGACGACGGACGCGGATACGGAACTGCCCGGCGAGATCATCGAGGAGATCACGATCGAAGCGCCACCGGTGTTGTGGAACGCTTTCGACGATGAACTGGACGAGGAAGGCCCCCGGTCTGACGCGACGCGCGGCAACGGGAGCGGCGGTATCGACGGGACCGGAGCGGCACCCCGGTCGGGGGCCCGCGAGGGGCGACAACTCGTTCGCCCGGGACGGGCGCCGCCTTCCGATGAACCGGAGCCCGCCGCAAAACCGGGCCGGCGCTCGCCGCTGCGATCTCCTTACAGGGAGCGCGACATCAGAATGGTGGAACTCCCGAAACCGCGGCCCTTCAAGACGGCGATCCTGTCTCTTCTGACGGTGTTGCTGGCGCTGCTGATGGTCTGGCAGGTGAAAACCTACTACCTGTCGGATCTGGCGCAGGTCACCGTGCTGCGGCCGTATATTGAATGGGTTTGCCGGCCGCTCGACTGTATGCTCCCGCCGCGCCGGGATTTTGCCCGGATCAATCTGGTGGGCACCAGCATCGATGTCAATCCGGAGAGACCGGGCGCCCTGGAGATCACGGCCAGCCTGATCAACCGCGCGGCGTTTCCCCAGCCGTATCCGCCCCTGCGGGTCACGCTGACGGACCGGGAAGGGCGGGTCGTCGGGCGCCGCACCTTCCTGCCGTCGGAATACCGTGGGGGCGGAGACGGCGAGCTGCTGCCCACCAGCGAAGTCAGTGATGTTGCCATCAATTTGGCGCAGCCCTCCAGGAATGCCGTCGGTTACGAGGTCGAGCTGATGGCGCCGGTTCTCGATAGTGGGGGTTAGTGTACCCCCACCACAAATATTGACCTATCCAGCAATCGGCGAGGGGCTCGCCTCCTACACGAGGGGGTCGTTACCCCGCAGGAGGCCAGCCCCCTGGCCGATGAGGCGCTGCTCGAAGCCGCAATCGGCGAGAAGGCTCGCCTCCTACGTGGGGACCGTTGCCCCGTGCCAGCTCAGCGGTAGCGCTCCACAACGCTGATACCGAAACGCTCATAAGCGTTTCCGGGTCGTTGTTGGTGGGAATGCTCCGCCGTGAATGATTTCCCGCATTTCATCGTTGTTGCGATGGCCCGTGGGTAGGCCATATCCAACCGGGCACCCGTGTTGCCGGTGTGTCGCCTGGCCACAAAAGGCACTGTTGCCGTCACGCGTCGACGGCTTCGCGTCATCACCCTGAAAAACAGCCAGATGTACATCCTTGTTAAAGACGATTATCAATTGGTCGCCGTAAGCCTCCTTGCATAAAGACTGATGCTGAACGCGATCGGCGGATGGCCCAGTCCGTCGGGAATTTTCCTTCCTGAAACAGGCCGAGCTTTCTTCATTCCGGTGAAGGCAGTATCATCATCGGTCCCCGGGAGCAGACGTCCGCTCCTGCACACAACGATTCGTTTCTTTGCAATGAAGATTGGCGACCATCAATTGACGGGGATTGTCATCGCTGCGCCAATGGCGGGGGTGACGGATCTTCCTTACCGGAAGCTGTGCAGGCGGTTCGGCGCCGCACTCGCGGTTTCCGAGATGGTGCACGCCGATCCCGAATTACGCCACGGCGCCAAGTCCCGCATGCGCAGCAGTCACGAGGGCGAGCAGGCACCGGTGGTGGCGCAGCTGCTGGGGACGGAGCCGGCAATGCTCGCGGATGCGGCCCGCTACAACGTTGACCTCGGCGCGGACATCATCGACATCAACATGGGCTGCCCGGCCAAGAAGGTGTACAACAAGCTGGCGGGCTCCGCGCTGCTGGCGGACGAGGACCGGGTCCGGCGCATCCTCGAGGCGGTGGTGGCCGCCGCGGCGGTGCCCGTGACCGTGAAGGTCCGTACCGGCACGGACCCCGCAAACCGCAACGGTGTGCGGATCGCCCGCATCGCCGAGGCCTCGGGCATACGGGCGATAACCGTGCATGGCCGGACCCGTGCCTGCATGTACCGGGGCCGGGCGGAGTACGACACCATCCGCCGGATCAAGCAAAGCGTCAACATCCCCGTGGTCGCCAACGGCGACATCGACTCGCCGGACAAGGCGGCCAGGGTGCTGGCGTACACGGGTGCCGACGCCGTGATGGTGGGGCGTGCCGCCCAGGGGAGGCCGTGGTTGTTCGGCCAGATCAGCGACCATCTCGAAGGAAGAGCCGTACGGGAGCCGGAGCGGCGGGTGCAAGCAGAGGCGATGATGGAGCATGTGGATGCGCTCCATGCGTTCTACGGAGAGCAGATGGGTGTGCGCATCGCCAGGAAACACATCTGCTGGTATACAAAAACGATCGAAGGGGGGAGCATTTTTTGGAACTCAATAAACCGGCTGGAAAGGGCCAGAGATCAGATACGAGTCCTCAACGAGTTTCTGAACAACCGGATGCCGATGCCGCAGGCTGCATGAAACAGAAGACGCACATACCGCTGTGTCAAAGCGTCCGTGGTTCGTTGAAGCGATATTTCAGGGATCTCAACGGCGAGGAACCGGTCAACCTGCACGGCATGGTGATGTCGGAAGTCGAGAAGCCGTTGCTGGAGCTGGTGATGGAGCGGGCGGAAAGCAATCAGACGCGGGCCGCGAGGATGCTGGGTATCAACCGGAACACGCTGCGCAAGAAACTCAGATTTTACAACCTGGAGTAGTTTCGGGCCGTGTTGCATGACCAATAAGCCAGTCATCCGGCGGGCGCTCATCAGCGTTTCCGACAAGACGGGCGTGGCCGGGTTGGCGCGCCGCCTGCACCGCGCCGGCGCGGAGATTCTGTCCACCGGCGGCACCGCCGCCCTGCTTCGGGAGCAGGGCATCCCGGTCGTCGAGGTGTCGGAGTTCACCGGCTCGCCGGAGGCCATGGCGGGACGCGTCAAGACTCTGCATCCGAAAGTGCACGGCGGGATCCTGGGGCGCCGCGGCATCGACGACGCTGAAATGAAGCAGCACGGATTCGAGCCCATCGATCTCGTGGCGGTGAATCTCTATCCTTTCTCGGAAACCGTCGCGCGTCCCGACAGCACTTTCGACGATGCCATCGAAAACATCGATATCGGCGGCCCGACGATGATCCGAGCCGCCGCCAAGAATCACGTTTCCGTGGCAGTGGTGGTGGACCCGGACGATTACGACAAGGTTTGCGACGAGTTCGAGCGCGCCGAGGAAATCAGCCTGGACACGCGCCTGCATCTGGCACGCAAGGCGTTCGAGTACACCGCCCGCTACGACGACGCCATCGCCGATTACCTCGGCACCGGCCGGGGACCGGAGGATCATTTTCCTGCGACGTTCAACCGCCAGTACCAGCGCATCCAGCACCTGCGCTACGGCGAGAATCCGCACCAGCAAGCCGCGTTCTATCGCGACGGCGGGGCGAACGGCGCGGGCGTCGCGAACGCCCGCCAGTTGTCCGGAAAGGCGCTGTCCTACAACAATATCGCCGACACGGACGCCGCTCTGCAATGCGTCAGGCAGTTCGGGGATCAGCACGCCTGTGTCATCGTCAAGCACGCCAACCCCTGCGGCGTGGCGATTGCCGGCTCCCTGTCGGAAGCCTATGAGCGTGCCTTCGAAACCGATCCCGAGTCCGCATTCGGCGGCATCATCGCTTTCAGCCGGCCACTGGACGCCGCGGCCGCCCGTTGTATCGTCGATCGCCAGTTCGTGGAGGTGGTTATCGCGCCGGAGGTCGAGCCCGGCGTCACGGACATCGTTGCCGAAAAGAAGAACGTGCGCCTGCTGACCGGTGGTTTCCAGGGCCCGGAAGCGTCGGCGTGGCTCGACTACAAGCGCGTCCACGGCGGCCTGCTGGTGCAGGATGCCGACCTGGCGTTGTGGGAGGAGTTGAGAACCGTCACGGAAAGCGAGCCGGATGACAGGATGATGCGTGATCTGGTGTTCGCCTGGAAGGTAGCCAAGTTCGTCAAGTCCAACGCCATCGTGTATGCACGGGACGAAATGACCATAGGGGTCGGGGCCGGCCAGATGAGCCGCGTTAATTCCGCGCGCATCGCCGGCATCAAGGCCGGGCATGCGGGCCTGGAGATTGCCGGCTCGGCCATGGCCTCGGATGCTTTTTTCCCCTTTCGCGACGCCATCGACACCGCGGCCGAAGAAGGAATCCGGGCCGTGATCCAGCCCGGCGGCTCCCTGCGCGATGACGAAGTCATCCGGGCCTGTGACGAGCACGGTATTGCCATGGTCTTCACCGGCGTGCGTCATTTCAGGCATTGATTTCAAGGAGCCGGAGTACTTGAAATCATGAATGTCCTGGTAATCGGCGGCGGCGGCAGGGAGCACGCCCTGGCCTGGAAGCTGGCGCAGTCCCCACGGGCGGAACGCGTATATGTCGCCCCCGGCAATGCCGGCACCGCCGGTGAGCCGAAAGTCGAGAACATCGATATCGATGCGACGGATGTGCCGGGCCTGGTGGCGTTCGCCCGCCGCGAGGCGATCGGACTGACCATCGTGGGCCCGGAGGCGCCGCTGGTGGGTGGGATCGCCGACAGTTTCGCCGGGTACGGCCTGCCCTGCTTCGGCCCGAACCAGGCGGCCGCCCGCCTCGAGGGCTCCAAGGCCTACGCGAAAGCGTTCCTGGAGCGCCACGGCATTCCCACCGCCGGGTACCGGAGCTTCGAGTCGCTGCTGGACGCGGAGGATTATCTTCGTTCCATCGCCATGCCAATCGTCATCAAGGCGGACGGGCTGGCGGCGGGGAAGGGTGTGACGGTGGCGCAGACGCGCGGGGAAGCGCTGGACGCGGTCCGAGACTGCCTGGCGGAGAGCCGTTTCGGCGACGCCGGTCGGCGCGTGGTCATTGAGGAATGCCTGACCGGGGAGGAAGTGAGCTTCATCTGCATGGTGGCGGGGCGGCAGGTCCTGCCGCTGGCGAGCTCCCAGGACCACAAGGCCCGGGACGACGGCGACCGCGGCCCCAATACCGGAGGCATGGGCGCTTACTCGCCGTCCCCGGTCGTGGATGCGTCCATGCACGGGCGCATCATGAAGGAAGTGATCGAGCCCACGGTTCGCGGCCTGCAGGCCGAAGGCATGTACTACCTGGGCTTTCTGTATGCCGGCCTGATGATCACCGACGATGGCACGCCGAAGGTGCTGGAGTACAATTGCCGTTGCGGCGATCCGGAAACCCAGCCCATCATCATGAGGCTGGAGTCCGACCTGCTTGCGTTGTGCGAGGCCGCGGTGGACGGCCGCCTGGATGCCGCGGACGTTCAATGGCGCCCGGAAGCGGCGATCGGCGTGGTGATGGCCGCGGGCGGTTATCCCGGTGAGTACGACAAAGGCCATGCCATCCGGGGGCTGGACGCCGCGGAGTCCCGGGACGTGAAAGTGTTTCATGCCGGTACGCGTCAGCAGGGCGGCGAAATCGCGACGGACGGGGGGCGCGTACTGTGCGTCACCGCGTTGGGCGGCACCGTAAAGGAGGCCCGGGCACGCGCCTACCGGGCGGTGGACGCCATACACTGGACGGATGCGTTCTATCGTCGAGATATCGGGTCGCGGGCTGTCGATCGCGAGCGGTGGCCCGCCGGCGACAATCCCCGCTAGTGTACCCGGCCACAAATGATGCACCATTCAACCATTCATGGGCATAGGTTCGGTTTGCAGGACCGCGTGAGCGGAGAGGCCAGCCCCGGGCACTGGCCTCGTTTCCCGACGCCGATGCTCTGACCGGGATCGGCCTGTGGGAGCGCTCCGGCCCATGGGCGCTCAATACCGGTCAATATTTTGAGGAATACAAACAGTCATGTCTGAAGAATTTGTTGCCGTTCTGATGGGGTCGGACTCCGACCTCGACACCATGCAAAGCACCCTGGACACCCTGGACAAGCTGGGCGTTCGCTGGGAAGTCAAGATCACCTCGGCCCATCGCACGCCGGAAGCCACCCACGCCTACGTGCACGATGCCGATGAGCGTGGCTGCGCAGTGTTCGTCGCGGCGGCGGGCCTGGCCGCGCATCTCGCCGGGACGGTGGCGGGACTGACCCTCAAGCCGGTCATCGGCGTGCCCATGGATGCCGGCCCGCTCAACGGCCACGACGCGCTGTTGTCGACGGTCCAAATGCCGGGGGGCATCCCCGTGGCCTGTGTCGCCATCGGCCGGGCCGGCGCGAAGAACGCCGCCTATCTCGCCGCGCAGATGCTTGCGCTGTCCGACGCGGGTGTAGCAACGAGGTTGCGCGATGAGCGACGGGAGAACGCCGAAGCCGTGCTGGCCAAGGACCAGGCCCTGAAGGAAAAGCTGCGGCGCTGACGGGCAGGGCTTTGCAGACCCGGGGCCGGGAAGGATTGCGGGACGCGGCGGCGGCATTGCGCCGCGGCGGCGTGGTGGCGTACCCGACGGAAGGCTGCTACGGGCTCGGTTGTGATCCCCGGAACACGCGCGCGGTGCAGCGGGTGCTTCACCTGAAGGGCCGCAGCTGGCGGCAGGGCCTGATCCTGATCGGCGCCCACTGGGGCCATGTCGCCCGCTGGGTGGACCCGTCCGACGCGGCGGCGGTGGCACGCGCCCGGGAAACCTGGCCGGGTCCGAGCACCTGGCTGCTGCCGGTCCGGTCCGGTGTCTCCGCCTGGCTTCGCGGCGACCACGACACTATCGCTGTACGCGTCACCGCGCATCCCCTGGCCGCGGCGTTGTGCCGGCGATTCAACTCCGCCATCGTGTCCACCAGCGCCAACCGGCACGGCAGGCCGCCCGCCGTTACCGCCGCCCAGGTCAGCGCGATGTTTGCCGGCCGGGTCGACTGCGTACTGCAGGGTCCGCTCGGTGGCTTGAAGGGACCCACTTCCATCCGGGACGCACGGACGGGGGAAACGCTGAGGCCCGGGTGAATGTCGTGTGAGGCTGCCGGGAAACCGCGGATCTTCGGCGTGATGCATAACGAAAAGCGAAGACGTTGCGTTCAACGGCCGCAAACCCTCGGCGCAAACATGTATCCTGAGTCCAGGGGACGTCTATAAATGCGCCCTAGTAAATAATACACAATGGCCGCGATAGCTGCGTCCGCGCCGTGCTCGAATCCTCATTGACTTCATGTAAACTGCGGTTGAGCCCGCGGTGCTTCCTTGTTCTCACAAAAATATCACGATATTTCGAAGCGCCTTTCAATCCAGGGCCGCCTTCCCTTCGTTCAGGGAGATATACGGCCGCAACCCATGAGACCGGGTATTGAACCAGGACGATCTGCAATCCGTTATTGATTACCTCCGGACCCTGCAGGACCGGATCTGCGAGGCGCTCCAAGGCGCCGACGGCGGCAATACGTTCCACGAGGACAGCTGGGAGTACAGCCAGGGCGGCGGTGGTCGATCGCGGGTGATGGGGAGCGAATCCGGCTTGTTCGAGCGAGTGGGCGTGAACTTCTCGCATGTCAGCGGCGCGGCGCTTCCCGCGTCCGCCACCGCGAGCCGGCCATCTCTGGCGGGCCGGGATTATCACGCCACCGGTGTTTCCCTGGTGGCGCATCCATTGAATCCCCACATCCCCACCTCCCACATGAACGTGCGATTCATCGTCGCGGGGCTGGGATCCGGTTCGCCCGTCTGGTGGTTCGGCGGGGGGTTCGACCTGACGCCCTACTATCCCGTCCGTGAGGATGTCGTCCATTGGCACCACACTGCGAGGCAGGCCTGCGAGGCATTCGGCGGTGACGTGTATCCGCGCTTCAAGCAGTGGTGCGACGAGTATTTCTTCATTCCCCACCGTGATGAAACCCGCGGTGTGGGTGGCCTGTTTTTCGATGATCTCAACGAGTGGGATTTCGAGCAGTGTTTCGCGTTCATGCGCTCGGTGGGGGATCATTACCTGCCGGCCTACCTGCCGATCATCTCGGCACGGCGCGACACCGCCTTTTGCGAACGCGAGCGACAGTGGCAGCTCTATCGGCGAGGCCGCTACGTGGAGTTCAATCTCGTGTACGACCGGGGCACCCTGTTCGGCCTGCAGTCCGGCGGCCGCGTGGAGTCCATTCTCATGTCCATGCCCCCGCTGGCCGCTTGGCGCTACAACCACGTCCCGGCGCCGGGATCGCCGGAGGCGGAGCTGGTGGAGCACTTCCTGGCCGCCCGCGACTGGCTGGGAGAAGGTTGATGGGATGCGGCCGCCCATGAACCGCTGGGTGTATACAACTTTGCTGTACCTGGTGCTCCCACTGATTCTGGCGCGGCTCGCGTTGCGAGGGCTTCGCAACCCGGCGTATTGGTCCCGTTGGGGGGAACGCTTCGGCCGGGTCGACGTGCGGCCGGACGTCATCTGGTTCCATGCGGTCTCCGTGGGCGAGGTCCAGGCCGCGGCACCGCTGGTGGAGGCCCTGTTGCCCGCAAATGTCCTGGTTACGACCATGACGCCGACCGGCTCGAGCCAGTTGCGGCGCCTGTTCCCCGAGGGCGTACAGCACTGCTACGCACCCTACGATTACCCCGGCGCCGTGGGCCGCTTCCTGGACCGGGCCCGGCCGCGCTGCCTGGTAGCCCTGGAGACCGAGATCTGGCCCAACACTCTCGGCCAGTGCCACGAGCGCGGCATCAAGGTGGCATTCGCCAACCTGCGCCTGTCCCAGCAGTCGTATCAGCGCTACCAGCGCGTTGGCCGGTTCATGGCCTCAGTGCTGCGCCAGGTGGATCTGTTCGCGGTCCAGGCGGAGCCGGATGCCCGGCGCCTTCTCGGGTTGGGGGCCAATCCGGAGACGGTGCATGTCACCGGGAGCATCAAGTTCGAGGTAGAACTGCCGGCCAGCCTGAGCGAGGTCGCACAGGTTCTGCGCCGGGAGTGGGGACAGGCGCGGCCCGTCTGGATCGCGGGCAGCACCCACGAGGAAGAGGATGAACAGATACTCGATGCCTTTGAACGGCTCTGCGACGCGCATCCGGACCTCCTGCTGGTGCTGGTGCCGCGGCATCCGGAGCGCTTCCCGGCGGTGGCCAAGCTCTGCCGGCGCCGCAACCTGCGTTTCGTGCGCCGCAGCGACGGCGCCGGACCCGTTGATCCCGCCACGCGCGTGTATCTTGGTGACACCATGGGCGAGCTCAGCCTGATGTACGCGGCTTCCGATATCGCGTTCGTGGGCGGCAGCTTGGTGCGCTCCGGCGGGCACAACATTCTGGAGCCCTGCGCTCTGGGCCTGCCGGTGCTGTTCGGTCCCCATATGCGCAACTTCCTTCAGATCAGCGAAATGGCCGTCGAGCGGGGAGCCGGCGTCCAGGTCTCCGATGTGCCGGAGCTGATCCGGGTGGTGGACCGCTACCTGAGCGATGCCAACCTGCGGTTCGCGGCCGGGGAAAGGGGGCGGGAGATGGTGCGGGAGAACCGGGGCGCGCTGGCGAAAACCCTGGCCGTGCTGGAAAAGCTGGGCGTCGCCCACTGATCGAGGCGGGGCTTTGGATCTGCGGCGGGAGTGCTCCCGCGGCCCGCCTGGTTCGAAAGCTTGTGACAAGGCAAAGACCGGTGCCGGGGACGGTCCCCCAGGGCTCTCGAAAACAGGGACGTTTGAGCGAGAGCGTACACGGATGTATTCCATCCTTCGGTCCGCAAACGCCACTTCCCTGTGCCGCTCCTCACAGCGGCCCTGGGGGGCCGTCGCCGGCACCGGTCCGATCGGTGGGAGGTCGTTAAACCGGACCAATTACCGCGGGACAGGGCACTAGTGCAGGGTGACGCTCGTTTCCGGGATATCAGTGTCATCCTCCACGGTTGAACCTTTCGGCTGCGGGGCCGGAGACGCATGGTGGAGAACGATGCGCCACCCCGATTCCGTTCTCCGATAGGCGTTGGTGGCGAGCACGGTAACCGGTGCTGCGCTGCTGTTCTCGTTGATGAGGGTCTCGTTGACGAACCTGACGGCCACGTCCCCGTTGTCGTATTGATTGACGAGCTCTACTGAAACGCGGAAGGCTGTGTCGTGGTCAAGGATGTTCTGCCAGCTCTGCATGACCCTGTCGTACCCCACGAGCTGCGGGCCGTGCGGGTGCACGCACACGATGGCGTCGGACTGCGCCCAGATTTCCGCCATGGCATCCAGGTCGCCGCTCTCGAAGGCATCGTAGAACACCGCCTCGGCCTGTTCCGGGCTGTCCGTGCTGGTACGGTTCGTCATTCCAGCCAGTCGTTGACGGTTTCGACGTCTTCGACGTCCAACTCTCCGGCGACGCTGAAGAGCTCGAGGTTGTTGGTGATGTAGCGGTAGCGTGCGTTCAGGTAGTCACGTCTGGCCTGGAAAAGATCCCGCTGGGCATCCAGCACGTCGAGATTGGTATTCAGTCCCGCTTCGAATCCTTCCTTTCGGCTTTCCAGGGCTTTTTCACTCGCCAGCACCGCCTGGTCCAGGGCGTTGGCCTCGCGCACGGATGTGGCGACTTCCAGGTAGGCCGAGCTCGCGTTGCGGGTGGCGGCGCGCAGGGCCGATTCGGTCCGCTGCTCCGCCGCCTGGAATCGATAGGAAGCGGCGCGCCCGTCCGCCGATATGCCGCCGCCCTGGTAAATCGGAAGCTCGAGCTGCAGCCGGGCGGCCGTAGCTGTCCGGTCGACATCGCCCCCGCGGATGCTTCCGCTTGCGTCCGACACGTTGTGGCTGACCACCAGATCGAGGCTGGGCATTCGCCGCGCTTTCTGCCGGGTGACCTCCCGCTTGCTGATTTCCTCGTTCAGGCTGGCCGCGATCAATTCAAGGTTGTTCTCCTTCGAGCGCTCCACCCAGGTATCGGGGTCGGTGGGTGTCGGTGGCGTGAGGGGGCTGTCCTCCCGCAGGCCATTGAGCTTTTCCACGCGGCGCCCGATCAATTCTTCGAGTGCCTGGTACGCGTCCTCCAGCGCCTGCTGGGCCCTGATTTCCTGGGCTTGGGCCAGCTCGAAGCGCGCCCTGGCGTCATGGAGATCGGTGGAGGTGCCCAGGCCCACTTCCAGCCGGCTGCGCGCCAGCTCCAGTTGCCGCTGGATCGCGCGCTGCTCAGCGACGGCAAGCTCGAGGTTGTCCTGCGCCGACAGGACCCCGAGATAACGTTCCACCACCCGGAGAATGAGGTCCTGCTGGGCCCGGCGAAACTGTGCAGCTGCGGCCTCCGCCTGCAGCTTGGACTGCTCGTAGGCGATGAACCGGTCCTTGTTGTAAAGCGTCTGGGTGACGCTCACCCCGTACTCGTTGGAGTTGTAGGCGGCACTACCCTGGCCGCCGGTGGCTCCGGCTCCGGTGACCTGTTCATCGTTGCGCGCACGGGCCGCGAAAAGCCGGACATTCGGCAGGAGGTCAGCGCGGGTCGAAGCAGGTCCTTCCTGCTCGGCCTTGAGCGTCAGCGCCTGTGACTGGTACACGGGGTCGTTGTTGACAGCGGCGTTGTATATCTCGACGAGGTCTTCCGCGGAGGCCTCGGCACCCCACAACAACATCAGCGCCGGAATGGCGGTCCTTGTTAACGGTTTGATCATGATCCACTCGTAGTGATCGCTGGATTGGAAATTGCGCCGGCGATGCAGTGTGCCCCCGGGTTCAGAAAATGAATGCAGGCTCCGCTTCGCCGTGAATCAGCGGCGGCAGGCTGGTGTCGAACAACGAGACCGTCCGGTACTGATCCCCCGCCAGGCGTTCCACCAGCAGCGCCTCCATGATCGGGCTCCGGCCCACGATTGCGGCGAGGCGTCCGCCTTCCGCGAGCAGTTCCCGGTACCGGTCCGGCAGCTCGGTTACCGAGCCTGTCAGGAAAATCGCGTCATAGCCTTGTCCTTGTGTATCGTCCCAGCCCCGGGCGCCGTCGCCTTCGTGAAACGTGACATTGGTCACGCCGTTCGCCGAGAGCCTGGTCTTCGCGGCCTCGAGGAAGTCCGGGAAAATGTCCACGGTCTCGACCCGGCCCGCGAGGTGCGCTAGCAGCGCGGTCACGTGGCCGCTACCGGTCCCGATCTCCAGAACCCGATCCCCGGGCTGCAGCGTCAGAGCCTGCAGAAGCCGCGCCTCCTGTTTGGGCTGCATCATTACCTGGCCGTGATCCAGGGGGATATGCATGTCGGCGAAAGCCAGATCGCGGTAGGACGGGGGAACGTAGTCTTCACGGTGCACATCGTGCAGGGCGTTCAGGATCCGCGGGTCGAGAACGTCCCAGGGCCTGATCTGCTGCTCGATCATGTTGAATCTTGCGGTTTCGGTATCCATCGATGTCAATACTTGCTCGAACGGGTTTTCGGGTTGGCCAAGACTTAAGACTAAGGGGTTGAAGAATCCGGCGCAAGCCCGCCGCCGTGAAGGCGCGCCGCAGGTCCGGTTGAATACGCTATGATCCGATGATCCCTGAAACTGTTCAAGGGATACCCGGATAAACCATACCCCCGGCGGCTCCAGGCGTTGTCCGGAAATTCATGCACCCGTTGACTGGCACAGATAGACCATGAGCACCAATCCCGCAGAACGTTTGAGGGCGTCGGGCCTGTCCGATGAAGCAACCCGCCCGCTGCCCGCTTCCACCAAGGTTTACATTCCGGGAACCGCGCCCGATATCCGGGTCCCGATGCGCGAGGTGGCGCAGTCGCCCACCCATGCCGGCAACGGCATCGAGGAAAACCCGCCCATCCCGGTATACGACACCTCGGGTCCGTATACCGACCCTGACGCGGTGATCGACCTGACCGAGGGCCTGCCGAGCATCCGCGACGGCTGGATCGACGCGCGGGGCGACACCGAGCCGCTGGACGCCCCGAGCTCTGAGTATGGGCGCCGGCGCCAGCGCGATGAGAAACTGGACCACCTGCGCTTCGGGCACCTGCGCACGCCGCGCCGGGCCAGGGCGGGTCGCGTCGTCACCCAGCTGCACTATGCGCGCAGCGGCATCGTGACGCCGGAGATGGAGTTCGTCGCCATCCGGGAGAACAACAGGCTCCAGGAGCTCCGGAAGGATCCGCGTTACCGGGCCCTGCTCCGGCATCATCCGGGGGAGGCCTGGGGGGCAACGCTGCCGGACGAAGTCACGCCGGAATTCGTGCGTGACGAGGTGGCGCGGGGCCGCGCCATCATTCCGGCCAACGTCAATCACCCGGAGCTCGAGCCGATGATCATCGGCCGCAACTTCCGGGTGAAGGTCAACACCAACATCGGCAATTCCGCGGTGACGTCGTCCATCGAGGAAGAGGTGGAGAAAATGGTGTGGTCGACCCGTTGGGGCGGCGACACCTTGATGGACCTGTCCACCGGGAAGAATATTCACGAAACCCGCGAATGGATCCTGCGAAACTCGCCGGTGCCCATCGGCACGGTTCCTATTTACCAGGCGCTGGAGAAGGTGGATGGCAAGGCGGAAGAGCTGAGTTGGGAGCTGTTCCGGGATACGCTTATCGAGCAGGCCGAGCAAGGCGTGGACTACTTCACCATCCACGCCGGGGTGCGGCTGGCCTATGTGCCGCTGACAGCGCGCCGGCTGACCGGCATCGTTTCGCGGGGCGGCTCCATCATGGCCAAGTGGTGTCTGGCCCATCACGAGGAAAGTTTCCTTTACACGCATTTCGAGGACATCTGCGGGATCATGGCGGCGTATGACGTGTCCTTCTCCCTGGGGGATGGCCTGCGTCCCGGTTCCATCGCGGACGCCAACGACGAGGCGCAGTTCGCCGAGCTGCGCACGCTCGGCGAATTGACCCGCACGGCCTGGGAGCACGGCTGCCAGGTCATGATCGAGGGGCCGGGCCATGTACCCCTGCAGCGGGTGAAGCAGAACGTGGACAAGGAGCTCGTGGACTGCTTCGAGGCGCCGTTCTATACCCTTGGACCCCTGGTCACGGATATCGCGCCGGGCTACGACCATATTACCAGCGCCATCGGCGCTACGAACATCGGCTGGTATGGCACGGCGATGCTCTGCTATGTCACGCCCAAGGAGCACCTCGGTCTTCCCAACAAGCAGGACGTGCGCGACGGTATAGTTACCTACAAGATCGCCGCTCACGCCGCGGACCTGGCGAAGGGCCATCCCGGCGCCCAGCTTCGCGACAACGCCCTGTCCAAGGCGCGGTTCGAATTTCGCTGGCAGGATCAGTTCAACCTGGGTCTGGACCCGCAGAAAGCGCAGGAGTTTCACGACGAGACGCTGCCGAAGGAGGCGCACAAGGTTGCGCATTTCTGTTCCATGTGCGGCCCGAACTTCTGTTCCATGAAGATCACTCAGGACGTTCGCGAGTACGCCAAGCGACAAGGCATCACGGACGTCAACCGCGCCCTGGAAAAAGGCATGGAGGAGAAAAGCCGCGAGTTCAGGGAGGCGGGCGCGGAGATCTACCAGGAGCAGTAGGCGGGAGCGGACCGAAGGATGGAATACATCCCTGTACGCTCTGGCTCAAACCTCCCTGTTTTCGACAGCCCTGGGCGATGTCCCCCCGGCTCTGACCCACACATGCGCGTGTTTTCAAACTGAGCCACCTTGAAGGTCCAGCGGGTGCCGTTCACGCCGGGCCGGCGTGCGATAATGTTTTCCGCGCACGAGCAACGCGGAGGACCGGATGGGCGCGGACAAGAAGTGGCAGGAAATCGCCTGGGGCGAGCACCTGCACATGGGACTTTACGAAGGGGAGCGCGATACCAGGCAGCAGGCCATGATGCGCGCCACCGCCCGGATGGCGTGGGAGCTGCCCATCGACGCCGGGAGCAGGGTGCTCGAGGTCGCCTGCGGGGCGGGCCAGGCCGCGCGCCATCTCGCCACCCAGTACGGCTGCTGCGTTCACGCCACCAATATCGACGAGAGGCAGCTCGAGCTGGGCCGGCAGTTGACCGAGGCCGCGGGCCTGGACCACCTGGTGACGTTCGGCTGGGGTGATTTCCACGAGCTGGACGGCGAGGACGACAGCCTGGATCTGTGGTGGTGCCAGGAAGCCCTGGTGCATTCACCCGCCAAGGCTCGCGTTCTTGGGGAAGCCTTCCGGGTGCTGAAGCCCGGTGGGATCGCGGTGCTGTCGGACCTGGTCGTCACCGATGACATCGAGCCCGACGTGCGCCGTCGACTGTACTCCCGTATCCCCACGGAGGTGGTCTGGACCCGGGAGCAGTATGCGGGCGCCATTCCCGAGGCGGGCTTCGAGGTGCTGCGTCTGGACGACTGGTCGGACAACGTCGCGCGTTCCTACGACGAAGCGCGGGAGATACTTCTGGCGCGCGAGTCGGAGCTCAAGGAGAAGGTGCCCGGAAACGTGTACGACGATACCCTGGAACTGTACGACCTGTGGGTGGACCGGGCCCGCCGTGGCCAGATCGGTTGGCTGCACTACAGGCTGCGCAAGCGGGGGGCGTGAGCCGCCTTCTCGCATTTCGGCCGCGCCGCTCGCGGTTCACAACGGTGCCCGCAGGGCACCGCCGCCGCTTCCGGATCAGGCCCGGGACCGTCGGGGCGCTTCGCCCACCAGTTCCTCAAGGGGCAGGGTGCTGGCCAGGGCGTCCCCCTGGGCCAGGTCGACGCCGATGCGCTTCAGGGTGGTGGCCGCGTCGGTCGACTCCACCTGCACGGCAATCGCCGTTATACCCAGCTTCCGGGCGAGCTTGTTTATGGACTCGACAATGGCGATATCCGGTTGGTTGTTGCCGAGCTCACGGATCAGCTCGCCATATATCTTGATGTAGTGAACGGGCAGGCGCTTGAGGCAGGAGAACGATGCCGGGCCGCTTCCGAATTCGTCCAGGGCAACGCGGTAGCCCTGCTTCGCCAGGGATGTCACCAGCTCCGCCGTGGCGCCGACGTCCGCCATGGCGGCACGCTCGCCGATCTCGAAGCACAGGTTTTCCGGACTCAGGTCATATTCCCGGACCAGCCTGTCCACGACGTCCGGGCGGTTGTCGTTCTTGACGGAGGTCCCGGAAAGATTGATGGACATCACCGCGTCCGGAACGCGCCGCACCAGGGAAGCGTGGGAGGCGATCGCCGTTTCCATCACCCATTGATCGATGGTGGACATCTTGCCGTGCTGTTCCGCCAGTCGTATGAACTCGAAGGGGCGATAGTAGTGCCCGTCGTCCCCCACGACCCGCAGCAGGATCTCATGCCAGTGCGGGTCGCGGCCGGGCTCCGAGAGTGAGCGGATGGGCTGGCCGACGAGCTGAAAATTGCCCGAAAGGTCCACCGGCCCGCTGGCCAGGGAACGGAGAATATCCGTGTATGTCCGCAGCCTTGCCGCTTCCGTCTCGTCGCTGACCCAGACCCCGCCGCTGCCCTTGGCCCGGTAACACGCCGAGTCGGCGCGCGCCAGCAGCTCGGAACTGGATTTGGTCTGCCTGTTGACCGGCGCCAGCCCGACGCTCATTCCGACGCTGAAACGCCGCTCCTCCCACTTGAAATCGTGTGCGCGGATGCCTGCCGAAATCCTCATCGCGATCTCCCTGGCGCGCTCGATGCGTGTATTCCGGAGCAGGATTCCGAACTCGTCGCCGCCGATGCGGCCGAGCAGGTCGTCCCGGGAAATTTCGTTCTGTACTTTTTCGACGATCAGTTTAAGGAGATGGTCCCCGGCGGCATGCCCGAGTGTGTCGTTGAGAAGCTTGAACTTGTCCAGATCCACGAAGCACAGAACATGCTCGGCCCGGTGGGAGCGGGCATCCTCCACGGCCTCGTCCAGGCAGCGTTCGAATTCGCGTCGGTTCACCGTGCCGGTGAGGGAATCACGCGTTGCCTGGTACGCGATGCGCTCGGTGAGCCGACGCTGCTCGGTGATATCACGCCCCACGCCCCGGTAGCCGTGAAAATTTCCGTGCTGGTCGAAGAATGGTGAAGCGCGGTCGTGAATGATCACCTCGCGGCCGTCCTCCCGGGTGACCGAGTACTCCACCATGCTGTCCCAGTAGTTGCGCATCGTGCGCAGATGAACGGCCGGGTTCATGGCATTGTAGATACCGTCCCGGAACAGCTGCTCCCGGGTGCGGCCGACGATCTGCTCATCCGGAATGCCAGTGATCTGGCGGTGCACGTCGGAAACGTAGGTGATCACCAGATTCTCGTCCGTCTCCCAGAACCAGTCGGCGGCGATCTCCGCGAAGTCACGCAGCCGACCCTCGCTTTCACGCAGGGCGTTCTCGGCGTGCTTGGTTTCGGTGATATCCGTGACGATGGCCCCCAGGCCGACCACCTCGTCCTGATCGCGGATCGGAAACTTCAGCGTGTTCAGGATGTGGGGAAAATCATCGGGCGGATTCTTGAGATAGACGTATTCCTCGCGCGCGACGTCCCGGCCGGTGGTCAGCACCTCCTGGTCGTGTGCATGGGTCCGGTCCGCCAGCTCCTTGTAATGCACGTCATGGGGCAGCTTGCCGCGCACGTCCTCGTTGCGAACACCGAACATCACTTCGAACTGCCGGCTGACCCTGACGTAGCGGCCTTCGGCGTCCTTTAGATAAATTTCCGCCGGTGAATGGTCGAAGATTGCCTTGAGCTGGTTCTCGCTTTCGCGCAGCGCCGCTTCGGTGGTTTTGAGCTCCGAGATGTCCTGCGCCTGAACGACCACCGCCTGGGCAGCGCCCTGCTCGTCCTTCTCGGGCATTACGTCCACCAGCACCGTGACGATGTGGCCGTCCCGGTGGCGATACTCCCGCTCATGCTGATACCCCTGCGCCCGTCCCTCGCAGATGGCGCGCAGCCGGGCGAAAACACCGTCCCGGTCCCCATCCTGGATAATGATGGAGGAATGGACCCCCAGCAGCTCCTCCTTGCCGTAGCCCACGAGGTCGCAGTAGCTCTGGTTGACCTTGAGGAAGCGGCCGTCCGGTGCGATGACCGCCTTGCCGACCCGGCCATGCTCGAATAGATTACGGTATCGCTTCTCGCTGGTCCTCAGGGCGCGGACGAATTCCGGGGACTCGGACACCTCGGAAACCAGACAAACGAGATGGGCCAGGCGGTCGTCCCGGAACACCGGCGCGATATGCCAGGACACCGAGGCGACGTTGCCGTCCTTCGCGTACAGGGTGCCCGTATTCCTGTAGGTCCGCCGTTCCCGGCAGCAGGTCTCGATGGCGGCGAGCTCGTCGTCGGCGGCGGCGTCCGGATGTACGGTGGTAAGCGGCTGATGGAAGAGCTCTGTGGGGCGATGGTCGAAGGCGGCCGCAAAGGCATCATTGAGGTAGATGATCCTTGGACCGGGGCCTTGGAAACCGGCATCCGTAACGACTACGGGTTCGCTCAGGTGATCGAATATAGCGAAGGCACGACCTTCGTCAGGTGTTCCATCCACATCGACTTTCGCGTTGGAAATCGCAATCAGTAAAGGGTGTCGAGGATGAGAATAGCAGAATATGCCCGGGCGGTCTGTGCACGGCGCCGCGGGCGGTTGATCCCAATCAACCGTTGCCCCCGTCCCGGGCCGCGGCCTGGTGACGGCCCCGGTCGCCGGCATGGGGATCCGGCAGTGTCAGAGTCACCACCAGCCCGCCTTCGGCTGCGTTGGCCAGTGTTACGTCGCCGCCGTGAGCCCGCGCGATGCCGCGGGCGATGGCCAGGCCCAGGCCGCTTCCACCCGTCTGCCGGCTGCGCGACGGTTCCGCCCTGAAAAACGGTTCGAATACCCGCTCCAGAAGCTCTTCCGGCAGCCCCGGTCCGTCATCCCGGAACCGGATCACCCGGCGGTCCGACTCACGGGTCATCGTGATCCAGAGCCGGTCCCCGTACTTCAAGGCGTTCTCGATGAGGTTGGACAGGCAGCGTTTCAGGGCCAGCGGCCGCCCGGTGCAGGGCGGCAGGTCGGCCAAGTCGCAATGGATGCGGCGGCCGGAGTCGTCGAAGTCGTCCTGCAGGCTCTCGATAAGCGCCGCGAGGTCGATGGGGGAGCTGGGTTCGTACTGGTCCGCCCCGCGAACGAAGTCCAGGGCCTCGTTGACCATCGATTCCATGTCCTTGAGATCCGTTTCGATCTTTTCCTTGAGCAGTTCGTCCTCCAGCATCTCGGCGCGGATCCGCAGCCGCGTGATCGGCGTCTTGAGGTCGTGGGAAACCGCCGCCAGCAGGCCGCTGCGCTGGCGGAGATAGTCCTGGATCTTGCGCTGCATACGGTTGAACGCCCGGGCGGCATTGCCGACCTCCCTAGGGCCGGTTTCCGGGAGCGGGGGCTCGTTGATGTCCTCGCCCAGGCGCGTCGCGGCGTCCGACAGCATGGACAGGGGGCGCGTGGTCTGCCTCACCGCGAACAGCACCAGCAGTACCACCGATATGAGCAGAATACCCAGTGCCCACAGCAGCCGCCCGGGTCCGGAGGACGTATCCCGGGGAAGGTGGAACAGGAAGTCCGCCGCGCCGCCGGGCAATTCCACCCGCGCCACGAAGTACAGCGGCTGGTGGCGTGCAAAAGAGGAGTCCCCCGGTTCCGGTAATTGCGTCGAGGAGGCCGGCGGCGTGTTCGAGACCACGGCGTCCACCGCACGCTCCGCGCCCAGCTCGCGCTGGAGCCGGCGGCTGACGAATCCGGCGAAACGGCGGTAGCGCCGGCGGTCCAGATCGAGGGGTTCGAAGGTGTCGTGCAGCGTCACATGGAAATGCCGGCTGGAGCTCTCCGCAGCCACGCGCCGCCACTGCCCGGGTTCCATGGCCTCCATTCGCCGTACCACGCTGGCCACCCGGTCCGACAGCTGCATGCTGCCCAATCGGAATATCGCGTGGCCGCGGTCCTGGAAGTACAGCACCATGCTTACCGCCTGCGCCAGGATCAGGCCCGCCAGCAGGATGATGATCAACCTGCCCGACAGCGACCTGGGCCAGAGCGTCATGACCCGGTCCGCCGGACCTCGGATGCCAGCAGGTAGCCCTGGCCGCGCACGGTCTGGATCAGCGAGGAGTCGTGGTCTCTGAGCCGCCTGCGCAATCGGCTTACCTGCATATCGATACTGCGGTCGAATGCCACGGCTTCCCGCCCCCGGCTCAGGTTGAGCAGATGGTCGCGGGACAGAACGCGGTTGGGATGCCTCAGGAACGCCTCCAGCAATTGATACTCGGCCCCGCTCAGCGGCACCGTCACCCGGTCCGGCGAAACCAGGTTGCGGCTGAGGGTGTTCAGCGCCCAGCCGGAGAACTCGAGACAGCCCTGCTCCGGCGCGCCGGCCGTCTCCCCGGGCAGACTCCGCGCACGGCGCAGCACGCCCTTGATGCGCGCCAGCAGCTCGCGGGGATTGAACGGCTTGGCGAGGTAGTCGTCCGCGCCCAGCTCCAGGCCGACGATTTTGTCGGTATCCTCGCCGCGCGCCGTCAGCATGATGATGGGGATGCTGGACTCCGCCCGCAGCCGGCGGCAGACGTCGAATCCGTCCTCCCCCGGCATCATCACATCCAGCACGATGAGGTCGGCGCGGCGCCGTTCGAGAACCCGCGTCAGCTCGCGACCGCCGCTTGCCGAGGATGCCTCATAGCCGTTTCGCCGCAGGTAGTCCTCCAGCAGGGAGCGGATCTCGGCGTCGTCGTCGACGATGACGATATGGTCCTGTTCGTTCATGGCGCGTATTGAATCATCGCCCCGGCGCCGGCGGCCCGGGGAAAAGGTAACGCAATGTAACAGGGCGGGATTGTGACACGCTTCGTTTCAAAGTGATCCGCATTCGACACAGTCCGGTGACGGCCGGGCGCTCTAATACTCGTCGACATTCACTCACAGAGGTATGCATCGATGACTGGCAACAGGAAGAACTGGATCAAATCCGCGATCGTGACGGTGGCGCTGCTGGGAGTCGGCGGTCTCGGCGTTGCCGCCGCCAAGTCCGGCGGCACAAACCACGGCCATTGCGGGGCGAAGCACGGCGGCCACATGGCCGGCAAATCCTGGCTCATGCCGGGCCGGCATGTCGAAGGCAAGCTCGCGTTCCTGAAAACCGAGCTGAAGATCGCGGACGACCAGGAAGAGGCCTGGGAAGCGTTCGCTGCAGTGGTCCGGGAGACCGAGACCGCCCGCGCCGGCATGCGGGAGGCTCACCGTGAAAGGCGCGGGTCCATGAGGAACCGGGAGCGCCCGGCGCTGGATGAACGCATCGACCGTGGGCTCGCGGCGATGGAGCAGCGCTTCGAGATATTCCGGAACCTCGCAGCCGCCACCAAGGCCCTGTACGGGGACCTGACGCCGGAGCAGCAGGATATCGCCGACAAGCTGCTCCCCCACGGCGGCGGCCACGGCCGGCACTTTCGCTTTTAAGAGCCGTTGTGGGTCGTGCTTGTGTGGGTCGGCCATTAAAGCTGACATGTCGGGCATCAAGCCCGACCCACACGGCATTCAGGATCGGGGGGCTTCCAGATCGGCGGCGCGCCACATGTACCAGGCGGCGACGGAGCGATAAGGACGCCAGCGTTCGCCGTGGGCCGTGAGCTGCTTCTCCGTCGGCAGCTCGCGTCGCCGGTAAGTGTTCCGGAAACCCTTGCGCACGCCCAGGTCGCCGACCGGCAGCACGTCCGGACGGCCGAGATGAAAGATCAACAACATCTCCACGGTCCAGCGCCCGACGCCCCGGACCCCGGTGAGCGCGTCGACGATTTCGTCGTCCGACAGCGCCCGCATACGGCGGGCGTCCGGCAGCATGCCGTCCGCGTACTTGGCGGCAAGATCGTGCACGGCGGCGATCTTGGCGCGGGACAGTCCCGCCTCGCGAAGTGCATCGGGGCGCGCGCCGAGCACCGCGGGGACCGTGATCCGACCGCGCGGGAACAGCGTTCGCGTTCGTTGATAAATGCTGTGTGCCGCTTTGCCGGAGAGCTGCTGGGAGATGATGGCCGAGAACAGCGCATGAAACGGGGTTGGGTACGAATGCCCCCGCAGCTCGAACGCACCGACCCGCTTGATCAACCGGGCCAGCTCCCGGTCCCGGGAACGCAGGTGGCGGACCGCTTCTGCGGCGTCGTAGGTCAGCACGGCGCCGCCCTGAAACAACGACGGCGGCCCGCGTCAACGACGTCCGGCTGCGGTTGAGCGAAAAATCTTGACAAAACACATATTTGCGAGCTTGTCCTGTCCATCTTAACGTTCGTCGTCTATTATACAGTTGTGGTTGATTTAACTTTTTCGGACCTGTTTACTACGCGCCAAGCCCCTTCAGAGGGGATTATGCATGTGGACGAATAAACCTTCAGCACTCGTACCGGGAACCGCCGCGCCGGTGATGTACGGATCCGTGGTCGGCTTCCCGGGGTCGGTTCCGGACGAAACAAGCGGCGGAGTCGCCGGGGGGCTTCGTATAGTCGGCGAGATCAAGGGCCGGGAGGACCTTTTCATTGCCGGCGATGTCTGCGGATCGGTATTTCTCCCGGACTGCAGGATTCATGTCGGGCCCGACGCCGACGTGAGTGCCAACATGACCGCCCGGGTGGTCGAGATCGAGGGCAGGGTTACCGGGAATCTGACCGCTTCGGAGCGCGTCGCGATCAGGAGCTCCGGTACGGTAACAGGCGATGTCGTCTCGCCGCAGATCGAGATTGATGAAGGCTGCAAATTCAAGGGTTCCGTGGAGATGCGCGAGCCCGATGTTGAACAGGGGGCGCCGGCCGGGTCGCGGCTGGTCGCCGGTGCAGGGACCGCGCGTATAGAAGCGGCCAACGAACAACTCATTCCATAAAACGGCGAAATTTGAACGATGTTTCAGACTGTCCGGCCGTATCAACCGCATAGCTCCATGACTCTTCCCCAGAAGATCAGCGACTACGACGAGGAACTGACCTCGGGCATACTCCCGATGATCTGCAGCATGGTTCACGACGAGCCGGGATGCAACCTCGTCGACCTCGGAACATCCACCACGGATAACTGCATGCTGTTTTCGCAGGCCGGGGCGAGGGTCTTTATTGATACCAGCTGCAAGAACCTGCGTTCGGAAGTGGTATTGAAAAGCGACCTGACCCCGGCGGACATCGATGAGGTGCTTGCATACTGCCCGGAGGCCATCGATGTGCTGCTGTTCTGGAATATCCTGGACTACCTCTCGCTGGAGGCCGTCGACTACCTGATGCACCGGATCAGCAAAGTAATGCGCCCGGGCGGCCTGTTGTATGCCATGGTGTCGCAGCAGCGCTATATCCCCACCTACCCGGCGGCGATCAACATCGTCGAGGAGAACCGGTTGCAGTTCCGCTACGGGCCGCTCGACAAGGAGGGTCCCCACTACGCCCCCAAGCAGCTCGAGCAGCGCATGCCGGGTTTCCGCATCGACAAGCTGTATCTGATGCAGAACGGTGTCCAGGAGCACCTGTTCCTGTTCGAGGGAGTCAGGCCGCCGATGTAGGCCGGGCCCGGCGACCGAAAAGGTCCCGTACCGGGGTGCCGGCCCCGCACGCGCGTCTGCCTCTCAGCGCCGTCCCCGCTCTTGAACCATTGCGCGCTTGATCGTTCAATCGCCGTTCGCAATCATGCAGCGGCATGCCGAGCGGTCCCTGAAACGGTTTGAGCAACAGTTACTTTGCTTGGTCCCGGTCCGGCCGACGCGGGAAGCGCGGACGGCCCCGTTCCATTCGCCGGCGGATCCGGAGCTGGGTGGCCCGGCTGGCGCTGGCCTGGCTCGGCATCACGGTGCTGGTCGTCCTGCTGCTTCGTTGGATCGACCCGCCTACCACGGCTTTCATGATCGCCGCGCAGATCCAGGGCCGGAGCGCCGCAAGCGAATGGACGGACTGGCGCAGTCTGCCTCCGGAGCTTGCCCTGGCCGTCGTCGCCGCCGAGGACCAGCGGTTCCCCTCGCACCACGGCTTCGACTTCGTGGAAATCCAGGATGCGCTGCAGACCGCGATCGAGGGCGGCCGCATGCGCGGTGCCAGCACCATCAGCCAGCAGGTCGCCAAAAACCTGTTTCTGTGGTCGGGGCGTAACTTTCTCCGCAAAGGCCTGGAAGCGTACTTCACCGTGCTGCTGGAAGCGCTGTGGCCGAAGCACCGTATCCTCGAGGTATACCTGAATATCGCGCAGTTCGGCGACGGCTTCTACGGCGTGGCCGTGGCCAGCCGCGAGTATTTCGGCAAGGTGCCGGGGGAGCTCACCCGGCGGGAGATGTCCCTGCTCGCTTCGGTGCTGCCCGACCCCGTCGGGCTGAATCCCGACTCCCCGAGCGCCGGCCTCCTGAAACGCGCCGCCTTCGTACGCCGGCACATGAAGTCGTTGGGCGGAGTGGGGTATCTGAAACGGATGTGAGTCGGGATGCGGACGTTTATGCGCTTTTCGGTGCGCCGGCGTCAGGCCTTCCCAAGGCTCAACGAAACCAGGTGCAGGAACACATCGAAGTCATCCACCACGGCGTGGGGACGATACGGATGCCGGGGGGTGCCGGGGAAGATCCGGTTCAGCCACGCATTGCTCCACTGGGCGCCGTTGTAGAAGACGCTGGTTACCCCGGCCTGCCGGGCGGAGATGGTGTCCGTGGTGCTGTCGCCGACGTACCAGGCATGGAGGTCGGGCGGCACGCCGAGATTATCCAGTGCTTTCAGGATCGGATCCGGCGCGGGCTTGCGGCGGACGGTGTCATCACCCCCCACCACGGTGTCGAACAGGCCGGCCCATCCCCCGCTTTCGATCTTGGTGATTTCTGTGTCCAGGAACTCCCGGTCCCGGTTGCTCAGCACCCCGATCCGGATGCCCCGGCCGCGCAGGGATTCCAGCATGTTCCGAACCCCGGGCTCGAACGGCGTGACATGACCGTAGTGGTTGCGATAGCACTCGTTGAAGTGCTCGTGGGCGATCCGCTTGGCTTCCTCGTCGGCGCCGAACAGCACCTCGAAAATGTCCGTGCGGGAGATCTTGCGAGCCGCCTTGATCTTCGGATGCAATCGGTAGTGGTCGCGCACGTAGCGCACCAGCCGCGCGTCATTGTCGTTCTTGCTGTGTTCCGGCTCCACCAGGCGGTGGGCGAGGCCCATTTCCTTCAGCCGGGGCAGCGTCTCGTCGACGGCCCTGTACATCGCATCCAGGGTGTCGGCCAGGGTCGCGTGCCAGTCGAACAGGATGGCAACGGGGTCGGGCAGGGGCTCGAGTGTCCTTACATAGGGAATAAAGTGATGCCGCGCGGCCGCCGCGTCCTGCTCCATGCTGTGGCGGATCAGAGCCAGCAGCTCTGCGAAGTTGTCCACCACGTAGTCCGGCTGGTCGGGGAACTCATCGGTGCCGGGAAAAATGTTCTGAATCCAGCTCCGCCGCCAGCCCGCGCCGTTGAAGAATATGCTCGTGATGCCGGCGGCCTTGGCGGCAATGACATCCGTGGTGCTGTCCCCGACGTACCAGACGTCCGGCCCGCTGGGTGCCTTCATGTCCTCCAGGGCCTGGAACACGGGGTCCGGCGCGGGCTTGAGCCGCGGCGTGTCGTCGCCGGCCACCACCGCATCGAACAGCCGGAACCAGGTGCCGGCTTCGACGAACTCCAGCTCGTGCTCCAGGAACTCACGCGCACGGTTGCTCAGGATACCGATCCGGATGCCGGACTTGCGGATCTGTGACAGCACCTCACGGATCCCGGGCTCGAAGGGCGTGACGTCGCCATAGTGCTGGCCGTAGCAGCGGCTGAAAGCTCGATGGGCGATTTCCTTGGCTTCCTCGTCCCGCCCGAACAGCACTTCCAGCAGATCGGTTCTCGATACTTTCTTCTCCGCCACGATCTTCGGGTGCAGGGCGCCGTGCCGGCGCACATAGTCCACAAGGCGGCGGTCCGCGACGGTCTTGCTCCGCTCGGGCGGCACCAGCCGGTCCAGAAGCCCCAGCCGGCCCAGCATGCCGAGCATGTCATTGGTGGCCTGGTACATGGCATCCATGGTGTCCACCAGGGTCGCGTGCCAGTCGAAAAGAATGATCCGGGGCGGGTGCGGCATGGACCGCGCCGGCGGGCCCGCCGGCGAATCGGTTTCCGATGAAAGCTGCATGGTCGGTGCGAAGTTGCTATTTTTAGGGGACAGGGCGAGGTTCCCAGGGTGCGCGGCCCCGGATCGAAGCGAATATACGCAAGCCCGGCAAACCTCGCAATTGCGTCCCCATGACCGTAACGGCCGCCAGATATCGCCAGAAATCATGAGTAAAGCAGAATCGTTCATACCGCTGCGGCGCCGCGACGTCCTCGAGCTCTGTGCCGCGGAACAGGACGACGCCGACGGCTTCCGAGACTTCGGGCGCCTGCTGCTGGCGCTGCTGCACCACCAGTCGTTGAACACGCTGGACGCCCTCAAGGACGCTTACGCCGAGTTCAACCCGGACCGCGATACCATTCGCCTGGACCGGGAAGTCGACAAGGAGGCCATGGCTGAAACCCTGAAATCGCGGTTCGACGAGACGCTTCTGAGCGCCAACTACAGGCGCCTGACCACCGAAGAGCTGGGCCGGGCTCTGCACGAAGCATCCATCATTCCCCTCGACACCAGGGTCGACCTGGACGACTACTGCGACTACGCCTTCTACTACCGCGGCGGCAGCAGAAAGACCATCCCGGTGCGCAACTACATCCGGACCCGGGAAATCGAAATCGAGAACCTCGAGCGGGTTGCGGTGCTCCTGCGCTTCCGGGACCCGGAGCACTTCGAGAACCGCAGGAAGAAGTGGCGCATGGAAGAGATCGACTTCAAGCCCGGGAAAATCTACCTGTACCTGTATAAGAACGTGCCGAAGAACGACCTGGAGCTGCTTTTCCCGAACGTCGAAGTTTCGATGACCTGGCGGGACAAGCTGTTGTTCGCGGTGCCGGCTGTCGCGGGAGCCGGACCACTGCTGGTGAAGGTTCTGCCCAGCCTCGGCATCATCGCCGGCCTCATCGTTCTCATGACCATGGGCCCCGACTACGCGCGGCAGTTGAATATCGACATTGGGGAAGGCGAGAGCATCTATCCCATCCTCGTGGCGGTGATGTCCGCTTCATTCGCGCTCGGCGGCTTCGCCGTCAAGCAGTATCTGAACTATAAGAACAAGAAGCTGAAGTTCCAGAAACGGGTTACCGATACCCTGTTCTTCAAGAACCTGGTCACGAACCGGGGCGTGCTGTTCACCATCGTGGACAGCGCCGAGGAGGAGCTCGGCAAGGAAATGGTGCTGGCCTATCATCATCTGCTCCGCGCGGAGGGGCCTCTCACCGAGCGGGATCTCGACGAGCGCGTGGAGGAGTGGATCAGGGTACACTGCAAGACCGACGTAAACTTCGACGTCCACAAGGCACTGGAGCGTCTGTCGTCGTTCCGGCATCACGGTGTGTCGATCCTCGCGGAGAACGGCGGCCACTGGTCCGCCCTGCCGCTGGGCGAAGCGAAGGCGACGCTGGACCGGCACTGGGACGGGTTGTTCGACCATTCGGGTGAGTGACCATGCATTCAAGGGCGCTGGTTGATCAGGCGGGCTGCGTCCGGTCCCGCTTCCGGCGGCAGCCGGTTGAAGTGCCGCGGTGGTCAGGCCAGGTGCGACCGGGACAGGTATTGACTGGATTGCATCTCCACCAGGCGGCTCGCGGTGCGCTCGAACTCCATGGCCAGGCGCTTGCCCCGGTACAGCTCGTCCGGCGGCGCTTCCGCGGAGACGATTAGGGTGACATGACGGTCGTAGAGCACGTCCACCAGGTTGATCAGTCGCCGAGCGCGGTCGTTGGTATCGTCGTCAAAGCATGGAATGCCGGACACCACCACGGTATGGAAACAGGCGGCGAGCTCGATATAGTCGTTTTGTGATCGCGGTCCGTCACAGATATCTTCGAAGTCGAACCAAACCACCCCGTCGGCAAGGCGGCGTGTGCGAAGCTGCCGTCCTTCGATTTCCAGCAGCTCGCCTTTCGTGCCGGACTCCGGGGCGACGTGATCGAAGTCGTGGGAAAGCGAACGATCGGCCTCCTCACCCGGCGGCGTCAGGTAGGTTTCAGCGTTCTCCAGGAATTGCAGCCGGTAGTCGACGTCCCCCTGCATGTGGACCACACGGGTGTGGGCCTTGATCAGATCGATGGCCGGCTGGAATCGGTCCCGCTGAAGGCCGTCCCGGTACAGGTCATCCGGGGCGATGTTGGAGGTCGCCACCAGCGTCACGCCCCGCGCGAACAACTTGTCCAGCAGGCCGCCGAGGATCATCGCGTCAGTGATGTCGTTGACCACGAACTCGTCGAAGCACAGGACCCGGGTGTCCCCGGCGAATCGGTCGGCGACGATTTCCAGGGGGTCCTGGCGGTGGCGCAGGGTCTTGAGCTCGTAGTGCACCTTTCGCATGAAGCGGTGGAAATGCGTGCGCTGCTTGCCCGCGAAGGGCAGGCAGTCGAAGAACAGGTCCACAAGATAGGTCTTGCCGCGCCCGACCCCGCCCCAGATATACAGGCCCGTCACCGGCGCCGGCTGCGTCCTGCCGAATCCGAGCCGGGACAACAGCCCCGGCCCGGTTTCCTTCTCCCCGGTGCCCAGTGCGTCGTGCAGCGCCTGCAGGTGCTCGATCACCCGGGTCTGCTCCGGGTCCCGGTGGAAATCCGGCCGCTCGAGGTCCCGCTTGTATCGAGCCAGGGGCGTCAACGGCCGCCGGCTCCGGTGGTGCGCAGGCGCAGATGGAACGAAACGTCGGGCACCGGGCTGGCGTTCGGCACGTTCTCGACCACCGCCAGGTCCAGTGCGAACCGGTCATTGACATGCCAAGTGCCGCCGGTGGTGAGCAGGCCGGACCAGCCGTCGAGCTCCCGCAGCCCGCTGTTTCCGTAGGGCGAGGTGTGGGCATCGTACTGTACGCGGAAGGACAGGGCCCGGATCGGCCGCCAGACGACGTCCAGCCCGCCGTAGGCCGCCCACGCGCGCTGCAGCCCCGGCAGCACGTCGCCTTCGCCGAGGTGCCCCGCACCGGCGCGGAACATGGAATGCCAACCGGCCCGCCACTGCCGGGACATCTCGACCCCGACGGCGGCATCCGCGGCGCCGCTGCCGGTCAAGTTGTCCGGGTCTCCGGTGGGGAGCTTGAGCTGTGCATGCAGCACGCCCGCATTGTTCTCCCCGCGCCACAACCGCCTTTGCGCCGACAGGACGATATCCCCGACCCCGCCGGTGGACGAATCGATGTCGAGCAGTGTCTCGCCGCCCCGTTCATATCGATACCTGATCCGGTGGTTGGCTGTATTGCCGCGCCCGTCCTGGGGAAACCCCCACAAGTCGTGCCAGTCGATGATGAACTGGTCGAGAAACCCCGGGCCGTGGTGCACCCAGGGCAGTTCCACGCCGGCGCTCCACTTGTCGTCGATCCCGTAGCGCCACTGGATCGCCAGGCGCGCGGTTTCGCCGTCGAAAAGGATAGACCGGTCCGAGGTTTCGCTGCCCTGGAAATGACTGGTCAGGTCCAGGGACGCTTCCCAACGGGTTACGCCCGCGCCGGGGACGGCGGTGCCCTGCGCGCGCGGAATACCGAAAACCCCCATCACCGGACTCTGGTTGCCGATCGACAGCGGCCGCGGAAAATCGTCGTTTCCGGCAAGCGCCGCCGCGGCGAACGCCATGCCCGGTCCGAGCATCAGCAGGGCCCGCAGCATGGATCCCACGGATGTGGTTGTCGTTTTCTGCATGCCGGACCGTCCAGAGTGATTGCGAAGCCGTGATCGTATTCGGGCCGGCAGCCCGGCGATCCACTCGGCAAGGTGAATTTTAGCGGTTCCCGACCTGCTAGACTTCACCGCCGTGAGCGACTTCGTCAATCAGTATATTCCGCCGCGCCCCCGCAACCGGGAGCAATGGGGTCTCGTCCTGCTGCCGGTGTTTATCGCGGTGATCCTGCTGCTGCTCGACCGCTATGGCCTGCAGCGGAGTTTCTTCAGCGCATACGGCCACGGCCTGCTGAATGAAGGCCGGGACATTAACGAAGTTCAGTTCCTCGCTCAACTCTGGTTCACCAGCTCCAGCGCCGTGCTGTTCGTGCTGCTGCCGCTGGTGTATCACCGGCTGTTCCCGGTGTCGTTCGACAATGCCCTTGGCCTGGCAACCGGGTACTGCGGACCCCACTGGCGTATATACTGGCTGCTGGTGGCGGTCATGGCGCCGGTGCTGTGGGTCGCCGCCGCCGCGCCTTCGTTCCACGACTTCTACCCGATGTACAAGCCGGCGGACATGCGCCACTGGCTGATGTACGAGGGGATATACCTGCTGCAGTTCGTGTTCGTGGAGTTCTTTTTCCGGGGCTTTGCACTGTTTCGCCTCGAGTCGCGCTTCGGCATGCACGCCGTCACCCTGATGGTGATTCCCTATGCGCTGATTCACATCCACAAGCCGTTTCCCGAAGCCCTGGGGGCGATCGTGGCGGGCCTGGTGCTGGGAATGCTCGCCCTGAAAAGCCGCTCGATCTGGCCGGGGGTGCTGGTCCATTGCAGCGTGGCGTTGATGATGGACGTCTTCGCCTTGTTCCATTCCGGGCGGCTGTTCGCGCTGTAAGCCGGGTTCCACTCCCGACGGCCGGGCCCGCCGCGCCCTGCGGCCTATACCAGCACGGTTTCCGTGCCATCGGCGAGGTCCTTCTCCGACACCACGACGCCGTCCGCATCCGCGTAGACATGGTGCCCCGGGGTGAAGCTCACGCCGGCGAACCCGACCTTCACGTCCCCCCGGCCTTCGCCGCGCTTTTCACTTCTGGCTGGATTCGTAGCGAGGGCCCTGATGCCGATGTCCATGCCGTCGATCTCCGCCGAGTCCCGAATGCAGCCGTTGACGATGATCCCCGCCCAGCCGTTGTCGATGGCGAGCCGGGCCAGCAGGTCGCCCACCAGCGCGCAGCGCGTGGATCCGCCGCCATCCACCACCAGCACCGCGCCTCGACCCGGGGTTTCCAGGCTGGCGCGAACCAGGGTGTTGTCCTCGAACACCTTGACGGCAACGATCGGCCCGGCAAAGGCCGTGCGCCGGCCGAATTGCCGGAATATCGGCTCGGCCACCTGGAGCAAGTCGCCGTAGGAGTCGTAGAGGTCGGCGGTCTTGAATGTAGTCATGGGTTCTGTACCGATGTACGCCGGGACCTGCCCCGGCGGGATGCGTTGGGTCCGGATGATTCGACGTTGTGCCTTTTTACAGCACCGGCATGATCTCGGTGAACCACCGGATCGATTCGAACTCCCCGGTATCCCGCGGGCCGCTTCCGGATTCCGGGTGGCTGACCGCCAGGAGGTGTGCGACGCCGTAGCGCCTGGCCGAGCGCAGGACCGGGAGGCTGTCGTCGATGAACAGCGTCCGTGTCCGGTCGAAATCATGGGCCTCGCACAGGGCATGCCAGAATTCGTCCTGTTCCTTGGCCGCGCCGTACTCGTGGGAGCTCACCACGGCGTCGACATACTGATGGATGTCCGTCCTGAGGCGCTTGATCTCGACGGTCGCCGGGTGGGCATTGGTCACGATCATCACTTTCTTGTCGCTGGCCGCCAGGGCCTCGAGGAACGCCACCGCGGTTTCCCGGTAGCGGATGCCGTGGGCGTGCTCCCGCTTCAGCGCCGCGACGTCCACGCCAAGGGCGCGGGTCCACTCGTCGATGCAATACCAGCCGAGGGTGCCGGACAGGGCTGACATGCGGTGCCGGATGCGCGCCAGGGCTTCGTCCAGCGACAGGCCGTTCACCTCCGCGTACCGCCCGGGGAGCTGCTCCAGCCAGAAACGGGTGTCAAAGCCGAGGTCCAGCAGCGTGCCGTCCATGTCCAGCAGGACGTGGTCGATCTCCTGCCAGTCCCGCACCCCCCCGCCGGGACCGGTATAATGCCCCCCGTATTCCTGCAGTTTCGTTCCGTTCACTTTCAATCGTCTCACTGGTGGTCGCTGCCCATGCCTGAATCCGAACCCGATACGCTGATTGAGCCCGTCCTGGATATTGTCGTCGAGGCGGGACGAGCGATCATGGGGGTCTACAAGAGTCTCGGCGAAGTGGAGACCAAGGCGGACGGATCGCCAGTCACGGAAGCCGACCGCGAGGCGCACCGGATTATCAGCGGGCGCCTCGGGAGCCTCACCCCCGGCACGCCCATTCTATCCGAAGAGTCCGCCCAGGCGCCCTACGCCGAACGCCGGCAGTGGACCGCGTTCTGGCTGGTGGACCCGCTCGACGGCACCCGGGAATTCATCAACCGGCGCGGTGAGTTCACCGTCAACATCGCCCTGATACACGGCGGTTCCCCGGTGCTGGGGGTGGTGGGCATCCCCGCGCGGAACACCCTTTACTGGGGTTATGGCAGCAAAGCGTACCGCCGGAACGACGGCGGCCGCGCCGAGCGCATTCAGGTTTCACGGTTCCGGTCCGGCATCCCGCGCGTCGTCGCCAGCCGCTCACACGGCAGTCCGGAAACGACCGGGTTCATCAACGAAGTGAAGGAGGCGTGGGGCGACTGCGAGCTGAAAAGCATGGGCAGCGCCCTGAAGATCTGTCTGGTGGCCGAGGGGGAAGCCGACGTCTACCCGCGCCTGGGCCCCACCAGCGAATGGGATATCGCCGCCGCCCATTGCGTGCTGACCGCCGCGGGCGGTTCCCTGACCACCGCGCGCGGAGAGCCGGTTCACTACAACAAGGAGAACATCCTCAACCCCTGGTTCGTGGCCGCCGGGAAGAGCGAGTTCGACTGGATCGAGATTACACGACGGCTGTCGGAGCAGAGCGAGGGCTAAAATCGATCATTGGTGGAACGGGAAGACCACCATTTTGTGGGTCAGCCTCCAAGGCTGACATGTCAAGCATCAAGCCTGACCTACATGTGTCGGCAGGTTCCATGTGGGTCAGCCTCCAAGGCTGACATGTCAAGCATCAAGCCTGACCTGCATGTGTCGGCAGGTTCCATGTGGGTCAGCCTTTAAGGCTGACATGTCGGGCGTCTAAACGACAGCGGTCAGGCCTGTCGCCCGTCCATCTTCGCGGCGCGTTTGGCGCAGCCGCCGCAGGGCTTGATGCCGACCCGGGAGGTGGTCTTCTTGAATTTGCTGCCCACTCCGAAACGCTGCTTGAGCTTCAGGACCAGGCCCGGCTCGCCGCCCCACTTCCAGCCGTGCGGGCATTTCCAGTCCTCGTTCGGCACGTCGTAGCGCTTGGCCACCACCCGCCGCCACAGCTTGCCGACGGAGCCGGTGTCCCGGCAGGTCTTGCAGAACCTGAAACTCTTGCATTGTTCGGTATCGGTGAATTTCACCGTCTTGTCGTCAGTGGCGTCGGAGCCCGGCGCTTCGGTGATTTCAGCGGTAGACATTGTCAGGTTATCCGGTTGACCGTTGTGGTGGAATGCCTCTGAACGAGGCGGCGCCGCGACCTCGGCGGATGGCTCCGCCGATCACAGCGCCCGTCGATGGCAAATAGTAGAGCCCGCGCCGCCGCTTCGCAAGACGGGCGAGACGGTCCGGCGACCAGGCTGCCCGCGGGATCAGGCGCTCTCTTCCAGGTAGCGCAGCCAGTCCCCGTGGACCACGATGTGCTCGGTCCCCACGAGCCGGTTGTAGACATAAAGCCACGTGTCGCCGGCGGGAGTCTGGATGACCTGGCGGGAGAAGACGCTGGGATAACACTCGAGCTCGTCGAGCAGCGAGAACACCTCGTCACTGACCCGGTAGATCTCCCCCTCGATGGCTGTATTCCCCCGGGCCACCACGGCGGGAAACTGCCCCAGGCGGAACATGGTGTAGCGCGGCTCCGTCGTGTATTTGCCCAGGAAATTGCTGTCCGCCAGCATATAATGGTTGCTGCCGTCCCGCCGCAGCGTACCGTACACAAAGACCAGATGTTTGTTCATTCGTATTCTCCCCTGCGGCGCCGGGACTTGCCCGTCCGGAACGCGAGTCGCCCAACAGGATCATCTCGACGAACTGGTGCCATTCATCGGAGAATATCACGCGATCAGAGGCCGCCACACGTCCAGGGCGGCGCGGCGGTTCGGGAACCGGAGCTCGATCCGCTCCGGCGGTGCTGAATGCCGGGGTTGGACGCGGGTCGGGGGTCGCCGTGTCGCTGGCTTCCGGCCCGCGGTGCAGGGTGGATCCGGGGCCCGGAGCCTGGAATCAGTCGTTTCCCGACTGCGGCTGAATCGGCCGCTTGCGGTCGGTTCCGGCGCGCCGAACCCGTTCCCTGTTGCGGCGGAAGAAGAACCGGCGCCTCATGGCCCGCAGCCGCCAACGCAGGTTGACCAGGGCGTGGCGCGCCCAGCGAAAATCCACGGCGAGGATGATCAGGCCCAGCGGTATCATCCAGAATCCGAGAACCGGAAAGAACCCTAGCACGCCGCCCAGCATCAACAGGATACCGAGGCTGACGCGGAGGACGCGGGGCCATTTCTTGACGGAATCGACCTTGGATTCGAAATAGGACTTCATTGCAATGGTTTCACGCCGGCGAACGGAGCCGGTCGAGTATACGCCAACGTTTCATGATGAATATGACAATCAATTTCACCAAAATGCAGGCCCTCGGCAACGACTTTGTCGTCATCGACGGCGTACGCCAGGCCATTGCTCTGACGCGGGACCAGGTGCGCCGCCTGGCCGACCGGCACCTGGGCATCGGTTGTGACCAGCTTCTGGTCGCCGAGCCGTCGGGGGATCCGGAATTCGATTTCCGGTTTCGCATCTACAACGCCGACGGCGGCGAAGTAGGCCAATGCGGCAACGGCGCCCGGGCTTTCGCCCGTTTTCTTCGCGACCAGGGGCTGACCGAAAGGACCGATATTCGCGTGGCTACCAGAGGCGGGCCCATGGTCCTGCAGATCGCGCCCGGCGGACTGGTCAGCGTCAACATGGGCGTGCCGACCTTCGAACCCGCGGAAATTCCTTTCGATGCGCCGGCCCGTCGGCCCACCTACAGCCTCGACGTGGACGGTGGAAACCTCGAGATCAGTGCATTGGCCATCGGGAACCCGCATGCGGTGCAGGAAGTCCCAGAGGTGGACGACGCGCCGGTTGGCCGGCTGGGGCCGGCGATCGAATCGCATTCCCGCTTCCCCCAACGGGTCAACGCGGGTTTCATGGAGGTGCTTGACGCGGGCCGGATACGGCTTCGGGTCTACGAGCGCGGCGTGGGCGAGACCCTGGCCTGCGGCTCCGGTGCCTGTGCGGCGGCTGTTGCGGGAATACAACTCGGAAAATTGGACAATCGGGTACAGGTGCAGGTACAAGGCGGGTTAATATCCGTCAACTGGCAGGGGGAGGGGTATCCGGTATGGATGTCCGGGCCCGCAACGACCGTGTTCGAAGGACGAATTGATCTGGAATGACCGATATGGAAGACCCGAGGCAAGAATCGGAAGAAATCGAGGAGCAGGAACGGGTGGCCCGGTTCCTGGCGGCCAACCCGGACTTTTTCCTGCACCGCGCCGACCTGCTCGGCGCCATGAATATCCCGCATCCGCGCGGCGAGGGGACCGCCTCTCTGATCGAGCGGCAGGTCCACGTGCTGCGCGAGAAGCACCAGCGCGAGCGCGATCAGTTGCAGAGCCTTGTCGAGACCGCCCGGGAGAACGAGCGGGTCGCCAACCGCCTGCATGAAATCGCCCTGGAATTGATGATCGCCACCGACCTGGACTCGGTGTTCGTGTCCATTCCGCCCCTGGTGCGCGAGCTGTTCCGCGTCGACGCTGCCGTGATCCGCATCGAGCACGCCAGGCTGGCCGACAGCCGGGCCGAGCTGGTGCATCCCAGTGACCCCATTTTCGTCGAGCTGCGTTCACGGGTCACCCATGGCCGGAGCGTTGCGGAAAACGGCCTGCCGGCCACCATCAAGGAAAACCTGTTCGGCGGCGATGCCGGGCGCATGCATTCCGCGATGTTGATCCCCGTCGGCGGCAAGCGACCCGTGGGTGTGCTCACCCTGGCGACCTCGGAGAAGAACCGCTTCGCTCCGGATCACGGCACTTTCTACCTCGACCGCCTCGGGGAGTTGATGGGCGCCGTGCTGCGCCGGCTGTTCAACTGACCCGGGGCGGCAGCCGCCCGGCCTCGACCATGCACGCCGACGCCCGGGGCCAGCTCGACAGGTTTTTCGAGCACCTCAGATTCGAGCGGCGCCTGTCGCCGCACA
This sequence comes from Gammaproteobacteria bacterium, assembly GCA_034520625.1. GTDB lineage: Bacteria > Pseudomonadota > Gammaproteobacteria > Arenicellales > JAANXG01 > JAANXG01. The sequence continues at coordinate 84,890 of JAXHNI010000009.1, read as the reverse complement.
CCGAGAAAGCCTATCGTCAGGACCTCGCCCGCCTGGAAAGCTTCTGCGACCGGCGCGATATACCTCAATGGACCGGCCTCGATGCCCGCCGGGCCCGCGCCTTCCCGGCGGAGCTGCACCAGAAGGGCCTGTCGCCCGGCAGCATCCAGCGTGTCCTGTCCGCCGCCCGCAGCTTGTATCGCTACCTGGTCCGGGAGCGGAAAACGGACGCCAACCCCTTCCTGGGCCTCCAGGCCCCCAGGCAGCACAAGCATCTGCCCGCGACCCTCACCGCCGAGCAGGCCACGCTGCTGGTCTCGGTCGAGGGCGACGACCCCCTGGCCATACGCGACCGCGCGGTGATGGAGCTGTTCTATTCATCCGGCCTCCGCCTGGCGGAGTTGACCGCCCTGGACGCCGGAGAGATCGATCTGCGGGAGAATAACCTGCGCGTCCTCGGCAAAGGCGGCAAGACCCGGGATGTGCCCGTCGGCCGGTTCGCCGTCCAGGCCATCGACGACTGGATGCGGGTGCGCTGCCGGCTCGCCGGGCAGGACGAGCCGGCCCTGTTCGTGAGCCGGTCCGGCAACCGCCTCAGCCACCGTTCGGTTCAGCAGCGAATAAAAATGTGGGCCAAACGCCAGGGTATCGACCGGAACGTCCACCCCCACATGCTCCGCCACAGCTTCGCCAGCCATCTCCTGGAATCCAGCGGCGAGCTCCGCGCCATCCAGGAGCTCCTCGGCCACGCCAATCTCAAGACCACCCAGATCTACACCCACCTCGACTTCCAGCACCTCGCCAGGGTCTACGACGACGCCCACCCCAGGGCCAAGAAGCGCCGCCCGAGGGAGTGAGGAGGAATTCAGGGATCAGGTGTTGGGGGATGGGTGTCAGTGCCCCGAACCCCGAACCCCGAATCACTAATCACGAATCTCCACCACTATCGGTGGATTCACCGGTTGATAGAACAGGTCGCAGACACATGCATTGATGAACGTCGTGTCCGAGCGGCCGGTTGGGTCGCTCGCGCGGCCGTATCCTTCGTGAATATGCCCGAAAAAGTGCAGCACCGGATTGACCTCCCTGACTCGCTTCGCCAGCGCCGGACACCCGACACGACGGCCGTCGAAGCATTCATCCAGGATCCGGAACGGCGGGCCGTGGGTGACCAGCACATCGGTATCCGGAGGTATCAGGGCCCATTTGCCTTCAAGCTCCGCTTCCGTCGCCAGGTTGAACGCCCAGTCGAGGAACCACGGCTGCCAGGGGCTGCCCCAGAACTGCAGGCCCTCGATCTCGCACCCGGAGTCCTCCAGGTACACGACATCGTCGGGCAGCATGGCTCTGGCATGGCCGGGCGCGGTTTCGAACAGCAGGTCATGATTGCCGGCGATCACGATCTTGTGTGGGTGGGGCAGCCGCGCGAACCACTCGAAGAAGTGTTCGATCTCTCGGTTTCCCCCGTTCACGGTGAAGTCGCCGGCGTGGACGAGGATATCGCCCGCCGGCAGGACCATGTCCCCGTGCCGGGAGTGTGTATCGCTGATTACGACAATTCGCATTGTGCCTGACCGCCGGATTCCGCTGCAGTTGCCAATGATTCGCGCCACCGCCCGAACGTCCAGGCCGGCGCCTTGATACACTACCGGCCCCGGAACCTTCCTTTCCGCGGCCCGTGAGACAATCCGACACCGTGACGATCCCCGCCGAAGCAATCGCGACGCCCTGGCAATGGCTGTTTTACGCCGTGCTGGCGCTGGGCCTGGCGCAAAGCCTGCGCCTGGCCCCCTGGGATTATCTCCACAATCGCGACGACAGCAATGTCCTGTTCGCCAGCGCCGTAATCCTCTGGCTGGTCTGGCAGCTGCGCACCGACCTGCCCGCTGCCGAAGGTCTGGAGTTCCACCTGCTCATGGCCACCACCGTGACCCTGATGTTCGGCTGGGCTTTTGCGTTCCTGGTGATTTGCGCGGCCCAGACCCTGCTCAGCCTGCAGGGGATGGCCGAATGGGGCGGCTTTGCCGCCGTTGTGGTGTGCAACGGTGCCGTGCCCATTGCGATCACGGTACTGATTTATTCCGTCGCCCGGCGCTGGCTGCCCCGGCATTTTTTCGTCTACATCTTCGTCTGCTGTTTCGGCGCCGGTGCACTGTCCATGCTCGCCAGCCGGCTGGCGGGTATGGGTGTGCTGTTGTCCGGTGCGGACTACAGCGTCTTCCAGATGCAGGCGGACGGCTATTTTCTCCTGTTGCCGATCACCATGTTTCCGGAGGCCTTCATCAACGGCGCCGTCATGACCATGCTGGTGGTCTTCAAGCCGCACTGGGTCGGCAGCTTCCGGGACAACCAGTACCTGAAGGGAATGTAGGTCGGGCGCTGCAGGTTCCCTCGGCCCGCTGCAGCAACGTCACCTCGCAGCGTATAGTGAGCCACGCCTCCGTCTGTTATTGCCACCAAGCCCTCTAACCCAGAACCGAAAAGCTGCTTTCCGGATTGATTTCCCGACGCCGGGAATAGAACCCGACGTCCATGGTACGACCCATATAGGGCAGGTGGAACTGCAGCGGCGACCGGTCGTGGTCGTTGCCGTCCTCGCAGTACCTGATCAGCGAAGCCATCATTTTCCCCGCGATCGGCGCGTTCTTATATTGATTGCCGCTGGAGCCGATGGCCATGTAGAAACCCGGCAGCGATGATTTGTCGTAAATCGGGATCCAGTCATCGGAGACATCGTACAGGTCCACCGCCCCCTGCATGCGGCGGGGTACTTTCAGGTCCGGAACGCGCTGGGCGTAGCGATACGCCTGGTGGTCCCACTGCTCGGTGAAGTTCCGGTCCCAGGTTTCGGGGTCCACCCACTCTCGCGGGTCGCATTCCGGGTCCTCGCTGCCGATCAGGATGTGGTTGCCGGATTCGGGGCGGCAATAGCAGCCGATGTCGCTGTCGGACACGATCAGCCCCTTGTTCTCGAAATCGAACCCCTCCGGTGCCGGCACATGGACCACTTCCTGTTTCAGGGGGCGGGTGCCGATGGTCATGTCGTCCAGCACCCCGGCCATCTCGTTGATGTGCGACGAGTAGGGTCCCGCGACGTTCACCACCACCGGCGCGTGAACTTCGGCCCCGTCGTTGAGCTTGACGCCTTTCACCCGGCCGTCGGCGGTGAGTATCTCCGTGACCTGACGCTTGAACAGGAAAGTGCCGCCCTCCTGCTCGGCGGCCCGCTGCAGGTTGTGGGTGGACAGCTGCGGGTCGGTGACGTAGCCGGCGGTCGGAAAGAGTATGGCCTGCTCGATGCGGCCCGCTCCGGGCTTGCCGAAGTCCGGATCATCCATGCGCTTCGGCGGCCAGAAGCTCTTCAGGTCGTAGATGGGCAGCCGGTCGGTAATGGCCTTTGCGTCCCAGGTTTCGTAGGGGACGCCCAGCTCGTCGCACAGACTGGTGTGCTTCTTCAGGTGGCCGTTGATCTCGGTGCACATCACCAGGCAGCCCAGCTCGCGGAACTCGGCCATGCCCCGCTCGTCCTCGATGCCGAGATAGTCCTGCCAGTCCCGCCAGTAGTGGTAGCCCTCGTAGGCGAAGGCGGTGCCGTCCAGGGTCGAGTAGTGGACCCGGATGATCGCACAGGAATTGCTGGTGGGCCCGTAGCCCGAGGCCGGGTTCTTGTCTACCGTGATGGTGCGCACGCCGGCCCGGTTGAGCTCCAGGGCGGTGGCGGCGCCGATGACGCCGGCGCCGATAATGATAGCGTCCGTGGTTTCGGTCATTGCTGCCCCCGTTGTGTTGCAAAGGTATGGGTTAAAGTCGCATGCGCCTGCCGTCGGGATCATAAGGAGATGGCGGAATCACCTCCGCATTCCGTTCCGCGCCGACGATATGGGTGGTCAATCGGGTGCCGGGGTCGCTGTGCTCCGGCGCCACCAGGGCCATGGCCAGGCTCCGCTCCACATGATGCCCGTAGCCGCCCGAGGTGATGAACCCGATGCGTCGGCCATCGTGCCATACCGGTTCGAAGCCCGAGGCGTCGGCGTCGCTGTTTTCGATGGCCAGCGTCACCAGGCGCCGGGGTGCGGTCCCGTTGCGCTTCTCTGCCAGCGCCGCGTCCCGGCCGACGAAACCTTCCTTGTCGAAGTCGATCCATCGGTCCATGCCCGTCATTCCGGCGGTGTAGCCCTGGGTGAACTCGGCGGACCACACGCCGAAGCTCTTCTCCAGGCGCAGGGCGTTCATCGCGTAGAACCCGTATTCCCGCATGTCGTGATCGCGGCCGGCCGCAAGCAAGGTCTCCCGCAGCGTGATGTGGTCCGCCGCCCGGCAGTTGATCTCGTAACCGAGCTCGCCGGCCACCGACAGCCGCCCCACCCGGGCGCGAATCAGTCCCACGTCCATGTCCCGGCACGCCATGAAGGGCATCGCACCGTTGTCCACGGACTGGTGGGCCAGGGTCTGCAGGACTTCGCGCGAAGCGGGACCCGCCAGCGAGAAGCCGATCCAGTCGTCCGAAATGTCCCGCACTGCGGTATCCCGGTCCCGGGACGGATCCAAGTGGTCGCAAAACCAGCGCATGTGCCATTGGCGCAGGTAGTAGGAGCCCATCAGCCACCAGGTGCCGTCGCCCCAGTTGAACACCGTCAGGTCGCCCTTGAGCCGTCCGTCCGGACCCAGCATCGGCGCCAGCCGGGCGCGGCCCGGCTTCGGGAGGCGGCCCGCCAGCACCCGGTCGAGCCAGGCCCCGGCATCCGCGCCGGTGACCTCGTAGCGGCCGAACCCCGAGATATCCAGCAGCCCGACGCGGTCCCGCACCGCCCGGCACTCCTCGCCGATGTACCCGAAGGCGTTGGAGCGCTTGAGGGAGGGGGTTTCCTCGAAACCCGGCGGACCGAACATCAGCGGCACCTCCAGCCCCCACACGCAGCCCCATACCGCGCCGGCCTCGCTCATCGCCGTGTAGGCGGGCGACCGTTTCAGGGGCCGGCCGGCGGGCAGTTGCTCATTCGGATACGTCATCACGAAGCGGCGCGAGTAGAACTGGCCGGTGGTCTGCCTGATGTATTCCCGATTGGCGGCGAAGTCGCCGTAGCGGGCGATGTCCATGGGCCAGGCATCGGCCTCCGGCTCGCCGTAGATCATCCATTCCGCGAGGGTCTTGCCGACGCCGCCGCCCTGCAGGAACCCGGCCATAACCCCGCATGCAAGCCAGTAGTTGCGCTTGCCGGGCACCGGTCCCACCAGGGGGTTGCCGTCCGGAGAAAAAGTGAAGGCGCCGTTGACCCAGTTCCTGACCCCGGTCCGTTCCAGTACCGGGTAGCGCTTCACCGCCATCTCGAGCTCGTTGGCGATCCGGTCGGGCTCCTCCTGCAGCAGCTCGATGCCGTACTCCCAGGGCGCGCCGTCGATCTGCCAGTGCTTGTGGTCGATTTCATAGATGCCCACCAGGATGCCTTTCTGATCCTGGCGCATGTAAGTGAAGCCTTCCAGGTCCACCGCCAGCGGAAGCTCGAAATCCAGCGCCTCGACTTCCGGTATGGACTCGGTCACCAGGTAATGGTGGGCGAGGGGGGCGACCGGCAGCTCGATCCCTGCCATGCGCCCGACCTGCTTGGCCCACAGGCCGCCGGCGTTCACCACGTGCTCGGCGTGGATCGGACCCTTTTCCGTGTCGAGGTCCCAGGACCCGTCGGCGCGCTGGCTCAGGGTCAGGACCCGGTTGTGCTCCATGACGCTGGCACCGCGCTTCTTCGCCGCCGCGGCGTAGGCATGGACGGTGCCGGTGGTGTCCACGTAACCCTCGCGATCCGCCCACAACCCGCCGAGCACGCCCTCAACGTCGATGATCGGGCACTTGTCCCGGATCTCCGCCGGGGTCATCAGGTGACAGTCCTCGATGCCGATGGACTGGAAGATGCGATAGGCGGACTGCAGCCATTCCCAGCGAGCCGGCGCGGAGGCGAAGGTAATCCCGCCGGTCATGTGCAGGCCGATGGATTGGCCGGACTCTTTCTCGATCTCGGAGAGCAGATCGATGGTGTACGCCTGCAGCGCCGCCATGTTCGGGTCTGCGTTGAGCGCATGGATTCCCCCCGCGGCATGCCAGGACGAGCCGGCGGTCAACACCGAACGCTCGACCAGGCAAACGTCGGTCCACCCGTACCGGGTGAGGTGATAGAGCACGGAGGCGCCCACCACGCCGCCGCCGATGACTGCCACGCGAAACTGCTGCATACCGCGAACCTCGAATCTGTAAATCCTGTTGTTGACGAGCGGGGGTTCCCCGCTTCCCGGGGACAGGGCTTCGCGGGGAAACGCAGCCTGTCGGGCCATCCTTTCATGGCATCGCGATGTGTTCCTTTATCGTCGTCCGGCCCCGGCGATGTCGATGAGGATAGTCAATTTTCCGTTTCCATGAAACCGCCGGCGCGGGGCATCGACAAGCCGTGGCCGGTATTGATTGACGCAAGGGCAAGGCAGGCCTTGCCGATGGAAGTCCGAACGAACCGGACGGTCCTTGGACTCGTTTCCCGGCGACCAACTGGTCGGGACCGACAGTGTTGCACTGACCCACACTGCGGCACGTGTTATCGAGCCGAGCCAATACCGCATCATGCGACGCGTTGACAGTTTCAGAGACGGTTGCGCATAATGCCAAAAACATCACATTCATACCAATTAGAGGGTTTCTCATGTCCCGAAAGAATATCTTTCTCGCCGCACTGCTGTTGGCGTTCGTCGCGTTGCCGATGGCGCAGGCCGAGACAACGCTCAAGCTGGCGACGGACTCCGGCGCCAAGGGCTCTCCGTCGGGGAACGCCATGGACCGCTGGGCCGAGCTGATCGAAGAAGGCACCAACGGCGAAGTGCAGGTGGACGTGTTCTACCAGAACGAGCTCGGCAGCCAGGCGGAGGTTTTCGACCTGTTCGTGGCCAACGAGGTGCAGCTGACGCTCAACTGGCCGCCGACGTCCTACGATGAACGTCTCAGTGTGCTGTATGCGCCTTACATGGTGCTGTCCTGGGAAGAAGCCCTGGACGCCTATAGCCCGGACGGCTGGGTCAACAACATGCTCGGCGAGATCTATGGCGGACTCGGCATCAAGTATTTCGGCGCCTGGCCGGAGGGGTTCGCCGGCGTCGCCACCAAGGATAAGTACGCCATGACGCCCGAGGAGGCGTCTGACCTCAAGGTCCGCGTGCCGCCGTTCTTCCCGATGGCCGAGACCATGCAGGCCATGGGCTACCAGACCGCGGCCATCGACTGGTCCGAGGTATTCACGGCGATTCAGACGGGCGTGGTGGACGGCGATGCCGCCAACATCATCTACTGGGACTATGAGTACTTCCGCGACACCGTGGACTATTACAACCGGACCAAGCAGTTTTTCGTGACCGGCAACATCGGTATGAACATGGAGGCCTGGGAATCGCTGTCTCCGGAACACCAGGAGGTGGTGCAGGACGCGGCGGTAACCATCATGGAGGAGGCCTTTGTCAACGGCAGGGAGCGTGACCAGATGTACGTGGAGAAAGCGATAGAGGCGGGGATGGAGTATCTCGAGCCGAGCCCGGAGCAGCTCAATGCGCTGGCCACGAAGGTGCGTGCCGAAGTGTGGCCGCTGATGGAAGAGCGAATCGGCAAGGATATCGTGGATACCATGCGCGAAAACGCCGGCCAGCTGTAGTGGACCAGTCCTAACGGAGCGCCGACATTCTCACAAGGTTGGACGGCTGGATCGCGGGCGCACTGAATGCGCTCGCGATCCTCGCCTCGGTGCTGGTGACGGGCCTGATGGTGTTTCTGGTCATCGCCCGTTATGTGCTCGGGCTGTCCATCGTCGGTCTGCATGAGCTGATCCTGCTGACCGCTTTGCAGCTGTACATGATCGGCGCGATCATCGCCTCGCGGCAACGCGAGCACATCACCGTGACATGGCTGGCGGAGCGGATCACCGCGCCGCGCAGGCAGGCGGGGCATGCTGCCCTGATCGCCGCCATCACCGTGGTGGTCACGGTGTTCTTCATTGTCTGGACCTACTGGATGTTTTCCTGGGGTCTGCAGCGCCCTCAAAGGACGCCGGCCTACGGCATTCCGCTCTGGATCCTACAGGTGCCCATCCTGGTGGCCGCCGTCGGCTGCTTCCTGTACGCGTTGCGCGATTTCGTCCGGGCGGTGGGTGAGTTCCGGGTGCGCTGATGACGGCCTTGATAGCGATTCCGCTGCTGATCGTCCTGATGGGTCTGGGGGTTCCGGTGGCCTGGTCGTTCGCCGCCGTGCTCGCTTACCTGGTCTTCGTTTTCGACGTGAACCTCAACATCCTGATGCTGCAGGGGTTCAGGTCGCTGAATTCCATCGTCCTGGTGGCGCTGCCGCTGTTCATCCTGACGGGCTACCTGATGCAGTCCGGCGGTATTGCGCGGCGGATTATCGATTTTGTCCAGCGCCTCGCCACGGGGCGAGGCGGTATGGGGTCGGCGATGGTGCTGGCATCCAGTGTCTTCGGCGCCATATCCGGCACTGCCACCGCCGCCATCGCCTCCATCGGCACCATCATGTCGGACCCGCTGGCGGCGCGGGGATATCCACGCGGCCGCATCGCGGCGCTGCTCGGCATATCGTCGCTGCTGGGCATCCTGATCCCACCGTCCATCACCATGATCCTGTTCGCGGTGGTGACCCGCCAGTCCGTGGCAGCATGCTTCGCGGCCACCCTGGGCCCGGCCATCCTGCTCATCGCGGGGTTGGTCGTCTACAACCGCTTCCTGGTGGGCCGTGCCTTCGAGGAAGTGCCCCGGGCGGAGCAGAGTGACGAACGAAGCTTCGGACGCGTGACACTGATCGCACTGCCGGCGCTGTCCCTGCCGGTCATCATTCTCGGCGGCATCTACGGCGGCGTGTTCACCCCGACGGAGGCGGCGGGCGTGGCCGTCGTCGCGGCGTTCCTGGTGGGTGGGCTGATCTATCGCGAGTTCACCTGGACGACCCTGCGCAACAGCGTCGTCCAGGCGGCGGAAACCACCGGCACCATCATTCTCATACTCCTATTTTCCTTCATGATCTCCCGGATCATGGCGGCGGAGCGGGTACCCCAGGATCTCGCCGAGGCGGTGCTTTTTATCGCCGGGGATCCAATTATGGCGCTGCTTATGGTCAACCTCGTGCTGATCATTGCCGGGATGCTGATGGATGATATCTCGGTCACCGTGGTTATCGCACCGCTGTTCCTGCCCCTCATGGTGGAAAGCGGCGTGCATCCGGTGCACTTCGCCGCCATCGTGGCGACCTCGGTGGTGATAGGCGCCAACAGCCCGCCCGTTGCACCGGTGCTTTTCATGTCCTGCAGGATATGTAAGGCGCCGGTGCTGCAGGCCGTCGGCCCGGCCATGGGGATGATACTGGTGGTCGCCCTGCCGATCATGCTGATCACTACCTTCTGGCCGGATCTCTCCCTGGCCATACCGCGGGCCCTGGGGGTGCTTTAGGTTCGGGGTTCGTGATTTATGCCCCTTTGGAGGCCAGCCCCCTGGCCGATGCGGCGACGCACGGCGCCGATAACGGCGCCGTGATCGGCGAGAGGGCTCGCCTTCTACGGGGAGAAACGAGGATCGGTGTGCCACGTTTCAGTCGACTCTCCTCGCCTCCGTGATCGGCGAGCGGGTCCGCCTCCTGCCTAGCTGCCGCCCTTGGCGATCCGGTCGCCGATGTCCGGGTCGATGCTGCGCCAGTACTCGAAGGCACGTTCCAGGACCGGTTCGGAAACGCCGCCGCTGAGATGGCCGGTGACGTTGGCGACCAGCCGGTCGCGCTGGGCGTCGTCCATGACATCGCGGATCAGGGTGCGGGCCTGGCCGTAGTCGTCGTCGTCCTGGCGCAGGGTGTAGGCGGCGCGGATGAACTCGCCGCTGGCCTGCCAGGTGTCGACCTGCGGATAGCGGTCCGCGTCGGCCTGCGGGCCGCCTTTCGAGTTCGGAGCGTAAACCGGATCGGAGGCGTTCTGCACACGCATCGCGCCGTCCTTGCTGTAGCTGTGCAGCGGCGACTTCGGGGCGTTCACCGGGATCTGCTTGTAGTTCACTCCCATGCGGGCGCGGTGGGCGTCGGCATAGGCGAACAGCCGGGCGAGCAGCATCTTGTCCGGGCTGGGGCCGATGCCCGGCACCAGGTTGTTGGGCTCGAACGCCGCCTGCTCGATCTCGGTGTGATAGTCCGTGGGGTTGCGGTCCAGGGTCAGCCGGCCCACCTCCACCAGAGGATAATCGCCGTGGGGCCATACCTTGGTGAGGTCGAAGGGATTGAACCGATAGGTCTCGGCCTCGGCGAAGGGCATGATCTGCATGTACAGGGTCCAGCTCGGGTGGTCGCCGCGCTGGATGGCTTCGTACAGGTCCCGGGTGTGGTAGTCGCCGTCCTCGCCGGCGAGGCGGTCGGCTTCCTCCTGGGTGAGGGTCTCGATGCCCTGGTCGGTCTTGAAGTGGTATTTCACCCAGAACTTTTCGCCGTCGGCATTCACCCACATATAGGTGTGGCTGGAATAGCCGTTCATGTGCCGCCAGGACTTCGGGATCCCGCGGTCGCCCATCAGCCAGGTCACCTGATGGGCCGACTCCGGGGACAGGGTCCAGAAGTCCCATTGCATGTCGTGGTCGCGCAGGTTGGTGTCGGTGCGGCGCTTCTGGGAGCGGATGAAGTGCTGGAACTTCATGGGGTCGCGCAGGAAGAACACGGGGGTGTTGTTGCCCACCATGTCGTAGTTGCCTTCGCTGGTATAGAACTTCAGGGCGAAGCCGCGCGGGTCCCGCCAGGTGTCCGGGCTGCCGCGCTCGCCGGCCACCGTCGAGAAGCGCAGCAGGGTGTCCGTTCTGGTGTCCGGCTGAAACACCGCCGCCCGGGTGTACCGGCTGACGTCATTGGTCACCTCGAAGCGGCCGAAAGCGCCGCCACCCTTGGCATGGGGCTGGCGTTCGGGAATCCGCTCCCGGTTGAAGTTGGCCATCTGCTCGATGAGATAGTGGTCCTGGAGCAGGATGGGGCCGTCGGGGCCCACGGTGAGCGAGTGCTCATCGCTGGCGACGGGTATTCCGGCGTCGGTCGTCGTGGGCTTGCGGTTGTCGTTCGACATGGTCATGTCTCCTGTATTGGTGCTTGGAATGGGACTTCCTGGCGTCGCTCCGGTCGTGGCACCTTCGGCCTGTCCTCTGGGGGGAATCACTCTCGGATTGCCCGGCATGATCCGAAGCCTGATCAAGCGGGCCAACAAATATTATTGATTGTGACTCGGGCATGCCAGTGAAGTTTCCCCGGCGGCCGGGGTGGGCGTCCCGTGCGTCGGGCACCGGGGCGTCGCTCAAAGGTTGTGCATGCCGCCTCCCGGCGCGCCCGGTTTCCCGCTACCGTGAAAAATCCCACTGCCAGTCCGGCTGCTCCCAGGGCCAGCCGCCCTCCTCGGGCCACTCGGACTCCGGCAGGCCGGTCAGGCGGCCCTCGTCGTCGAGCCTGAAGGTATGCTGCGATCGCCAGCCCCGCCACGGGCTGTCGTCATCCCAGCCCCGCAGACCGTTCATGGCCGCGCGCACCGCGTCGAGATCGGGGAAAGCCTTCGCCCCGTGGCAACCGGCGCAGGCCTGCACCAGGTCTCCGCTGAGCAGCTTGCCCTGGCTGTCGTCGTCGTGCACGCTGTGGCACGCCGTGCAGCTCAGGTTCGATTTGGTCCCCAGGTAGTGGTCCATGAACTGCTGACGGCTGGCTGCCGCCTTACCGTCCGCCGCCACCCGGCGGGTGCGCGCGCCCCATTCCACCGGCACCGAATCGAAGTCCGCCAGGACGTTGTCGCCGGGCAGGAAATTAATGTTGTCCTGTCGGCCGTCGTGGGCCGTGCTGGTACCGCGGATGTGGCACTGCGCGCAGACGTGGACCTGCTGGTCCTTGGTGAGCGCCGCTGGATTGACGATGGCGCCGGGCTCCGACGGGGCCGCCACATGGTCGCCGCCCGGCCCGTGGCAGGACTCGCAGCCCACGCCGAGATCGGCCGTAACCTGTTCCAGGCTCTGGTCCGGGTCGGCCTCGAAGGCCGCCAGATCGAAGCCGCTGACATGGCAGCCGATGCAGTTCTTCTCGTAGATGCGGGCCTGGTTGCGGTCGTTCCAGGTGTATTGATAGCGGCCGTCGTCGAAGCTGTACTGATACTTGAGCAGGCGGGTGCCGGCGCCGTCGCCCAGGTTCACCGCCAGGGCCTGCCGGTACCTGGCGCCGATGTGATAGAGGGTGGCCGCCTGCTCGCGCCGCACTGCGCCGTCGGCGTCCAGGAAACGGGCCGTGAACCGGCGCTCGCCCTGGTGATCGACATGGACCGACGCGATGCCGTCGAGGCGGGTGCCGTCCTTCAGCTCGATGTCCCGTGTGCCGTCGATGCCGCTGGCTTGGTTCTCGTCGAACACCACCGGGTTGCCCTGCGGGTCCGGCAGTTCCGCCCATTTTTCCAGCAACTCGTCGTTGATCTCCGACGCCGGACCGAGCATGCGGGGATGCAGGTTGCCGCTGTAGGCGTCGTGAATGCCGCGGTGGCAGCCCATGCAGCTCTCACTGCCGGTGTAGGCGGTTTCCTGGGACTGCGGCGCGGCCGCTTCGGTATCGGCTTCGGATTCCGGATCCGTGTCATTGGACGCGGGGGCGGCCGCCAGGCTGCCGATGCGGTAGCCGGCTAGCTGCTGCCAGGCCCGGTCGCTGTGGGGCCGGCCCACGCCCTTGGTGTGCATCCCTTCGCTGGCCTCGGTGCCGCAGTGCTCCTCGATCGGGGTCGGGTGCTGCGACAGGTAATCCGTCAGCTCGTAGACCCCATCGTCGATCGCTACCCAGCAATCCGCCGCGGAGTCGTGGGCGGCGACTTCCTCCAGCGTGAAGGTCGATTCGGCCGCCTGTTCCGTTCCGGTTTCCGTCGTTGAAGGATCGGCGGCGATGGCTACCCAGGTCAGGGCTGCGACGGCCCCGATGAATGCGGACCAGGCCGCGAAAACGAAGCGTTTCATAACAGGTCGAAAACCTCGGTGTGAATGCGGTGACGCGGCACGCCGGCTCGATCCATCAACCGGATGACGTGCCCGGTCATGGGTGCGGGGCCGCAGACGAACACGGTCCGGCGCTCGAGATCCCGGCAAACCTCGCGCAGGTAGTCCAGGTCCAGCAGCTCCCGTTCATTGAAATAGTGGATGTGGACATCGAAACCGGGCACCGACGCCGCGATGTCCTGCAGCTCCTGCCCGTAGTAGCCGCGCTCCGGCCGGTTGGCGCAATAGACCAGGACGACGTCACAGTCGGGCTTGCGTATGCCGAGGTCGCGGGCCCGGCTCACGAACGGCGTAATGCCGATGCCGCCTCCGACCCACAACTGCGGCGCCTTGTCCCCCGCTTCAGGCGGGAAGAAACGGCCGTAGGGTCCGTCCAGCGTGACCAGCGCACCGGGATGCAGGCGGGCCGCCGCCGCGGACGAGTCCCCCAGTGCCTTGATGCCAATGCGCACATTGTCCTCCCGGGGGCTGGAGGACAGGGTGTATGGGTGCTCCTCGTTGAACCCGGGGCGCACCTCGGGATCGAAATGGCGCAGGTAGGCGAACTGGCCGGCCCGGTGGTGAAGAGGCGTCGATTCCGGGGACAGGGTCAGCTCCACCACGCCCCGGGCCAGCGGTGAGACGTTGGCCACGCGGTAGCGGTACGGACCGATCCAGTTCGACAGCACCGCGCGGTAGACGAACACGGCCACGGCCAGCACGCCGAGCCCGCCCCACAGCAGGGCGCCCCCGGCCCCGGTAATGGCGCGGCCCAGCGTGAGGGTATGCGCAACGCCCAACACCAGCGCCAGGCCCGACAACAGGTGCAGCCGCTTCCAGCGTTGATAGCGCGGTGGCCCGAAGAAACCGAAACTCGGTGCCAGGAACACCATCATCGCCGCGAGCGCTACCCAGCCCGCCCACACGGCGTAGTCGTCCAGCGGCGGCCAGAGCATCATTCCCACGGCCCGCGGGGAGAGCGCCGCGGCGGACAGGGCCAGGAGCAGTGGATGCGCCATCAGCAGCAGGAAGGCCGCCGCCCCCAGCAGGTGGTGCAGCCGCCATACCGTCGTCAGCCCGCCCAGCCAGGGATCGACTCCCGGAATCCGCACACTGAGGATCGCGGCCAGCAGGAAACAGGTCATGCCCGCGATCCCCGTCGCGCGTCCGAGGCCATACAGCCAGCCGGACCCCGCCAGCGCGGGTGCCGCCAACATCAGGGGAAGCAGGGCGAGCAGGACAGCGGCGATGGCAACGGGACGGGGAATGCGCATGACGGGTTCTATTGTAACCATGAAATGGCTTCGCTACATCGCTGTACCGGCGGCATTCCGCGGGCGTCGTCCGGTCCGGCTGCTACAATGGTGACCAAAACCATGATAGGACGGCGGGGTGAGCGAAACCATATTGCGCCAATGGTCCATTCTGCGCAGCCTGCCGGTCTACCCGCGCAAGCGTACCGCAAGACAGATCGAGAGCCGGCTGGAAAGCGATGGCTTCGTGGTGAGCAAACGGACCATTGAACGGGACCTGGAAAAGCTCTCTGGACTGTGGCCGATCTCCGCCGACCAGAGCGGCCGTCCCTATGGCTGGTACTGGATGGAGGATGCCGGCGTGCTGGACATCCCCGGCATGAACCCGCCCACGGCGCTGGCCTTCCGGCTCGCCCGCCAGTACCTGGCGCCCCTGCTGCCGCCGGACACCCTCCAGCACCTCGAGCCGCATTTCGACCGCGCCGCCGAGGTGCTCAGGGAAGGCAGCCCGTCCCGGCTGGCAACCTGGCCGAAGAAAGTGAAGGTGATCGGCCACGGCCCGGTCCTGCTGCCGCCGGAGACGGTGCCCGGCATCCACGAAACCGTCCTCCAGGCATTGCTGGAGAACCGGCGCATCGAGGCCCGCTACACCCCGCGCGACAGCGGCGAGGAACGGGACTACGTCATCAACCCCTTGGGCGCCGTGTTCCGCCAGAGCGTCGTGTACATCGTCGGCACTCTCTGGTATTACGACGATATCCTGCAGTTCGCGCTGCACCGTTTCACGGAAGCCAGGATGACCGAGGCCCGCGCCCGGCGCCCGCGCGGCTTCGACCTGGACGAGTACATCCAGCAGGGCGCTTTCGGCTATCCGGAGAGCGACAACCGGATCAGGCTGAAGGCGCTGTTCGACGCCGCCACCGCCCACCACCTATACGAGACCCCGATCTCGAGCGATCAGTCACTCCGCCCGCGGGAGGACGGCCGGGTCGAGCTCACCGCCACGGTCCTGGACACCGAGGACCTGCGCTGGTGGCTGCTGGGCTTCGGGGCAGGAGTCGAGGTCGTGGGCCCGGCCCGGTTGAGAAAGCGGATGACCCGGACCGTTCGGGCGATGGGCGCGCTCTACGGTCCATGACCGGCTTCTGGTATTGAATTCACGGGTGTAACGTCTCACCCACAGCAAGGACCGACCAGCATTGACCAGCCACCAGACAACGCGCTTTCTCCTCGTCCCCGACAGCGGCGCTGCCCGCCGGATTCGTCGGCTCCTTGCCCAGGGCGGGGCCCGCACAGGCGTCGTGGTGGGCACCTGGCTGGAGCTGGTGGAGCACGCGACCGATGCATACGCCCTGCCCCTGCGACAGGATCGCTGGGAGGAGCGGTTCCAGAACGCCCTCGTTGGCATGCCGGACGCGTTCTGGGCGGCCAGCCTGGCCGTCGCGCCGCGGGAAACCGCCGGGGAGGTGGAAGCGGCGCTGACCGGCTTCGTCGCCGCATCGGATCCCGGCGGGTCCCTCCACGAGTTGGCGACGACCGCGCTTCCGCCGCGCGCCCGCAGGCACGTCGACGATCTGATTGCCCTGGTAGCTGCGCTGGACGGCACGCTGCCCGGCGGTCTCGCCGCGATCCGTGACTTGCTGGCCGCGAACGCCGACGACGCGATCCGTCGCCTAGCTGTCAGCCGCGTACCGGACGCCCCCGCGTTGTCGCGCTGGCAGATCGCGCTGGTGGACAAGCTCAACCGTGACGCCGGTAGACTCGAAGACGGCGAGCCCGCGGCCGTGCTGCAGCAAACCCTCGCGGACCACAGCGAACCGGCAGGTGCGCCGGCCGGTCTCGCGCGGCTGCAGGCCCGCGTGTTCTCGTCCCCCGGCGACCGGGTTCCGATCGATGACTCCTTGCAATGGATCGGTGTCCGCGACTACCTCGCAGAGGTGGAAACCGCCGCCGGCATGGTCCAGACCATGCTGGACACGGACCCGTCCCTGGGGATGGCGGACATCGGACTGCTGCTGCCGGACGAGTTTATTTATGCCGTTGCGGTGGACGATGTGTTCAAACGCGTCGGCCTTCCCGTGTCGGGCCTGCCGCTGGAGCACTGGCGGCGTGAGCTCGGCCGCGAGGCGTTGTTTCACTTCCTCTATTGCCGACAGAAGCCCGCGCCGGCCATGGCCCTGGCGGTGTGCCTGTCATCGCCCCTGATGCCCTGGTCCCGGGAGGACGGCGCGGTACTGGCCCAGACCGTGATGGAAGGTGACTACCGGCTGCGGGCTCTCCGGTCCATGGACGCGCGGGCGCGGGCCATGCTGGATCTCATCCGCGAGGGCGACGAGGCGCCGGGCTCCCTCGCCGGGGTGCTGCGCGCATTCGTCGACCTGCTCGACGACGGTGTGGACAGCCCCGGGCACGTGCAGCAGGCCCGCGGCACGGTGGACGAGCTGTGCCAGGCTCTGGCGTACCGCGAGGGGATCGACTGGGCTGCGCTGCGCGTCATGGCAAGCCCCGGGCTCATCACCGCGGGCGACGGCCCGGACTTTAACCTGGCGGGGATCACCGTCTGGCGGGAGGGCCTGGAGCCCTGGCGGGCGGTCCGGCACTTGATCGTCTGCGGCTTCGCCACCGGTCACTATCCCCTGGGATCAGGGCAGTCGCCGGTGTTCTCGACCACGGACCTGGATGCGGTCCGCGAGCATCTCGGGCTGATGGTGGACACGCCCGCGGACGCCCTGGCCCGTCGGCGGGCGCGCTTCAGGCGCCAGCTCGCCGCGGCCACCGAGTCCGTGTCCTTCCTCGTGCCGCGCCGGGATCCCCCCGGCGCCGCGCAGGCACCCTCAGAGAGCCTGGTGTTCATGCACGGGCTGTTCGCGGCGCCGGACGCGGAGGAGCCGGAAGCTCTGGTTCTGGATCTGGACGCCGCCGAGGACCGGGAGAAGGTGCGTTTCCTGGCCCGGGCGCCGGACGCCGAACCCCGAAACCCTCGGGCGATTGCCGCCGCGGATATCCATTTCGGCCGCGACCTGCTGGCGATGAGAACGGACCGGGACGGCAATCCGAAGCCGGAGTCCCCCAGCAGCCTCGAGACCCTGATGGTCTCCCGGCTTGCCTGGCTGCTGCGGCGCCTGGAGGCCGAGCCCCTTGAGTGGGCGCCCGAATCCCTCGATCCCATGCTGATGGGTACCCTGGCCCACCAGGTGTTCGAGACCCTGTTCCCGAGCGGCGGACCCCTGCCTGGCGAGGAAGAGATACGACGGCGCACCGGCCCGCTGCTGGAGGACG
Source organism: Gammaproteobacteria bacterium (assembly GCA_034520625.1). GTDB lineage: Bacteria > Pseudomonadota > Gammaproteobacteria > Arenicellales > JAANXG01 > JAANXG01. The sequence continues at coordinate 67,344 of JAXHNI010000009.1, read as the reverse complement.
CCATCGGTCGCTCCGCGCCCTTTCTGCGCGCCGCTCAGTGGCAAGTGGAGCGGCGCCACCTGGCCACGGAAACCACCCGCGCGGCCCTCGCCTGGCGCGACGTACTGACCCGGCTGGACGCGGAAGTGATCGCCAGTGAAATCTGGCTTGCGGGCCGGTTCAACGATATCCCTATCCACGGCCAGGCGGATGCGCTGCTCGGCCTGCCGGGCAACCGCCTGCTGGTGGTGGACTACAAGCGTTCCAGCTCCGGCAGCCGGCGGCCGCGCATGGACAAGGGCTTCGACAGCCAGGCGAGTCTGTACCGCACCATGCTCCGGACCGGTGGCCCCAAGGACACGGCGGACGCGCCGCTGCTCGAGCGCCTGCGCCGCGCCGAGCAGGTCGGCGTCGTCTACTACATGCTGAACGACCGCGTCGCGCTTTCCGATACGACGCTGTGGGAGGTTGGTACGATCCCGGGCTGGGAAGCGATGGACGACGACATCGCGGGCAACGCCGTGGCTCTCATCGAGCAGCGGCTGAACGAAGTCCGCAAGGGCCTGCTCACCCTCAACCGCGAAGACGACGCGCGCTTCTTCGACAAGGACGCCGGCATCAAGCCCTACGCCCTGGGAAACAGCCCACTCATAACCCTGTTCACGCGACCGGACGGATCACTGCCCGAAATCAATGGAGTCAGACTCGATTGATCTCAGCCATCCTCAGGACATTAGTTTTGCCGGAAACCGGCCTCGGCGAGCCGGTCGGGGAAGAACTGGACGCCCTGCTGACAGCACACCAGATCCGCGGCATTGTCCGCGATCGGAAAGAGTTGCCCGGCATGGCGGGCAGCCATACACTCTTGCACAATGAAGCTCCGCCTCGACGAAATGACGCGATGAAGGGCTACGGCCAGTTCTGCCCCCTTGCCTTCGCGTGCGAGATCGTCGGAGAAAAATGGATGCCGCTCGTTCTCCGGGAGCTTCTGCTGGGCGGCCGGCGCTTCAATGACATCCAGCGCGGCGTGCCGCGAATGTAGCCCTCTTAGGGAGTCGGTGAGTGAAACTATCCTCGTTTGAAAGAAACCATTGGTACGGTGCTGCGTGTCTGTTGCTGTTCCTCTGGGTGACCCTGCCCCCTGGTTCGGCCGCGGCGCAGACCCCCGACGACTCATCTGCCTGGTCCGTACGGCTCGGCGGTGGGTTCATTGTCAGCCCGGACTACACGGGTTCGGACGACTACGAGACGAAACCCGTGCCGCTGATCGATGTCAGTCACCCGAGCGGGTTCTTCATCAGGTATCCGCACGGCATCGGGTTCAACGTGATTCGACGCGAAGGATTAACGGCAGGAGTCGCCGTGGGATATGGCGGTGGCCGCGACAACGACGGCGACCTGGCACCGCTGGAGGAAGTCGATGCCGGGGCCTTGGCGAACCTGTTCGCCGACTATCGGCTCGGCCCGGTCTCGATCGGCGTCACGCTGAGCTCGCCGGTGTCGGGGGACACGGAAGGCGAGCAGGTGTCGCTTGGCGTGCGCTATCGTTCGATGCTCACGGAGCGGCTGTTCTATACTGCCGGCGCGCAGCTGAAATGGAACAGCGACGACTGGAATGAATCCCTGTTCTCGCTGACGGCCGACGAGGCCGCCCGCCTGGGGATCGCACCGTTTGCCGCCGGGGGTGGTGCCAGCGAGGCCGGCCTGGGCGGAACTCTCACCTACGCCTGGACCAAACGCTGGTCCGTGACCGCGGTGGCCGGCGTCTCGCAACTGATCGGGGACGCCGCCGACAGTCCCATCGTCGAGGACTTGGGCGACGCGACCCAGCTTACCGGCGGGCTGTTGCTGGGTTACGAATTCTCGGGACGTCACAAATAGTAGGTAGAAAGGGGGACCGAGGAATTCAAGCACTGGTGCTGCAGAAAGCAGGACTGCAACGTAGTGACAACTACGGACGGCGTCTGGACCATCAACCACAACTCGGATCCGGTTGACGACCCCGTCACTGCGTTCCAGCACGATCTGCCGCGACTTGCCCGGAAAGGCGATGACGCATAACCTTCCCCCGGATCGGTCCACTCACGACTGAAATCAATGGGGTCAGACTCGATTGATCTCCGCTACGGCGCCTCGGACCAATCGAGTCTGACCCCATTGATCCATTGATTTCCTGCTAAAGGATGTTGATTTCGACGTTGTCTGCGAGCGAATTAGCGATGAAACAATAGCGATGCGCCCGCTCTTGCATCTTTTCCAATTCTGCCTCTTCTACCGAAAAGCCTGTGTCGAATTGCACAACCGGATGCAGGTCAATACGGGTGACCGACATCCGGCCCTTGGGGTTCTTGCCAAGATGGGCGACGGCACGATCCTGATACCTTGCAACGGGCCAGCCGGCTTTCGCTGCGAGTGCCAGAAACGTCATCATCTGGCAGCTGGACAATGCTGCTGCGAGGGTTTGTTCCGGATTCGTATTCTCGGGGTCGCCGCCCCAGTCGGGGGCCGCATCAGCCTGCTGTTCATAGTTGTCGTTGTAGCGCAGGGTGTGGGCGTTCGAGTACTTGCCGGGCTTCAGATCAGGTGCGGACCGCTGCCAGTTCAATTCGATGGAAAGTTCGGACATATTCATTCTCCAGTCTGATGAGGCGCTCGGGCAGCGGCGATTGTCTTTTTGGGGTCAAAGAAAGGCCTTTCGACGATGGTTGCCGGGGCCGAACCGGACGGCATCGCAACGTCAACAACCGTCCCTGTATCCGCGCAGTCCGCCGACACCATTGCCAAGGCAATATTCCGTTCGAGGCGCGGTGAGTAGATAGCGGATGTGACGTTGCCAACGTTCTTTCCATTTTTATTTATCGCCCAGAATGTGGTATTCGGCCCTTTCAGCGGCGCACCGTTGATTTCCAGACCAATCTGTTTGCGCTTCACCCCATTTTCACGAATGCGCCGCAACGCGGTTTTACCGATGAACTCAGACTCCATATCGAGGTCGATCAGGCGATCCAGCCCCAACTCGTAAGGGTTCGTGTTGATGTCCGCATCGGCGTGATATGACAGCATTGCGCCTTCAATGCGGCGAATAGAAGAGGTGTGGCCGGGCTTCAACCCCAATGGTACTCCCGTTGCCATAATTCTTTCCCACAACTCGTCGCCGCGTGAACCGTCCTGCAGGTACAGCTCATAACCCAGCTCGCTGGACCAGCCGGTGCGCGACACGATCAGCGGTATGCCGTCCAGCTCCATCTCGCGCAGCCGGTAATAGCGCAGGTCCATGATGCTCTCGCCGAACAGCGCCTTCATCACATCGCCGGATTTCGGGCCCTGCAATTGAAGGGGTGAAACATCGGGTTCGCGGATTGTGACATCGAGATCGGAATGCACAGCCACACCCTGCGCCCAGAGCAGAATGTCGCTGTCAGCAAGCGATATCCAGAAGCGATTTTCGCCGAGCCGAAGCAAGACCGGATCGTTCAAAATGCCGCCGTCGGCGTTAGTAATCAGAATATATTTGCATTGTCCAACTGAAAGTTTGGACAGATTGCGCGGCGTCAACATCTGCATGAACCGGACTGCGTCGGGCCCCGTTATTTCAACCTGCCGCTCAACCGCGACGTCGCACAGGATTGCGTCGTTGACCAGGTTCCAGAAATTCTGCTCGGGATCGCCAAAATCGCGTGGGATATACATGTGGTTGTAAACTGAGAACCCCTGGGCGCCCCAGCGTACGGTCGCGTCGAAATACGGCGATTTGCGTATCTGTGTGCCGAAGCCAAAGTCGTTCGTTTTAGTCATGCTGCTTGCCTCTTTTCGCGTCTACGCCTGGCTACAGCCGTTGTGGCTGCGCGACAGGTGAAAAATTGTAACTGCGTTGACAGCTTCACCACGGACTGAAGATTCAAGGGCGGGAGACCAAATAGACTGTTGTGAAACGACAAACAGACTGATCAGTCGGGCGATCCCGGGGAGGCTCTGATCGATTGCGCACGTCGTGATTGCGAGCGCAGCGAGGCAATCCGATTGGCTGGCCCATCAACGGACTACGGACTGTTTCGTCGCTCCGCTCCTCGCAACGACGCAATCAATCAGAGTTTCCCTGGATTCCCGATATTTCGGTCAGGCTGGCAAGGTCAGGGGATGCTGATTTGATTTCCCTGGTGACGATGTATGTCATGTACCTTTCAATCCCCAGTTCAGCCGCGAGCAGGGTTTCCATCAGACCCTGAAACTCTGCCAGTCCTGAACTGACGACCTTCATTACGTAGTCCATACCTCCGCCCGTCGAGACACATTCGACAACTTCGTCCAATTCGCGAATTCTGGATTCGAACCGATCAAAGTCACGTTTGCGGTGATTTGTCAGCGAGACGGTTACGAAGACCTGGGTAAAGTCTCCGATACGATCCAGCGCAATTTCCGCGTGATACCCGCGTATGAAGCCCGCTGCTTCCAACCTGTTCAAGCGGGTCCAGCACGGTGTAGGCGATAGATTGACGAGCTCGGCCAGCTTCGTTTTGCTCAGTTTTCCGTGCGCCTGAACAGCGCTCAGTATGCGAATATCGGTTGCATCCAGAGTCAAGTTTTTCATTGTTCGCGTCTTTCGTTGTGTCTCGCTGCCCCCTTAGCGAGGTGAGGCATCGAATCAGGGTGACTCGCTGGTCTGCGGGCCGTAGCCCTGCTGGCCGGTGGTCGGATCGTTCACCGGCGGTTCTCCATCTGTGTCTTCGAGAGCCGGCCCGGATGAAGTGGGCGGGGCATCGCTGGTCCAATTTGCCGGGAAAAGGGGTGAGAATAACGCCAGCACCAGCCCTGCGGCGGCGATGCCGGCGAATGCATCGGCATAGCCCACCTGCCGGATAAGCAAGCCCGCCAGGGGCGAACCGATGGCCTGGCCGATCGCGATGGAGAGGAACGGCAGCACGGGTCCCACCGAGGGACGGTCGGGCAGCAGGCGGATCCCGGTGACAAGGTAGAGGCCTGTCAGGGTCATGTAGGCGACACCGAACACCGAGGCGGAAACCAGCGCCGTCGGCAGCTGCGAAGGACTCGCGGCGATCAGGGCGAGACTCGCGCAAAGGGCGATCCAGGCGACGGTCTGGGTCATGGCGGCGCCGTTGCGCGCCGCCATGTCACTCGCCGCGGCGCCCGCCAGCCCGGCAATGCCCACCGCCAGCCAGAGCCACCCGGTCAGGTGCGGCGGCAGTCCGCCAATGTCCACGACCAGGTCGGGGGCGAACACCCAGTACGCGGAACTGATCAGGCCCATGCCTAACCCGAAGCCGCACAGCCGCGCCAGCCGGCCCCATTGTCGAGGCGTGATCCGCAACAGGGACGGCTGATCTTCGGTCACGCGTGATGCGGACGGGATGAACAGCCAGGCGGCGACCATACCGATGGCGGCGAGTAGCGCGAACGAGAGGTAGGCCGAACGCCAGGCGCCGGCGAGAAACAGCACCGCCGGTACGGACAGGAAGACACCGACGCTGGTACCGGCATTCATCACTGCGTTCACCCGGTCCTGTAGTCCGGGCGAGACCACCGACTGCACCGCCGAGGACAGAGCCGGCATCATCATGCCGGTGCAGAGTCCGCAGGCGAATACGCCGCCGCCTAGCATGGTCGCGTCGTGCGCCTGGCTGATGAGCACCAGCCCGGCCAGGGCGAAGCCGCCCGCCAGAACGGCGGCGTTTCGGGCGCCGAGGCGGTCTGCAATCAACGGGGCGACCACGCTGGCCAGGATGAAGCTCACGAACGCGAGTGAGCCGACGATTCCGATCACGTCCGGAGACAGTCCCAGCTCGGCCCGGATCGGTGGTACGAACAAGCCGAACGCGAACCGCGCTAGGCCGTAGGCGATCGCGATCAGCGCCGCCCCGAGCGCGGCGAAGCCGGTTGCCGCCAGCGGCTTCACGATGAGCGCTCGGCGGTGCTGCCGAGCACGGAAGCGAGCATTGACTCGACCTGCACCACGACCCTTTCGGAGCCCAGCACGGGGGCCAGCGCGTTGGCGCCCTCGAGAATCATCATGACCCGTTCGGCGAGCGCCTCATCACGGTGGTAGCCATCAATCGACAGCGCCTCGCTGATCAGCGTCAGCAACTCGCGCTTCAGTTCACGGCCGCGCTCGGCGAGCGCGGGCCGATGCCGTTGGAACTCGCCGATGGCCTTCAACAGGATACAGCCGCTGCGGGAGCGGGTCCGCAGCCATTCGTTGTGGCGTTCGGCCATTGCTGCCACGGCAGAATCGTTGCCGCGTCCCGCTACGGCGTCGTGCAGGTCGTCCAGGTAGCGCCGGTAGCGACGCTCCAGCACCGACTCCACCAAAGCTTCCTTCGACGGGAAATGGTTGTACAGAGTCATACGCGCCACGCCGGCCTCGGCCACCACGCGGTCGATGCCGGTCGCATGGAAGCCTTCTTCGTAGAAGAGGTGCTCCGCCGTATCCAGGACGGTTTCGCGCTTGGAGGGGTTCATGACCCGTCAACCTAGATAGAACGATCAGTCCATTTTGAAGCGGGAGCGGCTCGAGCGCAAGCAGAGCTCATGGCCGGAACAGTTCTCTTGGCGGGGCAGCCCGGATGCGGAGTCGGAACGTAATTCGGGACGGAACGGCACGGGCTTGGGCGCGGTCCGACCCCGTTTTCAATCCCCGGGCTCCGGGCGGGTCCAGATGAACGCCAGCACCACTAGCAGCGCCGCGGTCTGCAGGGCGAGGATCATGGCGCCGACGCCGATCAGCAGGGACGTGCCCAGTGCGGCGGCTACAGACACGGTCGCCAGCCACTTCGCGGGACGGCGGATGGCGCGGTCCCGCTTCCAGTCGTCAATCGGCGGGCCCAGCCTCGGGTGGGTTATCAGCCAGTCGTGCAGCCGCCGCGACGAGCGCGCGAAGCAGAAAGCGGCCAGCAACAGCAGCGGGGTGGTGGGAATCAGCGGCAATACGGCGCCTGCAGCCCCGATTCCGAGACAGACCAGGCCCAGACTGATCCACAAACAGCGCATCAAACCGCAACTGGATCAATGGGGTCAGACTCGATTGATCTCCACCTAGTTTGATCCGAGATCCCGCAGCGGAGATCAATCGAGTCTGACCCCATTGACTTGGCTACGCGGAGACGAGGGTTTCGCTGTCGGCTGCCTGCAGCGACAGCGAGCGGCCGCCGAGATCCTCGAAGAGCTGCTCGCGGCAGGTGAGGATGATGATCTGGACATTGCGGGCAGCCATGGTGAGGATGTCGAACATGCTCGCGATGCGGCGGTCGTCCGAGAACACCAGGGCGTCGTCCAGGACCACCGTGGCGGGGTGGCCCTGCTCGATGAGCATCTCCGCGAAGGCGAGCCGGACCAGCACAGCGATCTGCTCCTGGGTCCCCATGCTCAAGTGATGAAAAGCCTCCTCGTGGCCGTCGTCCCGCACCACGCCGGTGATGTGCAGATCCTCGTCGATACGGATATCCGCGCCGGGGAACAGGAACTGCAGGTACGGCCGGACGCGGTTCAGAACCGGCGACAGGTACTTCTCCTTCGCCTCCCGCTCGGCGGCCTGCAGGGTGCTCAGCAGCAGGTCCAGCACCCGCACTTCGCGTTCGACGCGCCGGTGCCGCTCCTGCGCCTGGTCGAGATCGCGCTCCCTGCGCTCGATCTCCTCGTCCAGACCGGTCCCCTCGAACGCCTCGATCCGGGACTTGAGGCCGCTGATCCGTATTTCGAGATTCTTTCGCTTGTCCTGCCTGTCATGGATCGCCTTCTCGAGACGCTCGATGCGGGTCTCGATTTGTTCAAGGGTTTCTTCCGAGCGCTGCCCCTGCAGACCGGCCACGATGCCTTCCTGCTCCGACAGCGCCGCCTTTGCGGTATTCACCGTGTCGCGAAGCGCATCGTCCGGGCTCGCCGTTTCGGCCTCCGCCAGCTCCCTGCGCAGCTTGTCGAGCCGCGCCTGGCCGTCCTCGAAGCGCCCCTGGACCGTCCCCAGCTCCGCCTGCACCCGGCTCAGTGAGTCCTGCGGCCCGGACAGCTCGGCGCGGGCGGTATCCAGGGCGCGCCGCGCCGCCTCCGCCTGTTCCTGCGCCGCCCGGAATGCTTCCTCGGCCTCCCGCGGCGCGGGCAGTGTCTCGATGCCGAGCTCGGCCATCTCCCGCGCCAGGATCTGATGCTGACTGCCGATGTGGTCACCCAGGGCCTGGGCCCCTGCCTGACACTCGTCCGTGGCGGGGGCGTGCAGCGCGCTCTCCTGGCGGGCCAGCTCCGCATCCTGCAACGCCTTCGCCCGCTGAGCATGCTGGTCCTCGGCATCCTGGACACTCGCGGCGCCGGCTGTTTCCAGACGCTCCTTCAGCGCTGCCCGGGCTTCCTGCTGTGTGCGGACCAATTCATCACGATCCTTGATGGCCGGCTCAACCATGATCCGCCCCCGGCCCGGAATGGCGATGGTGGTCGACTCCACCGCCTGCACCGATCGCCGGTCGGCGGACAGCGGCTCGCCATCGACCTCGATGCCGTCCAGGCCCTCGCCGGTCATGTCGAAGCCGATGCGGGTGGCGGCCGCGGTCAGACGGTTGGTGACGGCTTCCAGCTCGTTCGCGGCGCCGCGGATCGCCTTCAAGCTCTCCTCGGTGACCAGGATGGCAGCCGCGGACCGCCGGGCTTCGCGCTCGCGGGTCTCGGCGGCCCGCGCCTTGTCGTGCCTGGCCTCGAGCTGCTGTATCCGCGCCTGGCGTTCCACGGCTGCCAGCGTGCGGCGCTCCCGGGAGACCACCTCGTCGGCGCGGGTGACGGCAGTCTCGGCTTCCTGAACTCCGGCCCGCAGCTCGTCGAGCCGGGACCGCGCTTCGGTCTCCTGGCGGCGCGCCTCTTCCAGCCGCGCGCGGGCGGCCTCGACGGCCTGTTGTTCCGACGCGATCGCTTCTTTCAGCCGGCTTCGTTCCGCCTGCGTCTGCTCGGCGCGCTCGAGATTGCGTTTCCTCAGTTCGAGCTCGCTGGCCGCGGCCTCGATGCGGGATTCGAGCTCGCGGAGCGCGCGCTGCCTCTGGCGCGCGGTGTCCAGGTCGGCCTGGTCCGACCGGTCGCGCTCGCCCGCGGCCAGTCGCTTCAGCGTCTCCTGTGCCTCCTCGAGATCCTCGAGCGTTCGGGACAACTCCTGCCGGCGGGTGCGCAGCGTTTCGAGTTTCGCATTGAGCTCCTCGATGTCATCGAGCAGTTCCTTGTAGGCGCCGCGCGGCTTGCCGGTGCTGGTCACCAGATCGCCGAGCTGCCGTTCGATCGCCTGCGGCAGCGCCCGCCCGCGCCGGCCGCCCAGGACGGCGCCGACCTCGGCTTCCAGGGCGCCGTGCAGGCTGGAGCGGGCGCTTTCCGGGAGCTTGAGCGCCCCGAAGGACTCGCCTTGCTGCACCCAGAGCACGTTCCACATGCCGAGGGTGTCCGCCTGCGCGCCCTTCCTGCCCGGCTCTTCGACGTCCAGAAGATTGCGCAGCGCGTCCTCGGCGGCGTCGCTCTCCAGCGTGCGGCCGTCGGGGTAGTGCAGGCGGGCGTAGGGTTTTTTGATGAAGCGCTTGGCGATTCGATACTCTCCGTTATCGAGCTCGAAGGTGAGCTCGACCACCGGCGCGGCCTGGTTGCGGTCGTTCTGCAGGGCGGTGATGGGCTGGGCCTTAGAGGTGTGCTTTTCGAACAGCGCCGCGCGCAGGGCGTCGAGCAGGGTCGACTTGCCCATCTCGTTGGGTCCGACCACGACATTGAGGCCGTCGGCGATGCCGTCAAGGCGCATCGGGGTGGTGAACTTCTTGAACTGGTTGAGGGCCAGGGCGCGCAGCTTCATCGTTGGCCGCCCTGTAGCTTCATATGCTCGACGTACAGACGCTGCAGCGCCTCGGCGGCGATCCCGCGTTCGGCTTCCCCGCCTTCGGCGGATTGCCGCTTCAATCCTTCCGCGGCGGTGCGTACGAAGCCGCCGTGATCGATCCGGTCGAGATCCTCCGCCGACGGCTGCGCGAACAACTGGCGATCGTCGACCCGCATGAAGCACAACGCCGCGGATACGCCTTCGACGATCTGTTCCTCGAAGTACTGACGGTCGGCCAGCGACACGGCGCCCTCCACGACCAGGCGCACCAGCACCCGGTCCAGCGCTTCCCCGAGCCCCCGCAGCTTTGCGGCCAGGAAGTCGATATCCTCGCGGCCGTTGATCTGCTCGGACAGGGTCGTCCAGGTGTAATGGCCGGTCGCCAGCGGCGTCACCGCGGGCGGCGTATCCGCGTCCGCGATCTCCACCAGCAGCGCCTGGCCTCCGCCGATGACATCGAAGGCGTCCGTCTCGGGGGTGCCGCTGTACCAGCAGCGGTCGCCGATCCGTTTCTGGCCGTGCCAGTCTCCCAGTGCCAGGTAGGCTAGGCCGGCCCGAGCCGGGCGGTCGGGCGCGATGTGGTTCATGACATCGCTGCCCTCGGAGCCGAACCCGGTCACGGTGCCGTGGGCGACGCCGATTCGGATGACGCCGGCCGGCAGGTCCGCTTCATCCATCCACGCGGTCGGGTCGTCGAGAGTGCGGCGGTGATACAGCGGTGCCGGCAGCAGCGCCGCCGTATCGGCTTCCAGGGTCGCGGGCTCCGGCGTGACATATACATGGACGTTGTCCGGCACACCCTTGCGCAGCAGCTGGTCCCACAGCCCGTTCGGCCGGTGGGGGTCGTGGTTGCCGGGCAGCAGGTGCCAGTGGACCTCGGAGAAGTTGCGCATCCGTTCCAGTGGCTGGTTGAGCGAGCGGGGCGACAGGGCCTCCATGTCATAGATATCGCCGGCCACCAGGACGTGCCGGGCGCCGTGCTCAACCGCCAGCTCCCCGAGCCGCGTGACCGCCCGCAGGCGCGCCTCCTGCAGCAGCCCCATGGTGGCATTGTCGACAAAACGGAAAACCTTGCCGATCTGCCAGTCCGAAGTGTGAATCAGCCTGATGCTCATCGCGTGCTTCCCATGACCGACGGAGATTGTAACCGCTGCGAAAACGAAAAAGGGGACGCGCGGAAAAAGCCGGGAATAAGGCGCACGGAGGGATTAGTATCCCACCTCTCCGTACCCTCGTTACTGCTTTGTTGAAATGAGCGACACGTCCACCAACTGCCGGTGCCGGCGGACATCGAAGATTCTGTGGGGATTCCCGCTCCTTTACCTCGGTTGGGCCTATGTTTTCTGGAGCCCCATATTCGGATCCGGGGAGACGGTCTGGTCTTCCCCCAATATCATTTTCTTTCTCGTGGGCGGTGCCAGCCCGTTGCTCGCCGGTGTCGTGCTGGCGGCATGGACGGGCGGCAGGGGACAGCTCCATGATTTGTGGCGGCGGCTGACCGACGTCCGTCGCATCACTGCGTCATGGTGGCTCATCATTCTGTCGTTCTGGCTGGTCTTCAATCTCGTCCTGGCCGGGGTGGCAGTCATGCTGGACGTGACCGACAGGCCGCTCGATGTCGCCTGGAGCCTGTTCACCGAGCCCGGCAATCTGGCGTTCCTGCTGATTCTGTCCTTTGTCTTTCCGGCCGTCGAAGAGGTGGGTCTTCGCGGTGTCTACCTCGATGCGCTGCAGGAACGGTTCAACGCCACTGTGTCGGGCCTGATCAACGGCGGGCTCTGGGCTGCCTGGCACGCCCCCTTCGTCTGGCTGCCGGGCTACTACGCCCATACCACCTTCAACCCGGCGCTATCCTGGTGGATGCCGATGATCGTGCTCACGACCCTGCTCATCGTTCACGTCTATAATCATACCCGGCGCAGCATTCTCGCGGTGCTCGTGTTTCACGGCATGATGAACTTCACCGGCGAGCTGCTGGGGATTTCCGCCGGCATGTATCCCTTCGTGCTCTCGGGCTACGCGTTGGCGACGATCGCCGTCATCCTCATCTGGCGGCGCCAGGGGCGCTGAATCGATGCCTGTTTTTGTCATTGCCACGCAAGTTCTGCTTCCGGTATCGCTGCTGGCATGGCTCGCATTGTTCCCCGCAGGGGGTATTCTGGCCTATGGATTGCAGCTGTTATCTGTGGCCTCGGTGCTGCTGGGCATCGGGCTTGCCGCATTATGGTCCATGCCGCCATACTGGGTCCCCTATGTTTACGGGCTGATCCTGGCACTGATCATTGCCCGGCACCTTGCGACCCGCCGGGTCAGGGCATCGACGCTGTGGTCAGAGGGGTGGGTCAACACGGCTCTGATCGTTGCCGTGGTCGGCCTGGGGCTCGCGGGGAGCTACCTGAGCGCCCTCGCCTTGAAGGGCCGGAGCCTGCCCGACAGTGCAATCGTCGATATTGCCCCGCCCTTCGGTCCCGGTCGCTACCTGGTCGCGCACGGCGGATCCACCGAGATGGTGAATATCCACCTGCGCACGCTCGATCCTTCCGTGGAGCGGTACCGCCCCTGGCGGGGCCAGAGCAGGGCGCTGGACATCTTCAGGATCACCCCGGCGGGCTTGCACGTCGATGGCCTGTGGCCCGCCGACCCGGCACGCTACGAGACATTCGGCGCGCCCGTGCTGGCGCCCTGCTCAGGGACCGTCGCCAGGTTGGTGGACGACCTTCCGGACATGCGGGTACCCGAAATGGACCGCGAGAACATGGCCGGGAACTACGCGGCGATCGACTGCGGAGGCTTCCATGTGATCCTGGCGCACCTGCGCAACGGCAGCATCCGGGTCGCGCCGGGCGACCGGGTCGAAACCGGCGCCCTGGTTGCCGAGATGGGCAATTCGGGCAACAGCTCGGAGCCGCATCTGCATGTTCACGCGCAGCGGGGCCTTCCCGACGAGGCGCCCCTCGGTGGCGAGCCGCTCGGCCTGACCATCAACGGCCGCTTCCCGGTTCGCAACGACCGGATCCGGGTATCCGTGCCGTGACCGGAGGCCGACCCACAAGCTTGGAGATCAGGGGAGAACCGTCACCACGCCTCACCCCAGCTCGATCCACCGCCGGGTCACCGCGCGGCAGAAGGCGATGGACGCCGCGCCGTGCTCGGCGAACTGCGTGGGCAGCCAGTGGCGGCAGCCGGGCGCCTCATCCTCCAGCTCGGGGGTGAGGTCGATCCAGCTCTGGGCCATGGCCTCGGTCACCTCGAAATGGAACTGGGTGGCATAAACGTTCCGGCCGATTCGGAACGCCTGGTTGCGGTAACGCTCGCCGGTGGCGAGCAACTCGGCGCCCGGCGGCAGGTCGTAGTGGTCGGTGTGCCACTGGAACAACGGCAAGGGTTCGTTCAGCTCGCGGAACACGGGGTCGTCCGCGGCGGCCGGCGTCGGGGAAACCGTGTGAAACCCGAGCTCGAGCTCGCCGCCGAGCTGCAGATCGGCATCGAATGCGCGCGCCACGAGCTGCGCCCCCAGGCAGACGCCGAGCACCGGCTTGGCGGACTCGGCGAAATCGCGAATCAGGTCCGTAAGCTTGGGAAAGTAGGGACGCACCTCGTCGTCCAGGGCCGTCATCGACCCGCCGAGCACGACGATGCCGTCGTAATTCCGATGACTGCGCGGCGGTGATTCGCCGCGGGCGCCCCATACAGTATGGATCGCTGCGCCGAGCTCACCCAGCGTCTCGCCCACCACGCCAATGGAAGGCTGATCGTGTTGCTCGACTACAAGTATCCGCATTGGCGGCCTGCTCTCCGAAAAAGGAGGCATGCATTCTCCCGGGGCCTCCTGAAACATTCAATCAACCCGCACGGGAAACGGGGCTCAGGCGCTACTGTCCCATAAACGCTGCCTTCGATACGCCGTATCCGGTCGGGCGCAAGCCCGACAATTGTTTCAAGTCGAGCTTGCGCCCGACCGGATGCCAAACGCCTCCGTCCCGTTTTGTGCCCCATCCCATTGCCTGTTCGTCTATCATTCCCCGCATGGACGGACCCGCCCAATGAGCCTGTCGCCCCTCACCATCGTCCCCGCCGGCGCCGGTTCGGGTAAGACTTACACCATCCAGCACCAGCTCGGTGAATGGGTGGTGCAGGGCAGCGTGGACCCGGAGCGTATCGTAGCGGTCACTTTCACAGAGGCCGCCGCCGCCGAGCTGCGCGAGCGGATCCGTACCAGGCTGCTGAGCCTCGGACGCCCGGAGGATGCGCTCAAGCTCGACGAGGCCTACATCGCCACCATTCACGGTTTCGGCCTGCGCCTGCTGACCGAGTTCGCTTTTGATGCCGGTCTCTCGCCGCGGCCGCGCCTTCTGAACGAGGACGAGGAGAGCACGCTCATCCGCCTGGCCCTGGCGCGCACCGACAAGGCCGACCCGGTGACCGCCAATCTCGCCCGGTACGGCTACCACTACGATTTCAACTCCGGAAACAGCGCCGAGGAAGTCTTCCGCAACGTGCTGCTCGACGTCGTTGCCAAGCTGCGTGCCGCGGGCTGGCGCGCGGAAAGCGACGCTTACGCGGCCCAGGCGGTCGAATGGGTCCGGCAGCGCTACGGCGAGACGGAGGACGGCGCCATGCTCACGGCGGCCCTGCGCCGGGCGGTGGGCAAACTGCTGGACGCATTTCCGGACAACCTGGCCCGCGACCACGGCAACTCCCAGGCCGCGTTCAAGGATTTACAGCGCGATTTCGCCAATCTGCACGCGGCCCGCAGCGAAGAACGGGTGGTCAGCGACTGGAAACTGTGGGGAAACCTGCGTCACCTTCGTACGTCCAACAGCCGGACGAAGCTGCCCGACGGCTACGACGCGCTCGCCGAAGCGGTGATAGACGCCGCCAACCGCTTGCCCCGCCACCCGGGGCCGCTCGACCAGGAAACCGCCCACATCGAAGCCCTGCTGGCCGCCGGCCAGGACGTGCTGGTGCACTACGCCCGGGCCAAGCGGGAGGCGGGCCTGGTGGACTACAGCGACATGATCGCCATGGCCGGCGACCTGCTGCGCAAGCGGCCCGAGGTGCGTGAGACTCTGGCCGGGCGCATCGACTGCCTGGTGGTGGACGAGTTCCAGGACACCAATCCCATCCAATTCGCCCTGCTGTGGCAGCTCCGGGAAGCCGGCGTGCCGGCCCTGATCGTCGGCGACCTCAAGCAGGCGATCATGGGCTTCCAGGGCGCCGACCCGCGGCTGCTCGAGGCGCTCGTCGATCAGCACCCGGACCGCGCCGCGCCGCTGGATCGCAACTGGCGTTCCCAGCCGCGCCTGATGCACTTTATCAACGCCGTCGGCCCGGGACTGTTCGGCGACGCCTACGTGCCGCTCGCCCCGCAGGCCGAGGACAGCCCCCTCGAGCCGCTGGAGGTCGTGGCGTTTCCCGAGTCGAACAGAAAGGGCTGGCACAGGATCCGCGCCGCCTGGGTCGGCGAGCGCCTGAAGCAGCTCCTGGACGATCCCGCGGAACAGGTCATCGACCGCCGCACGAAACAGCCGCGCCGGCTGCGCGGCGGTGATATCGCCGTGCTCGGCCAGACCCACGACATGCTGGCCCAGTACGCCGCCGTCCTGCGGGAACAGGGCCTGCCCGTCCGGCTGCAGGAGGAAGGCTGGTTCACCTCCCGTGCCGTGCAGATCACCTGGTACGCGCTGGCGTACATCGCCAACCCCGCCGATCGCCACGCGGCCTTGTACCTTGCCGTCACCGAGCTCGGCAGCAACAGCCTGGAGCAGGCCCTGACCGCGCTCATGGACGACGGCCGCATCGACGAGCCGTTGCTCACTCGGCTGAACAGCCTCGCCCCCGGCGTCGCCGACCGCACCGTCTACGCCTTGGTAGCCGACACCCTCGCCGCTCTGGACCTGTTCGACACAGTGTCCCGGTGGCCGGACGGCGAACAGGCCCGCGCCAACCTCCTGCGCCTGCAGGCCGAGGCCGGTGAGTTCATGGACGCCAACCGGGAGGCCCTGGCCAGCGGCGGCTACCACGGCGCCGGCGTGCAGAGCTTTCTCGCCTGGCTCGCCGCCAAGGTAACCCGGAAGGACAAGGACACCCAGCCGGACCCGCGGGTCATCGACGAGGACGCCATCGAGCTGGTCACCTGGCACAGCGCCAAGGGCCGCGAATGGCCCGTCGTCGCCGTCTGCGGCCTGGACCGCGATATCAAGCCCAGGGTGCCCAACCTGGCCCTCGGCTACACGGACTTCAACGACCTCGCCGGGCTTCTCGACACCGCCCGCATCGAGTACACGCCGGACTTCGCCGCGGAGGAAACGAAGGAGAAGTTCCTCGAGAACCTGCGCAGCGAACAGGACACCGCGGCCCGCCGCCTGCTTTATGTCGCCATGACCCGCCCCCGCGACAAGCTCGTACTCGAATGGCCATCCTATCTGGAAGGCAAGGATAAGCTGACGTACTGGTCTGTCCTCACCGGCCGGACGGGCCTTGCCCTGGGCGACGGTGTCATGATTGCCGGCGACCAGTCGTTCCCCTGCCGGATCACGCTCGGCGACAAGGAGCCGCCCGCGGCACCGGGCGCGGAGGCCGACGCCATCGCGCTGCCCGTCACCGGCCGCCGGGCCATTCGTCCGGGACAGCCTCCGGCGCTGCTCACCCCGGACAGCATTACGCCGTCAGGTTTCGACGCGGGTCAACCCGGAACAACGGGACATCGGCCGGCCGTCGAACGCTACGGGGACAGCCTGGACCTGGACGTGGGTATTACCGGCGCGGACCTCGGCACCTTCCTGCATCACTGCTTCGAGCTGCCGAGCCCGGACGCGGACCAGATCGACAGACTGGCGCGCCGCGCCGACGCCGTTGTCGAGCGACGGGCCGCCGAACAGATCGCGGCAAGTGCGGCCCGGTTCTACCGCTGGCTGGAAGCACGTTTCACCATCCAGCGCATCGAACGCGAGCTGCCGCTCCTCGGTCTGGACGCCAGTGGCTCCGTGGTCTCCGGCACTGCCGACCTGGTCATCGAAACCGTGGACGGCGTCTGGATCATCGACCACAAATCCGACCGCATCGACGACCCCGCCGCCGCATTCGAGTACTACCTGCCGCAGCTTGACGCCTACGCGGCGGTGCTGTCGGACGCCGGGAAGAATGTGCAAGGCCTCGGTATCAACTGGGTTCGGCGCGCAGAGATTGCGATAACCCCAGCCTAGATCAATGAGATCAATGGGGTCAGACTCGATTGATATTTCAAGCTACAACCGCTGACAGGATCAATCGAGTCTGACCCCATTGATTCCTTGATCGGGTGGCAAGAACCGGATTGTTCCCGCAAAGGATAGCGGTACACTTCCCGGCCTTCGATTCCCGGGATATCAACGAATGACAGCTGTCAACAGGTCCATGGGGCCGGCGGAGTGGTCGCTGCTTATCGCGCTCTCGATGCTGTGGGGCGGCTCGTTCTTCTTCGTGGGGGTGGCGGTGACCGGGCTGCCGCCGTTCACCATCGCCGTGCTGCGGGTGGGTGTGGCCGCCGTCGTGCTGAACCTGGTCCTGCTGGCGCTCGGCCTGCGCCTGCCGGCGGACCGGGGCGTATGGCTGGCGTTCTTCGGTATGGGCTTCATCAACAACCTCATTCCCTTCAGCCTGATCATCTGGGGCCAGACCCACATCGCCAGCGGGCTGGCCTCGATCCTCAACGCCACCACGCCGCTGTTCTCGATCCTGGTGGCGCACTGGCTGACGAAGGACGAGCGTATGACCCCCGGGCGCATCGCCGGGATCCTGCTGGGCATCGCCGGGGTCGCGGTGATCATCGGCCCCGGTGCGCTGCGCGGCCTGGGCACCCACGTGCTGGCGCAGCTGGCGATCCTCGGTGCATCCCTGTCCTATGCCTTCGGAGCGGTGTTCGGCCGGCGTTTCCGCGACCTCGGCATCAGGCCGCATGTCACTGCCGCCGGCCAGGTGAGCGCCTCGACGGTGATGCTGCTGCCGCTGGCGCTGCTGGTGGACCGGCCGTGGACGCTGGCGATGCCGGGCGCCGGGGTGTGGGGCGCGGTCGTGGGCCTGGCCGTGCTGTCCACGGCCGTGGCCTACATCATCTACTTCCGCATCCTGGGCTCGTCGGGCGCGACCAATATCCTGCTGGTGACGTTCCTGATTCCCGTCAGCGCGGTACTGCTGGGTGTAACCCTCCTCGACGAGACCCTGCAGCCCCGGCATTTCGCCGGCATGCTCCTCATCGGACTCGGCCTGGCTGCTATCGACGGCAGGGTCCTCGGTTGGCGGCGTCCCGCCGCCGAAAAAAGCGAAAAAAGGGGACGGAGGGATTAAAGAATAGTCCCGCCGTCCCCTTTTTCGCATTAGAAGTTACACGAAGAGGATACTTCAGAGTAATTGTGTGGCAGTGGGCTCCATGTCCATTGATCATCGTCCAGGTCGTACTCGATATTCGTGAGGCCGGTCCCCTCCGGGAGAGGGTTTTGAGAAATCACAAACACTACTTCCTCGCCATCGTTTTGTGCTGTGACCATCCCGCTAAAATTATCGGTCGTATTGTAACCCGCATCCCCGGGAGCAGTCGAATCTGTGGTGTAGATGGCTTCGTAGGTGATCATGTACGACTCACCATCAACAATGTCGTTAATGTCGTTGACGCCATCAATCTGAAGATTGACGACGACTTGGTCCTTTAGCGCTCCAGTCGGGTCTTCTTGAGAGTCCAGATGATCGCCTTCGCCCTCAATCTGGCATCGGATGGCCGGATCCGGGGACACCTCGCTTGTCTGTGCGTGAGCGGGCAGGAACACGGATTGCACTATTGGACGCGCCCACAACACAGGGGTTGCGATCGCAAGCCCTGTCAGTACGTTTCGTCGTGAGTTTTTCTTCATACATCCTCCTAATTTGCTTTTTGCGACTAGAACTTATCTCAAAACTCCAGAGCTTTCGGATTCGTCCAATGCTTACTGAACTCGAAGCTCATTGGCCAAGTCCAGCAATATGCCGACCAAAGGCCGTTTTTGTGGTTTGGGTTGCAGTGCGGCAGCAATATCGAAAGGACAGTATCCGGGACTTCACGGGAGAGGGTTGGCTTACGACCACTGCGACCGGCGGGCAGGGTCTCTTTCGGAAAATGATGCTTGATCTGTTCCCGCTGTTCGTCGGTCAGAGGTAACCTCTGACGAACAATAACCGATCGGCGGTTATGCGTGAATTTAGCGATGGTCTCTAAAAAATTAACACAGTCCTGCATTGGTGTCAATCAATAAAAACGGGGACAGACCCCATTTCTATTCACGTCACTTCCACGGGTATCCCGCCGATCCGCCCGCGCCACTGCCGCGGGCCGCTTTCGTGGATGGACTCGCCGGCGGTATCCACCGCCACGGTGACCGGCATGTCCTCGACCTCGAACTCGTGGATCGCCTCCATGCCCAGATCCTCGAAGGCCAGCACCCGGGATTTTCGGATCGACCTGGCGACCAGGTAGGCGGCGCCGCCGACGGCGATCAGGTACACGGCGCGATGGCGCCGGATGGTTTCGACCGCCGCCGGCCCGCGCTCGGCCTTGCCGATCATGCCGAGCAGGCCGGTACGCCCCAGCATCAGGTCGGTGAACTTGTCCATACGGGTGGCGGTGGTGGGCCCGGCCGGGCCGATCACCTCGTCGCGCACCGGGTCCACCGGGCCCACGTAGTAGATGAACCGGCCCGTGAAATCCACCGGCAGGGTCTCGCCGCGCTCGAGCATGTCGCGGATGCGCTTGTGGGCGGCATCTCGACCGGTGAGCAGGCGCCCGGACAGCAGCAGCCGCTCCCCCGAGCGCCAGCTTTGAACGTCGTTCGCGGTGACCGTATCCAGGTTGACGCGCCGGGTGCCCGGGCCGGCTTCCAGCGCCACCTCGGGCCAGTCCGCCAACGACGGCGGCGCGAGCGCCGCCGGTCCGCTGCCGTCCAGCTCGAAGTGTGCGTGGCGGGTGGCGGCGCAGTTGGGCACGATCGCCACCGGCAGGTTTGCGGCGTGGGTGGGGAAGTCGCGGACCTTCACGTCCAGCACGGTGGTCAGGCCGCCGAGCCCCTGGGCACCGATGCCGAGCTGGTTGACCTTCTCGTACAGCTCCAGGCGCAGGGCTTCCGCCGTGGTGGCCGCGCCGCGCTCAAGCAGCGCGTGAATGTCGATGGTTTCCATGCAGGCTTCCTTGGCGAGCCGCATGGCCTGCTCGGCGGTGCCGCCGATGCCGATGCCGAGGATGCCCGGCGGGCACCAGCCGGCGCCCATCTTCGGCACCTGCTCCAGCACCCAGTCCGTCAGGCTGTCGGACGGATTGAGCATGGCGAAGCGCGCCTTGGCCTCCGAGCCGCCGCCCTTGGCGCCCAGCTTCACGTCCACCCGGTCGCCGGGGACCACCTCCATGTGGACCACCGCCGGGGTGTTGTCGCCGGTATTGCGCCGCGCCCCGGCCGGGTCCGCCAGGATCGACGCCCGCAGCTTGTTGTCCGGATGGTTGTAGGCGCGGCGCACGCCCTCGTTGACCATTTCCTCCACGCCCATGGACGCATCCCAGCGCACGTTCATGCCGATGCGCAGAAACACCGTCACGATCCCGGTGTCCTGGCAGACCGGCCGGTGGCCCTCGGCGCACAGGCGCGAGTTCACCAGGATCTGCGCCATGGCGTCCTTCGCGGCGGGGTTCTCCTCCCGCTCGTGGGCCGCTGCCAGGGCGTCGATGAAGTCCTTGGGATGGTAGTAGGAGATGTACTGCAGCGCGTTCGCGATGCTTTGAATGAAATCTTCTTCGCCGATCGTCGTCATGGTTCTATTGCAACCTTCATTAACATTTTATCTTCGATGTCTCCGCCGGCCCGGCTAGCCGCTGCGAGGCGGCGTCCCGGCAGCGGGCCGATGCCTCTGTAGGTCGGGCGCGAGCCCGACACTTGTGTCCAGTCGGGCTCGCACCCAACCTAAAGCGCCGAACCTGCATTCTCCGGTTCCCTGGGTATCGAGGCCGTCACTCTGAGCCCGCCTGGCGCCCCGATGCTGATTGCCAGGCTGCCGCCATAGCGCTCGGTGATCTCCCTGGCGATGGCCAGCCCCAGCCCGTGGCCCGGGGCCTGTTCATCCAGTCGAACGCCGCGGGTGCCCAACGTCGGGAGCGCCCCGGTGTCCACGCCCGGGCCGTCGTCTTCAATGGTAATGATCAGCCGGTCCCCGGTTTCCGCCAGGGACAACACCGCGCTTTGCCGTGTCCACTTGCCGGCGTTGTCCAGCAGGTTGCCCAGAATCTCATTCAGGTCATGTTCCTCGATCGGCCAGCGGGCATCCTCGTCCAGCCCGGTTTCCAGCTCGAAATTCTTGTCCGGGTGCAGCCGCCCCAGCATCCACAGCAGATCCCGGGCCTGGCTGACGGGAGTCGCCCCTTTGCCCGCCTGGGGCCCGGCGAACCGGCTGCGGCGCATCTCGCTTTCCAGTTGCCGGTCGATATCGGACAGCCGCTGGGCGAGCTGTTGTCGCATCTCCGGGTCCAGCGCGCGGGTGTCGTCTTCAAGCACCTGGCGAATGGCGGACACCGGTGTCTTCACGCTGTGGGAGAGGTTGGCCAGGGCTTCCCGGGACCGGGCCAGCCTGTGGTCCAGGGTGTCCAGAAGCTGGTTAAGCTGGTTGATCAGGGGATCGAACTCCGCCGGGGCGTCGACGTCCAGCCGGTTGCTCGCACCGGTTTGCAGGGCCTTCAGGCCGCGCTGAAGCCGGCCGACGGAACGCAGGGACAGCCGGATGGCCAGCCAGATTGCCAGCACCAGCAACACCAGCAGAATGGCGGACACCACCGCAGTCCACAGGTGCAGCTCCTGCTGGCTTTGCTGCAGGCTGCGCAGATCCTCCGCCACCACGATCACCACGGTTTCGCCGTTCAGGGTCAGAGCCTTGCGGAAGGCCAGGAAGTCGGCGGTGGATGCTCCGGCATCCGGATTGGCTCCGCGGACGAAGCCGGTATCCGCCTCGTCCAGCAAGGGCTCGAGCGCTGCCGACCACCGGGCCGGGGAGCTGTGAACCTGGCTGCCGGTGCGCAATGCAAAGGCATGATGAAAGACTTCCTCGAAATAATCCCCCTCGGCGATGCCGCGAATCTCGTCCGGACCGGACGCTCGCAGCTGATGCTCCAGGAAAGCCACTTCGTCCTGCAGCCGGTCTTCGACGAATTCCCGGGCCATGCGTTCCAGCAACAGGTCGTGGACGATCCAGGCCGCCGCCATCAGGGCGATGGCGGCGGGCAGCAACAGGGTGAGCAGGCTTTTGCGGATTGAGCGCCGGGGGTCAATCCATGGCATGGAAGACATACCCCTGGCCGCGCCGGGTGATGATGGTCCCGGCCCCGGCGATTCGCCGCAGCCGGCGCACATAGGCCTCGATGGTATTGTCGCTGGGGCTGTCGTTGAGGTTGTAGAGCTGCTCCCGCAACTGCTCCTTGGAGAAAAGCTGGCCGGGACGGCTCATCAGGCAACGCAACAGGCGGAACTCGGTGCCGGTCAGGGCGTGCTCCACGCCGTTGGGGGTTTGCAGGCACTGGCGGTATTCGTCCAGCTCGAAGCCGCCGGCGGTCAGCTTCGCCTCCACCCGGCCTTCACTGCGGCGAATCAGGGCGTTCAGTCTTGCCAGCAGTTCCTCGGTCTGGAACGGCTTGGCCAGGTAATCGTCCGCCCCGGCCTTGAGGCCGTTCACCTTGTCCTGCCAGTCACCCCGGGCGGTGAGGATCAGCACCGGCATGGTCAGCTTGCCGGCCCGCCAGCCTTTGAGGACATCCAGCCCGTTGCCGTCGGGCAGCCCCAGGTCCAGCACCACGGCCCGGTAGTCCTCCTGCCCGCCGAGCTGCTTCGCCTGCTCCGAGGTGCGCGCTTCATCGACGGTAAAACCGGCGGCGGTGAGCTGCCGGTTCAGGGTTTCCGCGATGAGGGTGTCGTCTTCCACCAGAAGCAAGCGCATGGACGTTCCTGCGTTTCGGAGTCGATTGAAGGGCCGGGTCGATTTCCGAATGTAACCCGAAAGGTGGTCGTCGGAAAATTCAGGAAGGATTCAGGTTGCCACGGCACACTACGGAGCAATTCTGGCCGAACAATTCATATTTTGGAGAAACCGATGAATCCGATACTCAGGAAGGTACTACTGACCGCTGTCGCGATGGTCCTCCCGGCAGGCGTTCACGCCGCCGGCGAGCACGCCGGCGGCCACTATGGCGAGCCCGGCCAGGCCGGGAACGTCACCCGCACCATCGAGGTGACTATGCTGGACAACTACTTCGAGCCCGAGGTCATCTCCGTCAGGCCCGGCGAAACCATCCGCTTCCGGGTAAAAAACGAGGGCGCCCTGGTACACGAGTTCAACATCGGCACCGCGGCCATGCACGAGGCACACCAGGAAGAAATGCAGATGATGGTGGAGCACGGCGTCATCAACGGCGACCACATCGACCACGACATGATGGCCATGGACATGGGCGACGGCCATTCCATGAAACACGACCACACCAACAGCGTGCTGATGGAGCCGGGCGAGACGAAAGAGATCATCTGGACGTTCACCGAAGCCGCCGACCTTGAGTTTGCCTGCAACGTGCCGGGCCACTACCAGGCCGGCATGTACGGCGATATCGAGTTCGAATGAGCAGGCTTATTCCATGAAGAAATCGATGCTCGTTGCCATGCTTGCCGGTTTCGCCTCTCTGGCGGCCAACGCCGGCGAGTACGATATTACCGTCGACCGCGTCCGGATCGACACCGGCGACTTCGTCAAGTCGGGCATCGGGTACAACGGTGCCTCCCCGGGGCCGGTGCTGCGTTTCAAGGAAGGCGAAGAGGTGACCATCAATGTCACCAACAACCTGGATGAGATGACCTCCATCCACTGGCACGGCCTGATCCTGCCGTTCGAGCAGGACGGCGTGCCGGGCATCAGTTTCCCCGGCATCAAGCCGGGGGAGACCTTCACCTACCGTTTCCCGATCGTGCAGTCGGGAACCTACTGGTTCCACAGTCACTCCGGCTTCCAGGAGCCGAACGGCGCCTACGGCGCCATCGTGATCGAGCCCGAGGGCCGCGAGCCCTTCCGCTACGACCGGGAATACGTCGTCCAGCTTACCGACAAGCACCCTCACTCGGGCGACCGCATCATGCGCAACCTGAAGATGTCCGCCGACTACTACAACCGCCAGCAGCAGACGCTGGGCGACTTCTTCGCCGAATCCCGTGAGCGGGGTTTCCGGGGGGCTCTGAAGGACCGGCTGATGTGGGGCGACATGCGCATGATGAAGGCGGATATCGAGGACGTGCAGGGCTTCACCGGGCTGATCAACGGCAAGGGCCCGGAGCAGAACTGGACCGGCCTGTTCGAGCCGGGTGAGCGGATTCGCCTGCGCTTCATCAACTCCTCCGCCATGACCTATTTCGACATCCGTATTCCCGGGCTGGCAATGACGGTGGTGCAGGCCGACGGCAACAACGTGCAGCCGGTCAACGTGGACGAGTTCCGCATCGGCGTGGCGGAAACCTACGACGTGATCGTGCATATCAAGGAGGAAAAAGCCTACACCGTCTTTGCCGAATCCATGGGCCGCTCGGGGTATGCCCGGGGCACCCTGGCGCCGGAAGCAGGCATGACGGCAGAGGTGCCGGCGCTGCGCGACGCGCCGCTGCTGACTATGGCGGACATGGGCGGGCACATGGATCACGGCGACATGGGCCAGGGCGGCATGAACGACGACGACATGGCGGGAATGGACCACAGCGCCATGGGTCACGGCGGCATGGAACACGACGACGGGGATGACCTGCCGGAAGACCCGTTCTACGCCGCCGGCAGCGGGCTGATACCCACCGCCAGCGACGGCGGGAAATTCCTGTCCTACGCAGACCTGAAGGCCCAGAAGCCGCTGTATGAGTACCGCGAGCCGACCCGCGAAATCGAGCTCCGCCTTACCGGCAACATGGAGCGTTATGAGTGGAGCATCAACGGCATCAAGTACCAGGATGCCGACCCCGTGGTGCTGCAATACGGTGAGCGGGTGCGCTTCAAGTTCGTGAACGAGACCATGATGACCCACCCGATGCACCTGCACGGCATGTGGTCGATCCTGGACGTGGGCGAGGGCAAGTGGAACCCCCTCAAGCACGTGGTCAGCGTGGCTCCGGCCACCACCGTCTACATGGAAACCGAGGTGGACGCCCCCGGAGAGTGGGCGTTCCACTGCCACCTGTCCTATCACGCCGCCGCCGGCATGTTCCGCAAGATCGTGGTCGAGGGCGGGCCGGACAGCGCTGTGACCGATGGCAGGCAAAGCGGCCGGCAGGGAGGTGAATCATGAGTCGTCTACCGGCATCCCTGTGCGGCCTTGCCCTGGCCGCGACGGCGATGGCTGCGCCGGCGCTCGCCCAGGAGGACCCCGCCAAGGCGACACAGACCTCCAGGACTTTCTGGGGCGTGTCCGCGGAAAAGCTGGAGTACCGCTTCAGTGACTCGGACGAGGAACTGGGGGTTATCGAGGGCGGTGCCTTCTACGGCACCGATGAGCTCGAGCTCCACTGGCTGTTCGAGGGTGAATGGGAAGAAGCCGAAAATGCCTGGGAAACCCTGGAGAACCAGTTCGTCGCCCAGACGCCGGTGAGCGACTTCTGGGACGCCAAGGCCGGCGTCCGTATCGACACCCCGGAAGGGCCGGACCGCGTATACGCCGTGCTCGGGCTGACCGGCCTGGCACCCTACTGGTTCGAGGTGGACACCAATCTCTACCTCAGCGATGAAGGCGACGCCTCGCTGGACTTCGAGGCGGAGTACGAGCTGCTGATTACCAACTACTGGATCGTCTCGGCCACTATTGAAAGCCTGTTGGCGTTTTCCGAGGACCGGGAGATTGGCGTCGGCAAGGGTCTCAACACCACCGAAGTCGGACTGCGCCTGAGCTACGATCTGATCGACCGTACCTTTTCCCCCTATATTGGCGTGGTTTACGAGCGCAAATACGGCGACACGGCGGACCTGGCCAGGAGCGCCGGCGGCAGCACCGAAGACTGGTTTGCGGTGGTCGGCGCACGGCTCATGTTCTAGAGCGTATGGACACGGGATTTAACTAAAACGGGGACAGACCCCATTTCTCTCGCCCGATCGACATTATCAATGGGGTCAGACTCGATTGATCCTGTGAGCGGCTGTTGCTTGAGATTTCAATCGAGTCTGACCCCATTGAATCTTTTCCGAACCCGCAATTTTTCTTGTTTGCGGCGGCTTCCTGTCTTGCCCACAATGGTCGGAAACTTTCCAACTACAGTGAGAAGCGAGATGTCTGAGCAGATAACGGTGAAGGGGACCGGCGCGTGTGCATGCGGTGCCGTGAGGTTCGAATTCGACGGACCGGCGCGCCCGGTGATCGCCTGCCACTGCAATACCTGCCGCCGAACCTCGGGACACTACTGGGCCTCGACCCAGGTTTACGAGCGCGACCTGAAGATGATCGCGGACGCCGGCCTGAAGTGGTTCAGGTCGTCGGATTTCGCGCGGCGCGGCTTCTGTGGCGAGTGCGGCAGCAGCCTGTTCTTCCAGCCGGATGATTCAGGGCGTGTATCCATCGCCGGGGGCGCGCTC
This sequence comes from Gammaproteobacteria bacterium, assembly GCA_034520625.1. Taxonomy (GTDB): domain Bacteria; phylum Pseudomonadota; class Gammaproteobacteria; order Arenicellales; family JAANXG01; genus JAANXG01. The sequence goes on along the minus strand of JAXHNI010000009.1, from coordinate 40,907 downwards.
GACGCGCCGACCGGCCTGCGCCTGACGGAGCATATCGGCACCGCGGAGGCGGGCGACTACTACCAAATCGAATCGGGACCGGACCAGAGCGCGGGCATGGAAATCAGCGAGCGCTGGCGGCTTCCGCCGGTCACGGGCTGAGTATAAGAGGGGACGGAGGGATTGAACGCTAAATCAATGGATCAATGGGGTCAGACTCGATTGGTCTGGTGAGCGGCTGTTGCTTGAAATTTCAATCGAGTCTGACCCCATTGATCTCCGCGACAACAAGTCCGAGGCGCGCTTGCGGACCAGTGGTAGTGCCAGTTGCGCCGCAAGATGGCGGGCGAACAGGCTCTTGCCGGTGCCCGGCGGGCCATATAGCGCAATGCGTCCGGCCCGCCCGCGCTGCAGGCCGCGGGTGATACCTTCCAGGTCCACGTCGCTGTTCACGAAACCGAAATCGAACCGTTCGGCCTCCTCAATCCCGGGCGACGGCTGCCAGGGCAGCCCCATGGCCCGCTGCGTGTTCTCCACCGCGCGCTCGAACACCCGTTCCGGCGCCGTGCCTTCGTTGGCGGCGAGCCGCGCAAGCCGACCCGCCCGCTCAATCTGCGAGGGCACCAACCGCTCCCGGGCCGCCATCCGCCGCACCCAACCGGCCTCCACGTCCAGACCCTTCAACTGCTCCCGCACCAGGCGCTCGCGTACCGGCGTCGGCGGCGGCGACATCTCCGCCACGTAGTCGAAGCGGCGGAGGAACGCCGGGTCGATGGGCTGGACCGTGTTCGTCAGCCAGACGGCCGGTACCGGATTGCTCTCGAGGAGCTGGTTGGTCCAGGCCTTGTTGCGGCCGGAGACGCGCATCATTCCGAACAGGGAATGCGCAGTGACGGGAAACACGTCCTCCACCTCGTCGAACAGCACCAGGCAGCCCCCGCGCCGTTTTAGGGTTTCCTGGGCCAGGCAATAAGCCCGCAAGCGGTCCGTCTGTTGATCCTCCCGTTCGTTGACGATCTCGAAGACCGATGCCTCGAGCGCCGCCCCCATGGCCCGCACCAGCTCCATCTTGCCCACGCCGGGCGCGCCGTACAGCAGCACGTTGACGCCGCATCGCTCGTTCGCCAGGCCGTCCCGGAGCAGGGTCTCCACACAGCGCCAGTCCGCGGCCTGGTGCTCGAAGTCCGCCGCGCCCAGCCCGGCTGCCGGCGCCGCGGCGAAGTACTGCTCGAAAACCCGGCCGATGTTGCCCCTTGCGGTGCTCAGCTCGTCCGCCAGGCCTTCCAGCAGTCCAGCTTGCGGCCGATTCTGGCGCAGCTTCCCGTGTCGACCCAAAGCACGCCCGCGCTCGCCAGCACCGCCTCCCGCGACAGGGCGCGGCGCACCGCCTCCGGCGAGTACCCCAGGGCGTTCGACAGCTCCAGGATCATCTCGCGCTTGGTCACGTTCCCCAGGGCGTCGAAAATGCTGTCCAGTCCCTCGCTGCCTCGCAGCACCACGGCGAAAAGCAGCAACGCGGTCTCGGCGGGCTCAAGCTGCAGCCGCGCCGACAACTCCGCGGTGTTCTCGAACAGCGGGCCCGCCAGCGGCACCGGCGCCGCCTCCAGCTTCTCCAGCCGCTCGCGGATGACGCCCACGATCCGGCGGCTGGACTTCGTGCCGATGAGCGATTCCGGCAGCCCGGTCAACGCCAGTACCTGGTGCTCGTCGGCGAAACCGGCCCGGGAGCGAAACAGGGCGGGCCGGCGCCGGATCATTCTCAAGGCCCATACGGCGGCGAGGTATTTCAACGCCCGTGATTCCTGCCGGAACCCGTCGCCGGCCCCGGCGTGCGGTCCGCTCGACTCCTCGGTGTCCACTGCATTGCCCGGGGCCAACAGAATCTCGTTCAGCATGGGTGCCTCCTGGTGAAAGGGCGCGCAGCAGAACATGCGACTGCGACAATTCCTGTCGCGATGGGAGGAAAAGGAGACGGAGGGATTAAAGTTAATTCCCTCCGTGCCCTTTTTCTCTTGTCCCACTATGGCGTTTCCGCGAGCTGCTATGCTTGTCGACATACAAAGGAGCATGGAACCAAGATGGCCGGAATCATCCCACCGCGACAGCCGGGAGCTGATGGAGGCAGCGCAGCATTGACCGCGCGCGGCCCCGCCCGGCACCGCGTCCGCAAAGCCATCGCGGCGCTGATCGGCATCGCGGCGCTCGGCGGTGCCCTCGTTCCCGGCGCCGCGTCCGCGCGCTCCGACCTGATCGAGGCGGTGGAGCAGGGTGCCTACTCGGTGCCGGGCATCTACGACCCCGAAGTCATTCGCTATGCCAACGGCCTGCGGCTGATCCTGAAACAACGCGCCGGGCTGCCGACCGTTTCCGTGCGTGTGCGGGTCGGTCTCGGCATGGGGCATTACGAGTGCGGCGAGCGGCACGTGCCCCACTTTCTCGAGTACATGCTCTTCGATGCGATTCCCGAGATGACGGAACAGGACCTCCAGCGCCGCTTCTTCGAGCTGGGGGCGTCCAGCAATGCGGTGACCGGCCCCACGGAAACGGTCTACGAGCTGGACGTGTTCAGCGATACCGCGTTGGCGGCGCTCGACCTCTTTGCCGACATGCTGACCCGGGCCGAGCTGGAGCCGCATTCCTTTCTGACAACGCAGAAAGTCATCTACCGCGAGGAGGGCGGCGAACCCGGTCCCGTGGAGTCTGAATCCCTCGCCGGCGGCCGCCTGGCCAGCGGCGCCCGCAATGCGCTGGCCGACGTCGCCCGCTGGCGAGACCGCCGGGCCGGCCGACCCCGTCCCCGACCGCTTCCACGAGCGCGAGTACACCGGCTATGCCGACGAGCCCCTGGTTGCCGTGCTGGCACTCACCGACGGATTCATCGGCGACGACTACTACGCCCACGCCCTGCTGGAGCACCTGCTCGACAACTGGCTCTACGAGCGCCTGAGGCTGGATACCGCTCTGACCTATACGCCCGATGCCGGTCTATACGTTGAGGCGGACTGGGGCATATTCTCCATCGAGGCGGAAACTGAGACGAATGATCAACGCGAAGCCCTGGACCAGATCGAGGCGCTGGTCGCCCGTTTGACCGAGGCGCCGCTGCCAGAGGAGGAGTTCCACACCGCGCAGCTCTCCCTGCTGCGCCACTGGGCGCGGTCGGTAGAGACCAATGAGGGCTTTGCCGACTACTACATCGGTTCGCTGCCGGACTACGACCACCACAGCCGTTTCGTGAACGATGAATTCCAGCTCGCCATCCTCACGCCGCAGGCGCTGCACCGTGCCGCCCGCCGCCTGTTCGCCCCCGAGAACCTGGTCTACGTGCGCGACGACGACCGTCAGGCGGTGATCAACGCTGAGTAGTTACCTGAAGCGGGGACCGCCGGCGTTGGTTTTAGAGAAGGGGACGGAGGCACTGCTGATCCACAACCGTGGCATGGGCACTCACCAATAGCACTATCACCGGATTCCAAAGCCCGGACGGTATCGACCCGGCCAGCCGTGTCGAGAATCTCTGTCGAGCCGCGTGATTGAATAGTTTCACTGTTGCAGAAACAATTTGAACTGAAACGATATTGACAACCCGCGCGTGTTTATCGCAGTCTTTTCCTTCCATGCGGTGGCGCCATGCCACGGGGGAGATTGCGATGGGTCACACCACTGCTCGTATCGCGTTGCGCGACTTCGCGATTCTGGGCGGACTAGTTGCCATCCTGGTGCTCGGGGCCAAGCTTGTTCTCGGCGACACCAGCGAGCGCGTCGTGGTGTTGTTTCTCATCAATCTCAGCGCGGTCATCTCGCTGACCGTCTTTATCGGCTTCAGCGGCCTTTTGTCGTTCGCGCATGTCGGCTTCATGGCGCTCGGCGCGTACTTCGGGGCGTACCTGACGCTGTCTCCTGCGCTCAAGTCGCAGTTTCTTCCGGCGCTGCCCATGTGGCTCGCCGACCTCCAGTTGCCGCTCGAGATCGCGCTACCCATCGTTGTCGTTGTCGTCGCGGTCCTTGCGCTGATAGTCGGGCCGACAATCTGTCGGCTTCCGGTTGACACTGTGCCGATTGCGACTGTGGCCGTGCTTGTAGTCATCCATGGCCTGATTGTCGGAGCCAAGGATCTGACCCGCGGGATACAGCCGCTCTTCGGTTTCGAATCCCTGAAAGGCGTGTCACTGCCGCTCGTGTACCTGATGGTGACGCTTCTCGGTGCATTGCTGTTTCGAGCGTCTTCAACCGGGGTAAAACTGCAGGCGAGCCGCGACGACGAAGTTGCCGCCGCGTCCTGCGGTGTGAATGTGCTCCGCGTTCGTGTTTCGGCATGGGTGCTCAGCATGGCAATCATCGCCGGATCGGGCTTGCTGCTCAGTCATTATCTGACGGTAATCAGCCCGAAACAGTTCTACTTCGTCTTTATGTTCTCGCTGCTTGCCATGGGTATTCTTGGCGGCATCTCCACCGTTTCCGGTGCCATCGCCGGAGCGTTGGCGGTTACACTGCTTTCCGAAACAACCCGCAGGATAGAAGGAGCCGACTGGCTCGCCGATGTCGGTCTGCCGCCACTGTTCGGTCTGACGCAGATCACGCTTGCCGCCCTGATTCTGTTTGTGATGTATCGCCGGCCGCATGGACTGATCGCGTGGCGTGAGCCCACGCGCAGAGCGTTGGGGGCTTTTGTTGATCGAACGCAGCAACACCGCGCGGAGAATGCCCCGGCGGAGCCGGCCGCGCGCGCGCGGAGATCGGCCGACGCGGCAGTGCTGTCGATTGCCGGTGTATCGAAGAGTTTCGAAGGTGTCCAGGCGCTGAAGGGTGTCAGTTTCGACATCCATCCCGGGGAATCGGTCGGTCTGATTGGTCCGAATGGATCCGGCAAGACGACGCTGGTCAATATTGTTTCAGGGGTTTTACCTGCGGACGCGGGCCACGTGGTCTTGGGCAGCGAACAGCTCAACGGGCTGCCTCCACACAGTATCGCGTTTGCTGGAATTGCGCGCACTTTTCAGAACATCCGGATATTCGAACATCTTTCCGTTAAGGACAATGTAATGGTAGCGGCGCTGTCAAAGTCGAGGGCAGATGCTGCCGACGCGGTCGCACGCGAAGCGCTGAGCGAACTGGATCTACAAGAGGTGGCGGACGTAGCGGCTGGGGAGTTGTCGTATGGGATGCGTCGTCGGGTTGAGATTGCCAGGGCGCTGGCCCTTGAACCCGGAGTGCTGCTGCTCGATGAGCCATCCGCCGGCATGAATGATGTTGAGTCAGCGGATCTGGCGCAGCGACTCAAAACACTGAAGCAACGCCACGGATTCGGATTCCTGGTGATCGAGCATGATCAGACATTTGTGCGCAGCATATGCGAACGCATCGTTGTGCTGAATCAGGGTGAAACAATTGCGATCGGAACGCCCGATGAGATCAGAAAAGATCCTGCGGTGATCGAAGCCTACCTCGGCCGAAGCGCTACCGCAGAGCGCTCCGCCCATGTACACGAAGGAGAAAGAGGATGAGATACGTGATTTCAATGATATTGCTCGCGGCCTCCCTGAGCGGAACGGCTCACGCGGAGGAACTGAAGATCGGCGCGGCGGTAAGCATGACGGGCAGCTTTGCCTACGCTGATGTGCCGGCTGTCGAGGGAATGCAGGTGGCCATTGATGAGCTGAACGAAAATGGCGGGATCGCCGGAAAGTATCCGATAAAGCTCGACATCAAAGACGGTCGATCCGATCCTGCGCAAACCGTGATTGCCGCCGAGGAGCTGCTCAGCGATGGCGCGCACGTCTTGATCCTGCCTGCTGATGCGGATCCGGCGATCGGTGCCGGGCTGCAGGCAACCGAGGCAAAGACCCCCGCTTTTACGACAGTCGCCTCCTCGCCCACGCTGCCTTTGTCGGCGGGAGAATACGTGTTCGGTAATTTCCCGGCAGATAATCTCCAGACCACCGCCTCCGCGGAGTATGCGCGTGACATGGGCTATGAGACTGCTTATTTGCTTTATTCACCGGACAGCTCGTATACGCAACTTCCATTGTATTTCAAGGATGTATTTGAGGAGCTCGGCGGCGAAGTCGTTGGTGAAGGGGTGTACAACCTCGGCCAGCAGAATTTCAGCGCCATCGTGACCAAGATCGAAGCGATGGACCCCCAGCCCGATGTCATTATGACAGCGGCCTATGAGCCGGACTTCCCGGCTTTTATCAAGCAGTTGCGGGCAGCCGGTGTCGAGATACCGGTCATAGGCTCTGACGGAATAGACAGCGCGACGACATTCTCCCTCGGAGACGTAGTGGAAGGTGTTGTCTTTACGACGGCGGGATTCGCGCAGGACGGCAACGCACTGTCCGAGTTCTACGCCGCCTATGAAGAGAAGTTCGGCCGGGAAGCGGAGACCATATACACCGCGCTGGGGTACGACATCATCAATATTATCGAGGCGGCGGTCAAAGAAGCGGGAACGCTCGACGGCGAAAGCCTGCGCGACGCGATTGCCGGACTGTCCGGCCTCGAGGGCGTGGTTGGCAAAATCACCTATGCCGGCACTGACCGCGCACCCCTTCGCGAAGTGACCATCGTTCGTATTGAAGACGGCGAACGGGTGCTGGTCTCGCAGGGCGTTCCCGACGGCAGCCTGGTTCCCGATCCCGAGTACTGACGGCATCCGCGTTGAGCGACTACCCCATTCTTGAGGTGCGTGGCCTGTCCGTAGGCTATGGACAGGTCACGGTGCTCAAAGATGTAGATCTTCTGGTCGACAAGGGTGAAATCGTCGCCATGCTCGGATCGAATGGGGCGGGCAAGACGACCACCCTTCTGTCGATCGTTGGTCTGCTAAAGCGTGACTCCGGAAGCATTCAGTTTCGCAATCGTGACATCGGTAAGCTCACTACCGAGGATATCGTTCGCTCGGGCATGACGATGACGCCGGAAGGGCGTCATGTGTTCGAAGATCTGACGGTGCTCGAGAATCTGCGAATGGGAGCCGCGTTCCGAAGTCGGGGGGATTTCGAGCGCATGCTCGAGGAGGTGCTGGGTCTGTTTCCCGTTCTTGCCGCGCGGCGTCATCAGCTCGGCGGCACGCTTTCCGGTGGGGAACAGCAAATGCTCGCCATCGGACGTTCGCTGATGTCGGAACCGGAGCTCTTGCTGCTTGATGAGCCGTCGCTGGGGCTGGCTCCTCAGATTGTAGACGCGATATTCAGTCTTATCGTTCAACTGAAACAGCGCGGCACCACGATCCTGCTGGTGGAGCAGAACGCCCGTATGGCGCTGGAGGTTTCCGACCGGGGCTATGTGATTGCCAACGGCGGCATCGTGGCAAGCGGAGCCAGCCAGGAGTTGATGTCGTCCGGCGACATTGCCCGGGCCTATCTCGGTGCGGCGGGGTAGCTGGATGGAAGTCGCCGTACAGCAGGTGGTGAACGCTCTGGCTCTGGGCGGAACTTATGCCATGCTGGCGCTGGGCCTGGCGGTTGTTTTCAGCGTGATGAGGCTGATCAACTTTGCTCATGGCGAGCTTATGACCGTCTCCGGCTATGCCTTTGTTGCCGCTATCTATCTGGAACTGCCGTTTTATTTGGGCGTCGCGATGGCGCTGATCGCCGGTGTGGCCATGGCGGTCATTCTGGAGCGTGCTGCGTTCCGGCGCCTGCGCGGCAGTTCTCCGGCGACCTTGTTGATTACCAGTTTCGCAGTCAGCATTGTTCTGCAAACGCTGTTTCAAAGTCTTATCTCTCCACGCCCACAACCGGCTCCGATGCCCGAGTTCTTCTCCAGCAGCATTGCGCTCGGCTCGCTCCAGGTCGGGTCGATCCAGGGCATTTCAATCGTTGTTACGGTCGTCACGCTCGCGCTCCTCGTCGGCTTGTTCAAGTACACGGTGATCGGGATTTCAATCCGCGCCGCATCCCTGGACTTTCGTACGACACGGCTGATGGGGGTCCGCGCCGATGTGGTGATCTCGCTGGCTTTTGCCATATCGGGTCTTCTGGCGGCGATCTCTGGTTTTCTGTGGGTTGCTCAGCGCGGTTCGGTCGACCCGCTGATGGGGTTCTTTCCCGTGCTCAAGGCTTTCATAGGTGCCGTGCTGGGTGGGTTTGGCAGCCTGCCCGGCGCAGTGGTCGGTGGGTTCGTGCTGGGAACGATCGAGACGGTGCTGCAGGCGACGCTGCCGACGCGGCTCGCGGCGTTCAAAGACCCGCTGGCGCTGTTGATTGTCATTATTATCCTGGTGTTCCGCCCGAACGGGCTTGTGCCCGTGAAAGTTTCGCAAAGGTCCTGAAACACTTATGACTGACCCGATTCGTTGTTTTGACCCACGCACTGTCTCATCGAGACAGTTGCCTCTTACGGCGCGGAGCGCGCTGATCTCGGTAGATATGCAAAACGCGGACGCATCGGCGACGATGCGGAAAAAGGGGATGGGCGGGTCGCCCAAACCTCCCCGCACCGCGGCTTTCTACACGCGGCTGCATGAGATCGTAGTTCCCAACCAGGTGCGGTTGCACAGTGCGGCGCGGCAAGCGGGCCTGGAGAACATTTATGTGATTATCGAAAGCCTGACACAAGACGGACGCGATCGCGGGATCGATCACAAAGTATCGGGCATTCACCTGCCTCCGGGGTCGTCGGCGGCGCGCGTTATTGACGAGGTCGCGCCCCGGGATGACGACATCGTCCTGCGCAAGACGGCGTCTGGCGCGTTCGGGGCAACCAGTCTCGATTATGTGCTGCGCAACCTGGGCATCGAGCAGCTCATCGTTTTCGGTATCGTTACCCATCAGTGCGTGGAGAACACAGTGCGCCAGGGCGCCGACATCGGCTATTTGGTCACCGTCGTGGATGATGCCTGCGCCACGGACAGCGACGAAATCCACAAGGCGGCGCTGTCGGGCATGTCCGGTTACGCGCGAGTCAAGACGACGGACGAGGTTCTGGCTGAGCTGACAACGATCGATCGATAGGGGCGCCGCATGTGACACGGCCCGCCGGTGTGGATCAGGAAACTGCTGCCATCGCTTCATTGATGGCCTGCGACAGCAATGCGGCCCACTTGCGCTGGCCCTCCTCGGTGCGGATGCGATCGTTTCGAACCTCGAGCAGGACATGCAGCAACCCGGTGGCCTCGCCGTGGCGCGGGATCGTCTCGTCCGATTCGTCTTCCACAGCATAGGGACGGTTGAGCGCGACGAGCTGGATCCCGATCTCGTGGGCGATCGGGCCCCTGAGGGCCTGGGCAAAGCGCGAGTCGCGGTTGAACAGAAGGCCGACGTGAAAATCGCGCTGCTCCTGGTCGACCGTGCGATTGAAGCTGTGAACGGCAATAACCGCCCGAGATTTCTTGCGGGCGATCTGGTGTGCGATCTCGGTGTGAAACGGCTGGTGAATCTCTTCGTAGCGCATACGGCGTTCTGCGTCGCTGAGATCCATATTGCCCGGGACTCGCGTGCTATCGGAGATCTCGGGAATGAGATCCTTGGCGCCTGCCGGCCGGTTGCAGTCGATGACCAGGCGGCTGTAGCGCTGCACAACCAGAGTGGCGTCCAACACTTTCGACAGACGCCGCGCGAGACCCGCGGCGCCGATGTCGTAGCCGATGTGCCGTTCCAGGTCGTCGCTGGACAGCCCCAGGCCGGCCACACGCTCCGGCAGCAGCTTGCCGGCATGCTCACAGGTCAGTAGAACCTCGCCTGCACCGTCAGGATTTACGGTTTCGAATGGCGAAGGCTCGTCGGGGGACAAGAGTTTGGCGGGTGTGTTCTGCATATCACTCATTGGGATCCTTCTTCGCTGTCACGTGCTGCAGCCCAAGGCCATGCGGGTATCGACCGTGTGTGTAATGGAGGTTCCATATGCGCAGGATGATATCAACTTGACTGTTTTTTTTCATGACCGGTAGTATTCAAAAACTGGATTAGGGCATGAGGGGAAATGCCGATCAGGGCACTCATCGCGGAACGGGCAGACAGGTTGACGGCCAGCGAGCGACGCATTGCCAACGCGATCCTGGCGGACTACCCGTTCGCCGCCCTGGTCTCGATCAAGGAGCTTGCCCAGCACACGCGCGTGAGCGCGCCTTCCATTACCCGGTTCGTGCACAAGCTCGGATGCAACGGCTACCAGGATTTTCAGCGGGCGCTCATCGACGAGCTTCGTGTCGGCAGCAGCTCGCCGATCGATTTGAAGCGCCAGGAGACGGCGCTTTCCAAGTCGAGCTTCCTGCGCGATTACACGCGGCGGGTCACGAACAACTTCGAGCTCCTGGCCGAGTCGGTGCAGAGCAGTGAGCTGGAGACCATCTGCGGCCTGTTGAGCGATCCGGCGCGCTCGGTCTATCTGGTTGGCGGGAGGCTGAGCACCATACTGGCACAGTACCTGAGCGTGCACCTGAAGCAGATCCGCTCCCGCGTTTTCGACCTGTCCCTGGATGTGGAGACGCTTCCGGATGACATCCTGCGGATGCGACGCCAGGACGTGGTGTTGATCTTCGATTTCCGCAGATATCAGGCGATGCTCGAACGGCTCGCGTCAGCGATCACGGCGCAAACGTCGTGCAACATGGTACTGGTAACCGACAAGTGGATCTCGCCGGTCGGCCGATACTGCGGGTATGTCGTGCCGGTGCCGATTGAAACCAATACACCCTGGGACAGCTATGCCGCCGCCTTCGGGCTCATCGAGGCGTTGATAGTGCGCATCAGCGAGGAGCGGTGGGACAGCTCCGCGAAGCGCATCCAGGCCTGGGACGAGGTGCGCGCTGCTCTCGGCCAGTCTCAAACCGATCAGGAATCCAAACAATGACTCTTCCCGAATTGATCTTTGTAGGCACTACTGACATCGCCGGCAAGCTTCGCGGCAAGGCAATTCCCGCCAGCGCGCTCGAGCAGCGACGAAAGGATGGTGTCGGATGGGTGCCGACGAATGCCCTGATTACCTGTTTCGACACCATCGGCGACGGTCCCTATGGCTCGTTCGGCGACCTGGTCATCGTCCCGGATATGGAAGCGCAATACGATCTGTCGGGTAGGGAGGGACACGGCGGCTTTCGCCTGGTGCTCGGCGATGTGCGGGATCTTAATGGCGGGAATTGGACGTGCTGCACGCGCTCCATTCTCCGCAGCGCCCTGGACCGGCTTCACCGCTTGTCGGGCATGCAATTGCAGGTTTCGTTCGAACACGAGTTTCAACTGGCAGGCCTGTCCCGGCCGGCCGGCGATGCGTTCGCCTTCGAGGGTTTCCGCGCCTGTGCGGGGTTTGCCGAAGAACTGCTCTTCGCCATGAATCAGCTCGGGCTCGAACCCGATCAGTTCATTCGCGAGTACGGGCCGGACCAGTTCGAAGTAACGATGTGTCCGACCAATGCCCTGCGCGCCAGTGACCGGGCAGCAGCAATCCGCGCTCTGGTTCGCGAGCTTGCGCGGCGCCACGGATACAATGCGACTTTCTCACCGGTCGTAGCGCCGGATTCGGTGGGCAATGGCGTTCACATTCACATGAGTCTTATCCAGGACGACGGCACGCCGGCCACCTACGACGCCGCTTCCCCCAACGGGCTTTCCGAACCGGCGGGGCGAATGGCGGCGGGCATCGCAAAGTATCTGCCGGAGTACCTGGCGTTGCTGGCGCCCAGCGTGATTTCCTATGCCCGGCTGACGCCCCATAGTTGGAGCGCCGCTTTCAACAATATCGGCTATCGCGACCGTGAAGCGGCGATTCGCATTTGCCCGGTGAACTTCGCCGACGACGACGTGGCATCAAAGTTCAACATCGAAGTCCGCGCGGTCGATGCTGCGGCCAGCCCATATCTGGCCCTCGCGGCCATTGCCCATGCCATGGCACAGGGGGTGGAGGAGAACCTGCCGCTTCCGGAGGTCACCGAGGAAGACCTGTCATTGTGCAGCCAGTCCGAGCTGGAAGCGAGGAACATTTCCAGGCTGCCGCAGACGCTGGTCAGCGCACTGGAGCGCTTTGAGCAGTCCAGCACGGTGCGCGGCTGGTTCGGCGACGAATTTGCTGACGTCTACCGAGCGCACAAGGAATCGGAGATCGAATTCGTCGCCGAGCACGACGATGCCGAAACCTACCGCCTCTACCGCGAGACTTACTGATCCGCCCCCACTTCTAATCCACTACCGTCCGCCAGGATCACGCGGAGCCGAAAATCCGGATGGGGCTAATTGTAAGTAAAAGTTACAATCAGCCCCATGATTTCGAGAGATGCCGCCACCACGCTCCGGGAGCTTGCCAAAGGCTTTCCCATCGTAGGGATAACCGGCCCGCGCCAGTCCGGTAAAGCGACGATGGCGCGCGCGGTCTTCGCCGGCAAACCCTACGTGTCGCTGGAGAACCCAGATGTGCGCGAGCTCGCCACGGACGACCCCCGCGCCTTTCTCTCGCGCTACCGGGAGGGCGCCGTGCTCGACGAGGCGCAGCGCGCCCCCGCGCTGTTCTCCTACCTGCAAAGCCGCGTCGACGAGACCGGATCGCCAGGGCAGTTCGTGCTGACGGGCTCGCAGCAGTTCGGGATGGTGTCGGCCATTACCCAGAGCCTGGCCGGCCGCGTGGCACTCCTCCGCGCTGCTGCCATGCTCACTGTCCGAGCTGCACGCCGCCGGCCGTGTTCCGGAGTCGGTGGACGAGCTGCTATGGCGGGGTGGCTATCCGCCCATGCACGACAGGCCCGTGGATCCCGCAACCTGGTACAGGAGCTACGTCCAGACGTATCTCGAGCGAGACGTCCGGCCGTTGATCCAGATCCGGGACCTGACGCTGTTTCAGAGATTTCTGCGGCTGTGCGCGGCCCCTTGTTTGAGACCTGGGTCGTCAGCGAATACCTCAAAGCCCGGTTCAACCGCGGGCTGCTCTCCAATCTCACATTCTGGCGGGACCGGCGGGGCCGCGAAATCGACCTGCCCCTGGAGCGCGGCGGCAGGCTCCAGCCCGTGGACATCAAGGCGGGGGCAACCCTCGGCGGCGATGCGTTCCGCGGCCTGGAGCTGTGGCGGGAGCTCGTCGGCGATGCCGCTGTTGAACCTCAGTTGGTCTACGCCGGCGACGACCCGCAGGAGCGACGCGGCATTGCCGTTCACCTGTGGCGGGATCTCGCCCACGCGGTCAACGAGACGCCATGACCCGCTCACTCTGTGTGTCTGTCAGAGTCGGTTCTGCTACAGGCGCTCCGGACTCGAAAAGGGCGCGGAGGGATTTGTCCCCACGATCACGACAAAAGACTGACTAAACTTTAGGGCGCTTCCAAAAACAATGATACTTTGTGAGAGCAAGGAAGCACCGCGCGCAGACCCGCAGTTTACATGAAGTGAATGAGGATTCGAGCACGGCGCTGACGCGGTTATCGCGAAAATAGCGCATTTTTAGAAGTGCCCTTTAGTCTCTCCGACTCCTTCACGAAACTCAATGGTGAAACTACCTGCAAACAACACAGACCCCGCCGAGCGCTACCGCGGCGCCCTGCTGGGCCTGACCGCGGGCGATGCCGTCGGCACCGCGCTGGAGTTCCGCCCGCCCGGCAGCTTCGATCCGGTCCAGGACATGGCCGGCGGCGGACCGTTCGGCCTGAAACCGGGGCAATGGACCGACGACACCGCCATGGCGCTCTGCCTCGCCGACAGCCTGCTGGCCCGCCGGGAGTTCGACGCCGCCGACCAGATGGATCGCTACACCCGCTGGTACCGTGAGGGCTACCTCAGCAGCACGGGGCAGTGCTTCGACATCGGCAACACCGTGCGCGCGGCCCTGGAGCGCTACGCCGCCACGGGCGATCCCCTGGCGGGATCGACCGACCCGCGGTCGGCCGGCAACGGCTCGCTCATGCGCCTGGCGCCGATCCCCATGGCCTGGGTGGGCGATCCGAACGCCGCCGTCGACCAGGCCGCGCTGATGTCGCGCACCACCCACGGCGCCGTCGAGGCGGTCGACGCCTACCGGCCGGCGCCCTGAACGGGGTGCCCAAGGACGAGCTGCTGACACCGCGCTTCCGTCTCGTCGCCGGACGATGTTCCCAGTGGGCAAGAGCCCCTCGGGTCTCGGCGTGTTTGACCGGCCTAGGATATGCCGTACAATATTGAAAAATTAGCCGTATAGAGTATGAGCCCCGCCATGGCACTTGAAACCACCAAGTTGACGATTCGCCTGCCTAAGCGCGACGTGGAGTTCGCTAAGGCCTATGCCAAGGCACACGGCCTTAGCGTGACCGAGGTGATCGACCGCTACCTGCGCCGGATGCGGGCGCTCGAGCAGCGGATACCGTCTCCCGATCTGGAGTCCATCACCGGCCTGGTGCCGAGTCATGTGGGCGCCGAGGACGAGCACCGCCGCCACCTGCGCGACAAGCATCGTTGATTCTTCTTGACCTCAACGTCCTTCTGGATGTCGTTCAGAAGCGCGAACCCCATTACGCTGCGTCGGCGGGCGTCATCGAGCTCGCGGTTTGTGGTGATGCCCAAGCGGCATTGCCAGTTCATGCCATCACCACCGTCCATTACATCGTCTGGCGGTACCAGGGCGGCGGCAAAGCAAACGAAGTCGTGGACTGGCTATTGCGCTATTTCGAAGTAGCGACCGTCGGCCACGCGCAGCTATCGCGTGCCCGCGCGCTGAACTGGACCGATTTCGAAGACGCCGTGGTCGCGGCCGCAGCGGAATCGAGCGGTTGCCAGGCAGTAATAACCCGGAACGTGAAAGACTTTGCGCACTCACCGGTCCCTGCGATGACCCCCGAGGAATACCTGCTCAGTATCGACGTCAATATCGACTGACTCCGCGGCGCCCGCCCTGGCCGCTATTAACAATTACCGCCCTGCGTGATAATAGCCGTCCGGCTTATTTGCACTAGTGATTACTGAGGCACGTCATGCGAAGTGGCGCTTATTACCCCACCGTCCCCCAGGCCGTGGACGCCCTGGAGCGGTTCGGCATCGTGCGTGAAATCACCGGCCGCAGCCGCGACCGCGTGTTCGCCCACGACCGTTATGTCGCGATCCTCGACGAGGGCGCGGAGCCGTTATGACACTTTCCGGCATCGCGCCTGCACGAAACGATAAGTTCTCTCCCACCGGCGCCTATGGCTCCGAGCGGGCGGGTTGCCCAGGGGACGGCGTGCCGGAGCACGGGGTGCGCCGGCGACAACGACCGGCATCAGTGCTTTACCTTTGCACTATCATGGTCAATGCGGTTCAGAGCCTGACACCGTACTCAGCCTGTGCTTTAGTCTTCGGGAAAAGGGGACGGCGAAAACTGATCAAACTTTAATCCCTCCGTCCCGTTTTCCTTGCGCGTCGGCTAGACTTTCCCATCGGGAATTGCAAGGCTCCGTCGCGTCAATGGTGTGCGCGATGGAAGCTACAATAGTGATTCAAGCGCCGCAGCGACGATGAAACCATGACCATCGATCTCACGACACTGGGCGGCCGGATGTTCGTCGAGCATCCGGCCGCCCAGCTTGTGATCGATGCGGAAACGGGCGGCATCGTCGAAGCCAACCTCGCGGCCGCCGCTTTTTTCGGTTGCGCGCGTGAGCGGCTTTGCCGGATGAAGCTCGACGAGCTCCTTGTCGAGCCCGCGGGCGAAGTGAAGACTCCAGCGGGCATGCTCGCCTCGCGGCAGCGGTGGAGCATGATGACCCGGCGGATCACCGGCGGCACGGGCCCGCGGCCCGTGGAAACCGAGGCCGGCCTGCTCGACGACGGCGGCGGCCGGAAACTGGTCTGTATGGTTCTGCGCGATGCCACGGAACACAGGCGCTGCGAAGTGGCCCTCCGGAACTACGAGGAGATCATCGAAAACCTGCCGATTCCCTTCTATCGCGCCACGCCCGGCGCGACCGGGCGATTCCTGCGCTTCAATCCCGCCTTCATGCGCCTGTTCGACGCCGATTCACCCGACCAGCTCCTGGACCTCGACATTTCCAGCCTGTACGTCGAGTCGCACGAGCGCGGGCGTTTCTCCGACAGGCTGATGAACGACGGCAAGGTCTATCGGCACGAGCTTAAGCTCCGGACCTTGACGGGCCGTGTCATCTCGACGGTGGATACGTCATACCAGCATCACGACGAGGAAGGGAACCGTGTCTTCGACGGCGTGCTGGAGGACATCACGCGCCAGCGTGAGCTGGAGCGGGAGCTCGAATATCTTGCCCGGCACGACGAGCTGACCGGGCTGCCCAATCGCCGGTATTGCGACGAGATCCAGGACGCCGAGATCGCGCGCTCCGACCGGTATGGCCAGCCGTTCTCGGTGCTGATGCTGGATCTCGACAACTTCAAGGACATCAACGACGAGTTCGGCCACGCCGCCGGCGACCGGGTTCTCGAGCAGGTCGCGGCCACCACTCGCAGCCACGTCCGCAAGACCGATGTCGCGGCGCGCTGGGGCGGCGAGGAGTTCGTGGTGCTGCTGCCGTCAACGCGGGAGCAGGACGCCTTGAAGCTCGCCGAGAAGCTGCGGCGGACGATCGAGGAGCCGGGCGCCGCCGACGCGCCGGCGATCACCGTCAGCATAGGCTGCGGGGAATACGCCCGCGGCGAGGGCAAGGACGCGTTCCTGTCGCGCCTGGACGCGGCGCTCTACGCGGCCAAGCACGCCGGCCGCAACCGCGTGAAGTCCGTCGAGGCCGCCGCACCCGGCGCGCCCCCTCCAGCCGGATAGCCCGGCGCCCCCGACTGCGCCGGTCCCGCAGATGGGGCGGGCACCGCGCCATCACGGCGCTGACAAACAAGCTCGATTGCGAGACCGAGCTTGGCATCGTTATTGGGAAGCCCGGCCGCTACATTCCCCGGTCCGAAGCACTCGATCATGTATTCGGCTACACGATCGGCAACGATGTCACGGCACGCGACCGCAAGGTGCGCAAGACGGCCGGCGGCGACACCTGGTACGACCTCGGGCGCGGCAAGGCATTCGATACCTCGATCCCGCTGGGTCCGTGCATCGTGACCGCCGACGAGATCGGCGACCCGCAGAACCTGAAGCTTCAAACCCGCATCAACGGCGAGCTGCGCCAGTCGAGCAATACCTCCGACATGATCTGGACGTGCGCCGAGCTGGTGCACTTTTTCTCGGTCAGCTTCACCCTGAAGCCGGGCATGGTAATCATTACCGGAACCCCCGCAGGTACCGCATGGTCGACGGACGCTTCCCTCGGCGGGAACTGGCAGGCCCTGCCGGGATTGACGCCGGCCACCCGCTACTGCCTGCCGGGCGACGTCATCGAAAATGAAATCGCAAAGATCGGAATACTGAGAAACGCCATTGTCCACGTGTAGAAAAAGGGGACTAAAAAAAGACGGCAAAAAACGGAAACTATCCACATCGGTATGAACAGCGGCGCGAAGAGCCGTGCCCCCGCGGACCCGCCGGTACTGGACAGCGTGGTCATTGCGGTTATGATCACGAGGTAGAGAAAAACGTACCAGGATTCCTCCGCTGTGGATATGCGGAAACACCCAGTTTCCCAGTGACAGCACGATGTCGTTCAACGACGCCGTCAGGTCCACGAGCCTGAAGTCCGGTTCCCTTGGGTCAAGCCTGCCGGAGACGAGGCTGTTCCGCAGCAACCACAAGGCTTGGGCCGCCAATGGTGCGGCGCTGAAAAACGCCACCAATGGTGGCGCGAAGATAAAGTCATAGTGGGTCGGACTCGAGCCCGACATACCGCTCACCAACCCCTCCGCCCCCTTCGCGAGACTGAATGGTGAAACCAACTGAAAACAACATAGACACCACCGACCGCTACCGCGGCGCCCTGCTGGGCCTGGCCGCGGGCGATGCCGTCGGCACCGCGCTGGAGTTCCGCCCGCCCGGCAGCTTCGATCCGATCCAGGACATGGTCGGCGGCGGACCGTTCGGCCTGAAACCGGGGCAATGGACCGACGACACCGCCATGGCGCTTTGCCTCGCCGACAGCCTGCTGGCCCGCCGGGGGTTCGACGCCGCCGACCAGATGGACCGCTACACCCGCTGGTACCGTGAGGGCTACCTCAGCAGCACGGGGCAGTGCTTCGACATCGGCAACACCGTGCGCGCGGCCCTGGAGCGCTACGCCGCCACGGGCGATCCCCTGGCGGGATCGACCGACCCGCGGTCTGCCGGCAACGGCTCGCTCATGCGCCTGGCGCCGATCCCCATGGCCTGGGCAGGCGATCCGAACGCCGCCATCGACCAGGCCGCGATGATGTCGCGCACCACCCACGGCGCCGTCGAGGCGGTCGACGCCTGCCGCTATTACGCTGGCCTGATGTCCGGCGCCCTGAACGGGGTGCCCAAGGACGAGCTGCTGGCACCGCGCTACCATCCCGTTGCCGGCCAATGGCCCGAAGGCGCCCTCGCCCCGAAAATCGAGGCGATAGCGGCCGGCTCCTTCCTGCACCGGTCGCCGCCCGACATCCGCGGCACCGGCTACGTCGTCCAATCCCTGGAAGCCGCCCTGTGGGCCTTTGCCTCCACCGACGACTTCCGCGCCGCCGTGCTGGCGGCCGTCAACCTCGGCGACGACGCCGACACCACCGGCGCCATCGTCGGCCAGCTCGCCGGTGCGCACTACGGCGCGAGCGCCATCCCCGCCGATTGGCGAAACGGGCTTGCCATGAAAGAGACCATTGAAGGGATGGCCGGCGGGCTGTTTGAGTTCGCCAACGTAAAATAGCTGTCTACATCCATGTGTTTGTGCGGTACGCCAATGATGTCAATGGCGTTGTCATGGATCAGGTAAAACACCATGTGGGAATCGTGCGGGAAACGGGTTATTTCCTTTCCTTGAACTCCGCCAGGATCTCTTCGAGCGACTGATCCACGAATTCCCCGCGGGCGGCCTGACCGGCGCCTTCGGCAAGGTGGGCGCGCAGCGCCTCCAGCTTGGCCCTGCGTTCCTCCAGCGTCCGCAGCGCGTCGCGAATGACCTCGCTGGCGGATCCGTAGCGGCCGCTGGCAATCTCATTCTTAATGAAGACCTCCCAATGCTCGCCCAAGCTGAAGCTGGTTGTGCCCATGAACGACTCTCAAATATTACTGGATAGTAAATATTAGTATGCCTGGCAACCACCTTGCAACCACGCCAGTAGGCGGGACGACGGAAATTGACCTACCACCAGGGCTGTAGACTGACTAATGGTGTTTCGACGGAGCGACGGCAACGCGTTCGATCTAAAGATCGTGGGCTATCACTGACCAGATCGACAGTCATGATCAGGCAACTGAAGAATCCGTTTCACAGCCAGGCAGCACTCCACTCCATCGACGTTCTGGGCACATCCACTAAGCTCTGAAGGAGCCTGTAAGCTACCCATGACCTCGACCGGGAGATAGAAGCGAGGGTTGCGGCGTAGGTAGTTTGTGGTTGACGACGGATGGCTCCAAGGGTCTTGATCCGGCGGTCTGATAGCACGTACGCGTCATCGCGATGGATGTACTCCGGTACCGATATCTCAATGATTAGAATCATACTCAAATTCTGAGTAATCTCCGGCGATCGTTTCTCCGGAAGTGCCCCGAAAAACGTCACAAGTGCTATTCTTCTCAAAGCAGGAGAAGGAAATCTCATGGCGGAAATCATCCCATCACTGAACCGGCGGACGCTGTCGCGCATGACCTCGGGCGAGAAGCGCGTCGCCCGCCGTCTGCAGTCCTTGCTGGAAGACGATTACCTGGTTTGGTACGACATTCCCGTGGGGTCAATGCACCTACACCCGGATTTCGTCATTCTGCATCCAGGCCGAGGGCTGCTGTTACTGGAAGTCAAGGATTGGAAGCCCAGCAATATCAAGAGGATCTCGAAGTCCTCAGTCGAGCTTTTGACAGACTCGGGGCTCAAGACCCTGGCCCATCCGCTCGATCAGGCCAAGCAGTATGCGTTCCAGGTTGTCGACATGTTGTCCAAGGATCCGGCACTTCAGCATCAATCAGGCCCTCACCGGGGGAAACTGATCGTGCCGTATGGTTGGGGCGCGGTGTTTACCAACGTGACCCGCGAGCAGATCCGGCATGCCATTCCGGACGAACCCCGGGAGATTCTCCTCCCTGATCACTTGGTGATGTACCAGGATGATATCGCTGAAAAAATCGAGCCTGAAGCTTTTCAGTCGCGGCTTTGGGGGATGTTCAAGTATCAGTTCGGTGACCAGCTCACTCTGCCACAGATTGATCGCATCCGCTGGCATATGTTTCCCGATATTCGCATCGACCACGGCGGCCAGACGGATTTCTTTGCGGATTCGGAGGAGAGTAGCCAGAACGTCCACGACACGCTGCCCGACATCGTCAGGGTTATGGATATCCAGCAGGAGCAGCTTGCCCGCAGCCTGGGAGAGGGGCATCGCGTGGTGCATGGGGTATCCGGCTCCGGCAAGACCCTGATTCTCGGCTACCGCTGTCTTTACCTCGCCCAGGCGATGCGCAAGCCGATTCTGGTTCTGTGCTTCAATATCACCCTCGCCGCCAAGCTTCGGTCATTCATTGCCGAAAAGGGTGTTGGCGACCACGTACAGATCTACCACTTTCACGACTGGTGCGGCCAGCAGCTCAAGACCTATCACGTGCCCGTACTGGAGTCGGACAAGGAGTACTTCGACCGGCAGGTGGAGAGCGTCATTCAGGGGGTCGAAAGCGGGCACATCCCCCGCGGCCAGTACGGCGCCTTGCTGATCGATGAAGGACACGATTTCGAGCCCGAGTGGCTCAAGCTAGTCGTACAGATGATTGACCCCGAAACTAATTCCCTGCTGCTTCTGTACGACGACGCCCAGTCGATTTACAAAAAAACCGGCGGGCTCGGCTTCAGTCTTTCCAGTGTCGGCATCCAGGCATCGGGACGGACCACAATACTCAAGCTGAACTACCGCAATACCCGCGAGATACTCGGCCTCGCTTACGAGTTTGCTCGTCGCTACATGGAAGCAGGAAGGCAGAGTGATGGAGACATACCGCTGGTCGAACCGGAGGCCGCCGGAAAGAGCGGCAGTCGCCCCGTTGTTCGGAAGCTCAATACCCTGGGAGACGAGGCCTCATTCGCAGCGCGGTGTATCAAGAAGTGGCACGAGCAGGGCGTTCCCTTGAACGACATCGCGATATTGCATCCCAAGACCCGGCAGGGCCGCGATATCGTCAAGCGACTCAAGGTCGATGGTATCCCACATTGGTGGCTCGCCAGGTCGGCAAACAAGCGCGGCTATGATCCCGCCGAGGAGAAAGTGGCGGTAATGACCCTGCATAGCAGCAAGGGCCTGGAGTTTCCGAGGATCATCGTGCTGGGTATTGGTGCGCTCGACGACAGCGACGACAAGCTGGGTGATAATGCCCGGCTCCTCTACGTCGGCATGACCCGAGCGCAGGATTATCTTGTCGTCACAACGTCCCGCGACAACCGTTACAGCCAGGAGTTGCTGGAGGCGGCGCAACGTTGAGATTGCGGGTGGAATTTTCGAAATGTCGTCATCCCCGGCGCTAACCGGATTGGCGGTGCTCTCTCGTCTCCGTTAATCTCCCGCCATGGACCCGGCCCAACAAGACGCCTCGGTGCGCAAAGCCGCATTCGACTGGCTGGAAGATCAGCAGCTTCACCACGGTGACGTGCTGCCCCGGGGCGTGCTCCTGGAGGGCTTCGAATGGCAGGGGCAGCGCGTGCCGCTTGTGAGTCCTGCCGGGATTTTTAGGCCGCGGGTTCTGCCCGAGCTTCCCCTGACCATCACCACCTCGCCAAACGGTCCCTACGAGGACAGCTTCGAGGACGACCACCGCCTGCGGTATCGATATCGCGGCACAGACACCAACCACCGCGACAACACCGGCCTGCGCGAAGCCATGCGCCGCCGCACACCCCTGATTTACCTGTTCGGCCTGATCCCCGGCCGTTACCTGCCGATCTGGCCGGTATTTATCGTCGGCGACAATCCGGGTGGCTTATATTTCACTGTCATGGCCGACGCCCGGGACACCATCCTCGACAGCCTGGAGCGCGGCGCCGCCACCGAGCGCGCGGCCGAATCCCGCGAGGCGCGTCGTGAGTACATCACCGCCGCCGTCCAGGTCCGGCTCCACCAGCGCAGCTTCCGCGAGCGCGTGCTCAAGGCCTACCGCGAGCAGTGCGCATTCTGCCTCCTGCGGCATCGCGAGCTGCTGGATGCCTCCCATATCATCGCCGACAGTGCCGACGGCGGCGAGCCGACTGTCACCAATGGCCTGTCGCTGTGCAAGATCCACCACACCGCCTTCGACCGGAACCTGATCGGCGTCCGCCGCGACGGCGTGATTCTCGTACGCCGGGACATTCTGGAGGAACAGGACGGTCCCATGCTGCAACACGGCCTGCAGGGTCTCCACCAACTGAGATTGAACGCGCCAACGCGAATCAGCGATCGGCCGGATCCCGAGCGCCTCAGCAAGCGGTTCGAGGATTTCCTGGCGGCCCAGGAACTCACCTCCCGACCTGGTCATCCATGACAAAGCCTCTCGACCTGACGCCCGACAAAGCGCTCATTTTTAGGATCACGCACCGTGACAATGTGCCTTGGATCATGGATCCTCTGTTCGACGACCACATGATCCAGGCCGCGATCGAGAAGCTGGCCGATCTCCCGGCTGGTCGCCGCGCGGCGGCCTCGGGACTATAGTGTCGCACGAAGATCCGAGCTGACTGGAGCAGGACCCCGACGTGTCACGGAGACAACAGGAGAAGGAATATGACGGATAAAGAAGACGCCGAAGTCTTGCTCAGGAAAGCAGTTGACAACCCCGGCGCCCGATTTCGTAAGGGACAGTGGGAGGCGATTGACGCCCTGGTCAATCACCGCCGCAAGCTGATGGTGGTGCAGCGCACGGGATGGGGCAAGAGCTCCGTGTATTTCATCAGCACGCGCATTTTGCGTGATCGCGGCACGGGGCCGACCGTAATCGTGTCGCCATTGCTCGCCTTGATGCGCAACCAGATCGAGGCGGCCCGGCGACTGGGGATTCACGCTGTGACGGTCAATTCCACCAACGCCGACGATTGGCCCATCATCAAGGAGCGAATTCTGTCGGATCAGGTCGATGCCATGTTGATCTCGCCGGAACGGCTCTCCAACGAAGCTTTTGTCGAAAAAGTACTGCAACCAGTGGCCGACCGTGTCGGGCTGTTGGTGGTGGACGAGGCCCATTGTATCTCGGACTGGGGCCATGACTTTCGACCAGATTACAGGCGGCTCGTAAACGTGCTGCGCCAGATGCCGCCCAACATGCCGCTGTTGGGAACAACTGCTACTGCCAACAATCGGGTGATCGAAGATGTCCGGACCCAGCTTGGGGATGTCGACATTCAACGGGGCTCGCTTGTCCGTGAAAGCCTTGTTTTACAGACACTGCGGCTGCCGGATCAGACATCGAGATTGGCGTGGCTGGCGCAGCAGATCCCGAATCTTCCCGGCACCGGGATAGTCTATGTCCTGACGAAACGGGATGCGGAACAAGTCGCGGCCTGGCTGCAGACGCAGGGCATTATTGCTCGGGCTTACCATAGCGGCGTGGAGCACGAAGATTTCGAGGACAGCAATGCGTACAGGCAGCACTTGGAGGATCGATTGCTGCACAATGAGGTCAAAGTGCTGGTCGCAACAACGGCGCTCGGAATGGGCTACGACAAACCGGATCTGGGTTTCGTTATCCACTACCAGGCGCCGGGTTCGATCGTGAGCTACTACCAGCAGGTTGGCCGGGCCGGCCGGGCCATCGATACGGCCTTCGGTGTTCTACTGTCTGGCGATGAAGACGAGGACATCCATGAGTTTTTTCGCCGCAGCGCCTTTCCTGATGAACGGGATGTAACGGCGATTCTGGAGAAATTGGCGGAGAGTGATGGTTTATCCTTACCCCGGCTCCAAGGCGAGCTGAACCTGCGACAAGGGCAGATCGAGAAAGTGCTGAAAGTGCTGAGCGTGGAAAGTCCGGCCCCGGTGATCAAGGACGGAAGCCGATGGCGACGCACCCCGATAAACTACAGGCTGGACCATGAGCGTATCCGGCGGCTGACCGCGCAACGGGAAACGGAATGGCAGGAAGTACAGGACTACATCACCAGCACAACCTGCCTGATGGCGTTCCTACGCAATGCATTGGATGATCCGGAAACGGTCGACTGTGGGCGCTGCGCCGTGTGCCGGGGCGAGCCGATACTGGGCATTCAGATAGACCGCCCTCTCGCCGTGGCCGCCGCCCGGTTTTTGCGCCACGCCGAGATCGTGATACAGCCGAGGAGGCAAGTGGCCGCGGGGGCGTTCGAGGTGTACGGTTTTCGCGGCAATCTGCCGCAGGAGCTACGGGCCGAGGCGGGCCGGGTACTGTCCCGTTGGGGCGACGCCGGCTGGGGCGCCCTGGTGGCGGACGACAAGCACGCCGGCCATTTCCGCGATGAGCTGGTCGAGGCGGCGGCGGAGATGATTCGGGATCGCTGGCGACCCGTGCCGGGGCCCGAGTGGGTTGTGTGCGTGCCTTCCAGAAAACACCCTGAGCTGGTCCCGGATTTCGCCCGGCGCCTTGCCGCCCGATTGGGCCTGTCCTTCGTGGACGCCATCAGAAAGGTACGGGACAATGAGCCGCAGAAAATGCAGCAGAATCGCTTTCACCAGTGCCGCAACCTCGACGGCGTGTTCGAAGTCACGGAGAATGTCTCCGGTGGCCCGGTGCTGCTCGTGGACGACATCATCGATTCAGGCTGGACGATGACAGTGCTCGCAGCCTTGCTGAAACGTGCAGGAAGTGGCGCTGTGTTTCCGATCGCGTTGGCTTCAACCAGCCGTGGTGACTGATGACGATATCTCCCAACACTCAGGCGATTCTTCTCCTTACTGCCCGCTTGTCGAAGCAGGACAGCACCAAGGCCAAGCCGTTGACGCCCAGGGAATGGGGCCGGTTTGCCGAATGGCTGAAAGCGCAATCGTTGACCCCCGAGAGCTTGTTGAGCGATGAGCTGAACGGCGTACTTCACGGTTGGCAGGACAAGGCGGTTTCCGCGGAGCGCTTGGAAGCACTGCTGAATCGTGGCTCGGCCTTGGCATTGTCGATGGAGAAGTGGCTGCGGAGCGGGCTTTGGGTCATCACGCGTTCAGACCCGGAGTATCCCCGGCGTTTAAAGCAGCGGCTGCGCGGTGACTCACCCGCCGTATTGTTTGGCTGTGGCAACAAGTCTTTGTTAAACATGGGCGGGCTGGCGGTCGTCGGTTCACGCAGCGCGAATAGTACGGACTTGACCTATAGCAAGAGGCTGGGCGTCCTCGCGGCGGCCGAGGGGCATTGCATCGTTTCCGGCGGAGCGCGGGGCGTCGACGAGACCACGATGAAGGGCGCACTCGAAGCGGAGGGCACGGCCGTCGGTGTGTTGGCCGACAGTCTGCTCAGAGCGTCCTCCAGTTCGAAGTACCGGAAGCATCTAGTTGATAACAGCCTGGTGTTGCTCTCGCCATTCAGTCCCGAAGCAGGGTTCAATGTGGGTAACGCCATGCAGCGGAACAAGTATATCTATTGCCTTGCGGATGCGGCGCTGGCCGTCCATTCCGGAAAAAAGGGCGGGACCTGGAGCGGCGCGAAAGAAAACCTGAAACATCGCTGGGTGCCCATGTGGGTGAAACGAAACAACGACCCCGAGGCAGGCAACAACGACCTGATTCGCGAAGGCGCGAACGCGGCCCCGTCGGATATCGAGGATGTCGACGTGCGAGCGTTGTTCGCGGCGGAGAATCAGCCAGCTTACGCCGAGAGCGACCTTTTTGGTTCCAACGTGGAGGCAGCCAAAGAAGGCAATGCCATCTATTCAGACAATGCCGGATCGGAAGTTATCGCATCCGGGAAGGAAGCGACGACTGAATCCAGCACCTCAAACGTAGAGGGTACAACTCCGGAATTGTCTTTCTATGAGCTGTTTCTGGCCAAGGTGCTCCCCATCTGTTCAGACTCCGCCCACTCCCCCGACGAGCTGGTTGAGCTGCTGGGGCTCCACAAGACCCAGTTGAATATCTGGCTAAAACAAGCCGTGGTGGATGGCAAGCTCGAAAAGCTGAACCGACCTGTACGATATCAGGCGACTGGCGACCATCAGGCAACCCTAAATCTTTAGCGATCTCCACCGCCAATGAGCCCGGCGTGCGTGTCTCTATGACGGAAAAGGGGTGTCCCGGGAGCAGGGCGATGCAGGGGGTGGAAATTAGAGACGCCACCGAACAAGTGGCGTCGGACCGGAGATCCTCTCTCCGGTGGGGTCAATGATTGCGACTATAGAGTCGGCCGGCCTCCCGGTCAATCGCCGTATGGGTAAGGCCTCATCGTCAAATTCTGCCGCTCGACCAACCTGTCGATCGAACGGCAACGCATCAGCGGGCCCTAGCCGAGGAACACGTGCTCGTTGTGCCAGTCAATGAATTCGCGCTTGGGACGCTCGGAACCTGACTCCGGAAGATTCTTCAGAGCCTGCCCGTTAAATCGATAATACTCCCGCCCATTCTGGAATTCCTCCCGCACGCGTTGGCTCACGACGAAGCGGCAATCGTCGTCGAGCGTGACGTAACCATCGTCGAACAGCCGATGCAGGTCCGCCCGAAGCAGCAGCCCGTTGTTCGTCCAGTTCGGTCCCGATTCACTGTGTGCTTTGATATGGGCGGCCTCGAGTGCCGGGAGCGTCCGTTCGCCGGTGACCGCGCATCGCCGGTGATAAGCGTCCGTCACCAGCACGCGGAACGTTCCCTGCCCCAAGCGGGCACGGATCAGATACTCGGCTCCATACCTGGCACGATCGTCGCTCTGGTGTGACTCCACCAAGGTGTCCCTGCCTTCCAGGCGGTGAACAACCTGGGCCCACAACTCAGCGCCGTATCGCTCGGCGGTGTCGTAGGTCTTGCCCCGTACGATATTGGGTGACCAGTCGGCCGGGATCGGGATCCAATCCGATTCCGG
This sequence comes from Gammaproteobacteria bacterium, assembly GCA_034520625.1. Lineage (GTDB taxonomy): Bacteria > Pseudomonadota > Gammaproteobacteria > Arenicellales > JAANXG01 > JAANXG01. The sequence continues at coordinate 14,012 of JAXHNI010000009.1, read as the reverse complement.
CAGAAAGAACGGCTCAACGAGAATGTTGCAGCCTATTGCAGTGCCGGGCCCGAGCCGCCCGCGTGCAAGTCGCCCCAGTCGTCCGAGCAGCTCGGATTGGCTGGCGGTGCCGTTATTCTCACCGAAGGCTGCCCAGGCCAACGACGCCGGCAGTACGCTGAACCGTACAAAGATTCCGCCGCCTACTACGTAGTTGTGAGGGCTGTGGAGCTTGAAGAGAAAAGGTGTGCCGGGAACCAGCGCGTGCGTCAGCGGTTTGGCGCTCGGCTGCCAGAAGTTGACTTCCTCCGGCTTCCGTCGATACAGGAAGCCGTACCAGTCGTTGTCGGTGACGCCTACCCAGAATTTCAATTGACCGGTGTCCCGTTCCGATTCGCTGTATGGGTGCTACTCGTTTTCCGTCTCTTTGTATTCCGTGTACTTCCTGGCATCCCCTCGAACTCTGTCGGCCGGATACTTCCTGTCGTTCAGGGCCATCTTCTCGTGCGCGGCACCGGCCAGATCAATGTCCAGCTTGTCTGCCAGACGGACCACATAGATCAAGACGTCCGCCAACTCCAGCTTCACCTGTTCGAGCTTTTCCGCTGAAAGCTCGGCGCTTTCGGTTTCAGTGAGCCACTGAAAATGCTCCACCAGCTCACCGGCTTCGACAATCAGCGCCGTTGCGAGGTTCTTGGGCGAGTGAAACTGATCCCAGTCGCGTTCGGATGCAAAGCCACGAAGACGGTGCTTGAGGGTGCTTAGGGTATCGTGGAGGTCCGGCGGTTCGTTCATACTGCTGGATGTTGGCGCGGAATCTTGGTTATGTAAAGGTGCTTGGGATGGATCCCGTTCGCCCGGTGAGGTATTTCAAACGACGCACGTGTGAATTTCCTCCGTGGGGTGGCCAATCAGCACTAGGGGCGCAACTGGGAAGTTTTCCCTAGGTGTGATCGATCACCGCCATCAACTCGAATACCGTGAATGCCCCGGTCACAGCTTCTTCGAGCACAATCGGCTCGTACTGTGGTTCGGTCGAATCGAGTTTCAGGATGATACGTTCGTGTCGCCAGCCCCCGGTCTCGGTGTCTGCCACCTTTTCGCTGTAGTAGCGCTTCACCGTCGCGGTCCCGCCGGTGTCTGGATCTTGGATATCCCGGTGCTGCACGAGGACGACCTTGCCTTGTCTGGTTCCGCCCGGGTTCTTTTGGAAGAGGCACCAGGCGCCGTTTGGGATCCGTTTGTTCATGGATTCGCCCACCACCTGGGCTACGCACATGTCAGGTCCTGCGTTAAGGTGGTCAGGCAGCTTGATCCACTGGCAATCCTCGGTATCGTCAATGTCGGTGAACGCGCCCGCGGCAACCTGAATGTCGAAAATCGGAACGACGTTGGGCGTGGAGCGAACCTGTTCGCTTGGAATGAGGGGAAACGGAATGACGTTGTCCTGATGGATAATATCTGTGCTTTGTCTGTTGTCAGAACGTCCGACCAATTCATTGAAGTACCGCTGCGTCTCGTCGTCGGTGCACCACACCAGACAACCCTTCATGCCCCGGCTGAGCAGTGTGCGGTAGGTGTTCTTGATAATAGATTCCGCTTTTCGGTCCGCCGCCTCGGGGTTTTGTCTTCTGTCTTTGACATAGCCCTTGATCGATGAGTCCATTTTGGAGCGTTCCCGCGGCCGCGTGACGAGCCTGCTGTCCCGGGCCACCAGATCCGGACCAATGATGACCCCGATGTAGTCCAGTTCCAGGCCTTGGCAGGTATGGATGCAGCCGACCTCATGGACCGAGTTCGGCTGTATCAGCCACAGAGGGCCGTCCTTGTCCAGATTCCACTTCATGGCGAAATCGTGCTCGGGAAACGTAATGTCGTACGCCGTAGTGTCCTTCTTCTTGCTGACCCAGTCCCAGCAGTAGCCGGCCAGCAGGCGCGCGCGGTTCGCTTCCACGTTCAGGGCAAAGATGCGGTCGCGTAGCTCCGCCGGCGAGTCGACCACTTCGAAGTGGTAGTCCAGCTCGCTCAGATCATGGTTGGCCGTTTCCCGGATCTGTAGAACGTGGTCCAGCCAGGCGAGGTAGCCGTCCGATCCGTTGCAGCGGAACTGGGAGCGAAGCTCGGCGTAGTGGACGGTAGCCCCGGCATCTCTGGCCCAGCGCTCGATTTCCTCCCGGGAGCCGATGTCCTTCCATGTTACCCGCTGGTCCTCGTCAAGGAAAAAGATGCTGGTGTGTGCCGCGTTGATGATCTCTTTGATCTGATTCTCGCCCTGGTTCTGGTACAAACCCGACTTCTCGTTCAGGCGGTGGGCTTCGTCGACGACCAGCACGTCGAAGGAACCTGGCTCCGACGATTGAAACCCGCCCGATCCTCGGAACAGGTTGTCGATGCGGGTTCGCTGCATCGTCCCGGTGAGTTTCGACTTGTACACCTGCCGGGGTGCAGCGTTGCGCGTCACGTAATTCGCGACACTGCCCCGGTTGATGAGCTCTACCAGCAGGTTGACCGCGACCACGGACTTGCCGGTGCCCGGTCCGCCCTCGACAATGAAGACCTGCTTGCCGGCCTGCTCGGCGATATTGGCAAGTCTGAAGGCCGCTTTCATAGACCAGCTTCTGGTCGTCCACCATCAAGAATTCCCGGTTGCCTTTCAGGAGCGATGACAGATGGTCGGCCAGTGACTTCGACGGCCGTATGCGGCCGTTTTCGATCCGGTAGATGATCTGGTTCCGGTCGCCCTTGCGGACATGTTGCTGGATGAATCGGCGCAGCTTGTCGGCATCGTGCTTCAGGAAGGCGGGCGCTTTCGCAAGGTGCTGTTCGTAGAAATCGGCATGCAGGGTCTCGTAGGAGACGCAGTTGTGCAGGTAGGCGCAGGGCCGAAGCTTGATATCGCCGGTTTCCACCGCCTCATTGAAATCCTCCAGTAACGCGGCGTAGGTCCAGGCCTGGTACGAGGGGTGAGTGACCTCCCGCTGCGCGCCGCCCAGGAAGGTTTCCACTACCGCATCCTTGGGGGTCAGCGAGGCCGTTTCCCATTGCTTGAGCTCCACGATCACGGCGGTATCGATATCCTCCGCGCTGCGGCCGGTCAGGATGAAATCGATTCGCTTGGAAGTCTGGGGAATCGTGTACTCGATGGCCACGCCGGCGTCGTCAGGGATGTCCCGGGTGGCGATAATGTTTTTCATGTACTGCATCGAGTCTCGCCACGAGGCGATCTCGGCGCGGCCGACTCGTCCGGGGCCCTGCGCCATCATCCGGGCCAGTATGCGCTCGTCGATCTCGTTGCCTTCGACGTGCCGCACGAACTCCTGTTTGTCGGCGCTGTAGATAATCATGCGTGGTCGCGGTGTAGTGGCTACAAGTCGTTTTATTTCCGGCTCGTCCCGCGCGCCCGATCGGTCGGGTACTTCGCCGCGTTGATCCGGATCTTGTCATCCACTGCTTTCATCAAATCCAGCCCCAGCCGGTCGGCGAGGAGCATGAGATAAATCTGAACGTCGGCAATCTCCTCGCGGACGGCCTGCAGCTCCGCTTCCGGCAGTTCGCGCGATTGGGCCTCGGTCAGCCACTGGAAATGCTCTACCAGTTCCCCGACCTCGCCGGTCAGGGCCATGGCCAGGTTCTTCGGGGAGTGGTACTGCTCCCAGTCCCGCTCCGCGACGAAACCCCTCAGGCGTTCCAAGAGGTGGGACAGCTGGTCTTCGTTCGAATGCATGTTCATGATTCGGTGTACCCGTCTGAGAGGCAGGTATCGCTGCCGTATTGCACGGGATTGTAAACGTCATGATCTACAATGAGGAGAAGAACTGGGGACCTCGGTAGACGAATTCCGGGGCTGGGGGTGGCTCTCGCCGTTTTCATCCGGCGCGGGGAACGAATGGGCTCTGAATATCGGCCCATGGTGAAGTCTCGCTATCGAGGGGCTCCTTCAGGATCTTGTTTGCGTCACAGGTTGACGCACTCGCCTGGTAGAGATGGGGATGGCTGACCTGTATTGGGGTAATCAAAACGATAGCCACGCATCGATCAATGGGCTGCGAATGCATAATGTGCTCGGTACCTGCTATTACGACCTGAAAGTTTGGAGAACCTTTGTCTGCGTCACTTTCCTGGATCGACCTGACCGCCGCCGACCGCGACAAGCTGCGCCGCGTTCTGAATCTGTTCAACGAGCAGGGCACGGTGGATGAGCTGGGTCTCGGCAGCCTGCGGGATGCGTTCTCGAATGCGTTGTTCCCCGGCACGTCCGTGCTGCAGACACGGCTTCGCTATGTGCTGTTTATCCCGTGGATCTACCGAGAGATTGAATCCTGGGGCGGCGGCTACGACGCTGCATTCGAGGCGAAGCGAATGGAGCTGGGTTTGATCGAAACCCTGATAGAAAGCGGCGACAGTGAAGGAATAATCGGAATTCGAAGTCGACAGGCGCTGTCGCAGCTCGCGAGTGTAGTCTACTGGCCGCTGCTGGTGCGCTGGGGAATCTTCCTGGCGGGCGGCAACCAGGGCTGGTACCACACTCAGTTCGACGGCCTGGTCCGGCGGCAGAAGGAAGTGGGGCGGGCTGACGATCCGGGCGTCGTGTGGACCCGGGAGCCGACCTGGCATCCGCGGCTGCCGGCGGCGCCGTCCGGTTTTCCGGACGAGGCGTCGTTCGCGCTGACGGGCGAGGAAGCCGATTTTCTGCTCGGGCGCATCCAGGAGCGCTGCGGCGGGTCGCTGCTGGCCTGGCTGGCGCAGGAGGGGTCGACGTCGCTGGCGGAGAGTTTCTGGGAGGAGCCGGCGGCGCTGCGCGCCGGCGGGCCGATCGCGGAGCGGGTGGAGCTGGCCCGGCGGTTCTCGCTGCACGTCGAGGGGGCGCCGCTGCTGTACAACCTGTTGCTGGCGGAGTTGCGCCATGACGTCCAGCGCAGTGACCGCGACGCGGCGCTGATCGACAGCTATCGCGGCGATCTGGCGGAGTGGGCCGGGCGCGAGGAGGCCGAGGCGCCTTTCGATACCACTTCCCTGTGGTCCTTCGTGGCCCGGCAGGGCGGGCGGCTGGTGCATCCCCAGCAGCGCTTCGTCGAAGCCTGGTCCCGGCGGGTGTCGGAGATCGGCGCGCGGCGGGTGGTCGACGATGACTTCCTGCGCCGGCTCATCGCCAATCGCGAGCGCCAGCTCAAGGGGCAGCGGGCGCGGGTGGCCAACCGCGGGCGGCTGCTGGACTGGGGCGGCCGGGTCGGTGTCGGGCGGATGTCGTTCCGCTGGCCGAACGTGCGCCGGCTGCTCATGGACCTGCACGCGGGGCTCGGGCGCTGATGCTGTCGCCGGACCAGCGCACCGTCGCCATGGACATGCTGCGGCCGCCGGCCGGCTATCGCATCGACCAGGCGGTGTTGACCACCTACAGCCTGGACCTGGATGTGCTGCTGGCCCTGCCGCTGGCGGTGCTGGCGCATTCCGACCGCGGCGTGGACGAGCTGCTCGCCGATCCGCTGCTGCTGCTCGAGGCGCTTCGCGAGGCGGGTGAGCGGCTGAACGTGTTCGTGGACGAGACGGGCATCGCCGTGCCGCACACCAACCGGGCCCTGTACGCCCTGCTCGAGGACTGCGTGCACCCGGTGCGGGCGCCGGGCGGCGGGGCGTTTCATCCCAAGGTGTGGGTGGTGCGCTTCGTGGACGAGGCCGGGCAGCCGCTGATCCGGGCGGCGGTGTCCTCGCGCAACCTTACTTTCGACCGGTCCTGGGACGTGGCGCTGGTCAGCGAGAGCGAGCCGGCGGGGCGGCGCAAGATTCCGGAGTCGCGGGGGCTGACGGAACTGCTGCGCGCCGTCCCGGGTTTCGCGGTGCGCGAGCTGCCTTCGGCGATCACCGGCGCGGTCGAGGCGCTGGCGGACGAGGTGGCGCGCACGACCTTCCCCGGGCCGGAGCGGTGCCACGGGCCGGTGGTCTACCAGGCGCTCGGCCTGGCCGCCGATTCGGGCCGGCGCTGGAAGCCGGATGCGGTCGGCCGGAACCTGCTGGCGGTGGCGCCATTCGTGAACCGCACCGGACTGGCGCAGCTCGTCGAGGTGAAGGGCGAGCGCACGCTGGTCAGTCGTCGGGAGGCGCTGGACGAGCTGCCCGCGGAATCACTGGCGGAATGGGACTCGGTGCTGGTGTTGTCCGAGGCGGCCATGGACGAGCCCGAGGACGGCACGGCAAACCGGCCTTCGGACCTGCACGCCAAGATGATCGCGGTGGAGCACGGCAAGCTGGCCACCTGGTTCGTGGGCTCGGCGAACCTCACCGCGGCGGCGTTCGGCGGGCGCAACGTCGAGGTCATTGCCGCCATCACCGGCGCCCGGGGCAAGGCCGACAGCGGCAAGGGCTACGGCATCGGCCGGTTCCGGGAGGCCGGCTTCCTGAATCTGTGTGAGCCGTATCACCGGGACGAACGGGTGAAAAACGATGACCAGCTCGACCAGGCCCGGCGCCTGCTCGAGGACGCGCGCGCCGCCCTCGTGAGCAGCGAGCTGACGGTACGCTGCCGCTCCGGCGGGGAAGCCTGGCGCTGGGTCCTGGAGGGCGAGCTGGCTCTGCCTTCCGGGGTGTCGGCCGAGGCCTGGCCGGTGTCCGTCGGCGAGGACCAGGCGCGCGAGCTGGCCCCGCCGCTGGAATGGTCCCTGCCGTTGTCGCGCTTGACCACCTTCGTCGCCGTGCGGCTGAGCGTCGAGGCGAACGTCGACGACATCCGCCTGGTGCTGAAGCTGCCGGCGACGGGCATGCCGGCAGGCCGGGTCGCGCAGGTGCTGCGCAGCCTGATCGACAGCCCGGAGCGGTTCCTGACATTCCTGCGCGCCCTGCTCGGCGGGCTGGAAGGGCTGGCGGACTGGATGGACAACGACGGCAACGGTGCCTGGCAGGGGGAATGGGCCGCGGGCCTGGCGGGCGAGACCCTGCTGGAAGACCTGCTGCGCGACCGCGTCGCGGGACCCGGCGCGCCTGGAGCCGGTGCGGCGCCTGATCGAGGACCTGCGCTCGACGGCCGAAGGCAGAGAGATCGTGCCGGATGAGCTGTACGAGATCTGGCGGGTGGTGGATGCGGTGGTTGTCGACCGCACCGGCCCGGATGGCCTGTAATGAGTTGCGGGTGTTCTCAAATAAGCTACAATCGTAGCGTATTTGAGAACAATTCTGGAAAACCCAATGGTGCAGCAACGACGACCCGTCGAGGTCCTGTTCAGCCGCTATCATCGACGGATACTGGCTTTGCTGCTGTTGCAGCCGGAGCAGCGCTTTTACGTCCGCGAGATTGCACGACTGGCGGATATTCCCGCGGGATCCGTGCACAGGGAACTGAAGCGTCTCGCGGAATCCGGAATTCTGCTGCGCGAGCCGGCCGCGAACCAGGTTCTTTACCGCGCCAACCGCGATTGCCCCATTTATCCGGAGCTGGCGGGGATATTCGTGAAGACGGCGGGCCTGGCGGATGTGCTGCGCGACGCGCTGGACCCGCTGGCCGGGGAGTTGGATTTGGCGTTTGTTTTCGGCTCCATTGCGCAGAGCGCCGAAACGGCGACCAGCGACGTGGATCTGTTCGTCGTCGGGCGGGCATCGTTTGCCGACGTGGTTAAGGCGACCGCGCAGTGCAGCGAAAGGCTGGGACGGGAGGTCAACCCCGTCGTGATGAAGAAAGCAGACTTCCTGAACAAGTACCGGCAGGGAGATCGGTTTGTCCGCCGGATCGTGAAGGAGCCGAAGATTTTCATACTGGGAACGAGCGATGAGTTTGGAGAACTTGTTAAAGATCGGTCAGCTTAAGCGCCACGACACGGATGGCGACGAGATTGGCCGGCTTCTGGATGCCGTCAGGAGAAATATCGCGGATGCGAAAGTCGAGGCGATCAGTATCGAGACCCGTTTCGATGCCGCCTACAAGGCGGTCATGCAGTTATCCCTCGCGGCGTTGATGGCGAACGGATATCGGCCGGATACGAACCGGCCGGGGCACCATATGACGGTACTGCAAAGTCTGCCAAAAACTGTCGGGCTTGCCGGCGAACGGATGACGGTACTTGATGCGTTGCGAAGGAAACGGAATCTTTCCGACTACACTGGAGAGGACATCGATGAAGCGGCCATGCAGCACTGCCTGGCCGAGGCGGGGCAGCTATTGAAGGATGTGGAAGCATGGTTGCGCGACAACCGGTCTGACCTCGTTTGAGGCGTAGCAGGCGTGCTGCGCATGCTGAGAACGGCCTTTAGACTATTTTATTCATCGTCCTTTACCAAATATAAATCATTTATAAGTCGTCAACTAAATTGTGACGGGGGTATGCTTGGAGCGACTGGACGTTGAGGCGATTCTCCGCCCTTTGAAGCCGTTTCAGCGGCGCACGGTGGAGCACGCGTTTCAGCGGCTGTTCACCGCACCGGACAGCACGGCGCGGTTCCTGGTGGCTGACGAGGTGGGGCTCGGCAAGACGCTGGTGGCCCGCGGCATCATCGCCCGGGCCATCGAGCACATGTGGGACGACGTCGAGCGGATCGATATCGTCTACATCTGCAGCAACCAGAACATCGCTCGCGCCAATCTGCCCAAGCTGCATATCAGCGGCGGGGAGGAGCGGTCTTACGCGCTCGCCACGCGGCTGACCATGCTGGCCACAGAGATGGCGCCCCGGGAGGGCGAACAGGGGCTGGCCGAGAGCAAGCTCAACTTCGTGAGCTTCACGCCGGGGACGTCGTTCAACATGGGCCACTCCGCGGGGCAGGCGAAGGAGCGCCGGGTGTTGTTTCACCTGCTCGAGCCGTTGGTGGATCGACGCAAGCGGCTGATGAACCTGTGCCAGGGCCGGGTCAGCAAGACGGAGGACTGGCGCTATAAGCTGGATTACGATCCATTGCCGCTGGAGCCGCATATCGAGCGGCGATTTCACCAGGCGTTTCTTGCCGACAGGGAGCTTCGCAACGAGCTCGATGAGGTGATGGCGACGTGGTTCCGCAAGCAGCGCAAGCACTATCCGCCGCAAGCCCGGCAGGACCAGAACCGGGTGCTCGGCAAGCTGCGGCGCCTGCTGGCGGAGGTCTGCATCGAGGCGCTGGAGCCGGACCTCGTCATCCTCGATGAATTCCAACGCTTCAAGTCCCTGCTGGAATCGCGCCGCGAGCACCAGGATCCGGCCGGCGAGATGGCCCAGGCCCTGTTCCATGGCCGGACGCCGGAGGGTAATCCCGTTCGCACGCTGCTGTTGTCGGCCACGCCCTACAAGCTGTACACCGCCGACGCCGAGATCGAGCACGAGGACCACTACCAGGACTTTCTGGCGACCACGCGCTTCCTGATGGGCGACGACGAGTCCCGGGTGCAGGCGCTCAAGGCGCAGCTCTCCCGCTTCGGCGGTGCGCTGCGGCAGGCCGCCCAGGGCCACGGCGCGGACGTCATGGCAGCCAAGCGCGAAGTCGAGCGAACGCTGCGCGCGGTGATGGCCCGCACGGAGCGGGTGGCCGCCAGCGTCGAGCGGGACGCGATGGTGGAAGAGCCGCGGGTGTCCATGCGCCTCGAGTCTTCCGACGTCAATCAGTACCTGGCGGCGGACGCCCTGTTCAAAGCGGTGGGCGACCGGGATCCCATGGCGTTCTGGAAGTCCGCGCCGTATCTCGCGCATTTCATGCAGGGGTATAAGGTCAACGAACGACTTGCCGAGACGCTCGAGCTTTCCCCGGAGAAAATCATCCAGGTGCTGGCGTCTCATCCCGAGGCGTTTCTTTCCAGGGATGATATCGAAGGCTGGTCGCAGATCGATCCGGGCAACGCCAAGCTGCGCGAGCTGGTGAGCGATCTGCTGGATACCGGTATCTGGAAGCTGCTGTGGATGCCGCCGACGGTCCCCTACTGGCCATTCGAGGGGGCGTACCGGGGGCAGCAGCATCGGACCAAGACCCTGTTGTTTTCGGCCTGGAATGTGGTGCCGGACGTGGTCAGCGGGGTGCTCAGTTACGAGGCGGAGCGGCGCATGGTGGCCGGCGGCATGAAATCCTATTCCGATCCTGACCGTCAGCAGCGGGGCCTGCTTCGCTTTACCCAGACCGCCGACGGACACCGGTCCCGGCACCGCCTGCTGCTTCTGCTGCTGCCGTGCCTGACCCTGGCCGACCAGGCGCATCCGCTGTCGGCGCCGGCGGGCGTGGACCGCCGGGAATGGGTGCGCGGCCGCGTCGAGGCACTGCTGGCCGATCCGTCGCTGCCGGATCCGCGGGACGGCCCGGTGGACGAGCGCTGGGAGTACGTGGCGCCGCTGCTGATCGACCCGGGATGCGGGCATTTCTCGAGCATTGGCGGGACGACGAATCCGGATGATTTGCCCAAGCCCAATCCGGAAGTGATTCCGGCCTACATCGACGACCTGCTGGCGATTGATCCCGCGACGCTCGGCCGCCGTCCCGAAGGGCTCGCAGACCTGCTGACCGACGTAACGCTCGGCGCGCCCGGCATTCTGGCCGCGCGCGCGATGGCCTCATCCGGCGTGGGCGACGACAACCGCCGGCGTCTGGCCGTCCGGCTGGCGGACGCGTTCTGGAAGCTCTTCAATCGCCCGGCGGTGATCCGCCTGCTGCATCACCTGAACGAGGAAACGGAAGTCCAGGATCGCGAAGATACGTTCTATTGGCGGCAGGTCCTGCGTTACTGCGTTGAGGGCAATCTGCAGGCGGTGCTGGACGAGACCTGGCACCTGGCCTGGGAGCAGCATGCCTGGTCGCAGACGGAGTCGATCGACGACATCTGCAAGCGCTGCGTCGACGAGATCGCGGAATCCGTGGAGCCGCGCCCGTCCCGGGTGCATGCGCACTTCTACCGCGCCAACGGCGACGGCGGCGTGGACAAGGAGGAGGTTCGACTGCGTACCGTGGTGGCGCTGCGCTTCGGGCACTCGACCACGGAAGACGGGGTGCTGACCCAGGACGCCGTCGCGCACCACCTTCAACAGCCCGTTCCGGCCGTTCGTGCTCGCCAGCACCTCGATCGGCCAGGAGGGACTGGATTTTCATCCCTGGTGTCATCGACTTGTTCACTGGAACCTCCCCGGCAACCCCGTGGACCTCGAACAGCGCGAAGGCCGCGTGCACCGCTACAAGGGCCACGCCGTGCGCCGCAACGTCGCCGAGGCGTTTGGCGGCCGGGCCCTGGACGAATGGCGGCCCGGCGATGACCTCTGGGCCCGCATCTTCGATCTGGCAGATACCGACGCCCGGACGAAGGGCGAGAACGACCTGGTGCCGTACTGGATCGCGCCCGGATTCTGGCGGGTGCAGCGGCACGTGCCGCTGCTTCCCTACACCAGCGAGGTTGAGGCCTTCGCCCGCCTCAAGCGCCAGCTCGCGGCTTACCGGGTGGTGTTCGGCCAGCCCCGGCAGGAGGAACTGGTTACCCTTCTGGAGAAATTGGATATGGAACCACAAGACCTCGGCAAGTGGTCGATCGAGCTGTCGCCGTGAATGAACAAAGGGGACGGAGGGATTAATTATAATCCCTCCGTCCCCTTTGAGATCTGGCGGGTGGCGGATGCGGTGATTGCGGGAGAAGTGGTCCACATCCGTGAGCAGGGGCCGGTCTGCAGGCCAGGCGGAGGGGGGAGTGCAGTCATTGGGCTCTTGCAATTATTTATCAATTGATAAATAATTGTCGTCTGCAACCGCTGACGGGGAGAGATTTGGTGTCCATCGAGGACGTGCGGGATTTCTTGTTGCAGTTCAAGCGGATAGCCACAGCTGGCAATGGTGTGGATGTCGTTCCCGCGCGGAAACGCGGCAGACACTCGCCCTGCTTGGTCTGACTATGGCCGACCTGGAGTATTTACTGCTCGAGCTATCGATAGCGGACTATTCCGAGGGGCCGGAGCCTGATCGGGATCGGCCCGGTGATGTCTGGGTTTTCGGGCGCGAGATAGATGGCCAGGAAGTCTACATCAAGCTCAAGGTGGCACAGGCAGGGAATCGACGTATCGCGAAATGTATTTCGTTTCATATCGCCCAATATCCACTGAAGTACCCACACAGGTAACGGTGCTTAAACAGCCAGTGGAGGAATTGTCATGAAAGGTGTTTGCGCAAACTGCGAGAAAGAGACTGAGCTCGAGCTCGTTCGCGCCAATGGGAAGTGGTTGAAGTCCGCGGCGAGCCGGTCGAAGTAGCCGCCGAATTCTTCAAATGCACCGAGTGCGGCGCGGAATTTGAGAATACCCGGGGCCGAGACTCCCTTGCGCTTGCGTATCGGGAGTACCGACGCCGTCACGATATGCTTCAGCCCGAACAGATCCGCAACTGGCGAAAGCGATACGGATTAACGCAGAAAGAACTAAGTCGGCTTCTTGGGTGGGGCGACGTCACCCTGAGCCGATATGAGACCGGCGCGCTGCAAGTCGCGGCACATGAAAAGATCCTGCGGCTGGCCATGGAACCGCACAATCTGATTACGCTCATTGATGAGACTGCCGGAAGCCCTCGCTGATGACAAGCGCGAGCGACTTCTTGAGGAATTGCGAGTGGCTGACAACGAGGCTTGTTCTTTCGAGCGGTTGTTTGAAGAACGACTAGGGCGCTACGCGCCAGACGAGTACAGCGGATTCCGAAAGTTGAATACTCGGAGGTTGTTTAACGTGATTCTGTTTTTCTGTGTTGATGGTCAACTAAAAACGAAGTTAAACAAGCTGCTGTTCTATGCAGACTTCAAGCACTTCAAGGAGAACACAATTTCAATTACCGGTGCACGTTATTGTCATCTTCAGTACGGACCGGTGCCCGACAATTATGACTATTACTTCGCAGAGCTGGAACGCGCGCGGTTGCTCGATGTTAGAGAGGAAGCATTCGGGGGCTACACGGGCTTTGAGTGTATTACCCGAGACAAGCCGGACCTCACCATCTTCGGAGAATCGGAGTTGGTTTCGCTCGTTGAGATAAAAGACTACTTCAAGGATTTTGGCTCTGCCCGAATCATGGAGTTCTCGCATGAGGAGGCTGGCTATGTATCGACAAAGGAAGGTGAGCCGATTTCGTATCTGCACGCGCAGAACCTCCGGATCTAACTATGGCGGGGCGCTATGCATTTCACTTCTCGGCACGAGAGAGTTCGCCGCGGTTCTGGCGGGTGGTGGATGCGGTGGTTGGGGAGCGGGCTGCAATCGGAGCCCCTCGGGACGAGGCAGATGAAAATGATTCGACGCCGCGCCTAACAGGCTTTCATCGCCCTGATGGGACCCCGACAGGCCGGCAACACGAACCTTGAAAAAGGCCGCGAATCATAACCTGCGGCAACTACGCCGCGTCCCGGATACCGGCGTGTATGACAATCTCGTCGAACGGCGCCGTGAGCGCTCCATGGTTGTCTTTCTCAAGCAGTCCTAACTCAACCAATGCCGCCACATCTGTGTGGACATTCTTGTAATCCCGTTCCAGCTCGCGAGCGAGCTGGTTGGTATTGAGCCCTTCACGAGAAGCTACGAAACGCATCAGCTCCAGCCGCTTCTCCGTCAGTGCAGAGAACAGGTCGTGTAGGCTCGCGAATGCCAGCCGGGGCGTCACGTGGTCATTGGCCTCGACGCGTCGCCACGTCTCGGTGAACGCATCGAGCGCGGCCTTCGATTTCAGTACTTCAACATCTATTCGTTTGATCGCCATTTCCAGCCTGCCAGCTCGGTGCAGTCCTGTCTGAAGTCATCCACCAATCGCTCTACTGGACGCGAGGGCGTACGGTCCCGAGTGGTCACGATAGTGCCGGTGATCGCCTTTCCCTGCTTCATTGTCCTATCGGACAATGCAATGACTTCCGAGACGGCCGCGACACGATCGACGATTGAGCCCACCAGACCGCTCTTGGGTTTTGCCTGGAAGCTTCCAGATCACCCCGTCTCGACGGTGAGGCTCGTCCTGCACGTTCCTCGCAGCGGCAAAAGCTCGCCTCGCTCTCATCGAAACAACGGATAACGTGTGTGACGATGGTGTCACGGACCATAGTCGGGGACCGAAAAATGATTAAGATCTAGTCACTCCGTCCCCTTTTCGCT
>JAXHNI010000008.1:0-733227 GCA_034520625.1 Gammaproteobacteria bacterium | reverse complement strand
TTCTAAGTAACTGTTATGCGTCATGAGGCGAATGAATGAACGCGATCTTTAGCCTGTTTGGTCTGCTTGCCATTCCCTTAGCGATTCTCAACCTTCTTGGTGGATTAGTTTCGGGAATTTGGCTCGCCGTTTTGGGAGATTGGGGGTCCATCGGTTACGGCCTCCTTGCTATGTTCATTTCGATCTTCGTGCTCAGTGTTGCTCTCGTGCTGTCTATCCTCCTCACAGGCCCAGGAGCGTACTTTGCGAATAAGGGTATGATGTTCCCCTTCTATGTATTTGCATTTCTGGGTCATCTGTACACAGCTGCGATTATCACCATATGGTGCGGAGGGGTTTTGTATTTCTTCTCGGATCGTGCAACGACCGAATCCTTTATACCTGTGCTCATTTGGTCCTACGGTGTGGCGCTGGGACCTTGGCAGTGGATGACTCAGAAAGAAATTGAAGGCGGGCGTGGGGAAAAAGAGATGGTCACCACATTTTTTGCGCAGATCGGATACGTAGTCATGGTGCTAATGGCGCTCTTCTGGAGTGTCACCATCGTTGACGTGCTGACGGCTTTCATCATTGTTATGCTCGTCGATATCATTTTCGAATTATTTATGACCATCCAGGCGATGAGCCTCGCTCAAGTGGCAAATCAGGACTACGATGAGCCACCGCACGCATAACCAGGGCGCTGCAGTCCGACGCTTGACCGCTCTCGCCCTTCGCTGCCGCTCCGGTTGGTCGCCCTCAAGCGCGGCTGAGCTTTGTCGCTATGCGATCGAAAGTGGGAGCATCGGATAGACAATGCCACCAAAGCTAAGGGAGCTAATCAAAGCCCTGGAGAAAGCGGGCTTTCGGGAGCGGGGAGGTAAGGGGAGCCACCGGAATTTCGTTCACCCGAATGTGTCGAAGCCGGTAACGATTTCTGGCAAACTCGGTGACGATGCAAAGAAATACCAGATACGGGCCGTAGATAAGGCGGTCCAGGAGGCTGAGAAATGAAGGAAAGCACACTTTACGCCAAAATCGTGGAATGGTCCGAGGAAGATCAGTGCTTTGTGGGGAGCGCGCCGGGTCTGTTGTATGGCGGGTGCCACGGCTCGGACGAAAAGGAGGTCTTTGTCGAGCTATGCCAAATTGTTGAAGAGACCATCGAGCTCTACCACCAGGACGGCAAACCTCTTCCTTCCCCAACAGCCGGCCGCGATCTTGCCAACGCCTTGCAGCAAATCGCATAACAACGCATTAAACTCGGGCGCCGGCAAAGCCGGCGCTGGTTAATGCAAACGTTATACATCTGTAGACCGGACCGCTACTCGCGCTGCAACAGCCCCTCCACTGCCATCGCATCATCCATTCCTTCCCCCAGCCAGTTCGGGACTGGCGTTTGCGGGCCGATTGCAAGCCCGGCTTGGCGGTTGCGGACGGTGAGGGCGGCGACGTTTCCGCGGAAACGCGTGTCCGGGCCGGTGGGGATGATGGCGCCGGCCGGATCGGTGAATACCGGGGTTTGGCCCGACTGAATGGTGACCGCGTGGCCGCCTTCGTGAACCAGGCGGTGGTGATGACGGCACAGCAGGACGAGGTTGTCGAGCTTGGTCTCGCCGCCGTCGGCCCAGTGACGGATGTGGTGGGCGTCCACGAAGCGGTGGGCGGTGCAGCCCGGGAAGCGGCAGCCGCCGTCCCGGCGATCCAGCGCCCGACGGATGGACGGGGGAATGCTGCGGGTGCGCCGGCCGACATCGAGGGTCGAGCCGTCGGCGGATTCCAGCCACTGGACCACGCCGCTGTCGCAGCCCAGCCGCCGGGCCGTTTCAGCACAAACGCGGCCGCCCGAAGCGAGCTCGGCCTGGGCGCCCTCGCCGTCGGCGCGCAGCGTGTCCGGGTCGGTGTGGACATGTATCGTGCAGCGGTCGCCGCCGGTACTGGTTGACGCTTCAGCCGCCAGCAAGCCTTCCGCCATCCGTGCCAGGGCGTCGGCCCGGCGGGTGGCGATGGGCGTTTCCGCGGAAACGTCTTCGCGTTCCCGGTACTCGGCGTCCATTTCCGACTCCAACGCTTGTCTGAACCGCGTGCCCTGCTCGGGAGTCAGCCGGGCCTTGATGACGAATGAACCGTCGTCATCCCAGTGCCAGGTCAGTTCGCGTAGATCGTGGCGTTGGTTCTCGGCTTCCAGGGCCTCGGTGCGCTTGACCTGCCGGTAGCCCCGCACCAGGCGCTCGACGTGGGAGGCCGTGCCATGATCGGCGATCATCAGCAGGTAGTCCTGGTTGTCCGGTGTGGCCACCCGGGTCATGGCGCGGACCTTGGAGAAGCTCACCCGGCCGGTGCGAAAAGCCTCGCTGATGCGGGGCAGGTTTTCCAGGGCGTGGGCGACGCGGACTTTCTCGCGGGCCGCGCCCAGGTTGATGCCGCATTTCCAGCTCAGCCAGTGGGCGCAGGACATCAGTTAGGTGGCGGCATGGATATGGGCAGCCAGCTCGGTGATCCGGTCTTCCAGGACCTGGAGATCTTCGGGGTGGGCAGGGGCGGTGACAGCGGCACTTTCCGGCATGGTGGAGCTCCATTGAGTGACTGGTAAAATATACAGTATTTATCCCATAAATTCAACCCGATCAATGGGTTATGACATACGTCAGTATCGGCAGAGCTGCGCCGCTGTCCCTGTCCCGCCCCGATATCCGGTTCTCAGGTCACCGGCAGGTAGTTTGCGAGTATGACCCGGTGTGCGCTGCGATCGTGAGGCAGGCCACGAATGCGACCCGCGGGTACACCTTCGTTGATCACACACCCGTCCTGAAGGATCCCCTGGCATTGTGCGACGGGCGCGGCGTAGGCGATCGCAGCCGGCACGGAAGGTTGGCGGACGGTACAATGTGCTGCTCATTCTTTTATTGCTGACAGTTTCCATCGGGGAGTAATTCTTTCATGACTTTCGAGAACAAATCCGTGCTGGTCACCGGCGCCACGTCCGGGATCGGGGAAGCCATCGCCCTCGCATTCGCCGGCGCCGGCGCGCGGCTGGTGGTCACCGGCCGCGATCATCAGCGGGGCAATGCGCTGGCGGCCCGTCTCGGCGAGATGGGCGGGGAGGGCATGTTCATTGCCGGGGACATCACGGATCCCGGGTTCTGTGATGACCTCGTGGCGCAGGCCGTTTCGCGATTCGAGGCGCTCGACGTCTGTGTCAACAGCGCGGGGGTCATTCACCATGCGACCGTCGATGAGACCAGCGACGAGGCGTGGCACGAGACCATGGCGGTGAACGTCAATGGCGTGTTCTACCTGTGCCGGGCCGCCATCCGCGCCATGCGGCCGAAGCGCAGCGGGGTAATCATCAATATTGCCTCCGACGCCGGGCTGTCCGGCAGCGAGCACCTGGCGGCCTATTGCGCCAGCAAGGGGGCCGTGATCCAGTTGTCCCGGGCCATGGCGCGGGATCACGGCCGCGACGGTATCCGTGTCATACCGGTGTGCCCGGGAGACATCGACACGCCGATGCTTCGCGGCGAGTTCGAGGATCGCGGCATCTCTGTGAAGGAGGGCCTTGAAGCGTCCGCCGCCGGTGTGCCGGTGAATCGTGTGTGCACGCCCGAAGAGGTGGCCGCGCTGGTCCTGTACGCCGCCGGCGACGCCGCGCGCTTCATGACCGGCTATCCACTGGTGCTGGACGGCGGCGGCAGGGCCTGACGGCGGCGCCTGGCGAGCCCGGCGGAATGGCGTACGGCGCGCTGCTGCTTCTGCTGCTGCTGTCGGCCCTGGTTTACGCGCTGTACCAGTTCGCGCGGGCCGACGAGAAGAGCCGGGCTGCGATCCAGGCCACCGTCTATATCATCGCTTATCCGGCGGTGGCGCTGGCGGCCTGGGCGGCGGGTCCACTGCCGGCGTGGATCACCGCGCCGCTGGTGCTGGCCGGCCTGCCGTGGGTCGTGGCAGGCATCTACCTGAACGAAATCGTGAATGACCCGAGCATCGTCAAGGAGAACCAGTTCGTGGGCTTTCCGTACCGATTCTGGATCTGGGGCGGCGTGCTGGCGATTCTGCTCGGCTATCTCATGGACTGACGTCGCGGCGCCTTCGCCGGGGCGCGGATGGGGTCGGGCGTGTCTATGGAGCTTGACCGGAACCGACTGCATAATAGCGCCCCTTTCAAATAATGAAGCCTCGTTCATGTCCGCACACCGTGCCGTGATCCGGCAGGCGTTTCTCGACGCTATTCCTCTGTATGTGCCGGCGGTCCCGTTCGCCCTGGTGATCGGCTTGGCCATCGATACTTCGGGGATCAATCCCGTCATTGGCTGGTCCAGCTCCTGGCTGATCTTCGGCGGGGCGGCGCAGCTCACGTTGATATCGCTGCTCGGCGCCGGCACGGCGATCATCGCGGCCATCAGCGCGGCGCTGGTGGTGAACGCACGTCATATCATGTACTCCGCCGCCCTGGTCCCGTACTTCCAGGGCCAGCCGCGCTGGATGCAGTGGCTCGGGCCCTATCTGCTGATCGATCAGGTGTTCGCGCTGGCGTCGCTGCGGCGCTACGACGAGCCCGATGTGTTCCGGGCCTACTATCTCGCGGTGGGCGCTACGTTCTGGATCCTCTGGCAGGTCACCACGGCCCTGGGCATTCTGATCGGTCCCGCGGTCCCCGCGGCATGGCGGCTCGAGTTCGCGGTGCCGATCCTGTTTCTCGGGCTGGTGGTGATGGGCATCGACAAGCATCCCAAGCTGGTGGCGGCGCTGGTGGGGGCGAGTGTGACGTTCCTGTTCGCCGGACTGCCCAACCGGGCGGGGCTGCTGGTGGGAGCGGTGGCCGGCATCATCGTCGGCACGATCGCCGAGAGGTACCGACGGTGACTGCGCTGATCGCCATAGCGGTGGTGGGTCTCGGCACCTACCTGAGCCGCGCCGTCTTCATCCTGGCCTTGGCCAACAGGCGAATTCCCGGGGCTGTCCTGGTGCCGCTCCAGTTCGTCGCCCCGGCGGTGCTTTCAGCGCTGGTGGTGGCGCTGCTCATCAACGACGACGGCTCCGTGGCGATCGGCGTACCTGAGCTGTCGGCGTTCATTGTCGGCGCGGCGGTGGCCTGGGGCACCCGCAACCACGTCTATACACTCATCGCCGGTATGGGCGTCTTTTGGATCATCCGCGCCCTGGTGTGACCTCCGTCCTGCCGAGAATGGGGTGGGGATTCCCGGCCCGGTCCACCACGAATCGAAAGACATAGTCGGGCTCCAGCTCCAGCGGGGATGAACATGTCGAGGTCTGGAAACGTGCCGCAGACGGCGTCCGAGCTGGGTCAGGGAGTCCACGGGAAGGGCACGAACCGGGGAGTGGCGCGCGCGTAATCCGCGTAACCGGAAAACCGGTCTCGCAAGTATCGCTCCTCGCGTACGGCCTTGGTGGTGACGGCGACCACCACGAGAGCGAGGCCCAGGAGGTTCAGGACATGACCGTTGTAGCCGGCGATACCCAGCATCATCAGGATCAGGGCGCTGTACATCGGGTGGCGCACCAGCCGGTACGGTCCACTCGTGACCAGGCGGGCATGGGCCCTGGGTTCCGGGTAGATGCTGAAGTTGCCGATCCGGTTGTGGAACAGCGCCCAGAGTCCGAATAATGCTCCCGGCAGGCACAGTGCCAGCCACCAGGGCGCGCCGCGGTTGACCAGGCCGACCGGGTAGCAGGCCAGCAAGACCCCGGCAAGCTGGCCTGCTACCTGAATATGGGACAGCCGGCTCGGTTTCATGAGCGAGTGTGTCAGCGCCCCGCGCCGGCCACCCGGAAACCGATGTAATGCACCATGACCTCGTCGCCGAACTCTTCGTTCGCCGGCAGATAGGGCCCGGGCTCCGAGATTGTCACGTCCCGGATCAGATCCTGGTTTTTCAGCTCGCGCAAGACCGCGGGAAAATCGCGCTCCTCGTGGATATCGGTGCGCTGGGTGAGCAGGACTGCTCCGCCCGGTTTGACGAGGCGTCGGAACTCACCGAGGGTTCCCGAGCTGTCAGGCAGGTAGGTCATGACGCCGACGCACATCAGGCCTTCGTAGCTGTCGTCATCGAAGGGCAGGGGCAGCTTCTGCATATCCACCCGCAGCAGCGAGCGGTAGATGCCGAGCCGGGCCGCCACATCCAGCGAACGTTGCGATACATCGATGCCGTCGAAAGTGGAAAATCCGGCGCCGGCCAGCGCCCGGCCCGTCAGCCCCGTGCCGCAGCCGGCGTCCAGGATGACGGCGTCGGGCTCGAGGGCCGCGCGCAGCAGCGCGGCCGCCCGCTCGGGGGCCTGGTACCGCCACTGGGCCAGAGTCTGGTCGTAGTCCTCCGCCCATTCGTCGTAGTAGTCCGCGATATCACCGCTGTCGGTGGACAGGTTGCGCAGACCTTCGCGACTGGACTTGTCGTTCGAGCTCATGGTGACGTCTCCTGCGGGGAAGGGGCATTGTACCGGAGATCGGGAACGTGCGACCGCGGGCGTGTTCCACGCCTTGCGTGATGCTAGGATTGCCGGCCGCCAATCGGACGAAATCATGACCCTGCATGCCATTACCCGGGCGCCGAGCCCGAATCTCGCCGCCTGTGAGCTGACCCATCTCGAGCGCGTCGCCATCGATGCGTCCCGGGCCGCGGCGGAGCACGAGGCCTACGAGCGGGTGCTGGAGGAGCTCGGCTGCACGCTGGAGCGCCTGCCGGCGGAGCCCGATCTGCCGGACTCGGTGTTCGTGGAGGACACTGCCGTGGTGCTGCCGGAGGTCGCGGTCATCACCCGGCCCGGCGCCGCATCGCGGCGGCCGGAGACGACGTCGATCGGGAAGGTGTTGGCCGGCTATCGACCGCTTCATGCCATCGAAGCGCCCGGGACGATGGACGGCGGCGACGTCCTGCGTGTGGACCGCGACCTCTACGCCGGCCTCACCAGCCGCACCAACGCCGGGGCCGTGGACCAGCTCCGCGGCATCCTTGAATCGTTCGGGTACTCGGTGGTCGGCGTCGACGTGCGCGGCTGCCTGCACCTGAAATCCGCCGCCAGCTGGCTGGGCGGCGACGCCGTCCTGCTCAATCCGGACTGGGTGGACGAGGGGCTCTTCGCCGGCCTGGACCTCATCCACGTGCATCCGGACGAGCCGTATGCCGCCAACGTTCTGCGAGTCGGCGGGTTGATCCTGTGCCGGGCGGACGCGCCGGGCACCCGCGAGCGGCTGGAACAAAGCGGTTTCACAGTGCGATCGCTGGATATCACGGAGCTGGCCAAGGCGGAAGCCGGGTTGACCTGCTCGAGCCTGATTTTCGACGCGTGAATCATGCCGCGAATTCGAAGGTATCCGGCCGCGCCCGATCCCAGTACTTGGCGAATGCGGGATGATCCACCGTGCTCTTGTTCAGGTCCCCCGGCTCCAGCCACAGGTACTGGCTGGCGGCGGAGCGGACCTCGCGGCTGTTGACGCGGATCATCAGGTGGTGGGGAGTGAGCGCGGTCGGATGCTGCAGGCCCGAAGACTCCACCGCTTCCTTCAGGGCGTATAGGGTGTTGGCGTGAAAATTCGCGACACGCTGGTACTTGTCGTCCACCACCAGAGCCCGGTAGCGGCCGGGGTCCTGGGTGGTGACGCCGGTGGGGCACTTGCCGGTGTGGCAGGTCTGGGCCTGGATGCAGCCCAGGGCGAACATGAAGCCGCGGGCCATGTTGCAGCCGTCGGCGCCGAGCGAGAACATCCGGCAGATATCGAAGGCGCTGATCAGCTTGCCGGAAGCAATCAGACGCGTCTGATCGCGGATGCCCAGGCCCACCAGGGTGTTGTGCACCAGCATCAGGCCTTCCCGCAGCGGGGCGCCGCGGTGGTCGGCGAATTCCGCGGGCGCCGCGCCGGTGCCGCCCTCGGAGCCGTCGATGGTGATGAAGTCCGGCGCCAGGCCGGTGTCCCGGATCGCCTTGCAGATCGCGAACAGCTCCCAGGGGTGGCCGACGCACAGCTTGATGCCGACGGGCTTGCCCCCGGCGAGGGAGCGCAGTCGCTCGATGAATTCGCAAAGCTCGACGGGCGTTCCAAACGCGCTGTGGCCGGTGGGGCTGATGCAGTCTACTCCCTCGGGAACACCGCGCGCCTCGGCAATGGCCTCGGTAACCTTCGCCCCGAGCAGGATGCCGCCGTGGCCCGGCTTGGCGCCCTGGGAGAGCTTTATCTCGATCATCTTTACCTGCTCGCTCGCGGCGCGCTCTGCGAATATTCCGGCGTCGAACCCGCCGTGCTCGTCGCGGCAGCCAAAGTAGCCGCTGCCGATCTGCCAGATGAGATCGCCGCCGTGGCGGGTATGGAACCGGGAAATGGAGCCTTCACCGGTGGTGTGCGCGAAGCCGCCGTCCTTGGCGCCGCGATTCAGGGCCTCGATGGCATTGGGTGACAGGGCGCCGTAGGACATGCCGGAGATGTTCAGCACCGAGCTTTGATAGGGGACCTTGCAGTGCGGGCCGCCGATGGTGACCCGGAAATCGGCGTTGTCCAGGTGCGTCGGCACCATGGAGTGATTGATCCATTCGTGCCCGATCTCGTTGACGTTGCGCAGCGTGCCGAACGGCCGCAGTCCCTCGATGCCCTTGGCGCGCCGGTACACCAGGGCCCGCTGCTCTCGGGAGTAGGGCGTCTCCTCGTGGTCGCTTTCCAGGAAGTACTGCCGGATCTCGGGCCGGATTCCCTCGAGCAGAAAACGAATCCGCGCGGAAACGGGGTAGTTCTTCAGCACGGCGCGCCGGCTCTGGCAGAAGTCGTACAGCCCCACCGCCGAAAGGAGCAGCCCCAGGCCGGCCACGACGCCCCCCCAGAATGCCGCCACGGCGGCCAGCAGGATGCCGGCGGGGATCAACAGCAGGGTCAGGACCAGGGGCAAATATCGCATGGTGGCTCTACTACCTCCGACGTTTCTGGTTATTGTGGCGGATGTACGCGCAAGCGCGCTCACGGCAGGGTAGCGGATTCGGGCGCCGCCATCCAGGAGTGGATCCACTGAATGAAAAGGCCGCGGCGGAAATTTTTTCCAGGAAAATCAGTAATCTTCGAGGACCAGCTCATAGCGCTGCTCCCTCAGCAGCCGGCCGAACGCGGTGGAGCTCTTTTCCTCGGTGAGCGCGAACCCGCATTGCTTGTACAGCGCCACCGCCGCTTCCTGTTCATCCGTAGTCCACAGGTAAGCGGATCGATAGCCGCGGTCCCGGAGGAAGTCCAGGAACAGTCCTATCAGGCGCGTCCCGAGTCCCATGCCCTGGTAGGCCGGGAGCACCAGGAACAGGCGGAGCTGGGCGGTGTCCCGCCCGCGGTGCATGAGCAGGAGGGAACCCACGATCCGGCCCTGGTGCTCGCAGAGCCAGACCCTGTCCCGTTCCGGGTCGTGGGACCCGGCGAATTCGTGGACCGCCTGGGCGACGTAGGACTCGAACACGAGGCCATAGCCGTGTTGACGCCGGTAGTAGTCCCCGTGCAGGTACATGATATAACCCAGGTCGCCGGGGGCCGGTCCCTCGCGGATTGAGATCTCGTCACTGGTCATCAAGCTCATTATACTGGGAGTCCGGGGCGCCATGGCACGACATCACGGATGACCTGCCCCGGTTCAAAGGAGAGCCGCCGACCGGACATTCCTGACGGCAGCGGCTTAGCGTCACGGTTTCGTTGTGGTAACTTACCGCCAATACGCCATCACTACTCTAAAGATTCTAAATCAATGACCACGCAATCGACCCGATGTGCCAGCGAGGAGCTCGCCGAGCTGGAGGAATGGCTGGGGTCCAAGGGTATGGCCCTGGTGGAGAAGGACGAGTCGAGTCTGCAGCCGGGTGAGTACATCAAGGTCCTGCAGGAACCCCGCGGCAGTGAAACCGGCGGGGTGCCGGTGTGGACGGTTACCTGGTATCCGAAACCGGAGTAGACGCCGTGCAGCCGGTCCCCTCGACGGGTCGTTTCACGCTGCTCCGGATTGAACCCGGTTCCGGCCCTCCGCCTTGGCCGTGTACATGGCCCGGTCGGCCCGACCCAGGGTCTGCTCCAGCGTATCACCTGGCTGATGCTCCACCACGCCCAGGCTGGCGGTAACCGAGACTTTTCCGTCCGCGAATCGCGCGTCCTGGATCCCGGCCCGTATCTTTTCAGCCACCGCCAGCGCGTCGTCGAGACCGCAGCCCCGGAGCCATATGGCGAACTCCTCGCCGCCCCATCGACAGAGCACGTCGGTGTTCCGCAGGACGCCGCGGGTCACCTCCGCGACTTCGCGGATAACCCGGTCACCGGTGAGATGTCCGTAGCGGTCGTTGACCTGCTTGAGCTCGTCCAGGTCGAGCAGGATTACGGAGTTGGGTGGCGCGTGCGACGCCGGCTGCCGGGTGTACGACTCGGTCAGCATTTCGAAGCTGTGCCGATTGGCGACCCCCGTGAGATTGTCCGTGGTGGCCAGGCGCTCGAGGCGCCGCTGGTAACGCTGGAGCGTCACCTGGGTCAGGATCACCACCAGGGCCGCGATGGCGAGGCCCACGCCCAGGTTGAGGAGGAACGCCCTGCGCACCGGAGCGGTGGCGGCATTTTCCGGCTGCTCGACGAACAGGTGCCAGTCGAATTCCGGTATAAAGCGCGTGTTGAGCAGGATCGTTTCTCCATCGCGTACGAACTCCCAGGTGCCGTTGCCCGCAGCGAGGATTTCATCGGCGATCCCGTCGAGCCCCTCCATGTCTGAGATGCTGCCCGGCTGCTCGTTGCCGGTGCCCGCCTGGAGGGTGACGGTGCCTTCGGCGTCGACGAAATAGATGTCCCGGTCGTAACGCTCCTCGTAGCGGTCGATGCGCTCCAGCATGGTGGTGGCCTGCAGCCCGACGCCGGCGGCGCCGATGAAGTTCTCGTCGTAGTCGTACATCCTGTAGTTGATGAACACGGTCAGGGCGAAGTCGTTGGCCTGGTCGAAATCCACATTGACTTCGTAGTCCTGCTCCAGATTCCGCACGCGGAAGTACCAGTGGTCACTGGGGTCCTCGCGGGTGACCTGTTCCACGACCCCCGTCGGGTGGTAGTAGTTGCGGGTGGCGTCGGATACGAAGAAGGCGGTGATGGTGTTGTTGCGCGAGCGGATTTCCGTCAGGTACTTGATGACTTTCGAGATGTCCTTTTCACCGTCCAGGGTCCAGTCCCTGAGGAACGTATCCTGGGCCATGGTGGCGGAGACGAGTATCGGCGGCAGCAGATCGTTCTGGATGTCGGAATAGATATTGTCCGACGTCAGGGGGAGTCCGCTGGTGGTGATCTGCTCACGGAGCGCTGTGCCCGATACCAGGTAGGAGGCGAGTGACGTCGCCACGAATCCGAGCACCAGCAATATCGTGATGGATATCACCAGCCGCCGCTTCGTAGGGATCATGGGGATCAGTTTTTCCGCTGTGCCTGCTTCGTCGGCCAATGTGCTATCTGTCCATAAGGGTATTCGCCCGGGGTTTCGCGTCGGGTGGTCTCGCATTAATATAGCAGTTGGTTCGAGGTGTTTCCTTGACTCCAGACAATCTTCCCCCAGCCGGGGATGGGAGCGGCCGCTTATGACTACGACATACAAGGGCCAGTGCCTGTGCGGCGCGGTCGAATACGAAGTGGACGAGTTCAGCCCGAAGATGGCGCATTGCCATTGCTCCATGTGCCGCAAGTTTCACGGGGCGGCGTTCGCGACCTACGGCACGGCGAAGAAATCCGCTTTCCGCTGGCTGCGGGGGGAAGGGGATCTGCAGGCCTATACAGCCGGCAACGGCACGACGCGGCGATTCTGCCGCCACTGTGGATCCAGCATGACCTTCTCGCCCGGCGACCCTTCCGAGGATATCGTTGAAATTGCTCTGGGCACACTGGACACCAATCTGGACATGTCCCCGGACGCGCATATATTCGTTGAGTCGAAAGCGAGCTGGTCCGAGATCCACGACGGCATGCCGCAGTACGCCGGGGACCGGAACAGCCGGCGCCTGAAATAGCGCTAATAGTGCAGGAGTGAGCGCAGCTTACGGCCGAGCCTGACCAGCCACCCCAGCCCCGCCGGCCGGGGCGTCGGGATGTGAAAGATGAACTCGGCGTCGCCGAAATGCAGCCGGTCGCCGTCCCGCAGCTTCGAATCCGTGACCTTCCTGTGGTTTACGTAGGTGCCGTTCGTGGACAGGAGGTTCAGAACCCACCATTCGCCGCCCTTCTGCAGCAGTCGGGCGTGAACCATCGAGACGCTGTCGGAATCAACAACGATGTTGTTGGTGCTGCTGCGCCCGACGGTCGAGCGTCCCGTCGGGATCTCGAAGCGCCGGTTCCGGAAGCTGCCATTTACGCCGATCAAGGCGGCGCCGGACGGAACCGGCTCGGTCTTGCCGGATGCCGCGCCGTGGTGGGGGAAGTAATGATCGATGTGGTCGCGCTTGAATACCCGGGTACCCTGGGGGCCGGTCTCTACTCCGTCTTGTTGTCTCTCGTCAGCGCGATCGGCCATAAGAGTTCAGTGGCTTGATCATCAGGGTTCGACCGCCTGGTTTGATGTCCGGGCGGCCGGGACAGTTCCGAGCGTATCACAATGCGGAAGCGAGTCCGTTCAAGGCCCGCGCGGCCGGTACACCATTGCCGACAGGCGTCTGATTCCGGAGAGGGGGCCTGCGGATAGCGGGCGGCAGTGCTCAGCGGGAGCGACCGAACCAGCGCCGCACCCTGTTCCAGAGGCCGGCGGGGCGAGGCTTGCCGGTGATGTGAAACACGAATTCCGCCTGGCCGAAGCAAACGGTGTCGCCGTCCCGGAGGACGCCGTCGGACACTTTCTTGTTGTTGACCCAGGTTCCGTTGGTGGACAGCAGATTGAGCACCCGCCACACACCGCTTTTTTCGACCAGCCGCGCGTGCACCAGGGAAACGCTGTCATCATTGACAATGATGTTGTTGGTCGCATCGCGTCCCAGCGTCGATCGCCCCCCGGGTATGTCGATGCGCCTGCCTCTGAAGGCGCCGTTGGCGCCAACCAGAACGGCGCTCGATGCCGAGTCCGCCGGACCGGTGGAGCCGGCGCCACGCTTTTCGAGGTGCTGCCGGATGTCCTCGCGCCGGAAAACCCGGGTGCCCTGGGGGCCGGTGTCCGTGTCCCGTGAATTATGTCGCTGTGGATCGTCGCTCACGCCGGCCCTCCTTGTTCGTCGAGGTTGGTACATGGGTGCGCCGCGCCTCCGCACCAGCGAAAGCTTACCACATGGGTCGGGGACGGGTGCTGAAGCAAGACCCGGGCGCTACCACTCCCGGTCGAGCAGCGCGTCGTCGTAGGGATACCTCGAGATCAGGGCCACGCCGGTCTCGGTGATCATTACTTCGTCCTCGAGCTTCACGCCCTGGGCGCCGCCGGGCTCGCCGATGTAGCTTTCCACGCTTGCCACCATGCCGGGCTCCAGGACGCCGTCGCCGCTGTAGGTATCGAAGTCGCCCTTGTGAGCGATCATGGGGGTTTCTCCATGCATGCCGACGCCGTGTATCACCGACGGGTACCGGCGGTCGTAGTAGCGCTCGGGGATCTCCCAGGCCTGTTCGGCCACCTCGCGGTAGCTCATGCCGGGTTTCAGGATGGAGATGTTGTGCTGTACCTGCTCGTATGCCATGCGGTACAGCGTCTTTTGCTCCCCTGAAGGCCGGCCGGGCCCGCAGAGGAAAGTCCGTGAGAAATCGGAGTAGTAGCCGTTGCAGCCGATGGTGTCGGTATCCAGAGCCACCAGCTCGCCCGGACGGATGGTCCGCGAGCCGGCTTCGTTGAACCAGGGGTTGGTGCGCGGTCCGGAGCTCAACAGCCGGGTTTCGATGAATTCGCCGCCGCCGGCAATCACCGATCCGTACATCGTCGCGAACAGATCGTTCTCGGTCCGCCCGGGGCGGATGGCGCGTTCCACATCGGCCACCGCCGCTTCCGAGGCGGCCATGCTCAGCGCCAGGCATGCGATCTCGTCGGGCGTCTTGATGCGGCGGGCATGGAGGATATGCTGGTTGCAATCCGCCACCGTCAGGCCTTCCGTCTCCAGCGCCAGTGCCAGGAGGTGAAAGCAGCGATCCAGGCCGACCTTCCTGCCGCCGCCGTGCTCCCGTACCAGGTCCGCGATCTCGCGGGCGAACGGCGCTGCGGAGCCCGTATCCCGGCCGTTTACCGAGGACCAGACCACCTTGGAGGTGCGTGCATGGTCGATGGTCTCCAGGCGGGTGGACACGTGGGCGCTGCCCGGGTACTCGAACAGGATGACCGGACCTTCGGCGGGCACGTAGATGTAGCGAGTGGAATTGCGCAGGAAATAGCCGAACATGTTCCGCGAGCCCGTCGCGTAGCGCTGGTTGTAGGGATCGAACAGCAGGACGGCGTCCAGGCCCTGCTCGCGCATCATGGCGCGCAGGCGGGACAGCCGGTCGGCGCGCAGGCGGACGGGATCCACTGCCGGCGGGAGGGAATCCGCCGCCGTCACCGGACCGCTGGCCACTACCGGCAGTTGCGGGTGATCGAGTGGTCGGATGTTGTCGTCGGTCGGATCGTACATGGCAGCTCCATGGGTGTCGGAGAATCGTGCTTAGTCGGACAGGGTATCGCCGCGCGCCGGCGCCGCGTCGCGTTGCCGGCGGTGGACGTCCGCCAGGCGGCCGAACAGCTTCCGGGTTCGTTCCGCACGGCCGATCAGGCCGGGCTCCCTGGCGTAGCCGAGGATCAGGGTATGACGCTCGCCGCTGCCCCGCGGCCGCGTGACCCGGTGCAGGGCGAAACGGCCGAAAAAGATCTGCAGGTCGCCGGGCTTCAGGTCCAGTACGCGGACCCGCGCGCGGTCGCCCTGGACCACGTCCCGCACCGCATCGTAGTTCTCGCTGCCGGGTGCGCGGATCCCGGGGCAGTATTCGAAGGCACCGCCGGCGGCGGGCTGCTTGGTCATCATCGAGACCACGAACTCGTTGGTGTCGAAGTGCCAGGGGTGCTGGCAGCCGGGCCGCAGCACGTTCACCACCAGCCCGGCCAGGGGATCCGCGTATTCGTATATCTGCTCGACCCCGAGCACATCCGCGAGAAAACTCTGCAGGCCCGCATCATGGTACAGATTCCGGATGCAGGTATCGTCCGCGATGCGGTCCCCCGCCACGAAGCCGTTGCTGCGATCCTGGAACAGGCGCTTGGGGTGGTCCGCCGCCAGCGCCGGATCGTCGGCGCTGTTGTAGGGATTGGTGCAGGTGTCGTTGAAATGGGCGCTCGGGGCCAGGGCTTCCGTTTCGTGCCGCATCCGTTCGACGGTTTCCGGCCGGACAAACCCCGGCAGCAGGATGCAGCCGTCGGCGTCGATCTGCCGCCGGCAATCCCTCAGCAGGTCCGCGTAGGCGGGTGCGCCGCGTGTGTGCAGCGGATAGCGGCCGGTGTCGATCAGGCTCGCACCCGCCACGGACCGGGGCGGGGCGGGCTGGACGTCCGTTGAAAGGTTGGCATCGGTCGGGTGCTGCATGGGCGCTTCCTGTTTAGTCGGTGTACCACGCAGCCTAGGGGTGGGCTATGAATGATGCAAACGAATATATAAAATACAATCAATTAACAAATATCATCAATCGTAGCCATGCTCGATCCGGAATTGCTGCGGACATTTGTGTCCGTGGCCGAAACCCGCGGATTCACCAGCGCCGCCAGGAGTCTGCACCGGACCCAGTCGGCGGTGAGCCTTCAGATCAAGCGCCTGGAGGACCGGGTGGGAGAGCCCCTGTTCCGGCGCACGAGCCGCCAGGTCACCCCGACGCGCGCCGCCGAAGCCCTGCTTCCCTACGCCCGCCGCATCCTGCATCTGCACGATGAGGCAGCCGCGGCCGTCGGTGCCGTGGGGCGGGGCCGGTCGCTGCGGCTTGGCATTACCGAGGAGCAGGCGCTCGCCTATCTGCCGAACATCATTCCCCGCTTCAACACCCGGTTCCCCGGTGTGCAGCTTAACGTTCAGTGTGATCTCAGCACCGGACTGCTGGCACGAATGGAAGACGGGGAGTTGGACCTGGCCCTGGTGATTCGCCACGGGCCCGCGGGAGCAGGGGAGGTGCTGGGCCGGGAGCGCCTCGTCTGGGTCGCCCATCAATCGTTCCGCAATGACCCCGGGGAAGCGTTGCCCCTGGCGGTGAATCCCGGCGGCTGCATCTACCGCAGCCACGCCCTGACGGCGCTCGCCGGAATACGACGCCCCTGGCGCGTCGCCTACGTCAGTGCCAGTCCCACCGGCATCAACCTTGCCCTGGAAGCCAACCTGGCGGTGTCCATCAAGGCCGGCCGTTCGGTGCCTGAGTATTGCAGGGTGCTGGACAGCGAAGCGGGGATCCCGGTGCTGCCCCAGGTGGATGTGGAGCTGCATCGCTCCCCAACGGCCCTGTCCGAGGTGACCGATGGCTTCGTGGAGCTGCTGATGGAAGAAATCGAGGCCGCCGACGACGTTGCGGTCCTGCCTCGAAGGCGCTCGTAAACAGGGTAACGGCCCCGGGGATCAGTATCGGTTGTCCCGGAGCGCCGGCTAGTCCCGGCTGCTGCCGGAAATCGACGCCTATGCCGTGTTTGCCCGTGGCGGCAGGTATCGCGGCACGCCCCTGGACACCCAGACAGACTACATCCGGGGCATACTGGGCCTGATCGGCATCGGGGACGTGAAAACGGTTTTCGCCGAGGGGCTTGCCATGGGCGAGGACAGTCGCCATGAAGGGCTGGAAGAGGCGAGGGGCGCCATCGCGCGTTTCTCCGGACGACCAGAACAGGAGATGCGCTATGCCAACGCGTGAGATTACTGCCATCGTGGACTCGCGGCCCGCCACCGACGGTGCGGGGGTGAAGATCAACCGGCTGGCCGGATTCGACGGCGGCTCGTCCATGGATCCTTTCCTGATGCTCGACGAGATCCGCTCCGATCGGCGGGAGGAGTTCGAGGCGGGCTTTCCGCCCCATCCCCACCGGGGCTTCGAGACGGTGACCTACATGCGCGAGGGCGGTTTCGCCCACACGGACAGCATGGGCAACACCGGAACCATCACCCCGGGCGGCGCCCAGTGGATGACCGCCGGCAGCGGTGTGATCCACTCGGAGATGCCCGGGCCGGATGCCGACCGGATACACGGCTTCCAGCTCTGGCTGAACCTGCCCGCGCGGGAAAAGATGCAGCCGCCGGCCTATCGCGACATCCAGGGAGACGATGTGGTGACCCGGGAATCCGGCTATGCCACGCTGCGCCTGATAGCCGGCACCTTGACGCTCGACGGTGAGACCATCGACGGCGTGGTCACCGGCAGGACGACTCGGCCCCTGATCGCCGACATCGGCGCCTCCCGGGATGCATCCGTATCTATCGGTGTGGACGATGCTTCGGCACTGCAGCTTTTTGTCTACGCCGGGGCCGTCGAAGCGGGCGGGCGCCGAGCGCGGGCTGGCCAGCTCGCCAGGCTGGGCGACGGAAGCGTGCTGGAGCTGTCCCTGGAGGCGGGCTCCGGTGCGTTGTTGTTCGGCGGCGAGCCCATCAATGAGCCGGTGGTGCATCACGGCCCGTTCGTGATGAGCACCGCCGACGAGATCGCCCAGGCGATGCGGGACTACCGCGACGGTACCCTGGTCCGGGGCTGAGCGCCCCGGACCGCTATTCCTTCCCATGGAAAACGGGACGGTTGTCGTTGACCCGGCGGGGCGCGGCGCCCAATAATGCAAGCCATGACAAAGACCGGGTTCGTCGAGCCATACTTGACAGGCGACCCCAAGCGAACAGGAGGCCGGGACCGTGAAAAGCG
The DNA here is from genome assembly GCA_034520625.1 of Gammaproteobacteria bacterium. Classification (GTDB taxonomy): domain Bacteria; phylum Pseudomonadota; class Gammaproteobacteria; order Arenicellales; family JAANXG01; genus JAANXG01. The sequence goes on along the minus strand of JAXHNI010000008.1, from coordinate 715,457 downwards.
ACAAGACGACACTGGAGCATCTCAACAGGATCCTCAAGAACGAGCTGACCGCCATCAGCCAGTATTTCCTCCACGGCAGGATGCTGGACGACTGGGGCCTGGCCAGGCTCGGCAAGCGGGAATACGAGGCGTCAGTGGACGAGATGAAGCACGCCGATTCCCTGATCCAGCGCATACTGTTCCTGGAAGGGCTGCCCAATCTTCAAGACCTGGGAAAGCTGCTGATCGGCGAGAACGTCAAGGAAGTCCTCGAGTGCGATCTCCGGCTCGAAAATGAGGCGCACGGGGACCTGAAAGCCGCGGTGGCGTACTGCGAGCAGGCGGGTGATTTCGTATCCAGGCAGCTGTTCGACGGGATCCTGGCCTCGGAGGAGGAGCACATCGACTGGCTGGAGACGCAGCTCGAGCTGGTGGAGCGGGTCGGCCTGCAGAACTACCAGCAGTCCCAGATCGGCGCTTCGGAATGAGGCCAGGGTGCAGGGCGGCCTGATCCCGGGCGGGAAATTTCTGATTGCGAATCACTCGTATTTCTGATATTGTTGCTGTGTCACACTCGGAATACGGCGATGTACATCTGTCTCTGCAAATCCCTGACCGATCGCGATATCCACCACGGTGTGCTTCGGGGCGAAGTCGCCTGCATGCAGTCCCTGCGAGAACGTCTCGGCGCCTCCACCGGCTGCGGCTCCTGCGCGGCGGCCGCGCGGCAGTGCCTCGACGAGGCGTTGGCGTACAAGCGCTGCCTTGGCGGCGACCGGGCCGGGTCCGGGAATCGCGAGGTGACCGCCGCCGACCTGCACATGCCGGGACTGGGCGACGCGTCACCGGCCTGACGCGCGCGTCAACCCCTGCACACCGCCCCGGCCCCGGGCTGGCCAGGGCGGGAACCGCTCCCGCCCCACGTGCTCTAAGCTACTTCATCCCATCCGTATACCGGGCTGAACGCCCCGGTTCACAGCGCTTACACACCGCCTTCCCTATGATAACGTGGTGGCTATCAAGACTGACGGTATGAATCTGACACGACGCATAGTCCGCCTGGCGCTGGCCGCCTTGTTCACGGGAGCCGGCCTGGCCCTGCTGCTGGCGGGGCCGCTGCTTGCCCAGGATGGCCAGGACGATCAATCGGGGCCGGGCACGGCCGTGGTGCTGGAGGTGGACGGCGCCATCGGGCCGGCCACCAACGACTTCATTGTGCGCGGCATTGAGGATGCCGAGGAATCCGGGGCGGCGCTGGTGATACTGCGCCTCAATACGCCGGGTGGCCTGGATACCTCCATGCGGGACATCATCCGCAAGATCCTGGCCAGCCGCGTGCCCGTGGCGACCTACGTGTCGCCGCCCGGTTCCCGTGCGGCCAGCGCCGGAACCTACATCATGTACGCCAGCCACGTTGCGGCGATGGCGCCTGCCACCAACCTGGGCTCCGCCACGCCGGTGAGCATGTCTCCGGGCGGCCTGGGAGGGGGTGAGGAGCAGGACGAATCCGACTCCGGGAAGGATGACGAGCAGTCCGCGGCCGACCGCACGGACGGGGAGGGCGAGCAGGACGGGGACGCGAACGGAGACCCCGGTGGGCAGGACGAACCGGAGTCCGGCGAGTCGAATCGGGACGGACCGCAGCCCGGGTCCGCCATGGAAAGGAAAGTCATCAACGACGCCGTCGCCTATATCAAGGGCCTGGCGCGCCTGCGGGACCGCAACGAGGAGTGGGCCGAGGAAGCGGTCCGCTCGGCGGTGAACCTGACCGCTGAGGATGCGCTGGAACGGAACGTCATTGACATCGTGGCCAGGGACATCGAGGACCTGCTGGCGCAGATGGATGGACGAACCGTCACGGTGGACGACCACGAATTGGTGCTGGCTACCGCGGACCTGGCGGTCGAAACGGTGGAGCCGGACTGGCGCACCAGGCTGCTGTCGGTGATCACCAATCCGAACGTGGCCTACGTGCTGATGCTGGCCGGTATTTACGGGCTGTTCTTCGAGTTGTCCAATCCCGGAGCCCTGTTCCCCGGCGTGCTGGGGGCGATATGCCTGGTCCTGGCCCTGTATGCATTCCAGGTACTGCCCGTCAACTATGCCGGCCTGGCCCTGATTCTGCTCGGCGTGATATTCATGGTGGCGGAGGCGTTCATGCCGAGCTTCGGGGTCATGGGTATCGGTGGTGCGATCGCGTTCGTATTCGGATCGCTGATACTCATTGAAACCGACGTCGAGGCGTACCAGATCTCGATCCCCCTGATCGCCACCGTCACCATCGTCACCGGGCTGTTCGTTTTCACGCTCATATCGCTGGCGTTGCGCCAGCGCACCCGGCCCGTGGTCAGCGGGCGTGAGCAGATGGTCGGCGATGTGGGCGAGGCGCTGGCGGATTTCAGCGACGGCGCCGGGACCGTGCACATCCACGGTGAGCAGTGGTCGGCGCGCGCCGAGGCACCGGTTCGCCGGGGTCAGGCCGTGAAAGTACGCGAGTTGGATGGTTTAATTCTTGTTGTAGAACCCCTAGAGGAGCAAATATGAACATGCTGGTCAATCCCGCCTGGGTGGTCGCGATCGCCGCGGTCGTGGGCGTCGGTTTTCTCATTATCAACATACTCCGTGAGTACGAGCGCGGAGTAGTGTTCTTTCTCGGTCGTTTCCAGACCGTGAAGGGACCCGGCCTGATCATCATCATTCCGCCGATTCAGCAGATGGTCCGGGTGGACCTGCGAACCCGGGTCCTGGACGTCCCCTCCCAGGACGTGATTTCCCAGGACAACGTATCCGTAAAGGTCAACGCCGTCGTCTACTACCGGGTGCTGGATCCGGAGAAGGCGATCATACAGGTGGAGCAGTTCCACAACGCCACCAGCCAGCTGGCCCAGACGACGCTGCGTTCGGTGCTGGGGCAGCACGAGCTGGATGAAATGCTGTCCCAGCGGGACAAGCTCAACAGCGACATCCAGCAGATCCTGGACAAGCACACGGATGCCTGGGGCATCAAGGTGTCCAATGTCGAGATCAAGCACGTCGACCTGGACGAGAGCATGATTCGCGCTATCGCCCGCCAGGCCGAGGCGGAGCGCTGGCGGCGCGCGAAAGTAATCAACGCCGAGGGCGAGCTCCAGGCGTCCCACAAGCTCACCGAGGCCGCCGAGATCCTGAGCAAGCAGAAGGACGCCATCACGCTTCGCTACCTGCAGACCATGGCGGACATGTCCCACGAGAAGAACCAGACCCTGTTCTTCCCGTTTCCCATGGAATTCATCCGGGCCGCCGACAAGCTCGCCGGCAAGCGGGAATCCTGACGGCTAATGCCCGATATTGAAATCGTTGCGGCCGGTCTTGTCCTCGCCGCGAATCAGGAACAGCGGTCGCCGCCCGTAATCGTGGCTGGAGTGGGGCTGGGTCATGTCGGCGCCGAGCTGGTGGTCGTAATGGCAGTGGCCGGGCATGATCCGGGCGACGAACGCCGCGCGCCGCTTGTCGGTGGCGTTGGGCTTCGAGCCATGGATCATGTACACGTCGTGGAATGACACCTGCCCCGCTTCCAGCATCAGGTCCTCCGCGGTGGTTTCGTCGAAATGCTCGCCATCGCAGACCAGGTTGATGGACAGGTCGTCGTTCTCCTCCCAGTGGTGGCTGTACAGCCGGCGCTGCCTGTGGGAGCCGGGAATCATGCGCAGAGGGCCGTTCTCCGGGGTGACGTCGTCCAGGGCGATCCAGATCGTGATGGTTTCCAGCGGCCGGATCGGATAGTAGTCCCCGTCCTGATGCCAGGGCGTCTCCTTGCCCTGGTGGGCGGGCTTGCCGAAAATCGTCGTGCCCCAGAGTATCAGGTCGTCGCCGACCAGCCTGGACGCGATGTCCAGGAGCTCGGGCCGGGTGGCGAAGTCCAGCCATTCGCGCGACCCCCGTACGCCCTGGGCGCCGGGCTTTTCCAGGTGCGGTCCGAGCATGATATCGGGCTTGATGTCCGGATTCCGGGAGAGCAGCTCGTCATAGGCCTGGCGCATGGCAGCCAGCGCGTCGCCGGGGATTCGATAGTCGGGAATGACGTAGCCGTCCCGTTGGTAGCGGGCGACCTGCTCGTCGGTTATCAGGGGATCAGCTGCGGGATTCATGGCCGTGCTCATGCATGTCACCTCGGGAGTGGTGTGGTTGCTTTGTGAAGCGGGCGAATCCCTCGCTTTAGATACAATAGGTGAAGCCCGCGGCGCTTGCAACCTGCCGCCATCGGGACGATCCTGTTGCCCATTCTCCGTGGACCTGTCCGGCATCCGACGATCTGATAAACTGCGTCGCTTCCAATGGATCGCCGGTGTGGCGCTGCCCGCCGGCGTCGTCCGGATTCAACCAGATAGGACCCGTCCATGAGCGTCAGAGAAGTGCAAACCAACCGGGTGGAGGAATGGGACCGGTACCATGACCAGAGAATCCAGCTCGCCTGCGCGTTTCGCTGGGCGGCCCGGCTGGACCTGCACGAAGCGGTGGCCAACCATTTCAGCCTGTCGGTGAACAACGACGGCACGCTGTTCCTGATCAATCCGGTGGGCCGGCATTTTTCCCGCATAAGGGCCAGCGACCTGCTGCTGGTGGACGCCACGGATGCGCGTACCCTGGAACGAAAGAACGCGCCCGACCCCACGGCGTGGGGGCTCCACGGTGCGCTGCACCGGAACTGTCCCACGGCCCGCTGCGCGCTGCATGTTCATCCCCGGTATGCCACCGTCCTGGCCACTCTCGCCGACAGCACCATGCTGCCCATCGACCAGAACTGCGCCCGGTTCTTCAACCGCGTGGCAATGGATACCGACTATGGCGGCATGGCTCTCGAAGATGAAGCGGATCGCTGCACCCGGCTGCTGCAGGACAGACGCGTATTGTTGATGGGCAATCACGGGGTCATGACCACCGGTCCCACCGTGGCGGCGGCATTCGACGAGTTGTTCTACTTCGAAAGGGCCGCCCGGACCCTGGTCACCGCTTACACCACGGGTCAGCCCCTGCGGGTGCTGCCCGACGATGTGGCGGAGAAAACCGCTCGCCAGTGGGAGGAATTCCCCGGGGCGGACAATCACTTCCGGGAGCTCATGGCGATACTCGACAAGGAAGAGCCGGATTACCGGCAGTAGGGGAGTGGACGCGATGGCAGTGGGCGCCTGGATGGGGCCCGTATTCGCCGGCTGCGATGTGCCATACATGATACAGACGAGGTGACGATGTCCCGCACAGTGATCATCGGAGGCGGCCAGGCCGGCGGACGCTGCGCCGTGACGCTCAGAACCAAGGGCTACGAGGGCGGCATCCTGCTGCTGGGCGACGAGCCCCTGCCGCCGTACCGGCGGCCGCCGTTGTCGAAGACGGTGCTGCTCGGGGAGAACACGGTGGAGGACGGTTGCTTCCGTTCCTTGGCCGACTATGCGGACAATGACATCGACGTGCGGCTCGAGCGGCGCGCAGTGGAAGTGGATACGGACCGGCGGCGGGTCAGGTGCGAGGGAGGCGACGACGAAGGGTTTGACCACCTGGTGCTGGCCACTGGGGCGAGCCCCCGTACCCTGCCGGTGCCGGGTCATGACCTCGACCACGTGCACTTGCTCCGGACCGCCGTCCACGCGCGGGCCATCAAGGCCCGGCTGCTCCCGGAGCAGCGAATCGTCATCATCGGAGGCGGCTTCATCGGGCTGGAGGTGGCGTCCAGCGCCCGGCAGCTGGGATGCCGGGTGACGGTGCTCGAGGCCCAGGACCGGATACTGTCGCGATCCGTGCCGGAAGCGGCGGCCGCGGCCGTGGCCGCGGTCCATGGTGATGAAGGCGTCGAGATCCGGACCGGCGTTCGAATCGAGGCCTTCGATGGAAAAGATCGCGTGGAAGGCGTCATCCTGGCCGGGGGCGAGGTTGTTGCGGCGGATACCGTGGTGGTGGGGATCGGGATCACGCCTGATACCTCGCTGGCGGAGGCGGCCGGACTCGAGGTGTCGGACGGTATCCGAGTCGACGAATACGGCCGCACCGCCGACGAGAACATCCTGGCCGCCGGAGACTGCGCCTCGTGCTACCTGCCCCGATACAGCCGCCACATGCGGCTGGAGTCCTTTCAGAATGCGGATCAGCAAGGCATGAGCACCGCCGCCACCATTGCCGGGCAGCCGGCTGCCTACGACCCGGTGCCCTTCGTCTGGTCGGATCAGTACGACCGGGTCCTGCAGACAGCGGGGTTTCCCGGCGAAGGCGATCGCCACGTCCAGCGGGGATCGATCGAGGACCGCAACCTTGTGTTGTTCAGTTTCGCGGGCGAGCGCTTCGTGGGCGTGACGGGCTGGGGCCAGGGTCGACTGATCGCCAGGGATATACGCTTGTCTCAGTCACTGATGCAGAAAGGGGTCGATCCCGACCCGGATCAGCTCACTGATCCCGATGTCGCCATCAAGGACCTGGTGCCCGGGTCATAGCGCACGGCAGTTGAATCGGGTTCCCGGATGCACGACGAAGAACGAAACCGGCGACTCAGATACGAGCTCGAGACGCTGGAAGCCTACTGCGAGGAGCTCGTCGAGGCGATTGATGATTTCGAGCATCAGGCCCGGCGCTGCCGCGACCGGCTGGAAAGAGAGGGCGGCCTGTCTCATGGCGCCGAGGCCGAGCTGAAAAGGCTGAAACAGAACCGTGAGCTCAACCGGGAGGAACTGAAGAGGTCGCGGCGGCGGATCGAGGAGCTGAAAGCCGAGCTCGGCGCGCCGCGGGTCTGACTTATTGGTTGTGGACTTCCCTGTCCTGGGCGCATCGGATACACAGGTCGGTGTACAGCAGGGATTCCAGCCGCGCGCGATTGATCTCCTTTCCGCACTCCGAGCAATAGGGATACTCGCCGCTTTCGATGCGGGCAAGGGCCTGTTTGATCAGCTCGAGCTCGCGCCTGGCCTCGTTACCCAGTGCATCCATCACCTCGTCGCTCTCCCGCTGCACGGCCTGTTCCTCCCAGTCCCCCGAAAGCGGGTTGTCCTCGTGGCGCACGTCCCGGGTGATGTTGTTCAGCCTTTGCTCGAGATCTTCTCTCTTGTCGAGCAGCCGTTGCTTGATGTCTTGCATGGTTTCGGTGTCCCTGACGGCGTGGGTGAATGAAGGCCGCATTCTCGCAATGCGAAAAATCGTGATAAGCAGATGCCGCGGGTGCGGCGGGTATGCCGTCAGTCCTGCGTCAGCGTTGCTGATGCCCTGATGACGCCCACCTTCAATCCCGCCGCGTTCAACACGTCAGGCTCTAGTGTAGACCGAAGGGCCGCGTAGTGTGAATCATCCATCGCTTCCATGAACCGGAGGATCGCGCCGGCGGCGACCTCCGAGGCGCGCGCCGCACCGTCGTCTATCTTGATGGCGATTCCCAGTCCCTGGTTCAGGATCGCGGCGCAGCACGTACCCTCTGCGCCGGTTTTCACCACGACATCGGGCGCCAGGGCATCCATGACAAGGGTGCAGAACTGGTCCCGCCCGGCCACCAGGTAGGGATGGCCGGTCATCGCCCCGCGGATGGTGCGAACGGCCTCGGCGGTCGGCTCGTCGAGTTGTTCCGGGGCGGAGAATTTCATCATGGCGGTGGCGAGGGCGCGCAGCGGTATGCCGAATACGGGTATTCCGCAGCCGTCGACACCGCGTGCCGCGTCCCGGAGCGGGCACCCTGTGAACTCCTCGAGGGTGTCGCGCACCAGCTCCTGGACCGGGTGGTCGGCACGGGTATAACCCCGGGCCGGAAAGCCGAGGTGCCTGCACACGGAAAGGAAGCCGGCATGCTTCCCGGAACAGTTGTTGTGCAGCGGCGACGGTGCCTGTCCGAGTCCGGCCAGGCCGAGCCGCGCGTCGCTGTCGGTGGGCGGATGCGCGCCGCACTCGAGATCCCGGGGGCCGAGGCCGATGCGGCCCAGCCATTCACTCACCGTAGCGGTGTGAACGGGCTCGCCGCCGTGGGAGGCGCATGCCATGGCGATCTCCTCCGGTGACAGGTCCAGGGCGCGTGCAGCGCCGGTGCGCACCAGGGGGATAGCCTGCAGGGACTTGACCGCCGAGCGGGGGAATATCGCTTGATTCATGTCGCCCCAGAAACGCACCACCCGCCCCCGGCGGTCCACGATGACGGCGGATCCCCGGTGGACGCTTTCCACCGCGGGGCCCCGGGTGACTTCAACGAGTATCGGATTGGCGGGCTGCATGGGCTATGATTTCTCCAGTAATCAGACTATTGCACTTTGAAAAAGCGCGGTATTCGCGTCGGCGCGGCACTCGGATCCCCATTCGTTTCATGTAAACTGAAAAGCCGCATGCGGTGCTACCGTCCTCTAACGATAATGTCATGATCGCCAACGCCCACCGCATCCCCGAACCGCCGAAACAAGGATACTGGGTATTCGGCTATGGATCCCTGATGTGGGCCCCCGGCTTTGAGTACTCGGACCGGCGTCAGGCCCGGCTGTACGGCTACCGGCGGGCTTTGTGCCTGTCGTCCTTCGTGTACCGCGGAACGATGGAAAATCCGGGCCTGGTGTTTGGCCTGGATACCGGTGGTTCCTGCGTCGGACGGGTATTCCGGGTGGATAAACCCGACCGGCTGCAGGTCTACGACTATCTCATGGAGCGCGAAATGGTCCGGGGGGCCTACCGGCCGCTGTGGCTGCCGGTCGAGACGCCCGGTGGCCGGGTCAGCGCCCTGTGCTTCGTGGTGGACCGCGGGCACGAACAGTATACACCCCACCTCACGGAACGCGAGATGATCGAGCGAATCCGGCGCGCCCGTGGCGAGCGCGGCAGCAATGTCGAATATATCCTCAATACCTGTTGCCACCTCGAGGCGCTCGGAATCCGGCTGCGGGAGCTGGCGCGCATCCGCGACGCCCTGCTGCGGGCGTCCGAGGACTAGCTCGAATCGTTCATTAGTCAGGCTTGAATGTCCGCATGATCGGGAAGGCCGGTGCCGGGGGCTGTCCACCAGGGCCGCTGTGAATACGTCCATGTACGCTCTGGCTCAAACATCCCTGTTTTCGACAGCCCTGGTGGACAGCCCCCGGCACCGGCCTATGCCTTGACGCTGGTTCTCAAACCGGGTTGCGGCCTGCGACAGTGCTCCGGGGCGGGCTGCACCGGACGCTTCTTCGGCGATTGGTATTTCCGTCAGGTTTCCGCGGGCTTGAAGGTCAGGGCAAAGCCATTGTTGCAGTACCGCTTGCCCGTCGGCTCCGGCCCGTCGTTGAACACGTGGCCCTGGTGGCCGCCGCAGCGCGCGCAGTGATACTCGGTGCGTGGGAGTATCAGCTTGTAGTCGGTCCGGGTCTCGATGTGCCCGGGGTCGATGGGCTGGAAGAAGCTTGGCCAGCCCGTGCCGCTGTCGAACTTTGCTCCGGCGTCGAAAAGAGCCAGGTCGCAGCCGGCGCAGTGATAGACCCCCGGACGCGTCTCCTTGTTGAGCGGGCTGGTGTACGGCCGTTCGGTGCCTTCCTTGCGCAGAATGTCGAACTGCTCGGGGGTGAGCCGCTCGCGCCACTCGGCCTTGGTCAGCTGGATTTGCTCAACGGCGGTATTCATATTACTGTCCCCTGAATTCCGTTGCCGGCCGCGGCCGGACCCAGTGCGCCGGCGCAGAATATGCCCAGCGCCGTGACGAATCGTCTTCGGTGCATTGTAACCCTCCTGAGCCGTGTATTCGAACCACAGCAGGCTGTCATTGAGTCTCGTTCATCCCTTAGAGGGCACTGTGATGCCGGGGTTCAGTATGCCTGGACCGGAGGGTTGCCCGTAGATGGCGCTGGTCTGGGAGCACACCGCCGGCGGGCGGCGCTATGAAATCCGGCGCGCCGGACGCAGCATACGCTTGTACACCAACGGGGTGCTCCATACCCAGTACCATCCCGGCCATATTTTCGGCGGCGGGGTCTGGGACCTGCTCGGCCTGCCGGCGCTGTGGCGGGCGGGATCGCCGCTTTCCGGAATCCTGCTCCTCGGCCTGGGGGGCGGCGCCGTGGTGCGGCAGCTCTACGAGCTGGTGGAATGGGAGCGGTTCGTGGCGATCGAACGCAATCCGGTACACGTGGAGATCGCCCGGCGCTTCTTCGGTTTGGACCGGATTCCGGCGGAACTCGTGCAGTGGGATGCGGGCAGCTGGATCCGGGATCATCCGGACGACAGGTTCGACCTGGTGATCGACGATCTGTTCTCCGACACACACAGCGAGGCACGGCGCTCGGAGCCCATTTCCCGGGACTGGTACCGGCGGCTTCGCGGCCTGTTGTCGGAGCGGGGGATGCTGGTCATCAATTTCGCAGACGGCCGGGACCTGGAACGGCGGATCGGGCGGATCCCCGCCGTCAGGCAGGATTTCGCATGCGTCTACAAGTTCACCCTGCCGGCGTACGGCAACGCCGTCGCCGCGCTGCTTCGCGTCGAGCGCGACCCGGCGGACCTGACCCGGGCCCTGGATGCCATACGCCCCAGGCGGCGGCGAACGCGGCTGCGTTATCACCTGGAGCGCTTGAACCTGTAGCATCCACGCTCCACTACCATGAAAGCCCGGAATGAAGAAAAGATCCCTGGACAAAGCCTACAGCAACGAGGAATTCCTGTTGAGCCCCGAGGCCAGACCGCTGCGGATACTGGCCGAATACTACGAGCCCAATACCCGGTTCAACAGGCTCTCCATCGACGACACCATCGTCGTCATGGGCTCCGCGCGGTATATCGACCGTGAGCGGGCACAACGGAATCTTGAAAAGGCCAGGGAGGCCAACGAAGGGGTCGAGGCCGCCGAGCGGGACCTGATGACATCCAGGTACTACGAGGACGCCCGGTCGCTGTCCAACCGGCTTACGCACTGGTCCAAGGGGCTGCCTGAGAAGCATCGGCGCTTCGTGGTATGCACCGGCGGCGGGCCCGGTATCATGGAAGCGGCGAACCGCGGCGCCAGCGAGGCCCAGGGCGTGAATGTCGGCCTGTCCATCTCGCTTCCCTTCGAAGAAGAGGAGAATCCCTACATCACCCGCGAGCTCGCGTTCCGGTTTCACTACTTCTTCATGCGCAAGTTCTGGTTCCTGTACCTGGCCAAGGCCGTGGTGTTCTTTCCCGGCGGCTTCGGTACCCTGGATGAGCTGTTCGAGATCCTGACCCTGGTACAGACGCGTAAAGTCAAGAAGCATCTGCCCCTCGTCCTCTATGGGTCGGACTACTGGAACAGGGTCGTGAACTTCGATGCCCTGGTGGAGTACGGCACCATCAATCCCGGCGACGTAGACCTGTTCAGGGTCTGCGACACGGTGGACGATGCGTTCGACTACCTGACCGCCGAGCTCACGACCTACGGTCTCGCGGAGCCCGCGGGCGCCACGCTGTAGGTCGTGCCCGCTTAGAGAACCGCTCTCGGTGGGTGGGACCAGTGCCGGGGGCATCCACCAGGGCTGTCGAAAACAGGGATGTTTGAGCCAGAGCGTACACGGATGTATTCACAGCGGCCCTGGGGGATGCCCCCGGCACTGGTCCTCACGGTCGCGCGGGCTTTCAATCCGGACCGCGGCGCATTGAACAGTGCGACATCCGTGACCGGACGCACTAGATGAGCAGGCGTTCAACCTCCTCCAGTACCCTCCCGCAGTCCGCGGCCACCTTGAGCTCAAGCATGGCGTCGGCGCGGGTCCGGCCCCGGTTGATCGCCGCCGCCGGCCGGGCCCACTGCGCCGCCATCCGGCAGAAGCGGTAACCGGAGTAGAGCATCAGGGAGGAGCCCACCACCAGCAGCCCCCCGGACTGCTCCAGGGCACGGGTCGCCCGGGCGACCCGTGCCGCCGGCACGTTCTCGCCGAAGAACACCACCGAGGGTTTCAGGGTACCGCCGCAGTGGTCGCAGCCCGCTACGGTGAAGTCGTCGAAACCGCCTTCCAGCATGGCATCGCCGTCCGGTGCGGCACCGGCATCCGCGACACTGAAGGCCGGATTGAGGCTCAGAAGCCGCTCCTGAATGAGAGTGCGGGAGTAGCGGGCGTCGCACTGCAGGCATTCGACACCGTCCAGCCGGCCGTGGAGATCGATGACAGTCGTGCTGCCGGCTTTCTGGTGCAGGGTGTCCACGTTCTGGGTACAGAGCATGGTCACCAGGCCGGCCCGTTCGAGCGCTGCCAGGGCCATGTGGGCGGGGTTGGGACGGGACCGCGCCACCCGCGGCCAGCCCGACAGGCTGCGCGCCCAGTAGCGGCGCCGGGTGTGCTCACAGTTCACGAAATCCGTGTACTGGACGGGCTTGCTGTGCTTCCAGTCTCCGTTGTCGTCCCGGTAATCCGGAATGCCCGAAGCGGTGCTGCAGCCGGCGCCCGTCAGCACGAACAAAGGCGCATGGGTTTCAATGAAATCGGCGACCCCGCAGGCCGCCTGTATGAGCTCCGGTGGCGCTGAAGAAGCCGCGGGGCGGGTGTCCGGATACGTCGGTGGCATGGCGCTATTGTAATGCCCCGGAGCCCCCGCGCAACGAAGCCGGGAACCACGGTCGGCGGGTACAATACCGCCGCGATGAGCAGACCTTTCCTGATTATCCAGCTTCGGCCCGAGGACGAGACCGCGGACAGCGAGCTCGACGCCATTCTCCGGTACGGCGGACTGCGGGATGACGAAACGGTCCGGGCCCGGGTCGAGCAAACGGGGCTGCCGGACATCGAGCTTCGAGACTATGCCGCGATCATCGTCGGCGGCAGTCCCTTTGACATGTCCACGCCGGAGGATGCCAAGAGCGGGATACAGAAAACCGTCGAGAGTGGATTCATGTCGCTGCTGGACCGCGTGGTGGCGGCGGACTTTCCATTTATCGGCGCCTGCTCCGGCAACAGCCTGCTGGGTGCGTTCTGCGGCGCGCGCATATCCAGGCGATTCGGTGAGCCGGTCGGCGGTGTGGATATCGCCCTTACCGCGGCGGGCCGGAGCGATCCGCTGCTCCAGGGCCTGCCGGGGACCTTCCGCGCGCTCGTGGGCCACAAGGAAGCCTGCGAGGACGTGCCGCGGGGCGCCGTGCTGCTGGCCACGTCGGCGACCTGTCCGGTGCAGATGTTCCGCGTCGGGCGCAACGTCTATGCAACCCAGTTTCACCCGGAAGGAGACCTCGCGGGCTTCACGGTGCGCATCAACGCTTACCGGCATCATGGATACTTCCCGCCGGAAACCGCCGAAGACCTGATTCTGGCGGTGGCCGGCGAGCACACACCCGTGCCCAACGAGATCCTGGGCCGGTTCGTCGACCGCTTCCGGCGCTGAACCTCCGGACACCGTGCGCATCCTCGTCCTGTCCCCCTACCAGGCTGCCAGCCACCGGCTCTGGATCGATCAGCTGGTGGAGGGATTCCATGACATCGAGTGGCGCATCCTGTCACTGCCCGCGCGCCATTTTCACTGGCGGATTCGTTCCAATCCGCTGAGCTGGTACCTCGGCGGGCAAGCGGCCGGCGCCGCTACGCCCGACCTGATACTGGCGACCTCCATGACGGACCTGGCGACGTTCAAGGGTCTGTTTCATAAGCGGCTCGGCAATATACCCGCGATCGTGTACTTCCACGAGAACCAGTTCGCCTATCCGGTCACGCCGGGTGTCGCGAGTGCGGTGGAGCCTGCGATGGTGAACCTGTACAGCGCATTGGCCGCGGACCGTGTGGTATTCAATTCGGAGTACAACCGCCGGTCGTTTCTGGACGGCGCGAAGCGGTTCCTGTCCCGGATACGGGAGCGGCTGCCCCTGGAGAAGCTACAGGATATCCGGGAAAAGTCCGAGGTGATCCCCGTGCCCGTCCGTGATGCGTTCTTCGCCTGCCGGCCGGCCGTGCCCCCGGACCCGACGCGATTGGTCTGGAATCATCGCTGGGAGTACGACAAGGGGCCGGATACGCTGCTGGCGGCGGTATCGTGGTTGGCGGAGCGGGGCGTGTCGTTCCGGCTCGAGCTGGCGGGCCAGCGTTTCCGGCGCGCTCCGGATTCGCTCACCGGACTCGTCCGGCGATTCGGGCGGCGGCAGGTCCGGGATGTGGGATATCTGGACGAGCCGGACTATGTCCCCTTCATCGCCCGGGGCGGCATCGTGCTGTCCACCGCGCTGCACGAGTTCCAGGGCCTGGCGGTTATGGAAGCCGCGGCCGCCGGATGCACGCCCCTGGTGCCTGACCGCCTGGTCTACCCGGAATGGTTCGGTGAACGGTACCGCTATGCGTCCTGCACCGACCCGGCCGAGGAGGGTCGTGCCCTGGGCCGCCGGATCATGGAGATGCTCGAGGCCGGAGGCACGCCGGAGCCGCCGTCCATGGGCGCACTCCGCTTCGAGGAACTGGCCCGCTACTACCGCGCCTTGTTCAACGCCGTGGTTTAGAGACCTTCTCGAGTATCCGCATCGGCCCGGTGGACCCGACACGCTGGAGCTTCTCCGGCGTGCTGACGAACAGCGACCCGGCGTAACCGAGCCCGTTTACGGAAATGTCCGCGAACAGCTCCCGGGACCGGGGTACGATGAACAGCCAGTCACGCGTCAACAGGAGATTGTAGGCAGCCAGCCTCGACGGAAGACCGGCGGCGCCGGCCAGGCCGAGTGCGGACAACCCTTTCTGGTACGCGCCCAGGCAAGCCCGCCCGAAAGCATCCGGGTCGCCGGGGTCCGCCGCCAGGCGCCTGAATACGTGGTGAAAGTGCAGGCGTTCGACGCCGTCAATGCCGTCCGCGGCGTCCTCGAACAGCCCGGCGGTGGGGAAGTCCGCGCCGCTGCCGAGGGGCAGGGGGACGAGCTGAAAGTGCCTGTGGGGCTGGCTGGCGCCGGCGGTCCGACCGCCGTTGTAGAACGCCAGCGCTCCGCCCTGCGCCAGGCCGACAGCGGCGGCGGCGAAATCCGCGGCGGCCAGGGGCGATTCCTGGTGGACGAAGTGATTGGTGACCACCAGCACGTGATTGTCCAGGACATTGAATTTGTTCAGCACCGCGACATGACCGGGCGGCAGGGCGCCGACGGTCAGTGCCGGGTCCGGCGGCAGGAAGGGGTTGCCCCGGTGCGGCTGCCGGTAGGAGCCGCCTGCCTGCTGCTTGCGCCGGAGATTGTCGGAAATCCGTACGATGAATCGGAGGCCGTCGTCCTCGACGATGCTCGCCCGGGTGGAAATCGGTTGAAGGGCGCCGGCGCCCAGCGCCTCCCGGGCGCAGTGCCGTACGGCATCCCAGAATGAGTCGGCGGTCAGCACACCGCTGTGGTGCTCGTCCGGAATGGGGCTGGCGCCGGTCAGCGCTCCACGGGCTCCACGATCTGCGACGGCACGTCCCCGAGGCGGTAGTTGGGCAGGCGGGTACGCATATTCTCGAGGGCCTCGTCCCGGGTCCCCGGGTCGTCATACCAGCGATACGCCTCCCAGTCCTCGCCCAGGAGATGGGCCGCGCGCATGGGGTTGTCCTCGGTCAGTGTGATTCGAATGCCGTATTTCTTCATCTGGGTCGCGGGTGCTTGGAATGTGGGAGATTCTAATACAAATAAACGGGGGCCATCCCGGGGAGAAGCACATCAAGCCGCTTCGTTCTTTCCGGGGTCGCCGTCCCGGTAGGCGGACACCGGCGGGCAGGTGCAGACCACGTTGCGGTCGCCGTAGATGTTGTCAATGCGGTTCACCGGCGGCCAGTACTTGCTCCCCGTCCCCTGGCAGTCCAGCCGCAGCGCCTGCTCCGGCGTGTAGGCGTGTTCCCAGGGCCGGCTGACATCCACGGCGGTGTGGGGCGCGTTCCGGAGCGGATTGTCCTCCGGGTCCAGCCTGCCTTTCTCGACATCGCGGATCTCCCCGCGGATTTCGATCATGGCATGGATGAAGCGGTCCAGCTCCGCCCGGGACTCGCTTTCCGTGGGCTCCACCATCAGCGTCCCCGACACCGGGAAAGACATGGTTGGGGCATGGAAACCGTAGTCCATCAGACGTTTCGAGACGTCCTCCACGGTGATGCCGGTCTGTTCCTTGATGGGCCGCAGGTCCAGGATGCACTCGTGGGCGACCATGCCGCCGGGTCCGGTGTACAGCACCGGGTAATGGGGCTCGAGCCTGCGGGCGACATAGTTGGCGTTGAGGATGGCATTGCAGGTGGCGTAGCGCAGACCTTCACGCCCCAGCAGGCGCAAATAGGCCCAGGTGATGGGCAGAATGCCGGCGCTGCCCCAGGGCGCGGAGGCGACGGGGCCGACGCAGTTCTCTTCCTCCAGCATGAAATGTCCGGGGAGAAACGGCTTCAGGTGCTCGCGGACCCCGATGGGTCCCACGCCGGGGCCGCCGCCGCCGTGGGGAATGGCGAAGGTCTTGTGCAGG
Organism: Gammaproteobacteria bacterium; assembly: GCA_034520625.1. Classification (GTDB taxonomy): domain Bacteria; phylum Pseudomonadota; class Gammaproteobacteria; order Arenicellales; family JAANXG01; genus JAANXG01. The sequence goes on along the minus strand of JAXHNI010000008.1, from coordinate 699,147 downwards.
TTCAGGTGGGACACGTCGCCGCCGAAGTTGCCGGGCTCGCATACCCCCACCATGGCGTTGAGATTGGCGCCGTCGATGTATACCTGGCCGCCGTGCCGGTGGATGATATCGCAGACTTCCCGGACCTTCGCCTCGAAGACGCCATGGGTGGAGGGATACGTGATCATGATCGCCGCCAACTCGCTGGCGTGTTCTTCCGCCTTGCCGCGCAGGTCCTCGATGTCGATATTGCCGTCGGCATCGGATTCCACCACCACCACTTTCATGCCCGCCATGGCGGCGGACGCGGGATTGGTGCCGTGGGCGGAGCTGGGAATGAGGCAGATGCTGCGGTGCCCCTCGCCCCGGCTCTCGTGGTAGGCCTTGATGGCGAGCAGGCCGGCGTATTCGCCCTGGGAGCCGGCGTTGGGCTGCAGCGAGACCGCCGCATAGCCCGTGCAGGCGCACAACCAGGCTTCGATGTCGTCGCAGAGCTCCCGGTACCCAAGGGCCTGATCCAGGGGCGCGAAGGGATGTATCCCGGCGAACTCCGGCCAGGTGACCGGAACCATCTCGGTGGTGGCGTTCAGCTTCATGGTGCAGGAGCCTAGGGGAATCATCGAGCGGTCCAGCGCCAGGTCCATGTCCGCCAGGCGGCGCATGTAGCGAAGCAGCCCGGTTTCGGTATGGTGCTCGTGGAACACGGGGTCTTCCAGGTACGGCGTTTTTCGCCTCAGCGGGGCTGGAATGACCTCGGCGACTTGTTCGTCCTGGTCATCGATGGTTGGTATGTCCTCGGTGCCGCCGAAGATTCTCCACAGGAGCTGGACGTCCTCGCGGTTGGTGGTTTCGTTCAGGGCGACGCCCAGGGTGCCGTCGCCGTTCTCGCGCAGGTTCACCCCGTAGTCACGGGCGCGCGAGGCGATCTTGCCGGCCGCGTCGCCGGCGGTCACGGTGATGGTATCGAAATACGCATTCGTTTCGACTTCGACGCCGAGGGCGCGCAGGCCGCCCGCGAGGATGCCCGTCAGGCGATGGACCCGCCGGGCGATGCGCCTCAGTCCATCGGGGCCGTGGTAGGTTGCGTACATCGCCGCCATGATGGCCAGCAGGGACTGTGCCGTGCAGATGTTGGAGGTCGCCTTCTCCCGCCGGATGTGCTGCTCGCGGGTGGCCAGAGCCAGCCGGTAGCTGCGGTTGCCCCTGGTGTCGCGGGACACGCCCACCAGCCGGCCGGGCAGCGACCGCTTGTAGGCGTCCTTGGTTGCCATGTAGGCCGCATGGGGGCCGCCATAGCCCATGGGCACACCGAAGCGCTGGGTATTGCCCACGGCGATGTCCGCGCCGAGCTCCCCGGGCGGCGTGATCAGGGCCAGGGCGAGGATGTCGGCGGCCATGGTCACCAGGCCGCGTTTGCCCTGGACGCTCTTGATGAACGCCCGGTAGTCGGCCACGTCGCCGCGAGTGCCCGGATACTGGAGCAGGGCGCCGAACACGTCGTCGGGCACCGCATCGGTCAGGGGGTCGCCCACAACGACTTCGATGTCCAGGGGCCGTGCCCGGGTGCGCACGACGTCTATGGTCTGCGGATGGCAGTCCCGGGCGACGAAGTACACGTTCCCCTTGTTCCTGCTGACGCGCTTGCTGAGGGTCATCGCCTCGGCGGCGGCGGAGCTTTCGTCCAGCATGGACGCGTTGGCGATCTCCATGCCGGTGAGATCCACCACGATGGTCTGGAAATTGAGCAGGGCCTCGAGGCGGCCCTGGGAGATTTCGGACTGGTAAGGCGTATAGGCGGTGTACCAGGCCGGATTCTCGAGGATGTTGCGCTGGATGACGGTCGGCGTGTGGGTGTCGTAGTAGCCCATGCCGATGAAGGACCTGAAGACCCGGTTCTTTCCGGCGATCGCTCGCAGTAGCCGCAGGACCTCGGCCTCGCCGGCGGCTTCCGGAACCGCCAGCGGCTGGTTGCCGCGAATGTCCGCGGGCACGACCCGCTCGATGAGCTCGTCCAGGGAGCTCAGGTCCAGCGCTTTCAGCATCTCCCGCTGCTCCGCCGGGCCCGGACCCACGTGCCGCATCATGAATTCATTGTCGGCTTCCAGTGCCGAAAGCTTTTCTCGTTGGCTCGCCATACAAAACGCCTCCACAGGGATTCGATTGACTGCTTGAGGATTGTTATACCCGCCGTCCGTGGCGGGTCTCATGTACCCCGGTAATAGTTCGGCCTGACGAAGGGCAGCTTGCGCACTGTCACGGGCACGTCCCGGCCCCGGACCCGGGCGGTCAGGGCCGTGCCGGGCTCGGTGAGCCCGGCGGTCACGTAGCCCATGGCCACGGGGTGTTCCACGGTGGGGCCGAAACCGCCGCTGGTCACCGTGCCGGCGGCGCTGCCCCCGGTGTCCAACAGCTCAGTGCCTTCCCGAACCGGGGCCCGCCCCAGCGGTGCCAGGCCGACCCGCCTCCGTTGGATGCCTTCGGAGAGCTGGCGTTCGATGACTCCGGCGCCGGGATAGCCGCCCGCCCGTTCGCCGCCCGGGCGCCGTGCCCGGGACAGCGCCCAGCGGAGCCCGGCCTCCACCGGGGTCGTGCCATCGTCGATATCATGGCCGTACAGGCAAAGGCCGGCTTCCAGCCGCAGGGAATCCCGGGCGCCCAGGCCGGCGGGCTCGACGGCGTCGTGGGTCAGGATTTCCCGGACCAGGCCCGCACTGGCCTCCGCGGGTATGGAGATCTCGAAGCCGTCTTCACCGGTATAGCCGGAACGGGTCACGAAGCATTCCACCCCGCCCACCGTCATGGCGCCGCCCTGCATGAAAACCAAGGCGGCCGCGTCCGGGCAGAGCTGCCCCAGGACCTCGGCCGCCCGGGGCCCCTGGAGCGCCACCAGGGCCCGGTCCTCGTGCACCTCGACCTGGTCGAGGTGCGCCTTCAGATGGTCGATGTCCCGTGACTTGCACGCCGCGTTCACCACCGCGAACAGGCGGTCGCCGGCATTGGTGACCATGAAGTCGTCCAGGATCCCGCCGTTGTCGTTGGTGAACAGGGCATATCGCTGGTGCGTGGGCTCGAGCCCCAGGATGTCCACGGGAACCAGTGTTTCGAGGGCCGCTGCCGCCCCGTCGCCGTGCAGGCTCACCTGGCCCATGTGGGATACGTCGAACAGGCCGGCGGCAGTGCGCGTATGCCGGTGTTCCTTGACAATGCCGGAGGGGTATTGCACCGGCATCTCGTAGCCGGCGAAGGGCACCATGCGGGCGCCGTGTTCGAGGTGTATTTCGTATAGCGGGGTTCTGTTCAGCGTGTTCAAAGTCTCGAGCGAATGGGCGTGTGAATGTGTCTACCTGGAAAGCGCAAGTGTATCGTGAATCGTCGCCATTCACGAAATCCGCCGCCGGATCTAGTGGTGGAGGACCTGGCTGAGGAAGAGCCGGGTGCGGTCGAACCGCGGATTGGAGAAAAACTCCTCCGGCTTGTTCTGCTCGACGATTTCGCCCGCGTCCATGAATATCACGCGATGGGCCACGGTTTTCGCGAAGCCCATTTCGTGGGTGACGCAGAGCATGGTCATGCCTTCCCCGGCGAGCTCGATCATGACATCCAGGACTTCCTTGATCATCTCCGGGTCCAGGGCGGAAGTCGGCTCGTCGAACAGCATGATCCTGGGGTTCATGCACAGGCTGCGGGCGATGGCGACGCGCTGCTGCTGGCCCCCGGACAGCTGCCCGGGATATTTCATCGCCTGTTCCGGAATCCTGACACGCTCCAGGTATTTCATGGCGGCGGCCTCGGCTTCCTTCCGCGGCAGGTGCCGTACCCAGATCGGCGCGAGGGTGCAGTTCTCCAGCACCGTCAGGTGGGGGAATAGGTTGAAATGCTGGAAGACCATGCCCACCTCCCGCCGGACGTCGTGAATATGCTTTACATCCGCGGTGAGCTCGATGCCGTCCACCACGATGCTGCCTTGCTGATGGGCTTCCAGACGGTTGATGCAGCGGATCATGGTGGACTTGCCGGAGCCGGACGGGCCGCAGACGACAATGCGCTCGCCCGGCGCAACGCTGAGATCGATGTTCTTCAGAACGTGGAAGTCACCGAACCACTTGTTGACGCCCGTCATTTCGATAATGGGGACGCGGGCGTCATGTTCCGGGACTTCGATCACGGTGCCGTCTATTGGTGAGCCGCGGGTATTGGACTGGCTGGAACGCCTGCTCAGCAGGGTAGGGCCGGTGCCAGGGGCCGTCTAGTTGGCGTAGACCATTATCTTCTGGCCGAGCCTGAGAACATCCTGGGTCGCGATCTGGTTCCAGCTCTGAAGCTGCTTGATATTGACCTTGTAGCGCCGGGCGATGCGCCACAGGGTGTCGCCCCGCGTGACGTGGTGCACGATGGGTTGCCGGGCTGCGCTTCCGGTCGCCTTGCCTGGCACCTTCAGCGTCTGGCCGACCCGGATCAGGGACCCGCGCAGACCGTTGCTGGCCCGCAGGTCGCTGACGCTGACCCCGTAGCGCCGGGCGATTCCGCCCAGCGTGTCGCCGGCTCTGACCTGGTGCAGCCCGGATTGTCGGCCAGCGCCGGCTGTGGCGGGCACTTTCAACGTCTGTCCGACCCGGATCATGGACCCGCTCAATCCGTTCCCGGATCTGAGCTCGCTGACGCTGACCCCATAGCGCCGGCCGATGCCGCCCAGGGTATCGCCGGGTCGCACCCGGTAGCTCGCCCACTGGCCGGTAGCGACCGCCGGCGACGCAGCGGTCCGGTTTCCCGAAGCCGGCGCGGAATGGCCGCCGGACGATGCCAGCGCCCGGCTCGACAACGGCACCAGCAGGGTCTGGCCGGTGCGGATCAGGGTCCCATTCAAGCGGTTGCTGGATTGCAGGGCGCTGACGCTCACCCCGTACCGCCTGGCGATGGCACCCAGCGTGTCGCCGCGGCGCACATCGTGACTGGCCCAGCGAATGCGCTCTTCCTGCGGAATGCTCGCCAGCCTTGCGACGACCCGGTCCTTGGATGCCACGGGCACCAGGACCCGGTGAGGGCCTTCGGGGTCGGTGGCCCATCGCCGGAAACCCGCGTTGAGGGCCTGAAGCTCCGAGGTCGAGATGCCCGCGGATTCCGCCACGATGGACAGGTCGATTTGCGAGCCCGTTTCCACCACCGCGAAATACGGCCGGTTCGGTATCGGCTTGAGCGAAATGCCGTAGCGCGCGGGGTCCTGGACCAGCCGCTTGACCGCGAGCAGCTTCGGGACATAGCGCTCGGTTTCATTCATCAGGGAAAGGTGCTGGTAGCCGGTGGGCTTGCCGAGGCGGCGGTTGCTGAGAATGGCCCGCCGGACACGACGCTCCCCGGTGTTGTAGGAAGCCAGAGCGTGAAACCAGTCGCCGTCGAACTCGTCGCGGAGAAAGCTCAGATACTGGATCGCGGCCTCGGTGGCGCCCAGCACGTCGCGGCGGCCGTCGTACCACCAGTTTTGCTTCAGGCCGTAGCGGCTTCCGGTGGCGGAAATGAACTGCCATAAACCGGCTGCGTGGGCATGGGAATAGGCAGTCGGCCGGTAGGCGCTTTCGATGGCCGGCAGCAGCGCGATTTCCATGGGAAAATCATTGCGCTCCAGCTCTTCCACGATGTGGTACAGGTACAATGAGGCCCGGTTCATCATGCGTTCCATGTACTCCGGACGCTTGGAGTACCACTCTACGTAGTAGTCGACGTGGGGGCTGTCGAGCTCCGGCAGTCTGAACCCGTCCCGCACCCGGTCCCAGACGTCGTCGTAGGCTTCCCGGTCGGCGGCGGTCCTTTTTTCTTTGTGGCGCCTGGCGGCCAGTGCGGCTTCGTGGCTGGATGCCCGTGCGTCCATCCCCCGGGACTCTTTATCGCTATTCTGCGTTGAAGCGCATGCACCGAGTACGAGCGCGAGCAGGCTCACCGCGAGGCAGAATAATCGTTGCATTTGGAATTCAGATGTTATCGGGCGTTTTTCGTCGCTGCATAGTACGGAGAGCCAGTTTGAAGGTCAATCTTGAAACGTCCCGCCGCGTTGTGCCATAACAGCAGCGTGAGCCCGCGATTCCGCCATCCGAACACCCTGCCCGCCTGGCTCCGGACCACACTTGGACAGTCCCTGATACGCGCGGAGCACGAGTGCCTGGGCCGGCTGTTGACAGGCTATTTCGGCCCGGTCGCGGTCCAGGTCGGGGAGATGGAGTTCGGCTCCTTCCTGGCCCTGTCGGATGCCGTGTTCTGCTACACGGCCTCCATGGAACCGACGGGGGGCGCATCCGATCTGTTCTGCATTCCCGAGCAGCTGCCGTTCGAGGCCAAATCGGTGGGATTGGTGGTCCTGCCCCATGTGCTGGAGTTCAGCGATTATCCCCACCAGATACTCCGAGAGGCGGAGCGGATCCTGATGCCCGAGGGTCACCTGGTAGTGCTCGGCTTCAATCCGTTCAGTATGTGGGGCGTGGCCGGCCTGCTTCGCCGTCGCCGGATGCCCTGGAACGGACAGTTTTCCTCCCTGACGCGCGTCAAGGACTGGCTGCAGCTTCTGAACTTCGAGCCCACGGCGGGGAAAATGATTTACCATAGGCCGCCGGTCCGGTCGGACCGGATCCGTCGGCGTCTTCGGTTCCTCGAGAATGCCGGCGACCGCTGGTGGCCTCTGGGGGCCGCCGTGTACGCCGTGGTGGCCCGCAAGCGGGAGATCGGTGTCACTCCCCTGCACCCTCGATGGAGAAAGCGTTCGCGCCTGGGTCCCGGGCTGGCCAAGCCGGTGACGAAGGTCCGCCATGCCGAATATGAACGAATTGACGCGGGTTGACATCTATACCGACGGCGCCTGCCGGGGGAACCCGGGGCCGGGCGGATGGGGGGCGGTGCTCCGGGCCGGCGGCCGGGAACGGGAAATCCTGGGCGCGGAACCGGCCACCACCAACAATCGTATGGAGCTGACCGCAGCCATCGAGGGATTGCGGGCGTTGAAGCGGCCGTGCCGGGTCAGGCTGCATACCGATTCCGAGTACCTGCGCAAGGGCATCACCGAATGGATCAACGGCTGGAAGCGGCGCGGCTGGAAGACCGCGGGCCGCAAAGCGGTCAAGAACCAGGAGCTGTGGCGTATGCTGGATGATGAGGCCGCCCGCCACGAGATCGAGTGGATCTGGGTAAAAGGGCACTCCGGCCACCCGGAGAACGAACGCGCGGATGAGCTGGCCAACCGCGCCATTGACGATATGCCATGAGCGCCGTCCGACAGATCGTTCTGGATACCGAGACCACGGGCCTCGATCCCACGGAAGGTCATCGCATCATCGAAATCGGCTGCGTCGAGCTCATGAATCGCCGCCGCACGAACAACGACTACCAGGTCTACTGCAATCCGGAACGGGTCATCGACGAAGGCGCGCTGAATATCCACGGCATCACCAACGAATTTCTTGCCGACAAGCCGCGCTTCGCGGAGATCGCCAGGGAGTTTCTCCATTACGTGAAGGACGCCGAGCTGGTTATCCACAACGCGGATTTCGACACCAGCTTCCTGAACCACGAGCTGAAACGCACCGGTACGGAGCTCGGGGTCGTCACCGACTACTGCGATGTCGTCGATACACTGAAGATGGCCCGCCAGGCGCATCCCGGTCAGCGCAACGACCTGAATTCACTGTGCCAGCGCTACTACATCGACAATACCCAGCGCACCCTTCACGGCGCCCTCCTGGACGCCGAGATCCTGGCGGATGTGTTCCTCGCGATGACCGGCGGCCAGACGGCGCTGCTGCTGGACAACCCCGCGCCCGTCGTCGCCGGTGCCCCGGGCGCGGTTGCCAGAGATGGCGAGGGGGTAGACCAGGGCCTGCCCCTGAAGATCATCTACGCCAGTCCCGAGGAGTTGGCGCAGCACGAGCGGTGGCTGGAGCACCTCGACAGGGAGTCCGGCAGCGGTTGCCAGTGGCGTCGCCTGGACGCCGTGCGCGAGTCGCCGGATACCTGAAGCGGTACAGGCGCCAGGCCGGAGGCCCGTCAGTCGCCGATACCGAAAACCAGCAGGGCGGCCAGCAGGATGGCGACCCACAGGGCCATGGAGCCGGTGGGCCAGGTGCGGCCCAGGGTGGCGACCACCCGGCCGTCGCCCACCGTCAGCCGCAGGATTCCGCCAAGCATTGACAGGCCCGAGTCGCGAATGCGGGCCAGGACCGCGAGTACGCCGGAGGCGACGACGGGCAGGCCCCGGCGGTACAACCAGTCCGCATCGAGCCACGTACCCGGGCCCGTTTCCGGCAGCCCGAGACCAGCGCGGGCCAGCAGTGCATAGGCCAGCACGGTGAACAGCAGCATCTGGACATGGTCCGCGACCTTGGCCGGATACATCGGCGAATAATCGCTTCCGTGGGGGCGCAGCACATCGGTCAGGGCCGGAAAGATTCCCGTCAGCACCAGCAGGCCGGCCGCCATCACCATGGCGGCGGCCATGGGCCAGGGCGCCTCGCGGACCCCGCCGCGCTCGCCGCCAGCCGGCCGGAGAAAACCCTGCCAGAGGATGCGCAGGCCGGCGTACAGGATGCCCATGGCCGAGGTGCTGACCAGGAGCAGCCACAGCGCCGCCGGCACATCGCCGTGTTCGATCCCCGCCAGGAGCACTTTCTTGCTGATGAAGCCGCCGGTCAGCGGCAGCGCCACGTTGGCAGCCACCGCCACGGCGACGCAAATCGTGGTTAGCGGCATCGCCCGCCACAGGCCGCCCAGACGCTCGCCCCGGGTGGTGCCCACTCTCAGCGCCACCGCTCCCATAGCCATGAACAGGACCATCTTGAACAGCACATCCATGACGATATGCATGGCCACGCCGTCCAGCGCCAGGGCGGACCCCACGCCGACGGCGGCCACCATCAGGCCGATCTGCACCATCATGGAATAGGCCACCACCCGCCTGAGGTCGTTCTCCACCAGGGTGTAGAACAGCGGCCACAGGGCCATTACCGCGCCGATGCCCACCAGCACGCCTTCGCCGGCAAAACCCCGCGCCAGCCCGTAGACCCCGACCTTGGTGGTGACCACCGCCAGCACCGCCAGGCCGGCTGTTGAGGCCCGGGGATAGGCGTCCGGAATCCAGTTGTGAAGCAGGGGGAACCCGGATTTGATGCCGAATGCGAGGAGGATCAGCCAGCCGCCCGGGGCCGCCAGGCCGATATGGCCGAAGCTCCAGTCACCGGTGGCCGTCCCCAGCACGAGAATGCCGGTGAGCAGGGTCACGCCGGCGGTAATCTGAAAGACCAGGTAGCGAACGGCGGCGGATGTCGAATCGGGCTTGCGGGCGGCCAGTACCAGCAGGGTGCCGCTCAAGCCAATGAGCTCGAAGAAAATGAACAGGCTGATGAGGTCCCCGGCCAGCACGGCCCCGATGCCCCCCGCGATGTAGAGCATCAACGCCGCGTGCTGAAGCCGGTCTCGCACCTGCAGCGTATAGACGGCGGCGATCAAGGCCGCCACGTGAAACAGGCCCACCATGACGAGGCTCAATTGGTCCACGCGAACCGGCTGCAGCGTATAGGCCATTACGGTCCAGGAGGCGGTTGCGCCCGGCGTCAGCACCGCCAGGCTGCAGAGCCCCGCCAGCAAAGGCACCAGCAGCGCCGCGACGGCGGCCGCGCGGGTGCCGGCGAGGGCGGCGACCAGTGCGCCGAGCAGGAATATGCCGGTGGGCAGCAGTTCAATCGGCATGGTCGTCTCCGGCAGGGCCGTGCAGCACGGGGCGAAGCACGCGGACGACGAGCACCAGGACGGCGGCGACGGCGGCGCCGAGCAGCGGATACTTCAGCGGCGGGATCCCCGGTGCGGCATCCGGGTGCAGGTACATGCTGGCAGCGGCCAGCGCCACGCACAGCCCGATCAGGAGCCAGGACAGGAGTGGACCCGGGGCGCGGCGGTTCATGGCACCAGCATCCCGGCCAGATGAAACAGCGGGCCCGGCCAGAAGAAGAACACGACGCAGGCGGCGGCGCAGGTAACCATGGCGACACGCTGGGCCAGCGGCGCTTCGTGGATGCCTTCAGTCGGCACGCCTTCGGCCGCGGGGGCGAAGAATCCCCGGATCGGGATGGTCAGGAGATAGAGAATGTTCAACAGCGAGCTGAGGAGCAGCGCCGCTACCAGGATACGCTGCTCGGCCTCCAGGCTGCCCAGGACCAGGTACCACTTGGACCACATGCCGCCGAACAGCGGCAGCCCGATGATGCTGAGGCAGCCGACGGTAAAAGCGCCGAATGTCCAGGGCATCACCCGGCCCAGCCCGTCCAGCTCCGGTACCGTCTTGCGATTGTGGGCGACCTGGATGGCGCCGGCGCCGAAGAACAGGGTGATCTTGGCCACGGCGTGCAGGGCCAGTTGCATGGTGGCGCCGATGACGGCGAACGGCGTTGCCACCATGGCGCCCAGCACCACGTAGCTGAGCTGGGCGACGGTGGAGTACGCCAGCCGGGCTTTCAGATCGGACAGGGTCAGCGCCACCAGCGAGGCGGCGACGATGGTGAAGGCGGCGAACCAGGCGATCCATAATCCGGACCCGGACCCGGACAACAGGTCCGTGCCGAAAACGTACACCGCCACCTTGAGCACCGTGAACACGCCCGCCTTGACCACCGCCACGGCGTGCAGCAGGGCGCTTACCGGAGCCGGGGCCACCATGGCCGCCGGCAGCCAGCGGTGCATGGGCATGATGGCGGCCTTGCCGATGCCGAACATGAACAGGCCGGCCAGCACCGGAATCCAGAATGGATCGACATGACCGGCCAGGATGCCGCCCTCGGCGAACGTCAATGTGCCGGCGGCGAAGTAGGTCCAGAGGATCGCCGGCAGCAGCAGTCCGATGGACGTGATCAGCAGGTAGGCGATGTAGATGCGGCCGCCCCGCCGGGCGTTGTCGGTGCCGGAGTGGGTGACCAGCGGATAGGTCGACAGCGACAGGATCTCGTAGAAAATAAACAGCGTCAGCAGGTTGTCGCTGAAAGCGATGCCGGCGGCCGAGCCCAGCGCGATGGCGTAGCAGGCAAAGAAACGGGCGAGGTGGCCGTAGCCCAGGGATTTCATATAACTCTGGGCATAGAGCGTGGCGATCAGCCACAGGCTGGAGGCCACCAGGGCGAACAGCAGGCCCAGCGGCTCGACGCGGAAGGCGATGTCCAGCCCCGGCAACAGTTCCCACAGGACCTGCCGGACCCCGGTACCGCTCATCACCGGCCCGACCTGCAGAATCACGCCGATGAAGAACAGCACCGCCGCCACCCAGCACAGGGCGTCCCGCAGCCGGGGATTGCGATGGGCGAGGGCGATGCCCAGCGCCCCCAGGAACGGAATCAGTACCACGGTGGCGGGCGTCACGGGCGCGCTCCCCCGGCGACCGGTCCGAGCAGGGCTTCCGCCGCGGCGGTGGCGGCGGAGACGGTCAGGCGGGTATCAAGACCGAAATAGAAGTTCAGCGCCACCAGCAACCAGGTGGGGGCCAGCAGCGACAACGGCGCTTCCGCAACAGCCGGGGCGCCGTCCGGTCGCGACTGGAACCACGCCGCCTCCACCACCCGCCAGATGTAGTAGACGGCCATCAGGGACGTAATGACGATCAGCATGACCAGCCACCAGTGGCCGGCCTCCATGGCGGCGAGTATCAGGTACCACTTGCTGATGAATCCGGCGGTGGTGGGCACCCCGATGATGGACAGGCCCGCCAGGGCGAAGGCGGTCAGCGTCCACGGCATGACGCGGCCCAGGCCGCGAACGGCCTCGATGCGGGCGGAGCCGACCCGGTAGATCATGGTGCCCAGCGCCATGAACAGGGCGCCCTTCATCAGGGCGTGGTTGAAAAGGTGAAGGAAGGCGGCGGTGATGCCGGTAACGCTCACCAGCGAGATGCCCAGCACCATGTAGCCGACCTGGGCGACGGAGGAGTAGGCCAGCATGCGCTTGAGATTGGCCTGGAACATGGCCACCCAGGAGCCGGCGAACATGCCGGCGATTGCCAGCACCATCAGCACCAGCGCCAGCGGCAGCACCGCGAAGCTGTAGTCCGGCGCGAACACCGTGAATACGAAGCGCAGCATGACGTACAGGGCGACTTTGGTGGCAGTGCCGGCCACGAACACGGTGATGAAGTTCGGCGCGTAGGTATAGGCATTGGGCAGCCACAGGTGCAGCGGCAGCAGGGCGAGCTTCAGGCCCATTCCCACGATGATGAACGCGAGGGCGGCGCGCACGGTGTTGGTCTCGCGTACGGCCGGCAGGCGTTCTGCCAGGTCGGCCATGTTGAGAGTGCCGGTCATCATGTAGAGAAAACCGATGCCGATGAGCAGGAACGTCGCGCCAACCGTACCCATAATGAGGTACCGGAAAGCGGCCAGCAGGGCGCGCCGGTCCGGGCCGTGGGCGATGAGGGCATAAGTGGCCAGCGACGAGATCTCGAGGAATACGAAGACGTTGAAGGCGTCGCCGGTCAGGGTGATGCCCATGAGCCCGGCGAAGGCCAGCAGGAACAGGGCGTAAAAAGTGCCCTGGCGCTCGGGAACCTCGGCGTCCACGCTGGTCTTCGCCCAGGGCAGCGTCACCACCGCCATGCCGGCCACCAGTAGAGCGACGAAAGCATTCGCGGCGTCGACGCGGTACTCGATGCCGATCGGAGGCGGCCAGTTGCCGAAGGCATAGGACAGGGGAGCGCCCATGGCCGCCGGGAGTGTCAGGGCGGCGATGGCGGCACTGGCGGCGGCCGCGGCGAGGGCCAGGGCCCAGGGCCAGACGCGGCCCGGCAGCAGCGCGCATACCGGGGCAGCGATCAGCGGCACCAGCACGCAGAAGGGCATCAACTCGGCAATGGCCATCAGCGCTCGGCTGCCTCCAGGGTTTCCTCGTGGCTGATATGATCGTCGTGGACGGAGCCGTACTCCTCGTTGATGCGCACCACCAGGGCAAGGCCCACCGCAGTGGTGGCCACGCCGACGACGATGGCGGTGAGGATGAGCACGTGGGGGAGCGGATTGGAATACACTTCGACTCCGTCCCGCAGGATCGGGGTGGAGCCCCCGATGATTTTCCCCGCGGAGATGAACAGGATGAACACGGAGGTCTGGAACAGGTTCAGTCCCATGATCTTCTTGACCATGTTGCCGCGCGCGATCACGGCATAGAAGCCGATCATCATCAGCACGACCACCACCCAGTAGTTGAAATAACCCAGCAGCTCCATCAGTCCGTGTCCTCCGGCGGCGCATCGTCCCACTCGCGCCGGCGGCGCGCGAACATGGTGAAGAACAGCATGACCACGGTGGCCACGGTGACCCCGACGCCGAATTCCACGGTCACGATGCCCGTTTGCTGCGCGGCATGGGTGCCGGGCAGGAGCGGGTAGAAATCGAGGAAGCGGCCGCCCAGGATCACGCCCAGGAGCCCGACCGTGCAGTAGAGCAGCACGCCGAGCACCATGAGCACGTACATGGCGCGTTCCGGTACCACCTTCAGCGCCGCGTCGAGCCCGTAAATCAGTGCGAACAGGATCCAGCCGGCGGCGAACATCACGCCGGCCTGGAAGCCGCCGCCGGGCGAGTATTCGCCGTGGAACTGGATGTACAGCCCGAAGAGCAGGATCAGGGGGATCAGGAAGCGCGCGACGACGCGCAGGATGCCGTTCTCTCTCACGACTGGTCCTCCTCGTCATGCCGGCGCCTGCGCCGCCGCGGCTTGACCGACAACAGCGCGTAGACCCCCAGACCGGCGGTCAGGATCACGAAGGCCTCGCCCAGGGTGTCGATGGAGCGGTAGCTCGCCAGGACGGCCGCCACCATGTTGGGCACGCCCATGTCGGGGTAGCTCTGCTCGATGTAGTAAGGCGCGACATGCATATGGGCCGGATTGTCCGGGGCGCCGAACTCAGGCAGGTCCAGGCTCGCGTAGATCAGCGCGGCGCCGGTGACCAGGACCACCGCCAGCGCCAGCGAGTTGTGGCTCTGCAGCGGGTGCTCATGGCGCCGGGTCAGGGTCAGCACCGCCAGAATCAGGATGGTGCTGATGCCGGCGCCCACGGCGGCCTCGGTCAAGGCCACGTCCCCGGCGTCCAGCACGGTGAACAGGCCCGCCGAAAGCAGCGAGTAGATGGCGAACAGCATCGCGGAGGCGAACAGGTCGCGCACCCGCACGATGGCGACGGCGACGATCACCAGGAACACCAGCAGGCCGATGTCGATCAGGTATTCGATGACGCGTCCTCGCCGGCCGGGTCACCATCGCCGCCGCCGGACCGCCTGGGTTCGACCTTGTCGACCATGGCCGCCCGCGCCAGGGCATGGGTTGCGGTGGGAGCGGTGAACAGCAGGAACAGTAGTATGAGCAGCAGCTTGACCGTCAACAGGCTCAACCCGGACTGCACCACCAGGCCCGTGACGATCAGCAGCGCGCACAGAGTATCGGTCATGCCCGCGGCATGCAGCCGCGTATAGAAGTCCGGAAACCGGAGCAGCCCCAGTCCCCCCAGAATGCCCACCGCTCCGCCCGCCAGCAGGCAGAGCCAGGAAAAAAGTTGGAGCAGCCCCTCAGCCATCGGTGATGTCCCCGGGTCCGGCTCCGGCCAGATCGTGCATCTTCACCAGCTTGAGCACGGTGACCACGGCGATGAAGTTGATCAGGGCATAGACCAGCGCGACGTCGATGAGATCGGCGTGGCCGGTTATGTAAGTGACCAGGGCCACCACCAGCACCGTCTTGGTGCCGAAGACGTTGACCGATACGATTCGGTCGTAGACTGTCGGCCCCTTGAGCGCCCGGACCAGGGCCATCGCCATGGTGGCGAACACGGCCATGACCGTGATTACCAGCACTGTCGTCATGAGCGTTTCTCCCGGTGCGTCGCGCCCTCGAGCCAGTTGATGCGCCGCGCCAGTGCGCCTTCACGCAGGCCGTTCGCAGAATGGGCATCCAGGGCGTGCACCGTCAGCGTGTCGGGAGTCAGTTCGAGGGAGACCGTTCCCGGGGTCAGGGTGACCGAGTTGGCATAGGTTACCCGCCCCACGGCTGTCCGCTGTGTCGCCGGTACCCGTATGACGGCGGGCTGCAGCCCGTCCGGGTTCAATACCCGCCGCGCCACGTGCAGGTTGGCCAACACGATCTGCCACACCAGCCATCCCCAGTACAGGGGCAGGCGCCAGGAAAACAGAACCGGGTTGTGCTCGGCTCCGACTACATGCATCCGCAGACTCAGCCATGCAACCAGGGCGACCGACGCCGCGCCGAGGATCAGAATCGGTGGCTTGTAGACGCCGGAGATCGCCAGCCACAGCGCCGCAAGAACCAGAAGCAGGGAGATGATGTATCGCATTGTTGTTGTCCGAAGGAGCTCCAGAACCGATTCAATTGAACGGGATGAAGGCATCCCGGACCGTCCACCGTTTCCGGCAGGAGGGGGTGGTCGCCTTCTTTTCAACCAGGCCGCAGGCTCGCATGCACTGTAGCTTGACCGGGGCACGCCATATGTATCGACAACGGGCGCCCATTATTCTGTTACGTTTCGAAACGGGTTTTGCTACTCTGATGCAATGGACCACAGGGCACCCGATAAAACAATCGAGCGGACTGTGCTGCTGGTGCTCGTCGCCCTGGTACTGTTCGCTTCGCCCGTTATGTTCGCATGGGCGCAGGACAATAGTCCATGGTATACCCCCTATGTCCTCTGGGCCGCCGTGATCGCGGGCGCGGCACTGATCGGCCGCCGGCGCAAAGATGTTTAGCCTGACGGCCCTTTTCTCGGCAATATTTCTTTATTTGTGCCTGCTTTTTCTCATCGCCTACGCGACGGAGCACGGCAAGCTACCCGCGGGCCTGGCACGCCACCCCCTTACCTACGTCCTGTCGCTGGGCGTGTATGCCACCACCTGGACCTATTACGGCAGCGTCGGTTTCGCCGCCAGCCAGGGCTACACCTTCCTGACCATCTATCTCGGCGTGACCATTGCTTTCGCACTGACGCCGGTGCTGATGGAACCGCTGCTGCGTCTGATTCGCGAATACCAGCTCACGTCTCTCGCAGATTTGTTCGCATTCCGGTTTCGCAGCCAAGCGGCGGGAATCATGGTGACCCTGTTCATGCTCGCCGGCACGCTGCCCTACATCGCCCTGCAGATCAGGGCTGTCACGGAGTCCATTCACGTCTTGACCCAGGAAGCGGCGCCCAAGGCTCTGGCATTCGGATTCTGCGTGGTGTTGATACTGTTCGCGATACTTTTCGGGGCCCGGCACGTCACGCCCCGGGAAAAGCACGAGGGGCTGGTAGTGGCGATTGCCTTCGAGTCGCTGGTCAAGCTCGTTGCGCTGATGACGGTAGGGCTGTTTGCCGTGTTCGGGGTACTCGGGGGCTTCAGCGGTGTTGAACGATGGCTGCAGGACAATCCCGGGGCGCTGGAATCACTCTATCAGCCGATCCGGGAAGGCTCGTGGACTACGCTGCTGTTCCTGGCTTTCGGTGCGGCCTTCCTGCTGCCGCGCCAGTTCCACATGGCTTTCACCGAGAATATCGATCCAGGAAGCCTCCGGGTTGCCGCCTGGGGGTTCCCGTTGTTCCTGCTGCTGCTGAATCTGCCCATACCTTTCATCCTCTGGGCCGGTCAGAGCCTGTCGGCGGGCGCCGATGCGGACTACTACGTGCTGGGGATCACGCTGGGCAGCGGTTCCCAGCTCCTCACCGTGTTCGCCCTCCTCGGCGGCGTGTCCGCGGCCAGTGCCATGATGATCGTCACCACCGTGGCGTTGTCGGCCATGGCACTGAATCATCTCGTGCTGCCCGCGAGCATTCCGGATCCCACATTGAACCTGTATCGCTGGCTGTTGTGGGGCCGGCGGGTTGTGATCGCGGTGATCGTGCTGGCGGGCTACGGGTTTTATGTCGCCCTGGAGCACAACCAGAGACTCGTGGAGCTGGGGCTCATTTCCTTTGTGGCGGTCGCCCAGTTCCTGCCCGGGGTCGTCGGCGTGCTGTACTGGGACAACGCAAACCGCAACGGCTTCCTGGCCGGGCTCGCCGGCGGTGCACTGCTCTGGTTCGTCATGTTGTTTGTCCCCCTGATCGATGCCGGGGCGCCCGCCAATGCAGGGATTTCGCTGCAGCCCTGGCTCGAATACACGGGAATGGACAAGTGGACCTTCGTGACCTTCTGGTCGTTGACGGTCAACGCCGGATTGTTCGTGCTGGTTTCGCTGGTGACGCGGCAGTCCCCCGACGAGGCGGACGCCGCGAGCGCATGCGTCAACGAGACCATTCTGCCCCGGGGCGGCGTGCTGGAGGTCGGTACCACCGACGAGTTCACCGAGCAGCTGGCACGACTGATCGGCGATGATATGGCCCACAAGGAAGTGCAGCTGGCGCTCAAGGACCTGGGGCTGCCGGCGGACGAGACCAACCCTTCCAACCTGCACCGCCTGCGTGACCGTATCGAACGCAACCTGTCGGGACTGCTCGGCCCGGAACTGGCCCGGAGCGTTGTGAATCAACAGCTTCGCATGGATTCGAAGACCCAGAATCTGTTCGCGGACAGCATACGGATCATCGAGGAGCGGCTGGAGACTTCGCAGATGCGGATGCGGGGACTGCTGGGAGAACTGGATTCCCTGCGGCGCTACCACCGCCAGGTCCTGGAGAAGCTGCCCTCCGGGGTCTGCTCGGTGGGTCCCGGGGGCGAAATCGTCATCTGGAATCATGCCATGTCGACGTTGTCGGGCGTCGCGCCGGTTGACGCCGTGGGCCGCCGGCTCGGCAGGCTGCCCGAGCCCTGGTGCGATCTGCTGGACGGGTTCCTGGAGGGGGAGGCCACGGCGCTGACCAAGATCCACGCCGTGGTGGACGGGGAATCCCGGTGGTTGAACCTGCACAAAGCGTACCTTGGTCGGGTGCCGGGGGTGGCGATGGCCGAACGGGTCCGGGAGTCAACCGGTACCGTTCTGCTGGTGGAGGACACCACGGAAAAACACAAGCTTGAGGCGGAGCTGGCCCACGCGGACCGGCTCGCGTCCCTGGGACGCCTCGCGGCCGGGGTTGCCCACGAAGTCGGCAACCCGGTCACCGGGATTGCCTGCCTGGCGCAGAACCTCCGGGATGAAACCGACGATCCGGGCGTCAGGCGTGGCGTCGGCCAGATACTCGACCAGACCCGGCGGATCAGCGCCATCGTTCGTTCCCTGGTGAGTTTCAGCCACGGCGGCCAGGAGCCGGAGAACAAAGAGCCGGTGAATATCAGCGAATGCGTCGGCGAGGCGGTCGAGCTGGTCAGATTGAGCCGGTCCGGCCGGGGCACGGATTGCGTCAACCGCTGCGACTCCGCCCTCTACGTACTGGGGGTTCGGCAGAAGATGCTGCAGGTATTCGTGAATCTGCTGACCAATGCCTGCCAGGCCTCCGGCGACGAGCAGCCCGTTACCGTGTTCACGCGCGGCGGGTCGGGATGGGTGGAGATCTGTGTCCAGGATCTCGGATCGGGCATCGACCCGGGCAATATCGAGAAGGTCTTCGACCCGTTTTTCACCACCAAGGAGCCGGGCGAGGGCACCGGCCTGGGGTTGCCGCTGGTCTACAACATCGTGAAGGAGCACGATGGGCACATAGACATCAGCAGTCCTGAATCCGGCGGCACGCTGGTTCGCATGCGTTTTCGGGAGGCCCGTTCCGCGGAATCCGGACTGTCCACGGCGGCCCGGTCATGAGCAGCGTACTGGTGATCGACGATGAAGCGGTGATCCGCTCGGCGCTGACGACCCTGTTGGGCCGCCACGGATTCGACGTCGAAACCGCCGGGTCCGTCCAGGAGGCGGAACAGTATCAACTCTCCCAGTTCGACCTGATCATCGCGGACCTGCGTCTTCCGGGCGACCCGGGAACGGATGTGATCGCCAAGGCCGGCGGCACCCCGGTTCTGATCATGACCAGCTACGCCAGCGTGAGGTCCGCCGTGGAATCCATGCGGCAAGGAGCGGTGGACTACATCGCCAAGCCCTTCGACCACGAGGAAATGATGATGGTGGTCGATCGCATCATCAAGGAAAGCCGCCTGCAGCGGCAGAACGAAGCCCTGAAATCCGACCTCCGGCGGCAGTATCCGGTTTCCGGCATGATCGGCGACAGCAACGTCATGCGCGACGTCTTCGGTCGCATCGCCAAGGTGGCGCCGACGCACACCAACGTCCTGATCCTCGGTGAGTCGGGTACGGGCAAGGAGCTGGTGGCACGCGCGATTCACGAAGCGAGCCCGCGTAGCGACGGGCCGATCATCGCGGTGAACTGCGGTGCGATCTCCGATGACCTGATCGAATCGGAGCTGTTCGGCCACGAGCGGGGTGCGTTCACCGGTGCCGTGGCGCTGCGTGAAGGGCTGGTGGAGGCCGCAAACGGCGGCACGCTGTTCCTCGACGAGATCGCCGAGCTGACCCTGACGGCCCAGGCGGGATTGCTGCGGGTGCTGCAGGACGGAGAGGTTCGCCGGGTGGGATCCAACAGCACCCGGAAAATCAACGTACGCGTCGTGGCGGCCACCAATCGCGACCTGGAGGATCTGACCCGCACTGAGGCGTTCCGGGAGGACGTGTATTTCAGGCTGCGGGTGATGGAAATCCAGCTGCCGCCGCTGCGGGCCCGGGGCGATGACGTCGAGAAACTGGCCGACTTTCTGCTGAAGCGCTCCTGCGAGCGGCTCAACAAGCCGGCGCTTCAGTTCGACCGGCAGACCCTGGCCTTGATTCGCAGTTATCACTGGCCGGGAAACGTGCGGGAGCTCGAGAATGCCGTCGAGCGTGCGGTGATCCTGTGCGATGGTGAAACCATCACCCCCGGTCTGCTGGCGGTGAAGGTTGATGCCAAAGCGGGCACCGAAGTCGACATGAGTGATTCGCTGGACGACTACTTCTGTAATTTCGTCCGCCAGCACGAGCCGCACATGACCGAAACGGAGCTCGCGCGTCGCCTGGGCGTGAGCCGCAAGACGCTGTGGGAGCGGCGCCAGAAGCTCGGTATCCCGCGCCGGAAGGGTTCGGACAGTCGCTGACTACGGCGATGAATGCTGCATTGCAGCATGTTACGAAATCACCCATGTGTTTCGTTGCGTAACGTTTGCACCGGCGGGTATCGCCGGCGCGACCCGGTAACTCCCTGTTTCCTATGACTGGCGCGGGAAAGCCGGAGCTGGCACGGCGCTTGCAATAAAGTCAACGGTTTCTGGGTTTAGGATTGTTGAGACCAGTGCGGGTGCCGTTGGAGGAAGCTCGTCCTCTTCCACGTTCCCCCGCGCACGGCGCGGCGGGCCGCAGAGAATTCCAGGTCCGCCGACCATCAATCAACCTGACTGCTATGCACCTTTAAGAAGGGGGAGAAGCTTTATGGATCCAAAAATGGTCTGGTTGTTCATGTTCGTCATCCTGTATTGGGCCTACTGTATCTTCTGGGGTATCAGGGGCGCGATGACGGCGAAGACGGCGAGCGACTACTTCATCGCGGGGCGCAGGCTCTCGATCTGGGTATTCGTGCTTGCGGCAACCGCAACGTCATTCTCCGGCTGGACTTTCATGGGTCACCCGGGCCTTCTCTATGTAGACGGGTTCCAGTACGCCTATGCATCGTTCTACGCCATTACCATTCCATTCACCGGCGTCATGTTCCTGAAGCGCCAATGGATGCTGGGCAAGCGCTTCGGCTTCGTGACCCCCGGAGAGATGCTGGCTCACTACTTCCGGGGCGATGCGATCCGCCTGCTGGTGGTGCTGGTGGCGCTGTGTTTCTCGATTCCCTATCTGGGGCTGCAGCTCCGAGCCTCGGGATTCCTGTTCAACGTGCTGACCGACGGCCTGCTCGGTGTCAACGTCGGTATGTGGATGCTGTCCGCGGTGGTGTTCGTCTACGTGGCGTCCGGCGGGCTTCGCGCGGTGGCGTACGTGGATACGCTCCAGTGCATTCTGCTGGCCGCCGGCATCGTGGCCCTCGGCGTCATTGCGATCACGTTCGTCGGCGGCTTCGACCAGCTGAACGCCGGTCTTGCCCAGTTGGCGGAGTTCGACGAGAAGCGGACACCGGACGGCTACAGCCATTACATAGCAATACCCGGGGTCATACAGTTCGTGTCGAACGGGCCTTCAGCAACAGGGGGCGCCTGGACCGGCATCATGATACTGACCTACATGTTCGCGCTGATGGGTATTCACTCCTCGCCGGCGTTCAGCATGTGGGCGTTCTCCAACACTGATCCGCGGCCGTTTGCGCCGCAGCAGGTGTGGGCGTCCAGCTTCGGCATCGGCATCATCCTGTTCCTGTTCACCGCATTCCAGGGCATGGGCGCCCATATGCTGGGTGCCAATGAAGGGTTCATGAACGCCCATCCCGAGATGGTGAACCCGGTCATGCAGCAGGGTTTGCAGGCGCTGGGTGTGTCCAATCTCATGGATTCCCCCGGAGCCCAGGGCAACCTGGTGCCGCAGTTGATCTGGCTGCTGGGCGACACCGCACCGTGGGCCGTGGGCCTGTTGTCGGTATGCGCCCTGGCGGCAATGCAGTCCACCGGCGCCGCCTATATGTCGACGGCCGGCGGTATGCTGACTCGGGATCTGCTGAAGCACTACATCCTGCCGAATGCCAGCCACGGCCAGCAGAAGTTCTGGGGCAGAGTAGGGGTTCTGGCGATCGTGTTGTCCGCTCTGGTGGTGGCCACCACCGCCACCGACGCCCTGGTACTCCTGGGCGGCCTGGCGGTGGCCTACGGCTTCCAGATGTGGGTGCCGTTGATGGCCGTGTGCTACTTCCCCTGGTTGACCCGGCAGGGCGTCACCCTGGGGCTCGCCGCGGGCATCATCGCGGTGACCCTGACGGAGAATATCGGCTCCCAGTACATGCCCTGGGGACGCTGGCCGTGGACCATTCACGCGGCCGGCTGGGGCATGATCTTCAATCTGGGAATCGCACTCCTGGTATCGACCGTGACCCAGAGCCAGTCGGATATGGACCACAAGATGAAGTTCCACAATTTCCTCAAGGAGCACGCCACACTGCCGGACTCCAAGAAAGGCCTGGTGCCCGTGGCGTGGATCATCACCCTGGTGTGGTTCTTCTTCGGAATCGGCCCCGGCGCCGTCATCGGAAACACCATTTTCGGCAACCCGAATGACGCCACCACCTGGCTGTTCGGCATGCCCTCCATCTGGACGTGGCAGCTGCTGTGGTGGGCGCTCGGCGTATTCATGATGTGGTTCCTCGCCTACAAGATGGAAATGTCCACCGTGCCGGAGCGGGAAGTGCAGGCTCTGTACGAGGACATCGGCGATCACGCGGAAGAAGCGGGCAACATCTGATTCCGCCAAACATCGCGTGATCCAGGGAAGGACGCGAAGGGGGAGGGGAAACCCTCCCCCTTTTTCTCGGGGCTCGAAGGCGAGGCCTGAACGTTTGATACAATAAACGCGTCATGAGTCCCGTGGTAATATTCTGGTTCTGGGTGCTGTTGCTGACCGCGCTGTTGTTTCTCCCGGCCAGCAACCTGATTTACGTAGTAAGCGTGCGCCGGCAACAGAGAAAGTTGAAGACTGAGCTCGACGCCAGCGAACTGGCGGCGCAGAAGCAGAGGGCGCGCTTCGTAGCGGTGGTGGTCTGTTTCCTGTTTTCCTTCTTCTTCAATGTGGCGCGCATCGGTTTCCCCGCGCATGGATGAAAAACTTTACAGATTCCTGAAGTACACGGCGATTGCGATGGTGGTGGCCTGGATCGCCTGGTCCATCGCAGACACGTTCCTGATCGACAGAATTCCCGGCAACACGGCATTCCAGGAGGGTGAGATTTTCTTCGAGGATGGCGGGTACCGACGGGCCCTGGAGAAGTACGAGGAAGCCCTGGCGGCCAAACCGGACGCTCCGCACTACGTACGCGCCAAGGCCCGGACATTGATGCAGCTCGAGCGCTACGACGAGTCGCTGCGCTGGTTCAACCAGGCGGTGGATCTGCAACCGTACTTTGGCGGCACCTATGCGAATCGCGGCATCCTGTTCGACCGGATGGGAAAGTATGAGCAGGCCGTTGCCGACTACGAGAGGGCCGTGGATCTCGATGAGGAGGTGGCCGAAGGCCCCCACTGGCTGATCCGTTTTCTGCGCAATCAACCCGAGCCGCCGCCCACGGTGGCGGACCGCCTGGCCTATCTGAAGCAGGAGCTGGCAAAGTCGGAGGACCAGCGCGTGCTGCGCGTGCCCGAGCTGGACGAGAAACAGCGAACCTACAAGAAATAGCGGATGGACAACGAGGCTCTGATGAACCTGGTGTTTCTGATCGTGACGGGCGCTGTCGCATGGCACGGCCTGACGTACCGGGATGAGAACGGCGACAGCGATACGGTGCGTCTGCTTTTCGGCTGCATCGCCCTGTTGTTCTTTTTCAGGGTCCTGTTTGTGGATGTGTTCGAGCTGATCTGAGATTCGCTGGCCACGGTTCAGTCTGCGGTATAACAGGGCGGGAAATAGCAGCTGCGGTAGAAGGACATTATCTGGTCATCGAGGTCCATGGCGGCGGTGGATAACACCACCAGGAGTACGAGCAATGCAGCACAGTAGAGCTTGACGAGAAAACGCATGCGGCTGCTGGGCAGCCGCTGCCAGACGCCGAAAGCCTTCGGATCCAGGCGCCCCTCGGCATTCAACTGCAGTATGTGCCGGGCGAAGCTGCGAACCCAGTGGGGCACCCGGTCGGCGAACATGTAGGCGGCGAAATACCGCTCAATGTGCTGCTGGTCCGGGCGGCTTCCGAACCACTCCCGCCATGCCAGCTCGAACAGCCGGAACTCCGTGATCTCCAGGACCGCCGACGCGTCGAGCACCGCCACGATATCGCTGGGTACATGTGCATTGAAGTCTTTCACGGCGCGTCCCGGAGGAAGTCGGTGTTAGTATAGACCCGGCGGCTTCGAAGGTGTTCAGTGCCGCCCCCCGGCCAGTGGTTAGACAACTGAATTGTCCACCTATAAAATTCGAGGAATCTTGAGCCATTCCAAGGGGCCGGCGTACCTGAAGACTGATCATCCAGCCCCGGGGCCGTCTCGAGGGCCGCTTCAGGTACGCCGGCCCCTTGAACTGAAATCGGCCTGAAGTCCGCCGGTCGAAATGATGACGAGGAGGAAGCCATGTCGGAAGTGAAGATGTATCCCGTACCTGAAAGTGTTGCCCGGAACGCATGGATCGATGCCGATGCGTATGAACGAATGTACAAGCGCTCCATCGAGGATCCCGAAGGGTTCTGGGCCGAGCAGGCCGAGGAGTTCCTCGATTGGTACAAGAAGTGGGACAAGGTGCTGGACTGGAGCTACCAGGAAGACGATCTCCATATCAAGTGGTTCGAAGGCGGCAAGCTGAACGTCTGCTACAACTGTGTCGATCGCCACCTCGATTCCCGCGGCGACCAGACGGCGATTATCTGGGAGGGGGATGAACCCGATACCGACAGAAAGCTCACCTACCGGGAACTGCATCAGGAAGTATGCAAGTTTGCCAACGTGTTGAAGTCCCGGGGCGTCGGCAAAGGCGACCGGGTTTCGATCTATATGCCGATGGTGCCGGAGGCGGCTGTCGCCATGCTCGCCTGCGCGCGCATCGGCGCCGTTCATTCCGTGGTGTTCGGCGGCTTTTCCCCGGATGCGCTGCGGGACCGGATCCTGGATTCGGACTGCCAGACCGTCATTACTGCGGACGTGGGCATCCGCGGCGGGCGGAAAACCCCGTTGAAAGCCAATGCCGACAAGGCGCTGGAGGAGTGTCCCAATGTGCACACCTCCATCGTGGTGCAGTGCGACGATGGCTCTGCGGCCTGGAACGAAGGCCGCGACTTCTGGTATCACGATCTGATGGCCTCGGCGGACGCCGACTGTCCGGCGGAGGAGATGGACGCCGAAGACCCGCTGTTCATTCTTTATACCTCGGGTTCCACGGGCAAGCCCAAGGGCGTCCTGCATACCACCGCCGGCTACCTTCTGCAGTGCGCCATGACCCACAAGTACACGTTCGATTATCATGATGGCGAGGTGTTCTGGTGCACCGCCGACGTAGGCTGGGTGACCGGACATTCCTATATCGTCTACGGTCCCCTGGCGAACGGCGCCATCACGCTGATCTTCGAGGGCGTACCCACGTACCCGTCGGCGTCCCGCCACTGGGAGGTATGCGACAAGCACCAGGTCAATATTTACTATACGGCGCCCACGGCCATTCGCGCCCTGATGGCGTCCGGTGAGGAACCGGTAAAGAAAACTTCCCGGAAATCCGTCAGGCTGCTGGGCACCGTCGGCGAACCGATCAATCCGGAGGCCTGGGAGTGGTACTACCGGGTCGTGGGCGACGAGCGCTGCCCCATCGTGGATACTTGGTGGCAGACCGAGACCGGCGCCCACATGATTACACCCGTTCCCGGCGCGACGGCCTTGAAACCGGGGTCGGCCACCCGGCCGTTCTTCGGCGTCCAGCCGGTGCTGATGGATGACCAGGGCAATGAGCTGACGGACAGTCCGGCCGCGGGCAACCTCGCGATCAAGTTCCCGTGGCCGTCTCAGATGCGTACCGTGTACGGCGACCACAAACGCTTTTTTGAAACCTATTTCCAGATGTACAAGGGCTACTACTTCACCGGCGACGGCGCCCGTCGGGACGAGGACGGCTACTACTGGATAACGGGGCGTGTGGACGACGTGTTGAACGTGTCCGGGCATCGGCTGGGCACCGCCGAAATCGAGTCCGCGCTGGTCCTTCACGAGAAGGTTGCAGAAGCGGCCGTGGTGGGCTATCCCCATCCGGTTACCGGCCAGGGCATCTACGCATACGTGACGCTCATGGCGGGTGAGGAAGGATCCGACGAGCTGCGGGAAGAGCTTGTCCAGCTGGTACGCAAGGAGATCGGCGCGTTCGCCAAGATCAACCTTCTGCAGTGGGCGCCGGCGCTCCCGAAGACCCGGTCGGGCAAGATCATGCGCCGGATATTGCGCAAGGTCGCCGAGAACGAGCTGAACAATCTGGGTGACACCAGTACGCTGGCGGACCCCACGGTGGTGGATCACCTGATCGAGAACCGCTTAAACAAGTAGCCGGAAAGCCGCCGGAGGCCCGGGAGGACGGAGACCTCCGGTCCGGCGCGACTCCCGCGGCCGGACGCGGCGCTTTATGCTGCCACTGCGCCGGGTGACCGGACCGGTACGTCCGATGGTGTCCCTTGAACGATTTTTTGCCACCGACGACAACGAACCACGAAGGCCGGCCGCGGCGAATCGGCGTCGAGCTCGAGTTCGCCGGGCTCGCCCCGCCGGTGATACTGGATACCATCACCGGGCAGCTGGGCGGCGCGGTGCATCGCGACACCCGCTTCGAGTACAGGATCACCGGCGGCACGGTGGGTGATCTGATCCTGGAGCTGGATGCAGCCTACCTGAAGGAACTGGCGCGGACGGCGCAGCAGGACGGGACCAGGAGCGAGATCGAGCGGCTGACCGACGATGCCCTCGCCGGCGCGGCGCAGGTCGTGGTGCCCTGGGAGATCATCACCGAGCCGATTCCCATGGAACGGGTTCTGGAGCTGGAGCCCCTGTTTGCGGCGCTGCGGCGGGCGGGTGCGCGGGGCACTCGCCATTCCCCGTGGTATGCGTTTGGCCTGCATCTGAATCCCGAGATGCCGGGTCTGGATCCGGCGACCATTCTGGATTACCTGCGCAGCTATACCTGCCTGTACGACTGGCTGGTGGATCGTGAGCAGCTCGACCCCAGCCGCAAGTGGTTCACCCCCTATATCGAAACTTTCGACGCGTTGTATATCGACCGGATTCTGGATGCCGGCTATGCGCCGGATATCGACGAGCTGATAGACGACTACCTGGAGGCGAATCCCACGCGCAACAAGAGCCTGGACATGCTGCCGTTGTTCGCCCATATCGCCCCGGAGAAAGTCCGTGAAGCCGTGGACGATCCCCGCGTCAAGCCGCGCCCGGCGCTGCACTACCGGCTGCCCAACTGCGATATCGACCGGGAGGACTGGAACCTGCGTCAGCCCTGGAGCCGCTGGCTGGAGGTGGAATACCTGGCGGATGACCGTGACCGGCTGTCCCGGGCATGCCGGGCTTTTCGCCGGGAGCTCAATCGGGCCGGACCCCGCCTGTTCAAGACCCGGTGGATCGAGCAGTGTGATTCGTGGCTCGTGCGTTCGACGTAGCGGTCACGGGGCCTGACCGACGGCTCAAGCTGAGCTGGTGGGCGGCGCGATTCATGCTCCGCCTGGCCGGCTTGCGCGCCGCCTACCTGGCCCCCGGCCGGCGCAGGTCGCCGACCCCGGTACGAGGCATTGTCATCGGCGGCGGCGACAATATCGAGCCCACGCACTACGGCGCGGTGGGGGACGGACTCGCGGAGTATGACGTGGAGCGCGACCGCTTCGAGATAGATATCCTGAAAAGGGCACTCGACACCAACGTCCCGATACTCGGCATCTGCCGCGGGGCACAGCTCATCAACGTCGTGCTGGGCGGAACCCTCTACCAGGACCTAAGGCCCCTGCGGCAGCGGACACCGAACCTGAACAGTGCGTTTCCCATCAAGGATGCACACCTGGTGGCCGGCAGCATCCTCGAATCATGCATGAAAACCCGCACCACCCGGGTGAACAGCCTGCACCACCAGGCGGTAGAGCAGCTGGCGGAGCGGCTTCGTGTATCGGCGCGGGACTCGGACGGGTTCATCCAGGGTATCGAAGACCCGGGCCACCGGTTTCTCGTCGGTGTGCAATGGCATCCCGAATACCTGCCCTACAAACGCGGCCAGCGTGCCCTTTTCCGTGCCTTTGCAGGCTCGGTCCGGGCATCCGGCGAAGTGATCAGCCTCTGACTCCCCACCATGGAGCCCGGATCCTATCTGTTTCTCGCCGCCACAGCCTTCGTCGCTGCCACCCTGCTGCCGTTCTACTCGGAAGTGGTACTCGTGGCCCTGCTCATGCGCGGCGCCGACCCGTTCGGCGTTTTCCTGGCGGCAACCGTGGGCAATACCCTCGGTGCCGTGGTCAACTGGTACCTGGGGCGGTTCCTGCTGCATTTCCAGGACCGGCGCTGGTTTCCCTTCAAGCCCCACCAGCTCCACCGGGCCCAGGCCTGGTTCCTGCGCTATGGCAAGTGGTCCCTGTTGATGGCATGGCTGCCGGTGGGCGGGGACGGGCTGACCTTCATTGCCGGCATCATGCGGGTGCCCCTCGGCCAGTTCGTGGTGCTCACGGGTCTGGGCAAGGGTGCACGCTATGCGGTGGTTATCGCCCTCAGCCTCGGGCTTTTCTGAGCGGCTGACCCGCGCCGGGCCGGTCCTGCCGGGCGTCAGCCCTTTCGACGCTCGAGCCAGACATCGATGCCCTGGGCATTCAGCTTGACGTCCATGGCCAGGTTCATGCGGATCTTGTCGTCGGCGATGGCGGAGCCGTGGCTCTTCACCTCGCTGAACAGGTACTTGGCCAGCCGGTCGGTCAATACCGATTCGCGCGCCGGCTCGTTCTCCACCTGCAGGGCGATGTCCACGAAACGGTCGACGCGCTCGTGCAGCGCTCGGAAAATCGACGGGTTCAGCTCGATACGCCCGAAATGCGCGATGTAGGCGAACCGGAGCTGAAGCGCTTCTATACGCTGGAGCGATTCGTGCAACGCATCGGGCTCGAACTGGACGGGAGTCGTGGATGGAAACACGAACGGCCCGCGGTCGCTGTCGAATACGCGATAGGAGATCCCCAGCATATCGCCGGCGAAGACCGCCCGGCGGTCCCGGTCGACGACGCAGAAATGGTGGCGTGCATGTCCCGGTGTATCGATGAACAACAGGCTGCGGCCCTGGAAGTCGATTTCAGCATTGTCCTCGGCGATGGTTATCCGCTCCTCGGGAACCGGCACCACTTCCCCGTAGAGCAGTGCGGCGCGTTCCTCGCCATAAACGCCCACGGTTCCCTGCCACAGTTTCGCGGGATCGATCATATGCCTCGCGCCGCGCGGATGAACGATCATGCGGGCGTTGGGGAAGGCGCGCATCATCGCCCCGGCGCCGCCGGCATGGTCGAGGTGCACATGGGTGGGGATCACGTACTGGACGTCCTCGTTCGACAAACCGCGTTCCCGCAGCGCGGCGACGGCGTTTGGGAGGGACGGGGTCGTGCCCGTGTCGAAAAACGCGGCGTGCCCGTTCTCGATCATCAGGTGGAAGCCGGCGGTAGCCGGTTGCACATAGTCGGCGTCGACAGTGATGGTATTGTCGCGATAATCGATCTGGTTCGGAGACATAGGTCGGAAATACTGGTGGCCGTTGATTCAGACGGAGAAGGGGAAACGCATGCGCGCGGGTCGCCAAAAGAGCAGGAGGCGAGCCCCCTCGCCGATTGAGGCTTCGGGCAATGGCCCATCGGCAGGGGCCGACCTCCTACGGGCTTCGTTTGTCCGCCGCACAGTGCCGGCTGAATAGGTCAATATTTGTCGCTGGGTAAATCAGGGGTCCGCGCGGACATCGGTCGTATATCGGATCAACTATTAGATATGCGCGCCGTTACCGGTGTCAATAGACCGCCGGTTCCGGGGGAACGGAGGGATCAGCGCGTCAGCAGCCGGCCGGAACGCTCGAATACCCCGTGCTGTACACCGAGGGCTTTTTTCAGTGCGATATCCCGGTCCAGCCTGTTTTCCATCAACTGGATGGTCTTGACGGTGCCCAGGTCGACGTCGGGCCAGTGATACAACGGTGACACCAGCGGAAAGAACTGGAGGGGCCAGCCCGATCCGTACAGCATCCGGTCTGCGACGACGGGCCGCTCCAGGGCATTGACGAGGTACCCGACTCTGTTGAGCTGCGTCAGGCCGGCGATGTCCGTGTACAGGCGCGGATGGTCAGCAAGCATGCCCAGCAGCCTTTCGTGGCTGGCTTCGCCTTCGTAGCTGCCCGTGGTGCCAAGATGGGTGGCGATGACTGTGACGCCCCGCTCCAGGGGCAGAGTGAGCTTTTCCGGATCGCCGAGTGCGCTCCGGATTTCGCTGAAGAGCTTCTGCCGGCCGACATGAACCAGCAGGGGAAGATCCAGTTCAACCAGTGTTCGATAATAGTCAATATGGCGCCTGTCGGACGGGTCGATGTCCATCACCGCAGGGAACCACCTTACCAGCACCGCCCCCCTGCGTTGGGCGTCCAACAGACGCTGCCGCCAGTCCGAGCGGTCGGGGTGGACGCTGGCACCGAACTCCAGGTTGCCGTAGCGTTCGGCCATCCGGGCGGTGAACTCATTCGGAATGTACAACTGGGTCGCGGCGCGGTCGATGGCGTCTTCGCGTACGACGCCGTCCAGCGCCGGGATGACGGCGCGTGCGACGTACCTGGATTCCACGATCGCCCGGTTCAACCGTTCGGCGACCCGCGCGTCGCCGTGACGGTCGAGCTCCTCCCGGCTCACGCCCAGCCAGCGAAGATAGAAACCAAACTTGAAGCTGTCGGCGAGATCCGGATGAACGTATACGCCGCTGCCTCCGGCGCCGATGCCCCCGATATGGGCATGGACGTCGGTGTATCCCCGCTCCGGCGGTTCCATGTCGAGTATGGCCCGCGGCGTGAGCAGATAGACCGCCGCGAGCAGCAGCAATCCGGCGACGGGGATCAAAAGAACGATGCGCATCACTGAGCGGGGCTCGCCGTGGTGGTGCTCATGGTAATGAGCTCAGGGTACTTCATTGAAAAAAATCCCTCTGGCCGCCGATAATGGCGTCGAAATCCAGTCCGATGAAGGGGAGGACGGAGTCGGCGACGGGCTTGATCTGGCGATCGACATAGTGGTCGAAGTCCAGGGGAGCCGAAAGTTTTTCCACCGGCTGCGGCCCCGCCGTGGTCATACAGTACCCGGACCTCGGTGCCGGGACTGTCCAGCTGGCGTGCGGCCCTGACATGGGGCGGAATGTTCTTGCGGTAGGCATCGACAGGTCGCCTGAGGCGCTTGCGGTAAACCAGCCGCGAGCGACCGTCGGCGGACCGTACGAGATCGACGTACCGGCGGATCAAGGGCTCCACGTCCTGTTCCCGGAAGACCGCCTGCAGCAGCTCCCGCTGAAAGTGCCTCGCCAAGTCGGTCCAGTCCGAGCGTACCGCCTCCAGACCCTTGATGACCAGAGCCTGGCCGTCGTTTCCGGCCAGGCCGGCGTACCGTTTTTTGCTGCCGGCCTCCCGGCCGCGGATCCGAGGCATGAAGAACTTCGTAAACACCGTCTCCAGTTCCACCTCCAGGTAGCTGGGCAGGCGGTATTGCCGCCGTATCGTTTCGGACCATCGTTCGTTCAATCCCGCCACCAGCTCGTGAGCCCGGTCCGCGGCGGAGACGCCGTCGTCGTGCAGCAGGACGAAGAGAGAATCGGTGTCGCCGTAGATGACCCTGAATCCCTGTTCCTCGATCCATTGTCGCGAGGTTTGTATGATCTCCTGTCCGCGGCGGGTGATGCTGCTGCCCAGTTTCGGGTCGTAGAAGCGGCAGCCGTCCGTGCCGAGCACGCCGTAAAAAGAATTCATCAGGATCTTGACGGCCTGGGCGAGGGGTTGATTGCCTTCCTGTTTCGCCTTGTCGCGGCGCTGCCATAGCTCCTCGATGATGGACGGCAGGATGCTGTCCGTGCGCGAGAATGCGGCCCCCAGGAAACCGGGAACAGGGTCTTCGCCCGGCCGGGCGAGGCCCAGCGGATCGATCCGGAACGTCCTGATGATGCTGGGGTACAGGCTCTTGAAGTCCATCAGGGCGACGTTCTCGTGGATGCCCGGAACGGAGTCCAGGACGTAGCCCCCCGGGCTGCTGTCCGGGTAGGCTTTTGCGGTGAGGCTCGGCGCCACCCGGCCGCGGCGATGCAGGCGGGGGAGGTAGAGGTAGTCGAACGCCGCCACGGATCCGCCCTGCCTGCCCATGGCCAGACCGGTCAGTCGTGTACGCTCCACTACGAAATCCAGGAGGTTGGCGGCTGCGAAAACATCCAGCACCAGGCGGCAGTCCTCCATGTTGTAGCAGGCCAGCGCCGCCGGGTCCTCGTTGAACAGCCGGGTGATCTCGGCGGCCTTGTCATCGGAGGCGGCGATGGCCTTGCCCCGCCCGAGGAGCTCCTGGGCAACGGATTCCAGCGAATAGCTCTCGAAAACCCAGAATGCCGCGCGCAGGCACTCGATCCCGTCCAGCACCACGCGGCCGGGAATCCGGGCGACGGCGCCCGCATTGGATTCGCCCCGGCGGATGATTCGTGCCGTGCCGCGTCCACGGCCCAGGTCGAGCGTCATGCCAAGCTCGCGGCAACGCTCCTGGAGCACGGCCAGGTCGAAGTCGATGACGTTCCAGCCGATCAGGACGTCCGGGTCCAGTTCCTGAACGTTCTCGATGAATCGCGATAGCAGATCGCGTTCGCTTTTGCAGGACACGGTCTCTACGCCGGCGGTCGCCGCCGGTATGTCCGATTCGCAGTGCAGCAGCACCCGCCCGGCATCGCCGGTGCGGGTAAGCAGGAAACCCCGGGTTGTCGATTGCCGGTGGCCGGGCAATGGTCGAACGGTCAGGCCTGGGAGGAAACCTGCGGAAGAATTTCACGGAGCAGACCGGGCAGTGTGCGGAAACCCGTGTAGTGAAGTACGTAGGCGGGCACGTCGCGCACGATCCGGCTGACCTGGTCGAAGCCGTGATTCGGAATGTTCCGGCCGTTGACCAGGCATTCCACCAGCTTCAACCCCGCCTGGGCTTTCGACAGGGGTTCGAGCCGATGCTCGCCTTCGGATATCAGCCTGGGAAACAGGATGAAGGAAATCTCCGGCGTCAGCTTCTGGTGTCGGGGGTTCAGCAGCCGGTGGGGTACTATCGAGAGCCGCTTGTTGGTCAGAATCCGGTCTTCCGCATCGCGGATGTCGAATTCCTCCTCGAGCATGCGGCAGCCGTTCTGCTTCAGGTTGATCGGCCGTGTAAACGCCTCGATCCGGCTCGTGCCGAGCGGTATGTGCACCAGCTCGTCGGTAAGGTAGTTGAAGCCACGGGTTGCCAGCCACACCGCCAGGGTGCTCTTGCCGGCTCCGCTGTGGCCGGGGATCATCACGCCGGTATTGCCCGAGCATACGGCCGCAGCGTGGAACGCCAGTCCGCTGTCGTCCTTGTCCACCAGGGCGTACAGCGTCTTTTCCACCAGGGTTCTCGCCAGGGTGGTGCGGCAGTCTCCCGAGTACAGCTTGCTGCCGTCCTGTTCCAGGCGGGTCTTGTGTGCTTCGTCCGCCGGAAGAATCCGCATACGGCTCAGCGGTCGGGTGGTCTCCGTGCTTTCCAGGTCGCCGAAAAGATAGTCCAGCAGCGACTGGTGGGTCTTTTCGTCGTACTTTATGGCAACGGAGTTGTCGGCGAATGAGACGTAGTGGGTTCTCATTGACCGCTTTCCAGGTCGACGGCACCGTTGTCCGCGAGCTGCTGCAGAGTTTGTTCAACATCCGACTGGATGGTTTCGGATTCGGGATAGTTCTCCTGGAGAAGCGAGACGATTTCGGCGACCGAGCGCTTGCTGTCGCACAATTGCCATACCAGGGCAGCGGTTTCGTTCAGATACACCGCCTTGGTCTTGGCCGGGTGGTATAGCAGCAGCTCGTCGTCGATTTCCTCAAGACTGAATTCGGTGTTGGCGTGTGGGATTGCTTCGGAGTTCATGGCCTGCCGTTGTTTTTTGAACGTGTGGGAAATATACCTCAGGATCCCTGTAAACAGAAGCTCAATGGCCTGCTTTTCCCATGCGCCGCCAGAGCCAGAACAGTATCCGCGCGGGGTGGCGCACCGCCTTGGTATAGGCCAGGGAGCGCCCCGGCGGGACATTGTAGAAGCCGCGCAGCCACCAGTCCGAGGGGTTGAACAGCTTCGCGGTCCGGTCCTTGCGGTGCCGCAGCCTGGAAAGGGGGATCATCCCCACGCCGACGCCCCCGGGTGCGGCGGGGGCCGTTGCGGGAACGTACGGCTCCAGTCCCGCGGGGCGGGGCACCAGGTGGCCCAGAAGCTGCAGCATGTTGATCACCTCGGGAAATTCCCCCTTCAGCCGGGGCCAGTCGATGTCCCCGGCGTAGTGCGAGGCGTAAAGCATGATGTCCAGGGCCGATCCGATCTTCATCGATTCACGAGGCTCCAGGGCGTGGCGGCACAGGTGGCGCAGCATGTCGATATGCCCGAGCGTATGGAGCGTTGCATCGTTTACGATGAATGCGCGCGCCGGCTCGGTCAGTGCGTCCCCGCGGATCGACCCGATGTTGTCCGGCGCCAGGGCGTCGTGGTGAATCTCTATGCTGACCAGCAGCCGGTCGATGGTCCGTGAGACCGTCGGCAGGTGATGGTGGTCGTCGGGTGGGCGCGGACCGCTGGCGGTCTGGTAGCCGAGCTCCGACACGATGGTCGACGCCCGGTGGAGCTGGTCGGGACTCACCAGCACGTCTATGTCACTCATGGGCCGTAGCCCCGGCCGTTCGTAGACGATATGGGCGAGCGCCGCGCCTTTCAGGACCAGCATGTCGATGCCCTGCAGGCGGAGCTGTTCTGTAATCTCAAGCAGCGCCCGGGTTCTGATCCGGATTGCATCCGCATGGCGGAATGCCAGCGCGGAAAGCTTTCTGCCGATATCCTCCGGTATCCCGGCGTCGGCGTCCCCGATACGCTTGTGGAGCCAGGGCGCCATGCCGTGCAGCTCGGCTTCGCGAATAGTCCGGCTCCAGTCGCGCTGCCGGCGGCAGGCTTGTCGGATGGCCTCGGCACACCGGTCGTCAATCTCCACACAGGCGCTGGCGCGTATCAGTTCATCGGCCGGATTATCGGTGGTCATACGAGTTGTAGTGTTTTCCGTTGATTCTGTATATTCGAATACGAACCCGCTTTCAGTTCAAGGTAAAGCATTGACTTCCCGCATCCAGTTGCCCGCGCCCGGCGCGTCGGAGGGCTTCGCCGCGTTATTGATGAATCGCCGTTCGGTGCGCGAGTACGTCGACGGCGCCCTGACTCTCGAGGAGCTGGCCCGGTTGTTCTGGGCCGGCCAGGGCATCAGCCACAGCTCCGGCAAGCATACCGTACCTTCGCCCCATGCCCTGAGCCCGCTGACGCTGTACCTGGCGGCTGGCGAGGTTTCCGGCATGGAACAGGGACTCTACATGTACGAGCCGCGGACCAACGCCCTGGAAGCGGTCGGCCACGGCGACCTGCGGCCGCCCCTTTACCGCGCCGCACTGGAGGACCAACCCTGGGTGAGATTCTGTGCGGCGCTGATCATCATCGCCGGCGACGTGGCGCGAACTGAGCAGGAGTTCGCCGATCAGCCACCGGATGGCAGGCGCGGCCGTCGCTACATCTACATGGAAGCCGGCGCCGCGGCGCAGAGTATCGCGATCCAGGCCGCCGAGCTGCAGCTGGGCAGTGTGTTCGTCGGCGGGTTCGACGATGACGCCGTCAGGGGATGTCTCGGCCTAGACGTCGAGCCGCTGGTTCTGCTGCCGCTGGGGCGAACGGGTACCTGACGCCGCCGGGAACCTTCAGTACGGCGGCTGCTCGGACCACGGGTGTCCATCCAGCTCCACCATGAGATCATCCGACGCCGATTCGAGCACCCGCTGCAGGTCGTCATAGCTCATGTTTTCCGGCAGGTTGGCCTGAAACCGCGCCTTGAACAGATGGCCGCTGGACATGGGGGTGTCCGCCACGGATGTGGTGAGAGACTCGATGTTGATATCGTGCCTGGCGAGGAGGTCGGAAATCTCCCCGACGATTCCGGGCCGGTCGTTCGCGACGATGCTGACCATCACGTAGTGAAAGGGTTGCGTGCCGGAAGAGGCCGTCCGCTCGAAGGCGACGTGCAGGCCGCTCCGGTCCAGGGATCGAAGCGCGTCCTCCAGCTCCCGTTCCCGTTCCCCGGATACCTCCAGCAGCACGATACCGGCGAACTTGCCGCTCAGGTGCGACATGCTGCTGTCGAGCCAGTTGCCGCCGTGGCCGGCGATGGTCTCCGCCAGCGACTGTACGATTCCCGGGTGGTCGTCGGCGATCACCGACAGAACGATCTCGCGTTGCATGATTGGCGTTTCCGGTCCGGTCGCGCGTCGTTGATTTACCCGGATTTAATCGGACATTCCCCCGGCGGGCAACCTCGATGTAGCCGCACATGATCGCACTCTTCAGCCGCAAAGCGGCGGAGCAGGGCCCCGGCCTGTGGCTATTCGTCTTTCTTGCCGCCGAATATGTCGATAATTCCCCTGATCACCTGCTCCTCGGTGCTGGGTTTCTTTTCCGCTGGCTGCTCCGCTTCCTGTCGAGGCTGTGCCGGTTCCTGTACCCCGTCCGATTCCCGCTGCGCTTCGGCGGCGGCGTCCAGCGCCTCGAGCTGCTCGGCCCAGGGCAGGGGCGTGACCGAGGCGGGGGGGATCGCGCCGCCGCCGCCCCGGCCGGTGACTGCGCCCAGCAGGGCGCCCGCGAGCGGGTTCTCCCCCGATACTTCCTCCCGGGCCCGCAGCCGCGCCAAGTCGGCGCCCGCCTTCCTGAAATCGATGCCGGGGCTGGACAGCGGGCCCGTTATCGGCACATGCAGGGCATCGTCGCCGGCGACGGTGATGCTGAACACCCGCTCCATGGTGCCCGGCATGAATGCCAGGGTGAGATCCGAGCGATCGCCGCTCACATCGGCGCTGCCCCAGGTGGCAAGGTGCAGCTTCTCGGCGAGCAGCACGTCCAGCCGCCGTGTGTAGAGGACCCGCCCGTCCCTGACCTCCATCACCCCGGGAGTGAACCAGGCTTCGAGCTCTTCCCGCTCGACGCTGTCCAGCTTCCCGAACCGCTGCCCGAGCTCCACGATGCCGCGCAGCATCCAGCCGCTTTTCAGGATGATTTTCCCGAAATCCAGGGTCATCACCGGCACGGTGATACGGCTGAAATCGTAGTTTTCCACCGGAATCAGCACACCCTCGGCGGGTATTTCCAAGCGTATGGGCCGTTCGGCGCGCTGGGTGGTTTCGAAGATCGGGTGGACTTTCGCGAGCACCTGGCTGCCGAACTCCGGGGTTGGCGCCACCTGGGCTACCAGCGGTTCCGACAGCGTCAGGCCCTGGTCTCCCAGCCGCGCCTTGATGTCCGCGCTGGCGTTCGGCGCAGTCAGGCTGAGCGAGACGGGGCCCCGCATGGCGTCGAGCCGGGCGCTGAGCTCGATATCGGTGGTGGGCCCCAGCGTTGCGCTCGCCGTTTCTTCCATGGCCAGGACCTGGTCCAGGAGGGCGACCGGAAGCTGTTCCAGGGTGCCGGACAGGTCGAGGCTCATCGTCGTGCCGGAAAGCTGGCCGTCGGCATTCATCAGGTTGGTGGCGGATGCTTCGACAGCGGCGTTCCCCGACTCGCCGCTATCGGATCGAACGCCTGCGGTGAGCTCGAACTGGCTGCGGCCGCCGTCCCCGCCCGTGAAATCGAATGCGACGCGGGTGTCGTCGAGCCGGGTCACGGCGCCGCCGGGTGAAACGAGGCCGACGGCGTCCGGTCCGGCTCCGCCCAGGCCAGCCTTGCCGCTCGCATCGAGACCGGTGAATTCAAAAGGCGACAGCGGTAGGGTCAGGCGGTCCAGGGTGCCCCGGATCGCGGCGTTCCGCTCCAGCGCCACCGCGGGTGCCGCATCGTCCTGCCACGCCGCCACCATGGCCGGGGTCAGGGTCAACGTGAACGGAGACGGTTCGGTCAGCGTCAATCGCGACAGGTTTTCCTCCACGACCGTGCTCAGGCTGATGTCCACGCCCTTCCCCGATGCCTCGAGCACGCTGGTGATTGCCTTCATGGACGCGTCCCCGTTCAGTCCCGTCCTGCCCTCGATGCCGACCCGGAGCGGCGAGGCATCCAGGGATTCCAGCATGCCGTCCGGCTGCACCACGTCCGTGCGGGCGGTGAATTCAAACTCACCCAGGCCGCTGCCGGCGGCAATGGCGACGCGCGGACTCTCCAACCGGATGGACCCGGATGTCCCGGGCTCGACGAGGGACAGGGACGGCGAAGAAGCCGAGGCCTCCAGACGTACCGCGCCGGGTTGAAACGGCTCTGAACCGCCCGCCGGCACCGGTATACGCAGAGTTTGGATATCGACGGTCCATTCCGTGCTCTGAGAGAGTTGATAGCCGGCCTCCTCGCCGAGGAGCCGCCGCCACAGCTGCGGGCTTGCTGCAAACTGGAGCTGGGCGGGCCGTGCCAGGACGATCCCGTCGTCGAGGTGAAGCGCCATCGTCCCGGTCCGCAATCGGTCGGTGTCCACGCTTCCGGTTATTTTGAAGCGGCCTTCCGGATCGGTGTCGGCGTTCAGCGTCAGGCCGAACGTGTCCCCCAGGGCGTCGACCAGCAGGCCGTTCTGCTGGAGCGCGCTGTCGACCAGGCTTGTCGGCAGGCCGGCGATGGATGATGTCGCCTCGACCGTGCTCCCGTCGAGCCGGAAATTGCCCGCATCGTCGAGAAGATGTCGGATGTTCGCGTCGACGGTCAGGTCGCCTGCACCGTCCCGCGAGACCGGCTTGCCGGCCAGCGAGAGCCGCACCTGGTCGCCCAGCTCCGGGCTGTCAATCTGCAGGCGCAGGTCGTTGATGTTCAGTTCCCCGACATTCTCGATATCGCTGAGACGCACCACGTCGCCCGCGGACAGCGAGGCTTTCAGTGCGACGCCCGCGGCGGAAAAGTCATCCAGGGGGAGGTCCAGGCTCTCGACTTCCAGCTGCAGCGGCACCGGCGCTGCCAGCCGGGCCGGTGGTGCACCGGGCCCCGGCCCGCCGACCACATCCACGAGCCCGGGCGTGACGGAGAGCCGGGCGGAGGCAGGCTTGCGCAGCCGGAACCGCCCCTCGGCGATAGCGCCTGAGAGCCTCAGCTGCGCGTTGGGGCTCGTGGCGTCGATGGATACGTCCTGATGCGCCGCATCGCCGTCCACATTGATGTGGACACTCGTCCTGTCCCCCAGTGCGGCGCTCAGCATTCCGCGATACCCCAGCATCCGGTCCAGGGCGTCGACGGGCAGATCCTCGATCCCGGCGTCGATGCTGGCGGTCGCCGTTTCGGGGGTCAGCCTGCCATCGCTGAACAGGTTATTGATCTGTCCTTCCAGGTTGATGGTGCCCTGGAGCTCCCCCTGCCGGCTGTTGCCGCTGAAGCGGATCGTGATGGGGGCGTCCGGGTCCGCCATGCTGATATCGCCGGCCAGGTTTTCCAGGGCGACGGGGTCGATCCCCGGCGCCGCCAGCGCAATCCGGCCGTCCACGAGCGCCATGTTGCCCGTGAGCGGAACCACCGGGCCGCCGCCCGCAGCACCGGTGGCGGGTTCCCCGCCACCCAGCGCCGCGGTCAGGTTGTCCGTGCCGTCCTCGCCGATGTGAAGGTCGATATCCAGCCCGGTCAGCACCGTCCGGCCCAGGGAGAGCCGGCGCCGCAGCGCGTCGAGCAGGGACAGGTCCGTGGTGAGCTCGTCCAGCTTTAGTATTCCTGCTCCCTGCGAATCGTTGATCGCCACGTTCCGGGCGGACTGTCCCCCGAGCCAGGACAGAGAGAGCTCTTCGACGCTCATGGATCCCGGGATCGACTGGTTGTACCAGTTCAGGACCGCGTTTCGCAGCGGGGGCGAGGAAAGCAGGGACGGTGCCGCCGCCACCATGGCGAGCAGCACCACCAGTACGCCCAGAAGTATCCAGGGGTAGCGGCGGCGCTTGCGAGGCTTGGGGGGCCGGTCGCCGGATGTGTTTGATTGCTGATGTTTTTCGTTCATGCCAGCGATAACGATTCAGGAGCGCGTCGGTTGATGCCCCGGCGGTGATTACGGATACTACGGTGGCCGCCGGGCCGGTTTCCGGCAGCGGGCGGCAACTGAGCTGGTATGCTAATCATCAATTCCACCGGGAGTATGTCATGTCGTCGAATTCCGAATCGTCCCGATCCGAATCCAGGCCGGGGGTGGGTGCGAGGTTCCAGTGGGACGATCCGCTCCTGTTCCAGCAGGAGCTCAACGATGAGGAGCGCCTGATCAGCGACAGCGCCCGGGAATACTGCCAGTCCAGCCTGATGCCGCGGGTGTTGGAAGCCAACCGCGCCGAGCACTTCGATCGGGAAATCATGAACGAGATGGCCGGGCTCGGCTTCCTCGGACCCACGCTGCCGGAGCAGTACGGCGGTGCCGGCGCGAGCTACGTCGCCTACGGTCTCATTGCCCGTGAAGTGGAGCGGGTGGACTCCGGCTACCGGTCGGCGATGAGCGTGCAGTCTTCCCTGGTGATGCACCCGATACACGCCTACGGCACGGAAGCCCAGCGTGAGCGCTACCTGCCCAGGCTCGCGAGCGCGGAGTGGATCGGTTGTTTCGGCCTGACGGAACCGGACCACGGCTCCGATCCCGGGGGTATGAAAACCCGGGCCGCGCCGGCGGAAGGCGGCTACGTGCTGAACGGCAGCAAAACCTGGATCACCAATGCGCCGATTGCCGACGTGTTCGTGGTGTGGGCGAAAACGGATGACGACACCATACGGGGATTCGTGCTGGAAAAGGGCATGGAAGGCCTGAGCAGCAATCCCATCGAGGGAAAATTCTCGCTGCGGGCCTCAATCACCGGCGAGATCGTGATGAAGGACGTCTTCGTGCCGGAAGAGAATCTGCTTCCCAACGTCTCCGGCCTCAAGGGCCCGTTCGGGTGCCTGAACCGCGCGCGCTACGGCATCGCATGGGGTGTCATGGGCGCCGCCGAGTTCTGCTGGCACGCCGCGCGCCAGTACGTATTGGACCGCAAGCAGTTCGGTCGGCCGCTGGCGGCGAACCAGCTGATCCAGAAGAAGCTCGCCGACATGCAGACGGAAATTGCCCTCGGCTTGAGCGGCGTGCTGCGGCTGGGGCGCCTGGTCGACGCCGGGGAGGCCGCCCCGGAAGCGATTTCCATGCTCAAGCGCAATAACTGCGGCAAGGCGCTGGACATCGCGCGCACCGCCCGGGACATGCACGGCGCCAATGGCATCGCCGACGAGTACCACGTGATCCGGCATGTGATGAATCTCGAGACCGTGAACACCTACGAGGGCACCCACGATATCCACGCCTTGATCCTGGGCCGGTCCCAGACAGGCATCCAGGCGTTCATGTGAGGGCATGACCGCCCATAGCGGCCGACATTTTCTCCAGATTCCGGGTCCGTCCAATGTGCCGGACCGCGTGCTGCGCGCCATGGACGGGCCCACCATTGACCACCGGGGCCCGGAGTTCAGCGCCCTGGTCCGCGAGGTGCTGAACGGCCTGCGCGGCGTCTTCCGGACCGGGCATCCGGTGATCGTCTATCCGGCGTCGGGCACCGGCGCCTGGGAAGCCGCGCTGGTCAATACCCTGTCCCCCGGAGACCGGATACTGGTGGCCGATACCGGACACTTCGCGACCCTGTGGCACCGCCTTGCCCTCCGTTTGGGCGTCGAATCCGAGCAGCTGCCGACGGACTGGCGAACCGGCGCCGACTCCGAAGCCATCGAGGCAAGGCTCGCCGAGGACAGCGGGCGCGGCATCAAGGCCGTGTGCGTCGTGCATAATGAAACCTCCACCGGCGTGTTGAGTCGCATACCGGCGGTGCGCCGTGCCATCGACAACGCCGCGCACCCGGCGCTGTTGATGGTGGACACCATTTCGTCCCTGGGGTCGGTGGACTTTCGCATGGACGATTGGGGCGTGGACGTTGCGATCGCGGGTTCGCAGAAAGGACTGATGCTGCCGCCCGGTCTGTCCTTCAACGCGGTGTCGCCGAAGGCGCGGGCGGCGGGTCGCCAGTCACGTCTGCCGAAATCCTACTGGCACTGGGATGACATGCTGGCGGCGAACGAAAAGGGCTTCTTTCCGTATACCCCGGCCACCAACCTGCTCTATGGCCTGCGGGCGTCTATGGAAATGCTCCACGAGGAAGGTCTCGACCGGGTATTCGCGCGCCACGAGCGCCACGGGCGGGCGGCACGCCTGGCCGTCGAGGCCTGGGGCTTGGAAGTGCTGTGCCGGAACCCGGCTGAATACAGCGGCGTGCTGACCGCGGTGCTCGTTCCCGACGGTTATGATGCCGACGGTTTGCGGCGGATCATTCTCGACAACTTCGATATGTCCCTCGGCACCGGCCTCGGACGCTGGGCGGGAAAAGTGTTCCGCATCGGCCACCTCGGCCATTTCAATGACCTGATGCTGGCCGGTACCCTGTCCGGCGTCGAGATGGGCCTGGCCCTGTCCGGGATACCGTACCGGCCGGGTGGCGTGCAGGCGGCCCTGGATCAGCTTGCGGCATCCGTGCCGCGCTGAGGGGCGATTCCTCACCCCGTCATGCTCACCGGTGCTCGACGAAACCCTCCAGGGATATGGTCAGGGCGGCTTCACCGGGCAGGTCTTAGGGAACGTGCGGCGAATCGCGCCGCCACGGCTCACAACAGGTTGAGACGCATTCCTGAAGGGGTGGGAAACGATCCACCTGGATCAGGGGCTACATCCGTGGAGCCGGGCGGCCGTTTCCCGCCCGGTTGCGTCAGCGGCAACCGGGGAAGCCGCCAGCCGTGGGATGCGTTGCGCAAAGTACTCCGTTTCCACCGGACCGGCAAG
Organism: Gammaproteobacteria bacterium; assembly: GCA_034520625.1. GTDB lineage: Bacteria > Pseudomonadota > Gammaproteobacteria > Arenicellales > JAANXG01 > JAANXG01. The sequence continues at coordinate 656,533 of JAXHNI010000008.1, read as the reverse complement.
CGCATTCCGGCGGTGCCGGCGAACTCTGTTATCCCTTCTTGGGATAGCCCAGTTTCCGCAGTGAATCGGCGATTTCGTCCAGGATCGCCGGGTCGTCGATGGTGGCCGGGGTCGAGTAGGTCTGGCCGTCGGCGATTTTGCGCATGGTGCCGCGCAGGACCTTGCCGGAACGGGTTTTGGGCAGCCGCTGCACCACGGCCGCCTGCTTGAAGGCGGCCACGGGCCCGATCTCCTCGCGCACCAGCGCTACCAGCTCGCGGACGATTTCCGTGTCGTCGCGCTCGACGCCGGCCTTGAGCACCACCAGCCCCAGCGGCAGCTGGCCTTTCATTTCGTCCGCCGCCCCCAGCACGGCGCACTCGGCGACATCGGGATGGGAAGCGAGCACTTCCTCCATGGCGCCGGTGGACAACCGGTGGCCGGCGACATTGATGACGTCGTCGATGCGGCTCATGATCCAAAGGTAGTCGTCCTCGTCCTTGTACCCGGCGTCGCCCGTGAGATAGTAGCCCGGGAAGCGGGCCATGTAGGATTCCCTGTAGCGTTCGTCGTTGTTCCAGAGCGTGGGGAAGGTGCCCGGCGGAAGCGGCAGTTTGACGGTGATGGCGCCCATGTCCCCCGGTGCGACTTCCTTGCCGGATTCCCCCAGTATGCGCACGTCGTAGCCCGGCACCGGCTTGGTGGGCGACCCGGGCTTGATTTCGAAGCGCTCGATGCCCATGCAGTTGGCGGCGATGGGCCAGCCGCTTTCGGTCTGCCACCAGTGGTCGATGACGGGCACCTCGAGCATGTCCTGCGCCCAGTTCAGGGTGTCCGGATCGCAGCGCTCCCCGGCCAGGAACAGGGTCTTGAATTTCGACAGGTCGTACTTCTTCATGTATTCGCCGCGGGGATCCTCTTTTTTGATGGCCCGGAACGCCGTGGGGGCGGTGAACATGACCGACACCTCGTGCTCGGCGATGACCCGCCAGAAAGCGCCGGCGTCCGGCGTGCCCACGGGCTTGCCCTCGAACATCACCGTCGTGCAGCCCTTGAGCAGCGGCGCATAGACGATGTACGAGTGCCCCACCACCCAGCCGACGTCGGACGCGGCCCAGAAGACGTCGCCGGCGTCCGTGTCGTAGATGTTCTTCATGCTCCATTTCAGGGCCACGGCGTGGCCGCCGTTGTCGCGGACCACGCCCTTGGGCTGCCCGGTGGTGCCGGAGGTATACAGGACATAGAGCGGGTCGGTGGCGGCCACCGCCACGCACTCGGCGGGCTCGCTCTCCGACGCCGCCTGCTTCCAGTCGATGTCCCGGTCTCCCATGGCAGCCGGTTTCTGCGGGCGCTGCAGTATGATGCAGCGGTCCGGCTTGTGCTTCGCCTTCTCTATGGCGCCGTCCAGCAGCGGCTTGTATTCCACCACCCGCCCGGGCTCGATGCCGCAGGACGCTGACACCAGGACCTTCGGCCGGGCGTCGTCGATGCGGGTGGCCAGCTCGTTGGACGCGAAACCGCCGAACACCACGGAATGCACGGCGCCGAGCCGGGCGCAGGCGAGCATGGCGATCACGGCCTCGGGGACCATGGGCATGTAGATGATCACCCGGTCGCCTTTCGCCACGCCCTGGGTCCGCAGGGCGCCGGCGAACGCCGCCACCTCGTCCTTCAGCCCGGAGTAGGTAATGGTGCGCTTGGAGTCGGTGACCGGGCTGTCATAAATCAACGCCGCCTGGTCGCCGCGGCCGTTGTCCACGTGCAGGTCCACGGCGTTGTAGCAGGTGTTCAGCTCGCCGCCGGTGAACCACTTGTAGAACGGCGCGTTGGAATCGTCGAGGACCTTGTCCCATTTGCGATACCAGTGAATGTCTTCGGCGACTTCTCCCCAGAACCCTTCCGGATCCTCGATGGAGCGGTCGTAAACGGCTTGGTAGTCTCCCATGGCATGACCTCGCTGCTGTGTCGGCCGGCGGCCGGCCGTCTTGTGTTTATGGATTCGAGTATACAAGGCCCGGGCGCGGCTGTTCGAGCCGCCGCCGGGACGGGGCGTTCGGGAGAGGCGCCGCGAGTGCGAAAAAGGGGTTCAATGGCCCGGTTCCTGAAAAGAACCCGCCGGATTTGGTAGAATAACGTCAATCCGGGCGGGCCGCGCCCCCCGGGCGCCCCCGGACTCTGCAGCGGCCCGGCTGCAGCCCATTCTACGAACGGAGACCTGATACCTGATGAACAGTTTCGACGCGCGCACTACCCTGGAAGTCGGCGGCAAGTCCTACGAAATCCATGCCCTGGATGTCCTGTCCGAGCAGTTTGACCTGGACAAGCTGCCGTACTCCCTGAAAATTCTCCTGGAGAACCTGCTCCGGCACGAGGACGGGGAGAGCGTGACGCGCGAGGACATCGAGGCCCTGGCGGGCTGGGATCCCAAGGCTGAGCCGAGCCGGGAGATTGCCTTCACCCCGGCGCGGGTGCTGCTGCAGGACTTCACCGGGGTGCCGGCGGTGGTGGACCTGGCGACGATGCGCGAGGCGATGAAGAAACTGGACGCTGATCCGGACCTGATCAATCCGCTGTCCCAGGCGGACCTGGTGATCGATCACTCGGTCATGGTGGACCATTACGGCAGCGGCAAGGCGCTCGACCTGAACGCGGCCCTGGAGTACAAGCGCAACAAGGAGCGCTACCAGTTCCTGCGCTGGGGCCAGGGGGCATTCAAGAATTTCAGCGTGGTGCCGCCCGCCACCGGGATCGTGCACCAGGTGAACCTCGAGTACCTGGCCCAGGTGGTCTTCAACAAATCCGTGGACGGGACCCGGCAGGCCTACCCCGACACCCTGGTGGGCACGGATTCCCATACCACCATGATCAACGGCGTCGGCGTCCTGGGCTGGGGCGTCGGCGGCATCGAGGCGGAGGCCGCCATGCTGGGCCAGCCGATACCCATGCTCATTCCCCAGGTCATCGGTTTCCGGCTCGTGGGTGAGCTGGCGGAAGGCGCCACCGCCACGGACCTGGTGCTGACGGTGGTCCAGATGCTGCGCGAAAAGGGTGTGGTGGGCAGCTTTGTCGAGTTTTTCGGCGACGGCCTGGATCATCTTTCCATCGCCGACCAGGCCACGATCTCCAACATGTGCCCCGAGTACGGCGCCACGGTCGGCATATTCCCGGTAGACCAGGCCACGCTGGATTACCTGGACCAGACCGGGCGCAGTGAAGAGCAGATCGCGCTGGTGGAGGCCTACGCCCGCCGGCAGGGCATGTTCCGGGAAACCGGCGCGGTGGAAGCGAATTACACCGATGTGCTGGAGCTGGACCTAGGCGATGTCGTACCGTCCGTGGCCGGTCCGAAGCGGCCCCAGGATCGCATCGCCCTGAGTGAATCCCGGGACGTTATCGGCCGCCATATCCACGACATGCAGATCGAGCGCAGCGACGGGGCGCGCAAGGAGGCCGACAAGGACCGGTTCGAGGACGAAGGCGGGTCCACCGCCGTGGACGGCCAGGCGTCGCACCTCAATGGCGCGCGGGAGGTCACCATGGACGGGGAGACCTTCACCCTGACCGACGGCGACGTGGTCATCGCGGCGATCACCAGCTGCACCAACACTTCGAATCCCGATGTCATCGTGGGCGCCGGCCTGCTGGCGAAGAACGCCATGGACCGGGGCATCAAGGTAAAGCCCTGGGTCAAGACCTCCCTGGCGCCGGGCTCTCAGGTAGTGACCGAGTATCTCGAAAAATCCGATTTGCTGGATCCGCTGGAGGCGCTCGGCTTCGATATTGTCGGCTACGGCTGTACCACCTGCATCGGCAACTCTGGCCCCCTGCGGGAGGAGATCAGCGATGCCATCCACGACGGCGAGCTGGTGGCCTGCTCGGTGCTGTCCGGCAACCGCAACTTCGAGGGCCGGATTCACCCTGACGTCAAGATGAACTTCCTGGCCTCGCCGCCGCTGGTGGTGGCCTATGCCATCGCCGGCACCACCAATATCGACCTCTACAGGGATCCCATTGCTCAGGATAAAGACGGCAACGATATCTACATGAAGGACATCTGGCCGGCCAAGGCGGATATCGATAAAGTGGTCGACAGCACCATCGACCGGGAGATGTTTCAATCTAAGTACGCTGACGTGTTCAAGGGTGACGAGCGCTGGCGGAAAATCGAGACCCCGGAGGGGGCCTTGTTCGACTGGGACGACGATTCGACCTATATCCGCAAGCCGCCGTTCTTCGACGGCATGCCGCGGCAGCCGGCGGCCTTGGAGGAGATCAAGGGCGCCCGGGTGCTGGTGAAGGTCGGCGACTCCATTACCACCGATCATATCTCGCCGGCGGGATCCATCGCCGCGGACTCCCCGGCGGGCAAGTACCTGCTGGACAACGGCGTATCCCAGGGCCAGTTCAACTCCTACGGCTCGCGGCGCGGCAACCACGAGGTCATGATGCGCGGTACCTTCGCCAACATCCGTCTGCGCAACGAGATGGCGCCGGGGACGGAGGGCGGCTGGACCCGCCATCTGCCCGATGGCGAACAGATGCCCATCTACGACGCCTCCATGCAGTACCAGGAGGACGGCGTCCCGCTGATCGTGATCGCCGGCAAGGAGTATGGCACCGGCTCCTCGCGGGACTGGGCCGCCAAGGGTACCCGTCTGCTCGGCGTGCGCGCCGTGATCGCCGAATCCTACGAACGCATTCACCGCTCCAACCTCATCGGCATGGGGGTCCTGCCGCTGCAGTTCCAGAGCAGCGGCGACCGCGAAGCGCTCAGCGGCGAGGAGGAGTTCGACATCGAGGGGCTGGAATCCGGCGTCAAGGAAGTCACAGTCAAGGTGCGCGGCGACGACGGCGAGCGGACGTTCCAGGCGCGGGTACGCATCGACACCCCGAAGGAGTGGGAATACTACAACCACGGCGGCATCCTGCAGTACGTCCTGCGCCAGCTCGCCGCGGGCGACCGCAAGGCGGCGTAGGCGTAGGAGTCCAGCCCCCTGTAGCCGATCAGGTCTGTGGGGGGATGCGACCAGGAGGCCAGCCCCCTGGCCGATTACCGCTTGCATCAAGGCCTTGATCGGCGAGAGGGCTCGCCTCCTACTACCTTCGCGCCGGTAAACCGGGGGCGACCTCTACCCCTGTGGTCGTCATGCGCTCGATACAGGGTCATTCACGCGCGGCAAGGCTGGTGCAGTCGGCCGGCACCTGGACGAGCCCCCAGCCGAAGGTGGGATCCCGGCCGGGATCGCCGAGGTCCCGGGCTGTGTTCGATAGCTGGCGGAGAAGCGCGTCGGAGCCAGCCTCGGGATGGCGCGATATGAGGACTGCCAGTGCGGCAGTTACGAACGGTGTGGCGAAGGAAGTGCCGGAGTAGTACTTGCCCCGGTTGTAGGGCGCGGCGAGGAAAACATCCACGCCGGGCGCGGCGAAATCGACATAGTCCCCACGATTGGCCTGGCGGTAGACGCGGCCCCGGCTGTCCACCGCGGTCACCGCCACGACACCCGGGTAGGCGGCCGGGAACGCGGGATTGCCGTTGCCGGCTGCGGAGACAATTAGTACGCCGGATTCGACAGCCGTTTCAACGGCATGCTGTAGCAGACGGTTGGCCGGGCCGGCCAGGCTCATGTTGATCAACTCCACGCGTTCTTCCAGCAGCCAGTCCAGGGCCCGCACCAGCAGCTCGGCGTTGGTGTCGATGGGCGGAGGCTCGCTGTGCTGCCGCCGGGGTGAAGGCCTGCCCCGTTGATCCGATTCGGTTGGCAGCTCTGTTTCGATTTTCTGATCAGTGTCCGTCGTGCCGCTCAGGGGTTTGTCTGGCTCGGCCGGAGCTTCGGGCTCGAAGTTGAGCCCGTGGGTCGTAACCGGAGCCTGTTGCGCCGGTTCGTGCTGGTCGGTCGGCGGGGCGCGCTCCGGATTATGCTGCGGAGTCATCGATTCCACCGGAAGCTGGTACAGGGGCTGAACGATGGTCTGCTGGCCGAAGGTCGCCGCGGCCGGTATTGCGATGCAGGCAAGCATGAAGCCCGAACGTGTCCAGATGGATATCATTTTCGCTGCCGGTTAATGGTTATCCACATTGCCTCATGTTGATGCCCGCGTACAGGCCAATTCCCGGATTACTGCATTCCCGGGCGCTCTCGACGCGTTGGCGCCTTGCGGGTGCGCCTTGGATGATACCGGTGTAATATTGAACCGGAACAACTCGTACGACGACATATCGATTGACTACTGGATAACGGCCGGGATGCCGTGAGGTTGATCGATAATTGCCGGAGGGCGCCGGGTTGGGAAAACCGGGCCGGTCCGGGGGGGAGGGCAGGGTGGTAATGAGAAGCAGTGGACTTTTCCGGGTTGCGGGCGCGGCTTTGGCGTTCTGGCTGGTTCCGTCGGGTGCTGTGTTTTCCGCGCATTATCTGGGTCATATGGAGGGCGGCGGATTGTCGCAGCAGGAGGTGGATGCTTTCTGCAAACAATACCCGGCGCTGATCAAATCTCCGAATTTCAACGAGCAGGACAGGCCGAAGTACGAAGAGCTGTACAAGCAGCACTGTCTGAAGCCGCCGGAGCCTGCGCCCGCGCAGCCGGCCCAGCCGGATTTGCCTGACAAACCTGAAGCGGCCGCGGGTCGGATCGACCGCATTGACGGCCCGTCGTGCGCTGAACGGGGCGCGGAGATCCGGGTACGGGGCCGGGACCTTCGACGCGGCGCCCTGAACTGCCAGCTGGAGTCCAACGGCCAGCGCCTCTCCCTGCAGGCCTACTCGCGTACGGAGCAAGAGTATAGATTCAGGCTGGACGAACTGCTGACCGGCCCGGGCTACCGGATCGCATGCGAAGTGGCGGGAGATCGAAATGGACTCCGGTTGCAGGCCTGCCCGGGTACAGCCGATCAGGCGGAAGAGATCGATCTGGTGCCGGAGATACGTGTTGGGCAGCTGCGGGCGGGGGAGACCCAGACGATTCAGATTTCGGTCGCGAACCGGGGCCGCGGCGGGGCGGGCAACCGCCGGCACCGCCTGGTGTTGGCGCTGGTGGACCGTGACCTCGGCCGGACGGGGATGCGGATGAGCTCAGTTCTGTCCCCGGCGTCGGGTGGTGTCCTGGCCCACAGGCGGCAGTGGGTGACGCGGGTCGCGGAACCAGGTGGCTCCGAGCGCGTTTCAATGACCATGGCCGTGCCCGGAAGGCTGCCGGAAGGCAAAACCCTGTTCTGGTGTGCCTTTGCTGACATCGATGATGGGATCCCGGAGGTCAACGAAGGCAATAATCTGGTATGCGTCGCCGCCGCAGGCGACGACGGTATCGTTGCCCGGTCGGATCTGACCGGCGTGTTTGGCAGTGCCGTTCGCAAGCCGAATGTGGACGTGCAGGTAGATCCCGATGCGCTGAGAGACACGACGGCGCCGGCCGGCGCAAGACTGGCCAGTCTGGACATGACCCTCAAAGTGAACGCCTCCTACGGCATGCGGCCGGTGGATGTGGATCCGGAGGAGCCGATGACGGTCTCATGGGACGCTTTGCCGGGGCAAGTGGCGGGCCATCCCGTTACCGGCTTGCATCTGCGTTTCCGTGAAGGGTCGCCATTTCCGCCGAATGACTGCGCCGGCGGTCCTGCGTCGTGGGAAGATGGCGGACCCGACGGATTCTTCGCGGGGTCGGGAAGGCATGGAGGTTCCTACGAGCTCGACGAAGTACGGAGATCGGCCATGGTCGCCGGCCGGACGTATTTTGTGAAAGGCTGTGTGATGGTGGACAACGGCACGATGGATGCAGCCGTCGTGGACGATCCGGACGGTGAAACCAATGCGGTGGAAGTCAACCATGGCGGCGAGCCCGACTGGTTGGAGAGCCTGGTTCGGTTCGCCGCATCGAATTCACTCGTTTCCATGGTGTTCTGGGAAGGCACCACTGCAAATGTTGAGGGAATGGATCTCGAGGTCTACGAGTTGCGGCCTACGCCGCGCGGACCGGACCGCGGCCGGATTCTCATTCTCGTCCGGGCCGTCGATGTTCCCGGAAACATCGATCCCTCGGCCACCGTGCCACTCGAGCTTCGGGTGCTCGGGTCGCCTAACTCGAGAGCTGGGCAGGAAGGGGAGGTGGTGTGGTCCGATACCGTGCGTATCGCCGATTTCCGCGAAACCCGCCTCAAGTCATATTGGACCGACTATCGGCTGCCCACCAGCCGCCGTGCTGTGCTCCGGGCTACCATCGGGGCGCCGCCTTTCGCCGGTGACCCGAGACCCGGTAACAATGTGCTTGTCCGGGACGTGGGCGCGCCTTCCAGCGATGGTTATGTCGTAGCCGGCAGGACCGGTGGCGCGGGAGACAATCGGGAGATGGAGAACCTGATCCTGCAGGTGGTCGAGGAACGGGGCGGCGATGACTGGGGCATGTATCGCATTGACTACAACGCCAACCGCCGCGATGCTGCGCTTACGTTCGATATTCTTTATGAATGGGGCGTAGTCCGAGGTGTGGACTGCGTGAATACGTCGGGTCACCGGTCCCCCCTTGGAGCGATACCCGGGACCCTGACGCTCGGTCGCAACCAGTCGGCGCGGTTGCTGTGTGTGGCGCGTGATTCCGCCGATATTCCCGCGGACGAGTTTGCACCTGACGGCAGCGTGCCGCTGATGCTGTATGCCGTGCTGACACCGCAGTACCTGCCGGGAACCAGCAGTTTCCGGCCCTGGGAGTTTCCGCCCGACATGTCCGGTGCGGCTCCGGATGCGCGTACGCGGGAAGCAGCGGCGCAGGACGAGCGGGTTCGGGAGGAAAGCGGCCTGGCTGACCTGGTGGTGGAGTCCGTGGAGCTGGAGTACGGCACTGAAGAAGGTGATCTGGGACCGAAGTACCTGCATGTGACGGTGGCCAATCGCGGTGTCAGTCCATCGTTGGCAACCGAGGTCATGGCAAGATTCTCGCGTGAGGAGTACTCAGGAATGAAACTCTTCGTGGCTGATGTAACTCTGCCCATTGTGGGCATGGCGCCGGGCCGCTCTTTGAGACTGACTACCTCGGTTCGCCGCAGCCCGGAGCTGGTCTGGAGCTGCCTGGAATGCGGTGGAGGAGAATCTTCGGTGATTCGCGGTGGCTGGATCGGCGTGACGGTGGATGCGCAAGGAAAGATTCTGGAGAGTGATGAGTCGAACAACCGGCGATCGCTGCGCGAAACACGCGATTATCCGGCATCCCGGGGCGGCTAGAAACGGGCAGGTATTGACGGGAACCGGTATTCCGGACCTTTACTGTAAACTTTGAACCGCAAAAGGCTGCGCGACGACTTATCGATTGACCACTGGATAACGGCCGGGACGCCGTGAGGTTGAACGATATTTGCCGGAGGGTTCCGGGTTGGGAAGCCGGGGCCGGCCCGGCGGGAGGGCAGGGTGGTGATGAGAAGCATCGGACTTTCCCGGGTTGCGGGTGCGGCTTTGGCATTCTGGCTGATGCCGTCGGGTGCTGTGTTTTCCGCGCATTATCTGGGTCATATGGAGGGCGGTGGATTGTCGCAGCAGGAGGTGGATGTTTTCTGCAAGCAATACCCGGCGCTGATCAAATCCCCGAATTTCAACAAGCAGGACAGGCCGAAGTACGAAAAGCTGTACAAGCAGCACTGTGACCAGCCGGCGGCCAAGCCGATCCAGCCGGCGGAGCCGGACAGTCCCGGCAAGCAGCCGCCGACCCGCCAGGGCCGCATCGATCACATTCAGCCTCCCGGCTGCCTGGGCCGGGGCTCGGAGATTCATGTGCGCGGTGAGAATCTGCGGGACGGTGGACTGGACTGCCGGCTGGAGGCAGGCGGCCAGCGCCAGTCGCTGCAGGCGTACTCGCGCACGGCGCGGGAATACCGATTCCGCTTGAGTCATCTGCAGCCGGGCCCGGACTACGTGCTGCAGTGCGATGTGGACGGCGACCGGCAGCGGCTCACTCTAAAGGGCTGCGCCGAGCCGGGGGCGCCGGTCCAGGCGTCGGACGTGGACCTGGCGGCGGAAATCCGGGCCGGGGTGCTGCGCCCGGGCGAGACCCAGATGGTGGAGGTGTTGATTCCCAACCGGGGGCAGTCCCGGGTGCCGAGGAACGAGCGCTACCGGGTGCGGTTGGCGCTGGTGGACCGGGACCTGACGCGTACCGTGGTGATGGCGATGGGTGGCCGCGGGATGTTGTTGGAGAAGGACCAGTGGGCGATGCGGGTCCCTGCGGGGGGCCAGAGCGAGCGCCTGTCGATGGCAATGAACGTGCCCGGCAACCTGGCGGGACCCACCGGCCTGTACTGGTGCGCGGTGGCGGACAGCGACGGACAGATTCCGGAGGCGAACGAGCGCAACAATCTGGCCTGCGTGCCGGTGTCCGGTGGTCCGCAGACCGCAGAACGCGACGATCTCAGCAAGCTGTTCGGCAGCGCGGTGCGCAATAAAAATCCCGGCGTACAAGTTCCCGAGGCGGATCTGACGGGCGATGCGCCGGACGGCCCGCTGGGGACGCGCCAGTATATTGCCGACGAGGATGTCGAGCGGCCGGCGTTGGCGTCGGGCGGCTCGCCGTCAGACCGGCAGACACTCCCGGCGGTCCAGGATCGGGTCGCCGATCTGCCCGCCGTGCAGGCCGACCGGGTTTCGGAAAGCAGGTTTGCGGACAGCGGGATGGCGCATCTGGAGGATCTGGGCGGGATCGAGGACGCGGCGACAGACCTCGCCGCGCTGCCGGGTATCGAGGGCCTCGGTGATGGGAGTAGCCCGATGCCGGATACCGGTCTGGGAGGCTCCCGTGAAGAGGATGACAAGTTTTTCGAGCTGCTGGACGAGCTCAACGGCGACGACGCGAATGACATCTTCGGCGGCATGGGTTTCATGCCCGAGGCGACCACCCCGCGGCGCCCGCCCGCCAATGCGGGGCCGGCCAGCAGCGGCAGCGCCGGGCGTCCACCGGTAACGCCCCCTTCCCCCAGGGGAGCAATGGGCGGTGCGGCCAGCACCGACCCGGTGACTGACAAGACCACCACCGAGGAGCCGGGCGCCAACGGTACGACCGTGTACACGACACGGACAACCTTCAAGGATGGGTCAACCGAAACACGACAGGAAAACTGGGGACCCAATGACCAGCTCAATTATCGGCGCGTAATCAGGACCAATGCCGAAGGGCGGGTCGTCCAGGATCGTGTTCGGGGCAGTCATCACAGAATCCGCGGCCCGGGCCCGCTGGACCCGAGCGGGAATCCCGACCCCAACGCACCGACGGAGGCGGAGGCTGCCTGGGCGCGCTGGCTGTATGAGATTGGGATCGGGCGGCGCATCGATTTCGGTATCAAGAACCCCAACGATGACTACGTGAATCCCGGTCCAGACGGCGCGACGCCGGACCCGGATGGACCGCGGCTGATCCTGCCCGAGCACCAGCTGGTGGGCAACCCGTCGCCGGAGGACATCGGAAGCGGGGAGCGGCCGCTGAGCGAAGCGGATGCGGAGCGTTTCCGCAAGGAGCTGGAAGAAAAAATAGCCGGACCCGGCGGTCATCCGGGTGACGGGGAGGGGGGTCCCGACGAACCGCTCGGTCGCTAGGTCATCGTCCTCGCGGACGACGAGCCGCGGCAAGGACACCGTGGAAAGGAACTTGAACCGCGGCGGGTGAAGTCACGACCCAGGGCAGGAACAACCGGAATCGGATGAAGAACGCCGGGCCGCTTCAGCGGCGGAGCGCGATATTGGCAGGGGTGTGTACCGGAGATTCCTGGAGTACGGCAGTGATGTCGCGCCTCGAAACCTGATACCGGATCAATATCCGGGTACAGTAGCCATACAATCATAAAGTATTCGGGAGGTGGAGCCATGTGGAGTCGTATCAGAGGGGCCATGGCATTGCCGCTGTATCTGGTCGCGGCGAGCGCCCAGGCGCAGTGGCAGCCGACACTCGCTGAGGTGGGAGAGGAGGTACGGCAGCCGACGTCGGACATTCGCATCCAGTTGCCGTCCGAGGTCACCGTCGAAACCCTGCAGTGGCTGGCGCTCGAAATCAACGATATCGAAGTCAGTGAAGTGGTCCGTCTCGAGGAATCACCCGGCGGTTTCGTGATCGTCGTGACGCCGCCCCAGCCCCTGGAACCCGGGTCCCATCGCGTCCGGCTGGTGGAATATACCCCGGACGGCCAGATCCTCGAACGCGGCCTGTGGACCCTGCAGACCGGCAGTCCGACTGGCTTCGCTGAGAAGTCCCTGGATGCGCGAACCACGGTGGAGCTGGGTTACCGGGTCGAGCATGACGAAGCCGTGCGGTCGTCCGGGCAGAGTGTGGGCGCAACCGCTGGTGGAACCGCAGGGCAGGCCGTCGCCGACGACGATGATTTCCAGGGTGACGGCAGTGCGAGGATTCAGGGACGGTTGGCAAAGGACGACTGGGAAGTGGAAGCCGATGCATCGCTTCTCTACAGCAGCCTCGGTGTTGACCTGAGAAACACCCTCGACGATCCACGGGACGGCGATGAAGTGGATATCGGGGAGTACCTGTTTACCCGCAGCGACCAGGTTTCCGAGATCAATCTTGGCCACCACGCCGTGGAGAGCGACAGCCTGATCATTGATGACTTCTACCGGCGCGGCGTCTCGGCGACCCGCTCCATGGTGGACGGCCGGGCTACGGGCACGGCGTTCGCCATGCGTGCCGAGCCGACGATCGGACGCCGGGACATCCTGGGCGTGGAAGAGGTCCGCTCCCGCGTCATGGGTGGCGTGGCTTCGGTCAGACCCTTCGACAATAGCCGTGTGCTCACGCTATCGGCGGCGGCTCTGTCCGGAAAGGGCAATGATGATTTTGGCACGTCTCTCGCCGGCCGTGATGTGCTTGCCGAAGGGGACGCGGCCAGCATCTCCGCAGAGTCCCGGCTGCTGGATGACAAGCTGCGTTTGCGGGGCGAATACGCCAGGACGGACTACGACTTTGACGGCATCAACGGGGATCTTGACAAGATCGACGACGATGCCCGGATGCTGCTCGCGGAAGTGGTGCCGATGCAGGGTACGATGCTCGGCGACTCGCCGGCCGACCTGACAATCGGCGCGGAATACCGGCAGACCGGCCTGTTCTTCCGGAGCATCGCCAACGGCTTTCTGCCTTCTGACAAGGAACTGCGGCGGGTTTACAGTGATTTTCGCTGGGGCGGGTTGAACCTGTCCCTGTCCGCCGGCAAAGAGCACGACAACGTCGACGAGGCGCCCGATCTGCCTAGGCTGGATACCGACCTCGTGCAGTTTTACGCCTCCTGGTCGCCGCGCCCGGAATACGATGACGAGGGCAACTTGCTGACGCCGTGGTACGGCAGGCCGTCGCTGAGCACGGGGTTACAGTACGGGCGGCAGGAGCAGACCCGGTTACCGCCGGACTTCAGCGGCAGTCCCCTTGATCGCCGGACCCGCTCCGCCCGGGTGTCGGCCAGCTTCAATTACCCGGAGTGGAACTGGTATGTGGGCCATACCCTGGGTTTCGAAGATGACCTGACCCGGCGCACACCGGATCTGCGCAACGAGATCAGTGATGTCGGCGTGAACCTGTCTATCGCCCGGCGCCTGTACGCCGGGCTGCAGTACCAGTACAACCGGATATTCGAGAGCGATGGCACCATCACCCGGACCAGCTTGTGGGGCGTCAGCCTGGACGCGGTGCTTGTCCCGGAGAAGCTCACCGGGCGGCTGAACTACAGCATGAACCTCGACCGCACCACTGACGACTCATTCTCCAGCGACAATGCCTTCTTGAGTTTCGAGATTGACTGGCAGGTAGTGCAGCCGCGGGAGAATCGGCCCGGCATGTCGCTCTGGCTGCGAGGTGATTTCCAGAACTTCAACGACCGGCTGGATTCCGGGAACGACAGCACGCCGTCCCAGGTGTTCGTTGGTGTAACAGTGGACTGGCCGGTGTCGACGGGCCGGAATTACTAGCGGGAGATTCGAGCGATGATCATGAACCTTGAAAGGATTGGAAAACTGCTGGGCGGGCTGTTGTTGGCGGCGGCCGGGCCCGTGTGGGCGATACAGGGCCTGAATGTCTCTCCGGGCTCCGTGAGCATCAATGCCCGCGTGGATTTCCCGACCATCCGGCCGGATCCCGCGACCCTGCCCCCCAGCCCCACCTTCCGGGACCTGTTCCGCGGTACGGTGCCCAGCGTCAGCTTTTCGCCGTCGTCGTTCTCGCCGACCTGGCAGCCGGACTGCGACAACGAGCAGGCCCCGGCCACCTCCCAGAGCGGGCAGTTCCGGTTGGGCGGCACTGTGCTGGCTGTCAACAATGCCAATCGCACCACGGGCGTCCCCTGTAATGGCGTCGTCCCGGTGCCCGAATCCGTGCAGATTCCGAATGCCGTTGGTGACGCCATTGCACAGGTCATCCTGGATGCCCGGGTCCCGATACCCATAGTGGATTATTCTCCGGCCCGGCTTCGCGGTGCCCTGGAAAGCGTGGCTGCCCAGGCGGTGTCCGGATTGGTTTACCAGCGGACCTGGCAGGCGCAGTTTTCGGCCACCGGCCCCAAGACCGACAGTGTTGCGCTGGGGCTGTCCGCCCAGGCGTCCGGCGTCATCGACCTGAACCTGTCCCGGCTGGTGGCGTTCAATGGCTCGAGTTCCACCAGCAGTGCGTCTTTTCTCGGGGCCTCGACGCCGGTGCCAGTGACCTGGACCGGTACGGTGGAACAGGTAGGCAGCGGCTCGAACCTGACCCTGCGGTCGGACCGTTATGTCGTCAGGACCCGGTCGGGTTCGGCGATCGGGCAGGGCAATCGGCCCCTGACCCGCTCCGGCATTCGATCCGGCCAGGCCGTTTTCAACGAAACCATCCAGCTGTCCTCGTCGCAGCTGCTCCGGGCCAGGCAGCAGGGGGGTGGCCTGATCCTCGAGCGTACACTTCGCGATGACTTCGGCAACCGATTCATCGCGCGGGTGCCCGTGAATCTGACCGGGCCCGGCCAGGCGGATTTCTCCATCTCGGCGATGAAATGCCGTTTCCATGACGGCTCGCGGGTAAAGATCGTGCAGGAGGGAGACCCGGTGCATGTTGTGTGCGACCTGCGCTTCGACGGGCCCGGTGGCCTGCTGCGAGGTACCTGGGAGGTCGCCGAAGGCGGCGGAAACCAGCTTTTTTTCCGGCCGCTCCAGCTGTACTCCAACTTCGTGGTGGGGCAGAACACGGTACAGATTTCCCGTACCTTCACGGCGACCGGCACGGGGCGGCACATCGTGCGGTTCCGGGTTCAGGAGCCGGAGCTGCTTTCGGACCAGACTCAGATCCAGTACTACGTGGGCGTGTCGCCGGGCCAGGTGAGCGCCGCTGCGTTGCCGTCTCCGGTGTCCGTGCTGAGCCCGCCGCCCAACAGCGTGACCGAGACGGGCCTGGAAGTGTCCTGGTCGGATATTCCCGCCACGGCGACGCACGTCCTCATCGAGTTTTTTACGCCGGCCCAGCTTCAGCAGGAGCCGGACCCGGAAGAGCGGGAGCAACTGAACTCAACGCTGCTCGTTCGGGGGGATCCCACGGCGGGACTGGTGGTGCCCGCGGACCGATCCCGTGCGGAAATTTCACGCCTGGTCATGGATCATCTCGCGGGCATGGGACATGTGTACATGCGGGTCAGCGCGTTGGAAGATGGAATCATGGTGGCATCCTCACCTCTGCGCCGGCTCAACGCGCGCTGATGCCCCGGGAGGAGAACGAGCAATCGGCGCGGCGGCTGCTCACGGCGATTGCCGGGGGAGATGAGTCCGCAATGGAACAGTTCTATCGTTCCTATGAGAAAGATGTTTACGCCTTCGTGCAGTTTCGCCTGGATGATCCCCATGCGGCGGCGGAAATCGTCAACGAAGCAATGCTGGTGGTCTGGCGCACCGCGGGCCGTTTCAAGGGGGGGTCGAAAGTCCGGACCTGGCTGCTCGGGATTGCCAACAACAAAGTGCTGGACGTTCTGCGCCGTCGCGGCAAACGCAGCCACGAAGAGCTTGACGAAGGGCTGCCGGATGCATCTCCAGTCTCGGGAGAACGCGTCGTGGCAGCCGCCCAGCATCGCCGTTCCCTGCGAACCTGTCTCAAGGGATTGACCGACCAGCACCGCCAGGTGGTTCATCTGGCGTTCTTCGAGGAATTGTCCTACGGGGAGATTGCGGAAATCGTCGATTGTCCAGCGGGGACGGTGAAGACGCGGATGTATCACGCAAGGATATCTCTCAAGCGCTGTCTCGAGCGCATGGGGATGACTGGAGAACGAATTTGATGGCAGAAGACATCAGCGACGATCGTGATATGGAAGAGCTGCTTCCCTGGTATGTCAACGATACCCTGACCGGCGCGGAAGCGAATAGAGTGCGCGATTACCTGCAGGACAACGAACGGGCTGCCGCCGACGTCGAGATGCTGCGACAGGTGCGCGAGACCGTGAAGTCCCAGGACTTTGGCTCACCGGGAGAGTTCGGACTGCGCCGCCTGAAATCCACTATTGATGAGGAATCCCGGAAGTCCGGGTCGGCCGTCGCTGCCGGGTGGTGGTGGCGGCCCGCGATTGCCGCGGCGGTTCTGGTGATCGCTGTACAGGCCGGATTGTTGATCGATGCACGGCGGGGCGGTGATACTTACAAGCCCGCCGGCGAGGCGACGGCTACACCCACCATACAGGTCCGATTCGACCCGGGCGCAACGGAACGGGATATACGCCGACTCCTCAACGAGTTGCATATCGAGATCGTGCAGGGTCCTGGCAGCGCAGGCGTCTACCGGGTCACTGCCATCCGGGACGATGCGGATATCGAGCAACTCGCCGCGCGCTTGCGAGAAGCCGGGTCCGTTGTCACCCACGCGGAAATCGACTGAGCCGGCGATCGTAAAACGGCGTAGGACGCCAGCCCCCTGGCCGATCAAGCCTGCGGGGGAGGGATACCCACCAAGACGCAGGAGGCGAGGCGCGCCGGTCAGGCGACCAGCTTCCCGAATATCCGGAATCCCGCGATATAGGTCGCCGCCACCGAACCTACGGTGCAGAGCACGAACACCAGCAGGATCCGGGTGGCGCGATTGGCGTACCAGCCACGCAGCCGGGTAACCTGGTCGCGCAGATTCTCGAAATCCACCATCCGGGGTTTGCGGAAGTAGGTTTCCACTGCGGCGGTGACCATGCCCGCTCCGATGAGCGGATTCAACGAGGTGAGTGGAGCGGCGACGAATGCCGTTACCACAGTTGCCGGGTGGGCGCGGGCGATGAGGGCGCCCACGGCGGTGAGAGTTCCATTGATCACAACCCAGTCGGTCACCAACCGCAAGCCGAGCTCGGGGCTGCGGAGGAACCCGATGACGAAGCCGGCGAGTATGATGCCGACCACCAACCAGGGAAGCGCGCGGCTGAATGCGCTGCGCGGGGGGATCTGTTCCAGGGCACTGCGTGTGGCCTGTGGGTCCGCGTTTTCCCGCAGTTGCCCGGCGAGGCCCTTGAGATGCCCCGCGCCGACCACCACCAGCAGCCGGTGCGGCCGGTCACGGGCGATGCGCTGGCGAAGACTCGCGGCCATGTACTGGTCGCGCTCGGTCAACAGCACGCGGTAGAGGGTCGGCGAGTGCTCTGCGAATTCGCTGAACGTGCTTTCCAGTATGTCGCCGTGTTTCAGGCTCTCGATGTCGGATTCGTCCACGCTGCCGCGGGTAAACAGCGACGCCAGCAGCCCGTTGATGAGCATCAGGCGCTGATGCCAGGGGAGCGAGCGTACCAGGCGTTTGAGCGTAACGCCGATGTCCCGATCAACGAACCAGAGCGGCAGTCCCCGTTCCGCTGCCGCCTCGATGGCGCCCCGCATCTCCCCGCCCGGCTCCACACCGAGCTGATCGGCGAGCCGCTTCTGGTAGGCGGACAACGCAAGCTGTGCCGCGACCAGACCGCCATGGCCGGACCGTATGATCCGGAACAGGTCGGTCCGGCTCCAGTCGTCGGTGCCGGTGAGGCGCCGGTAGCGCGGTTCACACAGCTCGACGGCGACTGCATCGTGGTCGCCGTCGGCGAGGGCCTGCTTGACGTCCTCGATGCTCTGCCGCGAGACATGGGCCGTGCCAAGCAGCGTCACTTCCGTCCCGTCGACGGTCAGGTCCTGGCGGGGTGCTTCAGCGGGTGCGGGTGAGCGGGATTGATCCACCAGTTCGTCTGTCTCGGTCGGGTTGGAGGGCGCGCCATGGTACTGCATGGCGCCGCCGGCGCGAAGCCTACTCGGACACATTCCCCGGCAGGAAGTTTCGCTCTTCCTCCGGTGTGCTCTCGATCCGGTTCCGCAGGGTGGTGAGGAATTCGTTTTCCGCGCGGTTCAGGGTGGTGCGGGGATTCCACACCAGGTAGATGTCGATGGCGGGCGGGTCCTCGTAGGGCGGCAGCCGCCACAAAACACCGTCCTCGACGTCCCGCTGCACGACGTGAATGGGCAGGGGGCCGATGCCCAGGCCGTTGACGATCATGCGCCGCACTTCCTCGAGGTGCGGGGAGATCGCCGTGATGCGTCGGCCGACATTCTGCTGTACCCGCAGCAGCGCGACCGGGCGCAGTTGTCCGGAAAGCTGGTCTGTATTGAAGGAAACCAGGGATTCGTTCTGCAGGTCGTCCATGGCCAGGTCCCTGCGGCCGAAAAGGGGATGGCCCGGTCCGCAGAAGAACCCGAAGTACTCACGGTACATCTGCTGGTAGGTGAGCCTGGGGTGGGGCTCGTGCACCAGGCAGATGCCGAAGCTGGCGGTCTTTTCCAGCACCTGCTGCACCACGTCGCCGCTGGTGGCGATGGAGACGTGGAAGGTGGCGTTGGGATGCAGGCCGTGGAACTCGCTCATCACCGAGTCGAACAGCGGGCAGACCACATGGCTGGCCATGCTGATGCGGATCTGGCCGCGGACCTCGTCCTCGATGTCCCGGATCAGGGTGGGAATGCGCGCGATATTGCCGTATATCTCGAGGCATTCGCGATACAGATGCTCGCCCGCGCTGGTCACGCGGAACCGGCCCGGCCGGCGTTCGATCAGGTGTTTGTCGAGCTGCTTCTCCAGTTGACCGAGGGCGTTGCTGATGGTGGGCTGCTTGCGGTTCAGCCTGGCGGCCGCCGCCGTGACGCTGCCCTCCTGGACGATCACCATAAAGGTGCGGAGCAGGTTCCAGTTCAGCGCCAGTATCCGGGGATCGGGATTCTCCCGTTTCATACCGGAATTATGAGGGAGATCGCCAGGAGGGCCAATGGAAGATGGAATCAATGGGGTCAGACTCGATTGATCCCCCGCGGAGGCCGGCCCTCTGGCCGATTGCGGCTTCAAGCCACGTCTCATCGGCCAGAGGGCTGGCCTCCTACGGGTCGACGGCCCCTCGCGTGTAGGAGGCGAGCCCTCTCGCCGATTACGGCCTCCAGCCATGGCTGATCGGCCAGAGGGCTGGCCTCCTACGGATCGACGGCCCCCTCGTGTAGGAGGCGAGCCCTCTCGCCGATTGCGGCTAGCGACCAGACCTACGCATCGCGGCCTTTTTCGAAGCCCGACAGGAAGCTGACCAGGTTGTCGCCGAGCTCGGGGCACAGGTAGCCGCCTTCCTGGACCAGGACCGCCGGTACTCCCAGGCCCCGGCAGCATCGACCGACGCGTTCCGCAATCTCGGCGAAGCCCGGCGTAGTGACCGCGAGCCCGCCGAACGGGTCGCCCTCGAAGGCGTCCAAGCCGAGCGCCACGACGATGGCGCCGGGGGCGAACGACCTCACGCGCTTCAGTCCCTTGTCCAGGGTGGGCAGGAACACATCGTCGCCGGCGCCGCGGGGAATGGGCAGATTCAGGTTGTAGCCCAGTCCCGGTCCGGCGCCGCGCTCGTCGGCGTGGCCCCAGAAAAACGGGTAGAAGCGATCGGGGTCGGCGTGGATGGAGAGCGTGAACACGTCCGGGCGGTGGTAGAAGATGCCCTGGGTCCCGTTGCCGTGGTGCAGATCCACGTCGATGATGGCGACCCGGTTGTGGGCGCCGCGCAGGCGCAGGGCGGCCACCGCGGAATTGTTCACGAAACAGAAGCCGCCGGCCACGTCGGCGAACGCGTGGTGACCGGGAGGCCGGCACAATGCATAGGCCGGTGCGCCGGTCGCCAGCACGTGGTCGGTCGCGCTCACGGCGCTGTTGGCGCCCCAGTAAATGGATTCCCAGGAATTCGCCGAGATCGGGCACGCGGTATCCGCCATGTGGTAGCCGGCGTGGCCGGCGGCGGAGGAGGGGTAGCGGCCGTCCCGGTTGGTGGGATGGATATTGGGAATGACTTCCTCGGACGCTCCCTCGATGCGGCTCCAGCGCTTGTGGATGGTGCTCAGGAACTGCAGATACTCCGGCGTGTGCACGGCGGCCATCGGGCCAAGGCCGTGATCGTCGGGCTCGGTGACGTCATGGTCCGCCTCCCGGGCCGCCGCCACCAGGGCGTCGGCCCGTCCGGGTACTTCCGGGTTCGGCTGTTGCTGCCCGTTGACCAGGAAGCACTTGGGGTCGTGGCGGGTCTGGATGTCTGAATAGAAAACCTTCATGTTGCATGCACCCATGGTGTAGGTCGGGCGCGAGCCCGACTCGTATTGAATGTCGGGCTCGCGCCCGACCTACAGGCCACAATTAAAACGCGACCCGGTCGGCGCCCTTGAGGCCCAGAGTTTCGCGGGCCGCGGCCGGGCCGGCGACGTTCAACGACAGCCCGTCGATGAGCTGCCGCGCCCGCGCCACCTGTGCGGCGTTGTCGGGCGCCAGCTCACCGGGCCCCAGGAACAGGTTGTCCTCCAGCCCGACGCGAACGTGGCCGCCCATGGACAACGACGCGGCGGCCAGCGGCATCTGGTGGCGGCCGGCGCCGAGGATGGAGAAACGATAGGCGTCGCCGAACAGCTTGTCGGCGGTGCGCTTCATGAACGCGAGGTTCTCCGTGTCCGCGCCGATGCCCCCCAGGATTCCCAGGACGAACTGAACGAACAGCGGCGGCTCCACCAGACCGCGCTCCAGAAAGTGAGCCAGGTTGTACAGATGGCCCACGTCGTAGCACTCGAACTCGAAGCGGGTGCCGCGCTCGACGCCCAGCCGCTGGAGGGCGGTTTCGATGTCCTTGAAGGTGTTCTTGAACACGAAGTCACGGCTGTTTTCCAGAAACTCCGGCTCCCACTCGTGGCGCCATTCCCGCGGCTTGTCCAGGGCGGGGAACAGACCGAAATTGATGCTGCCCATGTTCAGGGAGCACATCTCCGGCTCGGCCCGCATTGCGGCTTCGAGGCGCTGCGCCACGGTCATGCCCATGCCGCCGCCGGTGGTGATGTTAACCACCGCATCGCATTCGGCCCTGATGCGCGGCAGGAACCGCATGAATACATCCGGGTCAGGGGTCGGGTGACCGGTGTCCGGGTCGCGGGCGTGCAGATGGAGGATGGCGGCGCCGGCCCGGGCCGCGGCGATGGCCTGGTCCGCGATCTCGTCGGGGGTGACCGGCAGGTTGGGGCTCATGCTCGGCGTGTGCACGGAGCCCGTCACCGCGCAGGTAATGATGACCTCACGCGGCATGGGCGCCCTCGTCCGGCAGCGACACCTCGGCGGCGAACGCGCTCAGGCTGTCATTGAGCAGTGCCATGATCTCGTCGATCTGCGCTTCGGTGATGATCATCGGCGGGCAGACCATGAAGTGATCGCCCCGGGCGCCGCCCCGGGTGCGTCGCGAGTAGATGATCAGGCCGCGCTCATAGGCCAGTTCCACCAGCCGCGAATGGGCGTTGAGGGCGGGATCCAGCGGCTCCCCGGAGCGCCGGTCCATCAGCTCGAAAGCCAGCAGCAGGCCCTTGCCGCGCACGTCGCCGACGAAGGGAAAGCGGTGCATCAGGCTTTCCAGCCGCTTCTTCAGGATATCGCCCATGGCTTGCGCGTTGCCGATGAGGTCCTGCTCGAGGATCTCCCGAAGGACGGCGCGGCCGGCCGCCGCCGCCAGGGGATTGCCGGCGTAGGTGTAGCCGTGGGGGAAGCCGCCGGCGTCGAGCACCGGCTCCACGATGCGGCGATGGGCTACCATGGCCCCCAGCGGCGCGTACCCGGCGGCGAAACCCTTGGACAACGACATGATGTCCGCCTGCAGGTTCCAGTGCTCGGCGCCCAGAAACCGGCCGGTGCGTCCGGCCCCCGTCATGACCTCGTCCAGGATCAGCAGAATACCGAATTCGTCGCAGATCTCCCGGATCCGTTCGTAGTAGCTCTCCGGCGCCACCAGGGCGCCTGTGGAGGCGCCGCCGATGGGCTCCATCATGAAAGCGAGCACGGTCTCCGGCCCCTGGCGCAGGATCTCCGTTCGCAGCATTTCGGCATACCGCAGGCCGCGTTCCGGCATGGACAGGTCGTCCCGGTCGAGATAGCAGGTGGGGGCGGGGATCTTGGGCATCTCCACGATCATGGGCGCATAGGGCGCCGTGAACGGGGTGGAGCCGGTGACCCCCAGCGCGCCGAGGGTGCTGCCGTGGTAGGACGGAAACCGGGAGATGATCTTGTAACGCTGGGTTCGACCCGTCGCCACGGCCCAGCTGCGAGCCAGCTTGATGCAGGATTCGACCGCCTCGGAACCGCCGGAGACGAAGAATACCCGGTCCATGCCCTCTGGCATGAGCGCCGATACTTCACGGGCCAGCTCCTCGGCGGGCTCGTTCTCGAAGTGCAGGCGATAAGCGAATGTCGCCTTGTCCATCTGCTCGCGCATGGCCTGCAGAACGCGCGGATTGCTGTGGCCGATGTTGGCCACCATCGCCCCGCTGGAACCGTCGATGTAGCGTTGGCCGTGAACATCCCAGATATGGATGCCTTCGGCACGGTCGATCAGGGGCCGGCGCTGGCGTGTCTGGTAGAAAAGATGCGAGGATTTCGTGGTCATCGGGTACGTATGGCGCCGGTATCGCCCCGGTTCAAGTCAGGCCTCCGGCTCGAGCAGCACGCAGTCGCGCGCCCGGATGCGGATATGGATATCCGTGTCTTCCTTCACGGGCTCCTGGTCGATCTGGTTGAAGGCCTGCAGGGAATGCCCGCCGGCACTGATGAAATACCGGGCCGCGGTGCCCTGGTAGTCCACCGCCGTCACGCGGCCGGTGAGCTGGGTGGCGTTGTCCTCCCGGTTCTCGGTCTCACTGAGAGCGAGCTTCTCCGCCCGGATCACCAGGGTCACGGCGTCGCCGTCGCTGAACTCCTTGAGCTGGGCCTCGTCCACCTGGATGGCGCCCAGGCCGTCCACCTGCACGATATGGGTTCCGTTCTTCGATTCCAGGCGGCCGGAAAGCGTGTTCGAGTTGCCCAGGAACTGGGATACGAACAGGGAGGCGGGGTTGCTGTAGACCACCTGGGGCGGGTCCACCTGCTCCACGCGGCCTTCGCTCATGACCACGATGCGGTCGGACATCGCCAGCGCCTCGGACTGGTCGTGGGTCACGAAAATCGTGGTGATCCCTAGCTGGTCCTGGATGCGCTTGAGCTCCACCCGCATGTCCTCCCGCAGATTGGCGTCGAGGGCGGACAGGGGCTCGTCCAGCAGCAGCACCTCGGGACGGATCACGATGGCGCGGGCCAGGGCGATGCGCTGCTGCTGCCCGCCGGACAGCTGGGCCGGGTAGCGGTCCGCCGTGTGCGGCAGCTGGACCAGCTCCAGCGCCTCGCTGACACGCTTCTGGAGGTCGTCGCGGGACACGTCGCGATACTTCAGTCCGAATGCAATGTTGTCGAAAATCGTCTTGTGGGGAAACAGCGCGTAGTTCTGGAAGACCAGGCCCAGGTTGCGCTTGTGTATGGGCAGGTCGTTGACGCGCTTGCCGTGGATCAGAATGTCGCCTTCGCTCGGGTCCAGCAGCCCGGCGACCATGCGCAGCGTCGTGGTCTTGCCGCACCCGCTGGGTCCGAGGAACGTCACGAATTCACCTTCCTGGATGTCCAGGTTCATCTCGTGGACCGCGGTGAGCCCGCCGAACCGCTTGACGATGCCGTCTAGCTTGACCGCCGTTTTTTCCGCCACGTTTGAAGACCTCTGACTTTGTATTTACGTTGTGAGATGTTGTCGGAAGTGACCCCGGTGCGCCCCTCGCGGAGCGCACCGAGGCCGCGGTTTCCGGCGTGCTGCCGGCCTAGTAGCCCTGCTGAACCCGGCCGAAGGTCTTCGACCATTCGGCCTCGTTGCCGTTCCAGTACGCCGGGTCGAAGAACGTCAGGTTCTCCAGGGTGCCCGTCGGGTCGAACGCCGGCAGGGTCGGCACCTTGTCGCCCAGGTCCACCTTGTTGGGATCCAGGGCCGGCGGATAGTTCTGGCCCTCGGCCACGGCGATTGCCACCTCGGGCTCGAGCATGAAGTTGAGAAGCTCCTCGCACTCCGGCAGCGGGCTGCCCTTGATCACGAACAGGCATTCCTGCCAGGCGATGCCGCCCGGCGGGTCGTAGTACCCGATGTCGTGGCCCTGGTCCTGCAGGGCGCGGACGCGGCCGGACCAGGCTTCGGTGACGTAGATCTCTTCCTCGGCCAGCAGGCTCATCAGCTCCGCGCCGGAGCCCCAGTATTTCAGGGCCAGGTCGCGGTGGGTGCGGATGGCATCCCACACGGCGTCCATGTCCTGGATGTTGTTGGGATCCTGGTCGGTCTGCAGGGCCCCGTACCAGATACGGGTCTTCCATTCGCCCCAGCCGCCGATCTTGCCCTTGTAGGCCTCGTCGATCAGGATCTTGGCGCCCTTTTCCCGGATCTCGTCATCGGAGATGTGCTTCCGGTTGTAGGCCAGGTTGGTGGTGCCGTAGTCGTAGGGCACGGCCGAAAGAGTGCCGCCGGTGACCTTGCGGAACACGTCCACCAGCTTGGGGATGCAGTTGTCGAGGTTCGGAATGTTGTCCTCGTTGAGCTCCACGCTGTAGTCGAGGTTGTGGTAACGCTCGTAGTCGAATACCCCGGACAGGTGGGCGAGGTTGTATTCGCCGGGCTGGCTGGAGCGCACCCGGGCCAGATACTCGTCGGCGCCGCCGAAGGTCCCGTCCACCACTTCGATGCCGGTGGCCTCGGTATAGGGGTCGAATGCGTGCTCACGAAATGCTTCCGAGACCACGCCGCCCCAGCCGTCGAAACGGATCTGTTCGACGTCGGCGGCGACCGCCCGGCTGATGGGCCGCAGGGGCCCGCCGATCACACCGGCGGCGAGGCCTGCGGCACCGAGCAGTCCGAGGAAAGTACGGCGGTCGATGTCGCCGTTCCTGTAGCGTTCAAGCAGTCGTTCATAGCGTTTGGTGTTGGTCATGTTGCGTATCCTCCTTTGAGGTTTTTCGGTTTGAATTGCATTGCGTTATGTCGATGAAGACGACGCCAGACGTCGCGCTATGGCGACGCCGAGCAGCGGCAGCGCAACGGTCATGATGATCATGACCGTTCCCAGCGCGTTGATCTCGGGGCTGATGGAGTGTCGCAGCATCGCGAATATCTGGGTCGGGACGGTTTCGATGCCTCCAGGCTTCCAGAACAGCGTGCCGGTGATGTCGTCGAAGGAAATCGTGAAGGCGAACAGGAAGCCCGCAACCACCGCTGGCAGCAGGAGCGGCAGCGTGATCTGGAAGAAAGTCTGGAAGGGGTTCGCGCCGAGGCTCTGGGCGGCCTCCTCGTATTCGCGCTTGATGCCCACCAGCCGGGCCTGGACCACCAGGAGCACGAAGGGCAGGGTGAAGATTACGTGGCCCAGCAGCAGCATGGTGAAGCTCTTGTGCAGTTCGAGCCAGCCCAGGAACAGCAGCAGCGCCACCGCCAGCACCACTTCCGGTACCAGAATCGGGGCGATGAGCAGGGTGGTGAGGGACTGCTTGCCGGGAAAGTCGTAGCGAATCAGGGCCAGACTGGCCAGCACGCCCAGGGTCGTGGAGATCAGGGCCGTCAGCGTGCCGAGCAGCAGCGAGACCTGAAAAGCGCGCACGATGGCATCGTTCTCCCACAAAGCGACGAACCAGCGGAAGCTGAAGCCCTCCATGGGGAAGGCACCGAACTGGCTGGAGTTGAATGCCAGCAGAACGACCACCGCGATGGGCGTGAACATAAACAGGTACACGAAAATCGTGTAGGCGCGGAGCAGATTCCAGCTTACAGAGCCCATGACCCCCCCTATTTGAAGCTCTTGGCCAGCTGGCCAATGCCGACGAACCGGTTGTAAACGGTCACCAGGGCACCTAGCACGATCAACAGCACCAGGGACATGGCGGAGCCGAGTGGCCAGTTCAGTTGGGTGATGATGGCGTCGAATACCAGGTTCGCAAACATCTTGTCCTGGGGCCCGCCCAGCACCAGGGGCGTGATGTAGGTGCCCGCGGACAGTACGAAGCACAGCAGCCCGCCGGCCGCCAGACCGGGAAGCGAGAGGGGCAGGGTGACCTCGCGAAAGGACTGCCAGGCGGTGGCGCCCAGAGAGCGCGCTGCGTCGGTCAGGTTTTCATCGATGCCTTCGACGCTGACATAAACGTTCAGGATCATGAACGGTAGCAGGAAGTGCACCAGGCCGAGGATGACGGACGGCTCGTTGTAGAGCATCTGCAGGGGCGAGTCGATTACGCCGATGCCGAGAAGCACTGAGTTCAGCGCGCCGCTCACTCCCAGGATGTTGATCCAGGACATGGTGCGGATGATGTAGCTGATCCAGAACGGCAGGATGAGCAGAATCAGCAGCAGGGCCTTGTAGCGGGTCTGGGAGCGGGCGATGAAATACGCCGGGACGTAGCCCATCAAAGCGCATACGATGGTGGTGATGGCGGCGATGCGCAGGGTGCTGAACAGGATGTCCCGGTAGAACGGGTCGGTCAGCACCTCCACCCAGTTGTCCATGTAAAAGCCGACCTGCTCCGAGCCCACAGCGGTGCGCAGCCAGAACGAGTAGACGACGATGAATATCACCGGAATCACCAGCAGCAGGGTGACGGAGATCAATGCTGGCGACAGCAGGAGCCAGGGGCGGATCGATTCCCGTTCGGCTTGGGTGGCCATGGTTCGTGTCGTGACCTCTTTCTAGTTATGTCATGCAGGCAGTCCGGGAAGCAGACTAACGCATTGTCGGGCATTTGCAAAATAGATGATTCATATTGTTTGTATAGATATATAGTATGCTGCATTGCACTATCGGCCGCCTTCCGCCTTCCGCCTGTCGGTACCGGAACGGTATCATTGGCCCCGACGCCACCCGGCAACATCACCCGACAAACGCCAATATCCCGTCAACAATGCAGCACCCGACCGCATTGCACCACCGCCTGCGCGCGTTGGACTACCTCGATGAGGATGACTTCGCCGCCCTGGACGACCTTCTGAAGCATCGCGAGGATGCATCCCCCGGGGACCTGATTGTCATGGAAGAGCAGGATATGAACCGGACCTGGGTGCTGCTGGACGGCTGGGCGTTCCGATACAAGAGCTTCGCCGACGGACGGAGGCAGATCCTCAACTATCTGCTGCCCGGTGACATCATGGGACTGTACACGGTGATGCTGAAACGGTCCGACTACGGCGTGGAAGCCATCACGGCCCTGTCGCTGGCCGTGTTCCCGTCCACGGAGCTCGTCGATGCGCTGGCACACCGGCCGCGTCTGCTCCTGGCGCTGAGCTGGATCGCCGGGCAGGGCGAGCGGATGCTGGACGAGCAGATCGTGCGGGTCGGCCGGCGCGGGGCCGCCGAACGCATGGCGCACCTGTTCGTGGAGCTGCACGTCCGGATGCGCAAGCTGGGGGTGGACCGGGAGGATGCCGGGCTGCTCCCCCTTACCCAGGCGTTGCTGTCGGATACGCTGGGAATGAGCCATGTCCATGCCAACCGGTGCTTTCGCGCGCTGACCCGCGAGCACCTGGTGACACTGGATGCGGGCCGCGTAGTGTTGCTGGATCCCGTCCGCCTGGCCCAGCGGGCGGGATTCGATGCCGGCTACCTGGAAGAGACCGCAGTGCCCCGGGAAACCCGGGAACTGCTCGAACGCTGATGGCGCCGGACGTCGACGACTTCTCCCCGATTATCCAGGAAACGTCTTGAGCAACGGCCGCAGGGTGGCGGTCAATTTCGGTTGGCTGCTCGGTGGCCGCGGCGGTGCGGCGGTGGCTACGCTCGCGGCGACGGTGCTGACGGCAAGGGCATTGGGTGCCGAGAGTTTCGGGGCGGTGGTCCTCGTTCACACCAGCGTGCTGGTTATCCGCCAGTTGTGTACGGTGAAGACCGCCGAAGCGGTCATTCGCTTCGGCGTGGCGCGGCGCGACCCGGGGCGCGGCGACGCGTGGCCGCGGCTCCTGGCGGGAACCGTGAGAATCGATGTGCTGACTGCGCTGCTGGCTGCCCTGGCCGGCGCCGCGGCGAACCTGTTGTCGGGGCCACTGCTCGGCCTGGATCCGGCCCTGCAAACGGCCGCGTGGTGCTACGTGCCGGCGTTGGCGCTGACTGCTACGGGCAGCGCCCGGGGGGCGCTTCGCGTACTCGACCGGTACGCGCTGCTCGGGGGCCTGTTGTCCATTGGTCCCTTAGTACGCCTTATGGGTGTCGTGTTCGCGGCCGGTACCGGCGCCCCGGCACACTGGTACGTGATCATCTGGGCGGCGGGACTGCTGGTCGAGCATGCGGTGGTCCTCGGTTTCGCCTGGCGGGCCCTGCGGCCGGACATGCCGGCGATCGCCGCTCACAGCCTGGGGCAGGTGTTCGAGCTCGAGCCGCGGCTGAAACGGTTTCTGAAAGTCGTCTATTGGCAGTCCAACCTGGACGTGTTCCCCCGCCACGTCGTGACCCTGATCGTGGGCGCATATTTCGGAGCCGCCGGGGCCGGCGTTTTTCGCCTGGCGCGGGACCTGGCCGAAGTGCTGGGCAAGCCGGTGGCACTGCTTCGCCAGGCCATATTCCCGGATTTGAGCCGCTTGTGGACGCGCGACGCGCAACGCTTCGTGCGCCTGACCCGGCAGGTCAGCACCGCCATGCTGGCAGTGGGTGGTGTCTTCGTGGCGGCGGCGCTGATCCTCGGTGCGCCGTTGCTGGAACTGCTGGCGGGCCCGGAGTACCGACGCGGCGCCGCAGTCCTGGCGCTGCTGCTGGCGGCCGCGGCGCTGGAGCTTGGCGGCGCGGCGCTGCGTCCGGCGAGCTATGCGCTTGGACGTGAGGGCACGGTGCTGGGTATACAGGCCTGCGCCGTGCTGATCTACATTCCCGTTTTTTTTCTCCTGGCCGGCGCACTGGGTATCCAGGCGGCGGGATGGGCCGCCGTGGCCGCATCCGCGGTGAGTCTTGCCGGGCTGACCTGGCTCGTGCGCCGATCGGTCCGACTCGCCACCGAATCCCGCTGACCCCGGCCGGGGAGACGCGCACGGAGAACCGCCGGATTATCAAATGTAAAAGCGATGCGGTGGTGCCGGCGACACAATGGTTCCTGTTCAAGCACGCATGAAGCCATGGGGAAGCACTCGTACCAGCAGCAGCTGCGCAGGCAGATCCAGCAATGGCAGGCCAGGATCGACGGGCTCAGGGCGCAAGCCGGGGAAAACCGGACCGGATGCCCCGGGCGGATCGAGGAACAGATCGAGGATCTGCGGGCCAAGCAGGATGCCGCCAATCGGAAGCTCGAGCAACTGGACCGGGAGCCTCGCGGACTCCGGCGCGCCTACCGCGCCACGGCCGCCGTGCGGGACAGCGTAAACCGTATCGTGAGGCGGTTCGTTCCGGGAGCTAGGTGATTGCCGGCCCCGGACCCGGGATCGGCGAAACCATTGCAGGATACTATCAAATCCATCAACCGAGCCGAGGTTCATTCCACCAATGAGATATCCGAAACAAGCACTGGCCTCGTTTGCCGTGCTTCTGATCGTCGCCGTCCCCGTGCAGTCCGACAGCGGGGAAGAAGCCACGAAGCCGAATCCGGCCACGGAAAGGGAATGGAACGAAACCATGGAGGCCCTGGGGTCCTACAGCGCCGAGCAGCGGGACAAGGCCGTTGAAGCCGGCAGGAAAACCCTGGATGCCATGGACGAGCGCCTTGAGAAAATGCAGGCGTGGACGCAAGAGCACTGGGATTCCCTGAGCGAAGAAGCCAGAGAGGAACGCACCGAAATGCTCAAGTCCATGCGCGAGCAGCGCAACCAGGTCGCGGAGTGGTACGGCGCCATGAAGCATGGATCGGCGGAGGCCTGGGACAGCACCAAGCAGGGCTTCATCACGGCCTATGACAAGCTGCAGAGCACGTATAGTAGCGCTGTCGAGTCGTTCCAGTCGGATGACAAGGACGACGAAACTGCCGCACAGTAGGCGGGACGCCTCACGGTGAGGCGTATCACCGGCGTCCGGTTGCGGGCTCCCGCGGTATTTCCTGACGTGTCCGCTACAGATATCGCACCATGCGGAGATCTGTGGACATTGATCCGGCTTGACGGCCCGTAAAATTAGGGGCAGGCCAGTGGCGGGGGCTGTCCCCCAGGGCCGCTGTGAATACATCCGTGTACGCTCTGGCTCAAACATCCCTGTTTTCGACAGCCCTGGGGGACAGCCCCCGCCACTGGCCCCATTCCCCGGTGCCGGTTCTTTAGCTGGCCTGCGTCAGAGCCCCGAACCTTGACAGCACAGAGGTACTCTGGAAGGTCACAGTATCAGCGGGGGTACGCTAGAACACCTTCTTGTAGGGCACCACCTCGATGGAGTCGTAGACCCCGGCGCCGCGATAGGGGTCCGCCTCCGCCCACGCCCTGGCGTCATCCAGCGAATCGAACTCGGCGATGATGACGCTGCCGGTAAAGCCGGCCTCGGCGGGGTCCTCGCTGTCCACCGCCGGCATGGGACCCGCGGTGAGCAGGCGGCCCTCGTCGCGCAGGGCGTTGAGGCGGGCCAGGTGGTCCGTGCGGGCGCCCTTCCTGAGAGGCAGCGAATCCTGTACATCCTTGGCGAGAATCAGGTAGTACATCACGATTTCTCCTCGTCGTTCTCAATG
Source organism: Gammaproteobacteria bacterium (assembly GCA_034520625.1). Taxonomy (GTDB): domain Bacteria; phylum Pseudomonadota; class Gammaproteobacteria; order Arenicellales; family JAANXG01; genus JAANXG01. Next base: position 625,597 of record JAXHNI010000008.1, on the reverse strand, counting down.
TTCAAATGCCGGGACAAAGAAAGCATCAGGCCGATAACGAACAAAAAAGTCAGTATCATCGTCCCGAATACCTTGAAATTGACCCAATGGTCCCGCTGTACGTCGGGCGCCAGATCCGCGCCGTAGTAGAACGCCACGTAGAGATTGAGCAGGCCCATGACCAGGGTGAACACCGCGAAGCTCAGGTTCATCCTGTTCCATACGTGTACGGGGAGGCTCAACTGGGAGCCCATGACATATTGTATCGCCGGCTTCCGGAACAGGAACCGGGATCCGAACAGAACCGCCGAGAAGCACCAGTAGAGAATCGTCGGCTTCCAGCGGATAAAGGCTTCGTTCTCGGTGAGGATGGTGGCCCCGCCAAAAATCACGATCACCACCAGGCTGATGATGTGCATTGCCTCGATCCTGTGGTTCCTGATTTTGAGCCAACCCACCTGCGCGATGACCGCCGCGATGGCGACGCCGGTGGCCACGAAGATGTCGAAGGCGCGGTAAGCGGCAAAGAACAGGATCAGGGGGAACAGGTCAAAAACGAGTTTCATGTTGCGCGGTCCGGGGTCCGGAAAAAGTGCGGCATGTTACGCCAACAGGACGGCTGGATACCAATGCGTCTCGTGGGCCGGCCGCGGCAAGGATTCCACCACCGGCCGCTGGCCAGTGACATCCATGGCAGGCAATAATACCATCATGAACCCAGTGGAACCGAACCGAAGCCAAGACGCATCACCGTCCTACATCGTTGTGGAAGGTCCCATCGGAGTGGGCAAGACCAGCCTGGCACGACGCCTGGCGGAGGCGTTCGGCTCGGAGCTGGTGCTCGAGGAGCCCGGGGAAAACCCGTTCCTGGAGCGTTTCTACGCCGCGAGGCAGCGATATGCGCTGCCAACGCAGCTGTTCTTCCTGTTTCAGCGGGCCCGGCAGCTGCAGGCCCTGCGTCAGGGCGACATGTTCACGCCGGGTCGGGTCGCCGATTTCCTGCTGCAGAAGGACGTCTTGTTCGCCCGGGTGAACCTGGACGACGACGAGTTCCGCCTGTACCGCCAGGTCTACGAGCATCTGGCGCCGGCGACCCCTGTTCCGGACCTGGTGATCTATCTCCAGGCGCCGGTGGAGGTGCTGCGGGAACGGATCGAGAAGCGGGGGGTGGCGTATGAAAAATCCATCGATCACGATTATCTCGCCGAGCTGGTGGACGCCTACACCCGCTTTTTCCATCGTTATTCGGAAACGCCGCTGCTGATCATCAACGCCGCGGAGATCAATTTCGTGGACGTGGAGGCGGACTTCAACACGCTGCTGGCGCGTATTCGCGACACCCGCAGCGGGCGTCACTATTTCAATCCCCTGTCGAGCGCCTGAACCGCCGGCATGGACGGCGCGGGGGAATTTCGATGCATCACCTGAAAACCGTAGGCGAGGTGCGCGACCGTGTCCGTGACCTGCGGAGCCGGCACGGTTCCATCGGCTTCGTGCCGACCATGGGCAATCTCCACCAGGGTCATCTCGCCCTGGTGGAGCACGCGGCGCGGCGCTGCGGGGCGGTGATGGTGAGCATCTACGTCAATCCGCTGCAGTTCGGGGCGAATGAGGACTTCGGCAGCTATCCCCGAACCCTGGACGCCGACCTTACGGCCCTCGAGCGGCTTGGCGTGGCTGCGGTTTTCCTGCCGGAAGAGGCCACGATTTATCCCCGGGGCGCCGCCCGCCAGACCCGGGTCGTGGTGCCGGAGCTGGGCGAGATCCTGTGCGGTGAGCGCCGGCCGACGCACTTCCAGGGGGTCACCACCGTGGTGGCCCGGCTGTTCAATATCGTCGGTCCCGATGTCGCCGTGTTCGGCCGCAAGGACTACCAGCAGCTCATCATCATCAGGCGCATGGTGGCGGACCTGGCGATGCCCGTCGAAATTGACGGGGTCGAAACCGCACGCGCCGGGGACGGCCTGGCCCTGAGCTCCCGCAACCAGTACCTCGACGACGGGGAGCGTGCCGTGGCGCCCGGCCTGTACCGGACCCTGCAGGAGACCGCCCGCCGCATACAGGCCGGATCGGCGATGGATGCGGCGTGCGAGCGCGGACTCGAAGAGCTCGCGGAAATGGGATTCGGGCCGGATTACCTGGAGGTGCGCCGGCGGGACGACCTGGCGCCGCCGGGTGCCGGCGACCGGGGTCTGGTGGTCCTCGCTGCGGCGAACCTGGGCCGGGCCCGACTGATCGACAATCTGGAATTCGACCGATGATGCCCTGGAACCTGCGCCCGGCTTGTCAGGGGCCGGCAGGCAGCACGGCGGCACCCGGCAGCTCGTTCCGTGCGAGCATCACCAGCACGCCCTCGCGCAGCGCTCCCGGGGACATCGCCATGCGCTGGATCTCCAGAACGTCGAAGAGGGCGCACATCAGGGCGACGCCGCCGGGCAGGATCGCCATGCGTTCCCGCGTTACGATGCCCTCGCCCAGGGCGTCGAGCCGCTGCTCGATCATGGCGGTCCGGAGGCGATCCAGCGCTTTGGGGGTGATGGCGCTGCCGCACAGCCGCCGGATCTGCATGACGGCGCCGGCACCCATGATGGTGCCGCCCGTGCCCACCACCTCGCTCCAGCCCGTTCCGGACAGAGCACCGGCGACCGGCGCCAGCGACCGCCGGATCTCTTCCTCCGCGGCGGCGAATGCGTCCGCCGAGATTCCGCCGGCGGGGAAGAACCGCCGGGTGATCGGAATGCATCCGAGGTCGATACTTTGCCGCCGGGCGACGGCGTAGCCGCGGCCGATCACGAGCTCCGTACTGCCGCCGCCGATGTCGATCACCAGCCGGCTGTCTTCGGCGGTCCGGAAAGTGAGGGTAACCCCCACGTAGGTGAGGAGTGCTTCGTCGTCGCCGCTGAGGACATGGACCGGAACCCCCAGGGTGTCCGCGGCCGTGCGGAGCAGTGCTCCGGCATTGCCGGCACGGCGCAGGACGCCGGTGGCTGCGGCGGCGGCCGTTCCGGGGCCGAGGGCGTGCAGCTTTTCGGCGAAGTGCTCGAGGCAGGCGCGGGCCCGTTCCAGGCTGGCGGCATCCAGATCACCGTCCGGGGTCAGCCCCCCCGCCAGCTGGACCGCTTCCTGGAAATGCTCTTCCCCCACGAGCCGGGTATCGTCCCGGCGCGCGGTGAGCAGGTGGAAGCTGTTGGAGCCGAGCACCAGCCCGGCGATGAGGTTCGACTGGCTCACGTTGTCATACCGTCGGTGTTGTGCCATAACCCGCACTGCCCGCGAGTGCGCCGCCGTCGGCGGTGAGGGAGGGGGGCGGAAGGCCTGGTACCGAGGGCCGGACTCGAACCGGCACGGTGTTGCCACCACCAGATTTTGAGTCTGGCGCGTCTACCAGTTTCGCCACCTCGGCATACCGGCGCGTAGTGTATAACCAGCGGTTTTCCCCGTTCAACAAGATTCCTCCGTCAATTCATGGAACTGTCTGATTTCGACTACGAGCTGCCCGAGCACCTGATCGCCCGTTACCCGGCGCACCGCCGGACGGGGAGCCGCATGCTCGAGGTGGATCCGGGATCCGGTAAGTTGACGGACCTGGCTTTCACCGACCTGGCGTCCCGGCTGGACGCCGGCGACTTGCTGGTATTGAACGACACCAGGGTGATACCCGCACGGCTGTACGGCCGCAAGTCCACCGGCGGGTCGGTGGAAGTAATGGTGGAGCGACTGCTCGACACCGACTCCGCCCTGGTGCAGACCCGTGCCAGCAAGCCGGTCCGTGCGGGCCAGCGCATCGCGGTCGATGCCGGAGAACCCGTCGAGCTGGAGGTCGTTGCCGCGCAGGACTCGTTCCGGGTTTTACGTCGTACGGACGGCGGGTCGTTCCTGGCGCTGCTCGAACGGGCGGGCCACGTACCCTTGCCGCCGTATATCGAACGTCCGGACGAGGAGATGGACAGGGAGCGGTACCAGAGCGTATTCGCGCGGGAACCCGGGGCGGTGGCGGCGCCGACGGCCAGCCTGCATTTCGACGAACCGTATCTCGACGCGGTGCGGGACCGGGGCGTGCGCCTTGCCTGGATGACCCTGCACGTGGGCGCGGGGACATTTCAGCCGCTGAGAAGCCGGGACATAGATAGCCACCGCCTGCACCGGGAATGGACCCGGGTGCCGACTGACACCGCCGACGCCGTTACAGAAACCCGGCGCCGGGGCGGCCGGGTGGTGGCGGTGGGCACCACCGTGTGCCGGGCGCTGGAATCCTGGGCCGGCGCCGGCTGTCCGCCGGAGTTTCAGGGCGAGACGGACCTATTTATCATGCCGGGCTTTTCGTTCTCGGTGGTGGACGCACTGTTGACCAATTTTCATTTGCCCAGATCCTCGCTGTTGATGCTGGTATGCGCCTTCGCCGGGACGCGGCCCACGCTGGCTGCCTACCGCCATGCCGTCCACCGGCGATACCGGTTTTACAGCTACGGCGACGCCATGTTCATACCCGCCCGCGGGGAGGCGACGGATGTTTGAGCTGATCTCACGGGACGGGCCGGCGCGCCGCGGCCGGCTGCGTACGCGCCGGGGCGACGTCGAGACCCCCGTGTTCATGCCGGTCGGAACCGTGGCCACGGTCAAGGCCATGACACCCGAGGAGCTCGAGGAGATCGGCGCCCGGATCATTCTGGGCAATACCTTTCACCTGATGCTGAGGCCCGGCACCGACATCATTCGCGCCCACGGCGGCCTGCACCGGTTCATGCACTGGGACCGCCCGATCCTGACGGATTCCGGGGGCTTTCAGGTCTGGTCGCTGGCGGATCTTCGGGATATCTCCGAGCAGGGCGTGCGGTTTCGTTCGCCGGTGGACGGCGACATGATTTTCCTGGGCCCCGAGGAGTCGATCCGGGTGCAGCACGAGCTCGACTCCGATATCGTGATGGTGTTCGACGAGTGCACGCCTTACCCGGTGGACCGGGACCAGGCGCGCGCGTCCATGGAGCTGTCGCTGCGCTGGGCCCGGCGCTGCCGCGAGGCCCACGGTGACCATCCCTCGGCGTTGTTCGGCATCGTGCAGGGCGGCATGTTCTCCGACTTGCGCGCCGAATCCCTGGCCGGTCTGGTGGATATCGGTTTCGACGGCTACGCCCTCGGCGGCCTGTCGGTGGGGGAGCCGAAGGCCTTGATGTACCGGATGGTGCGCGAAAACGCCCCGCGGATGCCCGACGGAACGGCGCGCTATCTCATGGGAGTCGGGACACCGCAGGACATCGTGCACGCAGTGGCCTGGGGCATAGACATGTTCGACTGTGTCCTGCCCACCCGCAATGCCCGCAACGGGTGGCTGTACACCAGCGAGGGAATCGTCAGGATTCGCAATGCGGCGCATGCCCGGGACACGCGCCCCCTGGATCCGAGTTGTGGCTGCTATACCTGTCGTTACTATTCCCGGGCCTACCTGCGGCACCTCTACCGGGGCCATGAGATCCTGGGCGCGAGGCTCAACACGATTCACAATCTGCACTACTTCGCCGCACTCATGCGGCAGCTGCGCCAGGCCATAGAATCCGGAACCCTGAGGATGTTCGTGGAGTCGTTCTTCGAGGGCAGGGAGGCCGACTGGGTTTTCCCCTGGCACGGGGCAGCATCGCCGCCGCCGGAATCGTGATACCCGAAACCCGCGCCGGGGCATGGATCATGCCGTGGCGGTTCTGTAGAATCCCGCCGGTCCGACGGGGCCGGCGGGATTCGCCCTGCCGGAACTGTCGCCGGATGCCTGCACGGGATGCAGCACACGCGGAGCCCCGCATGCATCTCTCCCGGGGCGCTTCTAAAAACAGTGCATTGTTGGAAGTGCCCTATGATCGTTTCACGGCTATGGCATAATACCGCGCCGCCGCAGAGCTCGGTCGCGGCGCCCGGTTCACAACACGAAAGGTTTTTCATATGAATCTGCTCATTTCCGATGCCTGGGCCCAGAGCGGCGGTGGAGCGGGCGGCGGCCTCGTCAGCCTGCTTCCCATCGTCGTTATTTTCGTTCTGTTCTATTTCCTGCTCATCCGTCCTCAACAGAAGCGGCAGAAGCAGCACCGGGAAATGGTGGCGGCCCTGTCCAAGGGCGACGAGGTGGTGACCGTCGGGGGCACCCTCGGCAAGATCACGGATGTGGGCGACAACTTCATCACGCTGGAGATCGCCGACGGCGTCCAGGTCAAGGTCCAGCGCAACGCGGTGCAATCCATGATGCCCAAGGGCACGATCAAGGAATCCTGAGTGCGACCAGGGAACCTGCCGTCTGAATGAACCAGTATCCCCTCTGGAAATACCTGCTCATCCTGGCGATCGTGCTGCCGGGATTCCTGTATGCCGTGCCCAACCTGTACGGCGAGAACCCCGGCATCCAGATCGCCGGGCAGCGCGGCTATGACGCGGACGAGGAAGTGCTGTCCCGGGCTCGGGACGCGCTGAGCGCCGAAGGTATCGAGTGGACGCGAGCCACGGCGGGACCCGAAGGCGTGCGGTTCCAGTTCGCCGACCCGGACACCCAGCTCAACGCCCAGGCCGCGGTGCAGTCGGCGCTGGGTCAGAACTATACAGTGGCGCTGACCCTGCTGCCCGCGACCCCGTCATGGCTCCGGGCGATCGGTGGCGCCCCCATGTACCTGGGCCTGGACCTGCGCGGCGGCGTCCATTTCCTCATGGAAGTGAACATCGACCAGGCCGTGGAGAAAACCGAAAGCGGCTATGTGTCCGGCCTGCGCTCGTCCCTGCGGGAGGAGCGCATCCGCTACCTGAATATACGCCGCACATCCGGGGGCGGCATCGAAATCCAGCTCCGGAACGACGAGGACCGCCAGGCCGCGCGCCGGGTCATCGCCGACCAGTTCGCGGATCTCCTGGTGTCCGAAACCGAACGGGACGGCAGCCCGTTCCTGGTGGTGGAGATCCGCCAGGAACAGGTGGAGGAAGAGCACCAGCTCGCGCTGCAGCAGAACATGCGGGCGCTGCGCAACCGGATCGATGAGCTGGGGGTGGCGGAGCCCGTGGTGCAGCAGCAGGGCGACCGGCGCATCGTGGTGCAGCTGCCGGGCGTGCAGGATACCGCGCGGGCCAAAGAGATCATCGGGCGCACCGCGACGCTGGAGATCAAATTGGTGGACCACGAGCACGACCTGGCCAGTGCCGTCGAGGGCTCGGTGCCGCCGGGGTCCGGACTCTACGAAATGCGCCGCGGCGGGCAGATCCTGCTCGAGGACCGCGTGATCTATTCCGGCGACAACATCATCAATGCCGCCGCCGGCCTGGATCAACAGAGCGGCGGGCCCGTGGTGCACATCACCCTGGACTCCCAGGGCGCCGAGCGAAATCGACGGGTGACACGGGATAACGTCGGCAACCGGATGGCGGTGGTGTATATCGAGGAGATCGTCCGGAACAAATTCGACGAGGACGGCGAGCCGGTTTTCAACGACGAAGGCCGGATCGTCAAGGAAACCACCCAGCTCGAGGAGGTGATTACGGCGCCGGAGATCCAGGAACCGCTGTCGGCGCGCTTCCAGATCACCGGGCTGAGCGGCATCGAGGAGGCGCGGGATCTGGCGCTGCTGCTTCGGGCCGGAGCCCTGGCCGCGCCCATGCACATTATCGAGGAGCGAACGGTGGGACCGAGCCTGGGCCGCGACAACATCGAGCAGGGCTTCCAGTCCGTGGTGATCGGCTTCGTGCTGGTCCTGGTATTCATGGTGGTGTACTACCGGACGTTCGGCATGGTGGCGTGCTGCGCCCTGTTCTCCAATCTCGTGCTGATCGTGGCCGTGCTGTCGCTGCTGCAGGCGACCCTCACCCTGCCGGGCGTCGCCGGCATCGTCCTGACCGTCGGCATGGCGGTGGATGCCAATGTCCTGATCTTCGAGCGCATACGCGAGGAGATTCGCAACGGCAACTCCCCCCAGGCCAGCATCCACGTTGGCTATGATCGTGCTTTGTCCACCATTCTCGACGCCAATATCACCACCCTGATCGCGGCGATCGTTCTTTTCAATTTCGGCACCGGGCCCATCAAGGGCTTCGCCATCACCCTGAGCATCGGCATCGTGACCTCCATGTTCACCGCCATTTTCGGCACCCGCGCCATTGTGAACCTCGTCTATGGCGGCCGCCGCGTGAAGAGCCTGTCGATCTGATGGAAGTTTTCAAGGCCAACACCACCATCGATTTCCTCGGCTGGCGCCGGGCCGGCTTCGTGCTGTCGGCGGTGCTGATCGTCATCAGCATCGGGTCGCTGACTCTGCGCGGCCTGAATTTCGGCATCGACTTCACCGGCGGCACCCTGGTGGAAGTGGGCTACGACGAGTCGGTGAACATCGGCGACGTCAGGGAGCAGCTGGCAGCCGGCGGCGTCGACGATGCCCAGGTCCAGTACTTCGGGTCTTCCAGCGAGCTGCTCATCCGTCTTCCCGCCGGTGCCGGGGAGGGCGATACCGACACCGAGGCCGGACTGAGCAGCGCAGTGATGGAAGCGCTGCGCGAGCCCTACGGTGAAGTCGTGATGGCCGGGACCCGGGAGGGCGCGACCCAGGAATGCGTCACCCCGGAGGGCGCGCGCGGTGATTGCCGGGTCCAGATGCGCCGGGTGGAGTTTGTCGGACCCCAGGTGGGGGAGCAGCTGACGGAGCAGGGCGGTCTGGCCATGATCTACGCCCTGATCATGATCCTGATTTACGTGGCCTGGCGCTTTGAGTGGCGGTTCGCGCTGGGTTCGGTGGCAGCGCTGGTTCACGACGTGATCCTGACCATCGGTTTCTTCTCCATCTTCCAGATCGAGTTTTCCCTGGCGGTGCTCGCCGCGATTCTGGCGGTGATCGGCTACTCGTTGAACGACACCATCGTGGTATTCGACCGGATCCGCGAGAATTTTCGCAAGATGCGCAAGGACTCGACCCTCGAGATCATGAACCGTTCGCTGAACCAGACCCTGTCCCGGACCCTGATCACCGGGGTCACGACCCTGCTGGTACTGCTTGCGCTGGCGATACTGGGCGGCGAGGTGATCTGGGGCTTCTCGCTGGCGCTGATCGTCGGCGTCATCGTGGGTACCTATTCCTCGATCTATACCGCCAGCCCGGTGGTATTGTCCCTGGGCGTATCCAAGGAGGACCTGATTCCGCCCAAGAAGGAAGGCGAAGACCAGGAGAATGTGCTGCCCTGACCGCTCCCGGCCGGCTTCCGCCGGGCCGGATTTCACGGGGCCGGCGAGGCGAGTCCGGAATCCACCTGAAAAGGACGGCTGGGGGCAAGTATCCCGGTTCCGGCCGGCTGTACATTCCGGGATTCGACAGGGAGGATTATGATGGCCCGGAATTCCGAACGAACAAGACCGCGGCACGCCGGGTAGTGGACCGCCGGCCGCGCCAACGCTGGAGACACCGAATGAGCGGTAAAGCGAAGTCGTTTTACGGACGCGACATGACGATCGCCGGGTTCGACCCGGAGCTGTGGTCCGCCATGGAGCAGGAGCTGCGCAGGCAGGAAGAGCACATCGAGCTGATCGCTTCCGAGAACTACGCCAGCCCGCGGGTTCTGGAAGCCCAGGGTTCGGTGCTGACCAACAAGTACGCCGAGGGCTATCCACGCAAGCGCTACTACGGTGGCTGCGAGTTCGTGGATATCGCCGAGCAGCTTGCCATCGACCGCGCCAAGCAGCTTTTCGGCGCCCACTACGTGAACGTCCAGCCCCATTCCGGGTCCCAGGCCAACGCGGCGGTCTATATGGCCCTGATGGAGCCCGGTGAGACCGTGCTCGGAATGAGCCTGGCCCACGGCGGGCACCTGACCCACGGTGCCAAACCGAGCTTCTCCGGCCAGATCTACAATTCGGTCCAGTACGGCCTGGATCCGGAAACCGGCGAGATCGACTACGACCAGGTCGAGCAACTGGCAGTGGAGCACAAACCGAAAATGATCATGACCGGCTTCAGCGCCTATTCCAGGGTCCTGGACTGGCAGCGCTTCCGCGACATCGCCGACCGGGTCGGTGCGTACCTGGTCGCCGACATCGCCCACGTTGCGGGCATGGTGGCGGTGGGTGCCTATCCCAGCCCGATCAACATCGCGGACGTGACCACCAGCACCACGCACAAGTCCCTGCGCGGCCCGCGGGGCGGGATCATCATGGCCCGGGAGAACCCGGAGCTTGAGAAGAAGATCAGTTCCCGGGTGTTTCCGGGGTCCCAGGGCGGCCCGCTGATGCACGTGATCGCCGCCAAGGCCGTGGCGTTCAGGGAAGCGCTCGAGCCCGGCTTCAAGGCCTACCAGGAACAGACCATCGCCAACGCCCGCAAGCTCGCCGCGACCCTGATGGACCGCGGCTACAGCATCGTTTCCGGCGGCACCGACAACCACCTGTTTCTCCTGGACCTGATCGACAAGCAGAAAACCGGCAAGGACGTCGAGGCAGCGCTCAGCAAGGCGAATATCACCGCGAACAAGAACGCCGTGCCCAACGATCCCCAGTCCCCCTTCGTGACCAGCGGTATTCGCGTGGGCACGCCGGCGGTGACCACGCGCGGTTTCACCGAACCGGAGATCGAACAGCTGGGGCACTGGATGAGCGATATCATGGAGAACATGGAGGACGAGGCCACCCGTGAGCGGGTGAAACATGAAGTCCTCGAGGTATGCGGGTGTTTCCCCGTATACGCATGATCGCCGCCGCGCCTCGGGTAGCCTGAATGCGATGTCCGTTCTGCCGTTCCGAGGATACCCGCGTCATCGACTCGCGGCTCGCCGATGACGGCGATGCGGTGCGGCGGCGCCGGGAATGCAATACCTGCGGCGAGCGATTCACGACCCTGGAGCATGCGTCGCTCCGAATGCCTTACGTCGTCAAGAGCAACGGAAGCCGGGAAGCGTTCGACGAGCTCAAGCTGCGCTCGGGGATGACCCGGGCGCTGGAGAAGCGGCCCGTGGACACCGACGCAGTGGAAAGCGCGATCCAGCGGATTCAGCACAAGCTGCTGACCAGCGGCGATCGCGAAGTGCCGGCGTTGCAGATCGGGGAATGGGTGATGCAGGAGCTGAACGAGCTGGACCAGGTCGCCTACGTCCGCTTCGCTTCCGTCTACCGCTCGTTCCAGGACGTGGATGAATTCAGCGAGGAAGTGAAGCGCCTGCGGAACCAGCTTTCGCCGTCAGTCAAGAAGAAACAAATGTCCTTTCTGCCGAGTGACGACAAGTAAAACAGACGCCGTCCACATGGCCCGGGCCCTGCGGCTCGCACGGCTGGGCCTTAGAACCACCCATCCCAATCCGCGAGTCGGCTGCGTGGTGTCGGCCGGCGGGGAGGTGGTCGGAGAGGGCTGGCACGAGAAGGCCGGCGCGCCGCACGCGGAAATCCTGGCCCTCGAACAGGCGGGTGACCGGGCCCGCGGGGCCACCGTATATCTCAATCTCGAGCCCTGCTGCCACCAGGGACGTACGCCGCCGTGCACCGACGCGCTCATCGACGCCGGGGTGTCGCGGGTCGTCGTCGCCATGGAGGATCCCAACCCCCAGGTCGGCGGCGGGGGCGTGCAGCTCCTGCGCACGGCGGGCATCGAGGTGGATGTCAGTCTGATGGCGGCTCCGGCACAGGCGTTGAACCGCGGCTTCGTGTCCCGGATGCGCCGGGGCCGGCCCTGGGTCACGCTGAAGATGGCCGCTTCCCTGGACGGACGCACGGCCACCGCCGGCGGGCAGAGCCAGTGGATCACCAGCCCCGCCGCCCGCAACGACGTGCATCAGCTCAGGGCGCGGGTATCGGCCATCATGACCGGAAGCCGCACGGCCCGGGCCGACGATCCCGCGTTGACGGCGCGCTGCGAAGGCGTGACCCGCCAGCCGATGCGGGTGCTGGTGGACGGTGCCCTCGGCGTCCCCGGCAGTGCCCGGTTGTTCGACGACAATGCCCAGGTGGTGGTGGCCACGGCGGTGGAGCCGCCCGGCACGGGCTACGGCCCTCACGTGGACGTGGTGCACCTGCGCGCCGCGGATTGGCGCGTGGATCTCGTCCGCCTGATGCAGCACCTGGGCGAACGTGAGGTCAACGACCTCCTGGTGGAATCGGGGTCTTCCCTGGCGGGCGCATTGTTGAAAAACGGCCTGGTTGATGAAATAGTGCTGTACATGGCGCCCATGTGCCTCGGCGACAACGCCATGGGCATGTTCGATCTGCCTTTCATGGAGTCCCTCGACGAGCGGATCGATCTGACGATCAGCGACGTTCGCCGGATCGGTCCGGATCTGAGAATAACCGCGGAGCTGAATCAAGGCGGCCGTTGACCCGGTCCCGGCACCGAACACGGTTCGTCCGGTGTTTTCATGGTTCACGTTTCTATTAAACGCCACAACGGGATTGATACCGTGTTTACGGGAATTGTTCAGCAACAGGGGACCCTGGTGTCCCGGGAAGACATCGATGGCGATATCCGCCTGGTGGTGGATGTGCCGCTCGGTATGACGGGTCGCGTCGACGTGGGCGACAGTATCGCCGTCAACGGCGTGTGCCTGACGGTGGCCGGCGGTGGGGACGGGCGAGTCCAGTTCGACGTCTCCGCCGAGACCCTTTCCAGAACGCAGTTCGGCCGGATGGCTCCCGGAGCGCGCCTGAATCTCGAGCCGGCGTTGTCGGCCTCGGACCCGGTGGGCGGGCACTTTGTCACCGGCCATGTTGACGGCCTCGGCGACATCACGCGTCTCGAGCCGGACGGGCGCTCGCACCGCCTGGAAATCGCCGCCCCGGAATCCCTGGCGCGTTATATCGCCTTCAAGGGCTGTATTACCGTGGACGGTGTCAGTCTCACGGTGAACGAGGTGAACGACGCCCGTTTCGGCGTCAACGTGGTGCCCCATACCTGGTCCGTCACCAACATGCGCGACTACGCGGTGGGCGCGCGGGTCCATCTGGAGGTGGATCTCATCGCCCGTTACCTGGAGCGCCTGATCGGCGGCGCCCAAGAGCCGGCGGCGGAGCCGGATATCACCACCGACTTCCTGAGCAGGCAGGGTTTCCTGCCGCCGCTCGATGACGCCGAACCGGAGGAAGACGGGGAGCGGCGGGACAGCCGATCGGAACGCCCGGAGTAGACTCAGCCATGCCTCTCGCATCGATTCCCGAAGTCATCGAGGATTTCAAGCGCGGCCGGATGGTCATCATTACCGATGACGAGAACCGGGAGAACGAAGGCGACCTGTTGATCGCGGCGGAGAAAGTGACGCCGGAGGACATCAACTTCATGGCCACCAACGCCCGCGGCCTGATCTGCCTGACCCTGACTCCCGAACGCTGCCAGCAACTGGGCCTCGACCTGATGGTTGGCAAGAACGCCTCGCGCTTCTCGACCAACTTCACGGTATCCATCGAAGCGGCCACAGGGGTGACCACCGGCATCTCCGCCGCGGACCGCGCCCGGACGGTGCAGGCGGCGGTGAACGCGTCCGCGCAGCCCAGCGACCTGATATCGCCGGGTCACGTGTTTCCGTTGATGGCCCAGCCCGGCGGCGTGCTGACGCGGGCCGGGCATACCGAGGCCGGGGTGGATCTGGCGCGGCTGGCGGGCTTCGAGCCGGCCAGCGTGATCTGCGAAGTGCTGCGTTCCGACGGTTCCATGGCCCGCCTGGAGGACCTGACGGCGTTCGCCCGTATCCACGATCTGAAAATAAGCTCCGTGGCGGAGTTGATCCGCTACCGCCTGGAACGCGAGCCCACGGTTTCCCGGGCCGGAGAAGCGTTCACCCTTGTACGGGGCCATCAACTGAAGGTGGTCGCATACCAGGACGTGGTGGAGGACATCACGCACCTGGCGTTCGTGAAGGGTGAGATCGACCCGGACTCGCCGACCCTGGTGCGTGTGCATGTCGAGTCCGGCGTCTACGACGTGTTCCGGAAACTGGAAGGCGCGGAAAGCTGGCCCGTCGGGGACGCGGTGGAGCGAATCTGCCGCGAGGGCAGCGGCGTGGTGGTGATCGTCCGTTATCCCGAGGACGGCGGCGAGATGATCAAGCGGGTTCAGCATGCCCACGCGGAAAACAAAAACATAGAATTTCCGTGGCGCGAGTCCGGGCAAGACCTTAGAATGCTGGGCGTGGGCGGGCAGATTCTGGCCGATCTTGGCGTCTCCCGCCTGCGGGTGCTGGGCAGCCCGCGCCGCCTGTACGGCCTGTCCGGTTTCGGACTCGAAATCGTCGACTACGTTACGGAGTGATCGCATCACGGCAAGGGCAATGGACAGGATCAATATCATAGAAGGCAGTCTGTCGAGTGAAGGCGGCCGCTTCGCGATCGTCGTGGCACGATTCAACGAGCTGATTGCCGACCGGCTTCTCGACGGGGCGACCGGCGTCCTTCGCCGGCACGGTGTCGCCGATGACGACCTGCGGTTCGTGCGGGTGCCCGGTGCGTTCGAGATACCGCTGGCCGCCCGCCGGCTTGCGGCGAACGGCGGCCTCGCCGGCATCGTTGCCCTGGGCTGCGTGATCCGTGGCGCGACGCCGCATTTCGACTACGTCGCCGGCAGCTGCGTCGACGGCCTGTCGCGGGTGCAGCTGGACTACGGCATTCCCGTCGGGTTCGGTGTGCTCACCGTGGACCATCTGGAGCAGGCGCTTGAAAGGGCCGGTTCGAAGGCGGGCAACAAGGGTGCCGACGCGGCGCTCGCGATGCTGGAGATGGCGAGTCTGTTGCACCGGCTGGAGTGATCGCCGTGGCCGCGAGCAGCCGACATCTTGCCAGGCAGGCCGCGGTGCAGGCGCTGTATCAATGGGATCTCACGGAACAAGCACCGGAAACCATCCTGGAGCACTTTATCCGGGAGCACGATACCAGTGATATCGACGACGAGTACTTCCGGCTTCTGGTGCGCGAGGTGCCGCTGTTTCACCAGGAACTGGAAGCCCACATCGTACCCATGCTGGACCGCGACTTCGACGACGTGGATCCGGTTGAGCGGGCCATCCTGCGAATCGGCACCTACGAGCTGGAGTACCGCAAGGACATCCCGAGAAACGTGGTGATCAATGAATCCGTGGAGCTGGCCAAGACCTTCGGCGCCGAGCAGAGCTTCAAGTTCATCAACGGCGTCCTGGACAAGGTCGCGGGCGAACTGCGCCCCTAGTGACAAGACGAAGCCCATGTGGGTCAGGCTTTATGCCTGACATGTCAGCCCTGAAGGCTGACCCACATGCGGCATGGTGTAGCGCCGGCCATGGATGAATTCGCCGTCATCGACCGCCACTTCAGGCAGCAGCGTGTTCAACGCGATGACGTGCCCCTGGGCATCGGTGACGACGCCGCCGCCATTCGACCCCCCGCTGGGCGCGAGCTGGTGGTGACCACCGACGTGCTGGTCAACGGTGTGCATTTTCCCGAGGACACGGCGGCCGACGCAGTGGGTCACAAGGCACTGGCGGCGAGTCTGAGTGATGTGGCGGCTATGGGCGCCGAACCGGCCTGGGCCACCCTGGGACTGACCCTGGAACGGGCTGACGAGGCGTGGCTGCAATCATTCTGTGCGGGTTTTTTCGCCCTCGCGGAAGCGCACGACGTGCAGCTGGTGGGCGGGGATACCACGCGCGGGCCGTTGTGCATCGCGGTCCAGGTGATCGGCATCGCGGGGGAAGGGGGCTGCCTGACCCGCCGGGGGGCGCGCGAAAACGACGTGATCTATGTCTCCGGCACCCTCGGCGACGCTGCATTGGGTCTTCAGGCCGCGGGCGGCATGATCGTCGCCTCGGCGCCGGACCGGGCCTGGTTCGTAGAGCGGCTGGAGCGCCCGTCCCCACGGGTGGCGCTGGGCCGCGCCGTGGCGCCGTACGCCAGCGCCGCCATCGACGTTTCCGACGGCCTGGCCGCCGACCTTGGTCATATCTGTGCCGCCAGCGGTGTCGGGGCCGTCGTGGAGGTGGAACGTGTTCCGGTTTCGGACGCCTACCGGCGATGCCTGTCCCAGGCGGGCTGGGAGCCGGCCCTCGGCTTCGGGGACGACTACGAACTGTGCTTCACAATCCCGCCGGCGGACACCCGGCGTGTGGAGCAGGCCGCCGCCAAAGTCGCGCCGGGCATCACCCGGATCGGCCGCGTGTCGGGGGACGCGATCCAGTGGCTGTATAACGGCAAACCTTATTCCGTTCGTGAGCAGGGCTACCGGCACTTCCGTTAGGGACGCACTGTCTCTCACCGACCCCGGCCATCTGCTGGCTCTTGGGTTGGGAACCGGCCTGCTGCCGCGGGCGCCGGGCACCTGGGGGTCGCTGCTGGCGATTCCGGTGTTTTTCATGCTCCACCCGTTCGGACCGGTCATCTACGTCGCCGCGGTGACGGTGCTGTTCGTGCTGGGTATCTACCTCTGCGGGCGAACCGCCCGGGCACTGGGGGTGCATGACCACGGCGCGATCGTTATCGATGAAGTCGTCGGGATGCTGGTGACCTGGGTGGCCGCCGGCCCGGGCTGGTTCACGGTGGTGGCGGGATTCGTGCTGTTCCGGTTTTTCGATATCGTCAAGCCGTGGCCCATAAGGCGGATTGACCGGGAGGTCGCAGGGGGGATGGGGATCATGCTGGACGACCTGCTGGCGGGGCTCATGGCGGCCGCCGTGCTTCAGGCGCTACTCCAGGTGGCGCCAGCCGCCCTGGCTGTCATCGGCGCTTAGCAGGGCGGCGTCATCGCCGGGGTCCTGTCCGCGGCCGGACGACACGTCCACGTTCATGGTGCCGATGGTCGGGTTGCTGTTGGACCCGCGCAGCGATGCCGAGCAGCTGATGATTCTGCCGTCGAATGCCGCGTTGCCATTGACGGCTCGCCCGCAGCTTCTGCTCCGGTACTGGCGGTACAGGCGCAGCACCTTTTTGACATAGTGTCGGGTCTCGGCATAGGGCGGTATCCCGCCGGACCGGTCCACTGCGTTCTCCCCGGCGTTGTAGCCGGCGAGGGCGAGCTCGAGGTCACCGTCGAATCGGTCCATGAGAAACCTGAGATAGCGCGCGCCGCCCATCACGTTCTGGCGTGGATCGAAAATGCTCGATACCCCGTAGCGCCGGGCGGTGGCCGGCATCAACTGCATGAGGCCGGAGGCGCCCTTGTGGGACACGGCGTCCGGGTCGAATGCGGATTCGGCGTGCATCACTGACTTGATCAGCATCGGGTCGATGTTCAATTGGCCGGCGGTGTTCCGAATGAGCCCGTCGAAGCTGGACGGCCCGGGCCTGAACGCTGCCGGCCGCTGCCGTTTGCCGGTCTGTTCCCAGACGTCGTTTTCGGGATAGATTTTGATCAGCCGATAACCGGCCTCCATCCGCGGATGGTCGGTGATCAGGCGCGAGCCATCGGCTGCCTGGTAGACGTAGATATCCGCCGCGGCGGCCGTCCCGGACAGCAGCCACATGGCGGCCGTCATGACGCAGGCGAGATGTGATACGGCGCGGTACATAAGTCGGGTTTCGGGGTCCGGCTCGTTATTGTGTCCCTCAATATAGCCTAAAAATGGTGGTTTGTTGAGGAACGGTGGTCCGCAGCCCGGTTTCTCCGGCTTCATCACCGGCGCCGGGGCGCCTGCCTGGGGTATGATCCGCCCGAATCTTTACGCAATCAGAGGAACCATGCCTTCATTCGACATCGTTTCAGAGGTGGACTGGCACGAGGTGGACAACGCCATCGATCAGGCCAACCGGGAAATCGGCACCCGCTATGATTTCAAGGGCAGCGACGCGCGCGTCGAGCGCGCCGAAGCCTTGGTGACGGTGACCGCGGACAACGAGTTCCAGGCCGGCCAGGCCTCGGATATCCTCCACAACAAGTTCGCCAAGCGGGGCATCGCGCTCGGTGCGCTGGAAAGCGCCGAGCCGGAGACCACGTCCGGCGGCAAGGCCAGACAGGTGATCACGGTGCGCAGCGGCATCGAGCAGGACCTGGCCCGGCAAATGGTCAAGATGATCAAGGCGGCCCGTCTGAAGGTGCAGGCGTCGATACAGGGTGAGCAGGTCCGGGTGTCCGGGAAAAAACGCGATGACCTTCAGGCGGTGATCGCCATGCTCAAGGAATCGGACATCGAGCGGCCCCTGCAGTACATCAACTTCCGGGATTGACCCGCTCCCTGCCATTCGGTCATTGCGAGGAGTGCAGCGACGAAGCAATCCATGTTCAGACCCCGCGGCATGCCCCGACGGACATGGATTGCCGCGGCGGCTGGCGCCGCCTCGCAATGACGCTCGTGCCAAGGGGTACTAAGGCTGCTGCGAAGAAATCCCAGTTGCAAGGAAACAACATCTTGTCTATATTGTGAGACACATGGATGTCAACAAGGATCGTAGCCTGGGTATTGGATGCCCCGGGCACAGAAGGTACCGTGTTTTGACTCCATTTGGGACATGACCATCGTAGGGTTGAAGGAACTTGTACCGCGGGGCGGCTGGATTGCCGCCCTTTTTAATGAGTCCGTCCCTCCGCCAGCCCGGCACCGGCCGGTTCCCCGGTGCCGGTCGCGCGCCTTCAGCGCTCCAGGTACTTGAGCTTGTCCTCGACGTCATCCCACTCTGCCGCGTCCTCCGGCGCGTCCTTTTTCTCGGAAATGACGGGCCAGTCCCTGGACAGTTCCTCGTTCAGTGCCAGGAAATGGCTTTGTTCCTCGGGCAGGTCTTCCTCCGCGTAGATCGCGTTGACGGGACATTCGGGCTCGCAGAGACTGCAGTCGATGCATTCCTCGGGGTCGATTACCAGGAAGTTGGGCCCCTCGTGGAAGCAATCCACCGGACACACTTCCACGCAGTCGGTATATTTGCACTTGATACAGGATTCGGTGACCACGTAGGTCATGCTGCAGCTCTCCAGATAAACGCTAAACTTGAAGACGGGGCGCTATTGTAGGTACTCGGGCGCTGAAGGTAAATCGCGGGGTCCGGCGCAGTGGCGCCCAAATACAAAACCATGCAACTAGCAATGTTAAAGCAAGCACTGATCGACGCGGTGTTGGCCGCATCCGGCGCAGCGGGGATCCCGCTCGCGCGCCCCGGGCAATCCGGCTCTGGTGCACCAGCGTAGTCCGATGCTGGAAGTCTCGACCCCCACCGTGCGAGCCGACCCGCGCCTGGCAGCAGAGTTCAGGCCCAGGAAAGTGGAGCCTTGGCTGGAGCGCCTGCCCCGCACGGATCGCGACGCCGGGCTGGGCCAGTTGTACAAGGCCTTGTCCACGCAGAATCGCGTGGTGCTGGATCCCGCGGTCCGACTGCAGCTCATGGAGTTGTACCAGGCGCCATTCCGGGAGCTGCTCGCCCTGCACCACTCGGACCTCAGGCCCCTGTCCCGGGCGCCGCTGCATCCGCACTACCGTCTCCGGCAGGAAGAAATGCTGAGCATGCTGGACGCGATGGCGAACGGATACAAGGTGGCGGCGATGGACCTCGCCGCGGGCCGCCGCGGTCATGGCCGGGATGCCGGGCTTGCGCTCGCCCTGCAGCGGGCGATGTATTGCCTGGGCGAGGTGCTAGTGACGGCTTACGAGCTCTACGTGCGCCCGCCCGGCGGCACCTGGGGAGACGTCCATGAGCTGTACCGGTGCGCCGAGGACGAGGATCTTTGCAACCTGGAAGTCGCGGCGCTGCCGGGCGGGACGGAGCCGGCCCTGATCCTCGGGACCTATGTCCCGATCCTGCTGCTGGGCGCGAGCTCGCCGCACGGCCTGTTGCCGGGGGAGGTCAGGCGGCTGTACGAGCTGGCGCCGCAATGGCACCGCGCGGCCAGGATCTCCGTCCCCGACGCGCCGCCGGAGGAGCCGGGCCATTTCCGGTTCAATCTCGACATCGATGCGCCGCCGTTCCCGGCGAGCAAGTCAACCCGGCCGCTAGACGGCGCGTCCCGGATCCTGAAGACGCTCGGGGTTGCCCGGGCCATGCACCAGGTGCTCACGGACCTGAACGACTCCGCCGCCCCGGACGTGGTGCCGGGGCTGCCCGGTGTGGATGCACTGCCGGCCGACATCGAGCTGCTCCGTCGCGCCGGCCGCGTATTCGGAGAAGTCGATATCAACCGCGGCTCCAACCGTTTTCCCGCCCACCAGGAGATTGAGCTCCACTGCGGCTTCGACGCCGTTTACTTCGCCTGCAATGGGGATCGTCCGTTCGAATCGGCGATACCGGCGAAGTCCGGGAAGGAGGAGCTTGCAGCGGCGTCCGACCGGCCTGCCGAACAGTTCATCGACCTGAGCGAGCCCATGCTTGGTGTACCCATCGACGGCGACCCGGATCCGATCCAGACCGACCTCGCCGTCGCCGATCGATATCTCCCGCTGCCGGCACGGGCCGTGAACGAGAGTGCCGGCGGCCTGTGCCTGGTGGTGCTCCGGGACCGGGATCCGCGGCTGAAGGTCGGCGACATCGCGGCATGCCGGGCCGCCGGCGCCGACGATTGGCAGGTCGGCGTCGTGCGTTGGCTGCGGGTCATGGCCCGGGAAGTGCGGTTCGGGCTGCAATTCCTGGGGCCCCAGGCAGTGGCGGTGGCTGCGCGTTCCCGCGGTGACACCCTGGCGGCAATCTGGCTGCCGGAAAACCCGGCCCTGAAGCTGGCCAGCGCCATAGTCCTGCCCCGTGCCGCGGAAGCCTATCCGCCGGAGCTGGAAATGATCCGCCGCGATGATGGCGCGCCGGAACGCCTGAGACTGCTTCGGCGCAAGGAGCGCACCGGCGACTACGAGCACTACCTGGTGTCGCTGGATTCGTCCGATTCTCCCATCGCCTTGAGCTCGTAGAGCAGCTCCAGCGCCTGCTTGGGGCTGAGCTGGTCCGGGTCCAGCTCGCTGATCGCGCGCTCCAGGGGAGAGGGCGCCGGCGAGGCGGAGGGTGCGCCGCCGAACAGGGAAAGCTGGTTGCTGTGGGAGTCCTCCCGCCGGCTGGTGTGGTTCTCCAGCTCCATCAGCTTGGTTCGTGCCGCTTCGATCACGCGCAGGGGAATTCCGGCCAGCTTCGCCACCTGCAGTCCGTAGCTCTGACTGGCCGGTCCGGGCTTGACGCTGTACAGGAATACGATCTCCTGGCGGTGCTCGGCGGCGTCGAGATGAACGTTGCGCGCCGAGCCCAGCCGGTCCGCCAGCACCGTGATCTCGAAGTAGTGGGTGGAAAACAGCGTGAACGCCCGTACCCGCCGCGCCAGGTCGACGGCGCAGGACCAGGCCAGGGCCAGGCCGTCGAAGGTGCTGGTGCCCCGGCCGATCTCGTCCACCAGGACCAGGCTCTGTTCGGTGGCATTGTTCAGGATCTGGGCCATTTCGCTCATTTCCACCATGAAGGTCGAGCGTCCGCCCGCCAGGTCGTCCGAGGCGCCGATGCGGGTGAAGATGCGGTCCACCGGGCCGATGGTGGCGCCGGCCGCCGGCACGAAGCTGCCGCTGTAAGCGAGCAGGGTGATCAGGGCGGTCTGGCGCATGTAAGTGCTCTTGCCGCCCATGTTGGGCCCGGTGATGATCAGCATCGGGTTCGCCGGGCTCAGGTTCGTGTCGTTGGCGATGAACGGCCCGGACTGGGTGTGCTCCACCACGGGATGGCGGCCCGCCTCGATGGAAATCCCGGGCTCGTCGGATAGCACCGGCGCACACCAGTCCAGCGCGGCGGCCCGCTCGGCCAGGTTGGCGAGGACGTCCAGCGCGGCGAGCGCCCGGGCCGTGCCCTGCAGCGGCGACAGCTCTGAACCGAGCTCTTCCAGCAGACTGGCGTACAAGGTGCGTTCCCGGGCCAGGGCGCGCTCCCGGGCGCTGAGGATCTTTTCCTCGAAGCCTTTCAGCTCGGCGGTGATATAGCGCTCGACGTTCTTGAGCGTCTGGCGGCGGATGTAATCCTCCGGTACGCCCCCGGACTGCGCCTTGGTAACCTCGATATAGAAGCCGTGCACCCGGTTGTACTGAACCTTGAGGTTGGCGATGCCGGTTCGCTGCTTTTCCCGGGCTTCCAGGTCCACCAGGAACTCGCCGGTGTCCCGGTTCATCGCCCGCAGCTCGTCGAGCTCGGCGTCGTAGCCGTCCCGGATCACGCCGCCGTCGCGGATGATCTGCGCCGGCTCGTCGTCGACGGCGCGGCGCAACAGGTCGTGCACCTCCGGATGGGGCCCGAGATCCGCCGCCAGCTCCCCGAGCAGCCCGGCATCCAGGTCCTGGATCAGGGACAGGATGCGCGGCAGCGCGCCGAGCCCTTCGCGCATCCGCACCAGGTCCGACGGCCGCGCGCTCTGCAGGGCCACTCTGGCCAGGATCCGCTCCAGATCGCCGACGTGGCGGAGTTCGTCCTGAAGGTCCCGGCGCTGCGGCGCGTCGATCAGCTGCTGCACGGCGGTGACGCGGGCCTGGATGGCATCACGGTCGCGCAGCGGCCCGTGCAGCCAGCGCCGCAGCAGCCGGCCGCCCATGGGGCTCGCGCAGTGGTCCAGCAGCGAGACCAGGGTGTGCTCGCGGCCGCCCTGGAGATTGAACTCGATCTCCAGATTGCGGCGGCTCGCCGAGTCGATCTGCACGAATCGGTGGTCCGGCTCGATCTGCAGCCGGGTGATGTGGGGCAGGGCGTGCTGCTGGGTATCGCGGGCGTATTGCAGGACGGCTCCCGCGGCGACGATGGCCGCGTCGTCGCGCTCCGCGCCCAGACTGGTGAGATCGTGCAGCCCGAATTGTTCCGTCAGAATCTGACCGGCCCGGTCGGCGTCGAACTGCCAGTCCGGCAGCGTCCGGCAAGCGTAGCCGGAAAGGGAAAACTCGTCCATGCGATCCTCGGCCACCAGGACCTCGGCCGGCTTCAGGCGCTCCAGCTCCGCGTGCAGGCCCTCCGGGGAATCCAGGGTCCGGGCGAAGAAGGCGGCCGCCGACAGCTCCATGGCGGCGATGCCCCAGCGTTCCCCGTGGCGGCTCACCGCCGCCAGGATGTTGTCCCGGCGCTCGTCCAGCAGGGTCTCGTCGGTCAGCGTGCCCGGCGTCACCACCCGCACCACCTTGCGCTCCACCGGCCCCTTGCTCGTCGCCGGGTCGCCGATCTGCTCGCAGATCGCCACCGACTCGCCCTGCCGGATGAGCTTCACCAGGTACTGGTCCACGCTGTGGTAGGGGATGCCCGCCATCGGTATCGGCTCGCCCGCGCTCTTTCCCCGCTGGGTGAGAGTGATGTCCAGCAGCTTCGCGGCCCGCTCGGCGTCCGAGTAGAACAGCTCGTAGAAATCCCCCATCCGGTAAAACAGGAGAATGTCCGGATACTCCGACTTCAGGCGAAGATACTGGGCCATCATCGGTGTGTGTTCGGAAATTGAGGGTTCTTGAATTACCGTGTTGGAGCTTGAATTGCCTTGTGATTTTGTCATAAAATACAGTGACTTATAGGATAATTTTCACTTATTTTGAAGTCCAATTTCGATCAACTTCGACCAGGCTGATACACCAACATCCAAACATTTAGTGTAGGTTTTAGTGTAGGTCGTACCGAGGTACAACCTTGCTGAGCACGCGGAATTGGTTCCTGACCGCCCACCACTTGGAGACGGAAAGATGACAAGTTCAAATCGTACCGTAAAACCCCTTACTGCCGCCGTCGTCCGGGCGCACAAGTCGGGGACGATCGCGGACGCCTCACCGAACCGGGGGCTGCGACTGCGCGCAAACCGGTCCGGCTCGAAGACCTGGCTTTATCGATACAAGACCTTCGACGACCGCCTGCGCGAGATCACCCTCGGCCACTATCCCACCATGGAGCTGGCTGAAGCCCGGACTGCGCTCGCCGAGCAGAAAAAGCTCCGGGAAGCCCATCAGGACCCGAAGGACGCAAGAAGGGCGAAGCGGGAAGCGGCCAAGGCGGAAGTCGAGCGGGCCCGGGAGGCGGGTTACTTAGTGGAGACACTGATCAACCAGTACCTCGCCGAACACGTCGACCGCAATCGCGCCAACCCCAATGAACCCAGGCGGCTGATGAAGCGCGACGTTGTGCCGGTCATCGGGCAATTGTCCGTCTCCGAAATACGCCGCCACCATGTCCACGAACTCGTTCAAGGCATTGCGGCGAGAGCCCCACGCGTGGCGTCCATGATCAAGACCGAGCTGCACGCGGCGTTTGAACACGCGCTCTCTGCCGGTCGCGTGCCGATGGACTTCGTGAATCCGGCGATCGGCGTCAAGGCGCCGCCCCAGAAGCGGCGTCACCGCGCCCTCGGAGACCCCGAGCTGGCGCGTTTCCAGAAGTGGCTACCCGAATCCAACCTGTCGAAATCGATTCAGGATGCCCTGTCGTTGATCCTGCTGACGGGCTGTCGCGGGGGCGAGGTCGTCTCGGCCCGTTGGGAGGACATTGACCTCGACAACGGTGAGTGGCGGTTGCCTGAGACCAAGAACTCGCGTCCACACACGGTGTATCTGTCACGACAGGCGATTGGGCTGCTGGCATCGCGCCGCGACGAGCATAAAACATGGGTGTTCCCGTCACCTTCCGGGACGCGAAAGGACCATCATATCCACCAGCGGGCGATTGTCTGGGCCCTGTACAAGGAACGCGGCCATTCGGGTCTGGCCCATTTTACGGGACACGACCTCCGGCGCTCCGCTGGCACTGGCTTGGCACGACTGGGGTGCCCGCGCGTCGTGCAGGACCGGATCTTGAACCATGCCGACACGAGCATCGGGGCGATCTACGACCGCTACACCTACGACCGGGAGGCCAAGGACTGGTGGCAGCGGTGGGCCGATCAATTGGAGTCGTTGACGGCTCCCGGCGTAATGCCGATGGTAAATCATTGCACTGATCGTGCTGGGTAGGTAAAGTCAGCGGCGTTCAACACGATGCTTTGTCTGCGCTTGAGGGGCTTTGTCAATCTCCGCGATGCACTGCGATCACCTTCCCACCCTGAAGGCGAAACATCTCCCGAAAGCGATCGTGTTATAACACGGTCCTATCCTCGGTCGTCACCACTTCCCGAAGCCCCAAGTTTCCTACTAACCGTCGAGAAAGTGGCGGGGTCGACGCCAAGGGCCTGGCGCACCGAAACGGTTTCATCATCTTCATTGACGTGGACTCCCTCCCGTACGAATTCCAACGTCGTGCCGTCCACAAGGATCGGCGTCTGTAAATGTGCCAGCGTTGCATTAAGGCGTGGGGGACCACCTGAGTCTCATTGGCGATCGAGGGCGCAGTTGCTCCAACCAACCCGAAAAAAGCGAGGAACTTACATTGACCTACAAGTACCCATTTTCCGGCAGCCTGATTTCGTTAAAGCAAGCCAAGGCGCTCATCGCTGACGTCGTTTACGAGGGCGAAGACCGGGCGAAGGTGTTAAAGCGGATCGGAGGAAGAATCAACTATGCGATTAAGCGGGAACGCCTTTCGGTTAAGCCATCCGGGGGAGCAGCCGAGAAGGTCTTTGATGTAGACGAGTTCTTTCGATGGGCGCAGGAAGTTCCGGGTTGGAGGGCGCTACGTGACGTTAAGGGCGTGCCCTTCAAGCCGAAATCTTGGAGCGTGACGGCAGTCATAGAAGCCGACCTTACGCCGCAGGCCCCGAATCCGACTGTGACGCCCGCGAAAGTGAGCAGCAGCCACAGCGGAGCCATGGAGCAACATGATCGCGATCAAGTCAGGATCGAAGAGCTTGAGACAAGGAACGCCGCGCTGGAGCAGGAAAATGCCAAATGGCGGGCGGCTGATGCCGAGAAGCGCAAAAAAGCGAGCGCAGCGGGCAAGAAGCAAAAATTCTGGTCCAAGTAGAACACAGATACCCCGACAGGTTGTTCCACCCCAGTCTGTGCAGAAAAAGTTGGCTGAAATACATCTAGCGCCTCCTGCGGCGCAGGAGATTTCACATGGCCAACAACGTTCTGCGGCTCTCCGCCGTGAAAGACCGGACCGGGCTGTCCAGGTCGTCAATTTACAACAAGCTAAACCCGAAGTCGCGTTATCACGATTCCTCTTTCCCAACCCCCATTCGACTTGGCGCCCGTGCGGTGGGCTGGGACGAACAATCGATCCAGGGCTGGATTGACCGACAGATTGAGAGGAGCCGGAACGGCGAGGAGAGGGCGGCATGACGACTCCCAACCGAACAACGTCGTTCAGTGCCGGGGCGGTGCATCAGAAAGCTGTCGCGGAGTGCGAAGGCGACAACCATCGTTCTAGTGGCAGTTGCAACCCTGCCGACACCCTGTTGGCTCGTATGGACGGGGTCCGGGCGACCGGTCGCAACCAATGGATAGCACGATGCCCGGCCCACAACGACCGAACCCCCAGTCTTTCCGTCCGGGAAACGGACGACCGAATCCTCGTGTACTGTCATGCAGGCTGCGGCGCTGCTGATGTTGTCCATGCTGTAGGACTTGAACTCCGGGACTTGTTTCCCGCTGGCTCCAGCACGCACCGAGCTGCCAACAGTCGGCGGACACGCCACCGCGTTGACTGGCGGGCGGTGGTATTTACGATCCTTCATGACCTCACCGTGATCACACTGGCCGCAGGGAGGCTGCGCCGGCACGAGCTCCTCGACGATGACGAGGACGCGGCCTTGGACCGTGCCCTGGAGACCATCGACCAAGCTGTCAAGAAAGCGGGGGTGCGTGATGGGCAATGCAAAAAATTTCCCCGAGGAATACCTCAAGGGAAAAGCTGAACTCGAATCCTCTTCGACCCCCTCACAGGAGCCCTGCGAAGATGTGTCCGAGGACCCGGCCTCCAGAAACAGATCGGCGGCCACCACCTTGGTGGAAATTGCCGAAGATCAGTACGACTTCGGGGTGTCGACTACGGGTGAGACATTTGCCCTTCCGAAACGCGGCCCCAAGGTGGTCTCGATGTTGCGCGGTAACCGGAATTCCATACGGGGCCAGTTGGCGATAGCGTACTTCCGTAAGTACCGGCGAGCTTCGCCGCAGCAAGCACTGGCTGATGCACTCCTCGTGCTGGAAGGTCTGGCACATGAGGCCGAGGAGTCGGAGCTCTATCTCCGCGTGGCCCAGGATGGTGACGGCCTGTGGCTGGACCTGGGCGACCAGACCGGTCGGGCCATCCAGATCTCGGCGGCCGGCTGGGACATTGTGGAGCCGCCGGTTCTGTTCAAGCGCACCGTGCTGATGAGCAGCTTGCCTGAGCCGGAACGCGGGGGGAGTCTCGATGACCTTTGGGCGTGGCTGAACGTCGTCAGGGCCGACCGGCCGCTGGTGCTGGCCGCGCTGGTGGCGGCGCTCCATCGCGACGTGGCGCACCCGGTGTTGGCGTTCTTCGGGGAGCAGGGGACCGGCAAGACTACGGCCCAGAAGATGCTGGTGAACCTGATCGATCCTGGGCCCGTGCCGACGCGGAAGCCACCTCGGGACGCCGAGTCGTGGGTGACGGCCGCTGCCGGATCGTGGATCGTTGGACTCGACAACCTGTCGGATGTGCAACCGTGGTTGTCAGACAGCATCTGTCGGGCGGTGACCGGTGACGGAGACGTGCGCCGAAAGCTGTATACCGACGGTGAGCACGCCATATTTGCGTACCGACGGTTCGTGTGCTTGAACAGCATTGACTTGGGAGCGGTGCGAGGGGACCTGGCCGAACGCATGCTTCCTATCCACCTGGAAACTATTCCCCCCGATAAACGGTTAGACGAGCAGGAAATCTGGCCGGCGTGGGAACAAGCCCACCCTCACATCCTGGGGGCGTTGTTGGACTTGGCTGCGAGCGTCGAACGGACGCTTCCCTCTGTTGAGTTGGTCTCCCGGCCCCGCATGTCTGATTTCGCCCGCATCTTGGCGGCCGTGGACAAGGTACTTGGGGTGGAGGGGCTGGCGCGGTACCTCGAGCACCAGAACGCCATGGCGACCGACTCTCTGACGGGAGACTCGTTCATCGTGGCAGTGGAGTCGCTCGGGCACTTCCACGGTACCGCTGGCGAGCTGCGGGACAAGGTGACCCCGGACAAACCGCCCAGAGGCTGGCCGACAGACGCTCGGGCGGTGACGCAACGGCTACGGCGGCAAGCCCCGGTGATGCGGAAGGCCGGGTGGCGCGTCGAGGACGACGAGGGGCGCAATCACAGCAAGGCCATCCGGTGGACAATCACTGCTCCGAATCACGCGGAGAACGCTCGCCGCAGGGACCCGCAAGACCCGCAGACCCGCAAAGGTGAGTCCGAGCGCGTGTCTGCGGGTGTCGCGGGTGAAGGTTACGGAGTATCTCAGGACGACTACGAGCCCGGCATGGACAACGAGGAGGTCGTGCTGTGACACCAGCTGAGGTGATCCAGGAATGTCGGCAAGCTGGCCTCACGTTCCGAATGGGCGGTGTAGCGGGTGACGATTCCCCAGAGGACGAGAATGAATGCCCGGCGCCCAGTGAGGAGGGTTCCCATAGCGACGAGCCGTACGAGTCGGGGGAGGTCCCTGACGAGGCAGTGCAGTGACGCCTGACGAGGTCATTCAGGAGTGCCAGCGAGCGGGCTTGACGTTACGTGCGGTTGGAGATGGGATTGGGGTCAAGCCGAAGTCTCGACTGACAGCCGCACTCGCCGACAAGATCCGAGAACATCGCGCCAAGCTGCTTCTGGGACTCCAAGCGCCGGAAACGCCAAGCCGTAAGGTGTTCGAGTACGAGCTGGCTGACAAACCCGGTGTATGGTTGATCATGATTGGCCGCCCTGGCGCAGATCTGAAAGATGCCCGTGCGAGACTGGAGTGGCAGTTTGGTGCAGACCGGGTAGTCAACGTTCGCGTGCGTGGGGAAGACCATCATGGCGCAGCGGAAGGGTGATCCGGTCACCAGGAGCTCAACCACGGGTTGTACACGGACGCTCCGAGTGGAGTCTTCTCGGCCACGTTCTGCCTGGCGGCGGGGTTCACGACTTCACGGTGTACTTGATCGGGGAAGTCACGGCGTGGATACGTTAGGTCCGGTCTGTACTCGAACCCTCCCGGCTCCGGTGGATATGATCCGGGTCGAGCAGTTCACTCTGAGGTACATCTAGTATCGATGCCGGCGAATCAATTCGGGGGTCGTAAGCTGCGGATTCAGGCCAGTACGAGGAACATCAGCAGGGTGACCACAGTTGCCGGAGAACGCGTAGACCGAGAACTCATCCTCCTCGAAATCGCTCAATCGGTTCATTCGTGACAGGGGAACTGCGGACAACGATAGTGTAAAATAAAAGTTGGACCGGGCAGCGTTGGTCAAGGTCCGAAAGCCGAAATGGCGGGTATCGGTACAAAGTGAACAATTTGACACATAGAAACAGGCGGGCGATCGATCTGTACTTGGGCGCGGACCCGAATCTCCGAGGTAACGGCACAGCGTGTTGGCGGGAGGTCTACGGCACCACGACGCCGGAGGCTGCGGGTGCATCGTGGGCCAGGATGTTTGGGAATGCTAGAGCACGGGAATACCTGAAGCGGCGTCAGAGGGAAATCGAGGCGGCAATGACAGAAAAGGTCGTCTACGACACTCAGCGGGCCGTGGCGGACCTGCTCAGCGTTCAGCGGGAGGCCATGGAACTCGACGAGAACGGCCGAATGCGGGACCGGAGAGCGGCGATCCAGGCCACGGTCGAAGCCCTGAAGGTTCAGGGCAAGTACGTGGCCCACAGTGAATCTGTCCGCGTCCAGGTTACGACCGAGGATCGGATGCGGGCGAAGGTACTGGGCCTGGGCCTGAACGAATACGTGCGGCGGAAGGAGGAGGGGACGCTACCACCACTACCCGCCACGGCGCTCGCTGGTTGACCCGCAGCAGAAGCGCCACCCGGAACGAGGCGCCACAGCGCTCGTGAAGCCCGGAACGATCGGGCGTACTGGACCAAGGGGGGTACGTAGGGAACGTGCCGTACATCCGCGATTGACGCGAATCTGCGGACTCGTAACTCGGATTGTGCGAAGCATTCGGGTCAGAACGTTCGATCAGTAATGGAAACGGGTCTCTATCACTGCTATCGTCGACAATGGAGAAAGATTGTAAACACACAAGAAAGTGGGGGGCAGGATGAATCTGAACGTGGTTTTTGTCGTAGTGGTCGCGGCGTTTGCGGTTTATATCTGGAACGATTTGCAGGAAGACAATTCAGGACAGGTCGCAAGATCGAGTCCAGAAACGACGGCGATGCAGCAAGCAGAAGAAGCGCAACGACTGCTGGAAGAAGCGAGACGTGAACGTGAGCGCCTGGAGCAGGTGAAAATGGACATGGAGTTTGAGCGCATGAATGCCGAACTCGACCGGAATATTGCGGAACAGGAGCGACGTGACCAGCTTGAAAGGGAGCGAGAGAAAGCCCGACAACAGAGCCAGTTGCAGGAATGGAAGGAGGACTTCAATGATCGGGCGGACAGACGGGATGCGTGGGAAGACTATAACGCCTCAAAGGACGCAGTAACCGGAGTCGCAAGAGACGAACACTGGAACATTTCTGAGCCGGAATCCAGTTACGATTATGATGACAACGACGCTTTGATTGAACTGCCCAAGCAGCAACTTCGGCGTCGGTACGGGGATTCGGCGACCTTAGAACAGAACGAATTGCAGTAGGACTACCGCTGGGGGTGGAGGAATGTCCGTAAAGGAGTTCGTCCGCTGGGTACTACCTTATGGCGTGAATGCATCGCTGACGGCCCGTGCGTGGTAGTCGAGGCCCTCAATACCTGACGTTTGCCACGCCGCCAGCAAATCGCGATACCGGCAAGAAACGAAACCGACGCTCGCACCGCTCACCCGTTGGGCAAAGTCGACCACCTCCGCCCTGTGTGCCTCCATGTGAGTGGGTGACACTTCGCGGTCGTCAGGCCACGTAGGCGGTTCCGCGAAGAGATACAGCAGCACCTGAGCTTTGCGCTGCCGCCCGCCCTCGGCGGCCAAGGCCAACGCATGCTTCACAAGCTGGGCCGCGTCCAAGTGCCGGTACGCAATAGTGCCGCTCGCCAGATCATCACGAACTGTTAGGTACGGGCCCATGTTTGGACCCCATACGTCACGCCAATAAGTGTCGGAGAAACGAACCGGCGATTTACTACGGAACGGCTCGTAGCGCTTGGATTCCACCCCGATGACATGGGTAGAGGTCTCGATGAACGCGTCCAACCAAGGGTGATATCCACCGCGCCACGGAAACCGGATGTTTGCCTCGATCCGAACGCTTGTCGCTGGCCAGCCACAGTTGTCGGTGCTTGGAATGGGAGGCAGTCGGTGTGGCTGTTCGAGAAAGAACCCAAACGCGTTGGCGGCGAGCGCGGCCGAGGACTCCGGGCTCTCGAATTTTCCGCTTTCGATCTCATTCCCTGGGGCTGCCCGATACGCCGACAGGATGAGGTCCTTGGGCAGATGGTCGAGGATATTATCGCCAGTCATGATACGCAGAAGGTCCGTGGCCCTTGGAATTCTACTTCTTCACCGGTCTCCATCGGACATTCTTGGATGCATCGGTGTGCTGCCGTTTCAAGGCCTCGCGGTATTTCTTCACCTTTGCTGGATCTGAACGGTCAGGATCTGGCGGACTTCCCTTGCCACTCGATCCGTTGCCGGGTCCACGCGTGATCCAGAAACGATCGCCCTTGGTGCGGTACTGGTAACCATACTGATCGCGAATCTGCGCAAGATGCTGCCGGATGTTTCCGATCGTACAGGACAACTTCTTGGCAACTTCGCTCAGTGATCCACCCTCCGGCTTTATGCCCGCATCGAACACGATTCGCTTTTTGTGGGGCATCTCAAGTTCTAGTGGTTCGGGCATCGCAACTGTGGGACCGACATCCGGGTCGTATTCACCCGACGATGCAGCTGGTTCGTCAGGTGGGTTGGTAGGCGGGGCGTCAGTCGAGTTGGGCTCGTCCCTGATGCCCTGTATCAAATCCGCCAGTCGACGCAATCGTTGCGCCGCTGTCCTGGAGGACCCGATCGATGAGAACCCGCCATCTCGTCGCCGAAGGATGCCGATGGGCTGTGACGACAAGGTTTCCAGCACCGCTGCAATGTCATCGTCGCTGAACCCGTCTGATTCGCCGCCAGGGCTGCCTCTGAGGTTCCAGTAGAGGTCTCTGGCTGAAAGTGCGCCTTCATCGCCTTCAAGCTGCTCGATGAGGTGGTAGACCCGTTCGGCCAAAACCAGCCATCTTTCGAACTCTTCGCCGTGTTCCGCGACCGCATCGGTGCCAGATATGTCCCCAAGCCGGAACAGGTCCCGATACGCGTCCAGCCCCAGAGGTACGCGGGCATGCTGTCGGCACAGGGCGGCCAGATCTGCGGCCTCGATCACGGATACGCCATAGCTCTTGGCACGCTCCGCCAACCGATCACCCTGGAACGCAGGACCAACGATGGCGGCATGATCGGCCTGATACTTGTTGCGGTGTTCTTGCAGCGTGACCCAGTCGATCTGCCCATCCCGGACGGCATCTCGGGAGGTCGTCTTGGCGTCAACGATGACGACGTATCGATCCCGGGAGTCGAGGTTGGCCTTGAGCAGGACGTCTGTCTTCCCGGCCCCTCCGAGCCATTCGCTGTGGAAGCCGAGGAAGTCGAAACAGGCAGCAATGGTCTGCTCGAACGCGTCCGGGTCGTTTGCGTCGTGCGCCGTTTCCAGTAGCCGTTTGGCGAGGCGGTCCGCCCGCTGTGCATTGGAAGGTGCGGGGGGTATGTTCGCTGTTTCAGTTTGGGAACGTGGCTGTGCGGTACTCTCGCTCGAAGCGGAAGCTTCCTGTACTGATGGTTCCGGCATCGCGTGTCCACGGCTTACGGGCGGGGACAACTGCAACTGCGCCAGAATCGAGCGCCCTTGTTCGGTTATCTGCAGACGGCCTTGGCCGTCGATCGCAATAGCTCCAGTGGACTGCAGCCAGCCGCGCCTCCGGTCTATCTGGGCCCGTGTGGTCCAACGTGCGTCGTACTGGTCGTTCGCGTAGTCCAGGAGCTGTTGGCTGGTGCGGGGTTCCTGCAGTGCTGCGAGCATCTCGCCGACGAACTGGGCTCTGGAATGAAGCAGGGCCAGAAGGAACAGGTTGTCCGGATCCTCCAGCCAGTGGGCCGCCTGTGGCGTCGGTTCAAGGCGACCGGCCTCAGACCGGATGAGAGATACACTCTGCAGGAAGCCAAGAATGCGCACCGCTCGCAGTTCCGGCACATCAAATTCCTCCTTCATCCAGGAGGCGGCATCGTCACGCCCTGGCCTGTGGCTTTCCACGTGTCCGAGGATTCGTCCCAGGGTGTCGACCAGGGCCTCGTAGCTTCCTGGGAGGGAAAAGATCGATTTTCTCCGGTCCCCCCACGCGAACGGCTTTGGGAGAGTCTGGTTCGAGATGTCGGACGGCGAGGAGGGCGGCTCCGGAAGCAACCCTGCCAGTGCCTCCCATTGCTCGGGGGAGAGCCGGAAGATCGAGCCCATCGGGGCCGTGATGATTGGGTGGTCACCCATGCTCCCCAGGGCTGCAACCTGTTCTTTCGGGACCCAGTCGCACGGTCGGATTCGCACAACGACCCGCGTCGTCTCGCCAATGGCGTCCTCGTCAGGGGCGGCATAAGGCTGTTCTTCTTCCCCGATCGTTTGCACTGCTGGCGTGGAGACAACGCGCCCAACACCAACAACGCCAGCTTCACGGCCCGCACGCCAGATTACTGCGATATCTCCAGGCTGGATCTCGCCGGTGAACTGCGGGACGCGCCACGCGATATCCGAAATGCTCTGGAGCGCGGCATCAATGTCGTAACGCTTCGGGTTTGCCTGGAAGATCCAATGTTGTGCCAATTCGAGCCCCTTTCTTCTGGTCGATGCACCCCGCACCCCAAGGGCGTTGCAAGCAACGTTATCAGGTCCTGCCGTTATTGAGAACTCGTTGTATCAAATGGACGCGGCTCTGCTTTGCGAACGAAAGGCGGTGGGAGTCGTGAAGGTCTGCTATGCGGCGAAGACCAGGCGCCGGATTGCAATGGGGTCACGGGCGGCTTTCGACCCGAAGCGGACGTCAGAGTAAAGTCTGCCCCTTTCTACAATCCCAGCAATGGGACACCCCACAGGCCCGTTACTCAGCCTCGGAAACGTCCGATCCGCGAGTTGACAAAAAGCTTACTATTTGCTGGTAGCCGGCTTCTCGCCGGATAGCAACAGCCGGCTATACGCCGCAAATCAGTGACAGATCGAATGATCCTTCGCTGGAGCCGAATCCCGTCACGAACACATGGTAATCGACGTCCTCTTCGGTAGGCACGGTCAGTTCAGTGGTCAATGCACAGCCCGATGTATCGTCCTGGCCGCCGACGCAAATGAGATCATTGCAGTCTCCCCTGAACACACCGATCTTCGTATCGAAATCCGCTTGGTTGCACGTACTCAAGGTGACCATCACGTTGCCACCAGGCCCAACGAAGTGATACCAGACGCCACCAGACGCGGATAAACTGGTGCCGCAAAAGGGGAGGGAGTCATACGTCGGCGCGTTGACGGTGGAACCCGAAACGGTCTCACCGCAACTAATCTCACTGGCTCCGAAACACACTATCGATTCCGGTTCTTCGCTCGGAGATGTTTCTGCGTGAACCGGCAATAACACTGAATCAACAACCGGCTTTGTCCAATGAGTCGGTAACAAGAGACTGCTTGTTACTGCGCCCCCCCCAAGAACCTTTAACAAATGACGGCGCGTAGTGTGTTTTTCTGATGGCCTATTGTTCTTTTTTACCATTCCGCTCTTCTCCTTCTTTTACGTCGGTTTAGATTATTAGAGCTATAAGCTTATCAGGGTTGCCCGGGATAGGGGCAAGCATTTCTGAA
Source organism: Gammaproteobacteria bacterium (assembly GCA_034520625.1). Classification (GTDB taxonomy): domain Bacteria; phylum Pseudomonadota; class Gammaproteobacteria; order Arenicellales; family JAANXG01; genus JAANXG01. The sequence goes on along the minus strand of JAXHNI010000008.1, from coordinate 590,894 downwards.
CTAACTCTCCCTGGTCCGAGATCGGCTTGCCGCGTTGCAGAAGTTCCCAACCTTCCCTAATGTTTGGATAGAATCGACGATTCTGCTTGAATCCTCCTCAAATGACCGCTCCTGGCCGGTTGCTGCCGATCACACTGGTGGACCGAAGGTCTGCGGTTCAGCGTAAAGCAGACCGATTCCAGCGTCGCGGATGCGGGTCAGGCCTCGTTCTCGCTGAGAATTCGTTGAACTGTCCCAACGCCACAGCCTACTTGGTTGGCGATGGCGACCATGCCGGTGCCGTTCTTCCTGGCCTTCAGAATGGCTCGCTCGATCTTAGGGGGTACCTTCGGTCGGCCCAGCACTTTCCCTTGAGCCCGGGCACGCTCCAGCCCGGCCTTAACCCGCTCCTGGATCATCGCCCGCTCGAATTCCGCGAATACGCCCGTCATCTGAAAAAGGGCTTTGCCGGCAGGCGTGGTGGTGTCGACGCCCTGCTGGTGGAGGTACAGGTGCACGCCCTTGGCGTGGATCTCGTCCAGGAACCCCACGAGGTGCTGCAGGGACCGCCCCAGCCGGTCAACTGACCACGCCATGATCACATCGAACTCCTTCCTGACCGCGTCCTTGAGCATTTTGTCGAATTCTGGCCGGCCGTCTCGGCCCTTGGACCCGCTGATGCCGTGATCGATGTACTGGTGGGTGATTTTCCAGCCCTGCCGCTTGGCGACCTTCTTCAGCTCCCGGACCTGGTTCTCGGTGTCCTGGCCCTTGGTGGACACGCGCCCGTAGATCACTGCTCGCTTCATCGTCCCGTCCTCCGAATGGCTCAGACTTCATTATACAAAAAACAAGTGTATATTGTATAGCAAAAACCGCCATCGTAAGCCGTTGATTCCTGGAGGGTTGCCTGACCGTTCGAGGAAGGGGTTTTCCGTATAGTGCTTCTGCGCAACGAGTGGTCCGGTAGAAGCAGGGGAGGTTACACACGTCCAGTGTCGCGGATGTCACCCGTTACGCCTGTTATGTCACCGTTACGCCCGTTACGTCCCAGGCTCAGACGCAAGGAATATATCCCCTGGCGGGGACATACCGAACCGATGACCACCAGACCGCACAACGAGATCATCAACCTGCACCAAGATCCGCTTGGGCCTCGGGCCGGTATCGGACCCTGTACGAGAGGCGCTCAGATCGTTTCTGCGGTCCGGAACCCTCGGAACCACTGCGCCCACGTTTTCGGAGGCACCGCTCCAGCCGCGGCAACCTGGGGCGCTGGTCGCGCGACTTTCGCGGCCGCGGCTGGATGGCGGACGAACACCGGAGCACTCTGGGTCTGCTCACGAAGTTGGGCCTGGCATCCGTCATCGTGGACGAGCCACAGGGCTGCAAGTACTCGACGCCGCTCACGGTCGGGGTGAAGGCTTCTTTGGCGGAGATCCGTTTCCAATACCGGAATACGGAGGCCTGGACGGTTCTGTCGGCTGCCGAACGGTTCCGCAACTTCTACGGTGAGGACAAGTCCAGAGTTTGGGGTTCGACGCTTAAGTTCCTTGCCGGCGGGGGCCACGTCCTGCCGAACAACTGCTCCCTGCACAGCGCGGTACGAAACGCCCTTCAGATGACCGAGCCGGCGGGAGGGAAGCCAGAGAGTGGGCACGGCACACCGTTGCGCGATGGCCCCCATACCCCCGTCTCACAACAGTGGGTTCCCGGTCGATGGGTCCCATAAGGAACCATGTCACGCGCACAAGGGCCGCAATCAACCAGAAAGCGGCCGTCAGGCACCGAGAGGGTTGACCCCGTCCGCTGTCGACCCAAACCGGCTGTTGCGGGCGAAACACTGTGTACCGGCACAGGCGCTTGGGCTCGCACCGCCGGCCGGTCTGACGCCAAATGCCCCTGGGCCGAATCGCTCAAGGTGTCCTAGCCGCTAGTATTCCATCATCAGCGTCCGGCCATCTTCGGCGTAGGCCCTCGGGCAGTATCCGGCATGACGACGCAGGCCGGCGCGCCCGAAAGCCCGCCGCCAGTGGCCGTGCGGCGGCGAGGGGTGAATATGAAGGCGATACGCTGGTGTAAAGTGGGCGGGCCGGAAAAGACCCGGGGAACATTGAAGCGCCACGCCACCCATTCAGATCATTTCTACGGCGTTGCGGCCCCGCTCCTTGACAATGTAGACCGCGCGATCCACCCGGTTGCACACGTCGGTCAGTCTTTCACCTGGTCGATACGCCGTGACGCCAACGCTCACGGTAATCCGTCCAGGGCCGTCCACCCTGGCACTTTCTACCATCGACCGGATCCGCTCTCCTAATACTCCGGCCCCCTCCGCGTCGATCCCCGGCAATACCACTATGAACTCCTCTCCGCCCCAGCGCGCCAGCACATCACCGGCCCGCATCTGGGCGCTCGCCACCTGCGCAAGTTGCTTGAGAATATTGTCCCCGACCGCGTGGCCGTATGTGTCGTTGCACGCCTTGAACCCATCGATGTCGAACATGATCACCGCCAATGGGCTATTGTCGCGTTCTGCCCGCCTAATCTCCCGGGCCAGTGCTTTGTCGAACCCGCGTCGGTTGTACAGACCAGTGAGGCTGTCGTGCAGCGCTTCATGCTTGAGCATGGCTTCGGCGTGTACGCGGTCAACCAGATCATTCACGAGCGCGGCAAGCACGAGCGTCGCGGATGCCATAATCAACAGGAACACCTTCAGCAGCGTTACCGCCTGCCCTGCTGCCTCTCCGAACAACGCGAACGGACCGTATCCGAACGCCGTGGCAATGTTCGCTACGTTTGCAGTGAAGAAGATCGACCAGGCCGCACCGAAAACGCCGTATCGCAGCGCAGCCCAGGTCAGGAAGGGCACGATCAGATACGGCAGTACCACGTCCCACGCCCCCGGCCAGTTGCGAAACGCGATCAGGTTCGCCGCCAGCAGACCGGCCGCAAGCAGCACTGACTCCATCCATCGGCGAGGAATCCTGGCCTCCGTCCAGGTGAGCAGAATAGGCGCCACGACCAGAGTTCCAAGGGCGTCGCCAACCACATACTTGGGCCATACCATCCAGAACGGGTTACCCACACCCAGCACCGATCCCAAGGTTCCCAGGGTGGCGCCGACCAGCGGTCCCAGCAACACCCCAAGCGCGAAAATGCCAACAGCTTGGGCACCGGAACCAGACTTCCCTGTTCGCTGGCGTAGCGGCGCAGCAGGAAGGCGCCGGTCAGCGGACCGGCACAGTTACCCAATGTCCAGAACACGTTGGCCAGGACGGGGTAGCCGTGGATGAGGTTGCCCCCGAATTCGCCGGCGACCACGCCCGCGATCACCCATGGCCAGCGGCGAGTAGGGATCAGCAGCAGCGTGCCCAGCGTGAAACCCGCCGCGGGCCAGAACCCCGCACCCAGCGCGACTGGGTCGTTGAGGATGACGATGTACTGAGCGAGCGCCACGTAAACGAGACCGACAACCAGAAACACGACCGGTCCCGACAGAGTACGGTCTCCGTGGCGCCGCGAGGTAAGAACGTTGTTGAGGTAGGCCATGGCCGGATTTCGAGTTTCTTATCTTGTCGTTATGGTGCAAGCTGGCGCGAATGCGCACTTGGGGGAAAGGATAAGTAGGATATAGCACATAGCTCGCGGACGATAGGGGCCACCTGAAGGCACCTGAAGGGATTTTGGCCAAGCGATGCCATGTTGCTGAAAAGCGGTGGACGCTTAAGGACCGGTTGATGAGCACTTGAGACAGCGATGCTTATAGGGTTTGGGGACCGGCGCCCGGTTGCCGGACGGGGCGAGTGAACACGGGGCCCGGGCCGGAGGCGGGCGCGCTGAATGGGATTCGCCCCGGCGTGCCAAGTGATCCAAGATGTGTTTCACAACCACGGGGTCCTCGATACAGGAGACTACTTTGACGGCACCACCGCGCTGCTCACAGATTTCGATGTCGATCTTGAATGCTAGTTTATAGCCCAGTGACCAAGTCATGGCGGCGCACACTAGTTGGGAGACGATATAAACAAGCAGTAGAAATGTCCGCTTTTGGCCAGTTGCTGCGGTTCTGCTCGATGGATGCGGATGTCCGCAATGCGTTACAGCACGGACTAAGTCACATTCTGCCCGGTCCTGGTCAAGACCTGTTCGCGCTGAGAATTCGTTGACCCGTTCCGTCCGGGGATTGCAACGAATGTGCGCTATCGCACAAACCGGAGATCCTTCCAGTGGCGTACGGACCAGGAGGTATGCCGGAGTCACCCCGATTGCCGCGTACTCGACATGGGATCCCATGTCGCAGCAGAGCTGCTATCGGAATCATGCGGCACGCCCAGCAGATGGTTGAGTCACTGAGCGCGGTGTGAGTCCGAATCTGCAGACTGTGAGCGAGAGGGCGTAGCGGTGGGCGTGGTGTCCCCCCAGCCCCCGTTTCACGAAAATGGGTTCCCGGTCGGTGGGTCCCATCTGGAAGCCGTGCAGCGAGGACGCACGAAGCTCGACCCCCGCCCCACGTATCGAGACACGAAGGCAATGGAGCCCCTGAATCGGGTATACCGCTTCTCGATAAGGGGAGGGGTCTCGATCCCAGGCCGTCCCATCCTTCCGTTAAGTGAGAACAGCATCTAAACTATGGCTCCTGACACCGGAGTCAATAGACCGACTGACTCCATGTCACTGTCGGGCGAAATCACTACACCAGGATCAACTTATGGACTGGGGAACTGTAGCGTCTATCGCAACTGCTATTGGTGTGGCGGTCGCGGCTTGGCAAATTCGACTAAGTCGGAAGATCTTTCAGACGCAATTCGAAGACTCCCTTGATCAACAGTATCGTGAACTCGTAAGGGACATTCCAGTAGACGCGCTGATTGGGGACGAATGTCCAAGTGAACAATCGGATAGTGTAAGGGAACTCGTGTTCAACTATTTGGACCTCAGCAACGAGCAAGCGTATCTAAGGAGAATCAAGCGAGTTAGTAAGGCGCGGTGGAAGGAATGGAACGAGGGCATCCGAAACAATCTGTCCAAGCCGGTGTTCAGAGAAATATGGGAAGAGGTGAAGGAGAGGGCTCCGAATGAATTCACAGAACTTGAGTTGTTGGAGAAAACCGGGTTTGGGGATGATCCAGCAGAACGCCGGCAATGAACACTGATGTCGGCAGCCTGTGGAACGCTCTGTCGATACTTGGAGACCATTTCTCTCGCCTGGGCGGGTCGGCCCGCTATCGAAATATGCCGGAATCCGACATACCGCTGTATATCGGATGCCAGTTGGCAGCACAATGGTCTCCGGATTTCTTAAAATCGCACTATATTGATCCGAGGTTTTTGGAAGCAGGAGCTTCGGTGCTTGGAGAAGTAGATGAGGAAATCGCAAACATTCCAGCGCAAACCGAGAGGCTTACAAAGTTGCTAGTAGAGTTAGTGACTTACGCTGACCAAAGGCTCAAGGGTGGCGACCGCGGGGTAAACTGGATTCGGTTCGTAGAGTGGGTTCGTGCGAATACGCCCAACGCGATGGAGTCCGACGCTTGACCGCTTCCTCCCTTCGTGTCCACTCCGGTCGGTCGCCGTCAAGCGCGACCCATCGCCAACGTTGTACAGCCACGCAAGCCGTAAGGATCTGACTTGAAGACGGAGAAGATTACCCTCGCCCAGCTCGAGTCCTTCCTCCTGAAGGCGGCCGACATCCTGCGAGGCAAGATGGATGCCTCGGAGTTCAAGGAGTTTATCTTCGGTATGCTGTTTCTGAAGCGGCTCTCCGACGAGTTCGACCGCAAACGCGAGCAGCTCCGCAAGAAGACCTTCGCACACCTGAACGACCAGCCCGAACTCGTCGCCGAATTGCTCGAAGACAAGACATCCTACGGCGAGACTTTTTTCGTCCCCGTCAGAGCCCGCTGGCACAAGGCCTGGAAAGACGACAACGGTGACCTCGTGCCCGCCGTGAAAGACTTGAAGCACGATATCGGCAACATGCTCAACAAGGCTATCGCTGCCATCGAAGACGAGAACGATTCGCTCGCCGGTGTGCTGAAGAACAATATCGACTTCAACGCGGTGAAGGGCAAGACGAAGATCCCAGACCAAAAGTGGAAAGACCTGCTCGACCACTTTAGTCAACCCGGGTTCGTCCTCGTCAATGATAACTTCGAATTCCCCGACCTGCTCGGTGCCGCCTACGAGTACCTCATCAAGTTCTTTGCCGACAGCGCTGGTAAGAAAGGTGGCGAGTTCTATACCCCTGGCGAGGTTGTCCGCTTACTTGTCCAGCTCACCCAGCCAGTGGCCGGCAATACTATCTATGACCCTGCGGTTGGCTCTGGCGGCTTCCTCATTCAGGCCCACCAATATGTGGAAGAGCAGGGCCAGAACGCCGACGACCTCGCCCTCTACGGCCAGGACTCCAACGGCACGGTCTGGTCGATATGCATCATGAACATGATCCTCCACAATATCACCCGCTCCACGATCGAGAACGGTGACACGCTGGAAGATCCGCTTATCCTCGACAACGGGCAGATCCGTAAGTTCGACCGGGTGCTCGCCAACCCACCGTTCTCGCAGAACTACAGTCGCGCGAGCATGAAGTTCACCAGCCGCTTCCGCGAGTGGTGCCCGGAGACCGGGAAAAAGGCGGACTTGATGTTCGTGCAGCACATGCTCGCCAGCCTCAAGCCCAACGGCCGGATGGCGACAGTCATGCCGCACGGTGTCCTGTTCCGGGGTGGCAAGGAAAAGCTCATCCGCGAACTAATGATCAACGATGACTGCATCGAAGCCATCGTCAGTCTCCCGCCCGGGCTCTTCTACGGTACGGGCATCCCTGCCTGCGTGCTCGTCTGCAACAAGAGCAAACCCGATGCACTCAAGGACAAAATCCTCTTCATTAACGCCGACCGCGAATACGCCGAGGGTAAGGCCCAGAACAGGCTTCGCCCCGAGGACATCGAAAAGATCGATTTCGTCTGCACCCACAAGCGCGAACTGCCCAAGTACTCGCGCCTCGTGCCCAAGTCCGAGATCGTGGACACCCACGACTACAATCTCAACATCCGCCGCTACGTGGACAACGCGCCCGAGCCCGAGCCCGAGGATGTCCAGGCGCACCTCATTGGCGGCATCCCCGAGGCGGAAGTTGCTGCGCTTAAGGGCGACTTCGCCAGGTTCGGCGTCAACCCGGAGTTACTCTTCGAGCCCGAGCGTCCGGCCTATTTCGCCTTTCGCGAGTCCATCGACGCCAGGCCCGCCATCAAGGCCACTCTCGAAGCAGACCCGGCGCTGCTGGGCACCCTCACCCGGCACCACGACGCCCTCGAATCCTGGTGGGCCGTCGCCAGGGACGACTTCGCGCAACTCCAGCATGCCGGCAACGGCGGCAAGAAGATGCCCGAGGTCCGCCACGAGCTGCTCACCGCCCTCAAGGCCAAGCTCGTACCGCTGGGTGTGCTCGACGAGTTCAAGAGTGCCGGCGTCTTCGTCAACTGGTGGCAGCAAATCCGCTTTGACCTCGAAAACCATCGTCTCCACCGGCTGGCACCACTCCCTGATCCCCGATGACTACCTCATCGCCGAGTACTTCCAAACCGAGGCCGAAGCCATCGAAGCGCTGGAGGCGACCATCGTCGAAGTCCAGGGAGAGCTGGCCGAGGCGGTCGAGACCGCTCAGGAGGTCAGCGCCTACGAGCCTGACGAGGATGAGAAAGTTAGTGCCGCCGTCATCAAGAAGGTCCTCAAGATGCTCATAGATGACCTGAAAAACACCGCCGGCACCTCCGCCAAGAAAGAGCTCAGAAACCTTACTGACCAGGATATGGCGATCAAGGCGATCGAGAAGCGGATCAAGGCCGCCAAGGCAACGCTCAAGCAGAAGGCCGCAGAACTGGAGTTCAAGCTCGAACTCAAGCGCATCGGAGCCGACGACTTCAAGGACGAGACGCAGGCGCTGATTGCGCAGGCGGACGCTCGCCTCGCCGAGCTGGACCCGGAGAAGAAGGCCGACAAGAAGACTATTACCGCGCTTGACAAGGACAATGCGGCGCTGAACGCTCGTCTCACCCAGGTCGATGCGGTGCTCAAGGAGATCGGCGGCCAGATCAGCGAAGTCGACGCTCGCCGCCTGATCCTGAAGAAGATCTACGATATCGCACGTGCAGAGCTGGACCGCTACCTCCATGCGGAGACGCGGGTGCTGATGAGGGTGGTTGAGAATCTGTGGGAGAAGTACGCCGACTCGGAGGGTAAGCTAGAAAAGGAGCGCGCGGACACGCTGAATGCGGTGAGAAGCTACCTGACGGGACTGGGTTATCTCGCATGAAAAGTCGCGACGGCTGGTCAAGTACCGTAATCGCCGACTTGGTAAAGCCAGATGTCCCGGTCTGCTACGGCGTGTTGAAGCCCGGTGATTTCCAGCACGACGGTGTGCCCTTGGTCCGCATTGTTGACCTGGTGGACAACCGCCTACATACAGACGACTTGTTCAGAATCACTCACAAACTAGATGACGTGTTCAGGCGCAGCAGGCTGAAAGGTGGAGAACTGCTCGTTTCAATTCAGGGGACAGTTGGGCGTGTTGCGGTCGTGCCTAAGCGGGTTGCTGGTGCAAATATATCGCGGACCATTGCTCGCATCAGCGTCGACTCACATAAGGTCGATAAGTTCTACGTTCGTCAGTGGCTTATCTCGGAAGTCGGTATTCGCTCAATCCGCGATGCAGTCTCAGGCACTACTCGCGATAGTTTGAATCTGAGTGCGCTCCGAGAGATCGAAATACCGCATCCACATCGACTCGATGAACAGTCCAAGATCGCCGAGGTCCTTTCTACAGTAGATCGGGCGATCGAGCAGACCGAGGCGCTCATCGCCAAGCAGCAGCGCATCAAGACCGGCCTGATGCAGGATCTGCTCACCCGTGGTATAGACGAGTATGGCAATCTCCGTTCCGAAAAGACCCACGAGTTCAAAGACTCCCCGCTCGGGCGGGTTCCGGTGGAGTGGGATTTTGCGACAGTTGACCAGATTGCATCAATTACCACTGGCGATAAAGATACTCAGGATGCAGATCCGAGCGCAGAGTATCCGTTCTTTGTCCGCTCCCAGACGATAGAAAAAATCTCTTCGTATTCGTTTGACGGAGAAGCCGTGCTCACAGCGGGCGACGGCGTTGGAACGGGCAAAGTATTTCACTACTTCAATGGCCGCTTCGACTTTCACCAGCGCGTCTACTGTATCCATTCCTTCACAGAGGACATGCTTGGATACTATTTCTTCTGCCACTTCCAGACGCACTTCATGGCGCGGGTGGCCCAGTTTTCCGCAAAGGGGTCAGTTGACTCGGTGCGTCGACACATGATCGCAAAGATGCTTGTGCCAAAACCAGGACGTGACGAGCAGGCACAGGTCGTGAACATCCTGCGTTCATCCGCAAGAACGAGTGACGATAACACTGCCGTACTGCGGAAGCTCCGACATCTCAAGGCTGGCCTGATGCAGGATCTCCTGACGGGGGATCGTCGCGTAACCGCGCTCTTGGAAAGCCCGAAGCAGGCAGTGGGCGCGTGAATATTTCTGAAGACAGCTTTGTGTCATGGTCGAAGGGACCCGGCCAGACAGAGGCCGATAAGTGCAGCAATGCTGAGACGGCCGTACGTAAGGCCACCAAAGCGAGTGAGCAACTTTCCGCCCTTGACGTCTCAGTTTTTGTCCAAGGCTCCTACAGCGCTCGAACAAACGTCCGTCAGAATAGCGACGTGGACATCTGCGTGCGTTACAACTCAACGTTCTTTACTTACTATCCAGACGGTATGTCTCGGGAAACCGTCGGGAACCTTCCGGGCACGATGGCATTCGCTGATTTCAAAAGCATGGTCCATAAAGCGCTGGAGGACTACTTCGGTAATGCAGGTGTTACGCGAGGCAACAAGGCATTCGACGTCCATGCCAACACTTATCGCATCGACGCAGATGTCGTCCCGACATTCGAGTACCGCCGTTACACGGGAAAAATGAATTTCGACGGCAGCCATCATTATCTGTCCGGAGTCGCATTCGATCCCGACTCAGGTGATCGAATTACTAACTGGCCGGAGCAGACATACAACAACGGCGTGGAACGGAACACTGCAACAGGGAGAAAGTACAAGCGGGTCATCCGTATCCTCAAACGGTTGCGCGACAAGATGCAGGACGAAGACATCGCCATAGCCAAGAAGACACCATCGTTTCTGATCGAGTGCCTGGTCTGGAACGCTGACACCGATGCCTTCGATAAGGACACGTACACCGCGATCGTCCGGCATGTACTTGCAGATCTGTGGAACCGCACGCGAAAGAATGATGACTGCTCGAAGTGGTGCGAGGTCAATGAACTGAAGTACCTCTTCCGTTCTCCCCAGCCCTGGACACGCCAGGAGGCGAATGAGTTCCTGCAAGCAGCATGGGACTACATCGGATATCAATGAAGAACATCAAGGTCAGACCATTCGCGTTCTTCATATTCGGCCTCTTCGCCGCCTGTTTCATCGCCGTTGCGCTGGCTACGGGGGCAGAGGTCCGTGATGTTTGGAGTGCGTTGGAGATCGCCTACAAAACAATACCCATGCTGCTCATAATATGGATGGTTTTCGTTCTGTACGCCTGGAGGTGGCGAATCTTTCGGAACTGGCTCGTGCCTTTCCCTTGCCTCGTTGGCACCTGGCAGGGGCTCATTCAGACGACCTGGGAAAGCCCGGATACCGGAGAAATTCCCGGCCCGATTCCAGTGCTGTTGACGATACGGCAGACATTTGGCCGAATCAGTTGCGTGATGCGCACGGCTGAGATGACGAGTCGCAGTTATTGCGCCGACTTCTGGATCGACAATGACGAGCAGGTACGCAAACTGGCTTACTGCTATACAAGCGTGCCGTCAATTCTGATACCGGATCGCAGTCAGCCACATGATGGAGCGATGCTCTTCGAGATCATTGGGGAGCCCGCTCAGAAGCTGAGGGGTAACTACTGGACGACGCGAAAGACCACCGGCGAGGTCACGCTGACGTTCAGTTGTCGTGGAAGGCTCGACGATCTCCCGGACAACTTCGGATCGCATCCGATGGAAGGTAGGTAGTGAGGCGGATCACCATGGGCACGGAATCGATAACGCCCAAGCAATTTCGCATCGACGAACGCAACCACGTCGAGAAGCCGCTGCTTGTCGAGTCACTTTGATCAACGGAGTATTGCAATGGACGACCCAAAACCACTCGACAGCCTGTTCAAGGGAAAACTGTTTCGCATTCCCGACTACCAGCGCGGCTACGCTTGGGGACGCGAGCAGTTGGACGCCTTCTGGGAAGATCTAGTCCACCTGCCCGACGGCCGTTTCCACTACACCGGCGTGCTGACCTTGAAGGAGATTCCGGTCAGTAATGTCCAGGAGGATTCCAAGGAATTTTGGCTGGTTGAAGATCACTCGTACAAGCTATATCACGTTGTAGACGGACAACAGCGACTTACGACATTCACGTTGTTTCTGCAAGCCTTCATCGAACTGCTTCGCGATTTGCCGAAAAACGAAGGTGAGGCGGACGATGCAATCTACCTGACCGACACACTCAGTATCGCGGCCGTGGAAAGCAAGTTCCTGTTCGAAAAGAAACCGCCCGGCAAGGCGTTTCGCACCTACAAGTTCGGTTACACCGTCGACAATCCCAGCTACGAGTACATGCGCTACCGGATTCTGAGCGAAGAGGGCGCCGGCACCGTGTCCGAGTCGTTCTATACGCTCAATCTCAGCAACGGGAAGCGCTATTTCCAGCAGCAACTTCGGACTTGGTACAAGGAAGAAGGGATCGAAGGCCTCCAGGATCTGTATCGCACGCTGACCAAGCGATTTCTGTTCAACGAATACATCATCAAGGACGAGTTCGATGTATACGTAGCCTTCGAGACGATGAACAACCGAGGCAAGACGCTGTCGGACTTGGAACTGCTTAAGAATCGGTTGATTTATCTCACGACTCTCTATACCGATGTGGAACAGCCCGACGCTGAGCGCAAAGATCTACGCGACCAGATCAACGACGCTTGGAAAGAAGTGTACTTCCAGTTGGGACGTAACAAGTCGAAGCCGCTGAACGACAACGACTTTCTGCGGGCGCACTGGATGATGTACTTCAAATACTCGCGCCAGACGGGCAGAGACTACATCAAATTCCTGCTCGAGGAGCAGTTCACGTCGCAGCGTGTCCATCGTAAGGTTGTCCAGCCGGTGGAACTGGAGGAAGCCGAAGAACAGACGTCGGAGGCGGATCTGGACACCGACGAGGACAATAGTTGGAGGAAGCCGAGGCCAACGAACCGGTGATGGTGGCCGAGTTGCGACCGAACGAAATTCGCGACTACGTTAAAAGCCTTAAGGCGTCTTCGGTTCACTGGTTCCGCACGTTCTACCCGGATCTGCCGGGCGATCTGACGCGGGAAGAATCGGAATGGATTCAACGCCTGAATCGTCTGGGTATGGCATATTTCCGCCCGCTGCTGATGGCAATACTGAAGAAATGCGATGATCCCGGGCAGCGTGTCGACATTTTCAAGGAGATCGAGCGGTTTGTCTTTGTCGTATTTCGGTTGACCCAAACCCGTTCGAATTATCGCAGTTCGGAGTTCAGCAACGCCGTCCGCGGAATCGACCGTGGGGACATGGATCTGGCGGAACTGAAGGAAAGGTTACGGAAACGGATGAGTTTCACGTTCACAGACGAGGACCATTTTGCAAACGAGGACTTGTATCTGCTGCTTCAGAAGAAGTTCGAGAATGGCGAAGGCTACTACGGCTGGCCCGGTTTGCGGTATTTCCTCTACGAGTACGAATTGAGTCTGCTGTCTGGCAGTCGGCAAAAAAAGGTCGACTGGGCGGATCTGCTCAAGACACCGACCGACAAAATCTCCATTGAGCACATTTACCCACAATCCGAAACGGCGGCGTGGAGACCGGCCTTCAATGGCATTCGCGAGCGAGACCGGGAGGCGTATCGCAATAGCTTGGGGAATCTGTTGCTCCTTTCTTGCGCGATCAACTCTTCGCTGCAGAATGATTCCTTCGCTGAAAAGAAGAAGCCAAAATTGAACCGCGATGGCACAAAGCTCCGCAATGGGTACTCAGACGGCTCGCACTCGGAAATCGAAGTCTCCTATTACGAGGATTGGGGGCCGATAAGATTCGTAAGCGAGGCATTGGATTACTGAGATTCATGGAAAAGCGCTGGGACATTCGATTCGTGGATGACCAGGCACGAGAGAAGCTGCTGTTTATCGGAATCGTCGGCGGCGAAGAGCCCGATGAAGGAGACCCAGAGTGAGCCCCCCAGACAAGACGCCGAAGCATATCAAGCTTGACGAGCGCAACCACGTCGAGAAGCCGTTGCTCGACCAGCTTGTGGGCTTGGGTTGGGAGGCCATTGACTTAACGGACAGGAAGCAGACGCCGGCCGATACCCATCGGGGGAGTTTCAGCGAGGTCGTCATGCTGTCGGTGCTGCGCGAGCAGCTCAAGGTCATCAACCCCTGGCTCGAAGACGATCAGGTCGATGAGGTCGTCAGGCAGCTCACCGCGAGCGCCCCGGGCACCCGTTTGCTGGAAAACAACAGGCACCTGTTCCAGCTCCTGCTGGAGAACACCAGCGTCAGCGAGAACCGTCAGAACGGCGAGAAGAGCCCGACCGTCCGCTTCGCGGACTTTTCGGCCCGCGAAAATAACCGCTTCATCGCGGTCTGCCAGTTCAAGGTCCGCGTCCTCGGCACCGAGCACCACATCATCCCCGACGTCGTGCTGTTCCTGAACGGCCTGCCGGTAGTGGTGATCGAGTGCAAGTCGCCCAAGGTGAATGACGCGATTCCCGAAGCGATTGACCAGCTCCTCCGCTACAGCGAGCAGCGCGGGGCAACGGGGGAAGGCAATGGGCCGCTTTTCTACTACAACCAGTTCGTGGTGGCGACCTGCCGCCAGGAAGCCAAGTTCGGCACCATCACCACGCACACGGAGAAGTACTTCTACCGCTGGGCCGATCCGTATCCACGAACCGTGGACGAGCTGGACCACGGCTCAGGCAGTCCGAACGACCAGCAGCGTCTCGTCGCCGGCATGCTGGATCGGAACAACCTGCTCGACCTGATCCGCATCTTCACGCTGTTCTCGATCGACGACAAAGGCCAGACGATCAAAATCGTCGGTCGCTACCAGCAGTTCCGGGCGGTGAAGCTGGCGGTGAAGCGGCTGCTCGAAGGCCGCAACCCTCGCGAGCGCAGCGGCATCATCTGGCACACCCAGGGCTCCGGCAAGTCGCTCACCATGATGTTCATGGTGCGGGAAATGTACCGCCACGCGCAGCTCTCGAACTGGAAGGTCGTCTTCGTCACCGACCGCACCCAGTTGGAACAGCAGCTCTCCGAGACCAGTCGGAGCATCGGTTTCACGGTGAAGTTGGCCGACAGCATCAAGGGACTCAAAAGACTGCTCAGAGCCGACACCTCCGACCTGGTGATGGCGATGATCCACAAGTTCCGCGAGGCGGACCTGACCGAGACCTTCCCGGAGCTGAACGCCAGCCCCAACATCCTCGTCATGACCGACGAGGCCCATCGTTCGCAGTACAAGATGCTTGGGGCAAACCTTGACAAGGGCATTCCCAACGCCGCCAAGATCGGCTACACGGGCACGCCGATCGACAAGACCGAACAGGTCTTCGGCGACTATATCGACAAGTACACAATGCGCCAGTCCATCGCGGACGGCGTGACGCTCGAGATCGTCTACGAGGGCCGCACGCACAATGCTGAGGTCCTCGATCAGGGCGGCATGGACACGGCGTTCGAGGACGTGTTCAGCGAGTACAACATTCAACAACGTCTGGACATCCTCGGGTACGGTTCGCGGGATGCCTATCTCGAGGCCGAGGCCACCATCGAGGCCAAGGCCCGAGACATGGTGGAGCACTACCTCGCGCACGTGTTTCCCAACGGCTACAAGGCGCAGGTGGTGGCGACGTCCCGGGAGGCGGCCGTGCGCTACAAGAAGCATCTGGACGCCGCGCTCGCGGCGGCGGTCGTAAAGCTGGAGCAGGCCAACCCGGGCAAGCTGGATCTGGACCGGCTCAAGGCGATGAAGACGGACGTCGTGATCTCCGGACGCCACAACGACCTGCCCCACCTCAAAGAGTATTCCGACTCATCACGGCACGAGGCGAGCATCAAGAGCTTCAAACTGTCGTTCGGCAGTGAAGAGGACGATGTCAACGGGGACATGGGAATCCTGATTGTCAACAATATGCTGCTTACCGGATTTGATGCACCGGTCGAGCAGGTGATGTATCTCGACAAGGTCGTGATCGCTCACAACATGCTGCAAGCCATCGCCCGTGTGAACCGCGTGGGCGGCGAATCGAAGGACAAGGGTTTTGTGGTGGACTATGTCGGCATCGGACACCACCTCAAGAAAGCGATCGACACTTACGATGAGCGCGAACAGAAGGAGATCATCGACGCCCTGAGTTTTCCCGAGGAGGAGTTGCGGGAACTCAAGGACGCCCATGCGGCCGTGATGGAGTTGCTCCAGAGGCACGGCCTCACGGACATGAGCGATCACGATGCCTTCTACGATGTATTCTATGACGAGGACCTGCGCTTTGACTTCATGCTGGCATTCAAGCGGTTGACCAGGGCGCTCAATCTGCTGTTCCCGGCCCGCCAGGCCCTCGAGTACATGGGCGACTATAAGGCGCTCGCCGAGATCAACGTGCTCGCTGGAAAGCACTTCCGCGACCAGCGGCTGAGCATGAAGGGGATTCCGGCGAAGCTTCGTGCCATTACGGATGCCCACCTCGAATCCAGGGTATCGATGTCAAAGTCCCGCCAATTTCGATTCTTGACGAGGATTTCGAGAAGGGTGTCGGCGAGCATCGCCGGACCAAGACCAAGGCCGCCGAGATCGAGCACGCCATCCGCCACCATCTCGACGTTGACCTGGACGATGACCCGGACTTGCGAGCCTCTTTCGCCGAAGCCCTGGCGGCCATCTTTGAGGAATTCCGCGACAACTGGAACAAGATCTACGAGGAGCTCGAAAAGCTCCGACAGCGTATCATCAATGCGAGACAGGAACCCACCTACGGGCTGCACCGCAAGAAGCAGATGCCGTTGTTTCGAATGTTCCAGCGCGAGCTGTTCGATGCTGCCACGGGCTCAGACGATGGCGGGGCCGCTAAGGTAGCCGATACCACCAGGCGCTACGGCATGGCGGAGGAAGATGCAATTACCTACCTGGTTGATCTGACGCAGAAGGTGTTTCTCGTTGTGGAACGCGAACTGCGGTTGACAGGGTTCTGGAGAGCATCCCGGCCCGCAACAAGCTGAAGGCAGAGATCCAGAAAGTTCTGCTCGCGCCGGAGTTTGAGCGGATACCTGGCCTGCGGAATCAGCGGTCGCACATCATCAGCCGTGTCATGGAGATCGCTGAGAAGAACAACGACATCATCCTGTTCGCGGAGTAATGCTCGTGGATCTTATCTACACAGTCCGGCGATCCGAGAAGAGACGCAGGCTCACGATTACGGTGGAGCGTGATCGAAGCGTGGTGGTGCATGCGCCGGCGGGTGCGTCTGACGAGGCCATCCGTCGCGTCGTCGATTCGAGGCGCCATTGGATCTCGGAGAAGCTCAAGCATCCGCAGAAATACCGCGACCACCCGCACCCTCCGGGCAAGGAAATGGTCAATGGAGAGTCGGCGTTGTATCTCGGGCGGCAGTACCGCATCGAGGTGGTCGCTGAAGGACTTGACGCTGTCCAGTTCAACCAGCGTTTCCTGGTGCCAGCGTCGAAGGCATCGGAGCGGAAGACGACGTTGCGCGCGTGGTACGTCGCGAGAGCCAACGAGAAGATCCTACCCCGAGTGTTTCGTTTCGCCAAATCGCTTGGCGTTGAGTACAAACGCGCTCGCATCGTTGACAACCGCTACCGTTGGGGTTCATGCACCGTCAAGGACAGCGTGAACTTCAACTGGCGCTTAATCAAAGCCCCCGTCTTTGTCATCGACTATGTGATAGCACATGAACTCGCTCACCTGATCGAAGCCAACCATACAGTGCGATTCTGGAACGTGGTACGAGCGCAGGTGCCGAAGGTGGACCAAGCCCGCACCTGGCTCCGTGAACACGGGCAGGTGCTGGAGGAGGAAGTGTAGGTACGGTGCCAAGCCGGCGACATAACCGGTTGCAGCGGACGGTGCTGCATACCGCCACTGAGGCTTGGCTGTTGTGTCCTATGACGATGGTCGGATACTGGGTGGGTGCCACTTCCCAGATTTCATTCGTGTAATCACGTGCTGTCGGTACGCATGGGGCTCTGGTTGAGCGCGAATCCGGTGGCGCGTGGTGTTACAGAATCGGCATGCGGCCACAATGTTGTCCCGAGTGTTCCGACCTCCGTCCTGCCGAGCCACAAGGTGTTCTGCAGTACATTGGAAGCGAGAAACAGCAGTGGGTTTCAGTCCGTAATGCAGTGCGAATGCTGCGGGGTCACCGATCCACATTTGGACGGCGCAATAGAAGCAACGACCCTTCTGGCAATGAAAGGCAGCGAGGCGATGTAGTACGATTTCGTTGGGCATAGTCGGCTCCAGAGATTAATCTTGAGTCCGATCGCCCAATGTCCTGAGTCGAGTCGGTAGCCAGTCGAGGTCTCGATCTGACCGGTTCGAAGCGAGTCCCGCATCGGGATCTAGCTCGGGCGGGGTCCAACGGACCACCACCACGAGTAATAATCCCATAGTTTCCTTGGCCGGTCAAAACAACCGACTACCTGCGCGCAGGTGCAAACCGAGGGTGCAGACTGCTAATCCAGATTTGCGCCCTGCCGACTTGAATCACCTGGACCCGGGAGGAGTCGGCTGGCTGGCCCCTCTGACGGTAGGCCCTTCATTCATTCTGGACGAATCCGATTCCTGCCCCTGCTGGTAGGTGGTCAGTCCCACCGCTAGTGTAGGTCCTAGTGTAGGTTTTTCGAAGTTCCGGCCGGAAAGCCAATGTTCATGCGGGTCTCGCCCTGCGCCATCATCGGTGTGTGCTGCGCGATGCTGGAGTCGTTCAGCTCCTGATCGACTTTCAAGCTTTCCTGGGGTTTAATCATTAATATCAGGGCACTTCTATTAATGGGTATTTTGCGACCGTTTCGGTTTGAACGGATGAGACGACAGTTGTGAATGATCTTGAGTCTGATAACCCAGGCCTCGTGACTCAATCAACAGCGCTCTGCGATCCCGATAACGCATCCAATCCATGCGTAGACCATGCGGTTTGGCCACTCAAGTCCGATGATTAACCCTACACCGCTATTGGCACCGCCTGCCTGGCCTGTAGATGAATGTAACGCTTCATGTTGTAGGTCAAATTCATCAAACCAATCTTGGTCCGCGCTCTGGCCATCCCGATGGTCCGGATGTATTTGCCACCCATCGAGTTCTCCTGAAACCCAAACACATGTTCGACCAGGGCACGAACCTTGGAGCGAGTCTTGTTCACCCGCTGCTTCGCCTCGCTCAAAGCATGCCCCCGTTTACCCTTGTGGTGAATCTGGCTGTGAAAGTCGCCTGCGTTCAGCCACTGCTCCGTGTCGGCGCTGCGGTAGGCGCTGTCCGCCCACACCCCGGCGCCAGTGTTCGCTTCATCCAGAACCTGGTCCAACATCTGACTGTCATGGACCGCCGCATCGCTCACCGCAAAAACCCGGATCAGCTTGTGCTTACGGTCCACGCTGAGATGATTCTTGTAGCCATAGTGGCTCTGGCCGTGCTTTTTCGTCCAGCGCGCGTCTGTATCCTTCTGCCGGCGCTTGGCCGGCTGATCGGCCCAGCCTTCGGGCTCCTCTCCCGCCTTGATCGCCGCATTCTCCGTCCGGGTGTTGCGCTGCTTGGGCACCGGCACGATGCTGGCGTCCACAATCTGGCCTTTCTTGGCTTGGTAGCCCTGCTCGACCAGATACGCATTAAAGCGCTCGAACAACGGCTCGAGCAACCCGTGCTCAGTCAGCTGCTGGCGATACGACCATACCGTCCGGGCATCCGGTACCGAGTCCTCCAGTGACAGGTCCAGAAACCGCATGAACGACAGCCGATCCCGAATCTGGTACTCGATCTGCTCATCCGCCACGTTGTACAGGCTTTGCAGAATCAGCACCTTGAACATCATCACTGGATCCAGGGGTTTGCGGCCCGCATTGGATTGGCGGGGTTTATCGTGGATCGTCGCCACAATCGGGCGGAAATCTTCCCAGGGAATCCGCGCTTTCAGCGCCACCAGCGGATCGCCAAACTTGTCGAGCGAGGCATGACGCTCATCCAGATCAAAAAAGCCGGGTTGACTCATGGAATTTACCGCTCCGATAGCCGTATCATCACAGCTCCGTATTTTATCAAGTTTGCGCTGGAATCAGGTAATTAATAGAAGTGCCCATCAGTGATTTATATCGCTTTACTGATCTGGTTTCCGATGCGATGGAAACCCGTCCACGTCGTGGCTAAACCAATGCTCTGCCCTGGATAGCATCCGCGGACGGGAGAGCAGCCAGAGCGAATCGTACCGTAAAACCACTAGCCCACGCGGGTGGGGAACCGTGGTACCGGTTCCATTCCCCGGCAAAGAGCCACCATAGGCCGGAAGGACAAGCACATCATTGCCACCGCCGTATCCGCTGTTCAGTGCCTCGGTGATGGGCTGCCCGCGACGTGGCTCTGAGCGAAAATCCAAACACGTCTACAACAACGAATCGACGAACGAACGCGGTGAAAGCACCGACGCAGTGTCCGGCGGGTTGTCCAGCAGCAATTGATCACCCGTTACGAGAACCCCCGCATCGAGGGTATTCAACAGGCGCCACAGATGATCGTCGCCTGGATCGGGCGCGGCCGGCCACTCAGGGGACACATCGTGCCACATTGCATTCGCGACCAGCTCGACGAGAATGCGGTCAACCTCGTCTTCCGAGAGGCCGTGCAGAGCGCGGATCTTGTTCCGCAGCAAGACTCTCCGGTACTCGTCCAGCAGCGACGGCGACAGGACGAAAGGGAAGCGCCCCGCCAACATGCCTTCGACGATGGTGACAAGGGGTGAAGAGAACTTTCGTGTCAGCAGGCCGCTGACCACGACATTCGTATCGACCACGGCGACACCGGGCATCAGTCGCGAGCGCGCCGGGTCTCTTCAACAGCGATTTCCAGGGCTTCGTCTTCGTTCAGCCCGGCTGCACGGCGGGAGCGGGCCACCAACGCCTCGGCGGTCTCCGTGGTCTTGATGCCATAGTGCTCAAGGCTTTCTTCGATGAGCGCGGCGATGCTCTTGTTTCGGCGCGCGGCGGCCTCCTTGAGGGCTCGGTGTCGCTCCTCCGAGAGAGAGATAGTCAGACGAGGCATCAGAAACCTGTGGTGATATGGTGTAATTGCACCATATCACCAGGCACGGAACTGAGCAAACAGGAAACTACCCATCGACGCCCAGGAAGGCATCGTGCTTGTTGAACAAGCCAACCCTACGCTGGCGCCACCGTAATATCGCCGACTAAGAGGGTAGGCCCACCTCCAGTCCTGTCGAAGAGGATGGGTGCGATGTGTTCGAGCGTCACCGCTTCCGACTGCGCCCGGACCCAGCCCGAAGCGCAAAAAAGCAATACGAAGAAAAACATTGAAGCCCGGGAACCGACGACCGCGAGGATGACAACAGGGATCGATTTCATGGAATCGGGTTGCGCCGGGTGCCAAAAGGATAGTAATGATAACCGGCATCCCTGGTGGGCAAAAGGTACGTATGGGTTTGGACCCGGCAGCGCGATGCGGGTGGTTGGCACTTGCTTTCAGGTCCGGGCAGGACGCAGGATATCGGATCGTTTGGCGGGTTGAGGCGATGAAGGCAAACAAGCGATGGCTGGCCCTGGCGTTGGGTCTCGCGGCACTTGTGCCGGCAATGGTCGACGCCGCCGACGAACGCGAACGCCAGCGTGAAGTGTTTCGCGAGGGCTGGCAGGCGGCCGCCCAGGGTCGTGAAACGGACATCATTGATGCGATCGAGCGGCTGGACGGCTACCCCCTCAAGCCTTACCTGCAGTTCGAGCTGTTGCGCCAGGAGGTCGACCGGATCCCCGATTCGGCCATGACGCGTTTTCTGGCGCGCTATCCAGACTGGTCGTTCACACCGGCATTGGAGACCGCCTGGCTGCGCAGCCTCGGAGAGCGCGACCGTTTCGACGCGCTGCTCGCTCACGGCCGGGACGTCAACGACACCACGGTGCGCTGTCATGTCGCCCGGGCGCGGCTGGCCGCCGGCGAAACCGATGGCCTTGAAGCGGTCGTCGAGCAGTTGTGGCGGGTCGGACGATCCCAGCCGGATGCCTGCGATCCGGTGTTTGCGTGGTGGCACCGGCAGGGGAATCCGGACCCGGAAACGGCCTGGCAGCGTTTCCTGCTGGCTTTCGACAACGGCCAGCGTTCGCTGGCGGCTTATCTTCGCCGCCATCTGTCGGCCGACAAGCGTAGCTGGGCCGACCGCTGGCTGAACATGCGTTCGAGCCCGGCCGATGTGCTGCGCGAGGCCCGGGACTGGCGTGATCACGAGCAAAGTCGGGAGATTGTCCGCTACGGAATCGAGCGACTGGTCCGCGACGACTGGGAGCGTGCCGCGGAGGCCTGGTCGCCGCTGGCGGCGCACTTCGCCTGGACGCCTTCGGTCCGGCGGTCGATCGAACGCGAGCTGGCCCTGTTTCAGGCCGTGGCGCTCGATGAAGCGGCTGTCGCGGCCGTCGACCGGCTGCCGGAAGCGGCCATCGACGACCATTTGCTCGCCTGGCGAGCGCGGGTGGCGCTGGCGCGCGGCCAATGGCCCGCCGTCCTCGAAAGTATCGGCTCGATGTCATCGCGTGAGCAGGCACGCTCGCGCTGGCGTTATTGGCGGGCGCGGGCCCTGGCGGCCCTGAACGAGACCGAGGCCGCGGTGGTGTTTGCTTCGTTGTCGGCGGAAACCGACTATTACGGATTTCTCGCCGCAGCCTGGCTCGGCCGGCCGCTGAGTCTCTGTGCCCAGGACATTCCGGTCGATTCCGCCATCCAGCGCCGGCTGTGGCGCGACCCGGAGCTCGAACGGGCGTTCGAGTTGTTTCATGTGGGGCTGTACTGGCATGCCCGGCGGACCTGGCGGCACGTGTTCCCGCGGCTGACTCGCATCGAGCGCGAACAGGCGGCGCTGTTTGCCGCCGGTGAAGGCTGGCACGACCTGGCCATTCGGACCTTCAACAATATCGGGCATCGTCGCGCCTATGCCTGGCGTTTTCCGCTGGCCGAGCAGGAACGGGTTGTCGCCGCGGCCGAGGAGTACGGGGTCGATCCGGCCCTGGTCTACGGACTGATGCGCGCCGAGTCGGCCATGCAGCCCGACGCGCGTTCGTCCGCCGGTGCGCTCGGCCTGCTGCAACTGATGCCGGATACCGCCGCCGCCGTCGCCCGGCGCAGTGGCTTGTCCTATCCCGGGGCCGGCGCGCTGCACGACCCGGCCGTCAACGTGCCGCTCGGCGTGGCGCATCTGGGTGAGCTGCAGGTGCACTTCGCCGGTGACTGGGCGCGGATTGCCGCGGCCTACAATGCAGGCGCGAATGCCGTCCGGCGCTGGCTCGACGAGCGCCCGGACAACCCGCCGGACATCTGGATCGAGACGCTGCCCTACTATGAAACCCGCGACTACGTGCCGCGGGTGCTGGCTTTCGCCACCATCTACGAATGGCAACTCCAGCAGCAGCCGGACATCCTTATTCGCCATGTGCTGCCCAACCGGCCGTCCCGCGGGTTCGACTGTCCGTTATGACGGGCCGTCGTTACCGCACGTAGCTGGCACTCGCCCGGGATCGCGCGCCAGCAGGATTCGACAGGCCGCTGTGCACAAGTGTAGGCCGATGGATTGTTTTATCAGGCAAACTGAGGAGAAATACGTGGCTCGTACGGTTAAAAAACACTCACTTGAGTTCCGCAACGATCCGGATCTGCCGGAGCCCCCCTTCCCAGGCAGCCACATGGTGTTCGACGACAACTATATCTTCGTATCCGGGCTCGTCGCCGCCGACGTCCCGGGTCGCGGCGAGGTGGTCATCGGCGACGTGGCGGCCGAGACGCGCTTCGTGCTCACCGAGCTGCGCCGGATGCTCGAGAACGCCGGCTTCGGGATGGACCGGGTCGTGCGCGCCGATGTCCACCTCGTCGACCTGGACGACATCGACGCCATGAACGCGGTCTACCGGGAGTTCTTCGAAGCGGGGCGCTACCCGGCACGCACCTGCACCGAGTCACCCCGCCTGTTCGGCGGCTGCCGCGTGGAGGTTACGCTGCTCGCGCGCCAGGCCTGATTACCCCGGCGAAGGCGCCTTCCGTAAAGGCGTTCAGTACAGCAGCTTCTCCGCCCGCAGGGTGGCGTTCTTCCAGTTCCGGCCGTTGAGCAGGTTCACGGCGCCCTCGGCGGCCGCGTCGCCCTCCAGGTCGACGATGGCCACGGGATTGTCGGAGTCACCCTCCTCGACGACTTCGATGGACTTGATGTCCTCGGAGTTGTCGAGCAGTCCTCGGATGTCGTCCTCGGAGACGTCTGACGGCAGGTCGGCAATGCGTATTTTCATGCTCGTTTGTCGTTGGATTTCGGTTGAGGATGCATGTTACGGGATGTACGAGCAGGATAAACCGCATACCAGGCGGGTGGAAGGGGCAGGCAGAAGGGGAATTGGCTGAGCGACGTGATTCTCCGGGTATACGGCGGCGCGCGACGGTGAAAAACCTGACCGGATGTGTAAACATTGCCGAGAAGTCCGGTCCCCGGCGGCAACACCGGAAACGGTGAACGGACGGTTCGAATCGCCGGTCCCTCACCGCCGGCTTGGCCGATTCCCGATTCATCCTGACGGAGGAGATTGCTCATGTCCATGTACCAGAATTTCTGTCGTGTCGGCGTCGTCGTCGCGGGGTTGATGCTGACCGCGGGGGCGCAGGCCGCTTTGCAGTCGCAGACCCTGGAATACGAAGTCGACGGTGATCCCTACACCGGCTACCTGGTGTATGACGATGCCGTGGAAGGGGAGCGCCCCGGGGTGCTCGTGGTTCACGAGTGGTGGGGCCACAACGAGTTTGCCCGGCAGCAGGCGGAGGAGCTGGCCCGCGCCGGCTACACCGCGATGGCCCTGGACATGTACGGGGCCGGCAAGCTGGCCGACCACCCCGAGGACGCCCAGGCCCTGATGAAGGAGGCCACCAGCCAGCCCGAGGCCATGGAAGCGCGGTTTCGCGAGGCGATGGCGACGCTGCAGGCCCACGAGACCGTGGATGACGACCGTATCGCGGCCCAGGGCTACTGCTTCGGCGGCGCCGTGGTGTTGAACATGGCGCGCCGGGGGCTGGACCTCGACGGCGTGGTCAGCTTCCACGGGAGCCTGGGCGCGTCGGCGCCCGCCGAGCCGGGAGAGATCCAGGCAAAGGTTAGGGTATACACCGGCGCTGCGGACCCCTTTGTCCCGCTGGAGCAGGTGACGGGCTTCATGGCGGAGATGCATGAAGCCGGGGCCGACGTGACCCTGCGCATGTTTCCCGGCGTCCGCCATTCCTTCATGAATCCAGAGGCCGACGAGTTTGGCGAGCAGTTCGACATGCCGCTGGCCTATGACGAGGATGCGGCGGCCCGGGCCTGGGCCGGCACGCTGGCGTTCTATCGAGAGCTATTCGGTCGGTAGTGTGCCCCGCGAGAGATATTGCACTGTTCAGCGGGCCGCGGGCGTGGATTCGATTCGGATGCCCGCGTGATTGGAGAGGCCAGTGCCGGGGGCCGTCCCCCAGGGCCGCTGTGAATACGTCCGTGTACGTTCTGGCTCAAACATCCCTGTTTTCGACAGCCCTGGGGGACGGCCCCCGGCACTGGCCACATTACCAGGCGCTGGTTTCAAAACCGGAATGTGGCCTTCGCGAATGCGGCTGTCGCTGACGCCGGAAGTACAGCTCCAGTCCGGTACGATTCAAATTTAAACAGGAATAACAATGACTTGTACCGGAAATCTCAGATACCGGGTGATCATGTTTCAACCGGCGGGCAGCGTGCTGCGGCGACGGCACCGGATCTTGCGGGTATCGCGGGGATGCCGGAAACCGGATGGCTGAGGACACAACCGGCGGCGGGCCGGCAATGAGACCGTCGCGCGCCCTGGCCGATATCGCCGCCGCGCTCGGGTTGTTCATTCTCGCCAGCGTCGTCGCGGCGATGGGGGCGTCATATGTCCCTGCGGCGTACCGGTTGCCGGTGGTGGTCATCGCCCAGGGACTGATGCTGCTCGCCATCGTGGGCGTCCTGCTGTCGTGGCGGGGTCAGCGTTGGCGGGACATCGGCCTCGTGCCGGCCGTTCTCCGGGATGTGCCGCGGTCGCTGTTGGCGTTTGCCGCCTGCATGGGAGCGAACCTGGTGTTTATCTACGCCCTCTACCTGGCTTTCCCCGGCGTCGTTGAAGCCCACACGGAACGCTTGAGCTACTTCGCCGGGCAGCTTTCCGGCGGCATGTCGTTTCCCGTGCTGCTGCTGGTGCTCGGCTTCGTCGGCGTCTATGAAGAGATCTTTGCCCGCGGCCTGTTGCTGGCCCGGTGCCGGTCCCTGTTGCGGGGAACCTGGGCGCCGGTGCTGGTGTCGTCGGTGCTGTTCGGGCTGGGCCATCTGTACCAGGGCTGGATCGGCGTGGGCCAGACGACCCTCGTCGGCATCGTGCTGGCGCTGGCCGTCATCCGGTGGGGTACTTTGTGGCCGGCCATCGCCGCGCATGCGCTGCTCGACGTGTCGTCGATACTGCTCATGGAGGCGGGTGCATAAGCCGCCGCCTTCCGCCCGGCAGCCCCGGGCGCTGTTATGATCGGCGCTCGACGCCGCCTTGAACCGCGAGACGGAGCCCGGCTGCCGACTCGAATCCGACCCACACGCTGGAAACATCCATGAAGATCCTGAAATCGAAAACAACCTTTGTCGGACTGCTTTTGGTGGCGGTGCTGCTCGGCGCGCTGGAGCTGTACCGGGACGACACCGAGGCGTCGCTGGGTGAGGAGATCGAGTCCCGCGGCAGCCGTCTCCTGGGCACCCGGCTGGACGTCGGCGACGTGTCCCTGGACCGGGGTGCCGGGCGTGTCGTCCTGTCGGACCTGGCGGTGGCGAATCCCGGCGGATTCAGCAGCGGCGACATGATCAGTGTGGAGTCGGTGACCATGCGGATCGACCGGGATGGGCGTGTTATAGAACGGATGACTTTCAGCGGTGTGGATGCGGTAGTCGAGTTCCGGGGCGCCCAGGGTAATTTCGAGACCCTGGCGGATCGCGTCGCCAAGCGTTCGGAACGGGCCACCGCGCCGCCCGATGAGGCGGACGACGGCGGTGAAGCTGAGCAGTCGACGGATGAGGCGGAACGGGAACAGGACGATACGGGCGCCGGGGCGTCCGCCCGGGACGACTGGCGGGTGAACCGGGTGGAATTCGAGCGCATCGGGATACGGGTCCAGGCGGACTGGACCTCGGAGGTGCTGGAATTCGACGCCGGCGGCCTGTCCGTGGATTCGCTGGACGCCGGTGTGGACGACCTGGTCAGAGCGGTCGCCGTGCAGTTTCTGCACCGGGTCCTGGTGTCCGCGGCGGACCAGGTGGACGACGAACGCCTGAAAGCGGGTTTGCTGGACAGGGCGCGGGCCCTGCGAGTGGGGCGTGGTTCGTGACTGGTCTTGATATGACAAAAGTAAGCATTGTGGGTCGCGCGTTATGCGCGACAAGTCGGCCATAAAGGCCGACCCACAAATCACCGGTAATGCTTCTTCACCACCCCCAGCAGCAGAGGATGAATATAGGGGTTCCCGGCGACGACGCCGCCGGTGTCCAGGAAATCGTTGCCGTTGCCCAGATCGCTCACCAGGCCGCCCGCCTCGCGGATCAGCAGGCAGCCGGCGGCCAGGTCCCAGGGCTTGAGGCCGGTTTCCCAGAAGCCGTCGAAACGGCCGCAGGCGACGTAGGCCAGGTCCAGGGCGGCCGCCCCCGGGCGGCGGATACCGCTGGTACGAGGCAGCAGTTCCTTCATGGTCTGCAGGGCGCTGTCGAGGTGCTCCATGGAACGGAACGGGAAGCCGGTGCCGAGCAGCGACTGGTCCAGCTTGCGGGTGCGGCTGACGCGGATGCGCCGGCTGTTGAGATGGGCGCCGTCGCCGGCGCTGGCGGTGAACAGCTCGTCGCGCAGCGGGTCGAACACCACGGCCTGCTCCAGCCGGCTCTTGTGGCGCAGGGCGATGGATACCGCGCACTGCGGAAAGCCGTGGAGGAAGTTGGTGGTCCCGTCCAGGGGGTCGATGATCCACTGGTAGTCGTTGCCCGTGTGCTCGCCGCTTTCCTCCGCAAGGATCCCGTGTTCCGGATAGGCGTTGCGCAGCACTTCCATGATGTCCGATTCCGCCGCTCTGTCCACTTCGGTCACGAAGTCGTTGAAGCCCTTGCTGCCGACGCTCAGGGTGTCGCCGCGGTCGAAATACCGGACGATCGTCTTGCCGGCCCGGCGAGCGGCTTTCACGGCGGTGTTCAGGGTCGGGTGCACGGGCGCTTACTCCGGTGGATGTGCATTGCGTATGATGGTGGTCTGTTTCCGACAGGTTTCCAGCCCGCCCCGTGCCGGGTTTCGCGCGGTGCGGGCGGCGCATTGTAATGGCATAGCGAATCAGTGGTACAGGACCGTATTCGATTCTGCCTGGTGAGGACCACGCATCCCGGCAACATCGGCGCCACCGCCCGGGCCATGAAAACCATGGGCCTGCGGCGATTGTATCTGGTGAACCCGGCGCGTTTTCCCGACGACCAGGTCCGGAGCCGGGCGGCCGGCGCCGGCGACGTGCTGGACGAGGCCGTGGTGTCAGGGACGCTGGTGGAGGCCCTGGCCGGCTGTGAGCTGGTGCTGGGCACGACGGCGCGGGAGCGGAAGATCGGGTGGCCGACCCTGTCCCCGGAGTTCGCCGCCCGGCAGCTTGTAGAAGAGGCGCGGCTCGGCCGCCGCACGGCGGTGGTGTTCGGCACGGAGCGAAGCGGCCTGAGCAACGAGGACGTGGAGCTCTGCCATCAGTTGATCCGGATACCCACGGGCGATGACTACGCCTCCCTGAACCTCGGCGCCGCCGCCCAGATCATCGCCTACGAGATTCTCAAGTACGCGGCGGCATCGGCGCCGGCGGCGGCGGGCGTCCCCGCCCGGCCCGGGGCCGACCCCGGCGAGATGCGGCAGTTCTATCGCCACCTGCAGGAAACGCTCGAGGACCTGGACTTCATCAAGGTCAGGCATCCGCCGGTGGTGCTCATGCGCAAGCTAGTACGCCTGTTCAACCGCGCGCGGCCGGAGCGCGAGGAATTGAACATATTGCGTGGTATTCTCACGGCGATACAGGACAACTTGAAACCGTCGCGGCGCAGCCGCAAATAAAAGGTGTCAGGTGTTGTCCAACACATCATCACGCGGGCCCCGGCGCAAATACCTTTTGATTGTCGTGGTTGAAGCCCGCAGGCAGGGTGGGCCATGTTCGAGCGTTTGAAAGAAGATATCGGGTGCGTGTTCGAGCGCGATCCCGCCGCGAGGTCCCGGGTCGAGGTGCTCACCGCCTATCCCGGTCTGCATGCGCTGCTGGTTCACCGGCTGTCGCATCGTCTCTGGGAGAGGCGCTGGTTCTGGCTGGCGCGGTTCATCTCCCACATCGCCCGCTGGCTGACCGGCATCGAGATTCACCCCGGGGCGCGAATCGGGCGGCGGTTCTTCATCGATCACGGCATGGGCGTGGTGATCGGGGAGACCGCGGTGATCGGCGACGACTGCACGCTGTACCACGGCGTCACTCTCGGAGGAACGACCTGGAAGAAGGTCAAGCGTCATCCCACCCTGGGCAACAATGTGGTGGTGGGGGCGGGGGCCAAGGTTCTCGGGCCTATCGAAATCGGCGACTACGCCCGCATCGGCTCCAATTCCGTGGTGGTGAAGGACGTGCCGGACCATGCCACGGTGGTGGGTATTCCGGGACGTGTTCTCGAGGAAAAGACGGAGCCGGAAAAGCACGAGGAGTTCGACGCTTATGGTCAGCCCCTGGAGAGCAAGGACAAGGACCCGCTGGCCAGCACCATGGCCCAGATCCTGGAGCACGTCAAAGAGCTCGATGCCCGCTACCGGGACGTCGCCGGGCGGCTGGCGAGGCTGGACCCGGAGGCGCAGCTTCCGGACCGGCCGGAGTTCGATATCGAGAAGCTGGAAGTCGAGGACGCCGGCGGGGAATCGTCCTCGGCCCGGAAGCGCTCGGCGGCGTCTTCCTGAGATGCCGCCCCGTCTATCGGACCGGGCCGAAATTCGTTATCATTCATGCAGTTACACGAGAGGCGAATGAATCATGTCTGTCACGCTCACTGAAACCGCCGCTGCCCGGGTGCAGGGCTACCTGAAGTCGCGCGAGGCCGCGGAAGGCATGCGCTTCGGGGTCAAGACCACCGGCTGCTCAGGGTACGCGTACGTCGTGGACCTGGTGGACCGGATCGAGCCGGACGACCATGTGTTCGAAAGCCACGGCGTGAAAGTGATTGTCAGCGACGAGGCCCTGAAGCTGGTGGACGGCACCGAGATCGACTACCGCAAGGAAGGCCTGAGCGAGTCCTTCCAGTTCCAGAACCCGAAAGTCACAGACACCTGCGGCTGCGGCGAGAGCTTCACCGTCTGATCTCCGGGCCATCATGCCCCGCACCGCCGCGATCGAGACCCTGGGCTGCAAGGTCAATACGTTCGAATCCGAGTTGATCGGCGAATCCCTGCGCGGGGCCGGATGGCGGATACAGGACAGCGACCGGGCGGCGGACCTCTACGTGATCAATACCTGCACCGTGACTCGTGAGGCGGACCGGCAGGCGCGGCAAGTGGTCCGGCGGCTGGTACGCAGAAACCCCGAGGCACTGGTGGTGGTGACGGGGTGCTACGCCCAGATGGACGGCGAGGCTTGCGGCCGCATCCCCGGGGTGGACCTGGTTCTCGGCAACGACCGCAAGCTGGATCTGGTCCGCTACCTGCCGGATCTGGAGCGGGGCTCGCTGCCGAAGATCATGGTGGGCGACCTGAACGAGCATGTCTCTCTGCCCGCCGGCATTCTGACGGGCTTCGACGCCAGGACCCGGGCGTTCATCCAGATCCAGCAGGGCTGCAACCAGGGCTGCATGTTCTGCATCATCCACCGGGCCCGGGGACCCAGCCGGTCACTGCCCGCGACCCTGATCCGGCGCCAGGTCGAGCGCCTGGTGATCAACGGCTACCGGGAGATCGTGCTGTGCGGCGTCGACCTCGGCGCCTGGGGCGAGGATCTGGGGACGGGTCCGGGCGTACCCCGACTGCCGGCGTTGCTTCGTGAGCTCGCGGCGCAGGACGAGGACTTCCGGATCCGGTTGAGCTCCATCGACCCGGCGCATATAGACGAAGAGCTGATCGAGCTGCTGGCGCAGCACCCGCGGCTCTGTCCCCACCTGCACCTGTCGCTGCAGAGCGGCAACAGCCTCATCCTCAAGCGCATGCGGCGCCGCTACACGGCGGCGCACGTCTACGAGCGCGTCGCCCGCCTGCGCGAGGCGATTCCGCACCTGGTGCTGAGCGCCGACGTCATGGTCGGCTTCCCCACCGAGACGGAAGCGCAGTACCTGGACACCGAACGGATGGTGCAGGACCTGCAGATCGCGTATCCCCATGTTTTTCCCTACTCCGAACGGGACGGCACCCCCGCCGCCCGCATTCCGGCGAACCGGCAGGTGCCGGTCCCGGTTCGCAAGGAACGCGCCCGGCGGCTCAGGGAGGCCGGTAAGCAGGTATGCCGGGAAGTGCTGTACAGCCGGATCGGTGCGCCGGTACGCGCCCTGGTGGAGGGGGAGCGCGGCGGTGGTGACCGGGACGGATGGCGTGCACGTGGTGCGGACTACCTGCCCCTTACCCTCGAGGCGGCCCGGCTTGATCCGGGTGCTTTCGTCGATGCTGTGGTCGAGGACGTCCACCGCGACCGGCTCGTTGCCCGCGTAGCCGCCTGAGGTTACACTACGCGCCCGCGCCTTCCGGGCATTTCAGCAGATCTTTGTCAAAAAATTCAGCAACTTGTAGAACCGAACAGGAGACCCAGTCATATGGCGGTTGAACGCACTCTTTCAATAATCAAGCCCGAAGCCGTGGCCCGGAACATCATCGGGGAAATCTACAAGCGCTTCGAGCAGGCCGGGTTGCGCATCCTCGCGGCTAGGATGATGCACCTGAGCGAGGACCAGGCCAGTCGTTTTTACGAGGTGCACAAGGACCGCCCGTTCTATAATGACCTGGTAGCGTATATGCAATCAGGCCCCGTTATGGTGCAGGTGCTGGAAGGCGAGAACGCCATTGCCCGCAATCGGGAGCTCATGGGGGCGACGAATCCGGCGGAAGCTGCGGAGGGAACCATTCGCGCGGACTTCGCTGAAACGGTGGAGGAAAACGCGGTGCACGGCTCCGACGGCCCGGATACCGCGAGGAACGAGATCGCATTCTTTTTCGACGACAACGAGATTTGTCCACGCACTCGATGAACGACACCGCCGCCTCCAACCTGATGAACCTCGACCGCCCCGCCATGGTGGCGTTTTTCGGTGGACTGGGGGAGAAGCGCTTCAGGGCGGACCAGGTGGTGAAATGGATCCATCAGCTCGGTGTGGCGGACTTCGAGTCCATGACCAACCTCAGCAAGCCGCTGCGGGAGAGGCTGCGCGAGACCGCCGAGATCCGGCCGCCTTCCGTGGTGGAAGAGCACTGGTCGTCGGACGGTACCTGCAAATGGCTGATGCGTCTGGGTGACGGCAATGCCATCGAGACGGTCTTCATCCCGGAGAGCGAGCGGTCCACCCTGTGCGTTTCCTCACAGGTGGGCTGTGCCCTGAACTGCAGCTTCTGCGCCACGGCGCGCCAGGGTTTCGCCCGCAACCTGAGCACCGCGGAGATCATCGGCCAGCTCTGGGCCGCCAATGCCCGCCTCCATGCCGCGGGCGGCCCGCGGATCACCAACGTGGTCATGATGGGCATGGGCGAGCCGCTCCTCAACTATGATGCGGTGGTGGCGGCGATGCGCCTGATGCTCGACGACTTCGCCTATGGGCTGTCGCGGCGCCGGGTCACCCTGAGCACCGCGGGACACGTACCCGGCATCGACAAGCTGAAGCGGGATTGCCCGGTCAGCCTGGCGGTCTCCCTGCACGCGGCCACCGACGAGCTCCGTGACACCCTGGTTCCGCTCAACCGGAAGTATCCGATTGCCGAGCTGCTCGACGCCTGCCGCCGCTACGTGGCCGACGCGCCGCGCGCCCGGGTCACCTTCGAGTACACCCTGATCGACGGCGTGAACGATTCCGAGATCCACGCGCGGCAGCTGGCGCGGCTCATCGCTGATGTGCCGGCGAAGGTGAACCTGATTCCCTTCAACCCCTTCGAGGGGACAACGTACCGGCGCTCCCCCCGCGCCCGCATCGACCGCTTCCGGGACGTGCTCCTGTCCCACGACCTGTTCACGATGACGCGCACGACGCGGGGCGAGGATATCGATGCGGCCTGCGGGCAGCTTGCCGGCCAGGTCCAGGACCGGACCCGGCGCGCCCAGCGCTATCGCGACCGGCAGACGGCGGACGTATCCTGATGAGGCGCCCGGCGTGTCTGCTTGCCGCGCTGCTGCTGGCGGGGTGCGCTACGGTGGAATCGGGTCCGGCCCGGGAGGCGTCGGATGCCGAGGCGCGCGCCGGGGCGCTTACCGAGCTGGCCCTGGGGTATCTGCAGCGGAACCAGAAAAAGACCGCGCTGGATGAGCTGGAGCAGGCGCTGGAGATCGCGCCGTCCCATTCCCGGGCCAACTACGTGATGGCCATGCTCCAGACCCAGCTCGACCATCCCGAGCGCGCCGACTACCACTATCGACGGGCCATCGACTCGGATCCGGGCAACGCCGTGGCGGCGCACGACTACGGTATCTTCCTGTGCCAGCAGGGCCGGGTCGAGGCGGCGATAAAGCAGTTCGAAAGCGCCCTGAACAACCCGTTGTACGAGCGCCGGACACTGACCAATCTCAGGGCGGGGCAATGCCTGATCAACATGCGCACGGACCGACGCGGCGCTGAGCCCTATTTCCGGGCCGCCCTGGACGAAGATCCCCGGCTTGCGCCGGCCTTGTATTACATGGCGGACATCGCCTATGCGCGGCGGGAGTACCTGGCTGCAAGAGCTTATATAGAAAGGTATTTTTCTGTGGGACCGGATACGCCGTCGAGCCTGCTGCTGGCGGTGAAGATAGAATCGAAGCTGCATGCGAAGGACGTGGCCGCGGAGTACGCCGCCAGGCTCAGAAAGAAATTCGCTTCATCGGATGAAGCCAGACAACTGAAGGTCTACCAATGACAGAATCAGAAGAAGAAAAGAAACCGGACGAAGAAACCGGCGCCCTGGACTGCGGCCGCCAGCTGCGGCGAACCCGCGAGAAGGTCGGGTTGACGCTGGACGACGTCGCCGCGGAGCTGCGGCTGGGGATCTTTCAGATCCAGGCCCTGGAGGACGACGACTGGACCAAGCTGCCGGGTACCACCTACGCCCGCGGCTATCTGAGGTCCTATGCGAGGCTTCTCGGCCTGGATGCCGACCAGTTGATGGCGGGGGCGAGCACCCAGGAAATCGAGATTTCCCGGAAGGAGCCGGAGATCGAGGCCCGGAAGACCGAGGCCCTGAAGACCGAGGCGCCCGAGCCCGATGAAGAAGCGGAGCCGGCGTCCGGCCCGTCCCGGGCACGCACCTGGATCGGGGCCGGCGCGTTGGGCGTGCTGGTTGTGCTGTCGGCGGCTTTCTGGCAATACCGGGAAGGCGGGGAACTGCTGCCGGACCTCACCGACCCCGGTGCGACGGCACAGCGCGACCCGGCCGCCGACGAGCAAATGAACGTCGAACCGCTGGAGCCGGAGCCCGAGACGACGCAGGCCGCTACCTACTACGAGGAGATGGACGAAGGCCCGCCACCCATGCCCACCGTGCCCGACAAGGCGGTTTTCGAGTTCGCCGGGGACTCCTGGATCGATGTCCGCGACGCGCGCGGCGAGCGCCTGCTGTACCGCGATTTCCCGGCGGGTCGGCGGGTCGAGGTGGAAGGCCGGCCGCCGTTCCAGGTATATCTCGGCAACGCCAACGCGGTGCAGGTCGAGTACATGGGGGATGTTGTCGAGCCGGACACCGGATCCGGACGGATGTACGCCCGCTTCGTGCTGGGCGCGCCGTCCGGCTGAGGCGTTACGGACTTCCCAGCTCAGATGTCGGCAATTCAGTCCATCAAGGGGATGAATGATATCCTGCCTGACGCCGCCGCCGCATGGCAGCGGATGGAGAATATCATCGCGCGGGTGTTCGCTTCCTACGCCTATCGCGAGATCCGTCTCCCCATCATGGAAAGGACCGGTCTGTTCTCCCGCTCCATCGGCCAGGAAACCGATATCGTGGGCAAGGAGATGTACACCTTTGAGGACCGGAACGGCGAGAGCGTCACGCTCCGACCGGAGGCCACCGCGAGCTGTGTCCGCGCAGGCCTCGAAAACGGCCTGTTCCACAACCAGCAGCAGCGGCTCTGGTATATGGGTCCGATGTTCCGGCACGAGCGGCCGCAGCGCGGCCGGTACCGGCAGTTTCATCAGGCCGGGGCGGAAGCCGTCGGTTGGCCCGGGCCCGACATCGATGCCGAGTTGATCGCGCTGTCACGACGGTTGTGGCGGGAGCTGGATATTCCCATGCCGCGCCTGGAGATCAACTCACTCGGGGAGGCCGAAGCGCGCGGCCGTTACCGGGAGAAGCTCGTGGAGTACCTGGAGCAGTACCGGGATGAGCTGGACCCGGACAGCCAGCGGCGCCTGGCCACCAACCCGTTGCGCATACTCGACTCCAAG
This sequence comes from Gammaproteobacteria bacterium, assembly GCA_034520625.1. Taxonomy (GTDB): domain Bacteria; phylum Pseudomonadota; class Gammaproteobacteria; order Arenicellales; family JAANXG01; genus JAANXG01. Next base: position 555,888 of record JAXHNI010000008.1, on the reverse strand, counting down.
AACGAGCGCACCCGGGAGATTCTGCGTGAGGGACCGGAGCTTGCGGGCTATCTGGACAGGGACTCGGCCGCGCACTTCGAGGCCCTGCTGGACCTGTTGGAAGGGATGGGTATCGAGTACAGCGTGAGTCCACGACTGGTGCGGGGGCTCGACTATTACTCCCGGACCGTATTCGAATGGGTCGGTGAAGGCTTGGGCGCCCAGGCCACGATCTGCGCCGGTGGGCGCTATGACGGCTTGGTGGAGCTGCTTGGCGGCAAGCCCTCCCCGGCCATCGGCTTCGCCATGGGGCTGGAGCGGCTGGTGGAATCCGCCCGATTCGAGTGGTCGAAGCCGGCGCCGCAGGTGTTCGTCGTGGCGGCGGGGGAGGCGGCCCTGCGCCAGGCTATGGGGCTGGCGGAGCGTCTGCGCGACGCGGGATGGGAGACGCAGATGCACTGCGGTGATGCGGGGATGAAAAGCCAGATGCGCAAAGCCGATCGCAGCGGTGCCCGGGTCGCGGCAATCATCGGCGAGGACGAAAGCGCCGGGCGGCGGGTAACCGTCAAGAGCCTGCGCGCGGATGTGGCACAGACCACCGTGGACGCCGGTGACGCAGTGGACACGATCGCCGGGCTGCTGGTGCGGAACGACGACGGCGCCCGGGCGCCGCAACACAAACAGTAACAAGAGGGTCGCATGGCCGGTTTGCAATTATCCGAAGACGAACAGACAGAACGGCTGAAGGCGTGGTGGAAGGAAAACGGTACCTCCGTGATCGCCGGAACGGTGCTGGGTATCGCCGTGATCGGCGGCGTCAACTACTGGCGGGTCTACAAGGCGGATCAGGCGGAAGCCGCGGCCGTCCTCTATGACCGGCTGCTCGCGCAGCAGGGCGACCCGGCGGCCGATGCCGGACGCACGCTCATCGACGACTACTCGGCGACGCCGTATGCGGGCAAGGCTGCCCTGTTCCTGGCGAAAATGGCCTTCGACGACGGCGACCCCGGGCAGGCCGCGGCACATCTGGAGTGGACGATCGCCGAGGCCGCCGACCCCGCGGACCGCAGGGTGGCCCGCCTGCGCCTAGCCCGCGTCGAGCTCAGCCGCGGCGAGCCCGACCGGGCGGAATCGGCGCTTTCCGACATGCAGCCGGGCGGGTACGAGTCGGAATACCGGGAACTTCTCGGGGATATCGCCATGGCCCGGAATGATTCGGACGCGGCGCGCAGCGAATACGAGGCCGCCCTGGCGGCCCTTCCGGCGCAGTCAGGGTTCGCCGACATGTTGAACAGGAAGCTCGATGCCGCAAGTGGAGCAAAAAAATGAAACGAATACTGATAACAGTTCTGAGCATGATGATGGCCGGCTGCGGGATCATCGACAGGATCCGCGGCAAGGACGACGCGTTGCCGCCCCTGGAGCCCAATCCGCTCCCTTCGATAAGCCAGGAAGTGGACATCCGGCGAGCCTGGTCCTACGGCGTCGGCGGTGGTGAGCATGCCGGGCTGAGACCGGCACTGGGCGGCGGCACCGTGTACGTTGCCGGCGGCGGGGGACGGGTGGCGGCGCTCGATCTGGAGTCCGGCTCGGTTCAATGGCGCACGGAGCTGGACGTCCGGATTTCCGGCGGCGTCGGTACCGGTGAAGGTCTCGTGATGGTGGGCGGCCTCGGCGGCCAGGTGGTTGCGCTGGACAGCCGGGACGGCGCCGAGGCGTGGCGAGCCCGGGTGGCCAGCGAGGTGCTGGCGCCGCCCAGGGCGGCGTCGGGCACCGCCGTGGTCCGGACCATCGACGGCGGCGTATCCGGGCTGTCCACGACCTCCGGTGACGTCAAATGGAAGCTGCAGCGGGAGGAACCGAGCCTTACCCTGCGCGGCCTCAGCCCGCCGCTGCTGGAGCAGGGGGTGGCGGTGCTCGGCTATTCGGACGGCAAGATCGCGGCCGTCAATGTGAGCAACGGCGCGACGTTGTGGGAAATGCCCGTGGCGCGGCCCTCCGGCACGAATGAAGTGGAGCGGATGATCGATATCGATGCCGCGCCGCTGCTGGTCGGCAATGTTCTGTATGCCGTTTCCTTCCAGGGGAGCATCACGGCCTACGAGCTGGGCGTCCACCAGTCCTTGTGGCGCACCGAGATGTCCAGCCATAAGGATCTGGCCGCCGATGACGACAACCTCTACGCCTCCGATTCACAGGGCCGGGTCCACGCCCTGGACCGCGCCACGGGCGAGGAGATGTGGGTCCAGGAGGACCTGTTGCGGCGGCGGCTGTCGGGGCCCGCGGTGGTGGGCGACTATGTCGTGGCCGGCGACTACGAGGGTTATCTGCATGTCATGAGAAAGTCGGACGGGCGGCTGGTGGGCCGCAGGGATTTCAGGGACCGGATTTCGGCACAGCCCCTGGTCCGGGACGGCCGGGTCCTGGTGTTGACCGAGGGCGGACGGTTGAGCGCGGTTTCCATCGACGCCGGAGACGGCTGAACGCCCTGAAATGGCCCAGCGAGACAACCAGGGGAGGCAACCTGTAATTGCCATCGTCGGCCGGCCGAATGTCGGCAAGTCGACGTTGTTCAACCGCTTGACCGGGAGCCGTGACGCGCTCGTCGATGATCAACCCGGGGTGACGCGGGACCGGATTCTCGGGCGGGGGCGGCATGGCGAGCGTGTCTTCCGGGTGGTGGACACCGGCGGTCTCGACTCCACCGCGGATGACGATCTGTCCGGCCGCAGCCGTGCCCAGGTACACGCCGCCGTCGAGGACAGCGACGCCGTGATATTCCTCGTCGATGCCCGTGAGGGGCTGACCGTCGAGGATCGCAACATCGCCGAGTGGCTCCGCCAGGTCGAGGCGTCCGTGCATCTCGTCGCGAACAAGGTGGAGGGCCAGAACGTCCAGGCGCTTACCGGCGAGTTCTACGAGCTCGGCCTGCCCGGGACCGTGCATGGCATTTCAGCGAATCGCGGAACGGGCGTTGGCGCGATGATGGACGAAATACTGTCGGCGTTTCCCGTAACGGCGGAGGAGCCCGCGGATACCGGCGGGTTGAACGTCGGCGTCGTGGGGCGCCCCAACGTGGGCAAATCCACGCTGATAAACCGCCTGCTGGGAGACGAACGGCTGCTGGTTCTGGATCGTCCGGGCACCACCCGCGACCGTGTGAAGGTAACATGGCACTACGAGGGCGAAGCGTTCTGCCTCATCGATACCGCCGGGGTTCGCCGCCGTCCGAAAGTCCAGGAGAAGATCGAGAAGTACTCGGTGGTCAAGACTTTGCTTACCATCGAGGAGTCCCATGTCGTGGTGCTGGTGCTGGATGCCCGTGAAGGCGTTGTGGACCAGGATGCCCGGCTGGCGGGCCTGATCCGGAACAGCGGCCGTTCCATGGTGCTGGCCGTCAACAAGTGGGATGGCCTGAGCGAGCCCGAGAAGACGCGCATCAAGCGGGCCCTGGACCGGAAATTGCCATTTCTGGAGGATGTTCACATATTATTCATTTCTGCCATGCACGGCACCAACGTAGGGCTCTTGATGCCGGCGATAAAGAAGGCGGCGGACTCGGCCATGGTGGAGCTCGGTACGTCAGATCTGAACCGCGTTCTGCGCAAGGCGGTGGAGCTGCAGCCGCCGCCGATGGTCGGAAAGCGTCATATCAAGTTGAAATATGCCCACCAGGGCGGTAAGAATCCGCCTGTTGTGGTGATTCACGGGAATCTCGTGCACAAGATTTCAGCGTCCTACAAGCGCTACCTGTGCGGCCATATCCGGCGCGGATTCGGCCTGCAGGGCACGCCTGTGGAGCTGGTGATGAAGTCCGGGAAAAATCCCTACGCGGAGAGGCACTCGTAGTCCGGCGAACGGGACGATCGATACAGCAAAATGTCCAACAGTCAATTGTTCTCGATAGCGCGGGGGTCGGAGTCCGCACTGCACGAAAAGCAGAAGGACATGCTCATTGTGCTGACCGGCCTTTCGTTCATCGAGCAGAATGCGTTGATGACGCAGGCCCAGCTCAATGATGCGCGGCGAAGCATACAGGCTCTGTTCATCCGGTCCAGCGGCGAGGAAACGATGCTCCGCAAGCTGGTCGAGATCCTCAAGGTCAACAAGGAGCTGCACGAGGCGTTCAGCAGCATCGCCAAGATCAGCGCAAACGTTTCCACCAGCGTGGAAGTCATCGGCCGGAAGATCAATTATCTGAAGCAGTACGTGTCCCGACTCCAGCTGACTCCCCAGGAGCACGACGAGTTTTTTGCCCCGTTCCTGGGGTTTACCCACAAGTTCCAGGAGAAAACCGTTCGCTTCAACAACATGATACAACACTACCTTGAGCTGCGGGAGGCGGAAGCGAAGCGGGTGCTCGAGTACAGGGTCGCGGAAGACGCGAGCAAGCGCCTCAGGGAGCGGCTGTCGGGCCAGCTTGGCACCCAGACCCAGGGTGAGGTGGAAGCGTCCATTCGCCGGGAGGTGCTCGGGAGCTTCGACTTCGCCAATGCCAAGCAGAATCTCGCCGAAGCCGAACGCGCATCGCGTGTCGCCGCCCGCGAGGTCCAGGACCTGCTCAACGAAATGCGGGTCATGTGCCAGCTGGCTATGAACCCGGATATGCGCGACCGCTCGAGCGATCCGGTTCGGGAGAAATACGACGACATCTTCATGCTGTTCACGCGGGCCCTGAAGGGACACTCCAGGCTCAATCAGATCCAGGATTTCGTGATCGACTACTTCAAGGTCTACCAGCGGGCCTACGGGATGTTCGTCATCGATTTCGACAATTTCAACAAAGCGGTTGAAACCATTACAAACAACACGGACGAATATTTCGAATCCAAAAAGGAAGACGACGACATCCGGGTCAAGCGGGAGAAGCTTCGCAAGTACGAAGGATTGATACCGTTTCTAGAAGAAGCCAGCAGCATGGTTGTCGAATACTCGGACTATTCGTTTACGAAGTTCTCAAAGAAAATGTCCAGCGTGATTTCCGAGGACAACCGAGTGTGGGATCATATCAGCGAGGAGCTTCTGGTTGCCAAGGTCGCCGCGGAAGCCGACCTGAGCACGCGATTGAGCCTCGACGGCCAGTAGGAGGCCAGCCCCCTGGCCGATGAGCCGTGGCTCGAAGCCGTAATCTACACCAGGGGCCTGTTGTTCCGTAGGAGGCCAGCCCCCTGGCCGATGGGGCGTGGCTCGAAGCCGCAATCGGCGAGGGGCCCTTACCGGCGACCTGCCCGTTTCTGCCACAGCCACAGCAGCGCCGCGGGCGGACCGAGTATCAGCACTTCGAGCAGCACGGCCTTGAAGTTGTGCAGGATCACGGACCAGGAGAACAGGCCGGTGCGCTCGATGTTCAGAAACACGGTGGGGTCGGCCATGAAATGCTCCTGGCTGAACGGCAGGAAGAGTGGGATCCCGACCACTGGTCCGGGGTCGAAGCTCAACCAGTCCAGCAGGAGCTGGGAGGCATAGGCGGCGGACAACAGCATGGTCATCCGGACCGGCTGCCGGTGCCGGCCCCACCAGCATACCGTGTACACGATCATCGCAAACAGCAGCGCCGCCGGAATTGAATGTGAGAATGCGCGATGAAACAGGCCGGGCTCGCCGACGAGTATGCCCGGTATGAAATCCAGATCAGCGAGATTGGCGGCCAGGACAATCCACAGGAGCTCCCGGTGAGACCCGCTGTCATCGCGGCGAACCGCGAAAAATAATATCGCGCCCGCCAGTGAATGCGCTACGGGTGAGGCCAATTTTTACCGTGTATTGTCCAGAAGAAGAATGACTTACCGTTTCCCGGGCTTTTTCCACTACCACAGGCTGGCGGTCGTCGTGTTCGCGTCGCTCGCGACGTTGTTTCTGTGGGATGTGCTGATTCTTGATTACAGCCTCGGCGCTTTCGATATTATCCTCAACCAGCCGAGTTGGAAAGGCGAGTTTCCGGTTAACCACATTCACCAACCGATTCTCAGCGACTCCCCCGCCGCGCACTTTCCCCAGCGCGAGTTCGACTGGGGCCATGCCAGGCGTCTGAACAACCCCGAGTTCAATCCTTACATCTTCACCGGGATGCCCTGGGGGGCGCAGGGCGTCGGGGCATTCGTTACCAGCGTCCCGCAACTGCTCGCCGGCGTTGCCAATGCCATTGACTGGTCAACCTGGCTCCGGTTGTTCCTCGCCGGCTTCTTCATGTATCTGCTGATGCTGGAGCTGGGGGTGAGCCGGATGGCGGGCATTTTCGCGGGGATAATGTGGACCTACAGCCTGCACCAGGTCGTATGGTTGGAGTTCCCGCAGCATCTGGCGACCCAGCTCTGGATCCCGCTGATATTCCTGTTCAATATTCGAATCCTCCACAAGGGCCTGGATGCCCCGGCGGGGGTGGCGCTGATCGTGGTGAACGTGCTCTTTATCACCAGCGGTTACATGCAGATCGTGCTCTATACCTATGTGCTGATCGGGTTTTTCAACACCGTATACGCGCTGGTCCATGGGGATCGAACCGGCGCCGCCGCCGGTCTGGGTGGATGGACGGGCGTGCACGCCATGTACATCGCCGCGGTGCTGATCTGCGCCGTGGGCCTGGTCGCCGAGACCAAGTTCATTTCCGAAGGCCTGCGCGGGGCGCAGGATTGGCGCGGGCGCGTCGACGCCCCGGAGCTCAGTATCGAGTCCATCACCAGGCTCGTGGGAAGCTTCTTTCCGAGGATGTCCGAGACCATGCATGTGCTCAGCCCCGACTACTACGGCGGCTTCTGGACGGGGCGCTATCAGTACGAGCACGGCAATGTCGTGGAAAGCGCGCGGTATTACGGCATTTTCGGGGTATTGTTCGCGGTCGCCGCCCTGATTTCCGCGTGGGGCACCCGGCATTTTCGCGCCGTCGCGGTATTCGCGCTGGCCATGGCGTTCGTGTTCTCGATGTTCTACCGGAACGAGTTCACCATCGGGCTGCTGGGGCTCATTCCGTTTGCCGACAAGGGCTCGTACAGCCGCTTCATCACGCTGCTGACGTTCCTGGGCTGTATCCTTGCGGGATACGGGTATTACCATGCACTCGGCCGCCGCTACTGGGGGCTGTTCGCCGCCATGGCCGTGCTGCTGGTGTTTGTTCTGGCCGCATGGTACCAACTCGAGGAATTCTTGATCTCGCGCATGTGGTACCCGGCGGTGCTCATTGCCGGGCTTGCCGGCGCGGTGGTTGTCCGCAATATTCTGGAGGTCGACTGGAAGTGGATCGGCTGCCTGGTTGTCGCGGCGACGGCGGTTGACCTGATCGCGGCGGGCCAGGGTTTCAACACGCGCATGGAGAACGACCGCCTGTTTCCCAAGAGCAATACTATCCGGTTCCTGCTCAACGATCCCGAGCCCTATCGCGTGGCGGTGGTATCGGAGAGACCCTTGTATCACCCGAATATTCTGTCGTTCTATGACATTCCGGTGGTCGAGGGATACTCCACGGTGCTTCCGGTGGCCTACAGGGAGTACATCGACGAGCTGTTCCCCCGGGCCCATGTGACGCGCAACGGGATACTCTTTTTGTTCGAGCCCAACGTCGAAGCGCTCCGGCTCATGAACGTCAAATACGTGTTGAGCGACGAGCCGCTGGCGGACGAGCACGAGGGGCTCGAGCATGTCATCGACAGCAACGATCACGGCATATTCCGGGTCCGGAATCATCTGGATCGGGTTTTCTGCGCCAGCAAGGTGTTCTTCGTCGAAGACGAGGGGCGCCTGGTGAAGGAATACGCAAAGCGGCTCGGTGCGTATGATGCGCCCGTGGTGCTGGCGGGATCCGGAGAGCGCGCCGGCGGCTCCGGAGAGTGCCGTGTGGAAGCTCTGGAGGTGTACACCCATGGATTCAGTGCCACGATCAGGTCGGACGAGGAGCGGTACCTTGTGATTCCTTATGCGTTCAGCCGGAACTGGCGCGCCAGTGTCGACGGGGAGCCCCGCCGCCTCGAGAAGGCGAATGGCTACCACATGGCCCTGCGGGTTCCCGGGGGCGAAAGTGACGTGGTGCTGACATACCGGAACTCATGGACCCGGTTGTCTGCGTGGATATATGCCATCGCATCGCTGTGCCTGTTGGTCTGGCTGCTGCGCGCCCGGGGCGCGGGCGCTGTGTCCCGCGCGGCGCTGGGCGGTGTGGCGGTGCTCGTGATACTGAAGTCCTCGTGGTCGCTGCCGCCGGTGCGCAACGAGGCAATACCGGAACGCATTCCTCCCGAGCAGGCGTACGAAGTGGTGAAGCAGGGGGAGAGGCGCGACGAGCGTGAGCTGCACAGCGCCAGGGTTACCGCGGACAACCCGGTTCGTCTGCCCCTCGGTATCCAGTCGGAGGGGCTGGCCCGCCTGTCGCTGCTGGCGGGGACATTCCACCAGCGCGTCCTGGAGCAGACGGTCGCCGTCCGGATCCTGGACGCCGAAGGCAATGTGCTGGTGGAAAGGCAGGTGGATGGTTCGGAGATCCGCAACAATAACTGGTTCACGATTCATTTTCCGGCCATGGAAAAAAACACGGACCTGTATGTGGAGGTGAGTACCCGGGAGCCGGAGCACTCCAAGTCGTTCATCCTCTGGCTGGACGCCAACGGCGACGTCTGTGTCCGGAGCTTCTATCGCATGGATTCCGGGCCGGGAGAGAGGCAATGAATATCCTGCTCATCGCGCCGCATCCGTTTTATCAGGACCGGGGTACACCCATTGCCGTGGATATGCTGCTACGGGTGCTCAGTGCGGAAGGCCACCGGGTTGATGTATGCACTTTCCCCGAGGGCGAGGCGCGTCAGTACCCCGGCGTAGCGATACACCGGGCCGCGCCCTGGGGTCGGGTCACGGGCGTGGCGCCGGGTTTTTCCCTGAAAAAGCTCTACACCGACGTGTTCCTCTTCGCCCTTGCGACACGTCTTTGCCGGCAGAACGATTATGACGTGGTGCACGCCATCGAGGAGGCGGGTTTCCTCGGGCTGTACCTGAAGGCGAGGCGCGGCGTTCCGTACGTCTATGACATGGATTCCGTGCTTTCCGATCAGCTCGTCGAGAGCAGGCCCTGGCTGGCGCCGCTGCGCCGCGTCTTCGAGTCGCTGGAGAACCGGGTCGTGGCGGGAGCCTGTGTCCTCGCACCAATGTGCCAGGCGCTGGTGGACCGAATGAAGGCGTTCCAGCGGTCGGGAGTCGTCGTGCTCAAGGACGTATCGCTGATCGAGGACGAGGGAGTCCCATCCGAGGAGCCCGAAGACCTGCGCAGCGAGTTCGGAATCGACGGGCCGCTGGCTATGTACATCGGGAATCTCGAGGCATACCAGGGGATAGACCTCATGTTGGACGCGTTCGCGCGGGCCCTGGAATACGTCGACGCGACCCTGGTGATCATCGGGGGGAAGCCGGCGGATATTCGCAAGTACCGGGAACAGGCCAGGGGGCTCGGTATCGCCGGCCGTGTACGCCTGATCGGGCCCCGGCCGGTCTCCCGGCTTGCCGAATATCTGCGGCAGGCGGACGTACTCGTGTCGCCGAGAACCCGCGGCAACAACACGCCCATGAAAATATACAGCTACCTGCATTCCGGCGTGGCGCTTCTGGCCACGGACCTGCCCACTCATACGCAGGTTCTGAACGAGGATATCGCGGAGCTGGCGGCGCCCGACCCGGCGTCTTTCGGCCGTTCCCTGGCAAGCCTGCTGGAAAACGAGGCGAAGAGGGAGGAGCAAAGCCGGCGTGCTGCGGAGTATGCGCGCAGGGAGCACAGCATCGAGAGCTTCCGCCGCAGCGTTCAGACACTGTACCGGGAAGTCGCCGAATCGTGCCAACCCTCGCGGACCTGAAAGCACGCTGCGACGTTGTGGTGATCGGCGGCGGGGTGCACGGCGCCGCGGCCGCCCGGGAAGCCGCGCGCCTCGGCCGCGATGTGCTGCTGGTGGAGCAGCATGATTTCTGCGCACGGACATCGGCAAACAGCCTCAAGATCATCCACGGCGGCCTGCGGTATCTGCAGACCCTGAATCTCACCCGGAGCCGTGAATCCGCGCGGGAGCAGGGCCGGCTGCTGCAGGGCGCGCCGCACCTGGTCGAAACCCTGCCGTGCATCATGGGCACGGGGCACTCCATCACCCGTGGCAGGGCGGCGATGGCGCTCGGCCTGTGGCTCTACGACCACCTGATCCGGGCGGGACTGCCCCGGCATCCGCACGGCCGGCTGCTGGGCGTTGCGGAAGCGAACCGGCTTGCCGGCGCCGACCTGTTCCGACACTGTACCGGCGCGGCGCTCTGGTACGACGCCCGGGCCCTGGATACCGAGCGCCTGGTCCTGACCTATCTGAAGACCGCCGAACAGGACGGCGCCCGGATCCTGAACTATGTGGCGGCGACGGACGTGGAGGACAGGCAGGGTGCGGTGTGCGTGGGCCTCCGGGATGTATCCTCGGGGGAGACGGCCCGGATCGAGGCGGGCGTCGTGATCGACACCGGGTCGCTGCTGGCGCCCCATCGGGCCTGGTCGCGGGCAGTGAACCTCGTGCTGAAACGGGACGCCCTCAACTGCGCGGTGGCCCTGCGGCTTGCGGACCGGTCCGCCGATTCCGGTCGCCTGTTTTTTGCCATGCCGCATCACGGCGCTTTGATCATCGGTACCTGGTATTTCCCCGACAGGGAATCGGCGCCGGACAAGCTCAGCGATGCCGAGCTGGAGCGGTGTGTGGCGGACACCCGATCCATGCTGCCCGGCCTGGAGATCTCCCGGGATGACGTATCGATGGTGCACGTGGGGCGGCTGCCGGTCCGCGATCCGGGCAGGCCACTGAGTCTGCTGGAGCAGCCGGTGATTCACCGCGTGGGCGGAACCGCGCGCGTGTTGAGCGTCACCGGGGTAAAGTACACCACCGCGGGCCCCACGGCGGTCAGGGCGCTTCGATTGGCGGGGCTCCCCGCGGGGCGAGATCGCGCTGATACCGGCGCATGGTACGCAGCGTCCCCGTCCATGAAAGTCGTGTCGGAGCAGGTCCGCGGGTTGCTGGCGGCCCATCTGGAAGGCGACGCCTCGGGGCGGATCATAGACCGCCTTTGCCGGCAGTACGGGGCCGCCGCCGTGGATATCGCCCGGCGCTCGCTGGCGCGGCCGGGAGGACTGGAACGGATTCCGGGATGCGATGCGGTGGACGGCGAGATCGAATACTGTATGGAGGAGGAGTACTGCAGAACGGTCGGTGATTTTCTCCTGCGCCGGTCCGGCCTCGGCAATCTCGGTGAGCCGCCGGCCGGCGCCGCCGCTCACTGCGCCGAAGTCATGGGCAGGTGGTTCGGCTGGTCCGCGGCGCGGGTCGAGGCCGAGCTCGGTGCGCTCGCAGCACACTATCGACTCACAGCGCCGGATTTGTAAGCCGGCTACGGGGGGCTTACAGTCGCGATAATCATGTACTTTCCAGATTCGGAGGCTCGAATGAGAGATGTATCAGACTCGGCAATACGACGCGGCCCCCGCCGGTATTTGCTGCCACTGCTGACCGCCATTCTGTCGCTGATGCTGTTCAGCGCCTGCAGCGAAGCCGAAGGCCCGGCACCTCAAACCGTTGAGCTTGATCCGGAGCAGGCTGTCAAGAGCGGCGACGCCCGCTACAAGTGCTGGTCCGGGCGCTGCTGGTGGGTGGTATGGTGCGGCCACAACGTCTGCGACGGCTCCTGGCAATGGACGTTTCCGGCCACCGGTAACTACGAAATCATCTGGAAAGGACTGAATTTCAAGTGCGCCGGCGCGCCGCCCTATGAGCTGCGGATCAACGGCGACGTGGTGAAATCCGGGGTGGTGGACCAGTACAAGTCCTGCGAGCAGTGCCAGCGCGGCAGCATGGCCGAGGTGTTCAGGGACACCTCCCTTGGCGAGTACTCGCTGGAAGTCGGGGACGAGATCACGCTCTACGCGAAGAACGATTTCGCCTGCGGCATCAACGGGCCGGGCGCCTACGCTGCCCATGACAGCGTTACGGCGGAACTGAGGGACTGACGTTCCGGGGTGGTGGTGAAGCCCGTCCTGCGCCGGTATTCCGGCCACCTGTTCCGTATTGTATCGAGCGCGATCCTATTCTATATCGCCCTGCGCCAGGTCGACTGGGGCTCGGTCCATACGGTGTTCCGGAACATCGATCCCCTGTGGCTGCTGCTGCACCTGCTGGTTCTGGGATTCGAACGGCTGTTCTATTCCTACAAATGGCAGATCCTGCTGACGGTCAAGGGCGTCTGCGTATCGCTGTGGAAGCTGCTTGTAATCACCCTGATCGGGAAGTTCTGGGGCACCTTTCTGCCGTCCAGCATCGGGGTGGATATCGTCAGGGGCTACTATCTGTACCGGGAGCGGGCCAATGGAGCGGTTATCGCTTCATCGCTGCTGTTCGACAAGGTGATGGGGCTGTTTTCCCTGCTGCTGCTCGGGACCATCGGTCTGCTGGGGTACGGCACCACCATCAACGAAGTCAATATCGGGCAGGTGTTCATCGGTCTGCTGGTTGCCGTCGCCGCCGGGATCTGCCTGTTGCAGACCCGTTGGCTGGGGGATCGGCTGGAGAACGGACTGCCGGGGTTTCTCGGCGAGCGCGTATCGGGAATCCTCATCAAGGTTTTTCGCGCGTTCCTCGCCTACCGGGAATCTCCCGCCGTGGTGGTCTATTCCTTCGTCCTGTCCATCCTGCTCCAGCTCATCCGGATTGTCGGTGTGTACGCCATGGCGAGAGCGCTGGATATCGATATCCCGCTGGTTTACTACCTGGTGCTGGTTCCGTTGTCGATGATATTGATCATGCTGCCGTTGTCCGTGGGGGGCTTCGGGCTGCGGGAAGGCGTGTTCATCGGGTTGTTCGCGTTGGCGGGCATGTCGAAGGTGGATGCGTTCGCCCTGGGCTTTGCGACTTCCCTGACCGACATCATCCTGTCGCTGCTGGGCGGCGTTCTCTACCTGGCCTACCGCGGCGGTGGCAAGCCGGCGGAAAAGCCGGGGATATAGTGTCACCAACCGCTGCAAGTGTCTCCCGCCGCTGTACATATCCGAGGGGGCCGGTGCCGGGGACCATCCCCCAGGGCCGCTGTGAATACGTCCCTGTACGCTCTCGCTCAAACATCCCTGTTTTCGAGAGCCCTGGGGGATGGTCCCCGGCACCGGCCTGTTCCCTGACGTGGGTTCTCTCACCAGGTCACCGCCTGCGGGCTGTTGAACACCGCATTATCAGCGGGATGGGGCGCCAGTAGCCCGCCCCGGGCTGCTACAACAATCCCTGCTCGCGATACCAGTCGACGGTCCGGCGCATGCCTTCCGCCAGGTCGATGCGGGGATCGTAGCCGAGTAATCGCCGGGCTTTGTCGATGCTGAATGCCCGGTTGTTGCGGAAGAAACGCACCCGCCGGCGGTGCAGCGGCGGCTCGATCCCCAGCGGCCGGCACAGGGCTTCGCAGGTCCATGCTGCGGCGTGGACCGGCCAGTAGGGCAGGTGCCAGCGCGGCGGCGCCGCACCAAGCGCCGCAGCCGCGGTTCGAATGTATTCTTCGAGGGTGACATAGCGGGGCCCGCCGACCAGGAACGTCTCGCCGCTGATGCCGGGACGCGTCATGGCGCGCAGGAATCCGTCCACCAGGTCGTCGATATACACGGCGTGAAAATTCGCCTGGCACGAGCCAATCATCACGAACTTTCCCTCCGCGAGCATCCTGAACATCTTCAGCATGCGCAGGTCGCCCGGGCCGTACTGGGAGGTGGGCCGGATGATGACGATTTCCATGTCCGTGTCGGCCATCGACTCCCGGCATGCATGCTCCGCGAGCAGCTTGGTCTCCTGGTACAGATCGCCGGGATTGAAGGGCGCATTCTCGTCGGCCGGGGAACTGCGCACGTCGCCATGCACCCCGATGGTGGAGCAGTGCACGAACCGCCGTACCCCGGCCTCGGCCGCCGCGGCCAGGGCGACTCGCGTCCCTTCGGTGTTCGTCCGGTGGTAGCTTTCGGGAGCTCCCTTGACCACCCGGAAATTGGACACCAGGTGTACGAAGGTGTCGCAGCCCCGGGCCAGTTCCGCCAGGGGAGCCGGATCCGCGATGTCCCCGGTGACCACCGCGTCGACCCGGTCCCGGAGGAATCGGGCTTTCCCGGGATCGCGCGCCAGGACGCGCAGGCGGCAGCCTTCGGCGATCAGGCGTTCGCTCATGTGACTGCCGAGGAATCCGGAGGCGCCGGTGACTGCGACGGTTTCCGGCGTCCGGAGTTCGGTCGTCATTGTTCGGATTCCCCCCCCGGCGTCGTTCTCCGGTCGCGCAGTACCCTGGCGGGAATCCCGGCCGCGATGTGCCACGCCGGTACGTCCCGATTCACCACGGCGCCGGCCCCGATGATGGCATCCCGGCCGATGCGGACGCCGTCCACCACCTTGACGTCGGCCCCCAGCCAGGTGTGGTCTTCAATGGTGATGCCGCGTATCACCTGGCCCTGGTCCATGACGGGAATGTCCGTGCGCTCGGAGACGTGGTCCCCACCGCCGATCACGTAGCAGTACGCTCCGAACAGCACCTTGCTGCCGATGGTGACGGTGCGCGCCGATTGGATGAAACAGCTCATGGCGATATTGGTGTTGTCGCCGATGTGCAGATCGCCGTCCTTGCAGCTCAGCACCGTCGAACGTCCGACCATCACGTTCTCGCCGACAAATATGCCCTGGTTGTTGTCGCCCTTGGCATCGAGGACGGCATAGTCGTCCACCGCGACCCCTGCGCCCAGGTGGATCTTGCCGGGGTGGCGTATGGTGACATTTCGGCCCACGATGACTCCCTTGCCCATGGACCCGAGCAGGCGTTTCAGCGCCATCCTGCGCAGCACGTAGCCCGCCGCCCCGGGCAGGGGTGCGAGGAACATGGTGTACAGCTCGTAACCCACCAGTGACCACCATGAGCTGCGCCCCACGTTGATGCGTTGGTACTTTTCCAACGCGGAAATGTCCGGGTCGTTCAGCGAGCCCTGCAGCAGGGTGGTGCCGGCGTCGGTATCGTAGCTCCTGGCTTCTTTGTCGTGGTTCGGCATGGTTTGCAGCCCCGGGCTCAGATGAGACGGACGATCAGCCGCCAGTATCCATTCAGCAGCAGGTTCAGGACGCGGTAACCGTGCACCAGAAGCTTGCTGGTCATCTCGTCCGAGTAGACGAATATGTCCCCGGCTCCCATCAACTCCCGGTCCGGCACCTTTCGTGAGGATTGAATCCGCCTGCGCACCTTCATGATGTCGGGCGTCTCGCGGAGAAACGTCAGCCAGCCCCGGAAGTAGTCGCCCGCTGCGCCTTTCATGGCGAGAAAGCTCACCAGGGACAGCTCGTAAAGAAAGAATGCGGGCAGCGACAGCATAATGGTTCGCAGCTGATACATCTCGAGGATGAAGCGCAGCCGGTTCTGGATGGTACCCTGGTACCGCTTGGAGCCCGATTCGCGTTTGTGCAGCACCACTGATTTCGGGACGTGGTAGCACTCGTAGCCGTACAGGTGGAGCTTGTGGTTGAATTCGCCGTCGTCGCCCCAGCCCATCGGGTACGCCGGGTTGAAGAATCCGACCTCGCGGGCCGCCTCCCTGTCGATCAACTGAACCCCCCAGCCGATACTCAGGCGGGGTTCCGTATCCAGTTCCTGGACCAGGCGCTCCCGGTTGGTCCCCGGGGACGCGCCGACGTAGTGCAGCGTCTGGCCATCCTGGTATATGCGATCCTGGTCGTGCCAGTAAACCGTGCGCGTAATGCAGGCCGCGGCCCGGGGCCGCTCGTTCATGACATGCAGCAGCTGATCCAGGGTGTCCGGCTTCAACACCACATCGTTGTCCACAATGAATACCAGAGGCGTATCAGCGGTTTCAAAGGCGCGGTTCCGAACCCGGTTCAGCAGCCCGGTATTGCGCCCCATGCTCTCGATACGAACCCCGGGATACTGCTCCCGGATCGCTTCGGCGCCGCCGTCGGTGGACCCGTCGTCGACGATCATCACGGCGGCGGGCGCCGCGTTCAGGGACTGGATGGATTCGAACAGCGCCGGCAGCCGGTCGGCGCCGTTGTAATTCATGACTGCAAGGGTGACGTCCGCGGTGGAGAATGGTCTGCCTTCTCCGCCGGCTGGTTCGCCTACGCCGGCATCAGCTTGTTGAAGGTTCGACACGTGGAAGGGGCCCGGAAAAGCGTGGATTCTGCCAGCTTTGGGAATCGGGAACAATATTCCCGCCGCCGGTGGTCTGCATGATTTCAAACCCGGATCGACCCGAAGAGCGGCTGCTCGCGTCGTGTCGTTATGAGAACTGCCTTTTTCGACAGGCAGTGAGGCACCGGGATGGTCTGCCAGGGTCGCTGTGAATATGTCCCTATACGCTCTGGCTCAAACATCCCTGTTTTCGACAGCCCTGGCAGACCATCCCGGTGCCTCACTGCTTCAGAACCGAACCGTTGTCATCTTAAAGCGCGCGCCGCGCGAGCAGCCGCTCTTCGGGTCGATCCGGGACGACACGTTACGGGGCTGCCGATTTTCCCCGCCGTGGGCGTTGCATATAGAATGGACCCACCCATTTCCGCATTCTGACGCAACGGCACACATGAGCGAATCGGTCACCGAAGAGCAGCGGCTCCTGCTGCGGCTGTTCGACAAATCGGTCCTGAAAAAGGCCAAGTATGCCGCCATCGGCCGCTACCTGCCCGAGACGGAAGGGCGGGAGTGCCTGGATATCGGCGCCGACAACGGCGTCATCAGTTACCTGTTGCGCGAGCGGGGCGGGCGCTGGACCAGCGCGGACCTGGACCGGGATGTGGTGGAATCCATCCGGAGAATGGTGGGCGACCGGGTATATCTGCTGGACGGCGGCCGGACCCCGTTCGACGACGATACCTTCGACGTGGTGGTGATCATCGACGCCCTGGAGCACCTGCACGATGATGCCGGCTTCGTTCAGGAGCTCGCGCGGATCTCCACCGGGAACGCGGTGCTCATTGCGAACGTGCCCCACGACAAGCCGCGGTCTCCGATCCGGAAGCTCCGCATGATGCTGGGCCTGACCGATGAGAAACACGGCCACGTCCGGCCGGGTTACGACCTGGAATCGCTGCGGCGGCTGTTGTCGCCCGGCTTCGAGATCGTCGAGCACCATACCTATTCGCGTTTCTTCGTCGAGTTGTTCGACGCCGCCATCAGCTTCTATCTGGACCGTGCCCGTGAAGGTGATTCCTCAAGCAAGGGCAACGTGGTGACCGGCGACGATATCCGCAGGCGCGCGAAGCAGTTCAAGCTGTTCTCGGTGATCTATCCGGTGGTGGCGTTTCTGCAGCTTCTGGACCGGATGCTGTTCTTCACTTCCGGTTACAGTCTGATCGTCAAGGCCCGGCCCGCCGGGAAGACCTGAAACGGGAAACGGCCACGCGACTCATTGTCCCGGCCGGCACGCTGGACGCGGACCCGGGAATCGCACCCCAGGACAATATCCACTGGTGTTCCCGCGCGCCCTGGTACGGGGTGTTTCGGAACCGTCAGGGCCAGGGATGAATTAGCCTTGATTGGACAAGAATCGGTCATTGGTGGATCGGGAATATCGCCGTTTTCTGAGCTGGACCCGGGCATATCCGGCTTGCCATCGAGCCACCGAATGTTGGGTCAGCAACAGGCATGTGGGTCAGCCTTCAGGGCTGACATGTCAGGCCTTAAGCCTGACCCACATGGGTTTCGTTTTGTCATATCAAGGCTAGTGCGTCCGGGGCCGGGACTGGTCGGAGGCGGTATTCCCGCCCGCCGTGCGGTCCATATCGAAGATCAGGAATGGGTCGACGGCGGCATCGTTCAGAAATACCGACAGGTAGAAGATCAGCGGGGTGTCGTCCTCGTCGAGCCGCAGCCGGCCGACGGCCTGGCCGGCGGTGACGGTGTTCGTCGGGTTCAGACTCGTGTCCGTGATCGGGCCGAGACGCGTGTACAGGCCCATGCCGTGGTCGATCCATACCCAGGTCCCCGCTTCATCCGCGACGGTGGCGGCGACACGCCCCGCGCCCGGCGCCCGCACGAGCAATGTGCCGGGAATTCTGAACGCCACGAAATCCACGTACGCGTCGCCGGCGGTGGCCCCCTCCCGGTAGCGTCCGAACAGGGGTCGGGCGGTGGCCGCCACCGGGGAGGTCAGTGGCAGCTCGGCTTCCAGGGGCTCGCGCCACGCGAATTCCGTCTCCAGCGCCTCCGGGGGTGGACCCGGCAGCTCCACCCGGGTGCGCCCGCCGCCGCGGCCTGGGTACACGGTGAACGCGCGGTCTTCGAGCTTGTCGCTGTCCGTGAAACGGACCTGGATGACGTAGGTGCCCGGCACCATGCCCAGCGGCAGGCCCGCCAGGGCGGACCAGCGGCGTCCGAAGGGCATCACCAGGAGCTGCTTCTGGCCGAAATAGGCTTCCGGGCGCGACAGCTCCAGAGGCGCCAGCGGAATCTCGATCAGGCCACCGGGCACCGCGTCCTGGATGAACTGCGCGGAGGCCGGTGGGATGACCGCCAGCAAGCCCAGGAAGCAGACGATGGATCGGAGACGCCGGGCTGCCCGGGCCCGGAACGCCCCCGCGCCGTTCTCTGTTGCCGGGGTGGTGTCAGTCATTGGAGCGGGTAGCGGTGACCGTGCAGCGCAGGCTGCCGTCCGCGAGCCGGACGTCGATGTCCGCATCAGGCCGGGTCTGGGCGATGCTCTTGATGATGGTGCGCGTCCGGGGCTCGGTCACCAGGGCATAGCCGCGGGCCAGGACGGCGAGCGGGTTGACGCTCTCCAGGCGCGATACAGTGCGTTCGAGGCGCTGGCGCCGCGCGGAAAGCATCGTGGCGGCGGCCTGGCGGGCCCGGTGGTCCAGGCGCTCCAGGCGGTTTGTCGAGGCGGCGAGGCGCGCGGCCGGGTTGCTCTGCAGAAGCCGTGCGGGCAGGGGCAGGAATGCCAGTCTTCGCGCCTGGAACTGCGCCCGCATGCCACCGGCGAGGGTGGCGAACGCTGCCTGCAGTCGCTGTGCCCGGGCATGGAGCTGCTGGCGGGGATGAACGATCATGCGGCTGAGCCAGTCCACGTGCTGCGTGGTCTGCTCCAGTCGGCCGTTCATTGCCCTGGTCAGCTGCACCTGGCGCTGCGCCACCCGGGCAAACCATTCATCAGCGTCCGGGCTGATGAGCTCGGCGGCGGCGGTGGGGGTCGCGGCGCGCCAGTCGGCGACGAAGTCACAGATCGTGATATCGGTTTCGTGTCCCACGCCGGACACCACGGGTATGTCGCATTCGTACACCGCCCGCGCCACCTGCTCGTCGTTGAACGCCTGCAGGTCCTCCAGCGAGCCGCCGCCGCGGGCGAGAATCAGCACGTCGCAGGCGGCGAGCCGGGATGCCGTGCGCAATGCCTCGCAGATCTCCGCCACGGCACGTTCCCCCTGCACGGCAACCGGGTGCACCAGGAGGGGGATGGCCGGGAAACGGCGCTTGAAGGTCGCGAGGATGTCGCGGATCGCCGCCCCGGTCGACGAGGTAATGATGCCGACCCGGGTGGGCAGGGCCGGGAGCGGCACTTTGTGCCGCTCATCGAAGAGGCCCTCTTCCTGGAGCTTGCGCTTCAGTGCCTCGAACTCCCGCCGCAGGGCGCCCTCGCCGGCGTCCTCGACCTCCTGCACCACCAGCTGGGTGTCGCCGCGCACCTCGTACATCGTCAGCCTGGCGCGAACCAGGACCTGGGCGCCGTCCACGAGCGCCGTCGTCGCGTAGCGGCCCCGGCCCCGGAAAAGCGCACAGCGGATCTGGCACTTGTCGTCCTTCAGCGAGAAGTAGACATGGCCGGAACCGGGGCGAGACACGTTCGAGACCTCGCCCTCGACCCACACCTGCGCGTATTCCGATTCCAGCAGATCCTTGATGCGCCGGTTCAGGGACGATACCGAGAAGACGCGGCGGCGCGGCGCATCCACCTTTCCCGCGCTGGGAAACTCACGCATGACCGGCGCGCAGGGCGTTCTGTGTACGCATGGTTGATATCCGTCGGGGTGTCATCGCACCCGGTTGGTGCGGCCGGCGCCTGTCGGAGCGACCGGCGGGCGCGTTATGGTTCCTGCACCGCCGGGTATCCTTCGACATCCGGCGCCGCAAACGAAAATTAACACGTCCAGTCATTTTCCGTATAATCCAACAATGGTACCCGTTATAAATGAAGCTTTGACATTCGATGACGTCCTGCTCGTTCCCGCGGCGTCCGACATCCTCCCCCACGAAGTTTCCCTCGACACCCGGCTGACACGCTCCCTGGCGCTGCGCATACCGCTGGTTTCCGCCGCCATGGATACGGTGACCGAGGCGGAAACCGCCATCTGCCTGGCCCAGGAAGGCGGTATCGGCGTCGTGCACAGGAACATGAAACCCGACCGCCAGGGCGAGGAAGTCCGGCGGGTGAAGAAGTACGAGACGGGCGTCATCGCCGACCCGATCACCGTCGACGCCTCCACCACCATCGAGGATGTCCTGGCGCTCACCCGCCGGCACCGGATTTCGGGCGTCCCCGTCCTGGACGGCGGCGGACTGGCGGGTATCGTCACGAACCGGGACCTGCGTTTCGAAACCCGGATGCGCGAGCCCGTTCGCACCGTCATGACTCCGCGCGAGAAGCTCGTTACCGTCAGGGAGGGGGCGTTCCGGGAGGAGGTCCAGGGCCTGCTGCACCAGCACAGGATCGAGAAAGTGCTGGTGGTGGATGACGACTTCAACCTCAAGGGCTTGATTACCGTCAAGGATATCCAGAAATCCACCGAGCATCCCAATGCCTGCAAGGACGACGACGGCCGGCTTCTGGTGGCGGCCGCGGTGGGGGTAGGCGCCGATACCGACGAGCGCGTCGAGATGCTGGCCCAGGCGGGGGTGGATGCCATCGTGGTGGATACCGCCCACGGCCACTCCCGGAGTGTCCTCGACCGGGTGCGTCTGATCAAGAGGGAGTACGGCGACACCATTCAGGTTATCGGCGGCAACATCGCCACCGCGGATGCCGCGCGCGACCTCATCGACGCCGGGGTGGACGGCCTGAAAGTCGGCATCGGCCCGGGCTCCATCTGCACCACCCGCATGGTCGCCGGGGTGGGCGTGCCGCAGGTCACGGCCGTCATGGATGTGGTGGCCCTGGCGGGGCCGGAGGGCGTGCCGGTCATCGCCGACGGCGGCGTGCGGTTCTCCGGCGATATCGCCAAGGCGATCGCGGCGGGCGCCCACTGCGTCATGGTGGGCGGGTTGCTGGGCGGCACCGAGGAGGCGCCGGGCGAGATCGAGATCTACCAGGGGCGCTCTTACAAGTCGTACCGGGGCATGGGCTCACTGGGCGCCATGGAGCAGGGATCCAGGGATCGATACTTCCAGGAAGGGACGACGAACCCTCAGAAGCTGGTGGCCGAGGGCATCGAGGGCCGCGTGCCCTACAAGGGCCCGGCGGTGAATATCATTCATCAACTGATCGGCGGCGTGCGCGCAAGCATGGGCTACACGGGCAGCGCCACGCTGGAGGATCTTCGGACCCGGGCGAAGTTCGTGCGCATCACCAATGCGGGAATCCGGGAAAGCCATGTCCACGATGTCGCCATCGTCAAGGAGGCACCGAATTACCAGATCAGCAACCGGTCCGGTGAATAATACTGATATTGCAATTTTCCACCGATTGGGCCGGTGTTGGGGGCCGTCCCCCAGGGCCGCTGTGAATACATCCGTGTACGCTCTCGCTCAAACATCCCTGTTTTCGAGAGCCCTGGGGGACGGCCCCCAACACCGGCCCACCCACCCGAGGCGCCACACCGGGCCACGGCGTGCGGGGGCACTCTTGTTCCTTACCCCTCAGAAACTTCATGAAAGGTGCAATAGCCCTGTCGGGGTGCACTGGTGCGACCTCACACAGACACGGCGCCGATGATGTGAATATGCCGGATCGCCACGACAGGATACTGATACTGGATTTCGGCTCCCAGTACACCCAGCTCATCGGGCGCCGCGTGCGGGAGCTGAACGTGTATTGCGAGATTCATCCGTGGGACACCAGCCTGGACGACATCAAGGCATTCGACCCCGCGGGCATCATCCTGTCCGGCGGTCCCGCCACCGTCACCGCCGGCCAGGCGCCCCGCACGCCGGCCGGGCTGTATGATCTGGGTTGTCCCATGCTGGGAATCTGCTACGGCATGCAGTGCCTGGCGGACGACTTCGGCGGCGAGGTCCAGCAGAGCGAGAAGCGGGAATTCGGGCATGCGGTGGTCCGGCTCCTGGGCGAGTGCGAGCTGTTCGCCCATTTCGAGGATACGGGCCTGCCGCTGCCGGTCTGGATGAGCCACGGGTATGCCGTGACCACTCTGCCGGAAGGATTCCGGACGGTGGCGGTCAGTGACAATTCCCCGCATGCCGCCTTTTGCCATGATGCCCGCAAGCTATACGGGCTTCAGTTCCACCCGGAGGTGACCCATACCGAGCACGGTGGCCGGATACTGTGGAATTTCGTCGTCCATATCTGCCGGTGCCGCCCGGACTGGACCCCCGCCAATATCGTCGACGAGAGTGTCGAGAAAATTCGCGCCAAGGTGGGCGACGACCGGGTCATTCTGGGGCTGTCCGGCGGCGTGGACTCCAGCGTGGTGGCGGCGATGCTGCACGAGGCCATAGGCGACCAGCTGACCTGCATCTTTGTGGACAACGGCCTGCTGCGCCTGAACGAGGCGGAGGAGGTGATGGCCACTTTCGCCGAGCACATGGGCATCCGCGTCATCCTCGTCGACGCCGGAGAGGAGTTCCGCGGGCGCCTGGAGGGGGTCACCGACCCGGAGGACAAGCGCCGGATCATCGGCAACGTGTTCATCGAGGTCTTCGAGCGCGAGGCGGAGAAGATCGAGGACGCCCGGTGGCTGGCCCAGGGCACCATCTATCCCGACGTCATCGAATCGGCGGCGTCGAAAACGGGCAAGGCCAAGGTGATCAAATCCCACCACAATGTCGGGGGGCTGCCGGAGCACATGCGGCTCGAGCTCCTGGAGCCGCTTCGCGAGCTGTTCAAGGACGAGGTCCGGCGGGTCGGCCTTGCCCTGGGGCTGCCGGAGCACATGGTGATGCGCCATCCGTTCCCGGGTCCCGGGCTGGGGGTGCGCATCCTCGGGGAGGTTCGCCGGGAGTACGCGGACACCCTGCGCCTGGCGGACCACATATTCATCACCGAGCTTCGCCAGAGCGGCTGGTACGAAAAGGTCAGCCAGGCCTTCGCGGTGTTCCTCCCGGTCCGCTCGGTAGGGGTCGTCGGCGACAACCGCGCCTACGAGCACGTCGTCGCGCTGCGGGCTGTGGAAACCACCGATTTCATGACCGCGCGCTGGTCCCCGCTGCCCTGGGATCTGCTGGAGCGCGTTTCCAGCCGGATCATCAATGAAGTGCCCGGCATCAGCCGCGTGACCTACGACATTTCAAGCAAGCCGCCCGCAACCATCGAATGGGAATAGCCGTGAACCGGCCCCCGGCGCCGGCGACCCGGGGCGGCACAGCGCTATGACCACGGACATCCGCTGGATGGAGTACGCCCTGACCCTGGCGCAGTCGGCCGAGCAACAGGGGGAAGTGCCGGTGGGAGCTGTCCTCGTGCAGGACGGGGAAGTGCTGGGCGAAGGATTCAATGCGCCCATCTCGATGAACGACCCCACGGCCCACGCCGAGATCGTCGCGATTCGCCGGGCGGCGCAGCGCCGGCGCAACTACCGGCTTCCGGGATCGACCCTGTACGTCACCCTTGAACCCTGCCCGATGTGCGCGGGCGCCATCATCTACGCCCGCATAGAACGGGTGGTATTCGGCGCCTACGACGAGAAGGCCGGCGCGGCCGGCAGCGTTACCGACCTGCTCACGACCCGCCTGTTCAACCACCACTGCGTGGTGGCGGGAGGCGTGCTGCGGGAGCCCTGCGCGCGGATACTGACCGAATTCTTCGCCTCGCGGCGCTAGAGAACCCCGCCAAACGCTCTGTACCTCCTCGCGTAGGAGGCGAGCCCCCTCGCCGATTGCGGCGTCGAGCCAGCCCCCATCGGCCAGAGGGCTGGCCTCCATGCTTCATTTTGCCTGCGGCACCGAAAGCGGGCTCACAGGGCGGGAACGGAGATGTCCAGATCCTTCAGCGTCGCGGACTGGGGTCTGAGCTGGGTGAGTATGTCGTAGAACGAGCGGATGCGGGTGACGTAGGCCACCGCTTCGTAGCCGCGGGCCTCGCCGTACTCGGTCTTGGTGTACCACTCGGGTTCCGACAGCAGCTCGAGCGCCGGCTTGACGTTCGTCCACCGGTCCGGATCCCGGCCCTGCTGACGGGCGATCTCCCTGGCGTCCAGCAGGTGCCCCAGCCCCACGTTGTAGGCGGCCAGTGCGAACCAGGTCCGGTCGGGCTCGGTTACGTCCTCGTGTATCCGGTCGTGTAGATTGCGCAGGTAACGGGCGCCGCCCAGGACGCTCTGGCGGGGATCCGTACGGTCGTCCACTTCGATGAACTCGGCCGTGGCTTCGGTAAGCTGCATGAGCCCCTCGACGCCCGTGGGTGAGACGGCGCCGGGCTTCCAGTAGGATTCCTGGTAGGAAAGGGCCGCAAGCAGGCGCCAATCCAGATTGTGTTCGGCGCCGGCCTCGCGAAAAAGCCCTTCGAAGCGCGGCAGCACCGATCTGATTCGCTGGCGAAAGGTCTTGACGTTGACGTAGTCGAATTTCGTCGCTGCGCCGTAGTACCGTTCGATGAGGCGCTCCAGCTCGCCGCTTTCGCGCAGGGACGCCAGAAACCTGTTGCTGCTGCGGATCAGCGACTCATCACTGTCCGGCGGGAAGGCCCACGCCAGTTCCCCGGTCTCTTCGAGGCTGAACCCGATCATCAGGTCCGGGTGGTGCTGGCGCACGATTGCGAGCAGGTTGGAAGGCGAGAAAGTTACTTCCGTGTTGCCTTCCCAGACATCGACCAGGAGGTCCTCCACGGTCTTGCTGCTGGATTCGGTCCAGGCCAGTTCCGGAAGCTGCACCTTGACGGTATTGAGGAGCTGGGAATAGGGGCTGCCGGCCGGCACTGCGATGTCCCGGCCCACGAGGTCCCCGTAGGTCTTGGGCTGGGTGTTCCCGCGGCGATAAACGACCTGCGTCCGGATGCTCTGGTACGGCTCCGAGAATCGGACGAGCCGCCGGCGGCCTTCGGTAATGTTCAGCGCGGCGGCCGCGAAATGCGCATCGCCCCGGGCCAGGCGCGGAAACATCGACGCCGGGCTGTCGGTGGTCTCGATCTTCAGATCGACGCCCAGGTTGTCGGCAAACGCGGTCAGCAGGTCGTACTCGAAGCCCGATGGGCCATCCGGCGTCCGGTAATACGTGGTGGGTCCTTCAATCGTCAGTACCCGCAGCCGGCCGGACTCCTTGATACGCGCCACGTCCGAGGCGGGGCTGCGGTCCAGCACCATGAACAGGGGCAGCACGGCCAGACCAACCGCGATGATCAGCATCGGAAGCCATTGCCTGAACCGGGATTGTTGATGCGGCATGCCGTTGATTCTAGTGCACGCCGCCGTTGATATTGCACCTTTAAGCAGCCCGGATCGAGGAGTGGTGCCAGGGGATGGACCGGTGCCGGGGCGGATGCCATTTGCAACGCCAGGGGCTCTCCGTTAATCTCTCGCGCTCCCGGGAGAGGTGCCGGAGTGGCCGAACGGGGCAGACTCGAAATCTGTTGTACCCTTGCGGGTACCGTGGGTTCGAATCCCACCCTCTCCGCCAGATTTCCGGTGTTCCGGGGTGTGGCCTTCGTTGGTCGCCGACATTGAAAGGCGGGCCGTGCTGCATTAATGTCCCGCCCCCCGGAGAGGTGGCCGAGTGGTTGAAGGCGCACGCCTGGAAAGCGTGTATACGTTAATCCGTATCGAGGGCTGAGATAATCAGCCCGGGCACGTCAGCAGACGCCGTATCCGGGAGCCGCCAGGCAGCTCGAGCGTCGATGTGGAGCGAAGGGAGGCGATCGGATGGGAACCCGCTCGATAGGTCCTCAGGTGACTGCCGAGATTGCAAGGCGGGCCGCGCTGCATTAGTCTTTTGCCCCCCCCGGAGAGGTGGCCGAGTGGTTGAAGGCGCACGCCTGGAAAGCGTGTATACGTTAATCCGTATCGAGGGTTCGAATCCCTCCCTCTCCGCCATATTCCCGATATTCAGAGGTGTGGGCTTCGATATATGTCGGCATGAGCGGGGGTGGGGTTCCTGGAGGCGGCTATGGATATTGAACCGGGTGCTGTTCTGGAGTGCTCTCCCTCTCCGCCATTTCCCGACGTCTCGGGGCGCGAAGTCGGGCGTCCCCTGCCAGGGCCGCTGTGAATACATCCATGTACGCTCTGGCTCAAACATCCCTGTTTTCGACAGCCCTGGCAGGGGACGCCCGACTCCGCGCTCAGTCCCCGGGTGTTGCATGATCACCAGCGAGCATTTACACACCTCCACCGAATGATTATGCTCGCCGGCAAGCGGATCCGTTTGCTTCAATGGCGGTGATGGCCGGTCTTTCCCGGCGGCGATAGGTTGTGAACCCGGTCAGGTCCGGAAGGAAGCAGCCGTAGCAGCCGATTCGGGCGTCGGGGGCCGGGCCGGCTTGATCCGCCACCCTACTCGGAACACCATGACTTATCAGGCACTAGCACGTAAGTGGCGCCCGCGGTCCTTCGACCAGCTGGTTGGCCAGGAGCACATCGTGGCGACCCTGACCCATGCCCTGGACAGCGACCGCGTCCATCACGGCTTCCTGTTCACGGGAACCCGGGGCATCGGCAAGACGACGCTGGCCCGGATACTGGCCAAGTGCCTGAACTGCGAGCAGGGCGTCGGCTCCACACCCTGCAACGAGTGCCACGCCTGCCGGTCCATAGACGAAGGCCGGTTCGTGGACCTGATCGAGGTGGACGCGGCCTCCCGGACCCAGGTCGCCGATACGCGGGAGTTGCTGGACAACGTGCAGTACGCGCCGACCATGGGTCGGTTCAAGGTGTACCTGATCGACGAGGTGCACATGCTCTCGGCGCACAGCTTCAACGCGCTGCTGAAGACGCTCGAAGAGCCGCCGCCCCACGTCAAGTTCCTGTTCGCCACCACCGATCCCCAGAAGCTTCCGGTTACGATTCTCTCCCGCTGCCTGCAGTTCAATCTGAAGCTGCTGCAGCTGGACGAAATCCAGGACCAGTTGAAGCGGATCCTGGAGTCGGAGGCCGTCGACTACGAGGACGAAGGGCTGCGCCTGCTGGCGCGCTCGGCGGACGGCAGCATGCGCGACGGTCTGAGTCTGCTGGACCAGGCCATTTCCCAGGGCGGCGGCAGGGTCTCGGCGGAGACCGTGCGCCAGATGCTGGGCCTGCTGGAAACCGAATACGTGCGGGAGCTGCTCGAGGCTCTGGCGCGCGGCGATACGCCGGCCGTGTTCGCGGTGGTGGATACCGTATCCCAGCGCTCGAGCGCCTATATTCAAATGCTGGACGACCTGCTGACCGAGCTGTTTCATCTTTCGCTGTACAAACGCGACCCGGCGCTGCTCGAGGCCAAGCAGGCCGTGGCGCCGTGGCATGCCACCGTGGCGGAGATGCTCGGGGAGGAGGATTTGCAGCTTTTCTACCAGATCGCGATGATCGGGAAGCGCGACTTGCCCCTGTCGCCGGACCCGCGCACTGGTTTCGAGATGGTCATGCTGAGGCTTCTGGCGTTCCGGCCCGGCGAGATCACGGAGCGGCCGGAAGGCGCGGCGGCGAACCGGGCCGCGGCGCCCGTACCCCCGCCGGACAGGACGGAAAAGCCACGCGGCACCCCGGCGCCCCCGCCGCCGGCGGAAACGGAACCGGCCGCCGGCGGCACGCCCGGCGAAAGCGACTGGCTCCGTCTTGCCCGGCAGCTTCCGCTCAGCGGTTTCGCCCAGGAACTGGCGATGAATCTCGCCCTCGAGTCCAGGGACGCGGGAAAATGGTGCTTCGAGCTGAATCCCCAGCACGAGCACCTTGTCAATGATGATCGCAAGGCGGCGGTGTCCGGTGCGATCTCGGAGAAGCTGGGGGAGGTCGTTGATATCCGGATACGTCTGTCGGAACCGGCCGCGGAAACCCCGGTACAATCCGTCGAGCGGGAGAAATCGGAACGCCAGCAGCAGGCGGAGCAGGCAATCAGGAGTGATCCGGACGTGCAGGACCTGATCGACCAGTTCGACGCGACGCTCGTGGAAGACTCGATCCGCTCCAGGCAATGAATGGCAATTAAACGCGAACGAGGTTGATATGAAGGGTGGTCTAGGCAACATCATGAAGCAGGCCCAGGAGATGCAGGAGAACATGCGCAAGGCCCAGGAAGAGCTTGCCGGGATCGAGGTTACCGGCGAAGCGGGCGGCGGCATGGTCTCCGTGGTGATGACCTGCCGGCACGACGTGAAGCGGGTCCACGTGGACGAGTCGCTGATGCAGGACGACAAGGAGGTGCTGGAAGACCTGGTGGCGGCGGCGATGAACGACGCCGTGCGCAAAGCGGAGCAGACCGCCCAGGACAAGATGTCGGGTTTGACCTCCGGGATGAATATCCCAGGTTTGAATCTGCCGCTGTAACGTGTCGCTATCCCAGGCGATCGGTCAACTGCAGGAGGCGCTGCGGCGGCTGCCCGGCGTCGGGCCCAAGACGGCGCAGCGCATGGCGTTCCACCTGCTGGAACGCGACCAGGACGGCGCCCGGGTCATTGCCGAAGCGCTGCAGCGGGCATTGAAGACCGTCATCCGCTGCAAGCGCTGCAACAATTTCAGCGAGAAGGAGTTGTGCGATATCTGTGCATCGGGCAAGCGGGATTCGCGGACGGTATGCGTGGTGGAAACGCCGGCCGACCTGGAAGCCATCGAACAGACCGGCGCGTACCAGGGCACATACTTCGTGCTCATGGGGCGGCTGTCGCCGCTGGACGGAATCGGGCCCGATGACCTCGGCTTCGACCGGCTGAAAAGTCTCATGGAGGGCGAGCAGGTGGACGAATTGATCATTGCCACCAACCTGACCGCCGAAGGGGAGGCCACCGCCGATTATCTGCATCAACTGCTGGCGAATGCCTCCGCCAACATCACGCGTCTTGCGCGCGGTGTTCCCGTGGGCGGGGAGCTCGAGTACATCGACCACAGCACGCTTTCCCAGGCGTTTACCGACCGCCGGCCCTGGTGAGCAAGATCCCGGCACCGCAATCTACCACCACCAGGAATAACTGAACGCTCATGACACAGGACCCCAACGCGCTGGTATGGATCGATCTGGAAATGACCGGGCTGTCTCCGGAACGGGATCGAATCATCGAGATCGCCACCATTATCACGGACTCGAATCTGGAAATCATCGCCGAGGGCCCGGTGCTCGCCGTCAACCAGTCCGAGGCGATGCTGGCGGGGATGGACGAGTGGAATACCCGCACCCATCATGCCACGGGCCTGGTGGACAGGGTGCGGGATTCCACCGTCGACGATCGCCAGGCGGAGCGTGAGACGCTCAGATTCATCCAGACATACGTCCCCAGGAAGAAGTCACCGTTGTGCGGCAACAGCATCTGCCAGGACCGCCGATTCCTCGCCCGCTACATGCGCGATCTGGAGGACTATCTCCATTACCGCAACCTGGATGTCAGCACCGTCAAGGAGCTGGCCAAGCGCTGGCATCCGGGCCTCGCCGACGGCTTCGAAAAGCGGGGCACCCACCGGGCCATGGACGATATCCGGGAGTCCATCGAGGAGCTGCGCTACTACC
This sequence comes from Gammaproteobacteria bacterium, assembly GCA_034520625.1. Classification (GTDB taxonomy): domain Bacteria; phylum Pseudomonadota; class Gammaproteobacteria; order Arenicellales; family JAANXG01; genus JAANXG01. Next base: position 526,122 of record JAXHNI010000008.1, on the reverse strand, counting down.
GGACGCATTTTTTGAGGATTTGAATAGGGGGTGTACCGCTCACAAATATTGATGCATTCAGCCGGTGCTGTGCGGCGGACAAACGAAGCCCGTGGGAGGCCAGCCCCCTGGCCGATCAGGTGCTCCCACCCACCTGCCTCTCCTTCGCCCACGCCGCATGCTCCCGCACCAATTCCGACGAATGCCCCGCCAGTAAATCGATGGCATCCATGACGGTGGCGGAGCCGGATGCGTTGCCGAGCGCCACGGCGACATTCCTGAGGAAGCCCTCGTAGCCCGCCCGCCGTATGGCGGACCCCCGGGTATGCCGGTCGAAGTCCTCGGGACGCCAGGACGCGAACCATGCCAGGTCAACGTCGGTGACCGTGTCGCGGGGGCTGAAATCCTCCCGGCCCGCGATCCGCGCGAAGCGGTTCCAGGGGCACACGGCCTGGCAGTCGTCACAGCCGAAAATCCGGTTGCCCATCATCGGGCGGAGGGGCTCGGGGATGCTGCCCCGCAGCTCGATGGTGAGGTAGGAGATGCACCGCCGGGCGTCGAGCTGGTAGGGGCCGGTGATGGCGCCGGTGGGGCAGGCGTCGATGCAGGCCCGGCAGGTTCCGCAGTGATTGGTGGCGGGCTCGTCCACCGGCAACGGAAGATCCGTGTACAGCTCGCCCAGGAAGAACCACGATCCTTCGTTCCGGGTGAGCAGATTCGTGTGCTTGCCGACCCAGCCGAGCCCCGCTTTCTCCGCCAGGGGCTTCTCCATCACCGGGGCGCTGTCGGTGAATGCCCGGTAGCCAAAGGGCCCCGTCTCCCGTTCGATCCGGTCGGCGAGCTTCTGGAGCTGCCTGCGAACGACCTTGTGGTAGTCACGGCCGAGCGCATAGCGGGCCACATAACCCGTGTCCGGTTTCCGCAGGACGGTGTCGGGAGGCAGGGCGGCGTCTCCCGGCCAGTAGCTCATGCGCACGCAGATCACCCGCAGGGTGCCGGGCACCAGCATGCCGGGACGGGAACGCTTGAGGCCGTGCGCCGCCATGTATCCCATCTCCCCGTGCCGGCCGGCCTCGATCCATTCTCCCAGGCGGCCCTCCGCCTGGGAGAGATCGGTGTCCGTGATGCCCGCCTGGTCGAAGCCCAGCTCGGCGGCCCAGTCCTTGATGCGCAAAGCCAGCGCGCGGTGGTCGATCGGTTCGCCCGGTTCGGCAGTTTGATGATGGGATGACATTGACACTTGTTATCATAACGGCATGAGCAGCAATCCGCAGCGTCTTTATACCGCCGCCCAGGCGAGGGAGCTGGACCGTATCGCCATCGAGGAATTCGGCCTCGACGGCTATGGGCTGATGCAGCGGGCCGGCCTTGCCGCATTCCGGCTGCTTCGCTGCCGCTTCCCCCGCGCCCGGCGGGTGCGGGTCTATTGTGGGAGCGGCAACAACGGCGGCGACGGCTATGTGCTGGCAGCCCTGGCGTTGAAGGCGGGTCTGGCGGTGCGGCTTGCCGCTGTGGGCGACGTCAAATCCGATGCCGCCGGAAAAGCGCTGGCGGCTTTTCGGAAAACAGGGGGTCTCCCCGAAGCTTTCGATGCCGGCGGCGCACCGGATGCCGACGTGGTGATCGACGCGCTGCTGGGCACCGGGCTGGACCGCCCGCCGGCCGGCGACTACGGCCGGGCCATCGAACAGATCAACGAGGCCGGGCGCCCGGTACTGGCAATGGACATCCCGTCCGGCCTGCACGCCGATACCGGTGCTGCGCTGCAGCCGTGTGTACGCGCCGACGCGACAGCCACCTTCATCGGGCGCAAGCTGGGCTGCTTCACCGCCGACGGCCGCGACGCGGCGGGCGTGGTGCATTTCGACGATCTCGGAGTCCCCGGCGAGGTGTACCAGCGGGTGAACAGCGCGGCGTCCATCATCGACCCGCACTCCCTGGCCGCTCGCGTCCGGGCCCGCCCCGCGACGGCGCACAAGGGCGACGCCGGCCGCGTACTGATCGTCGGCGGCAATCGAGGCATGCCCGGTGCCCCCTGCATGGCCGCCCGAGCGGCCCATCGCAGCGGCGCGGGGCTTGTATATCTGGCGACACGGTCCAGGCCGGATGACCTGGTTGGCAGCACCCTGGAAAGCATGGCCGCGGAAGTCGCGTCGGGCGCGGCCCTGGCGCCGCTGTCGTCCCGGGCGGACGTCATCGCCGTGGGGCCGGGCCTGGGGCGCGACGACTGGGCCGCCGCCCTCTGGCAAACCGTGCTGGAGGCAGGGGTGCCGATGGTAGTGGACGCCGATGCACTGTCGCTGTTGGCGGACAATCCCCACCGCCGCAACGATTGGATCCTGACGCCGCACCCCGGCGAGGCGGCGCGCTTGCTGGGAACGACCGCCGGCGACGTGCAGCGCGACCGGGTCGCCGCGATCCGGGAGCTTCGCCGCCGTTACGGCGGTGTCATCGTCCTGAAAGGTCCCGGCACCCTGGTGCTCGGCCGTTCGCTGCATCTGTGCGATCGGGGCAACCCGGGCATGGCCAGCGGCGGCATGGGGGATGTGCTGACCGGCGTTATCGCCGCTCTGCGCGGCCAGGGTCTGCCCGCCGAGGAGGCGGCTTGTTACGGGGTCTGGTGCCACGGACTGGCCGGCGACCGGGCCGCCCGCCGCGGCGTCGCGGGCCTGACCGCCGGGGACCTGACCGCGGCGCTGCAGGGCATCGTGGGTGAGGAAACGGAACGGCCATGATGCGGATCGAGTCGACGTATCGGATTGAATCCGAGGAAAAGATGGAAATCTTCGGCGGGGCATTGGCGGGCCGCGCCGGGGGCGGGTGCGTGATTTTCCTGACCGGTGACCTGGGCGCCGGGAAGACCACTCTCGTGCGCGGGTTCCTGCGGGCGCTGGGTCATGACGGTGTGGTAACGAGCCCGACGTTCACGCTGATGGAGGTCTACCAGCCGGGAGCGCTGGAAGTGGTGCATATCGACCTCTACCGACTGGCGGACCCGGCCGAGCTGGAACAGCTTGCCATCCGGGACTACCTCGGGGAACAATCGGTTCTCCTGGTGGAATGGGCGGACCGGGCCCGGGACCGTCTGCCGGACCCGGACTGCGAGGTACATATCGCCATCGAGGACGCCGACTCGAGAACAGTCCATCTGGAGAGCCTGACCGACGCGGGGGAACGTCTTTGTACCGTCTAGCCGCCACACTGATTCTGCTGTTGCTTGTCGCGGCCGCGCAGGCGGCTCCGGTAACCGTCAAGAACCTGCGCGCGTGGCAGGCGCCGGACCATACCCGCCTGGTGTTCGACCTGAGCGCGCCGGTGGAGTACGAGATCGGCGTACTGGAGAATCCCCATCGCGTTTATCTGGATCTGCCCGGCGCCGAGTTCGCGAATCGCCCGCCCGAGATGGACGATGACGGCCGCTTCGTAATCAAGGTCCACAGCGGTCAGCCCAGACCCGGTGTATTGCGCGTGGTTTTCACTCTCAAGGTGGCAGCGGAGCCAAAGACGTTTCTCCTCGAGCCCAACGAGATCTACGGTCATCGCCTGGTGCTGGACCTCCACGGCAGGACGGACCGGGAAAGCCGCGTGGCGGCGGACGTGCCGGAGGATTCGGAGCGTTTCATCGTCGCCATCGATGCCGGCCACGGTGGCGAGGACCCCGGGGCGATCGGCCCGCGGCGGACGCGGGAGAAGGACGTGACGCTGGCCATCGCCAGAGAGGTGAAGAAGCTGGTGGACGAAGATCCGGCGATGCAGGGCGTGCTGGTGCGTACCGGCGACTATTACATATCGCTGCGGCGGCGCACCGCCATCGCGCGCTCCGCCCAGGCGGACCTGTTCGTATCCATACACGCGGACGCATTTCCCCAGCGCTCGGTGCGGGGGTCGTCAGTGTACACCCTGTCCACGGACGGCGCCTCGAGCGAGGCGGCCCGGTGGTTGTCCAGCAAGGAGAACGCCGCAGACTTGATCGGCGGGGTCAGCCTGCGGGACAAGGACGACACCGTGGCCCGCGTCCTGTGGGACCTGTCGATGACGAAAAGCATCAGTGACAGCCGGGAGCTGGCGGCGGACATCCTGAGCGGCCTGCGCCGCATCGGCGAGGTGCATCGAAACAAGGTCGAATACGCCGGCTTCGCCGTCCTGAAATCGCCGGATATTCCATCGGTCCTGGTGGAAAGCGCCTACCTGTCCAATCCCCACGAGGAAGAGTTGCTGCGAACCGCATCACACCGGCGCAAGGTTGCCGGTGCCATCTACGATGGGGTCAGGCGCTACTACGAGCGCCGGAATCCGGGCTCGCGGCCCCCGGTCTACGTCGTGAAACGCGGTGACACCCTGTCCGAAATCGCGCAACGCTACCGCATCAGCGTCAACGACCTGAAAAAAGTGAACAATATGAATGGCGACGTGGTCCGGGTCGGCCAGAAACTGCGTATTCCCGGAAGCTGACATGAGCGCGATCGAAATTCTGGACTCGCGGCTGGTGAACCAGATCGCCGCCGGCGAAGTGGTGGAGCGGCCCGCGGCGGCGGTGAAGGAGCTGTTGGAGAACAGCCTGGACGCCGGTGCGACCCGGATCCAGGTGGAGGCCGACCGGGGCGGGGTAAAGCGCATCCGGGTCACGGACAATGGCGCGGGGATCCCGCCGGAGCAGCTTGCCCTGGCGCTGTCCCGACATGCCACCAGCAAGCTGCGCAGCCTGGAGGATCTGGAGCGGGTCGGCTCGCTGGGATTCCGGGGCGAGGCGCTGCCAAGTATCGCTTCGGTCTCCCGTATGACTCTGACCTCCCGGACCGGGGACCTGGAGCAGGCCTGGTGCGTTCACTGCGAGGGCGGCAGCGTGGTGGGCGAGCCCAGGCCGTCGGCCCACCCCGCGGGCACCACCGTTGAGATCACCGATCTGTTCTTCAATACCCCGGCGCGCCGGAAGTTTCTCAAGGCCGAATCCACTGAGCTGAAACACATCGACCAGAACATCAAACGGCTGGCGCTGAGCCGCTTCGATGTGGAATTCTCGTTCCGGCACAACGACGGCCGCGCCAGCCGCTATCCGCGGGCGTCGAGCCGGGACGAGTGCATTACGCGCATCGCCGCCGTGTGCGGCGGAGAGTTTTCCGGGCAGTCGGCATACATGAACGAGGAGGGGTTCGGCATGCGCCTGTCCGGCTGGTGCGGCCTGCCGACGTTCTCCCGGCCCCAGGCGACGCTGCAGTATTTTTTCGTCAATGGCCGCGCGGTGCGGGACAAGACCATCGCCCATGCCATCCGGTCGGCCTACCAGGACGTGATGTACCACGGCCGCCATCCGGCATTCGTGCTGTATCTGGAGCTGGATCCCGCCCTGGTGGACGTCAACGTCCATCCCACCAAGCACGAAGTGCGCTTCCGCGACAGCCGCAGCGTCCACGATTTCGTCCGCAGCGCCGTCAAGCGGCAGGTTTCCAGGCCGGCGGGGGAAGTGTCGCCACCGGCTGCGGCCCACACCGGCACCGGCCCGGGCGCTCCCGCAGTCGGCCATCGGGGTGGCGGGCAGTCGTCGATGGCGCTGCCGGAACAGGTCAGGGAACAGCTCGACACGTACCGTCAACTGAGTGAAGCGCCGGAAGAAGGCGGGCCGTCCGAGCCCCGCGGACCGGTGCCGGCACTGGGTTATGCCGTGGCCCAGATACACGGGATTTACATCCTGGCGCAGAACGCCGGGGGTCTGGTGGTGGTGGACATGCACGCCGCCCACGAACGCATCACCTATGAAAAGTTGAAGACTCAGTACGACTCCGACGCCATTGCCGCCCAGCCCCTGCTGGTGCCCGTCACGCTCGAGGTGGGGGACGCCGAAATGAGCGCCTGGGCGGAGCACCGGGAGTTGTTCACGACCTTCGGCCTGGAGGTCGAAGCGCTCGGGGAGCGGACTCTGGCCGTGCGGCAGGTGCCGGCTGCGCTCCAGGGCGGAGACACTGCGGCGCTGGTGCGCGATATCCTGTCGGATCTTCTCGAGTACGGCCGCAGCGACCGCGTGCAGGTGATGTCCGACGAGCTGCTGTCCACCATGGCGTGCCACGGATCGGTACGCGCCCACCGGTCTCTGACCATCGGCGAAATGAACGCCCTGCTGCGCCGGATGGAGGAAACGGAACGCAGCGGCCAGTGCAACCACGGACGCCCGACCTGGGTGCAGTTCGACCTCGCGGAGCTCGACGGCTGGTTTCTGCGGGGTCGATAACCGGCCGCCCCGCATCCATGACTCTGCCGGTGATTTTCCTCTTGGGGCCCACCGCCTCGGGCAAGACCGCGCTCGCCTGCGCCATTGCCCGGCGCTACGCGGTGGAGATCATCAGCGTGGATGCGGCCCAGGTATACCGGGGGCTTGATATCGGCACCGCCAAGGCGAGCGAGGCAGAACGACGGATCTGCCCGCATCACCTGATCGATATACTGGCGCCCGACGAAAGCTATTCCGCGGCCCGGTTTCGCGACGATGCGTTGCGTCTGATCGACGAAGTGCGCGCACGGGGCCGCGTCCCCGTGCTGGCCGGTGGTACGATGTTCTACTTCAACGCGCTGCTCCACGGTCTGCCGGAATTGCCTCCGGCGGACCAGGGATTGCGCGCGGCGATCGAGGCGCGGGCCGCGCGACAAGGCTGGCCGGCGCTGCACGCCGAGCTCGCGGGCATCGATCCCCGGCGCGCCGCCGAGATTGGGCCAGCGGACGGACAGCGAATACAGCGCGCGCTGGAAATCAACACCCTGACCGGCGGGAACGTGCGCCGGCGCGCCGGCGTCAACGACAGACCACCCTGGCCGTTGATCCGCCTGGCCCTCGCTCCGGCGGGCCGGGACAGCCTCCACCGGCGCATTGAGGCACGGTTTCGGCGCATGCTGGAAACGGGCTTTGTGGACGAGGTGGCCGGATTGCTGGAAAACTACGGGAACCAGCCGGAACCTCCGTCCCTCAGGCTGGTCGGATACCGTCAGGTGTCCGCTTATTTGAGGGGGCAGGTGGGTTACAATCGCATGACGGAAGCAAGTATTGCTGCCACGAGACGCTTGGCAAAGCGGCAATTGACCTGGATGCGTGGTCAGCCGGCGCTGACCTGGATCGACAGTGATCACCCCGGCGCCGCCCGCGGGGTCAGCGAGTACCTGGCGTCGAGCCCGCTGATGGCAGCGGTGCCGGCGCCTGAAGGTGCTTGAAATCCGGACGACCCGGCCGCATTACCGGGCTGAGATGCTGCACGATGTATAACAATGAGGAGTGACTACTAATGGCTCAACAGAAAGGCACGGCCCTTCAAGACCCGTTTCTGAATATTCTGCGTAAAGAAAGAGTTCCGGTGTCGATTTACCTGGTGAACGGAATCAAGCTGCAGGGCCAGGTCGAATCCTTTGATCAGTTCGTGGTGCTGTTGAAGAACAGCGTGAGCCAGATGATCTACAAGCACGCTATCTCGACCATCGTGCCCTCAAAGGCTGTCAAGGTTCCCTATGACGACGGCTCGGAAGCCGTTGAGGAGTAGTTCCCGCGACGCATGAAACCCGTACATCCGTGACGGGCGCCGCCACCGCAGCGCGGCCAGAGCGAACGCTGCTGGTCCAGCAGCGTTCGCGCTCGGACGAGCATTCCGATTCCCTGGAAGAACTGTCGCTGCTCGCCAGGAGCGCCGGCGCCCGGGTGTTGGACTGCATCACGGGCGTGCGCAGAAACCCCCATCCCGCCACATTCATCGGTAAGGGAAAGCTGGAGGAGCTCAGGGATTCCGTGGTGCGCCACCAAGGTGAGCTCGTGCTGTTCGACCATGCACTGAGCCCGGTGCAGGAACGCAACCTGGAGAAGGCCCTGCAATGCCGGGTCCTGGACCGTACCGGCCTGATCCTGGACATCTTCGCCCAGCGGGCGGAAACGCGGGAAGGCAAGCTGCAGGTCGAGCTGGCGCAGCTGCGTCATCTGTCCACGCGGCTGGTACGGGGCTGGACGCACCTGGAGCGCCAGAAGGGCGGCATCGGCCTGCGCGGGCCCGGCGAAACCCAGCTCGAGACGGACCGCCGGCTCATCGGCCAGCGCATCAAGTATCTGAAAAAGCGGCTGGAGCGGGTTTCCGCGCAGCGGGCGCTGCGGCGCAAGTCGCGGCGCAAGGTGCCCATACCCACCGTGTGCCTGGTGGGGTACACCAATGCCGGCAAGTCGTCCCTGTTCAACCGCCTGACGGGGGAGAGCCTGTACGCCGAGGACCTCCTGTTCGCGACCCTGGATCCGACCATGCGCAAGCTGGTGCTGCCGAACCGCCGGGAGATCGTGCTGTCCGACACTGTGGGATTCATCAGGCATCTGCCGCATTCACTGGTGCAGGCGTTCCATTCGACGCTCGAGGAGGTCTCCAGCGCCACGCTGCTGCTTCACGTGGTGGACAGCGCCGCCGAGGACCGAGACGAGCGTATCGAGCACGTCAACCGGGTGCTCGAGGAGATTGGCGCGGAGGATGTGCCGCAGCTGCTGGTCTACAACAAGATCGATCTGACTCCGGATTCCCGGACCCGCGTCGAAAACCGCGAGGACGGGACGCCTGCCGCCGTGTGGGCGTCCGCCCACCGCGGCGACGGTATTCGGGCCCTGTCCGAAGCGCTGGAATCCCTCGTTTTCCGGGATACCCGCCACGAGCGCGTGTGCGTGCCGCCGACGGCGGCGCGGGTGCGCGCATTTCTCTATGACCGGGCGGTGGTGGTGTCCGAGAAGACCGACGAAGAGGGCGGCTGGCTTCTCGAAGTGGATATCGACGACGCCCAGTGGGGCAGGCTCGGCCAGCTCCACGAATTCGGCAAGTGCCGCGTCATTGAAGACGCCCGGGGGAGCGCACTGGCCAATTGACGCGGCCGATTCAACCGCGCAGGCGATGCCTCCGGTCTGTTAGAATCGCAGTTTGAGTCGTTTCGCGACCCGTGAGCCTGATAAGATCTTTCTCTGAATACACCGGTCTCCCATATCCTCAGCTAAGGAGCGTATTACATGTCCTGGAATCAACCCGGGCCCGGCGGCAATGACCCCTGGGGCCAGAAGGGAGGGCGCAGCGGCCCGCCTGATCTGGACGACATCGTCAAGAACGTGCAGAAGACCCTGCAGGGGTTTTTTGGCGGCCGCAAGGGCGGCGGAGGCGGTTCCGGCGGCGGTGGCGGATCGCTGCCCGGCAAAGCCGGAATCAGCGCGCTCGCCGTGGTCGCCCTGGTGGTATGGGCGCTGACCGGCTTCTACGTGGTTGAAGAGGGCACGCGCGGCGTGGTGCTGCGCTTCGGCGAATATCGCACGACGACCCTGCCGGGCCTGCAATGGCATGTTCCCTGGCCGGTTGAGCAGGTGAATACCGTCAACATCCAGAACGTGAACACGGTGGAAATCGGCTACCGGTCCACCGGACAGGGCCAGGAGCAGTCGGTGCCCCGGGAAGCCCTGATGCTTACCGAGGACGAGAACATCGTCGACATGAAGCTGGCTGTGCAGTACGACATCAAGGATCCCGAGGATCTGATCTTCAACGTCGCGGACGATCCCCGCGAGGTGGTCCGGGGCTCCGCCGAAAGCGCCCTGCGCGAGGTCGTAGGCACGAACGTACTGGACTTCGTCCTCACCGAGGGCCGGGCGGACGTGGTGCAGGAGACCCAGGTACGGCTGCAGCAGTTTCTCGACCGCTACATGACCGGCATCAACGTCATCGCGGTGGAAATGCAGGACGCCCAGCCGCCGCGCGAGGTAAAGCCCGCTTTCGACGACGCCGTGAAGGCCCGCGAGGACCAGGTGCGGATCATCAACGAGGCCGAAGCCTACCGCAACGACATACTGCCCCGCGCCCGCGGCCAGGCGGCCCGGGAGATACAGGAAGCCCAGGGCTATAAGGAAGCCATCATCGCCCAGGCCGACGGCGAGGCCTCACGCTTCGAGCAGATTCTCACCCAGTACGAAAGGGCGCCGGACATCACGCGTCAGCGCATGTATCTGGAGAAAATGGAGCAGGTCCTCAGCAACTCCAGCAAGCTCATGCTGGACCAAGAGGGGGGCAACAACGTGATTTACCTGCCGCTGGATCAATTGATGCGTCAGCGGCGCGCTGACGGCGACAACACTAGCATGGTGCCGTCGACGTCATCGCTGCCGGACGACCGCTCGACGGCGGACGCGCGGGACGGCAGCCGCAATCGACTCAATCTGCGCGAACGGGGGAATTGATCATGAGTGGCAAGGCATTATTCGGACTCATAATCGCGGTGGTGGTCGTGGTGGTCGCCTCGTCGGCCCTGTACACCGTGGACGAGCGTGAGAAGGCCATCGTGTTCCGTTTCGGGGAAATCGTCCGCTCGGAGCACGAACCGGGCCTGCACTGGAAGTACCCGTTCATCAACAATGTCCGCAAGTTTGACGCGCGCATCCAGACTCTGGACTTCAGCCCCCAGGAATACCTGACCGACGAGAAAAAGAACCTCGTGGTGGACTCCTTCGTGAAATGGCGGGTGGACGACGTGGCCCAGTACTACGTGACCGTTTCCGGCGATATCACCGCCGCCCAGCGGCGCCTGGCCCAGCGGGTGAACAACAGCCTCCGGGAGGAATTCGGAAAACGTAACGTGCAGAACGTGATTTCCGGGGACCGGAACGAGATCATGTCCCGGGTCCAGAAGGCCACGGACGAGCAGGCGCGGGCGATCGGCGTGGAGATCGTGGATGTGCGGCTGAAGCGGGTGGATCTCGTCGAAGAGGTCAGCGAACAGGTATACCGGCGCATGGAGGCCGAACGGTCCAGGGTGGCGAAAGAACTGCGGGCCCGGGGTGCGGAGGAAGCCGAAAAGATACGCTCCAATGCGGATCGACAGCGCCGGATTCTCATCGCCAACGCCCAGCGCGACGGCCAGGTCCTGCGCGGTGAGGGCGATGCCAAGGCGACGGAGATATACGCCGACGCCTTCGGCCGCAACAGCGAGTTCTACAACCTGTACCGCAGCCTGAACGCCTACGAGAACACCTTCAGCAGCAAGGACGACCTGATTGTTCTGGAGCCGGATTCGCAGTTCTTCCAGTACTTCAAGAACGCGACGCCCGGGAACGAGAACGCGAACGAGCCAGAGCGGCCCGCCGGTTCCATGCTGTCCCAGTAAGGTCCGGCCGCTGCCATGATCAGCTGGCAGGACCTGGGCGCTGCGCTGGCCCTGGTGCTCATATTCGAAGGCATGCTGCCTTTTCTGAGCCCCGGGCGCTGGCGCCGTACGCTCGAGATGATTCGCGACCTCAACGATGGTCAGCTTCGAAACATGGGCCTGTTCCTGATTGCCGTCGGGGCGCTGCTCCTGTACATCACCCGGTTTTAGTACTCTTTCAAGCTGATATTGCCGTGTTCAGAGCCCCCCAAATCCGTCAATGCAAGGCGCAGTGCGCAGGGAATAGCGTGCTATTTTCAAGGACTGCAACGCCGCAGTGGCGGATTTGGGGGGCTCCCTTCGGGCGAGGCCACAAGGGCCCATCTGCTTTGTTGCGCGCCCTTGAAATAGCACGCTATTCCGGCAGCCGCGCGCCGCGCATCTGGGCCCTTGTGGCCTCGCTGAACGCGGCAATATCAGCTTGAAAGAGTACTAGTACTTGTGAGCACCGCCACTGAAATCGTGACTTCCGGAGTGTTTCCGGGCCCTCGGTGCACGGTGTGCTCCCGCAGGCCGCGGCCCGATTTGAGAATCTGCGTTGTTGAGGACTGGGCCAGTGCCGGGGGCTATCCCCCAGGGCCGCTGTAAATACATCCGTGTACGCTCTGGCTCAAACATCCCTGTTTTCGACAGCCCTGGGGGATAGCCCCCGGCACTGGCCTCCCCGATTATGCGGGGCTTCGAAGCTGCCCGGTGTCCGCAGGCCTCTGACTGATGCAATAACCATGGCGGGATGCACTAGCCCGTGAAGCGATCCGATCAGTGGCTTTTGCCCGAAGGCATTGAAGAGGTGCTGCCCGACCGGGCTGCGCGCCTGGAGCGGCTCCGGCGCCGGCTGCTGGACGTGCTCGACCGCCGGGGATTCAATCTCGTCCGGCCTCCACTGGTGGAGTATCTGGATGCACTGTTGACCGGGGTGGGCGAGGACCTGGACGTCCAGACCGTGAAGCTGACGGATTCGGTGAGCGGCCGCCTGATGGGGGTGCGCGCGGATCACACGCCCCAGATCGCGCGCATCGACGCCCACTACCTTCGCCACGAAGGGATGTCCCGGTTGTGCTACAGCGGCTCGGTGTTCCGCTGGTCGCCCGGCGAGATCGAGTCGACCCGCGAGCCGCTGCAGATCGGCGCCGAGCTCTACGGCTGCCCGGACGTCGATGCCGATGCGGAGATCGTGGAGGCGATGATCGATACCGTGCAGGCCGCGGGGGTGCCGGATGTCCATGTCCATCTGGGCCACGTGGGTGTTTACCGGGCTCTGATTCAGTGGGCGGGGCTGTCCGAAGCGCTGGAGGCGGATCTGTTCGACGCCCTCAGGCGCCAGTCGCGGCCGGATGTCGAAGCGATTCTTTCGGCGCTGCCGGAACAGAAGGCCGCCTTCCGGAAGCTGCTCGAGTCCCGGGGGGACGCGGGCGTGATCGACGCGGCCCGGCACGGCTTCGAGGAAGTGCCCGGCGTCGCCGCGGCGCTGTCCAACCTGACCGAGCTGCTGGAACGCCTGGAACGTACCTTGTCCCATACCAGGATCTCTGTGGACCTGTCTGACCTGCGTGGCTACCGGTACCACACGGGCACGGTATTCAACGTCTACACCCCCGGATACGGCAGGGCCCTTGCCCAGGGCGGGCGATACGACGAAATCGGCAGGGCCTTCGGCCGGGCGCGCAGCGCGACGGGTTTCAGTGCAGACCTTCGCCGCCTGCTCCGCTATGATTCATCGTGCATATCCGGTACGGCGATTCTGGCGCCGTCGGACGGAGACGGCGAGCTGGACGCGATGGTGCGGCGGCTGCGCGCCGACGGCGAGCGGGTGATCCGTGCGTTGCCCGGGGAAAGCGTGGATCAGCTTGCGGATCAGTGTGACCGCGAACTGATAAAGCGGGGGGACGGCTGGCATATCCAGCCGTTAGAGGGCCAGGCAAAAGAATTCCGCAGATCATGAGTCAGAACGTTGTATTGGTCGGCACCCAGTGGGGCGACGAAGGCAAGGGGAAGATCGTTGACTGGCTGACCGAGCGGGTCGACGCGGTGGTGCGTTTCCAGGGGGGGCACAACGCGGGTCACACGCTGGTGATCGACGGCGAAAAGACGGTGCTCCACCTGATTCCATCCGGAATCCTGCGCTCCGGGGTGAGCAACTATATCGGCAACGGGGTGGTGGTGTCGCCGGGCGCCCTCGAAACCGAGATCAAGGAGCTGGAGCAGCGGGGGATCGATGTCTTTCCCCGATTGGGCATCAGCGAGTCCTGTCCCGTCATTCTGCCCTATCACGTCGCCCTGGATGCGGCCCGGGAGCGCGCCCGGGGCCGCAACGCCATCGGCACCACCGGACGCGGCATCGGGCCGGCCTACGAGGACAAGGTCGCGCGCAGGGGGTTGCGATTCGATGAGCTGATCGAATCCCGGCACTTCGCGGAGAAGCTGGAACAGTTGATGGACTACCACAATTTCATTCTCGAGCGTTTTTACGAGTCGGACACCGTGGATTACCGGGCGGTGCTGGACGACTGCATGCGGCACCGCGAGTACCTGCGGCCGTTGATGACCAACGTCGCCGCCCGGCTCGACGGTTTCAGGCGGGCGGGGCGCGCCATGTTGTTCGAAGGCGCCCAGGGCAGCCTGCTGGATATCGACCACGGCACCTATCCCTATGTCACCTCGTCCAACACCACGGCGGCGGCGGCGGCCGTGGGCAGCGGCGTCGGGCCGACGCAGTTCGACTATGTGCTGGGGCTGGTGAAGGCCTACAGCACGCGCGTCGGCAGCGGGCCGTTCCCGACGGAGCTTCATGACGACACGGGACGACTGCTGGGGGAGCGGGGCGTGGAGGTCGGAGCCACCACCGGACGCGAACGCCGCTGCGGCTGGCTGGACGCCGTATTGCTGAAACACGCCGCCCGCGTCAACGGCCTCACCGGCTTGTGCATCACCAAACTGGACGTGCTGGACAATCTGGACCGACTGCGGATCTGCGTGGCCTACGACCGCGGCGGCGAGCGCCTGGAAACGCCTCTGGTCAGCGCCGAGATGCTGGAGACCTGTACGCCGGTGTACGAGGATCTGGAAGGCTGGACCGGCTCCACGTCCGGGGCGACCCGGCTGGAGGCTCTGCCGCCCGCCGCCAGGCGGTACCTCGAAAGAATCGAGGAGCTCACCGGCGTGCCCATCGATATCATCTCCACGGGACCGGACCGCAACGAGACGATCTGCCTGCGGCACCCTTTTGACGCCGTGGGCTAGTACTCTTTCAGGCTGATGTTGCCGTGTTCAGCGAGACCACAAGGGTCCAGATGCGGCGGACAAAACAAAGGATGTAGGAGCGTAGGAGGCCAGCCCCCTGGCCGATGAAGCGTGGCCCGCCGCCGAAATCGGCGAGAGGGCTCGCCTCCTGAGCGGCCAGCGACAAAGCCTCCGGTGCACCCCGCGGTGTGGTCACCCGCTGCCGGCGACGCGCACCAGAGGCCTGATATACTCGCGGCGGCCAGCGCGGATCAGCGGCGATCCGGTTCGCCGTAGAAATGCACCAGTGAAAATCTCAGGAGGGCAGCGTGAGGCTGAAAGATCAAGTCGCATTGGTAACGGGCGGGGCGCAGGGCATCGGGCTGGCGATTGTGGAACGCTTCGTCGAGGACGGCTGCAGAGTGGCGATCCTCGATGTCGACGGCGAGAAAGGCGGCGAGGCGGCTTCCCGGCTCGGGCACAGCGTTATGTTCGTCCAGTGCGATGTGGGGGACAAGTCGGCGGTGGACGACGCGGTCAAGCAGGTGGTCAGCCATTTCGGGGCATTGAACATCTGCGTCAGCAACGCCGCCATCGTCCACACCGCGGATTTTCTGGACATCGAGGAGGAGGATTTCGACCGGGTGATCCGCGTCAATCTCAAGGGCATGCTGCTGGTGGGCCAGGCATGCGCGCGCCAGATGGTGAAACAGGAAACCGGCGGTGCGATCATCAACATGTCGTCGGTGAACGCCGTGCTGGCGATTCCGGACCAGGTTCCCTACGTGGTGGCGAAAGGCGGTGTGCACCAGTTGACGAAACTGATGTCCCTCAGCCTGGCCGGCCACGGAATCCGGGTGAACGCCATTGGACCGGGCAGCATTCTCACCGAGATGCTCGAACGGGTGATCTCAACGAACGATGCGGCGCGTAAGAAGGTCATGTCCCGGACGCCCATGAGCCGTTTCGGGACGCCGAGTGAAGTGGCATCCGTTGCATCGTTTCTGGCGTCCAACGATGCCTCGTATATCACCGGCGAAACCATATACGTCGACGGCGGGCGCCTGCCGCTGAACTACACCGTCCCCGCGGAATAGCCGTATCGCCGGCGACCCGCCGCCGCCCGTTCGGGACGGAATCGCCAACAGGAAACCGGACTCTTATGAAAAGAACAATAAACCCGATCGCATGCCTCCTGTCGTTGATCGTTGGTATGGTCACTGTAAACAGCCATGCCGCCGAACGGCCCCTGTGGGAGCTCGCCCTGGGGGGCGGCGTCATCAGTCTGCCCTACTACCGTGGAGCAGAGAGCAACCGGGTCCTGCCGGTGCCCTTCGTGTACCCGGTGTACCGTGGAGACGTTTTGAAGGTGGACGAGGACGGCGTGCGGGGCCTGTTCTTTCAATCCGAGCGCGTCAAGCTCGATCTCAGCGCAGACGGCACCGTTCCGGGCTCGGATGACGATGTGGAAGGCCGCGAGGGCATGCCGTCCCTGGACCCCACGGTCCAGGTCGGCCCTTCGCTGACCGTCGACCTCTGGCGGGGCGATACCCGTGCCCGGCAACTGATACTGACGCTGCCGCTCAGGGGAGTGTTCACGGTGGAGACGTCGCCGCGCTACATCGGCCTCGCGGCCTCGCCGAAAATCACCTATTACCGTGACCAGCGGGCCTTCGGGCGCTACTGGCGGGTGGGCGCCACCGCCGGCCTCGAGTTCGGCTCGGCGAAGCTCCACGACTACTTCTACAGCGTCGATCCGGTGTTCCAGACGCCGGATCGGCCCGCGTTCAACGCGGACGGCGGCTACGCCGGGCCCCGTTTCACCCTCAGCGCCCAGAGTCGCCGGGGCAATAACTGGATCGGCGCCTTCGTCCGCTACGATAACGTCACCGGAGCGGTCTTCGAAGACAGCCCCCTGGTGCGGCAATCCGGCAATTTCTCGGCCGGCATCGTCGTCGGCTGGTTCATCGCCAAATCCAGCCGGATGGTGAAAGTGCCGGACGTGGAGGCGTTGAAGTATTAGGGGTTGGGGGTTCGGTGCTCGGGGTTCGGGTTCGGGGTTCGGGTTCGGGGCCGGTGTTGAGCGATTGGCCGGTGCCGGGGGTCGTCCCCCAGGGCCGCTGTAAATACTTCCCTGTACGCTCTGGCTCAAACTTCCCTGTTTTCGACAGCCCTGGGGGACGACCCCCGGCACCGGCCACCCCGATTACGCAGGTATTCAAACCAGACCACCACCCAGCTGAGAAATACCCCGAATCAGGAATCAAGAATCATTCCTCCAGCCAAGGAAGGTTGACGGCCGCTTCCAGATACCTTCTGACTTCGGGTTTCCGGGAGAATTCGTCGAGGGAGAAATAGTCCGGCGCATAATCCATCTCCGCAAGCCATTGCCTGGTTTGTTTGATCGCGCGCCCGAGCTGGGCTTCGGCAATGGTGATGACCGCCATGAGCGGGTCGGGTCCCCGGGGCAGGGACTCATGGTCGTATCCTTCCACCCGCCCGATCAGCCGCCCCGCCAGGGACCGGCTTCGTATCTGGCCTATGCCCCAGCGGTTGACTCGGCTCATGGCCGGGAACCGCGCCGGATTCAGGCGGCGGCTTGCGAACAGCTCGCGGAACCGGCGTTCCACCAGTTCCCGTGCCAGAAGATCCGCGAACTGGTGATTGTCCACCCAGCCCACGCACTGGAAATTCGGATCCAGCAGATAGTCCACCGGGGCGAAGAATTCGAAGAAGGTATAGCCGAGCTTTTCCAGGTTCGACTGTATACGCGGGTCCTGTATGCGGCTTTTGCCTGACGTGGGCTCGAGGCCGGCATCCCTGTGCAGGAGGCGGCCCACCGTGCAGCACGAGACATAGTCCCGGTCGTCGGACCGGGAGTCGAAGTTGTAGCCGCGCACGCGCCCCAGCATGTCGAGAGCCGCGGTGTTGACAAGGGCGGCATGCCGTTCCTGGAGATCCCGGTGCCGGTAGACCTCCACGTAGGCGCAAAACCCCGCCCCCAGGAATACGTTCAGGGGCACGGCCCGGACGCCTTTCTCGTAGGTCTCGATCACAGCGGGATAGCGCCGCCCGCCGTCCTCGAGGATCGCGAACACCGCCGCGTGTGACGAGAAGCGGGTTGGATCGCTGAGGGTGGTGTAGACGCCGTTGCCGTCGATATTGACATTGGCGAGCAGAACGTCGCCGGGCCTCAGGTGCAGTCCGCGAAAGTTGACCCCGTCGCCGTTGAAATCGTAGACGCTGAACTCTGGCCTGCGCTTCCAGCGCCGGAACGGCCACGCGGAGCGCCGGTTGGCCTGGATGTCCAGGGTGACACCCGGTCCGGCGAGCGCACGGTGCCGGGCGGCGGTGCGTGGTCTCTCGCCCTGGCGGGCCAGCAGGTAGTCGCCGGTTGCCGGGGACAGGTGCGAGCAAAGGAGATCGAGCGAAAAGCCGGGAAGTCGGCTGTCCAGTGCATCGACAATAGCGGTCAGGGTGTTATCATCCGGGATGGCCCGTGATTCAAGTGCGGCGGCCAGCCCAGAGACGACCCGGTGCCGCCAGTAGAGACTGGCGAACTTGAGCTCCAGAATCTCATCCGCGCCGATCCGCGTACGGTCCAGACGCCGGTACGCGTCACGGATCTCCCGGGCGCGCTGTGTGCGGGCGCCCGGATCGGCCAGGCCGGTTTCGAGGGGTGCGCGGAGCAGATCGTGGATCACGTTTTCAGCGCGCCTCCGACGCCGCGGCGAGCCACAGCTTGATTACAGGGTACTTCTAAAAAGCCGGGTCCTCAAGAGCAGCTCTCTAACGATCAGGGATTCGAACGGTTTGCAATGAAGGAGAGAAAAAACCTGGTACCGAGGAGAGGACTTGAACCTCCACGGGGTTGCCCCCACTAGCACCTGAAGCTAGCGCGTCTACCAATTCCGCCACCTCGGCACAATGCCTTTCATACCACAACGGTATGAAGCGGGCGAACTCTACCGACAGATTAAAATTATGTCAACGAAACAACCGCGCAACGCGTCCGCGCCGCCGCGCAAGCAGATTCTGAAGTATCTCGAAAAACGCGATAAACCCGTTCCCGAAGACACTCTTTTTCAGGAATTCTCCATCCGCAAGGGCGCCGCTCGGGAGGAACTGCTGGGGCGGCTCCAGCGGATGCAGGCCGACGGCCAGGTGATGCTGGACCGGCGGGGCCGGTTCGTCCTCCCGGGCCGGGTGGACATGATCCGCGGCCGGGTGCAGGGCCACCCCGACGGCTTCGGATTCCTGATACCCGAGCACGGTGGGCCTGACCTGTTCCTGTCCGCCAGGGAAATGCGCAAGGTGCTGCACGGCGATACCGCTCTGGCCAAAGTGCGTCGCATCGACCACCGCGGCAGGTCGGAAGGCACGGTGGTGGAAGTGCTGGAACGCGGCAACGAAACGGTGGTCGGGCGGTTCCACATCGAGGACGACATCTCTGTCGTGATTCCCGAGAACACCCGGATCAGCCAGGATGTCCTGGTGCCGGACGATGCCCGCGGCGGCGCCCGGCACGAACAGATCGTGGTGGCGGAGATCACCCGCCAGCCCGACAAGCGCAAGCAGCCCGTGGGCCGCGTCAAGGAGGTGCTGGGCGAGCACATGGAGCCGGGCATGGAAATCGAGATCGCCATCCGCAAGTACGGCCTGCCCCATGAATGGCCCGGGAGCGTCGACGGCGAAGCCGAGGGTGTCCCGGACCGGGTCGATCCCCGGGAGGCCGGGGCCCGGCTGGATCTCAGGAACCTGCCCCTGGTCACCATCGACGGTGATGATGCCAGGGATTTCGACGATGCCGTGTACGCCCGGCGGCTGGACGGCGGCGGCTGGGAGCTGATCGTCGCCGTGGCCGACGTATCCCACTATGTCGCGCGCGGGTCAGCGTTGGATCGGGAAGCCTACCTGCGGGGCAACTCCGTGTATTTTCCGGAACGGGTCGTGCCCATGCTGCCGGAAGTGCTGTCCAACGGCATCTGCTCGCTGAACCCCCACGTGGACAGGCTCTGCTTCGCCTGCATCATGCAGATCGACGATACCGGCGAGGTGAAGGACTATCGGTTCGAAACCGCAGTTATGCGCTCCCATGCGCGACTGATTTATGAACAAGTTGCCGAGGCGCTGCTGGATGACGACGCGGGGGCGCTCGGGGAGTTCAGGGACCTGCAGCCCCAGATCAGGACGCTGCACGAGTTGTCGCGGACGCTCAACAAGCGGCGTGTCGAGCGCGGGTCCCTCGAGCTGGAGCTGCCCGGCACGCGGATCGTGTTCGACGAGGACCGAAAGATCCAGCGCATCGAGCCCACCGAGCGCAATGACGCGCACCGGCTGGTGGAGGAGTGCATGCTGGCCGCCAACATCTGCGCCGCCGATTTTCTCGCGGCCCGCAAGGGCCCGGGCGTCTACCGGATCCACGAGCAGCCGGACGGCGACAAGATCGAGGACGCCCGTGCGTTCCTGGCGGAGTTTGGCCTGATACTCCGGGGCGGCCGCGAGCCGACCCCGAAGGATTTTGCGCATATCGTGGAGCAGTGCCGGGGCGAGCCGTTTTCCCATGTAGTCCAGGTGACCCTGCTGCGCAGCCTGAAGCAGGCCATATACAGCGTGGACCTGTCCGGTCACTTCGCGCTGGGATTCGACCGGTATACGCATTTCACTTCCCCGATCCGCCGATATCCCGATCTCATCGTGCACCGGCTGATCAAGCACCGCATCAGGCAGGGCGAGCCGGTTGACCTGGACTACGAGCAGATGGGCCGTGCGGCGGAGCACTGTTCGGTGACCGAGCGCCGGGCGGATGAAGCGACCCGGGATGTCACCCAGTGGCTGAAGACCGAGTTCATGCTGGACCGCGTCGGCGACGAGTTCGACGGCGTGGTGAGCAGCGTCGCCGAGTTCGGCGTGTTCGTGGAGCTCAACGAGCTGTACGTGGAGGGCCTGGTACACGTCACCGCCCTGGGCGAGGATTATTTTCACTACGACCCCAAGGCGCGCCGCCTGACCGGGGAGCATTCCGGGGTGATGTTCCAGATCGGTGAAGAAGTGCGCGTGCGGGTGGTGCGGGTGGATATCGACCAGGCCAAGATCGATTTCGAGCTCGTGGACGGCGGCACCGGGCGGCGCAAGAAAGGCGGCAAGCGCAGGCGCCGGAAATGAGCGAGGCCTATGTCTACGGTTGCCACGTCGTCGAGGCGATCCTGGGGCGGGCTCCGGAACGGGTGCTGACGGTGCATTTCGATGCCGGGCGCGCCGATACCCGCGTGAACGGCCTGCGCTCGCGGGTAGCCGCCATGGGGCTCGCTTCCGAGGAATGCCGGAAGAACACCCTGGAACGCTTCGTCGGCGACGCGGTTCACCAGGGTGTCGTGGCGCGGGTCCGGCCGGCGAAAGCGGTGGACGAGCAGGCGTTGTACCGGTGGCTGGATATCGCCCCGGAACCCCTGGTCCTGGTTCTCGACGGCATACAGGATCCCCGCAACCTGGGGGCCTGCATACGTACCGCCGACGCGGCCGGGGCGGGCATGGTGGTGATTTCCAGGTCCGAGTCGGCGGACCTCACGGGGGTGGCGCGCAAGGCGGCGAGCGGCGCAGCCGAGTGGCTGCCGGTAGCCCGCGTCGGCAACCTCGCCCGGGTCCTCAAGGGCATGAAGGAGCGGGGTGTCTGGCTGCTCGGCGCGGACGAGGGCGCCGGGACCACCTGCCACCAGATCGGCCTCACCGGTCCCCTGGGGGTGGTGCTCGGCGCCGAGGGCGCCGGCCTGCGACGGCTGACGCGGGAAACCTGCGACGCGCTGGTACGCATCCCGATGCAGGGGGGCGTCGAGAGCCTGAACGTGTCGGTGGCGACCGGCGTGATCCTGTACGAGGCGCTCCGGCAGCGCACTGTCGGCCATGACTGACGAAAGCCGGCGCGGGTCGCTGCTGGAGGATCTAGCCCGGGCGCTGCGGGAGCGGGGTTGGCGCTGTGTCACCGCCGAATCCTGCACCGGAGGCGGTGTCGCCCGGGCGCTGACCGAGCTGCCAGGCAGCTCGGTGTGGTTCGAGCGGGGTTTCGTCACCTACAGCAACGAATCCAAGCAGGAGATGCTGGGGGTATCGCCAGAGACCATCGAGCGTTTCGGCGCGGTCAGCGAGGAAACCGCGCGGGAAATGGCGGAGGGTGCGCTGCGTCACGGCCACGGCCAGATCGCGGTAGCGGTGTCCGGGGTGGCGGGACCGTCTGGCGGATCCGCGGACAAGCCGGTGGGCACCGTGGTGTTCGCGTGGGCGATCCGGGACGGCGGCACGACAACCCGCGTCCGTCAATTCGACGGGGGCCGCGGCGATATTCGAAGCGCTTCGGTCTTCCAGGCGCTCGAAGGCCTGTTGGCGCGGCTGCGGGAGCGCTGAGCGCCGGCGCCGGCGTCATGGGCGAAACCGGTGATAACGGACGCTACTTCCTCGCCGCCTGGCCGGATGATGCGGTTCGCGACAGGCTGGCCCGCTGGGCCGACGCTATTCCGGCTCGTTCCCCGGCGCGCCGGGTTCCGGCGGACAATCTCCACATCACCCTGGTGTTCCTGGGGCCGCTGGACCCGCCGCGGCTGAATGCTGTTCGGGCCGTTGCGGTGGCGGCGCCCTGGTCCGGGGCGTCGCTGAAGCTGGACCGCATCGGCTACTGGAAACGCGCCCGGATTGTCTGGGCCGGTTCCAGCGAAGGCTCCGAGGCCCTGTCGGCGCTGGCGGAAACCCTGCGCAGCCGCCTGCGGCGTCTGGGATTCCGGATCGAGACGCGGCCTTTCGTTCCCCATGTCACGTTGTATCGCAAAGCCGGACGCCGGCCCCGGTGGCGGCCCGAGGTCATCGACTGGCGGATCCAGAGGTTCTGTCTCGTCCGGTCCACGCTGTCGTCGAGCGGCTCCCGCTACGAGATCGTCGAGCGTTGGTAGGTGCCGACGGCGGTATGGAATAATCACCCGTCGAGGTGATGACGGCCGCCGCCGCCGGGTGGACCATGACGGGGAAATGCAGCGGGCCGCCGCGCTGTGGCCGGGGCCGATCACTGTTAGAATCGGTTCTCGCATCGCGCCGTTCAGGCCGACCCCGCAAGGGCGTTTTTCAAGTGTCAACACTACCGGAGACGAACGTGGACGAAGACAAGCAGAAAGCATTGCAGGCAGCGCTAGGCCAGATCGAACGACAGTTCGGCAAGGGATCGGTGATGCGCATGGGTGATGCCGAAGTCGCCAAGGACGTGGCGGCAGTGCCCACGGGTTCCCTGGGTCTGGATATCGCCCTGGGCATCGGCGGACTGCCCCGGGGCCGAGTGGTGGAGATCTACGGACCGGAATCGTCCGGCAAGACCACCCTGAGCCTGTCCGCCGTCGCCCAGGCCCAGAAGCTGGGCGGCACGGCGGCCTTCATCGACGCGGAGCACGCCCTGGACCCGGCCTACGCCGGGCGGCTGGGGGTGAATGTCGAGGATCTGCTGGTATCCCAGCCCGATACCGGCGAGCAGGCCCTGGAGATCGCCGACATGCTGGTTCGTTCCGCCGCGGTGGACGTCGTGGTGGTGGACTCGGTGGCGGCGCTTACCCCCAAGGCCGAAATCGAGGGCGAGATGGGGGACTCGCACATGGGCCTGCAGGCCCGCCTGATGTCCCAGGCGCTGCGCAAGCTCACTGCCAACATCAAACGATCCGGGACCCTGGTGATATTCATCAACCAGATTCGCATGAAGATCGGCGTCATGTTCGGCAACCCGGAAACCACCACCGGCGGCAACGCGCTCAAGTTCTATTCCTCGGTGCGTCTCGACATCCGCCGGATCGGCGCCATCAAGAAAGGCGACGAGGTGCTCGGCAACCAGACCCGGGTCAAGGTGGTCAAGAACAAGGTGGCGCCGCCGTTCAGGCAGACGGAGTTCGACATCCTGTACAACGAAGGCATTTCCCGGGAAGGCGAGCTCATCGACCTGGGCGTGGACAACGACCTGGTCGAAAAGTCCGGCGCCTGGTACAGCTACAACGGCGAGCGCATCGGCCAGGGGAAGGACAACGCCCGGCAGTTCCTGAAAGACAACCCCGAAATTGCCAAGGATATCGAAAACCGGATCCGGGCCGCCCTGGGCCTGCCGGTGCGTGAGTGGCCCGCGGCGCCGGAAGCCGGAGGCGAAGGGAACCCGGATCCGGAGACCGCTGGAAGCGGGGAAGAGGCCGACGGCGCGCCGGCGCCGGCGGCGAAATCCAGGGGCGGCAAACGCAAGAGCGCCGGCGCCTGATGCCGGGCGGCCGGCAGCCGATCACCGTCCGCGCGTGAGTGAGGAGGCCGGCCGGGACGATCTGCTGGCCCAGGCCATGCGCTGGCTGGCGCGGCGGGAATACAGCGTTCACGAGCTCCGGCGGCGATTGCAGGGCAAGGGTTATCCCGCTCCAGCGGTGGACGAGGCGCTGGCCGACCTCGAATCCAGAGGGCTGGTCAGTGATCGCCGCTTCGCCGAGTCCCTGGTTCGCAGCCGCGTTGAACGCGGCTATGGACCGTTGAAGATCACCCATGAGCTGCGCGCCAAGGGCGTTGACGACTCCCTGATCGACGAGGCCGTCGGGGACGACGACGCATACTGGGGCGAGCGGCTGCAGGAATTCTGGGAGAAGCGCTACGGCCGTGCCCCCGATGACTACCGGGAGTGGGCGCGCCAGGCCCGCGCCCTCCAGGCCCGGGGCTTCACCGCGGCCCAGGTCCGGCAGGTGATTCCCGATATCGATACCTGACCACCCCGCCGGGCACGGAACGCCGTTGCACGGCCTTCCCTATTGAGAACGTGTCCGGTGCCCGCATAGTGGAAAACAGGGCGGGAATCTTTGAGACTCGCTGTGCAATGCCGATACAATCGGCCTCAATACGGCATGCAGGCCGGCCATTCCTGATTGTGTGATATGAAAACTGCGGATATTCGACAGGCGTTTCTGGACTATTTCCGGCGGCACGGCCACGAGGTCGTCCCGAGCAGCCCGCTGGTGCCGGGCAACGATCCGACCCTGCTGTTCACCAACGCCGGCATGGTTCAGTTCAAGGAGGTGTTCCTCGGCCAGGACCCGCGGTCCTACCAGCGCGCCGCGACGGTGCAGCGCTGCGTCCGGGCGGGCGGCAAGCACAACGACCTCGAGAACGTCGGCTACACGGCGCGTCATCACACGTTCTTCGAAATGCTGGGCAATTTCAGCTTCGGGGACTATTTCAAGCGCGAGGCGATTCACTACGCCTGGGAGCTGCTCACCCGGGACTTCGGCCTACCCGCGGAGAAGCTCTGGGTCACGGTTTTCGAGGAGGACGACGAGGCCGCGGACATCTGGCTGAAGGAGATCGGCGTGCCGGATTCGCGATTCGCGCGCATCGGCGCCCACGACAATTTCTGGGCCATGGGCGACACCGGTCCCTGCGGCCCCTGCAGCGAAATATTCTACGACCACGGCCCGGACGTGGAAGGCGGGCCGCCGGGAAGCCCGGACCAGGACGGAGATCGATACGTCGAGATCTGGAACCTGGTCTTCATGCAGTACAACCGCGAGGCCGACGGCACCATGGCGCCGCTGCCCAAGCCCTCGGTGGATACCGGCATGGGGCTCGAGCGTCTGGCCACGGTGCTGCAGGGCGTCCACAGCAACTACGACATCGACCTGTTCAGGAATCTACTGGAAGCGGCACGGGATATCACCGGCGCCGCAGACCCGGAGGACAAGTCCCTGCGGGTGCTGGCGGACCACATCCGTTCCACGGCGTTCCTGATTGCGGACGGCGTGCTGCCCGCCAATGAAGGGCGGGGCTACGTACTGCGCCGGATCATCCGCCGCGCCATCCGGCACGGCTACCGGCTCGGCGCGAAGACGCCGTTCTTCTGCGATCTCGTGGACCCGCTGGAGTCGGAAATGGGCGCGGCGCATCCGGCATTGACCGCGGCGAAGGATCAGGTCGTACGGGTGCTGAAGCAGGAGGAAGAGCGCTTCGCCGAAACCCTGGAGCAGGGCATGAAGATCCTCGAGCAGGAGATCCACGGCCTGTCCGGCGGCCGGATACCCGGCGAGGTCGCGTTCCGGCTCTACGACACCTACGGCTTTCCGGTGGATCTCACTGCGGACGTGGCGCGCGAACGGGGCCTGGAAGTGGACATGGACGGGTTCGAGAAGGCCATGGCGGCCCAGCGGGAGCAGGCGCGGGCGGCGAGCCATTTCAAGAGCGGCGATATCGTTTCCGGCGAGGTGATCGAGTCGGGCGGGCGGACCTGCTTCGTGGGCTACGACACGCTCAGCGACAAGGGGCGGATCACGGCCATCTCCCGCGACGCGCGGGCGGTCAGGGAAGCCGGATCCGGGGACGAAGTCGTTCTGGTGCTGGACAATACGCCGTTCTACGCCGAAAGCGGAGGGCAGGTGGGTGACCGGGGCGAGCTGCGCACCGAATCCGGAGTCATCGAGGTGGTGGATACCCGCAGCCTGGCAAAGAACGTGGTGGGCCATATCGGCCGGGTGGTGGAAGGCCGGGTGGCAGTGAACGACGAAGTGACGGCGCGCGTCGATCCAGAGCGCCGTGAGGACACGATGCGCAATCATTCCGCGACCCACCTGCTGCATGCAGCGTTGAAGCAGGTGCTCGGAACGCACGTGCAGCAGAAAGGATCGCTGGTGGAAGCCGGTCGTCTGCGTTTCGATTTCTCGCACCAGGCGCCGCTGACCGGCGACGAGCTGCTGGATATCGAGGACCGTGTCAACGAGCAGGTATTGAAGAACCTGGCGGTGGAAAGCCGGGTCATGGACCTGGACGAAGCGAAGGCGGCGGGAGCGGAAGCCCTGTTCGGCGAGAAGTACGACCAGCAGGTCCGGACCATCCGGATGGGCGGGTTCTCCCTGGAACTGTGCGGCGGCACCCACGTGCGGCGCACGGGCGACATCGGCCTGTTCAAGATCACCCAGGAAACCGGCATCGCCGCCGGGGTTCGACGTATCGACGCCGTTACCGGCCAGGGGGCGCTGGCATACATGCGCCAGCAGCTCGAGTACCTGGACGAGACCGCCGCGCTGCTCCGGGCTCAGCGCGAGGAGGTGCCGGTAAGGACACGGCAGGTGCTGGACCGGGTCAGGCAGCTGGAGCGCGAGAAGGAAACGCTCCAGGGCCGGATCGCCTCCGGCGCCGGTACGGAGCTGATGGATCAGGTGCGGGAGGTGAACGGAATCAAGATGCTGGCCTCCCGGCTCGACGGCGCCGACGCCAAGTCGCTGCGGCAGACGATCGACCGCTACCGGGACCGGCTGGGCCGCGCCGTGGTGGTGCTGGGCAGTGCCAATGAAGGCAAGTACAAGATTGTGGCCGGTGTCAGCAAGTCCCTGAGCGGCAACGTGCATGCGGGGGATCTGGTCAAGCATCTGGCATCGGTCGGCAACGGCCGGGGCGGCGGCCGGCCGGACATGGCCGAGGGCGGCGTCCCCGACGCAGACGCGCTGGACCGGGCCCTGGCGGAAACGGAATCCTGGCTGGCGGAGCACCTGCACTGATGGCATGCTGCAGCGCGGCGCAACCGCCAAGCCGCCCCGGTCCGGGGTTGTTTACACGGAGGAGGGGAAGGGGTTAAATCGCCGCTTTTCCGGAGGCCATGAGCGGGCCGGCCCGGGAATCGACGCCAGTCTCCACCAGCCAGCCGCAACCCATGGCCTTGTTTATTGAAAAGTACGGCGGTACGTCCGTCGGCAATCTGGAACGGATAAACGCCGTCGCCGACCATATCGCGCAGTCGCGGGAGGGCGGCGACCGGGTCGTAGTGGTGGTGTCCGCCATGAGTGGTGAAACCAATCGGTTGACCGAGCTTGCCCGGCAGGTCAACCCGAGCCCGCCCGCCCGGGAAATGGACGTGCTGCTTTCCACGGGTGAGCAGGTGACGATCGCCCTGTTGTCCATGGCCCTGGCACAGCGGGGCTGCGACGCCCGCTCCTATACCGGTGGACAGGTGCGGATACGCACGGACGCCGTGTACGGGAAGGCGCGGATCGTGGAGATCGACGACTCCCGGGTCCGAAAAGATCTCGAAGACAACCGCGTGGTGGTGGTGGCCGGGTTCCAGGGCGTTGACGAAGCGGCCAATATCACCACCCTCGGCCGCGGCGGTTCCGATACCACGGCCGTTGCCATGGCCGCGGCACTGCGGGCGGACGAATGCCGCATCTACACCGACGTGGACGGCGTCTATACGGCGGACCCTCGCGTGGTTCCGGACGCGCGACGTCTCGAGCGCATTACCTTCGAGGAGATGCTCGAGCTGGCAAGCCTGGGCAGCAAGGTGCTTCAGACCCGCGCGGTGGAATTCGCCGGCAAGTACAAGGTTCCGCTGCGGGTACTTTCATCGTTCGAGCCCGGGCCGGGTACTTTGATCACCTACGAGGAACATTCCGTGGAACAACCGCTGATTTCAGGGATCACATACAACAAGGATGAAGCGAAGCTCAGCATACGCGGTATCCCGGACGAGCCGGGGATCGCATACCGGGTGCTCGGGCCCATCTCCGATGCCCACATCAACGTGGACGTTATTCTGCAGAACGTGGGCGAAGATGGAATGGCGAATCTGACATTCACGGTCCACCGGAACGATTATGTACAGGCGAGGGAATTGCTTGAACGAATCGCTGCAGAGATGAAGGCGCAGCGAGTGGACGTCGATGACACCATCGCGAAGATATCCGTTGTCGGTGTCGGGATGCGTTCACATGCCGGCGTCGCGAGCCGCATGTTCAAGTGCCTGGCCGAGGAAGGCATCAATATCCAGATGATTGCAACTTCCGAAATCAAGATTTCAGTGGTTGTGGCCGATAAGTACGTGGAGCTTGCGGTACGGGCGCTGCACCGGGCTTTTGAGCTGGAGCAAGCGGATTGAACGCCGGGGCGCACAGAGAATCGATGTGTGTATATTTGACGCGTCATGTATACTTGACTGTCCGGGGTTGCACCCGGGCTACTACGATGGTTAATTGGAATGGAGAATTTCACAGATGCTAATTTTGACCCGCCGCATCGGCGAGACCCTGAATATCGGGGATGATGTCCAGGTAACAGTACTGGGTATCAAGGGTAACCAGGTGCGAATCGGCATAAATGCCCCGAAAGACATCCCGGTGCATCGGGAAGAGATCTACGAGAGGATCAAGCAGGAAGAACGGATGAAGGATACGGCAGCCGGCAACGTCGCGGAGCCCGCGGAACCCGAGGAGAACTAGGCTGCCGACCGGCAGATTCCGGAGAGATGGCCGAGTGGCTGAAGGCGCTCCCCTGCTAAGGGAGTATGGGGTTTGTAGCCCCATCGAGGGTTCGAATCCCTCTCTCTCCGCCAGACTACAACCGGGGCGGACAATCCGCTGTCACAACCACGCGGCAGCGGTGTTCGTCGCCGGCTACGCGCTGGCACATTCTGCAAAAACACGCGCCCGTAGCTCAGTTGGATAGAGTACCTGGCTACGAACCAGGCGGTCGGGAGTTCGAATCTCTCCGGGCGCGCCATACAAGAACGGGCCCGTAAGGGCCCTTTTTTGCATGGTGTGTATCTTGAACGGTGCTTGCGTGCATCACTTCTGTGAGCGTAGCAAAGCAATCCAGTTTGCTCACCACTCAACGGTTTACAGATTGCACCGTCGATCCAGACCCGGTTTCCCTGGCCGTTCCTGTGTGCAGACGGTTTTCAATAATCCCACGGCATCCCGCGCAATGCCGCCTATGCTGCGGCAGATGCCCGAAAAGGGCACCGGGGAGGCGTGATTCATTTCTTGGGTTCATCATGGTTCCCGACGTGAGTTGTATCGACAGTGGGGGACGGACGGGTTCGGATTGTCCGTCATGGCTGGATTTCGGGTTTCTCGTCTCCACTGTGTGCATCCGGCTTGAACTCGAAACTGTAGAGGCCGATGATTGACGCTGACAATCCTGGTAGGCTGTTAAAAAACAGCCTGCTGAAGCCGGACATGGCTGTTTCGCCGCGAACCAAGCACTCAGAGTGCTTGATTCGGTGAAGCCGAGTACGGACAGACGCTGCAATCCAAAACAACGCCCGGGAGGACGGGCTGGTTCATGCCCAGCAATTCATATCAGACGAACAAGCGTGCCGGAGAGGTGGTATTTCAGGAAGGCGATCCGGCGGACTGCGCCTATGTCATCGATAAGGGACGGATCGAGATTTCGGTGATTCGCGAGGACAGTACTGTGGTTCTGAGCGAGCTCGGCCCCGGTGAAATTCTCGGTGAAATGGCGGTGATCGACCAGTATTCGCGGACGGCGACCGCCCGGGTGGTCGAGGACTGCTGCCTTACGGTGGTGACGCCCCATCAGATTCAGCAACGGATCAAAGACTCCGACCCGGTCGTACGATCATTGTTGAGCGTTCTGCTGACGCGCTACCGATCGGAGCTTTCCCTGGAGCAGGGGGTGCCCATGGAAACGGAAAGCGCTTTGTTGTTCCACACCAAGGGCATCGAGAAAATCCGTTTCGAGAACGAGCTCCGGCGTGCACTGGAGGATTCGGAGGTCAATGTCGTGTACCAGCCGATCCGTTCCCTTCGGACCGGCACGACGAACGGCTTCGAGGCACTGGTGAGATGGGATCATCCCACTGAAGGCACCATCGCACCGGAAAAACTCATCGCCCTGGCTGAAGAGACCGACCTGATTGTTCCTCTCAGCCTGTATGTCTTCAAGGCCGCGGTGAATGTATTCGCCGATTTCCAGGCGGCATCAACCAATGGGCTGTTTGTGGCCGTGAACGTGTCGCCGAAACACACCGTCGATTCCGGATTTCTGAATCAGGCCTGGGATATCTGCGCCGAGGCGGGTGCCAGGCCCGGGGATATCGTGCTGGAGCTCACTGAATCCATCATGGTTGATATCGATCAGCTCTCCAGCTGGGTACGGACCGCCAAGGCGATGGGATTCCGGATCTCGGTGGACGATTTCGGAACCGGCTACGCCAGCCTGGAGTATCTCACCCGGCTTGAGCCCCACACCGTGAAAATTGACCAGAACTTCATTCGTCCCCTGGTGGAGGAGCGGCGTCACCAGGTGGTGATGAGAAAAGTGCTGGAAATGGCCAGGGAGCTCGATGTCCTGGTTATCGCGGAAGGTGCAGAATCGGCGGAGCATGTCCGCATTCTGGCGGAGCTCGACTGCGACATGGCCCAGGGCTACGAGATCGGCCGGCCCCTGACGCGATTAGGGGTCTTCGATCTGCTCGCAGGCGCCCTGGACAGCTGACTAGCGCGGGGCGCCGTCCGAGCCTACCGGCATCTCGACGCAGACAAGGGCAGGGGCTTTTCGAGCCGTGAAAGGTGTATGAACCACCGGAGGCCGGCATTTGCCAGCGGTGCTGCTCAGCTCAAGCCCGCGGGTTCAACAGGCCGCCACACACTCCCCGTCCGCGTTGAATGCCAGGGTCCGGCCGCTGAGGGGCAGGTGCACCGGCACTTCGGCGGCGTCGATGAAGGTTTCCGTCCGGGTATCGGGAATCACCTTGCCGTCGCGGGTGGCGGCCTCATTGGCGTGGGAGGCGATGACCGCGGCCGGCTTGATCAGCTCGTTCACGACAAAGGCAGCCTCTTTAGGACCGGTTGTATACGTATCGCCGATATTCATGACGACCAGCTTCGCGTTGTAGTGGCGGCGGACCACCGCTTCCTGTTCGGCCGTAATGCCGGTGTCTCCGGATAGGTATACCACCAGGCCGTTGGAGAACGTCAGAACGTAGCCCGTTGCGGGTCCCGCGGCGATCTGCAGTCCCGTACCCTCGAGAATCTCGCCGAGCTTGCCGCCGATGAATGCGGAGCTGATGCCGTTGGTATGGGCCGCCGGAACAGTGGCGATGGACACGCCGCCGACCTTGTGGGAAGCGCCGAAACGGACCAGACGGGAAGCCGAAGGATCGCCGCCCAGGGCACCGAGTTTGGCGCCGAAGAACTGCGCCATGTCGCTGCCCGTCACGATCTGCGCGTTCTTGGCCATGACGATGTCGATGCTGTTCGTATTCGGCGTTGTCGATACCGGAACTTCGGGCTTGCCGCACTCGCCGGCGTTGACCGCCTCGATGCGTCTGTCGCCCACATGGTCGCCGTGCATATGGCTGACCAGCACCACATCGATGTCCCCCAGGCGGGGATCGTCGGGGCCGGCGACCGTGCGTCCCGCATCGAACAGCAACCGCGTGCCGTCGGGATCTTCCAGCACCATGGCCCTGTCGAAGGGACAGAACTCGCCGTCGTGGCTCCCGAGCGGTGTAATCGTGACGTTGTCCGCGGCGGCGGTCTGGACCGTGACCGCCGCCGCGATGGCCGCGAGAAGTACCAGCGGCGGTCGTGCGAAGCGCGTCAATTTCATGTTGTTTCCTCCCTATGGGATTGATCCGGCCCCCATGCCCGGGCGGCCTGAAGGTCCAGAAGCCGAGCGGGGCCGTCGTTGGCCGGCAGCTCCATTCCAGGTTAGAGCGCCGTCGAGCGGGAAAGTTTACTTCTCTTCCGCCTCGGTGAGCAGCGGGTATACGCCCGATTCATCGTGCACCTCGCGTCCGGTCAGCGGCGGCTTGAAGACACATACCATGCGCATGTCCACCCCCTGGTTCGCGCGCAGGTAATGCTCATCGTGCTCGTCCAGGGCGTACAGCGTACCGGTCTCGATGGGCCACACGCGTCCGTCGGCAATGGTCTCCACTTCCCCCTTTCCCTCGATGCAGTACACGGCTTCAAGATGGTTCTGGTAATGGATATGGGTCTCGGTGCCCGCCTTGATTATCGTGTCGTGCATGGAATAACCCATACCGTCGCGGGCAAGGAGCAGCCGCCGGCTTACCCAGTTTCCGCCGTCGATTTCCTGGTCCGAGCCGGTGATTTCCTCGAGTTTACGTACGATCATTGCGTCTCCTAGGCTGCATTCTGCTTATTGTTCAGGCGGCCCGCCACATCGGCGGCGGCGTCCGCCACGATATCCAGGCCATGCTCCAGCTCGTCATCGTTGATGGTCAGCGGCGCAAGAAACTTCAGAACCTGGTCGTCGATTCCTGCTGTTTCCATGATAAGCCCGCGCTCGAAGCACGCCTCGGAAATCATTCCGGCCGCGCTGGATACGCCGCAGTCGAGCCCCCAGATGAAACCGCGTCCGCGCACGCTCGCCTCCAGAGACGGCAGCTCGGCAGCGATCCTTTCCAGGCGCCGCCGGACTATCGGCCCCTTGCGTTCGACCTGGGGCGTGATGGCGTCATTCTCCCAGAAATCCAGGGCGGCTTCGGCGGTGACGAAAGCGGTGTTGTTTCCGCGGAATGTCCCGTTGTGCTCCCCCGGCGACCAGATATCAAGTTCCGGCCGGATGAGCACCACCGCCAGGGGCAGGCCGTAGCCGCTGAGGGACTTGGACAAGGTCACCAGGTCGGGCCTGATTCCGGCTTCCTCGAAGCTGAAAAAGCCACCCGAGCGGCCGCAGCCGATCTGTATGTCGTCGACGATCAGGAGCACGTCGTGCCGGCGGCACAGCGACGCCAGCCTTTGCAGCCATTCACCGGAGGCTACGTTGACGCCGCCTTCGGCCTGAACGGTTTCGACGATCACGGCGGCGGGCTTGTCCAGGCCGCTGCCGGCGTCTTCCAGGGCGCGATCCAGATACTCGAGAGAGTCCACGTTGTGGCCGAGATAGCCGTCGAAGGGCATGGGGGTGGTATTGCCGAGGGGCTGGCCGGCGCCGGATCGCTTTCCCGCGTTGCCGGTGACGGCCAGCGAGCCGGCGGTCATGCCGTGGAAAGCGTTGGTGAAGTACACGATATTCGTGCGTCCCGTCACCTTGCGGGCCAGTTTCATGGCGGCTTCCACGGCGTTGGTTCCGGTGGGCCCCGGAAACTGTACCTTGTACTCCATACCCCGCGGTTCGAGGATGACCTCGTTGAATCGCTGCAGGAAACGCGCCTTGGCTGAGGAATACATGTCCAGGGAATGGGTAATGCCGTCCTGCTCGATGTATTCCAACAGCCGCCGCTTGAGTTCAGGCGGATTATGCCCGTAGTTGAGCACCCCGGCGCCGGCGAGAAAATCCAGGTAGCGTTTGCCGTCGGTGTCAATGAGCCACGAGCCCTGTGCCTTTTCGAACGTGGTGTTGAATGTGCGGCAATAGCCGCGGACTTCGGATTCATACTGGTCGATGATCTGGTTCATGCTGACTCCTGTGTCTGTATTCGTGCGTTGGCCCGGCAGGTCTGTTTCCCGGCCGGGTGTGCTAGGCGGCGGGCCATTGCAGAGGGCCGACCCGGTACAGGTACTCGGGCTCGTGCTCCTCGGGAAAGAACTCGCTCGGGAAGAACGGCAGCTTTCGGCACGAGACCCCCCATTTGCGCGCGAATGCCCGGAAAAGGTTCTGGGACGGCTTGTTGGACGGCGTAATGCTGGCTTCCAGATACTGCACGTTCCTGCAGCCGTCCAATGCCAGGAGATGCCGCAGCAGGTGCAGTCCCACCCCCCGTCCGCGGACATCCCGGGCCACGCCGATCTGCCAGACGAAAACCGTGTCCGGCTGCCGGGGCGGCACGTAGGCCAGGACAAATCCCACCATCTTGTCGTCGCTCTCGGCCACCAGGCAGGTGTTGCCGAAGTGCTGGCATATCAGAATATAGGCGTAGGACTGGTTCAGCTCGAGTACGCCGGCTTCATTCACGAAGCGCCACATTTCCCGGCCGTCGTTGGGCGTGGCCGGCCGGTAGACGATGTCCTTCGGCCGCGACCGTTTGTGGAACGGCCGCTCTACGGCCGTCTGTCTGGTTGTACGGGTTTCGGTCATATCACTGGGCTCCGCTGCGATGAGGGTCTGCACTGTGCTCATGCCGCCTCCGCGGGACAGTCGAACTCCCGGTGAAATACGTTCATCAATCTGGAGGCCTGGTCCGGCTCCACGACGCAGGTAATGGCATGCTCCGCGGTGAAATCGTCCTGCAGGGAGACGCCGGCCTGTTTCGAATAGCGCCGGGATGTGCGGCGCAGATCGTCGGCGCCTCCGACACCGAGGCCAATGGCCGATACCGAGCTGCAGGCCGGCCGGGCATCGATGCGCTCATCGAACCGCCGCTTGAGATCCCTGCGGAACGCATCGACGTCGGGCAGGCGTTCGGCCGGAATCAGGACGTTGCGGCGGCCGCTTTCGACATCGATGTGGTCGACGAACATGTCGTCCCTGTCGAGGGCTTCGAGCAGTCCATCGGCGGCGGAATCGGCGTTGCGTTGACCGGGCTCGATTACCAGCCGGAGGAGCTCGTCGTGGCTGGCAATGCCGACGACGCGGGGCGCCTCGGCGTCGATGTCGTGAATCAGGGTGCCCCCTGCATCCGGCTGCGCTGTGCTGCGGGAGTAGATTTCCACCCGGTGCTCGCGGGCGTGCTCGACGGCGCGCGGATTCAGCACCGATGCTCCGTGCCGGGCCATCTCCAGCATTTCCGCGTAACTGATCTCGTCGATGCGGCTGGCCCGGCTCACCACCCTGGGGTCCGCGGAGTAGACACCGTCCACGTCCGAGCAGATCTCGCAGCGTCCGGCGCCGAGGGCGGCGGCCAGGACCACGGCGGTGATGTCCGATCCGCCGAGGCCGAGCGTGGTGATCTCCCGGTCGGTATTCCGGCCCTGGAAGCCCGCGGCGACGACGATCCGTCCCTCGGAGAGCTCCTTGCGCATGCGCCGGGTGTCGACATGCTCCACGGCGGCGTTGAAATGGTCGTCGCTGGTAAGAATGCCGCACTGGGACCCGGTGAGAGAAACGGCGTCCTGCCCGTGGCGCTGGAGCGCCATGGCGAGCAGGGCCGTGGACACGTACTCCCCGGTGCACAGCAACTTGTCGAGCTCGCGCACGGGGGGGTCGTCGGTGAGGCCGTTGGCCAGGGACATGAGCTTGTCGGTGGTCCCGCCCATGGCCGATGCCACGACGACAACATCCTCGCCGGGGCGTTTTCGCTCAATGATCTGCCTGGCGACGAAGTCAATATGCTCGTCGGTGGCGAGGGATGAACCTCCGTACTTCAATATTTTCAAACTGCTATTCATAAGGATTGGATAACTTCACTGTAAGTGGATTTGAATGAATTCGGTCGTCGCGCCGTCTCCGCCGGGGGAGATCAGCGCCTGGTGTTCGGGCCGGCCCGCGGCACGGCCACGGGCTCTTCCGCATGGGCGGGGTTCGCGGCCCCGCGGGCCAGCAGCGGCGCCGCGTCAATGTGCTCAGCCTCCATCAGCCTGACCACTTCATTCAGTGATCTGGCGATCTGGCGCTGGCGAGAAGGCGGCAGATCCATCAGACGCCGCGTGAATCGTTCCTGCAGCGGCGGCGGGCTGTTGTCCAGCAGCGCTCGTCCGGCATCGGTAAGGCCCACGACTACTTGGCGTTTGTCCCGGGCGGCGCGTTCGCGCCGGATCAGGGCGCGGCGCTCGAGCCGGTCAAGGATCCCGGTCACCGTAGGCGGGGAGAGCGACACGGTCCGCGCCAGCTGCCCCGGATTGAGCTCGCCGGCACGATTCACGGCGTTCAGGCAGATGGCCTGGGGCTCGGTCAGGCCGTGGACCCGCGCCAGACGCCGGCTGTGCCCGTCTACGGCGTGGAAAATGCGCCGCAGGGCGCGCAGAACCTCATGGTCCAGCCGATCGCCCGGTGTCGATGTTTCGGGAGCGATTGTCCCTTGTTTCTGCATGGATTTCGTTTGTGTACAAATATTTCGTGTACGAAAGATAATATCAAACGCGTCCGCTGGCCGCAAGGCGGTGTTGCGGCAATGCGGCGGGAAGGGGAAAGTTGGGGACGAACGGCCCGTGCGGCCCGTCCAGGCCGAACGACGCGCGGTGGACTGGTCAGGCGGCGGACCCGCGCCGGAACGGGGCATTACGTTGGTGTCGATCGGTCGCCCCCTTTGAAAATCCGCCAGGAAACCTCCGATCGGCTGACCCACAAGATCCCAACCCACACGGGTCTTGCCGACACCTCGCGTCAAACCGGGTCGAGCGCATCCTCCCTGCTTTTTGCCGCCCACTGCAGGGCCACATCCAGATCCGCTGCGCCGAACTGCTTGATCTCGGCGCTGATAAAATGGCTCGCGATGTTCTCGGCGATGCGCCCGAGAACAGAGTCGGTGACCAGGGCGATACGGTTTACTCTGTGGTGATGCCCGGACACGAACTTCAGGTGCTGGACCAGGGCGCCCACGCTGTCCCAGCCGGGAAAGTCCCGGCTCTCGATCACCAGCCCGTTCAGCGAGCCCAGCTTTTCGATCACGGGATCCACCTCGTCGGCCAGGCGGATGAAATCGTCCCTGGACAGGCGTCCGGCGGGTCGGACGCGGACCACCTTGCGGTCTTCCTCAATGGATATCCCGATGTGCGGATGTGGTGCTTCGGTGATCCAGGCCAGGGCCTTGTTGGACTCGCCGGGTTCAAAGAAACGCACATCCGCCAGCATGAACGGTTTGGACAGACGGGTCACCCATTCGTCCCGGCGCCCGTCGCCCACCACGGCGAACCGTTCGAAATCCGCGTAGTGGCGTATACCGAGCCGGCCGTCCTCCCATGCGGCGCCCGGGCTCCAGCCTTCAAACCCGGAAAGCTGAATGAGCATCCGCACGCTGGCATGGTCTTCAAGGACTTGTTCCACCTGCGGCGTGAGTACATGGAAGTCCGATTCCTGCAGCTGCCCGGACACGGTGGCCCGGATCACCCGCGGGTCGGTTTCGCCTTCGACATTCAGCAGCTCGATATCGATCGCCATGTGCGTCTTCTCCCGGTAGTGCATGATATTGAGTCAGACCGAGATACGCCCCCTTACCCGGCCGCGTCGCGGCCATGATAACCGCCTGGATTTCGATGGTGCCACCGCCGCGGGCCATTGTGGGCCTGTCTGTATCCGACGGCTCGTCAGCGGGTCCGCAGGCGCTGGTGGGCGCGTGTATAGGGGATCCAGCCGTACCCGGACAAGCCCGTATCGGCCTGTTCCGAGACCACGCCGGTGATCCAGATTTCCCGGTGGCCCGACTGCCCGATGGGGGACGCGGTCAGCGCGGCTACGATGCCGTCGACATCCCGGGTCCATCGAAAGCGGTCCACGGGGAAGGCCGCGACGGATCGATGATCATCCGTGACGGCCACGGGAACGATCGTTGCCGTCGGGTGAATGGTGTCCAGTGGGGCCCTCGTTTCGTGATACAAAGCCAGTAGGCCGATCATGTCGGTGTAGAAATCCGCTTCCGAGAGACTGTCCGCATGGCCCGCATACTCGAGCAGGCGCCAGTGGTTGGCGACGTGGCGCAGCGATTCTAGCGCGGCGACGATCGCCGTTTGCTGCGTCGGGCTGTAGGCCTCGTTTTCAATGAAGCGCCGCGCTACGGGTTCCGGTACCGGCAGGCCGGCGAGGACGTCCTCATTGTGGAGCAGCAGATCCAACCGGTCCTTGCTCCATACCAGGTCGCTGACATTTTCCACCGCACCGATGAGGCCCGGAATCCGTGGAATCACCAGCCTGCTGCCCAGCGACGCCCCCGCCGAATGCCCGGCCAATCGATTCAGCTCGGCGCGGAGAAGCCCGTTGTCGGTGTAGGGATCGATGCCTACCTCCCGGGCGAGCTCCCGGTAGGCGCGGCTGACTCCCAGCCGGTTTCTGGCGAACGTGCGGCCGGCCTGAATGGCCTTGTCGGACAGGTCGGGCCCCGGTTCCGCTGTACCATCACCGTCATTTCCGCTGACCGAGTTTCTGACATCGTCGTAGGCATTCCTGATTTTCCGGCCGCCGCGGCGCATGAGCCTGTGAATGCCCTGCTGGACGCTATCGGCGGTGCCGACGGGGTCCTTGATGACCCTGGCCACCGATCGGGCGGTGCCCACGAATGTCCGGCCCACGGATTCGGCCACCAGCCGTGCTTCATGCATGCGGTCGAGCTCCCGCAGGGCGCGGATTTCCCGCAGCCTCTGCTGGAGATTGCGGTCGCTGCGGGCCCGCATCGAGCCGTAGTCCGTGTCGATCAGGTAGTGATTCATCAGCCCTCGGTTCACCACCTCCGGCAGGATCCGGTAGTCCGGGCCTGACATCACCCGTTCAGGGAGCAGGGTGGCGGTGTTGAGGCTTTCGTAGGGAGGTTCCAGGGCGGCGGCCGACAGGGAAACACTCAGCAGCACGACCGGAAGCAGGTGGGTGCGTATCCGGGACGGGCCATGCCCCGGACGCGGCGTCCACGGCTGGCCGGCCATCGTCACTCCGTCCGCCGGGCCGCCCGGCATGCCGGGATCGTGCTGTGATAGCCGCTGAATGCCGTGTACACCCGCGCTGCATTCCTTTTGACGAAGGATGTCCATGACGCCAAAAAAAAGGCCCTTTTGCAAGGGCCATTCAACGCTGCACTACACTGAAGGAGAAACTCCTATACGCCGACTTCCCGCGCCACGGCGTCCACGGCATCCCGGCTGATGTCGACGATCCGGTCGGCTTCCTCCCGGGTCAGTATCATCGGCGGCGCATAACCGAGGATATCCGCGTGCGGCATCGCCCGGGCGATCAGGCCCCGCTCGGCGGCCGCTGCGGAGACCCGGGCGCCCACCTTCAGGTCCGCCGCAAACGGGTCGAGGCGCTCCTTGCTCCGGGCAAACTCAAGGGCCGCCAGCAGGCCCACGCCCCGGACCTCGCCCACCAGCGGATGCTCGTCGAAGGCCTCGTGCATGGCCTTCTGAAAATAATCGCCCACGTCGGCGGCATTCCCGACCAGGTTTTCCTTCTCGATGATCTCGAGATTCCTGAGCCCCGCCGCGGCGCACAGCGGATGCGCCGAATAGGTCCAGCCGTGGCCCAGCGGCCCGAGCTGGTCCGAGCCTTTTTCCAGGACGTCCCAGACCGCGTCGCTCACGATCACGCCCGACAGCGGCAGATAGGCGCTGGTGAGCCCTTTGGCGATGGTGATCAGGTCGGGCTGGATGTCATAACGGTGGCAGCCGAACGGCGTACCGATCCGGCCGAAGGCCGTCACGACCTCGTCGGCGATCAACAGGATATCGTATTTCTTCAGTACCGCCTGGATCTTCTCCCAGTAGCCCTCCGGCGGCGGGATCAGCCCGCCGGTGCCCATTACCGGCTCGCCGATGAACGCCGCGATGGTGTCCGGGCCCTCGTCCAGGATCATTTCCTCGAGCTGTTTCGCGCACCAGTCGGAGAAATCCGCTTCGCTCATTCCGGCCGCGGCATGCCTGTAGAAGTGGGGGCAGACGGTATGCATGATCGGGTCGCGGGGCAGGTCGAACGCCTTGTGAAACGCCTCCAGTCCCGTCAGGCTGCCGGTCATGACGCCGGAGCCGTGATAGCCGCGCCAGCGCGAGATGATCTTTTTCTTCTTCGGTCGCCCGAGAATATTGTTGTAGTACCAGACCAGCTTGATCTGGGTTTCATTGGCGTCGGAGCCGGACAGGCCGTAGTACACCCGGCTCATACCCTCCGGCGCCATGCTGATGATCTTCTCGGACAGCAGTATCGCCGGCTCGCTGCCATGGCCCACGTAGGAGTGGTAATAGGACAGCTTCTTCGCCTGCTCGTAGATGGCCTCGGCCATCTCCTGCCGGCCGTAGCCGATGTTGACGCAGTACAGTCCGGCGAAACCGTCCAGTGACCGGTTGCCTTCGGCGTCCTCGATATACACCCCTTTGCCGCCGGTAATGATGCGGTTGGGGCTTTCCCCGTCGGCATGCTGGCGCATGTGGGTGGACGGATGGAAGAAATGTGCGCGGTCCAGCGCGTGCAGCGCCTCGCGGTTCATTTTAGTCATGGGTAAAACCTTGCATTGATGAATCTTGAATTGGGTTGCGGCGGTGTCAGACCTGGATGCAGACGTATTTCAGGTCGCTGTACTCATCCAGTCCATGGGTGGAGCCTTCCCGGCCCAGGCCGGACTGCTTGACGCCGCCGAACGGAATCGGTGGCCCGGTCATTTTCGCGCAGTTGACGGCCACCATGCCGTACTCGAGCGCCGCGGAAAGCCGGTGAACGCGCGACAGATTGTCGCAGTATATATAGCTCGCGAGTCCGTATTCGCTGTCGTTGGCCATGGCGGCGATGTCGTCACCGTCGTCGAAGGGGGTGACACCGGCGACGGGGCCGAACGTCTCCTCGCGGTAGATCGCCATGTCCGGGGTGACGTCCGCCAGCACGGCCGGCGCGAAAAACAGCTCGCCCAGGGGCAGGCGTTTGCCCCCCGTCAGAAGACGGGCGCCCTTGGACACCGCGTCTTCCACGTGCTCCTCGGCTTTGCGCACCGCGTCCTCGTTCATGAGCGGGCCGTAGTCGACGTCCTCGTCGAGCCCATTGCCCACCTTGAACGCCGCGGTGCGACGGGTGAACGCCTCGAGAAACTGGTCGTAGATGTCGCGATGGATGTAGATCCGGTTCGCCGCCAGGCAGTCCTGGCCGGTGGTCTGGAACTTCGCCGCCAGGGCGCCCTCCACCAGGCGCTCGACCCCGACATCCGGATAGCCGATGAAAGGCGCGTGGCCGCCGAGCTCCATGGACATTTTCTTCACCGTCTCAGCGCCCTGGCGGAGCAGCACCCGGCCCACTTCCGTGGATCCGGTGAAGCTCAGCGCCCGGACCAGGGTGTTGGCGCACATTTCCCCGCCGATCTCGCGGCCGCTGCCGGTAAGGACGGAGAACACCCCCGCGGGGATCCCGGCGCGTTCGGCGAGCTCCGCCAGGGCCAGGGCGGAAAAGGGCGTTTCGTTCGCCGGGCGCACCACCATGGGGCAGCCGGCGGCCAGGGCCGCGGCGGCTTTCCGGGTAATCATGGCCGCCGGGAAGTTCCAGGGCGTGATGCAGGCGGTCACCCCCACCGGCTCGCGGTAGACGAGCAGGCGGCGGTCCGGGAGGTGGCTGGGCAGGGTCTCGCCGTTCATCCGGCGGCCTTCCTCGGCGAACCATTTGATGAAGCTGGCGGCATAGTCGATCTCGCCCCGGGAGTCCGACAGGGGCTTGCCCTGTTCCAGTGTCATGATCCGGGCCAGGTCTTCGCGGTGCGCCAGGAGCAGGCGATACCAGTTCTCCATCAGCTCGCCGCGCTCCTGGGGCAACAGGGCGCGCCAGGCGGGAAACGCCCGGGACGCGGCCTCGATGGCGCCGCGGGCTTCCACTGCGCCGAGCATGGGCACTTGGCCGATCACGGCACCGTCGGCGGGGTTGGTGACATCGGTGGTCTCGCCCCCGGGGGCGTCCACCCATGCGCCGTCCACGTAGGCCTGCTGCCGGAACAGCCCGGCGTCGCTGAACTGATTCTCAAACTGTGGCTTCGGTTCGGCTTGAATCATGTGCTTGCCTGGTGTTGATGTGGTTGAAAACGGGCGGCGGCGCCCGGTCATGCAACACGGCAGGGTAACAATCCGGGCAATGAATAGGATTTCTAATTCGCCGCCCGAAACCAAAAACTCCCCTGATTTAAACCACGAGCCTTGGCTATTTTTCTTGAGAAATCCCCGCCAAATGGCGGTTTTCGCGTAGTGAAACACGGGGGGCGACGCGAGCATAAAGCCCGCCGGATCGAATGGCACCAGGTTTGGCCGTTTGTTGTGGAGTGGCGGGGTTTCTGTGGCGGGGAGCGAGGAGCCGGGAGGGTCTGTCAGGGCCGCTGTAAATACATCCGTGTACGCTCTGGCTCAAACATCCCTGTTTTCGACAGCCCTGCCAGACCCTCCCGGCCCCTCGCTTGTGCGGAGTTGGTGACGATAGCTTCGATTACCAGAGGTAAATAGGAAACCGCTGATCCAGTGCGTCATCGAGGAGTGGAGCAATGACGTTCGTGCCCGGAACGCGGCCTGTCCCAACCGATCAAAACTTCCCTGCGTGCCTCTTAACCGCCGAAAAGGCGCCCGGGGAGGGTGGCAGGCGTCGGGACGGCCGCCAGGCGGGCCGTGTCCCAGAGGCTGACCTGGTTGGCGGTGAGTACCGGCCGTTCGAGCTGCGCCTCCAGGGGCGCGATCCAGTGCATGGTGGGGATGGCGGTGTCCGGGATCAGCAGCGCGGCGTCGCCGGGTATGTCGAGGTCCCGGCAGGCCGCCAATACGGCGTCCTGCTCCAGATCCGCGGCGGCCGGCCCCGAATCGATATCGAGGCACCGGTAGGCGTGGGTCCGGATTCCACAGTCCGACAACAGATTGAAGAAGCGCGACGCGGTTTTTTCCGGGTAGCTGGCCAGGATCGAGACGGTGTCAATGCCGAGGTGCTGCAGGGCCGAGGCGAACGCCAGGGACGTACTGGTGGCGGGGCATTCCAGCTCGCGGCTCAAGGCATCGACCTGGGCGCGGGCGTGGCCCAGGCCGTCAACGAAGCTGCCGCTGGTGCAGGCCCATATCGCGGCATCCGGTTCCAGATGCCGCAGCACCCGGGCGCTGAGCGACAGGTTGGCGATTTCCCCGGTCCGGCTCAGGTTCTCCGGGGCATGCTCGTCGTCACCACCGTGGATGCGCACGCCCATCAGGTTGATGCGGACATCATTACCGAGCATTTCCCCGTAACGGTAGTACTCGAACTCCGCGCCGCAGGGCGGATACAGGATGCCCAGGCGCTTCATTCCGCCGCCCGGGTCGACTCGTTGGTGTCCAGGACCTGCTGAATCGGAATGAAGCGCGACTGCTTCACCGCTTTGGTGACGATATAGGTGAAGTAGCGGTCGATTCCGATATCCTGCCCCAGCATGTCGTCGATCAGGGCCTGATAGTGGTCGATGTCCCGTGCAATGATCTTCAGAACATAGTCGACGCCGCCGCCGGTGGCGTAGCAGTCGATGACATGTGGCGCATCCACCATGGCGGTCTCGAAACGCTCGAAGTCCTCCGCGGCGTGGTGCTTGAGGGTGATCTCGACCAGAACGGTGGAAAACGTGGTGAGCTTGTCCAGCTGCACTTCGGCATGGTAGCCGTTGATAATCCCCGCTTCCTCCAGGCGCTTGAGTCGCACCCAGCAGGGGCTGACCGACAGGTTGACCTCGTTGGCCAGCTTCTGCTTGGTGATCCGTCCGCGCTGCTGAAGCACGGAAAGGATGCGCAGGTCTATTCGGTCGAGTTTCGTCATCAAGCGGATTGTAATCCACTAGTCGGATGGATATGCAAATCATTGTGCGACGGTGCAGCGCACGACGACCGGAGGCGTTGCCGGGGTTTCGGGACCCGGGTTCGAGGATCGTTCCGGGATTGCGCCGGTTCGAAGTCCTGCTTAATAGATCGGGCCGGTGCCGGGGGTCGTCCCCCAGGGCCGCTGTGAGAAGCGGCACAGGGAAGTGCCGTTTGCGGACCGAAGGATGGAATACGTCCGTGTACGCTCTGGCTCAAACATCCCTGTTTTCGACAGCCCTGGGGGACGACCCCCGGCACCGGCCCTTCCCCCGATCCCGTGTCTCGAACCGGGCCACGGCCCGCGAAAGCGGTCAAACCCGTGACCGTAGCTCTGGCCTGATAAGGCAGAACGAAGCCATTGTGGGTCAGGCTTTGCGCCTGACATGTCAGTGCGATGTACTAACGCAGGAACAGGCTGCGGGGAAAGTCACACAGTGCCCGGGCACCGTCCGCGGTGATCAGGATTGTTTCGCTGATGGAAATGCCCCAGTCTGCCATCCATATCCCCGGCATGAAATGGAGGGTCATGCCCGGGAGCAGGACTGTATCGTCGCTCGCCCGCAGGCTGATGGTGCGCTCCCCCCAGTCGGGCGGATAGCCCAGGCCGATGGAGTAGCCACACCGCGAATCC
Source organism: Gammaproteobacteria bacterium (assembly GCA_034520625.1). Taxonomy (GTDB): domain Bacteria; phylum Pseudomonadota; class Gammaproteobacteria; order Arenicellales; family JAANXG01; genus JAANXG01. The sequence continues at coordinate 481,983 of JAXHNI010000008.1, read as the reverse complement.
TTGTACAGCCCGTGCCGGGTGATGACATCGTTCCAGGCGGCGTGTATATCCCGGGCGCGGGCGCCGGGCGTGGCGGCCGCCAGCGCCTGATCAATGCCCTGGACGATGACGTCCGCGGCGCGGATCATCTCGTCCGGCGGCGTGCCGAGGAAGAGGGTGCGGGTCAGGGGCGCATGGTAATGGTGCCGCACGCCGGATATCTCGACCACCGACGCAGTGCCGGCCTGGAACGGCGTGTCCCGCCAGGTTACGTGCGGGCAGGTGGTGGTCGGGCCGGTGGGCATCAACGGCATGATCGCCGGATAGTCGCCGCCGAATTCGATCGTGCCGGAGACCTGCGTCTTCAGGATCTCGGCGGCGACATCGCACTGGCGCACGCCGGGCTCGATCATGTCCAGCGCCCGGCGCATGGTGTTCGCGGATATCGTTGCCGCCTGCTCGATATACTGGATCTCGCGCGGGGACTTCACCGACCGGATCCAGTTGAGCAGCAGGCCCACGTCCACGACCCGCCCACGGATGCCGCTGCGCAGCACATCCAGGGATTTGCCGGTGAAGTAGAAGCTGTCCGCATCCACCCCGACGGGCCCGTGGTCCAGGCCGCGATCGCGCAGCTGAGCGCAGATGAACGCCATGGGATGGCGGTCCACGGCGTGTACGAATTCGTCCGGGTAGCCCACCAGGTGCCCGGCCGGCAGTATCGATGTGAAGGCCGCGCCGTTGACGTCCTGGGCACGGCCGATCCACAGCGGCCACTCCCAGTCGCGGACCACCACCACGGCCTGGTGTACATAGAACGAGTAGCCGTCGTAGCCCGTCAGGTAGTTGATGTTGGCGGGATCGGTGGCGATAAGCACGGCAATATCCTTCTCCGCCATGGCGCGCCGGGTGCGCGTCATACGCTGTCGATACTCCTCCACAGGGAACGGGGAATGCAGCGCCGTGTTGCCGTGCGGATCCGCCATGGGCTCTGCGCTCAACGCACCTGCAGCACCTGGGGGGTGCGGTGGGTGAGAATTTCGCAGCCCCTTTCGGTGAGTAGGGCGGTGTTGGACACGAAGTAGTTGCCGCGCCCCGTATTAGTGAACCAGGAATGAAGGTGAAACACCATGCCGGGCTTCAGTTCCAGCGTGCTGCCCGGGCGCAGCGAGGTCACCATGCTGCCGCCGGTCCAGCTCGGCGGAAAGCCGATGCCAATGAGATAGCCGCAGTGATGGCGCCGGTAATGGCCCAGTCCCGCTTCATCGGCGACATCCTGCCAGGCCTGGTACACGTCACTGCCCGTCGCCCCGGGCCGGACGGCATCGCGGATCGCCGCCATGCCGAGTATGGCCAGCTCGGCCGCTTGGTGATCCGCGTCCGAGGCCGTGCCCACGAACACCAGGCGCCCCATGGGGGCCTGGTACTTGCGACAGGCGGCGCCGATCTCCAGGAACGCCGCGTCGCCGTGGTGGAACACGTCGCCCCGCCAGGTGGTGTGCTCTTCGCCCAGGCGCCGCGTGGGCCGGATAAAGGGGCCGAAGCCCGGATACTCGCTGCCCGCCAGGATCATGGCGTGGTGGCACTCCGCGGCGACTTCGTAGTCGCTGGCGCCGTCGTGCACCGCGTCGATGGCGGCGAGCGTCCCCGCATCTGCGGCGGCGGCGGCCCTGCGGGTGTATGCCTGTTCCAGGGGTGACTGCACGAGCCGGATCCCGTCGAGGAGGCCGGAGGCGTCGATCCAGGTGACAGCGCGGGTTTTTTCCTGCAGGCTTTCGGCGATGCGTGCGGTGAGGAAAAGGCTGTTCTTCTCCAGGCCCAGCCGGCCGCCCTCTAGGTGAAGCTGTTTCAGGCCCGTAATGATGGCGTCCGCGGGATTGCCGTTGTCGCTGAAGCCGATGAACCCGGCGTTGCGGACCTGGTTTTCATAGGTGATTCGTTCCATCGCCCGGGCCACGAGGACCATGGGCCCGTCCAGGGGCACCAGGAGCGCGTGGCAGGCGAAAAATCCCCAGTGATCCAGGCTGGTCAGGTAGTAGATGTTCTCCGGCACCGCCACCACCAAACCATCCAGTCCCCGGCGGCGCATCGCCGCGGTCAGCGCCTCGCGGCGGGCGTCGAGTTCCGACGGTGGGAACGCCGGCATGTTGGCGTCTGGTGCGGCGGCGCTGGCGGCCGGGAGGAATTCGGGTTCGATCATTGCTCAGTTAACCTTGATTGGACAAAAATCGATCATTGGTCGATCGGGAATGCCGTCATTGTCCGAGCCGGACTCGGGAATATCCGGGTTCCCGTTGAGCCACCGAATGTTGGGTCGGCAACAGGTATGTGGGTCAGCCTTCAGGGCTGACATGTCAGGCATAAAGCCTGACCCACATGGGCTTCGTTCTGTCATATCAAGGTTAAATGTATACAATATAAGAACCCACCCCGGCCGGAAATAGACGACAGGATGCTCGTAAACCTCAGAAAGTTAGAGACTCTTCATGAACGGCTGGTCTATTCACTAGCGGCAATTATAATAGAATTGTGTACAAACCGCGATGCAAAATAACAAGGGGCCGGGGCCGCGGCAAGCCATGAACGGGACCAGTGGCCGGTCGCTGACCAAGCCCCAGGCGCGCATCGAGCGTATTTACCAGGCGCTGCGCCGGCAGATCTGTCTGCTCGACTTTCCGCCCGGTGCGGTGCTGCGGGAGCAGGACCTCGCCGAGCAGTTCGGGGTGAGCCGGACCCCCATCCGGCACGTGCTGAACCGTCTGGGGGTGGACGGGCTGGTGGAAAGCCGCCAGGGCGTCGGCACCACCGTCACCACCATCGAGTTCAAGGACTTGTTGGACATCTACTATGTCCGCGCCGCCCTGGCCGAAGCCATCGGCGATTCGGACCCGGTGCCGCCCGAGCCCGGCGTCTTCGAGGCCCTGGACGCGCTCACACTGAAATGCGACCAGCTCGGTGCGGGTATCGATCTGCGAACCTTTGGAGAGATCAACATCGGGCTCCATTCCCGGATCCTTACCATCATTCGCAGCCGGCCCCTGCGGGAGGTCAGCGACCGGCTCTTCTACCAGACCGCCCGCATCTGGTTCCAGATCCTGCCGCGCTTCTCCTGGGAGCGGGCGGTCATGGAGCTGCGGCACGAGATCGAGGAAGTGCGCCAGGCGATGGCCCGCAACGATCTGAAAGCCGTGGGCCTGGTGCACCGCAATCGCCTCTCCACGGTCATGATTCTGCTGCAGCAGGTGTTGGATGAAGAAGGGGGTTAGGGGTTGGGCGTTCGGGGTTCGGATTAATTAGCCACCGGAGGCCAGCCCCCTGGCCGATTATCTCCTGCGAACCACCTACCAACCCCGAACCCTCAACCCCCAACCCTCTTTCAATCCGCCTCCAGCACCGCCTTGAGAAACTGCTGGGTCCGCGGGTTCTTCGGCTCCGTGAACAGCTCGTCCGGCTTGCCTTCCTCGGCGATCTGTCCCGCGTAGAAGAAACACACCCGGTCGGAGATTTCCCGGGCGAAGCCCATCTGGTGGGTGACCAGGATCATGGTCAAGTCGTGCTCCGTGGCCAGCTTGCGGATCACCTGGGTGACTTCACCCACCACCTCCGGGTCGAGCGCCGAGGTCACCTCGTCGAACAGCATGACTTTGGGCCGCAACGCCAGGGCGCGGGCGATGGCCACGCGCTGCTGCTGGCCGCCGGACAGCCGCGCCGGGTACTGCCGAATCTTGTCCCCCAACCCCACCATGTTGAGCAGCTCCTCGGCGCGTTCGGCGGCGGCCTTCCAGGTCAGGCCCAGGACCTGGACCGGGGCCTCGATACAGTTTTCCAGGGCGGTCATGTGGGGAAACAGGTTGAAATGCTGGAACACCATGCCGATGTTGCTGCGCATCCGCCGCAGGTGCTTCTGGTTGGCCCGCACCAGCTTCCCGCCCCGCACCATGTGGGTCAAGGGATTGCCGTCGACGTAGATGACCCCGTCGTCAATCTCCTCCAGCGTCATCAGCATGCGCAGCACGGTGGTCTTGCCGGACCCCGACGGGCCGATGACGGACACGATTTCGTTGGTGGCGATGTCTAGGTTCAGCGAGTCCAGCACGGTGAGCGGGCCGTATCGCTTGCTCACGTTCATGAAGCGCACCAGGGGCGCGTCCGGGCCATCGAGCTCGAGGGGGTAGCTGTTCTGGTTCATGGGATCCACGATTCCTTCATTAGTCCGTCATGCCGAGCGACCGGCGCACCCAGCGCTCGAAACGGCGCACCAGGTAGGCGGTGGGCAGGGAAATGATGAGAAAGATCACGCCGACCAGGGTATAGGGCTCGAGGAACCGGTAGGTTTCCGAGCCGACGGCGTTGGCTGTGTGCATGAGCTCGGCCACCCCGATCACCGACAGCATGGGCGTGTCCTTGAAGATTCCCACCAGGTAGTTGCCGAATCCCGGGATGCTCGGGGGAATGGCCTGGGGAATGATGATCCTCGTGTAAGTGCGTCGCGTGCCGAGGTTCAGGGCGGTGCACGCTTCCCATTGCCCCCGGGGCACGCTGTCCAGTCCCGCCCGGTACACCTCCGACAGGTACGCCGCATAGTGCAGCCCGATGGCGATCATGCCGGCGGTCCAGGGGTCGAGCCGGATGCCGAACTGCGGCCCGACGAAGTAGACGAAGAAGATCTGCAGCACCAGCGGCGTCGAGCGAATGAACTCCACCAGCTCGCGCGCGACGAAGGTCACCGCGGGAAGCGGCGTGCGCTGCAGCAGGGCAAGAATCAGCCCCACCACCAGCGCGATGAGATAGCCGAAACCCGCCGCCATCAGGGTGTTCACGGTCGCCCCCAGCAGCCGCGGCATGATTTCCCAGGTGAATTCCCAGTTCCACTCGAACATGACTCGTCAGTCCCGGCTCAGGTTGCGTCTCAGCCTGTTTTCAAGGCCGCGCATGGACGGCGAGATCACCAGCCGCCCCAGTATGTAGTAGATGATGATCGCCGTGCCGAAGGCCTGCACGGAAAGAAACGTGGATGCGTTGATTTGCTTGGCCTGGAACATCAGGTCGGTGACGGAGATCAGCGATACCAGCGCGGTGCCCTTCAGCAGCTCGATCAGGAGATTGCCCCATGGCGGCAGCATGATCAGCAGGGCCTGGGGGAAGATGATGCGCCTGAAGCGGGCCACCGGGGGCAGGTTCAGGGCGATGGCGGCTTCATACTGCCCGCGCGGCACGGACTGGATTCCGCCGCGCACCAGTTCCGCGCCGTAGGCGCCGAGATTCATGCCCACGGCGATGAAGCCGGCGGTGAATTTTTCAAGGCTTACCCCGAGCAGCGGCAGCACGAAGAAGATCCAGTAAAGCTGCACCAGCAGGGAAGTACCGCGAAAAACCTCGATATAGGCGATGGCCGGCCAGCGCAGGACAAAGATGGGGGACATCTTCATCAGAGCCATGACCAGCGCGATGACCATCGCCAGGATGGCGGCCAGGACCGTCTGCTCGGCGGTGACGATGGTCCCGTCGATCAGACGGTGGCCGTGGTTCTCGAGAAACTCGATGTAGCTTTGCATGAGATCCCCGTCCCCGGAATCCGCGCCTCAAGGGCCGTGCTTGTTCAGTTCGCGATGCCGGGGGCGGCCGCAGGACGGCGGGCAACGCCGGAGGGCGCTGCCCGCCGCCGGGAGGAAATGCTCAACGTATTACGCCGGACGTCCGGGCCGCATCAACGATTTTCGCAGGCCCACTCCGTGCTGGCATCGTCCCCCGGGACGTTCGACGCCGTGTAACCGTACTCCGCCACGGCCTCCAGCATGGCGTCGGAGCCCAGATAATCCGCCATGGCGGCATTGAACTGCTCCAGGAATTCCGTATCGCTCTTGCGGAAGCCTATGCCGACCCAGTTCTTGAGATCCTTGGGCATTTTCGCGGGATCGGATACTTCGACTTCCCCGCCGCTTTCGGCGGCAAGGTTCTGCACCGTGAAGTAGGTGCCGCCGCCGGCATCGGCGCGGCCGGCCCTGACTGCGGCCAGGATCTCTGTGGGGCCGGGTACCGTCATGATATTGCTTTCGGGGACGCCGGCGCTCTTGGCGTCTTCGACGGTGTTGTAGCCGGCGCCGGTCACCAGAACGGCGTCCGCTTCCCTGATGTCTTCGTAGTTGTGAATGTTCTTGGGGTTGCCCGGGGCGACTAGGAAGGCGTCGGCAACCTCCGCCATGGGATCGGAGAACGCAATGTTCTCGCAGCGGCTGCTGAGGATATACATGCCCCCGGTGACGATATCGAAGCGGTTGGCCTGCAGCCCCGGGATCAGGCCGCCCCACTCGGTGACCACCGGTTCCAGGTCGTCGCGGTCATAACCCATCTCGCCGAGCACCCCAAGCACGAATGCGTTGACGAAGCCCAGCGGCTCGTTGTTTTCGCCCGGGTAGGCCCAGGGCACCTCGTTGGCGAATCCCAGGCGAATCGGTTCGCCGTTCTCGATGCGGTCGGTGATGGAATCCGAAAATGCGGGAACCGCTATGGCGGTTGCCAGAACGGCGGCAACGGTGATCAGTACTTTCCTCATGGTGTCCTCCGGTTGCTTCTATTGTCGGTTGGTTCGTACGAAGCCGCCCGGCTGACCGGTGCGGCTCGCCGGTCACTTCACCCATCACGCCATGATTCGACAGCAGTTGCCGTGCCGTCAATCACTGGTCTCGTTGTGACGATTTTTCTGATAATACAGGGGTACTATAACCATGATGTATACAATGAATCAACAAATTGCTGTGAAAAGACTAGTGAACGGCCAGTAAGTACACTTTTGCTTTTTTCGCGGACAGTTGCACCCGATTGCGCAGGAAAGGCGGGGGGGGGCGGCGACCCGTCCTCAACTCAGGGGTACATGTCGGCCGTCGAGCCCGACCCACAAGGGCAGGTTTCGGGGCGCGTCAGCCTTTCGGCGGGTCAGGGGAGGCTGAGTTCCACGCCGGTGGTCACGTCGCCGGCGATCAAGGTCCGCAGTATGGCGCCGTCGGCAGTCTCCTGAATGGACAGGATCCGCCCCAGGAAACTACCGCCGGTGGGGGAGCGGGTGGTCAACGGCTGCCCGGGGCCCAACAGGCCGCGGGCGTGCGCCAGCACCAGCATGGCGGAGGTGCCGGTGCCCGTCGGGCTTCGGCAGATGACGCCGGGATTCTGGAATACCGCCACCGTGCAGTCCGCGCCAGGCGGAGTGACGTGAATCGGCCCGTGAAATAGAACGAAGTCGGTGTCAGCGCCGGTGGCGAGCGCTTCTCCCGCGCGGATCAGCGCGTCGCCGGATTCCGATGCCAGCGGGATACCCGGGTCCCCGGCATCCACCACGGCGTAATCGACGCCGGCGGAGATCAGGGTCACCGGTACGGGGGCGGCCGTCGATTCGATCTCGACGCTCAACGACTTCCTGATTCGGGCGGGGGTGTTTTCGAACTCGACACGCCGGCAGCGCCCATCCCGGCACTGGGCGGTGAGCGCGACGATTCCCGCCGGCGTCTCGACCCGCAGCCGGGTTTCCGGTTCACGCATGACGGCGAATCCGCGTTCCAGGGCCACGGCGGCGGCGCAGAACAGATTCGAGCCGGATATCGGCGGGTAGCCCATGGACTCCATGATGATCACGCCGAAGTCCGTGTCCGGCGCGCCGGGCGGTAGGAGCAGGACCGGGCACATGTGCAGGGCGCCGTGGGGCGGCTGGATGAGCATGAGGCGCAGGTGATCGAAGCGCCGGGCGAAGTCGGCGCATTGTTCCCGCACCGTGGCGCCGTTCAGCGCCGGCGCGCCGCCGATGATGACGCGGGTGGTGTCGCCGCCGGCCAGAGCGTCGACGATCCGCAGAACCGGCTGCGCGGGCCCGCCGACGGAATCGAAGGATGCCGGAATGGGGTTAGACCTATGCGGCGGGCACGCCGATCACCGCGAGACTGTCGCCCATCCTGGTCGTTCCCGGGAAGTGGCGGCCCACCAGGATACCGTCGATATTCGTTCTGTACTCCGCGGGTGCCGAGCCCGTCCGGGTGGTGTCGTGCACCCGCGCCACCACATCCCCTTCCTTGACGGGCTCGCCGAGATCCACGACGAACTCCACCAGGCCGCTGGAGTAGCTGGTGACGTAGCAGCGCCCGTCCGGCATATCGATGTCGACGGTGGCTTCATGGCTGGGCTCGCCCGTCATGATCCCGGTGTGAATCAGAAAATTGCGCACTCCGCGCCGGGCGATCTCCACGCTGCGCCGGGTGGTGGAGCCGCCGCCGCCGAGCTCCGTGGACACGAACACCTTGCCCATGTCCTCGGCGGCGGAGTCGTACATCCCGACACTGTCCAGCTCCAGCAGCATGGTGCTGTAGGGCGCGTTGAAGGCCCGCATGGCGGCCACGCAGGCCTCCTGCTGGCGCTTGTCCTCGAGCACGTGGGCGGCGGCGAAGGGGACGAAGTCCAGAGTCCTGCCGCCGGAGTGGATGTCCAGCACGTAATCGGACATCGGCAGCAGCGTGCGCTGGAAGTAGTCGGCGATCTTCTCGGTCACCGTGCCGTCCGGCGCGCCGGGGAACAGCCGGTTGAGGTTGCCGCTGTCGATGGGGGAGGTGCGCCTGCCTGCCTGGAATGCCGGGTAGTTCATCATGGGCACGATGATGACCCGACCCTGGACTTCGGTGGCTTCGATGCGGGAAGCGAGATCCAGCAGCGCCGTGGGGCCCTCGTACTCGTCGCCGTGGTTTGCCCCGGTCAGGATCGCCGTGGGGCCGTCGCCGTTGCGGACCACGGTGACGGGGATCATGATGGCGCCCCACGCCGACTCGTCGTGGGACCAGGGCAGCTTCAAGTGGCCGTGATGGACGCCTTCAGCGTCGAAGTCGACAGTGGATGCAATGGGGTTATTGCGCATGCCTGGGACTGTATCACCTTCTATACGCGGCATGTAGGAGGTGATCGGTGACCCGAACCCCGAACCCCGGCCGTCAGACGTCCTTCACGATCAACTGCCGCGGCACGTCCGCGAACGTCTCGCAGCCGTCCTCGGTCACCAGGACCGGCTCGCTGATTTCCACGCCCCAGTCGTTCATCCAGATGCCGGGCATGAAATGAAACGCGGTGTTGGGCTGCATGATGGTCTTGTCGCCCGGGCGGATGCTGATGGTGTGCTCGCCCCAGTCCGGCGGATAATTGAGCCCGATGGCATAGCCGCAGCGGGAGTTCTTGACGATGCCGTACTTGGCGATGGTGTTGCGCCACACCTCCTCGATCTGCTCGCAGGTGACGCCGGGCCTGACGAATTCCAACACGTTGTGAATGCCTTCCACCACGATTTCGGCGGTGTCCGCCAGGTTCTGGGGCGGCTCGCCCAGGTGGATGGTGCGTGCCATGGGCGCGTGGTACCGGTAGCGGGCGGCAGCCAGCTCCACGATCGTGGTCTCGTTCGGCTTGAACGGCTCGTCGCTCCAGGTCAGGTGCGGCGTCGAGGTGCCAATGCCGGTGGGCAGCATCGGGCAGATCGACGTGTAATCGCCGCCGTATTCCTCGGTGCCGCTGATCTGGGCGTGGTAGATCTGGGCGACGGCGTCGCACTGCCGGACGCCTGGCTGGATGGCGTTTACGGCGACGTCCATGACGCGCTCCAGTATCCGCGCGGCCTGGCGCATGTATTCGATTTCCTGCGGTGACTTGATCAGGCGCACCCAGTTCACCAGGTTGCGCGCGTCGATGAAGCGGGCATCCGGCAGACCGTGGCGCAGTGAGTCGTTGGCCATTGCCGTGAAATAATAGGCGTCCATCTCGACGCCGATGAACTTGCGGTCCCAGTCCCGGGCGCGGATGTAATCGGCCACGAAGTCCATGGGATGCTGCACCAGGGACTGCACGTACTCGTCGGGGTAGGGGATGATGCAGTCGTCCTTCAGGCTGGTGGTGACGCGCGCCGCGTTGGCGTCCATGCCCCGGCCGATCCACACCGGGCTGTCCTCGTTGAGCTCCACCAGGATCACTTGAGGCACGTAAAATGACCAGCCGTCGTAGCCGGTCAGGTAGTACATGTTCGCCGGATTGGCGACCACCAGCAGCTCGATGCCGCGTCGGTGCATGGCTTCTTTGACGCGGTTCAGCCGCATCACGTACTCAGCGCGTTCAAATCTCATCTCGCTCGTTCCCCGTTCAGGTGGTTATGGTTGTACCCGCTTGGTTGCGCAAGGCTGCATGATAGGCATGATTGGCGATGGCCGTGTCCTGGACCCCGGTTCCCGTCAGGTCGCACACCGTGGTCATTTCCTCGTCCGTTCGACCGGGCCTGTTGCCGATGATGATCTCCCCCAGCTCGTCCGCCGGAAAGTCCTCCCCGACCGCCCCTGCGGCAACCGCCGCCCGGAGCTCGCCCTGGGCCAGGGACTGGCTGCGGCGGTCGCAGACGAAGCGGTCTGCATTTGCGACGATGGCGGGGTCGAGCTCGTTCTTGTCCGGCGAGTCGGAACCCATCGCGGTGATGTGCTGGCCCGGCTGAAGCCAGGCGGCCTGCACCACCGGCGCGCGTGCCGGGGTCGTGGTGATCACCACCTGTGACCCGCGCACGCAGCGTTCCGCGGACTCGGCAACGGCCACCGGTAAACCGAGCCGGTCCGTCATCCGCCGAGCATACGCCTCACCGCGCGCCGGGTCGCGTGCCCAGACCAGCGCCCGATCGAAAGAACGGACCAGGGCCAGGGCCTGCAACTGGAGCTCCGCCTGGGTGCCAGCGCCGATGACGCCGACCGTGCCGGGGGATGCCGGAGCCAGGTGCCGGGCCGCCACTGCCCCGGCCGCCGCGGTCCTAAGATCCGTCAGGTAGCCGTTGTCGAGCAGAACCGCGCGGACGATGCCGGTATCCGAATCGAACAGGATCATCAGGCCGCTGAGGCTCGGCAGGCCCCTGGCGGGATTATCGAAGAAACCCGGGCTGGCCTTGATGGCGAACAGGTCCATGCCCGGCACGTAGGCGGTCTTGACGTCGACCTCGCCGTGCTTCTCCTCGATGGCCATGCTGAGTATCGGCGGCATGATCACGCCGCCCCGCGCCAGGGCCGCGAACGCCTGCTCGATGATGTCGACTGACCGGACGTCCAGCACCACGGCCTCGCGCAGCTCCCCCTCGGTCAGTATCTTGATTTCCGGCATGCCATATCTCCTCGAACCCCGAACCCTGCAACAACAAATAATCGGCCAGGGGGCTGGCCTCCTACGGTGGGTGATTAATCCGAACCCCCAACTCCATCAATACGGTACTTCCCCGTCCATCACCCTGGCAAACAGATCCATGTCGATATTTTTACCCGACACGACGATCGCGATATTCCGTCCGACATTCACGTCCAGGTCATGGAGCAGGGGAACCAGGCCGATGGCACCGGCGCCTTCCGCCACCCAGCCTTCCTGCCGGTAGAGGGCGCGCATAGCCCCGGCGATTTGCGTCTCGGGCACGATGCGGATCTCGTCCACCAGGTCGCGGACCATGGCGAAGGTGTACCGGTTCTCCAGGCCGATGCCGCCGCCCAGCGAATCGGCGAGGGAGGCCTGCTCGCTCACTTCCACGGGACGGCCCTCGCGGATGCTTTCGTACATGGCCGCGCCCTTCTCCATGGACAAGCCGATGACCCGGACACCGGGAACCAGGGTTTTCACCGCCAGCGCCACGCCGGCGATCAGGCCGCCTCCGGACAGGGGCACGATGACGGTGTCGAGCTCGGGAAAGTCCTCCACCAGCTCGATGCCGATGGTGCCCTGGCCGGCCACCACGTCGAAGTGGTCAAAGGGCGGAATCTCGGTCATGCCCTGCTCGGTGACCAGGCGGTTCACCTCGTGCTGGGCCTCGTCCTGGCTGTCTCCCGCAATCTGTACCTGGCCGCCGACAGCCTTGATGGCCGCCACCTTGTTCTCCGGCACCAGGCGGGACATGCAGATGTAAGCGGGTATGCCCAGCCGGCGGGCGGCGTAGGCGACGGCCCGGCCGTGGTTGCCCGTGGACACGCAGGCGACCCCGTTCCGGGCCTGGTCCGGCGACAGCCTGGCCAGGGCATTGGCGGCGCCGCGCAGCTTGAAGGCCCCCATGGGCTGCGTGGTCTCCAGTTTCAGCCTGATATCCCGCTGGTCGCCGGACAGGGACCAGGCCGGAACCAGAGGCGTGCGGCAGGCCACGCCGGTGATATTGCGGCGGGCGGCATACAGGTCGTTGACGTGAATGGCCATGGCTCGTCCGGGCTGTAAGGAAAATCGATTTATGGACCGTCGACATCGACGATCGGCGTTTCAAGCGCTCCGACCCCTTGAAATAGGCGCACTTGTAGTGGAATCCATCAGGCCCGGTCAATAAACATCTGCTGAACCCGTGCAAATCGCGATACGAATTCCGTTTCAGCGCCTTCCAGAAGAAACCTTTTCTGCCGTTCGGCCCGCGAGGGGTCATACCGGGGCGCCAATCCGATACAATCTCGGGCCAATCAACACTCAACCACGGGAGGCGGGCGGCAGAAATTGAAACTCGTTACAGCGATTATCAAGCCATTCAAACTGGACGACGTTCGGGACGCAATGGGCGAGATCGGCATCAAGGGCATGACGGTCACGGAGGTCAAGGGGTTCGGGCGCCAGAAGGGCCACACGGAGCTCTATCGAGGCGCGGAATACGTGGTGGACTTCGTGCCCAAGATCAAGATCGAGGTCGCCGTGGCCGATGAGGTGCTCGATGACGTCGTCGAGGCTATTGTCAATTCCGCGCGCAGCAACAAAATCGGCGACGGCAAGATCTTTGTCACCGGGCTCGAGCGGGTGGTGCGGATCCGGACCGGCGAAACGGACCAGGATGCGTTGTAGGAGGCCGGTACGGCGCGCCGCGCTGCTCGCGTGGGCCGGGGCGGCGCTGATCATCGCCGGGGCCGCGCAGGCCCAGAGCGCCTTCGAGCAGGGCCTCGATGCCTATTCCAACGGTGAGTACCGCGTCGCCCTCGAGCACTGGCGGCCCGCGGCGGAGTCCGGGGACGTCGTGGCCGCGTTCAATATCGGCGTCCTGTATGCCCAGGGGCTGGGGGTGGAAGCGGATGCCGTTGAAGCGGTTCGCTGGTACCGGCGCGCCGCCCTTGCCGGATACGCCAATGCCCAGTTCAACCTCGGTGCCGCCTACTACAGGGGCGAGGGCGCCGAAGTGAACGTTTCCCAGGCGGTTTCCTGGTGGGAGAAGGCGGCGGAGCAGCGCCATGCGGAAGCGCTGTACAACCTCGGGACGCTCTACCGCCGCGGCGAGGCCGTGCCGCAGGACACCCGGCGCGCGGTATCGCTGCTCAACGAGGCCGCCGCGCTGGGCGACTCGCGAGCGCGGCAGGTGCTCGCCGACATGAACGCGCCGGACCCGGGCGCCGGCGAGGGCGGCGAAGCGGGGCGCGCCGGCCAAACGGCGGACAGCGGCGCTCAGCCCGCGGATTCCCCGCCCGCGACGGTCGGGGCGGACCGCGGTAAGGCGCTGTCGGATGAAAACCCCGACCACTGGACGGTGCAGGTGTTCGCCGGCACGGAGGAAGGGGCGGCAAGGGGGTTTGCCCGGGATCATGGCCTAGCCGACGAGCTGCGGATCTATCGGGCGGAGATCGACGGGCGGACCTGGTTCAAAGGCATCTACGGACGTTTCGCGGACCGCGCCCGTGCCCGCGCCGCGCAGGCCGAGCTGGCTCGGGATCTGCCCGGCTCCGAGCCCTGGGTCCGCAGCTTCCGGGCCATTCAGGCGGAAGCGGCGGGGGAGGTCCTGCCGATGGGAACGGACGCCGACGGCGCCCAACCCGTCGAGGCGGCCGTGCCGGCGGACCCGGACCCGGAGCCCGCGACGCGGGCGCCGTCGGACGTGGCCGGGGATGGTTCCGGGGATGAGAGCGATAGTCAATCCTCCGGCGCCGCCGAGGCGGAGGCGTCCTCGCCGTCATCCGGTTCCCCGGCCGGCGGCGACCAGGAGGCCCTGCGCAAGGGCCAGCAGGCGTTCAACGCCCAGGACTACGAAACCGCTTTCGCCGCGTGGCGGCCGCTGGCCGAAAAAGGCGTGGCGGAAGCCCAGTACGGGGTGGGCTTCATGTACGAGAGCGGCTGGGGCGTGGATGCCGATCCTGACGAGGCCTTTCGGTGGTACCAGCAGGCCGCCCAGCAGGGCCACGCCAAGGCGCAGTACAATCTGGGCATGCTTTACCGCGACGGGCAGGGGGTATCGAAAAACGACGCGCTGGGCCTGTACTGGATCCAGAGCGCCGCCGACCGGGGCGATGAGCGCGCCGCCGACTACCTGAAGAACCCGGACCGATGACCCACAAGGTCGTCCAGATTACCGACACCCACCTGTTCAAGGTCCCGGGTGAAACCCAGAAAGGGGTCGATACGCACCGGACCCTGCAGGCCGTGGTGGCCGACGTGGTGGGCCGCCACGCCGACTTCGACGCCCTGCTGCTCACCGGGGACCTGTCACAGGACGAGACGCCGGAGAGCTACGACCTGCTCGAGCGGACGCTGGCGCCGCTCCGCGGTGCGCCGTTCCATGCCATTCCCGGCAACCATGACGACCTCGATGCCATGGGTGCCCGGCTGGCCGCCGAAGATTTTCACGTCCTCGCCGACGTTCGCCTGGACGGCTGGCGAATCGCCATGTTGAACAGCCGGGTGCCCGGGCGGGTACACGGGGAGTTGGGCACGGAGCAGATCGGCGCCCTGAAAGCCTCCCTGGCGGGCGCCGGAGAGCACGTCATGGTGGCGCTGCACCATCCGCCGGTCAGCATCGACAGCGCCTGGATTGACGCCTCCCGTTGCCTCGACGGCGATGACCTGCTGGCGGTTCTGGACAACCCCCCCGTCAAGGCCGTGGTCTGCGGCCACGTCCACCAGGAGCTCGCGGCGGAGCGGAATGGCATCGCCGTCCTCGCCACTCCTTCTACCTGTGTCCAGTTCCTGCCGGGCTCCGACGAGTTCGCCATCGATCCCGCCGCCCCGGGCTATCGCGTCTTCGAGCTGGAGGAAGACGGCCGCTGGTCCACCACCGTCATACGGGTGGCCGTGTAGGGCGGGACCCGTTCCCGAATGTGCCCGAAGCCCCGGCGCGGCGGTTCATCGACGCCGGAACAGTTTCGGAATCGCCCGGCCGATCCGTACCGCGTACCAGAACGGCAGCTGCCACCGTCGCCGGATGTTGAAACGTTTCATCATGTAGTCCGCGGAGGGGAATACGTGCTGGCGGACGAATCGAAGCCGGTGTCCCTTGTCGACCGCCCGCGCGTCCTCCGCCAGGCGCGACAGGTAAGTACGGCCTGAGCGCTGTCGAGCACCGGTGCCTGGATCGAGCTCGCGGCGCAGGTCATCGGTGCGTTCCGCCGGCAGGTAGCGCTGCGTGAGCTCGAAGGCCGCGTGGCAGGCGGCGCGCACCCGCGGCCCGTCCATCGCCTTGTCCAGGAACCGTTCCCGTTCCGCTCCGCTCAAGGCCGCCACCAGCAGATGTATGTCGTACAGCCAGATCAGCCGGACTTCTCCGGCGTGATGGCCCACCAGGTGCAGGCAGGCGATGAGCAGGCTGTCAACGTCGCTCGGGGCGGCAAATATCGTATTGCCGACAGCGACCTCCACGGCGGTTTGCCTCAGCGCCTGACAGGAAATGATCCCCGACAAAGCCGGTCGGTTACTGAGCTTCCAGTGCAGATCCCAGACATGCTCCACGCCGCCGGACCGTCGGCGCATGGCGGTCTGGGTCATGACCAAGTCGCCGTCCGTGCCCAGGGCTTTTTCGTACCCCAGCCGTTCCATTGCCCGGCACAGCGGCGGCATCGCGGCACGCTTGACGAGAATATCGATGTCGCCCCTCGGCCGGAGCCAGGGCTGCGGGTACAGGGTGTGCGCCAAGGCCTGGCCCTTGAAAACGAGTGGGGGTTCGTTAAAACGCTCCCGCAGCGCCCGGCTGACGCGGCAAAACTCGTGGGTTCTGGCCATCTCCACCGCGATCTCATGGCGGGTATCGGGGCCGGGGAGGGTATGGGAAGCAGCCGGTGCGTGCTCGGATAGCACATGGTGGAGGCACAGGTCGACGCCGTGTCGGCGCAGGAAGACGCCGAGGATTCCAGGGTTCCTTTCAGTGTTCGGGGTTGCGTCCCGGGGCGCCACCAGCAGCCGGCCGGCCCACACGCGAAGCTGCTCTTCCATCTCCGGATTGACGGCCGTGGACATCAGGCGCCCCGTCGGCCCGTGGAAAGCATCCCGGCACGGTGAAACGGCCGGTTCCGGGCAGCCGGGGCGGTGCTGACATGCTCATTGGTGGTCGTTGATCCAGGGCGCATCGGGTCAAGAATGCCGCGCAAGTGCCGACAAATGATGTAAGACAGCAAAATACAGTACCCCGCCGGGGCGTGGAAGGTGTTGCAAATGCACCGGGGAGCTTGACACCGGTTTCGGCTGGTTTACATTCCCGTGCCGAGGGTACGCCCCGGTGGGGTACGCCGCGGTTTCGCGCCGGGACGGCGTGCTATAGTGGTGCCGGTCAGCCGGGCGCCGGTAATTCGAGCAAGCAAAATTGATACAGAACAGCGAGTCTGAGGATTCCAGAATGCCAGCCAGGAACACTATGCCCCGGTCATCGTTGGCGTGCCCGCGAACCGGACAGGATGACGGATCGGATCAATCCGGACGCCGTCCCTATCGGCCGCCCGTTCTGTCGCGGTTCGGCGATGTTCGTGGCCTGACGCTGGGCGGCAGCCCCGGGATCGACGACAGCGGTAATCCGAACCAGGAAGCATTTCCGTCCCCTGGCCCGTAGCATGCCCGGTTGCCGCGGCGCGCAGTGACCGACTCTCGGGGCGGGACGGACAGGTTCTGGGCGTCGAAGGCGGGTCACTTGCGGTGGTTCTGTATCTGAGCTGGCCCGGACCCATGGATCCTCGCCGCGAACGCGATGGATAGCCCGCTTGTCTCGTCACGCAAACCGCCAGATATAGACGCCGATGCCGTTTTTCTGCCTTCGGCAGCCGGTCGCGAACAACCGCGCTCTGCCGACTTTCCCCCCGGACGCCGCTTTTGACACGCAGTCCACCGCTTGGCAGCCGGTGGCGGCCAACGTCCTGGCGCAGATCTGGTACAGGCATCCCTGCGGCGTATGGGAGGGGTCGAAGGCGGGACTGCCCTGCGTATTGTTGTGCGACGGATTCATCGCCCGTCCCCGCGCCTTTGACGCCCTGGACCCGGCCGGGTGCGTGGGCTGGCTAGGCGAGGCGCTTTACCGAAGGGGGGCCGATGCCCTGCGGGACGTCGAAGGCCAGTACGCCCTGTGTTTCGTCAACGGCGATACCGGAGAGATATTCGCCGCCCGCGACCGGCTGGGAGCGCAGGCCCTGTACTGGCACCGCTCCGGTGAAACCGTGGCCGTGGCCACGAAGTGCCGGGATCTCGCCCGCCTGTCGACCTGTACCGCTGTCGAGAATCCCCGTTTCGTGACGGGTATGTTTGCGCGCCGTGGTGGACACGCGCCGGGAGACTCCGCCTTCCTGTCCATCAACGAAGTGGCGCCCGGCGGCAGGGTGATCTTTCACAAGGATGAGGTCGACATCCTGCGTGCGCCATTCCACACCGGTTCCCGGCCCGACTGCGGATCCCCGGCCGAATGGGTGGAGATGTTCCGGGAAACGTTCCGGGGCGCGGTCCGTGATCCATTGGGCCGCTACGGCGATGTCGCCGTGATGTTGTCGGGCGGGCTGGATTCCGGGCCGGTGTTGGCCGCCGCGTCGCGAGAGCTGCAGAACGCACAGCGGCGGGTTTCCGCCGTGAGCTGGGTACTGCCGGATTTCCCCGACAGCGACGAGGAAAAATGGATCCGCATCGCGGCCGAAGCGGCCGGGGTCGACCTGGCAACGATCGACGGCGGGGGGCGCCTGCCGTTCTCGAACCTTTCCGGCTCCGTGGTGAGTCCGGAGCTGCCGTATTACAACAGCGTCCGCGACTACATGCTGGGATGCTACGAGCGGGCTGCAGAGGAATCCTGCGTTATGGTGCTCACCGGCACGCGCGGCGACTTAATCTATCCGCAGCGATTTGCGCTGCTGCACGATCTGATCCGGCGCAGGGACTGGCGGCGCCTGTGGGCGGAGCTGGGACACTACTACCGGCGTCTCGGGCTGGGGGGTATGTATCGCGACCCGGCGGTCCGATATCCCGTATCCCGGCTGCTCGGACCCTTGCGCGGCCGCCGGGAAGAGCCACCGCCTCCCTGGTTGACCGGGTACGCGCTGCAACACCTCCCGGCAAGGCTCCAAGGGCCTCCGGAGGCGGACGATTTCCCCAATCCCGGACATGCACACCAGGTGCTGGGGCCCGCGATGACCTTTGGAACGTCACAGGAGAACGATTTCTGCCAGCGTTACGGGCTGGAGCGCCGGGACCCTTTTCACAGCGAAGCATTGATTCGATTGATGCTGTACCTACCCGTCGTGCTCAGTAATTGCCGGGGCCGCGATAAATGGATCATGCGCGAAGCGATGCGCAGCGAGATCCCCGATTCCGTCAGGCTCAAGAGCAGGACCGGTAAACTGGGCGAGTTCGTACGAGCGGGATTTGCCAGGCACCGTGAAGCGGTCCGGGAGCTCCTCATGGACCAGGAGGAGGATGTGTGGGCACGATATGTGCAGGCCAGTTTCGTTAGCGATGCGCTGTCCGCCCGACCCCCCACCGACGCCCAGCTCCTGGTCATCACGGGCTGTATCGGTTACACCCTCTGGCGCACCCGCTGGGACGCCGCGGGTTGCTGATCGCCTCGTGCCGGTTCGGGAGAACAAACCCTGAATGGGTATTCAGCTGAATCTGGCCGCTGCGCTGCGGGAGCCCGGCGACTCGCATCGTTACCGCGTGTGCGGGCTCCAGCTTTGCACGGACTATCCGCTGCCGTGCCTGGCACCCTTCGGGAGCCCTGGCGGTGCGAGTGATGATGCGCCGGCTCGCGTTCACGATGCCGCCCTGTCGGCATCCGGAATGGACCGGCGTGAAACGACGGGCATGGTGGGCGGGCGGGAGCGACGCGTATCCCTCGAGGCGGTGCCGGAAGGCGCGTTCATCGATATCGAGGGTTTCGGCCGCTACTCGTTGAGTGCCGACGGCTCGATCATCACGCTGCTGGAGCTCGTGCCGCCGCCGGAGATTGAACTGGTGGAAGAATGCACGCTGGGAGCGCCCCTGATAGTTGGCCTGGCTCTGCGGGAATGCTGGTTCCTGCACGCCGCCACTGTCGTTGTCGACGGCCGCGCCGTCGTGTTTGCCGGTCCGTCCGGATCGGGCAAGTCAACCCTCGCGGCGAGGCTGGATCATGAACCCGGATGCCGTCGCATCGCGGATGATCTGCTCGGCCTGCGCTTGTCGGACGGAATCGTGGGGGCCTGGCCCGCTTATCCGCAGTTGAAGCTGCCGCACGCAAGCCAACCCCGGCTTCCAACAGCCGCTGTGGGGGCGATCTATATACTGCGGCCCGCTGCCCCCAGTGAACGATTCAGAATCCGGAGGATCGAGAAGTCGGAAAAACTCATCGCCCTGGTGCGGCACAGCGTTTCCGCCAGGTTGTTCCCCGCTGGCGTGCTGAGCCGGCACCTCGAGTTTTGCCGCGCTGCGGCGTTGGTTGAAATGACCGAGATTGTGTACCCGCGCACCGAACGGGCCCTCGAAGAGATCGTTTCCCTGGTCGCGAATCCCGGGCCGGCGGAATGCCGGTAACCGGATGGCCGGGTTCTTTGCGTTTCCTTCACCCAACCTTATGAATTTCAAGGCGTAAAATTGTCCCGTTAAAGCATCGGGACGCTTGTGCCGATGAGATGTTGTGAGGGATAATTACCCACGTAAACCGCGTCCGGTGGGGGATTTGGTTTGTGAAGCCCGGGTGGGGGCTCCAGCGACGAATCCATGGGCGTTCCCGAAAGAACGAAACAATCATCACAACGATATCAAGAGTCTGGAATAGGAAAATAGGAATATTATGGTCAAGTCGCCGATTGCGTACCGCCGCGCCTGGGTGTCCGGCAGGTGTCGAATGAACACCACGAGCGCTTCCGCTCGCTGCGGCCTGCTCCGGCGCGGAATGGCGGCTGTCGTGCTGTTGACCGGGATGGCTTCCGGTCTCGCAGTACCACCGGCCTGGGCACAGGAACCCATCGTCAACGGCCAATTCTACGGCGATGGTGATGAGAACCGCTACCCGTCCACGCCGTACGCGGTGTCCGAAAACGGCAGCGAATTGTACGTGACGCTGGTCAACGGCACCTTGTATGTGGCGCTGGTCGTAACTCGCACGTTCAACGATAACGTATTCGATTCAGAAAGTGGATCCGCCTACCTTCTCGACGCGGGTTGGGGGGACGGCGGCAATACGACGGCTTGCCGTAGAATGGATTCTGAATTTGCTGAGTTTACGCTCGAGGTCGGCGATACGTTTTCCTACACCTGGCAGCAGGGCTACGCTGGCCAGTCCGATGAGGCCGGGGGCGGCAATCCGTGCGGCCGCCACGATCGGAGGAACGCGACTTGGATTTCGGATGTGACAGTAAGCGGCGGTGGGGGGACACCTCCTCCCGGAGTCGAGTCCGCCAGTTCCCTGATGTGGAACATGAACAACTATGCCGATAGCCTGGCCGCCGGCACGCTCAACTGGACCATGCCGGGTACGCATACCAACTCCAGCAGCTGGAAGTCGCCGTGGGTTGGTGCCGATGGCTCCGGCACGCCGCCTGAAGATCCCGACGCGGTCACCGATGCGAACGAAGGCTATCCGGGAAGCGGGCAGATCACCTACAGCCCCACCTACGAGTGGGAGTGGCCGATGGTCTATGAGTGGTCGGTGAATATGACTCAGTTCGGCGCCAATCCTGTCTTCGTGGTCACGGGCTCGTCCCACCATTCACCGTCCAAAGAAGGTTTGAAAGACGACGAATTCCCGCCCGACGATGACCCGCTGCCGCTGATGGATTTCGGTGATTTACCAGACTCCTACCAGACACTGCTGGCGGCCAACGGCGCCCGGCACATCATTGATACCTCGGTGGACGTGCACCTCGGTGAGAACGTCGACACGGAAACGGACGGCCAGCCCGGGCCGGCCGCGAATGGCGATGACCTGCAGACGGTGGACGACGAGGACGGGGTTTTCCTGCCGGACGGCACACTGGGTGAAGGCGACCCCGCGGTCTATACCGCGACCGTAACGGTCACCAACGACAACGGCAACGGCGATGCCGCGTTTGTGTGCGGGTGGTTCGACATGGACCAAGACGGTACATTCAACAACGCGGCGAACACCTCGACCTCGGCATCGGATCCGGGGTCCGGGAGCGCCAGCGAGGCGGGTGAGCGTTCCTGCATCAGTATCCCCGACGGCACCATCGACGGGTCGTTCACCGTGTCATGGACGATTCCAGTGGAACTGCGGGGCAACGACGGCGAATTCTATTTCCGTTTTCGCATCTCCACCGACGCGGGTCTGCTTGGCGCCCCGTCGCCGGTCGGTGTGTATGACGACGGCGAAGTGGAAGACTACCGGGTCAGTATCTCATCCCTGCCCGTGACGCTGAATTCGTTCGAGTCGCGCCTCACCGGTTCCCGGCTCAGAGTCAAATGGACGACCGCCTCGGAGACTTTCAACATGGGTTTCAACCTCTGGGCACAGATCGACGATGCCTGGCGGCTGTTGACGCCGGATCCCGTGCTGTCCGAAGGCGGTGACGCGGTGACCCCCCAGGAGTACAAGCTTGGCGTGCCGCTCCCGGGCATCGACCCGCGCAGCATCCAGGGCCTGGCGCTGTCGTCCATCGGGATGGACGGCGGCCAGGAGCTTTACGGCTCGTTTGTAGTGGGCAGAAGCTACGGTGAGCGCTCGCTGCCGGAGCCCATCGCCTGGGAGGCCGTGCGGGCGGAGCTCGACGCGAGCATGCGTGGCAAAGGCTATGTCAAGTCAGCAAACAAGTGGCGACGGGGCAAAAGCGGTAACAAACCCGGCACGGCGGTGGCGTCCGCCGCCGCCCCTTCCGCGGCGGAGGTGTCGGTTACCGCCCCCGGGATGCAGCGAGTAACTTATGAGGCGCTGCGGGCCGCTGGGCTGGATCTGGCCGGCGCCAGAGCGAATGCAATCGCCGTGACGCTGAAGGGAGAGGGCGTGCCCCGGGTCATTGAGCAGGGCCGTGGCAACGGCGGATTCGGGCCCGGCGGCTACATCGATTTCTGGGGCAGCAAGCCGGATTACCCCGATGCCCTGTATATATCGGACTATGACTACCGCATCGAGGTGGACGCCGAACGAGCCCTGGCGGCGGACCGGGTCATGCGCCGACAGAAAACCGGCCAGACCGTGGCGCTGCGCCCGGTTCGGGTGAATGAGGACCTGGCGTACAGTTTCTCGACGGCCACGGAGGACCCGTGGTATGCGGCGATGCTGCGCTATCCGTGGGGCCCGCTGGACTACACGGCGACGGTGAATGTGGATGATGCGCTGGCGGCGGACCGGCCTGGCCGTGTGGAAGTGGTGGTCACGGCGCGAACGAGCTTTCCGGAGGTGAATCCGGACCACCGGATCCGGGTGCGGGTGAACGGTCAGGTGGTGCTGGAGCGGAAGGCGGACGGCAACCGGGCGTTGACCCTGACCGGGGAGGTGCCGGCGGGGGTACTGGCACCGGGCGGCAACACGGTGACGGTGGAGCTGCCGGGTGGTACGGCGGCGCCGTTCGAGATCGTGTTGGTGGACCGGGTGGCGTTGTGGTATCCGCGCGCCCTGGCGGCCATGGAAAACCGGCTGCACGTCGAGGACGAGGTAACGGCTTCGGGTCTGCAGGGCTCGGGATTCACGCACAGTGACCTGGTGGGGTATGCACGGTCCGATGAAGGACGTCTCCATGAGTTGCGCGTGGACGCGAGCCGCGCCCGGGGGTCCTGGACGGCGGTGGTGCCGACGGTATCGCGGACGCCGGGCGTGGAGGGAGTGGAGTACTGGTTGTCGACGACGTCGGGACTGAACCGGCCGCAGGTTCTGGGGACGGTACAGGAAGAGGATCTGCTGGCGGATGCGGCGGATTTTCTGTTGATAGTACATCCGTCGTTCATGCCGGAGTCGGGGGAGGGGTCGCATCCGCTGAACCGTTACATGGACCGGCGGCAGAGCCAGGGCTGGCGGGTTCGCGCGGTGGCGCTGGATGCGATACAGAATGCCTACGGTGGCGGCATGGCGCTGCCCGGGGCGCTGACGTCGTTTTTGGCGGCGGCGGACGCGGCGTTTGATTACAGCCACGTGCTGCTGGTGGGTGATGACAGCTACGACTATCTGGACAATCTGGGTCTGGGGAGCGTGAGTTTCGTTCCGACGATGTATACGAAGGCGAACGTGATTAATTTTTCACCGAGCGATGGCTTGCTGACGGACCTGGATGGGGATGGCTTGAGCGACAAGGCGGTGGGCCGTTGGCCGGTACGGACGCTGACGGATCTGGAGGTGATGGTTCAGAAGACGCTGGACTGGGAGGATTCGGTATCCGGGCCGCGGGATGCGCGCACCAGTGTATGGGTGACGGACAGCGAGGATCCGGCGGTGGCGTCGTTCGAGGCGCAGGCTGAAAGGATGATCGGGACGCTGCAGACGCCGCTGGCCGGGGGTGGTGGTGAGCCGTGGCCGGCGGAGCAGATCAGTCGGGTGTATTTTGACGAGGTATCGGCGGAGGCGGGTCTGAGCGTGGCGCAGACGGCACGTGGCGAGTTGATGGAGGCCTTGTCGGCGGGACAGACGGTGACGGGTTTCGTGGGTCACGGATCGCCGACGGCGTGGACGTTCCAGGGGCTGCTGGGGCCGCAGCACGTGAGCGAGATGGACAACGAGGGCCGGCCGACGCTGATCACGACGTTGACGTGCTACACGAGTTATTTTGTATCGCCGAACACGGACACCTTGGCGCACCGTTTGATGAAGGGTTACCGCAAGGACGGTCAGGGCAATGAGATACCCGGTGTGGCCAACGGTGCGGTGGCGGTGCACGGTGCGGCGACGTTGTCGGGGTATACGGACAACGAGTCGCTGGCGCGCCGGACGCTGGCGCACCAGCTGCAGGATGGTGACACGCTGGGCGAGGCGATCCGCAAGGCGCGGGTGGCGGCGTTCGAGGCCGGCCAGTTGGACACGGCGAAGAACTGGGCGCTGCTCGGCGATCCGACCCTGACCATCGGCCAGTAGCCACACCGCTCAACGCGGGTCGCCACAGCATGCAGGGCGCCGCCCGGGCTCTCAACCCGAGCGGCGCCTCTGCGTCATTCAGTTCTATGGTGCCTTCACTGAATTCCCAACGATCGCAGGCTTTCAATGGGAACCTCGTGCTTTCGTCCCTGCGTCAGCCGGCACGGGCCAGGATCGGCGTCGTGCCTGAAGTGCCTGTGTGATTATATCCCACTTAAATTATTGAATTATTTGTCAAAATTAAAGTTCCGTAGCAGAATGCCGTCAAACTAAGAAGTATGGTCTTGTCGGCAATGGTTTCCGGCCGGCTGCACGGTGGATTGCGGAACCGTTGCCCGGATACCTACCGGGCGGCGGACAGCGAAGGACGACAAATTCGGGTGGGGGTTCCAAGGTGAAAAGAAGCAAGGCGCGGTTATATCCACGCATAATGGCGCTGCTGGCGGGTCTGGCCGGCATCATCGTCGTACCGGCCGCCTCGGCCGTCATCATCGCTAGCGACGATTTCACCAGCGGCGGCTATTCCGGCGGCACGGGCTGGTCCGGAAACTGGCTCGAGACGGCTACCAACAATCCGAACACCGGGCCGGCATGCTCCGGGAACGGGTACAGCAACGACAATCGGATCTGCCGGCATAGCTCGGGGACATTCAGGTTTCACGGCGTCAGTGGCCCGGATCCGTACATCTATCGCCAGTTGGATTTGTCGCAAGCCGGAATACAGTCCGCCAGCCTCATCTTCGATCTGGTATCGACCGGGAATCTGAGTGGCCTCGATTCGTTCAGTGTTCAGGCTTCTGGAAACGGTGGTGCGACGTGGACTGAGATCGCGAGTTACAACGACGATGTAAATCTGAGCAGCATAGTCCTGGACCTGACACCGTATCTGTCCGGCAACACTAGTATTCGATTCGGGGTTGCCGCATGGACGAACTCAAATGGGGAGGGCTACCAGCTCGACAACGTTCAGATCGACGTCGAATATGAGCTCGGTGCCGACGACTTCGGCATCACCAACCCTGACACGGCTATCAACCTCTCTGTCCTCGACAATGACGGGGCTGATGCGGACCCGGCAACCGTAAGGTTTCCCGCCCAGTCCGTGGGCACCGTCAGCGGCGGCGGTTCGATCCTTACTGTACCGAACGAAGGCGTCTACACGGTACAGGGCGATGGCTCGGTGACGTTCAGCCCGGTATCCGGGTTCAGCGGCCGGTCGACGCGGGTTGTCTATGAAGTGGACAACAATGCCGGTACGCTGACGGCTAGTGCCGAGATTCAGGTGCTGATCAACGAACGGCATCTGTGCGCACCGGCGACGGATGGCAACCTGGGATTTGCGCTCGCCAGCCCCGGCGACGGCGAAGTCCATATCGTCGAGCTCTCTGACCCGGGTAATCCGAATCCAGACCTGAACCCAGGGAATACCGAGTTGCTGTTTTCTCACAATACCATCGCCGCGGCCCAGAACGGTGATGGTGATCCGTCGAACGATATTCCGTATCTCGGCAGCCTCGCCGGACCCGCGCCGGACGGCAGCGTGGTATCGGATCCGGTTGTCGGTGCCGGCGGTATTAACGCCATGGCGGTCGACTCGATGAACGAGCGTCTTTACTACACCAGCAACTCGGGCGCCGGCGACAATCGAACAGTGTTTGTCTACGATGGCCCTACGCAGCGCATTGGCCGATTCATTATCGATGTCACCGACATCAGCAGCAGTGAATGCCCTGGCGGCTGTGATGACCTGACCGTCGCCGGCAACCGGGGACTGAACGATGCCGGTGCGGAGTATCACGCGGGCCGCTTGTTCCTGGGGGTGGAAAACTATAACGGATCGAATGACCGGATCTTTTATATAGACCTCGACGAGGTCGACGCGCGTGTCAACGGCACTTTTCCGCCGCGCGCGACGGGAACTGGAATTGTCTACACATTCGCGGACACCAGTCAGGACTGGGGCGACCTGGTGGTGAAAGCCCAGGTAGGTGTCACCAATCCCGGCGAGTACTACCTCTATTCGATCGACCGCGTAGGCGGAGGGGGTCAAATCTACCGGATAGTGATGGACAACGACGGACCGCCCTACGTGGCTGATCAGGTCGTGTCCGGCGTGACGGGCCAGGGGTCCATCACCCAGGGTGACTACGCGTTCGTTTTCAACACCGATATCCGGCAGGTGGACCTGGACACGGGCGCCCAGATCGGGTCACCCATTCCGTACTCGGGCGCCTGGCCGGGGTCGTCGGAGGCTTTCGACGCGACCTCCTGCGTAAGCCCGACTTCCAGCTTGCCCGTGTCCCTGAATTCATTCGAATCACGCCTGTTCGGCAACCGCCTGGACGTGGAGTGGACCACGGCCTCCGAGACCTTCAATGCCGGGTTCGCAGTGTGGGCGAAGGTGGACGATGAGTGGCGCCTGATAACGCCCCGGACGGTGGTGTCCGGGGTCACCGACGCCGTCACGCCACAGGAGTACAAGACCACGATACGACTGAGTGATATCGATCCACGGGCCATCGAGGGACTGGCGCTGTCATCCATCGACACCACCGGATCTCAGGAGCTTTACGGCTCTTTCGAAATCGGCAAGTCCTACGGCGAGAAGCTGATGCCCGAGCCTATTCCGTGGCGTGACATCCGCGCCGAATATGAAACGCGGATGACGAACCAGGGCTATGTGAAGCAGGGCCGCAAGTGGTACCGGAACGCGCGGCAGGAGAGCGATAAGAGACGAAGGGCCTACAGGAGCGCCCTGGAGAAAGCCAGGGCGCGGTTCAGCGCGCTGTTCGGCGACGATCAAGGTTCGTCGGCGAATGGATCCGGATCCGTACCGGAACAACAGCGGAACCGCAACGCCGATCCGGAGCAGTACGATGTGCCGTCTCTCGAGGTATCGGTGACCCGTCCAGGCATGCAGCGCCTGCGATTTGAGGACTTGCTTGGCGCCGGTGTCGACTTGTCGGGCGTACGGGCGAACGCCATCGCCGTAACCCTGAAGGGTGAAGCGGTACCCCGTCATATTGAGCAGGGAAGCGGAAACGGTGGTTTGGGACCGGGCGGTTACATCGATTTCTGGGGCGTCCTGCCGGACTATCCCGATGCGCTGTACCTATCGGAGTACATCTACCGCATTGAAGTGGATCCTTCGAAAGCGCGTCTTGCGGGTCATGTCCAGCGGGAGGCACGCCGCGGTCAGGCGGTGGCGCTGCACCCGGTTCGGGTGAACGAGGACCTGGCGTACAGTTTCTCGACGGCCACGGAGGACCCGTGGTATGCGGCGATGCTGCGCTATCCGTGGGGCCCGCTGGACTACACGGCGACGGTGAACGTGGATGATGCGCTGGCGGCGGACCGGCCTGGCCGTGTGGAAGTGGTGGTCACGGCGCGAACGAGCTTTCCGGAGGTGAATCCGGACCACCGGATCCGGGTGCGGGTGAACGGTCAGGTGGTGCTGGAGCGGGAGGCGGACGGCAACCGGGCGTTGACCCTGACCGGGGAGGTGCCGGCGGGGGTACTGGCACCGGGCGGCAACACGGTGACGGTGGAGCTGCCGGGTGGTACGGCGGCGCCGTTCGAGATCGTGTTGGTGGACCGGGTGGCGTTGTGGTATCCGCGCGCCCTGGCGGCGGTGGACAACCGTCTGCATATGGAAGACGACGTGACGGCTTCGGGCTTGCAGGGGTCTGGGTTCGACCGCGATGACCTGGTGGCTTACGCCACGGACGGGAAGGGCAACCTGGGGCAGCTGCAGGTGCACCGCCGACCGGACCCGGCCTGGACGGACGCGCTGACCGGGGTGACGGAACGAATCTGGGCATTGAGAGCGGAGCTCTGGTGGGTGCGTCGCGACCGGGATGCGCGTGATCGTCTTGTGGGCCTGCTGAGTGAGGCTCAGGATGAATACCGGCGGCTGCAGTCGAATCGCAGCTGGACGGCGGTGGTGCCGACGGTATCGCGGACGCCGGGCGTGGAGGGAGTGGAGTACTGGTTGTCGACGACGTCGGGACTGAACCGGCCGCAGGTTCTGGGGACGGTACAGGAAGAGGATCTGCTGGCGGATGCGGCGGATTTTCTGTTGATAGTACATCCGTCGTTCATGCCGGAGTCGGGGGAGGGGTCGCATCCGCTGAACCGTTACATGGACCGGCGGCAGAGCCAGGGCTGGCGGGTTCGCGCGGTGGCGCTGGATGCGATACAGAATGCCTACGGTGGCGGCATGGCGCTGCCCGGGGCGCTGACGTCGTTTTTGGCGGCGGCGGACGCGGCGTTTGATTACAGCCACGTGCTGCTGGTGGGTGATGACAGCTACGACTATCTGGACAATCTGGGTCTGGGGAGCGTGAGTTTCGTTCCGACGATGTATACGAAGGCGAACGTGATTAATTTTTCACCGAGCGATGGCTTGCTGACGGACCTGGATGGGGATGGCTTGAGCGACAAGGCGGTGGGCCGTTGGCCGGTACGGACGCTGACGGATCTGGAGGTGATGGTTCAGAAGACGCTGGACTGGGAGGATTCGGTATCCGGGCCGCGGGATGCGCGCACCAGTGTATGGGTGACGGACAGCGAGGATCCGGCGGTGGCGTCGTTCGAGGCGCAGGCTGAAAGGATGATCGGGACGCTGCAGACGCCGCTGGCCGGGGGTGGTGGTGAGCCGTGGCCGGCGGAGCAGATCAGTCGGGTGTATTTTGACGAGGTATCGGCGGAGGCGGGTCTGAGCGTGGCGCAGACGGCACGTGGCGAGTTGATGGAGGCCTTGTCGGCGGGACAGACGGTGACGGGTTTCGTGGGTCACGGATCGCCGACGGCGTGGACGTTCCAGGGGCTGCTGGGGCCGCAGCACGTGAGCGAGATGGACAACGAGGGCCGGCCGACGCTGATCACGACGTTGACGTGCTACACGAGTTATTTTGTATCGCCGAACACGGACACCTTGGCGCACCGTTTGATGAAGGGTTACCGCAAGGACGGTCAGGGCAATGAGATACCCGGTGTGGCCAACGGTGCGGTGGCGGTGCACGGTGCGGCGACGTTGTCGGGGTATACGGACAACGAGTCGCTGGCGCGCCGGACGCTGGCGCACCAGCTGCAGGATGGTGACACGCTGGGCGAGGCGATCCGCAAGGCGCGGGTGGCGGCGTTCGAGGCCGGCCAGTTGGACACGGCGAAGAACTGGGCGCTGCTCGGCGATCCGACCCTGACCATCGGCCAGTAGCCACACCGCTCAACGCGGGTCGCCGGGACTACGACGGCCCGCTTTACGGGCCGGTACAGGCCCCGGAACCCCTCACTTCGCCGCTGGCGCCGCTTCCAGGTCCCTCCGGGTTTTCCCCGGCTTGGATCGCCTTGCGGAGCTCCTCCCGGGTGGAGCGGTCCATCCGCTTCATCGGCAGACGTGGGTCGGTGTCACTTGCCGCGTCCGGTTCCTCGATTGTTGGCGGTGTCGCCTCGCGGCCGTTGCCGGTAACCTTCTCGCCACCGACCGACGACTCCGCGGCCAGGGAAACCCAGGACGCCAGGACGAGGACCAGCAAGGCCGCTCTTGCGCAGGATCCCGGGATGCTTCCTGCCCCGTTCCGAACGCGGCTGCGGATGTTCATCACGAAATGCCCGGACCCGGGCATTCTATGTACGAGCTCAATGGGAAGAGTCTCGTGATACCCGGGCGGCCGTCGGGCATCAGAATGGCAGCTTGATCCGTTCGCCGGTGATTACTTCACCGAGCTCGCGGTCCGGCGGGGCGTCGCCGGTCTCGTTGTCGGCGGCGTCAGGCATCGGGGCTTCGTTCCCGGTATTTACGGAAACGCTTCTCGAGTCGAATACCGACTGACGCTTGAGCGCCAGGCTTTCCAGCGCGCCGTCCCGCTCCAGCAAAACGCGGCGGGACTCCACGGAATGAATGGCCGCGTCGGTGCCGTCGATGGCGTCCCCGATCGCGTAGGGCTGAACCCGGACGCCGTTCACACGGATGATGGCGCGTGCCAGATGCTGATCGGCGCTGGCGACCAAGCCAAGCAGGTCCAGCTGCAGTCGGGTTTCCGGGGCTTCAACCACTGTGTCGGGGACCGGCTCGGCCGCGGCCCCGAACAGGTGGGCATCGACGATTTCGGAGATGTCGTATTGTGGACTCGATTCAACTGCCGGACCCGGCCCGTTTGCCTCCAGCGAGGCGTGACCGGGTGCTGACTGCCACAACGGCGCCAATCGCTCGATACCATGGTAGGCGGACCACAGCAGAGCCGCCAGCGCACCGGCCGCCACGACCGCTCCCCGCCATTGAATCAGATTGCCGCGGGTCACCTGCTCAGGAGCCGGGTCGATGCGGCAGTGTGGGATTCAAGGTGCTCATCCCGAGCTGGCCGGGCTCGCCGACGGGGGTGTGAAGACCGTGTCAAACGATCGCCCGCTCCCTTGGCTGGCGGGTTGTCCCGCGTATTCCAGCCAGGCGTGGGCCGCGATGCCGTCCGGATGTTTCTCCACCCCGATTCTCAGGCGGGTGTCGACGCCTCTGGCGGAAAGCAGCCGGGACAGAGCCAGGGATCGCGACAGGCACGTGCCCATGTGCAGGATGCGGCTGGCGCGGCCGACTGCCGTCTCCGCCGACGCGATCACGCCAGCGGAGGCACCGGCGGGAACCGGAACGCGGCGGTGCCGCCCCGAGAAGTGCAATGTTCTCCTGAAGCCGAGCAATCTCAGTGCGCCGACCGTCATGGCCAGCACCGCAACGGCCTCGAGCAGCAACACTTTTTCGCTGCCGGAGAGCCTGAAAAATCCGTCAAGTTTTTTTAGTTTCAATGACTTGCGACCCCCACATGATCCTGCTTGCACATTACCGGCGGCCGGTGCGCCGGTCAAGCGGTATGGCTCTCCCGGGGCTTTCATTTCGGGGCGTTTATCTTTACAATCCGCGCTCCCCAAGGCGCCGTCGTGACAGAGCCTTGGGCCGCCAACCAGCAACTCCTTGCTCCACCGCCGACGCTGCGGGGGGCAAACCCGTGAGGAGATCCAATGAAGCACTACGAGATCGTGTTTCTGGTCCACCCGGACCAGAGCGAGCAGGTTCCCGCCATGGTGGACCGCTACCGGGGCATTGTCGAGAAGGGCAGTGGCACGGTGCATCGCCAGGAGGACTGGGGCCGCCGCCAGCTCGCCTTTCCCATCAACAAGATTCACAAGGCCCACTACGCGCTGATGAACGTGGAGTGCGGCCAGGAGACGCTCGAAGAGATAGAGAGCGTGTTCCGCTTCAATGACGCCGTGCTGCGGTACCTCGTCCTGTCCAAGAAGCATGCGGTGACTGAACCGTCGCCGATGCTGGTGGAAGCCGAGCAGGAGCGCGAGCGGGAGCAGGAGCGGGCGGCCGAGAACGCCGCCCCGGCGGGCAGTGCCGACGCCGGGGATTCCGATGAATCCGACGAATCCGATGACGACGATGTTGATAACGGCGATGATTCTGGGGATGACGATGAATCCGTGGACACAGCCGACGAGTCGGATGACGACGCGGACGAAGACGACGACGAGAAAGAGGACTAGACATGGCCCACAGAATGCCGAGACGGCGCAAGTATTGCCGGTTCACCGCACAGGGCGTGACGGAGATCGACTACAAGGACCTGGCTACGCTCAAGAGCTTCATCACCGAGACGGGCAAGATCATTCCGAGCCGCAATACCGGCACCAAGAGCAGATACCAGCGGCAGCTCGCGCGGGCCGTCAAGCGCGCCCGTTTCCTGGCGCTGCTGCCCTACACCGATCAACACCGGGAGTAATACGATGGAAGTGATCCTGCTGGAACAGGTGCAGAATCTCGGGGAAATCGGCGACGTGGTCCGGGTCAGGCCCGGTTACGCACGCAACTATCTGTTTCCCAAGGGAAAAGCCACGGTGGCGACGGCGGAGAACAAGTCCCGCCTGGAAGCCCACCGCAAGGAGCTGGAAGCCGCGGAAACCGAACGCCTGTCCGAGGCGAAGCGGCGGGCCGGCCTGCTCGAGAACCAGAGCGTCCGGATCGGCCGCAAGGTCGCCGAGCCGGAGGAGGGCAAGCTCTTCGGTTCAGTCACCGCCGCTGACATCGCCGATGCGGTGAACGAGGCAGTAGCTGATGTGGATCTCGAGAAGTCCGAGATCAACCTGGGCGAGGGTCCGCTGAAGAACACCGGCGAGTTCGAGATCTCGGTGTTTCTGCATCCCGAGGTACACATCGAAATCAAGGTCGAGGTCGTACCAGACGACGTCGGCGCGTAGCATTTCCTGCACCGCCGGTTTCGGCCGCCCCGCCCGGGGCGGCCTTTTGTGCAATCCGTTTCCGCTCGACATGAGTTGACCGCCCGCCGGGGTCCGGAAGGACGTGTTCAGGGTACAAGCGGACGGTTGGCTCGGGGGCTCCGGTGATACAATCATCCCCATGGCCACGCCGTCCTTGAACGCAACCCGGGGAGAAGGGGCAGAGTCCTACCGGCTTCCTCCGCAGTCCATCGAAGCCGAGCAATCCCTGCTCGGAGGGATGATGCTGGAGAACACACTGGTGGACGAAGTCACCGGCATCCTCACCGGCGACGACTTCTACCGGCGCGACCATGCGACCATCTTTCGCGCAATATGCGCCCTTGCCGAGGAGAACCAGCCGGCGGACGTGATCACCGTCTCCGAGTGGCTGGAGAACGTCGGCGAGCTGGGCCAGGTCGGCGGCCTGGCCTACCTGGGGTCCCTGGCCCAGAACACCCCCAACACCAGCAACATCACGGCCTACGCCAAGATCGTCCGCGAGCGTTCCCTGCTGCGCCGCCTGATTACCGCCGCCAACCAGATCGTGGGCAGCGCCTACCAGCCCGAGGGACGGTCCCCCAACGAGGTCCTGGACCACGCGGAGCAGATGATCTTCGAGATTTCCCAGAGCGACAACCGCCGTACCGGCGGCTTTACGGCCATCCGGGGCCTGCTCAAGAAGACCATCGACCAGGTCGAGTACCTCTACCAGACCAAGCAGAAGGTCACGGGCGTCGCCACCGGCTTTCACGACCTGGACGAGCAGATGTCCGGCCTGCAGCGCTCGGACCTCATCATCGTGGCCGGGCGTCCGTCGATGGGAAAAACCGCCCTGGCCATGAACTTCGTCGAGCACGCGGCCATCGATCTCAACCTGCCGGTGGCGATCTTCAGCATGGAGATGCCGGGGTCGCAGCTCTCCATGCGCCTGCTGGCGTCGCTGAGCCGGGTCAACGCCCAGCGCCTGCGCACCGGCCGCCTGCACGACGACGACTGGCCTCGACTCACCAGCACCCTCGGGATGCTCTCCGAGAAGCCGATCTTCGTCGACGACACGCCGGCCCTGAGCCCGCTGGAGCTGCGCAGCCGCGCCCGGCGCCTTACCCGTGAGCACGGCAAGCTGGGCCTGATCGTGGTGGACTACCTGCAGCTCATGCAGGCCCAGGACTCCCAGGAGAACCGGGCGACGGAGATATCGAACATCACCCGCTCGCTGAAGATTCTCGCCAAGGAGCTCGACGCGCCGCTGCTGGCCCTGTCCCAGCTGAACCGCAGCCTGGAAAGCCGCACCGACAAGCGGCCGGTGATGTCGGATCTTCGCGAATCAGGCGCCATCGAGCAGGATGCAGACGTTATCCTGTTCATCTACCGGGACGAGGTATACAACGAGGATTCCAAGGACAAGGGTATTGCCGAGATCATCATCGGCAAGCAGCGCAACGGGCCGGTCGGGAAAGTCCGCCTGACATTCCTCGGTGAGTACACCCGCTTCGAGAACTATGCATCCGGCGACGCCGGCGGATTCTACGCCCATGAATGATCACGGCCGCACCGCTTCCGCCCCGCGCGTTCCGCACTGACAGATCAGTGCAGCGGCGTACATGATGGGATTCCCGGCTCCATCCAGCGCTTGCTTCCCGCCGATCGGCGGTCTGGGAGGTCTTTGTGCGCCGAAAGGGTGACATGACCCGGGGCATCCGCATGCGGATCGACCGGTCCGCGTTCAAGCACAACCTGCGGCGCGTCCGCGAGCTGGCACCCGACAGCCGGGTCATGGCCGTGGTCAAGTGTGACGGCTATGGCCACGGTCTGGTGGAGGCCGCCCGCGGCCTGAGGAATCCCGATGCGTTCGCGGTGGAAAGTCTGGAAGAGGCCCTGCGGCTGCGCGAAACGGGGTTCCGGCAGCCCGTGATTCTGCTGTCCGGATTTCACGGGGAGGCGGAGCTGGATACCATCGCCTTCCGCCGGTTCTGCCCGGTGGTCCATCACCAGTGGCAGATCGACGCCCTTGCCAAGGCCCAGACATCGTTCGTCATCGGCGTATGGATCAAGGTCGATACCGGGATGCACCGGGTCGGTTTCATGCCGTCGGAAATCCCCGGGGTGCTGGGCGCGCTCGAGAACATGACGGATGTCCGCATCGAAGGTCTGATGTCGCATCTTGCCAGCGCCGACGACCTTTCCGCCTCCACTACGCGGGCCCAGTACAAAGTGTTCGCCGACATCGCGGCGGGCCTGGACTATCCCCTCAGTCTGGCCAATTCGCCCGGCGTGTTGGAATGGCCCGTTACGCACCTGGACTGGGTACGGCCCGGCATGATGCTCTACGGCTGCTCGCCGGTGATCGACCGCACGGAGCAGGATTACGATCTGCGTGCGGTGATGACGCTGGAATCGAAAATCATCGCCGTGAAGACCATTCCCGAAGGCGGCGCGATCGGCTACGGCGGCACCTGGGTCTGCGAAGCGCCGACCCGGGTCGGCGTGCTCATGTGCGGCTACGGCGACGGGTATCCGCGCCACGCCCCCAGCGGCACGCCGGTCTGGGCGAAGGGGCGGACGAGCCGTGTCCTAGGGCGGATTTCCATGGACCTGATGACCATCGATCTCGACGGGCGCGATGACGTAGATATCGGGGACTGGGTGGAGCTTTGGGGCAAGAACGTGCCCGCATCGGTGGTGGCGGCCCATGCCGCCACCATCCCCTATGAGCTGGTCACCCGGGTGACGCGCCGCGTGCCCCGTGTCTATGAGAATTGACGGCCCGCCGGCCGTCGTGACGGTACGCGGCTAGGGAGCGTCCGCGGGATGGCCAGGTCCAGAACCCTTTTCCAGTGCACCGAATGCGGCGGCCAGGCCGCTAAATGGGCGGGCCAGTGTCCGGACTGCGGCGCCTGGAATACCCTGGTGGAGGCCGCGGTCCCGGATGCCCGCCGTGGTTCCGGTACCCTCCAGGCCGCGACGGTTCATGCCCTGGCGGACATCGAGGTCGAATCCGGCGCCCGGCGGTCCACAAAGTCCCCCGAGCTGGACCGCGTGCTCGGCGGCGGCCTCGTCAACGGCGCGGTGGTGCTGCTCGGCGGCGATCCCGGCATCGGCAAGTCGACGCTGCTGCTCCAGACCCTGGGCAGGATGAGCGAAAGCCTGAACACGCTGTATGTGTCGGGGGAGGAATCGCCCCAGCAGATCGCACTGCGGGCTCGACGCCTGGGTATGGGTGACGCCCGCCTGGGGTTCATGGCGGACAACTCGCTGGAGTCGGTGCTCCGCGTGTGCCGGGATCGCTCGCCGGACCTCGTGGTGGTCGATTCCATTCAGACCCTGTACACGGAGCTGGTCCAGTCCGCCCCCGGCAGCGTGACCCAGGTGAGGGAAACCGCCGCCCAGCTCGTGCGGTTTGCGAAACAGACCGGAACGACGGTGATCATCGTCGGTCACGTCACCAAGGAGGGCGCCATCGCCGGCCCGCGGGTACTGGAGCACATGGTGGACACGGTGCTGTACTTCGAGGGCGACCGGAGCAGCCGCTTCCGCCTGGTGCGCGCCATCAAGAACCGGTTCGGTGCGGTCAACGAGCTGGGTGTGTTCGCGATGACCGAGGAGGGGCTCAAGGAGGTCAGTAATCCCTCCGCCATGTTCATCAACCGCGGCCTGGACGCGTCGCCGGGCCGCACGGTCATGGCCGCCCAGGAGGGTACCCGGCCGCTGCTGGTGGAAGTCCAGGCCCTGGTGGATCAGAGCCCGCTGGCCAACCCCCGCCGGCTCACGGTCGGTCTCGACCATTCACGCCTGGCGATGATACTGGCGGTGCTGCACCGCCACGGCGGCATCAGCGTCTACGACCAGGACGTGTTCGTGAACGTGGTGGGCGGGGTTCGGGTCATCGAGCCGGCCTCGGACCTGGCGGTGGCGTTGTCGGTGGTGTCCAGCCTTCGCAACCGGCCCTGGCCCAAGGACCTGGTGGTGTTCGGCGAGATCGGCCTGGGGGGCGAGGTGCGTCCGGTCCAGCACGGCGTCGAGCGGCTGCGGGAAGCCCACAAGCTCGGCTTCACCCGTGCGCTGGTCCCCCGGGAGAACCTGGGCAAACAGGTGCCGAAAGGCATGCGCACCACCGGAATCGCCACCATCGGCGATGCCCTGGAGACCGACTTCGACAGCTAGCGAAAACCAGGGAAGTTCTGGTTAACAGCGTCGCTGCCAGGAGCGGCAAGACGAAGCCCATGTAGGTCGGGCGCAAGCCCGACAGTAACCTCGAGAGCGTCTCCGGGGCGTTCGAACAGGGCAGCACCTGCGGTCAATGGTCTGGTTTGAGAACCGTCTTCAAGCAATCGGCCAGTACCGGCGGGCGTCCCCCAGGGCCGCTGTAAATACATCCGTGTACGCTCTGGCTCAAACATCCCTGTTTTCGACAGCCCTGGGGGACGCCCCCCGGCACTGGCCACCCGGGTCATGGGCCTTTAACCCGTATCTTGCAGTACGCCGTGCTGTTGATATGTCGGGCGTCAACCCCGACCCACAATGGCTTCGTTATGCAGTATCAGGGACGGTCCCGGTGAATCCGCATTTCGATGCGCTGTAGGGTAATGATGTCGTCCGCTTGCGCCTCCCCGGGCTCCGCCGTGATCGCTTCGCCATTCAGCTCGGCGGCGGCGTCGTCATCCAGACGTCGCAGGGACAGCGCCCCGTCGTGGTTCCGGATTTCCACCAGGGGCTGGCGGTTGAATCCCAACACCACCAGGTCGTTGGTCAGGGACACCCGGCGTCCCCGGTTGATCCCGGTGAGGATGTCGAGGTGGAATCCGCCGGCCCGTTCCGACTCGACTTCCTCGGGCGTCTCCTGCGGCGCGTCATCGTCGCTCGCGGGCGCCGCGTCGTCCATGGCCGGCGGTGCCTCTTCGGTACCGGCCGGTCGGTCTTCGGCTGGCAGGGCAGGGTCCGGCTCAACCGGCTCCGGGTCCGTGTTCCTGGTGTCTTCGAAATCCGGCTGGAGACTGTCGGCTGGCGCCGGGATCGTGTCGGCCCGGTCCGGCATCCCCCATTCCGCATCGGCGTGCTCCCGGTCGACGGCTTCGGCCGTTTCCGGTTCCATGCCGGGGGACGACGGCTCGACTGGTTCCACTTCCGGCGGCGCGGCGGCGATGGGTTCCGCCGGTTGCGCCACGGCCGGGGCGTCGGCCACGCGCTCCTCCCCGGACGGCGATGCATGCGCCGGGGTCACGGCAGGGTCGCCGGTGTCCGGATCTGGCGGCTCCGGAGGGTCCGCCGGCCCGTTCTCCATGGGTCCGGGGGCCGTTTCGGGAGCTGGTTCGGGTGCGGTTTGCAGCTCGGAATCCACCGTTTCCGTGATGCCGCCGTCGGTATAGCGCAGCCGGTACGGTCCCAGCTCGATATCGTCCCCGGCGGCCAGCACGCGGCGTTTCACTGGCTCGCCGTTGACGTACACCGGCCACGCCTCGTCGATGCCGTGGATCACCGCATGGCCGTCGACGGTGAAAAGGCGGGCATGCCGGGCGGAGATGGAAGGCGCATCGAGAACGATCCGGCAATCCG
The DNA here is from genome assembly GCA_034520625.1 of Gammaproteobacteria bacterium. Lineage (GTDB taxonomy): Bacteria > Pseudomonadota > Gammaproteobacteria > Arenicellales > JAANXG01 > JAANXG01. The sequence continues at coordinate 443,975 of JAXHNI010000008.1, read as the reverse complement.
GGCGGCGGCCGATGATGGTCTCGCCGTTGGCCAGTATGTATCGCCGGCTGCCGTCACCGGCGGGGCTGAACAGCGTCAGCTCCATATCGGCGGGGCGGGTGGGCTAGCCACCGGGGCCCGGCTTGCCCCGCGTCCGGATGACGGCCACGGTCACGTTGTCCGGGCCGCCGTTCGCGTTGGCCTGGGTTACCAGCTCATCGGCCAGCTCCTGGGCGGACTGACCGGGACTCGAGAGGATCTCCGTGATCTGCTCGTCGCTGAGCGGGTCCGTGAGGCCGTCCGAGCACAGCAAATAGGTCTGTCCACTCCGCAGGTTGGCCTGGCCCGAGGTGGGGCTGATGGCGTCCTCGATACCGAGGGCCTTGATCAACAGGTTGCGGCCCGCCCAGGTTTTGCCCTCGGTCGTCGAGATCATGCCTTCGTTGATATACTGTTGGACCAGGGTATGGTCCTCGGTGAGCTGGTGCAGGGAGTCGTCCCAGAGGCCGTAGAGCCTCGAGTCGCCGACATGGCAGAACAGCAGCCGGTCATCCCGGCAGACGGTGACGACGATAGTGGCCCCCATCCCCCGGTATTCGGAATGCGTGCTTGCCACCCCGCGGATAGCCTGGTTGGCTGCCTCGATCCACTGGCTCAGGGCCTGCTCGTCGGCATGGTCGTTTTTCTGGATCTCCTCGGCGATGACATCGATGGCCAGGCGGGCGGCGACATCGCCGGCCTGGTGCCCGCCCATTCCGTCCGCCAGCAGCGCCGCACCGGCTTCCGGGAGGATCCGCACCTCGTCCTCGTTGCGCTGGCGGATCCGGCCGACGTCGGTGGCCATGGCCATGTCCAGCTCGATGTTGTCGTGTGTATATATCATGCCGTCTTATCGTAGTAGATGATTCAATATCCGCCAGTACACACGGCTCAGGCGATCGGGATCCCCGATATCGATGCACTCGTTAATTTTATGTATGGTGGCGTTCACCGGTCCAAGCTCCACCACCTGCGCCCCGACGGGAGCGATAAACCGACCGTCGGACGTACCCCCTGCGGTCGACAGCGCCGGCGTGATTCCCAGGCTTTCATCCGCTGCCCGCTGGACGGCGTCGATCAGTCGGCCCTCCGCCGTGAGGAATGGTTCGCCGGACAGCCGCCATTGCAGATCATAACGCAGGGAATGGCTGCGCAGCACGGACTCGATCCTGGCCTTCAGGCTCTCGGGCGTGCTGGCGGTGCCGAACCGCAGGTTGAACTCGACGCGCAGCTCCCCGGGGATGACATTGTTGGCGTCGCCGGTGCCGGCATGGATGCTGGAGATTTGGAACGTCGTGGGGGGAAAGTGATCGTTGCCCTCGTCCCAGATGGTTTCACCGAGCTCGTGGAGCGCCGGACCGAAGCGGTGTACCGGATTGTCGGCGGTATCGGGGTAGGCCACGTGTCCCTGAACGCCGTGAACGGTCAACGAGCCGCTCAGCGAGCCCCGCCGTCCGTTCTTGATGGTGTCACCGAGCGTCTCGCTGGAGCTGGGCTCGCCGACGACGCAGTAGTCGATGTGCTCGCCGCGCCCGCTCAGCGTTTCGACGACCCGGACGGTGCCGTCCACGGCGGGGCCTTCCTCGTCGGAGGTGATGAGCACCCCGATGGAGCCCTGGAATCCCTCGGATTCCGACAGGAAGCTCTCGATGCCGGTGACGAAGGCGGCCAGGGAGGACTTCATGTCCACCGCGCCGCGGCCGTAGAGCATGCCGTCGTCGATGGTTGCGGCGAACGGATCGAACGCCCAGGATGCCAGCGGTCCGGTCGGCACCACGTCCGTGTGACCGGCGAACACCACCAGGGGCGCATCATCGCCCAGCCGGGCCCAGAGGTTCGACACTTGTCCGAACGGCATGGACTCGACGGTGAAACCCAGCGACGCCAGGCGTTCCCCGAGGATCTCCTGGCATCCGGCGTCGTCGGGGGTGGCCGAAGGCTTGCGGATCAGGGTCCGGGCCAGCGACAGGGTGTCGTCCATCGACGGCCGGCCCTATGTGGTTCTCAGCAGTTCGTTGATCCCCACCTTGGCGCGGGTTTTGGCATCGACTTTTTTCACGATTACCGCGCAATAGAGGCTGTGGCTGCCGTCCCTGGCGGGCAGGGAGCCGGACACCACCACCGATCCGGGGGGCACCCGGCCGTGATGGATCTCGCCGGTTTCGCGGTCGAGGATGCGGGTGCTCTGGCCCAGAAAGACCCCCATGGAGATGACCGAGCCCTCGCCGACGATCACGCCTTCGACCACTTCACTGCGGGCGCCGATGAAGCAGTCGTCCTCGATGATGGTGGGGGTCGCCTGGAGCGGCTCCAGGACGCCGCCGATGCCGACCCCGCCGGACAGGTGCACGTTGTGTCCGATCTGGGCGCAGGAACCGACGGTGGCCCAGGTATCCACCATGGTGCCCTCGCCGACGTAGGCGCCGATGTTGACGTAGCTCGGCATCAGCACCACGTTGCGGGCGATGTACGCCCCCTCGCGGACCGTCGCCGGCGGCACCACCCGGAACCCCCCCTCCCGGAAGCGCCGGTCATCGTATTCCCCGAGCTTGAGGGGCACCTTGTCGAAGTAGCGGGTGAAGCCGCCTTCGATGACCCGGTTGTCCTGGATGCGGAAGGACAGCAGCACGGCCTTCTTCAGCCATTCATTGACGTGCCACTCGCCGTCTGCCTTGTACGCCACCCGGCTGGTGCCGGTGTTCAACTGTTCGATGGCCCCGGCAACCGCCTCCCGCAACTCCGACGGTACGTTGTCCGGGCGCAACTCGGCACGGTTCTCGAAGGCGCTTTCGATGGTCTGGATCATGTCGGACATTGGTGTGGTTTTACTCCTTCTTGCTTGTTATCCGGTGTGTCGCACTAGGGAAACTCTGATCAATTCAGAGTTTCCCTAGTGTAACCCGCCTCAGAAATTGCTCTATTCAGCGCCCTGCGGCCAGGGGCACGATTTCAGAAGCCATATAATCGTGGTGGCCAGTGCCGGGGACCGTCCCCCAGGGCTCTCGAAAACAGGGATGTTTGAGCGAGAGCGTACAGGGATGTATTCACAGCGGCCCTGGGGGACGGTCCCCGGCACTGGCCCATTCTCTGGCACCGGTACTCAAATCGAACCACGATCCGTGGATCGCTGAATATTGCAATGCTACCGGCGGGTTGAACGTTGACAAACATTGTTCCGAATCGTCGCGGGCTGCGGCCCGTCGCTGCGACACCTCAGGCATTCGCCGCTCTGCTCGATTCCTCCGTCCCGGGCACTTTCAGTGTCTGCAGTATACTGTCCCGCAGGCATGCCAGCTGTTCCGCGTCCGTCACCGGGTTGCCGTCGCGGTCCGTGATGAAAAACACGTCCTCGACCCGCTCGCCGAAGGTGGCGATCTTGGCGGTGAGCAGATGCACCTTGCACTGGAGCAGGCACCGCGATACCCGGTGCAGCAGTCCGGGCTGGTCCAGGGCCACCACCTCCATCACCGTGTGATGGGCCGTCTGGGAAAAATCCACGTGGGTCTGGATGTTGAAATGTTTGAGCTTGCGCGGCAGGCGGTGGACCTTCTCGAAGTCCGGATCCGGGTCGCGGATGATCCGCTGCCGGAGCTGTGACTGGAGATGCTCGATGTGGGTCTTGTCCATCCCGTCCGACAGGCCTTCCTCCAGCGCCACGAAGGTATACAGGGCAAACCCCGCGCTGGTGGCGTGGATCTTGGCGTCGGCGATGTTCAGGTTCATGCGCTCGAACCCCTTTGTCACCAGGCTCAGCAACTGCTCGGACTCCGGCGCATAGATGAGGAAAACCAGGGCGTCCAGCCGGGGCCGAAAGCGCACCGCCACCAGGGGCAGGTCGATGGCCCGGCTGGCGGCTATGGATTCCAGGTGCCAGGCGAGGTCGTCTGCGGAGTACCGGAGAAAGTAGTCCGAGGGCAGCGCGTCCCAGAATGACGCGAGCTGCGCGGCGCTGACGACGCGCTCCCCGATCTGGGACCGGACCGCCTCGCGGATGTCCGTCACCCGCTCGGCCGTGTCCTGGGGTACGCTCAGGCCGTGTCGTATGGAGCGGGTGGCGGCGTGGTACAGGTCCTCCAGCAGACGGCCTTTCCAGGCATTCCACACGTGGGGGCTGGTGCCGCGGATGTCGGCAATGGTCAGCAGGTACAGGTTGTTGAGGTGGTCCTGGTCGCCGACGCTTTCCGCGAACTCCCGGATCACGTCCGCGTCGGTGATGTCCTTGCGCTGGGCGGTGTAGGACATCATCAGGTGGTGGCGGACCAGCCAGCCGACGAAGCGGGCGTCGTAGTCGCTCATGTCGTGGCGCTGGCAGAATTGCACGGCGTCCTTTTCCCCCAGCACGGAATGGTCGCCGCCCCGGCCCTTGGCGATATCGTGAAACAGGCCCGCCAGGTAGAGCCGCTCCGGCTTGTCGATATGGGCCATGATGCGGTTGGCCAGGGGAAACTCGTCGGCGTGTTTGTCGATGGCGAAGCGGCGCAGGTTGCGGACCACGAACAGGGAATGCGCGTCCACGGTGTAGACGTGGAACAGGTCGTGCTGCATCTGGCCGACGATGCCGCCGAACACGGGGATATAGCTGCCGAGCACGCCGTAGGCATTCATGCGCCTGAGGGCGTGGGTGAGGCCGGACGGCTGCTTCATGATCTGCATGAACAGGTCCTTGCAGTGCGGATCGTTGCGGAACTCGTTGTCGATCAGGTACAGACTGGCGCGCAGCTGCCGGATAGTGCTCGCCCGCACCCCTTTCAGGTTTTCGTGCTGCTGGAGCAGCAGGAACAGCTCCAGCAGGGCGGAAGGGTGGGTCTCAAAGGTGTCGTCATGGCGCGTCTCCAGGTAGCCGCCGTAGGACTGGAAGCGCTCGTTGATATGCCTGACCCTGGATGCCCGCCGGGAGCTGTTCTCCTCCTCGTAGTGCTGCAGCAGGATCTCGTTGAGCAGCCGCAGATCCTTGACCGTGCGGTAGTAGCGCTTCATCAGCTGCTCCACGGCCAGATGATTGGCGTTGTCCCGGTAGCCGAATTCGTCCGCCAGTACCCGCTGGTGATCGAACAGCAGCCGGTCCTCGCAGCGTCCCGCGGTGTAGTGCAGCCCGATGCGCAGCTTCCAGAGGAAGTTCCGGCCGCGGATGAGCTGGCGGTATTCGCCGTCGGTGAGGTAATGGTTGTCGATGAGCTGCTTCAGCTCGGTGATGCCGTAGCGCCGCTTCAGCACCCAGACCACCGTCTGCAGGTCCCGCAGGCCGCCGGGCCCTTCCTTGATGTTGGGCTCCAGGTCGTAGGCGCTGTCGTCGTATTTGAGATGGCGCGCCTGCTGCTCCTCCAGCTTGGCCCTGAAGAAATCCGTGGGCTTCCATATCCGCCCCGACCCGGTCCGGGCCTGCATGGCCTCGACCAGGTCCCGGTCGCCCTCCAGGTGCCGCGATTCCATGACATTGGTGGCGACCGTGATATCCCGCTTCGCCGCCTGCACGCAGTCTTCCAGTGAACGGACGCTGTGCCCGACTTCCAGCCCGATGTCCCAGAGAAAGCTCAGGAACGTTTCCACGAAACCCTGGACCCGCTTGTAGTCGTCGCGCGACAGCAGAACCATGAGATCGATGTCGGAATACGGATGCAGCTCGCAGCGGCCGTAGCCCCCGACGGCAACCAGGGCAATCGGCGTATCGCTGAGAACGCCGGCGTGGATCCGCCACGCGTAGTGGAGAATGCGGTCGATCAGCCAGGCATGGTGCGCCACGATGATGGGGGCCGAGGCACCGGACTCGTGCTGCTGACGGAGCACGTCCCGGCCCGCCTGGATGGCTTCGCGGAACAGGGCGATATGGTCCTCCGAACGCTCGAGGCGGTTCTCGAAGTCCCGGCGGTCGAACAGTCTGGATTTCGGGAAGTACACGTGCGACGGCGAATCAGCGGTCCACGGTGAGGATCTCGTGGCCGTCCCCGGTCACGAGAATCGTATGCTCCCATTGCGCCGACAGGCTGTGATCGCGGGTGACGACGGTCCACTGGTCGTTCAGCACCCGGGTTTCCCTGGCCCCGGCGTTGATCATGGGCTCGATGGTGAAGGTCATCCCCTGTTCCAGCGCCACGCCGGTGCCGGGGCGGCCGTAGTGCAGCACCTGGGGGTCCTCGTGAAATTCCCGGCCGATGCCGTGCCCGCAATACTCCCGGACCACCGAGAAGTTGTGCTCCTCGGCATGGCCCTGGATGATGTGCCCGATGTCGCCGAGCTGGGTGCCCGGCTTGACGATCTCGATCCCCTTGAGCATGCATTCCCGGGTGACGCGGCAGAGCCGGTCGGCGAGAATCGAAGGCTCGCCCGCGTAGAACATCCGGCTGGTGTCGCCGTGAAACCCGTCCTTGATCACCGTGATGTCGATGTTGATGATATCGCCGGCCTTCAGCTTCTTGTTGCCCGGGATGCCGTGGCACACCACGTGGTTGACGGACGTGCACACGGATTTCGGAAAGCCCCGGTAGTTCAAGGGTGCGGGCACGGCATCCAGCTCATCCACGATATAGCGGTGGCAGACGGCGTCCAGCTCGGCGGTGGTGATCCCGGGCCGGACGTGGGGCTCGATCATGGTGAGAACCTGCGCCGCCAGCCGTCCGGCGACGCGCATTTTCTCGATTTCCTGGGAGTTCTTGATGGTGATGGCCATATTGCGGGCGGATTCGGTGTTGCTGCTGTCGGGTCTGTCGAATGACGCCGGGGGCGTCGTTGGCTGAGAGACGAATCCTACACCATCCGGGGCCCATTCTGTCCCGCCAGGCTGCTGCCGGCATCAGTTCGATTTGGATAGCCGCATGGTCGATAAGGCCGGTGCTGGGGGCCGTCCCCCAGGGCCGCTGTGAATACATCCGTGTACGCTCTCGCTCAAACATCCCTGTTTTCGAGAGCCCTGGGAGACGGCCCCCAGCACCGGCCCCACTCCCTGGGGCGGGTTCCCAATCCGGTTCACGGCCTGCGAGTGGAGCTCGCCAAGGTGGGCGGACTCGGGTTGAATGCGGTTACTGTTGTGCGGGTCAGTGCCGTTTCCAGTCTCCGCATGCACATTGCGGCACCCGGGCCGTTGTGATATAAACGCGCGCCATTGAGGGTCCCCCCGCGGACCCGCCATTCGAGTGTTGCACCAAGGGAGCACAAGCGGTTCCGCAGCGTCATCGCGGCGGGAAACCGAGTGCCCCAAAATCCGCTCACGGGCCGAATTTCGGCGGCTGTCCGGGTGTCCACCACCAGTGGTGGATCGACGGTCGTCCGGTCTCGTGGTTTGTATTAACCCGAAACGGAGAAAATCGATCATGTCTCAAGTCACCATGCGGCAGATGCTGGAGGCCGGCGTCCATTTCGGCCATCAGACCCGCTACTGGTCCCCCAAGATGCGCCCCTATATTTTCGGGGAGCGCAACAAGATTCATATCATCAACCTGGAACAGACCCTGCCCCTGTTCGAGGAGGCCATGAATTTCCTCGGGAAAATGGCTTCGAACCGGGGGAAGATTCTGTTCGTCGGCACCAAGCGGGCTGCCAGCAAGCACATGGAGGAAGCGGCCCAGCGCTGCGGATCCCCCTACGTGACGCACCGCTGGCTGGGCGGCATGATGACCAATTTCAAGACCGTCAAGAACTCCATCGACCGGCTCAAGGACCTGGAGGCGCAGATCGCCGACGGCAGCCTGTACGCGGTGAACAAGAAAGAGGCCCTGGAGCTGCACCGGGAGTATGAAAAGCTGAACCGCTCCCTGGCGGGGATCAAGGATATGGGCGGGCTCCCCGACGCGATGTTCATCATCGACGTCAAGCAGGAGTACATCGCCGTGTCCGAGGCCCGCAAGCTCGGGATTCCGGTGGTGGCGGTGGTGGACACCAACTGCAACACCGACGGGATCGACTACATCATTCCAGGGAACGACGATGCCATCCGCGCCATCAAGCTGTACGTCAATGCCGTCGCCGATGCCATCATCGAGGGCCGGGAAGCCGGGAAGGCCGCCATGCCGGAGCAGTTCGGCGAGGAAGACTACGTCGAGGTGAACGAGCAGGGCGAGGTCGTGCCCGTGGATACCACGCCGCGCAAGCCCAGGACCACTGCGAAGACTGCCGCTAAGAAACCTGCCGGCAAGGCTGCGGCGCCGGCGGCGGCGGACAAGCCGGCCGAGGCCGTTGCCGAGCAGCCGGTGGAGCAGCCGGTGGAGCAGCCGGTGGAGCAGCCGGTGGAGCAGCCGGTGGAACAGCCGGTGGAACAGCCGGCCGCCGCGTCCGTTGAGGCGCCGGCGTCCGGGGCGCCCGCCGGCGACGAGGGCGCGGCCCCGGACGAGCTGAGCCGGATCAACGGGGTGGGGCCGGTAATCTCCGCCAAGCTGGCCGGTATCGGCGTGACGACCGTGGCCCAGGTGGCCGCGTGGACGGACGCGGACGTCGAGAAGGTCGACGAACAACTGGCCCTGAAGGGGCGCATTCAGCGCGAGGAATGGGTCGAGCAGGCCAGGAAACTTACCAGTGGTTAACAGCGCGCAGAGGCATTGAAGAGTCATGGCCATAACAGCCAGCATGGTTAAAGAGCTCCGCGATCGGACCGGCGCGGGCATGATGGAATGCAAGAATGCATTGACCGAGGCGGACGGCGATATGGACGCCGCGATCGAGGCATTGAGAAAGAAAGGCGCCGCCAAAGCGGATAAGAAGGCCGGGCGGATTGCCGCGGAGGGCGTCGTACTGTCGGCGCTGGGCGGCGATGGGGCCACGGGCGTCCTGGTGGAAGTCAACTGCGAGACGGACTTCGTCGCCAAGGACGACAACTTCCAGGCATTTGCGCGGGCCGTGGCGGCGACCGTGCTCGAGGCGCAGCCGGCGGATGTCGAGGCGTTGTCGGGCCTGAAGCTGTCCGGGGGCGGCCAGACCGTCGAGGAGGCTCGCGTCGATCTCATCAACAAGATCGGCGAGAAGATTTCCGTGCGCCGCTTCCAGATCCTGGATGCGCCGGACGGCGCCCGGATCGGGGCCTATACACATGGCACGCGCATCGGCGTGCTGGTGGCGGTGGAAGGCGGTCGCGATGACCTGGGCAAGGACCTGGCGATGCATATCGCCGCCAGCCAGCCGCAGTTCATCGAGCCCGACGAGGTTCCCCAGGAGACTCTCGACGCGGAGAAGGAGATTTTCGCCGCCCAGGCCCGGGAAAGCGGCAAGCCGGACAATATCGTGGAAAAGATGGTCCAGGGCCGGCTGCAGAAATACCTCAACGAGATCACGCTGCTCGGCCAGCCCTATGTCAAGGACCCCGACCAGACCGTGGCCAAGCTCCTGAAGGCCGAACAGGCCCGGGTGCTGGCCTTTCACCGCCTGGAGGTGGGGCAGGGGATCGAGAAGCGCGAGGATGACTTCGTCTCGGAAGTGATGGCCCAGGCCCAGGGCGAGTAGTTGGCCCCGGAGCCCGTTTTCCGCCGGGTGCTGCTGAAACTCAGCGGCGAGGCGTTGAGCGGCGACCAGGGCTTCGGTATCGATACGGCAACCCTGGACCACGTGTGCCGGGAGATCGCGTCCGTAGCGGCTCTCCACGTTGAAATCGGCATTGTCATAGGCGGCGGCAACTTTTTCCGCGGCGTGCGGGCCGAGGAATCGGGCATCGAGCGCGCGGCCGCGGACTACATGGGCATGCTGGCCACGGTGATCAACGCGATCGCCATCCAGCAGGCGCTGCAGAAATCCGGCATCGAGGCCCGGGTCCAGTCGGCGATTCCGATATCGCCGGTGACTGCGCCCTACGTCCGTGAACGAGCCATCAAGCATCTTCAAAAGGGGCGGATCGTGATTTTCGCCGCCGGCACCGGCAACCCGTTTTTCACCACGGACACGGCGGCGAGCCTGCGGGCGGTGGAGACCGAAGCGGACGTTCTGCTGAAGGCCACCCAGGTGGACGGCATCTACGACGCCGACCCCAAGCGCAATCGGGACGCGGTGCGCTATCATCGACTTACCTATGCCGAAGCGCTGGAGAAGCAGCTCAAGGTTATGGACGCCACCGCTTTCGCCCTGTGCCAGGAGCACAATATGCCGCTGCGGGTATTTACAATGAGCCGGCCGGGCAGCTTCAAGCGGGTGGTCCTGGGGGAAGACGTCGGAACGCTGGTATCGAACGAGGTGAATGATGACTAAAGAGGGTATTGTCAAAGACGCACGCACGCGCATGAAGAAGAGCATCGAGACCGTCAGCGACGAGCTGGCCAAGATCCGGACCGGACGAGCGAACACCTCGCTGCTGGACCACATCACCGTGGAGTACTACGGCAACCCGACCCCGCTGAACCAGGTGGCCACCGTCAGCGTCATGGATGCCCGCACGCTGTCGGTCAACCCGTGGGAGAAGAAGATGGTGCCGGTGGTGGAGAAGGCGATCCAGGAGGCCGACCTCGGCCTGAATCCGTCCACCGCCGGGGAAGTCATCCGCATTCCGCTGCCCGCGCTCACCGAGGAGCGCCGCAAGGAAATGAACAAGCTGGTCCGCCAGGAAGGAGAGAACGGCAAGGTCGCGATCCGGAATATCCGCCGGGACGCCAACGCCCACCTCAAGGAGCTGATGAAGAAAAAGGAAATCGCCGAGGACGAGGAGAAGCGGGCGCTGGACGAGATCCAGAAGCTGACGGACGACAGTGTCACAAGGATCGACGAAATGCTGGCCGAAAAAGAAAAACAAATCCTCGAGATATGAAACTAGACTTGTAGGGTGCTTCTGAAATCAGTGATTTTTTCGTGAAAGCAAGGAGGCACTGCGCGCAGTGCCGCAGTTTAGTTGAAGTCAATGAGGATTCGAGCACGGCGCAGACGCCGCTATCTCGGAAATAGCGCATTTTCAAAAGTGCTCTACAGCGAACAATATCGATAGATACAAAGGGATCGTTCCCATGGCCGACGAGAGGCAGTTTCCGAGCTCCACCGAAGAAATACCCGATAATACGGATACCCCGAACCATGTCGCCATCATCATGGACGGCAACGGGAGGTGGGCGAACCGGCGAGGGCTTCCGCGGATCGCCGGCCACCGCCAGGGCCTGGAATCCGTCAGGAACATCGTCAAGCGCTGTGTCGACCGCGACGTGCCCTACCTCACCCTGTTCGCCTTCTCCAGCGAGAACTGGCGGCGGCCGCCCACCGAAGTCAATCTGCTCATGGAGCTGTTCACCAACGCCCTGGAGAACAAGGCGCGGCGTCTGCACGAGAACCAGGTCCGGCTGCGTGTCGTGGGGGACCTTTCCCGGTTCAGCTCCAGGATTCGCCTGCTGGTGGAGCGCGCCGAGGCGCTGACCCGGGACAACCGGCGCTTGAACCTCACCATCGCCGCCAACTACGGCGGCCGCTGGGACATTGAGCAGGCCTGCGCCATGGTCTGCCGCAAGGTCGTCAACGGCGAGCTGTCCGAAGCTGACGTGACCTCGGCCACCATCGAAGATCACCTGAGCACCCGGTTCCTGCCCGAGCCGGATCTGTTCATACGCACCGGCGGCGAGCAGCGGATCAGCAACTTCCTGTTGTGGCAGCTCGCGTACACCGAGTTGTATTTCACCGAGACGCTCTGGCCCGAGTTCGACGACGCGGCCTTCGACGAGGCGCTCGCCTCCTTCGCCCGGCGGCAGCGCCGGTTCGGCCAGACCGGGGACCAGATACAGGCATCCAGAAAAGCCAATAATGCTTAAAAGCCAATAATGCTTAATAGAGTCCTGACGGCGGCGGTCCTGGCGCCGCTGTTCGTGCTCGCTGTACTCAAGCTCCCCGGCGGCTGGTTCACCATACTGATCGGCTTCATCGTCCTGGCGGGGGCCTGGGAATGGGTCACCCTGTCCGGCTACGAAGGGACCGCGGCGAAGACCGGCGCCGTCGCCGGCACCGGGGTGCTCATGGCGGCGGTGTACTTTTTCCGGGACAGTCTTGCCGAGCCCCTGTTCATGCTGGCGTGTCTCGCCTGGGTGGCGGTGGCGGCCGGCCTGTATCGACACCGACACCACGATCTCATCCGCTGGCCCCGGCCGCTGCGCCTGCTGAGCGGTGCCGGCGTGCTGGTCCCGGCGTGGCTGGCGATCAGCATGCTCCAGCGCCTGGAGCCGGCGGCGGCGTTGATGCTGTTTCTGCTGATCTGGGCGGCGGATACCGGCGCGTACTTCGCCGGCCGGCGATGGGGGCGCCGCAAGCTGGCGCCCGCCATCAGCCCGGGCAAGACCGTCGAGGGCGTCCTGGGTGCGGCGGCGGCGGCGGTGCTCGTGGCTGCCGGGTTCGCCCTGTACCGGGACGCCGGCGCCGCAGCGTGGGCCGGGCTGGTGGCATGGAGCCTGGTGGTGGTTCTGGTATCGGTAGGCGGCGACCTGTTCGAAAGCAACTGGAAGCGCCTGGCCGCAGTGAAGGACAGTGGGGGATTGCTGCCGGGTCACGGCGGTGTACTGGACCGCATCGACAGCATGACGGCGGCCGCGCCATTTTTCGTACTGGGATGGGTCTGGTGGTTCGCTCCAACCCCCACGTGATATGGTTTACGCTTTCCGGGTACTTTTGACCATCGATCGCCGGCGCCGGGCCCCAGCCCCCGGCTTACGCATCACCGATTACGAGTCACGCATCGCAAACCCATGACCGATTTTCTATTCAGCATCGGCGGATTCATTCTGGCCATCGGTCTCTTGGTGGCCGTTCACGAGTTCGGGCACTTCTGGGTCGCGCGGCAGCTCGGGATCAAAGTGCTCCGGTTCTCCATCGGCTTCGGCCGGCCGTTGTGGTCGCGGATGGGAAAGGACGGCGTCGAATACGTCATTGCCGCCCTGCCGCTGGGGGGGTACGTCAAGATGCTTGACGAAACCGAGAACCCGGACGTGCCCGAGCACGAAGCCCACCGGGCCTTCAATCGCCAGCGCCTGTGGCGCCGCACGGCGGTGGTGGTGGCCGGGCCGCTGTTCAATTTCCTGTTCGCCCTGGTGGCCTACTGGTTCGTATTCATGGCCGGGGTCGACGGCGTGAAACCCGTGGTCGGGGCGGTGGTGGAGGACTCCCTGGCGGAGCGCGGCGGCTTCCGGGTCGGTGATGAGATTCTCGCTATTGACGGCAAAGAGACCCGCAGCTGGAATGAACATCGGCTTTACCTGTTCAATCAGGCCTTGGCACGCAATCAGGTCCCGGTTCGGGTTCGCACCCCTGAGGGCGACACCGCTATGCGCCAGCTCTATCTCGACCGGCTGCCCCTGCGCGAGCTCGATGCCGGCCTTCTGGAAAACGGCGTCGGGCTCTACGGCTACGTGCCCGAGATTCCCGCCGTCGTCGGCGCCGTGCAGGAAGGCTCCCCGGCGGCGGCCGCGGGCCTTCAGTCCGGCGACCGGCTCGTTTCCGTGGGCGGCACGCCGGTGGACGGCTGGCGGGCGCTGGTGGAGGCCGTGCAGCCCCTCGCGGGCCGGGAAACCACGGTGGTGCTGGAACGCGACGGCGACCGCCGCGAAGTCGAGCTGCGGCCGGAGGCGGTGGAGACCGGGGACGGAACCGTCGGGCGCATCGGCATTTCGCCGCAGCCCGTGTCCCTGCCGGAGGAATATCGTGTACACCTGAGCTACGGGCCGGTGGAATCCGTTGCAAAGAGTGCGGGAAGCGTATGGGTAATGTCTGTTTTGACGCTGAAAATGCTCGCCAAGATCGTGACCCTGGAGGTATCGGCGAAAAACATCAGCGGTCCGTTGACCATAGCGCAGTTTGCCGGCGATACCGTCCAGATCGGCTGGGACAGGTTCTTTCTGTTCCTTGCCATCGTCAGCATCAGTCTGGGAATCCTCAATCTCCTGCCGATCCCGGTGCTGGACGGCGGACACCTTCTGTACTACGCGATGGAGGCCGTGACCGGTTCGCCCCCGTCTCAGCAGGTGATGCTGTGGGGACAGCAGATCGGGCTGGCGATGCTGTTTCTGCTTATGAGTTTGGCTTTTTATAATGATATAGTCCGGCTGCTGCAGTGACCGGGACTCGCTGACGCTCACCGCCATCTTCGCGACCAGACAGGCTTTACAATGAAAAAATTCTACTTAGGGCTGATTCTCCTCCTCGGGTTTGTGCTCCCGGCCCAGGCGATCGATCCTTTCGTGGTGGAGGATATCAAGGTAGAGGGGCTGGAGCGGGTGTCCTCCGGCACCGTGTACAACTATCTGCCGGTCAAGGTTGGCGACGAGGTGGACGACGAAATCGTCCGCGAGGCGATCAAGGCCCTGTTTGGAACGGGATTCTTCGAGGACGTGGTGATCGGCCGGGACGGTACCACTCTTGTCGTCACCGTGCGGGAAAGCCCGTCGATCGCCAACGTGGAGCTGATGGGGGTGGACGAGCTGGATGAGGAGCAGACCCTGGAGGGTCTGAACGGCCTGGGTCTCGGCAAGGGCCGGGTGTTCAATCCCTCGCTGCTGGACAAGGTGGTTCAGGATCTCAAGTCCCAGTACTTTTCCATCGGCAAATACGCCGCGGACATCGAGACCGAGGTGACACCGCTGGAGAACAACCGTGTTGACGTGGCGATCAAGGTGCGCGAGGGGGATACGGCCAGAATCAAACGGATCAATATCGTCGGCAACGAGGCGTTTTCCGACAGCGATCTGAAGGATGAGTTCGAGCTTTCCACCAAGCGGCGGCTGCTTTTCTTCTCCCCCAAGGACGAATACTCCCGCCAGCAGCTGCAGGCGGACCTCGAATCCCTGCGCAGCTTCTACCAGGACAAGGGTTACCTGAATTTCGAGGTCGAATCCACCCAGGTCACCATCTCGCCGGACAAGGAGGATATCTTCGTGACGGTCAACGTCAACGAGGGCGAGCAGTACACGGTGTCCGATTTTGCCGTGAAGGGCAGGCTGGTGGTGCCGGAGGAGGAGCTGGTGAACCTGGTGACCATCAAGCCAGGACAGGTGTATTCCCAGCGCGACGTCAGCGAATCCCGCACCGCGATCTCGGACCGGCTCGGGGACGACGGCTACGCGTTCGCCAACGTGAACGCCATTCCCCGGGTCGATGAGGAGGACCAGTCCGTCTCCCTGGATCTCGTGGTGGATCCGGGCCGGCGGGTCTACGTGCGGCGAATCAACATTACCGGCAACCGCGTCACCCGGGACGAGGTGATCCGCCGGGAGCTGCGGCAGATGGAAGGAGGCTGGTACTCCACCCGCAAGGTCCAGCGGTCCAAGACGCGCCTGGACCGCACCGGGTATTTCAACCGGGTAAGCATCGAGACGCCGCCGGTGCCCGGCAGCCCGGACCAGGTGGACGTGAATATCAATGTCGAGGAGCGCTCCACGGGCAGCCTGCTGCTGGGTATCGGCTATTCCGACGCGGACGGCATTTTGCTCCAGGGGCAGGTCACCCAGTCCAATCTGTTCGGCACCGGCAGGGAGGTCAGCTTCATTGCCGACAACTCGACGGTGACCGAGCGGATGCAGCTGCGCTACCTCAATCCGTATTACACGATCAACGGCATCAGCCGGGGCTTCACGCTTTTCCAGCGCAAGATCGACGCCGCGGAGGCGGATACCGCGGCTTACGTCACCGACACTCTCGGCGGCGGGATGGACTTCGGGTTTCCGCTCAGCGAGTTCACCAACATCAATGTCGGCGCCCAGTTCGAGAGAGTGGACCTGAAGTCGACGCTGGACACCCCCGACGAGATCCTGGACGTGATCGACGATTCGCCGCAGAACGACATCTTCAAGTTCATCGGCAATTTCACCCACGATACGCGGGACAGCAAGCTGTTCCCGAGCCGCGGGAGTATCCAGCGCTTCTCCTGGGAAGTTTCCTCGCCGCCCAGCGACCTCGAGTACTATAAGCTCACCGCCCGGAATGATACCTTTGTCCGGCTTTCGGATTTCCTGATAGTGAAAGCGAGCGCCGAGGTGGGGTATGGCGACGGCTACGGCAAGAACGACGAGCTGCCTTTTTTCGAGAACTTTTTCGCCGGCGGCGCCAACACGGTGCGCGGCTTCGACGCCCGCTCGCTGGGCCCGCGGGACAGCGGTCCGACTCCGGAGGCTCTGGGGGGCGACCGGCGCATCCTGGGCAATTTCGAGCTCCAGGTGCCGTTGCCCGGCGACGCCGGACAGGACAAGCGTATCGGGCTGTTCGTCGACGGCGGGCAGGTTTACGGCCCCGGCGATGATATCGACTTCGACGAGGTACGCTATTCGGCGGGCATTTCCTTCAGCTGGTTCTCGCCGCTCGGTCCGCTGGCGATCAGCATCGCGGAGCCGCTGAACGACAAGCCCGGCGATGATACGCAACGGATCCAGTTTACGCTGGGGCGGTTCTTCCAGTAGAGGAACGGGTTGTCGCGGTGGATCGAGGCGGTGCGCTCGAAGGCCGTTAGAGAGCCGGATTCACGCGCCCGGAGGCCACTAAAGGGCGCTTCAAGAAATAGTGAGTTTTTCGTGAGAGCAGGGAAGCACCGCGTGCAGAAGCGCGGTCTGCGTTAAGTAAATGAGGATTCGAGCACGGCGCTGACGCAGCCATCTCGGAAATTGCGCATTTTTGGAAGTGCCCTAAATTGTGTGGAGGAGTTAATTCTGCTTATGAGTCCATATCGAGCAACGGGCGTTTTGTCGAACGCATTCAGGGTTTCGGTTTTTACCGTGCTGGTGATGTGCCTCGCCGGCACAGGGGCTGCGACGGCCCAGGACACCGACCTGAAAGTGGGCTTCGTCAACGTCGGCCGGGTCATCGAGAACGCCCCCCAGGGCGAGGCGGCGCTGAGGAAGCTGGAAGAGGAATTCGGCCCGCGCGACCGGGAAATCCGGGCCATGCGCGAGGAGGTCCAGAAGCTCGAGGAGGACCTGATCAAGAACGAGCTCGTGCTGGAGGAATCCGAGCGCAACAGCAAGGAGCTCGAGCTCAGGGACAAGCGCCGCGCCCTGAGGCGGGCCACGAGCGAGTTCCGGGAAGACTACAACCTCCGGCGCAACGAAGAGCTGAATGCGCTGCAGAAGATCGTCATCAAGGCGATCGTCGAGATCGCCAAGCAGGAGTCCTATGACCTGATCCTGCACGAGCCTGCGGTGGTGTTCGCGGGCGACCAGATCGATATGACCGAGACGATACTGGAAAAACTCCGCGCCCAGGGCGAATAACACACGGGACGATTCAATGGAAACGACGATGGACATACATGAAATCAAGAATTATCTTCCCCATCGCTATCCATTCCTGCTCATCGACCGCGTGACGAATGTGGAAAAAGGCGCATCGTTGACGGCATTCAAGAACATCACTTTCAACGAGCCGTATTTCCAGGGGCATTTCCCCTACCGGCCGGTCATGCCCGGGGTCCTGATCGTGGAGGCCATGGCCCAGGCCTGCGCGATACTCGCCAGCCACGATCTGAGCGAAGGTTCGAATGACAATCGGCTCTACTATTTCACCGGCATCGATTCCGCGCGCTTCAAGCGGCCCGTGGAGCCCGGTGACCGCCTCGACTTCGAAGTCAGGATCCTGCGCCGGATCAAGAACATGTGGAAATGCGGCGGCGAAGCCAGGGTCGACGGCCAACTGTGCTGCGCAGCGCAGTTGATGTTCACCTACAAGGATATGGGCTGAGTGTCGCCCGCCGTCCGTCCAACTCCGGTACATGGTCCGCATTCCGCCACCCACCGCCCACTGACTGCCGGTTCGGCAGGGGACCCGGCACCGTGATCGACGAGCGCGCAGTCATCGAGCCCGGCGCGGAGATCGGCGAGAACGTCACAGTGGGACCTTTCTCCATCGTCTCCGGCAGCGCCTCCGTCGGGGATGGCACCTGGATCGGGCCGCACGTGGTCGTCAGCGGCCGGACCCGCATTGGTCGCCGGAACAGAATTTACCAGTTCTCCTCCGTGGGGGAGGCGCCCCAGCACCTGGGCTACGGCGGCGAGGACACGGTGGTCGAGATCGGAGACGACAATACCGTTCGCGAGTACACCACCATCAACCGCGGCACGGCCGGCGGCGGCGGCGTGACGCGCATCGGCGACGGCAACTTCCTGATGGCCTACGTGCACATCGCCCACGACTGCCTGATCGGCTCCCACACCATATTCGCGAACTGCGCCAGCCTGGCGGGCCACGTCACCGTCAGCGACTACGCCATCCTCGGCGGGTTCACCCTGGTGCACCAGTTCTGCCGGATCGGCGCCCACAGCATTACCGGAATCGGCTGCGTCTGCCTGCAGGACGTGCCGCCGTTCATGGTGGCCGCGGGAAACCGGGCCCAGCCCCACGGTATCAATGTCAAAGGGCTGCGGCGGCGGGAATTCGCGGAGGCGGACATCGTCGCGCTCAAGCGCGCTTACCGGGTCCTGTACCGCTCGGACCTTTCCCTGAAAGAGGCCCGCGAGCGCATGCAGCGCGACAGCGGCGACCACCCGGCCGTCAGCGAGCTCGTTGCATTTCTGGGCAGCTCGGAGCGCGGCATCATCCGATGACCATGCAGCCGGCCCCGCTGACGTGAGAATAGGGATGGTCGCCGGCGAAGCCTCGGGCGACTACCTGGCGGCGGGCTTGATCCGGGCACTCAGGACGCGGGCTCCGGACGTGGAAATCGAAGGCATTGGCGGGCCGATGATGGCCCGCGAGGGCGTGCGCCTCCTCTATCCGATGGACACCATTTCCATTATGGGCGTGGACGGTCTGGCCAGAAGCCTGCGCAAGATCCTGGGGATCCGGAAGGCGCTGCGAGAGCGGTTCATCCGCAATCCGCCCGACGTGTTCGTGGGCGTCGACGTGCCCGATTTCAACCTGGGCCTGGAGCGCGGGCTCCGGAAGGCGGGCATACCCACTGTCCACTACGTCAGCCCCACGGTCTGGGCGTGGCGGGAGTACCGGGTCAACCGGATCAGGCGCTCGGCGGACCTGATGCTGACGCTTTTTCCCTTCGAGGCCGACTATTTCCGGGCGCGGAACGTGCCCGTGTCATTCGTCGGTCATCCCATGGCGGACGAGATCCCCGAGCAGATCGACCGCGGGGCGGCGCGCGCGGCGCTGGGTATCGACGCCCAATACGTGGTGGCGCTGCTACCCGGGAGCCGGCTCAGCGAGCTCAAGCGGCTCGGGGGGCTGTTCATCGATGTGGCCGTGAGGCTGCAGCAGGGGGGCCGCCGCGACATCTGCTTTCTGGCGCCCTTCATCAGCCCGGCAACCCGGGAGCACTTCGAGGGGCTGCTTGCCGCGAAAGCCCCGGATCTGCCCATCCGGCTGCTGGACTCCCGGTCCCGGCAGGTGTTGGCGGCGAGCGACCTGGCCCTGCTGGCATCCGGCACCGCGGCGCTGGAGGCGGCGCTGCACAAAGTGCCCATGGTGGTGGCCTACAAGGTGTCCTGGTTTACCGGCCTGATGGTGCGGATGTTCGCCCGGGTCAGGCATGTCTCCATGCCGAACCACTTGCTGGATGAGCCCATTGTGCCGGAGCTGTTGCAGGGTGCCGCCACGGTGGAGCAGGTCTCGGCGGCGATGGAGCGCTACCTCGGCGACGAGGCCCTGCGGCGCGACACCGAGCGCATCCTCGGACGGATACCGCGAACGCTTCGCTGCGGCGCCGACGAACGGGCCGCGGCTCAGGTGCTCGCCGTGGCCGGGCGGCATGGCGGTTAGCTTCACTGCGGGCGTCGACGAGGCCGGGCGCGGGCCGCTGGCCGGGCCGGTGGTGGCCGCCGCGGTGATTCTGCCCGCCCGCGGCGTCATCGACGGCCTGAGGGATTCGAAAAAGCTGAACGCTGCAATGCGCCGGCGCATGGCGGGGGAGATCCGCGAACGCGCCCTGAGCTGGAGCATCCAGTGCGCGCGGGTCGAGGAGATCGACGCCCTGAACATTCTCAATGCGACCATGCTTGCCATGCAGCGCGCCGTCAACAGCCTGCTGCTGCAGCCCGCGGCCGTGAAAGTGGATGGCAATCGCGCCCCCGGGTTAAGATGCAACGTCGAAGCCATTGTCGGCGGCGACGACCTGGTGGCGTCCATCAGTGCGGCTTCCGTGCTGGCCAAGGTCTACCGGGACGCATTGATGGAGCGGATGGACGCTGAATATCCCGGCTACGGATTCGCACAGCACAAGGGCTACGGTACGCGGCGCCACCTGGAAGCCCTCAAGGAGCGGGGCGCCACCGTCATTCACCGGAGATCGTTCCTGCCCGTACGAAAAGCGCTCGACGCGACAAGACCTTGAGCTCCGCCAATACATTCGTTCATCTGCACGTTCAGACCGAGTACTCCCTGTCCAACAGCGTGCTGCGGATCAAGGGACTGATGTCTGCGGTCCCGGAGCGGGGCATGGCGGCGGTGGCGATGACCGACCGCTGCAACATCTACGCGGCGGTCAAGTTCTTCAAGGCGGCGATCGACCACGGCATCAAGCCGATCATCGGAGTCGACCTGCCCATCGTGCGGCTGGACCAGCAGGGCAGGACCCACCGCCTGACCCTGTTGACCATGGACCGCGACGGCTATCGGAACCTGTGCGAGCTGGTGACGGAGGCCTACGCCCGGCAGCAGGAATACGGTGTTCCGGCCCTGGCCCGGGAGTCGCTGTCCGGAAGAACACAGGGCCTGATCGCGCTGTCCGGCGCCCAGGAAGGCGAGCTGGGGCAGGCCCTCGCCAGCGGGGCGAACCGCAAGCGCGTGGACGGCCTGCTGTCGGCGTACACCACCCTGTTTCCCGACCGGTTTTACATCGAGACCCGCCGCGTGGGTCTGTCCGGGGAGGGGGCATACAACGAGGCCGCGGTGCACACCGCCCGGCGCGGCGGCCTGCCGGTGGTGGCCACCAACTCGGTCCAGTTCATCGACCCGTCGGAGCACGAGAACCACGAAGTGCGGGTGTGCATCCACGACGGTCGGATCCTCAACGATTCCCGGAGGCCGACCAAGTACACCGACCAGCAGTACCTGCGAACTCCGGCGGAAATGCAGGCGCTGTTCAGCGACTGCCCGGAAGCCGTCGCCAACAGCGTGGAGATCGCCAAGCGCTGCAACTTCGCCCTGGAGTTCGGGGACTACTTCCTGCCGCATTTCACTGTACCCGAAGGCCGCACCGCCGAGTCCTACCTGGCGGAGAAGGCCCGGGAAGGGCTGGTTCGGCGCCTGTCGGACGCGGCCGGCGTGGATCGCGAAGAATACGAGGCGCGCCTGGAGAAGGAGCTCGGCGTAATCAGCCAGATGGGGTTCCCGGGCTACTTTTTGATCGTCGCCGACTTCATCTCCTGGGCGAAGAAGAACGACATCCCCGTGGGTCCCGGGCGCGGGTCCGGCGCCGGCTCCCTGGTGGCATGGGTGCTCGGCATCACCGAGCTGGACCCGATATACCACGGCCTGCTGTTCGAGCGCTTCCTCAATCCCGAGCGCGTGTCCCTGCCGGACTTCGACATCGATTTCTGCATGGCGGGCCGGGACCGCGTCATCGAGTACGTCGCGGACTATTACGGCCGTGACAAGGTCGCCCAGATCATCACCTACGGCACCATGGCGGCCCGGGCGGTGGTTCGCGACGTGGGGCGGGTGATGGGACTGTCCTACGGCTACGTGGACAAGATCGCCAAGCTCGTGCCCTTCCAGGTCGGCATGACCCTGGACGCGGCCCTGGAGCAGGAAGAGCTGCTCCGGGACCGCTACGAGCAGGACGAGGAGGTCAGGCAGCTCATCGATACGGCGGGCGCCCTGGAGGGGCTGGCGAGAAACGTCGGCCGCCATGCCGGCGGCGTCGTGATCGCGCCGTCCCGGCTCACCGAGTTCGCGCCGCTGTACTGTGAGCGGGGCAGCGAGCAGCCGCTCACCCAGTTCGACAAGGACGACCTCGAGGCCATCGGCCTGGTCAAATTCGACTTTTTGGGCCTGCGCACCCTGACCATCATCGCCCGGGCCATCGACCGCATCAACCGCCGCAAGCGCAACGGCGACGGGCCGCCGGTGGATCTGGACAGCATGCCGCTGGACGACCCCGACACTTACGAGCTCATCAAGAGCGGCCGGACCACCTCTTTGTTCCAGCTCGAGTCCCGCGGCATGAAGGACCTGATTAAGCGCCTGTCCCCGGACAACTTCCAGGATCTCGTCGCCCTGGTGGCCCTGTTCCGGCCCGGGCCGCTGCAGTCGGGCATGGTGGACGATTTCATCGACCGCAAGCACGGCCGCCAGGCCCTGAGCTATCAGCACCCGCTGCTCGAGCCCGTCCTCAAGCCCACCTACGGGGTCATCCTGTACCAGGAGCAGGTCATGGAGATCGCGCGGGTGTTGGGCGGCTATTCGCTGGGGGCAGCGGACCTGCTGCGGCGGGCCATGGGCAAGAAAAAGCCCGAGGAGATGGCGCGCCAGCGGGAAGTATTCCAGAACGGCGCCCGCGACAGGAAGGTGGACCCGGACACCGCGAGCACGATCTTCGACCTGATGGAGAAGTTCGCGGGCTACGGCTTCAACAAGTCCCACTCGGCGGCTTATGCGCTGCTGACCTACCAGACCGCGTGGCTCAAGGCCCACTATCCCTCGGAGTTCATGGCCGCCGCGCTGTCTTCCGACATGGACAACACCGACCGCGTCGTGGACCTGATTTCCGACTGCCGGGACATGGGCATCGATGTGCTCCCGCCGAACGTGAATACCGGCTGGTACAGCTTCGAGACCAACGGCGAGGGCGCCATACTTTACGGGCTCGGCGCCATCAAGGGCCTGGGCCAGGGCGTGATCGAGGCCGTCGTCGAGGCCCGCTCGGACGGGGGACCGTTCCGCGACCTGTTCGACTTCTGCGAGCGGGTTGACCCGCGTCGCCTGAACAAGCGCGCGCTGGAGTCGCTGATCGGCGCCGGCGCTGCGGACCCGCTGGGCCCGCACCGGGCGGCGCTGCTTGCCACCATGCCCACGGCCCTGGAGCTGGCCCAGCAGCGCAACCGCTCGGAGGGCCAGGGCGAGTTGTTCGGCGAGCAAAGCGGCAGTGACCAGGTCCGCCGTTTCCGGGACGTGGCGCCCTGGAACAAGGAGAAGATGCTCACCGCCGAGCGCGAAACCCTCGGCCTGTACTTCAGCGGCCATCCCATCGACCGGCATCGCCGGTACCTGGATCGGATCGTGGACGCCTCCCTACGGGACCTGAAACCCACCAGCGACCGCAACGTCACCGTGGGCGGGTTGATATCGGCGATACGCACCATGAACACCCGGCGCGGAGACCGCATGGCGTTCGTCACCCTGGACGACCAGACCGCCCGGGTCGAGCTGGCGGTTTTCTCCGACCTGTACGGCGAGAAGCGGGAGGCGATCCGCAAGGACAATCTGGTCGTGGTGTACGGCGAGGTGAAGGTGGACGAGTACACCGGCGGGTTCAAGATGTCCGCGGAGAAGCTGTACGACTGGGACGAGGCGAGGCTGGCTTTCACTTCCCGGGTAGTGCTGCGGCTGGAGAACGGTGAGATCCGCCGCGGGCGGAACATCGACAGGCTCCGCGAGCTGGTCGCCGAGCACGGCCGGGGCAACGTGCCGCTGTGGATCCAGTACGCCAACGACGAGGCGGAAGGCCTGCTCAAGCTTGGCCCCGACTGGCACGTCCGGCCCACCACGGCCTTCGTGGAAGCCCTCATGGAAGCGTTCGGCGACGACCGCGTGGAGGTCGTGTTCAACCCCCGTATCGACCACACCGAGTCGAGCGATGTAGACCACGCGGCCTGAAACGACGCTCCCGGCTCTCTGATATAATTCCCCGCCGGCAGAAGCGGCCCCCCGACCAACCAATCACGAATCACCAGTCACGAATCACGCACCCATGGACCTCAAATTCCTGGATTTCGAACAGCCGATTGCCGAGCTCGAGGCGAAGATCGACGAGCTCCGCCACGTGGAAGTCGGCGGCGAGGTCAACATCGCCGAGGAGATCGACCGGCTGCAGAAAAAGAGCAGGAAGCTGACCCAGACCATATTCTCCAGCCTCACCCCGTGGCAGGTGTCCCAGGTGGCGCGCCACCCCCAGCGCCCCTATCCCCTGGACTATGTCGAGCATATTTTCGACGAGTTCGAGGAGCTGCACGGCGACCGCATGTACGCCGACGACCCGGCCCTGGTGGGCGGCGTGGCCCGCCTGGGAGAGTTGTCCGTGGTGGTGATCGGACACCAGAAGGGCCGCGACACCCGGGAGAAGATCGCCCGCAACTTCGGCATGCCCCGGCCGGAAGGCTACCGCAAGGCCATGCGGCTGATGCGCATGGCGGAGAAGTTCGGCCTGCCCGTGGTGAGCATGATCGATACCCCCGGCGCCTACCCCGGGGTCGGCGCGGAGGAGCGGGGCCAGAGCGAAGCCATTGCCCGGAACCTCTACGTCATGGCGGGGCTGCGCACCCCCATCGTGTCCATCGTGGTGGGCGAGGGCGGCTCCGGCGGCGCATTGGCCATCGGCGTCTGCGACCGCCTGCTGATGCTCCAGTATTCGACCTATTCCGTGATCTCGCCGGAGGGCTGTGCGTCGATCCTCTGGAAAAGCGCGGATAAGGCCAGCGAGGCGGCCGAGGCCATGGGCATGACCGCCAAGCGGCTCCACGAGCTCGGCCTGGTGGACCGCGTCCTGGAAGAGCCCCTCGGCGGCGCGCACCGCGACGCGGCTGCGGTGGCCGCCACCCTGAAGGACGCCATCGTCGAGGAGCTGGATGGCCTGTCCGGCCAATCCCTGGACACCCTGGTTGCCAACCGGCGCGAACGCCTCATGGGCTACGGAAGGTTCGAAGACGGCGCATGATCGACCCGCCGGGCATTGACGTCGCCCGCGTCAAATTCCGGATTCTTGACCTGCCGGGCATTTCCGGCGCTTCCCCCTGGTACGCTGCCTGCAGCGGCGGACTCGATTCAACAGTGCTGCTTCATCTGCTGCACCGGATCGTCCGGGACACCGGAATCCGGGTGGTGGTGCTCCACGCCGACCACGGCCTCCACGAATGCTCGGCGGCCTGGCGGCGGCACTGCGAGGCCATGTGCGGGGAATGGGGTATCGAGATGCGCAGCACCAGGCTGGACCTGGATCGCCGCGAGGGTCTGGGTCCGGAGGGCGCGGCGCGCGCGGCGCGCTACCGCTGGTTCCGCGAGGCCGCCGGCGAGGACGCCTGGCTGTTCACGGCCCACCACCAGCGCGACCAGGCGGAAACCGTCATCGAGCGCCTGACCCGGGGCGCCGGCCCGCGGGGCCTGCGCGGCATGCTGCCACTGACGCGGATGCAGGGCATGCACCTGGCTCGGCCCCTGCTGAACACCCCGTACGCCGCCATCCGGGCGTACGCCGACCACCACGGGCTGACATGGATCAGCGACGACTCGAACCTAGATCCGCGATTCACGCGCAACTATGTCCGCGGGCGGGTGCTGCCGGTGCTGGCTGAGCGCTGGCCCGGCATTGAGGCGGCGCTCGGCCGCACGGCGGGGGTCATGGCGGACGCGCAATGTGTGCTAGACGAAACCGCGGATGCCGACCTGCGCCGGTGCGACGCGCGGCCGGTGCGCGGCGACCCCTCGGTTGACCTGCCGGCGCTGTTGGCCGTGTCGCCGGCACGGCGGCGCAACGCGCTGCGCTACTGGGTGCATCGCGAGACCAGGGCCTCCCTGGGCCCGGAGCGCCTGGCCCGGGTCGAAGAGGCCGTTGTCCGCTACCCGGCCCCCGCAGGCGGGCTCTGCTGGCCGCCCGTTGATCTGCGCCTGTTCAGGGACCGCCTGTACCTGGTCCGCCAGCGCGAGGCGCCCGGCGGCGTGACGGACTGGGACCTGGACCGCCCGCTGCGGCCGGCGCCGCACATCGAGCTTCGGTGCTCCGCCGCTACCGGTCGCGGCCTGCGCCGGGACACGGCCGCGCGCCGGGTGCAGGTCGCGTTCCGCCGCGGCGGCGAAAAGTGCCGTCTACCCGGCCGGCGCCACCGGCACACCTTGCAGCAGGTGCTGCAGGAGGCCGGTGTTCCCCCGTGGCAGCGCCACCGCATTCCCCTGGTCTTGGTTGACGGCGACATCGCCGCCATCCCCGGTGTGACCTGCTGCGAGCCCTGGGCCGCCGCTCCGGGGGAGCCCGGTATCGATATCGATGTGATTTTTACCTGAGAGGCTGGCTACCACGGGTTGCGATTCGACAATCACCCCGGTTGCGGAACAGGCGCAATCGCTGACAGCAGCACCGGTGCAATGCACCCGCGTTATAAAGCGAAGGGAGTGGCTGGATTTGGAGAATCAGTGTCGGCGGGTAGGCCGGTGCCGGGGGACATCTCCCAGGGCTGTCGAAAACAGGGATGTTTGAGCCAGAGCGTACATGGATGTATCTACAGCGGCCCTGGGAGATGTCCCCCGGCATCGGCCTTTGGCCTGGTTATGTGGCTTCTCAAACCGGGCCGCTGCGCCCGAAACGGCGATTCCCCCGGGCCGGGATCTTTGTTAAGCTACAACGCCGTTCGGAGTCCCGCCTGCGGCTTCGCCATTGCATCCCGACGCGGGCCAATCGAAGTGGCGCACATGACTAAATATATCTTCATTACGGGCGGGGTCGTATCATCCCTTGGCAAGGGCATCGCGGCTTCCTCCCTGGCCGCCGTGCTCGAGTCCCGCGGCCTCAAGGTCACCCTCCTCAAGCTCGATCCCTATATCAACGTCGATCCCGGCACCATGAGCCCGTTCCAGCACGGTGAAGTGTTCGTCACCGCGGACGGCGCGGAGACCGACCTGGATCTCGGCCACTACGAGCGCTTCGTGCGCACGCCGATGACCCAGCGCAACAACTTCACCACCGGCCAGATCTACGAGCGGGTCATCCGCAAGGAGCGCCGGGGCGAGTACCTGGGCGGCACCGTCCAGGTGATTCCCCACATCACCGACGAAATCAAGAAATGCATCGCCGAGGGTGCCGACGACGCGGAAATCGCCCTGGTGGAGATCGGCGGCACCGTCGGCGACATCGAATCCCTGCCGTTTCTCGAGGCCATCCGCCAGATGCGCATCGAGCTCGGGCCCCGCAACACGGTGTTCATCCACCTGACGCTGGTGCCGTTCATCGGCGCCGCCGGGGAGATCAAGACCAAGCCGACCCAGCATTCGGTCAAGGAGCTGCGCAGCATCGGTATCCAGCCGGACATCGTGGTGTGCCGGGTGCAGAACCCCCTGCCCGACGACGCCCGGCGCAAGATCGCGATGTTTTCCAACCTGGCGGAGCAGGCGGTGGTGTCGGTCCCGGACGTGAACAATATCTACCGCATCCCGTCGGCGTTGCGCGACCAGGGTCTGGACGCCATCGTGCTGGAGCAGCTCGGCCTGGACGCCCCCGGCGCCGACCTGTCCGAATGGAACAAGGTCGTGCACGACGGCGAGCACCCCACCCAGCAGGTGCACATCGCCCTGGTGGGCAAGTACGTGGAGCTCACCGAGTCCTACAAGTCTCTGTCCGAAGCCCTGAGCCACGCCGGGATTCATACCCGCACCCATATTCAGATCTCCTATGTCGACTCCGAGGAGATCGACGTCCAGGGCACCGGCGCCCTGGAGGGCGTGGATGCTATCCTGGTGCCGGGCGGCTTCGGCCAGCGCGGCATGGAAGGCAAGATCAAGGCGGTGCAGTACGCCCGCGAGAACAACATTCCCTACCTCGGCATCTGCCTGGGCATGCAGGCGGCGGTGATCGAGTTTGCCCGCCATCTCGCCGGACTCGAGAACGCCAACAGCACCGAGTTCGACCCCGGCACCCCGCATCCGGTGATCGCACTGATCAGTGAATGGGTGGATACCGACGGCACGGTCCAGGTCCGGACCGCGGACTCCGACCTCGGCGGCACCATGCGGCTGGGCAGCCAGGCCTGCTACCTGCTGGCGGGCACCACCACGCACGAATGCTACGGCAAGGACGTTATCCACGAGCGCCACCGGCACCGCTACGAGTTCAACAACACTTATCGGGGCCGGCTCGAGGACAAGGGCCTGGTCATCGCCGGTGTTTCCCAGGACGACCTGGTGGAGGTCGTCGAGCTCCCGGGGCATCCCTGGTTCGTCGGGTGCCAGTTCCATCCGGAGTTCACGTCCTCGCCGCGGGACGGCCATCCCCTGTTCTCGGGCTACATCAGTGCGGCGCGTCGCTACCGCGAGACGAAAATCGAAAAGGAAAAAAACCGGGACGGCCAGCAGGTCGCGGTTTGATGAAACTCTGCGGTTTCGATGTCGGCGGCTCACGGCCGTTCTTTCTGATCGCCGGTCCCTGCGTCATCGAGTCCGAAGACCTGGTGATGGACGTCGCCGGCCGGCTCCAGGCCATCTGCAGCGCACTGGACATACCGTTCATATTCAAGGCCTCCTACGACAAGGCCAACCGCAGCTCCCACGCCTCGTTCCGCGGTCCCGGCATCGAGGAGGGGCTGACGATCCTGTCGAAGGTGCGCGCGGAAATCGGCTGCCCGGTGCTCACGGATGTCCACAGCCCCGGTGACGTGGACCTCGTCAAGGATGCCGTGGACGTCCTGCAGACGCCGGCGTTCCTGTGCCGCCAGACTGACCTCGTCCAGGCGGCGGCGGCCAGCGGCAGGCCGGTCAACATCAAGAAGGGTCAGTTCCTGGCGCCGGACGAGATGAACAGCGTAGTGCGCAAGGCCCTCGCCGCCGGCGGCGAGGGCCGCGTCATAGTCTGCGAGCGCGGCACCATGTTCGGCTACCACAACCTGGTGGTGGACATGCGCGCGCTGGAGATCATGCGCGAGACGGGCTGCCCGGTGGTGTTCGACGCCACCCACTCCGTCCAGCAGCCGGGCGGGCAGGGCGACCGCTCCGGCGGTGAAAGCCGCTATGTCCCGGTGCTCGCCCGGGCCGCCGTGGCCGCCGGAGTCGCGGGCCTGTTCATGGAAACCCATCCGAATCCCGCCGAAGCCTTGAGCGACGGCCCGAACGCCGTACCGCTGGACCGGATGGAAGACTTGCTCGGCGTGCTGGTGGAACTGGACCGTGTCGTCAAGGGTAAAGACGTGATCGGTGATTCGTGATGGGTGATTCGTACATTGTAATGCGTATGGAATGCCGATCGTTTGCGATTTCGAGACGTCATTGCGAGGCGGCATCAGCCGCCTCGCAATGACGCGTTTGATCAGAGTTTGATCGGTCGTCTTTCTGGAGCCAGTTGCTTATGAGTGCCATCACCGCCATCCACGCCCGCGAAATCCTCGATTCCCGTGGCAATCCCACCATCGAGGCCGACGTCCATGTCCAGGGCGGCGCCGTGGGCACCGCGGCGGTGCCGTCCGGGGCGTCCACCGGCGCGCTGGAAGCGCTGGAGCTGCGGGACGGCGACGCGGGCCGCTACGGGGGCAAGGGCGTCCTGAAGGCCGTGGCGCACGTCAACGGGGAGATCGCGGAGACGGTGACCGGACTGGATGCGGCGGACCAGCCGCGGCTCGACCAGGCCATGCGCGACCTGGACGGAACCGAGAACAAAAGCCGGCTCGGCGCGAACGCGCTCCTGGCGGTGTCCATGGCCGCCGCCAAGGCGGCCGCCGTGCAGCAGGGCATTCCGCTGTACCGCCACCTGGCGCGGCTGCACGGGGAAAGCGCGCCCGACCTGCTGCCGGTGCCTCAGATGAACATCATGAACGGCGGCGCCCACGCGGACAATGCCATGGACTTCCAGGAGTTCATGATTCTGCCCACGGGCATCGACAGCTTCCGGGAAGCGCTGCGGGCCGGGGCCGAGATATTCCACGCCCTGAAGAAGCGGCTCGCCGCCCGCGGACTCAGCACGGCGGTGGGCGACGAGGGCGGTTTCGCCCCTGAACTCGAATCCAACGAGGAGGCCGTGCGCCTGCTGTGCGAAGCCATCGAGAACGCGGGCTACGCCCCGGGTGAACAGATCAACATCGGTCTCGATGCGGCGTCGTCCGAGTTCTACGAAAGCGGCGAATACCGGCTGGCCGCGGAGGGCAGGACGCTGGGATCCGCCGCCTTCGTCGACTACATCCAGGATTGGGTGGACAAGTACCCCATCGTCACCATCGAGGACGGCATGGCCGAGGACGACTGGGACGGCTGGTCGATGCTGACCGAGCGCATCGGCGGGCGGCTGCAGCTCACCGGGGACGACCTGTTCGTCACCAATCCCGCCATACTTGAAAAAGGCATCGAGCGGGGCGTGGCCAACTCCATCCTCATCAAGGTGAACCAGATCGGCACCCTGACGGAAACCGTGGAGGCCATCCGCATGGCCCACGCGGCGGGCTACCGCGCCACCATCTCCCACCGCTCCGGCGAAACCGAGGACACCTTCATCGCCGACTTGGCGGTTGCCACCCGGGCGGGACAGATCAAGACCGGCTCGCTGTGCCGGTCGGAGCGCGTCGCCAAGTACAACCGCCTGCTTCGGATCGAGTCGGAGCTCGGGGAAGGGGGCCGGTACGCGGGCGCCGGCGCATTGGGCCTGTAGCCCGGTCATGACGGGACTGCGCGCCAAGCTCACACTCGCCATACTGGCGGCGATGTTCCTCGGCCTGCAGTACAGCCTGTGGCTCGGGGACTTCGGGCTCGCCCGCTACTGGCAGCTCGAGGAAAGGGTCCAGGCCCAGCGGCAGGTGAACGAACGCCTCGATGCCCGCAACGACCAGCTCCGTGCCGAAGTCATCGACCTCAAGCACGGCACCGACGCCCTGGAGGAACGCGCCCGCTCACAACTCGGCATGATCAAGGAAGGGGAGGAGTTTTATCAGGTGATTGAGGAGGAGTAATTGGTGATTCGTGAATGGTGAATGGGGTTAGGAGTTGGGAGTTGGATGCCACCGCCTCCCGGAACGAAGGGTCCCCTCGCCCCCGCAGGGGGAGAGGGACAGGGTGAGGGGAAAAACAATCACCAACTCCGAACCCCTAACCCCCATCCCCAATCACCCCATACGGCAATTCCTGCTGAAACAACTTCACCCCGTTCTCCCCGTTCAGATACAGAATCTGCCGATCGAAGTCCGCAATGCGCACCACAGCCAGCACATCCCAGCCGGTGCCGGCGCCGGGCTGGGCATCGACGACGGTGCCCGCCGCCGCGCCGCCGTCCCGTGAATGGACGCGGTCGCCCGGCATCGGCCGGGTGTCCGTGTCGGCCCGGAAGCGACCCATGCGCTGCTTCAGGTTGCCGAGATAGTGCATCCGGGCGACGATCTCCTGGCCCGGGTAGCAGCCCTTTTTGAAGTTCACGGAATCCAGCCGGTCCAGGTTCACCATTTGAGGAATGAACAGCTCGGAAGTCGCGGCAGTAATGTTTGGAATCCCCGCCAGTATGTCCAGCCTGGCCCAGGTCCAGGAGCCGACGACGGTGGCGTGCCGGGTCAGCTTCTGCCAGGCCGCCATGCAGTTGCCGACGGGTCCGGTGACCTGGTAACGGGGCCGGCCGTCCCCGGCGATCCGGATGATCGCCATCCCGCCGCCGTGCACCAGCCCGTTGTCGCGGGCCGGCAGCGCGCCGGTGATGCGCTCGAGGGCCTTGGCGACGGTCTTGCCGCACACCCCGAAAGCCGCGTGCTCCGGCTCGATGCCGAACTCCACCCTGGCGCGCAGAACGTATTTGCGCAGCCGATCGATCGAAGTTTCCCGGAGGTCTTCGGGAAGCTGAAGAACGAAGCCGTCGCCGTCGCGCCAGATTCGGAACAGACAGACCAGGCGCCCCTTCGGATTGCAGTAACCCGCCATGGTGGCATGGGCATCATCCAGGGACTCGACGTCGTTGGTGAGCTGATTCTGAAGAAAGTCCGCGCTGTCTGCACCTCCGGCGTGGACGAACGTCGTATGCGTCAGATCGCAGATCGTGTCGCCGGAAAGCTTCTGGAACGCGTCGACGTTCTCCGCCTGGGAATGGGTATAGCCGTCGGCGCCAGGGGTCACGCCCTGGTCTTCCAGAAATTCCTGCCAACGATCGCTCATGGATTCACCCTGGGGAAGGTTTGAAGATGCGCATCGAGTGGGTCAGGCTTTACGCCTGACATGTCGGCCTTAGAGGCTGGCCCACACTGGCTTCGTTTTGTCTGATCAAGACTAACCAGACACCCCGGTTCGCGCAACCCGCACCTGTCAGCACGCAGTGGCCGGGTTTGAACACCGGCAGGCAGGAAGGGCCGAAACTTGTCATTTCCCGCTTGAACGGCGACAATAACCGGCACATGGCGATGTGCTTAATCAGATGAATTCCGGCGAAGAGCGAGACATCACCACAGCCACGCCCGCCGAATCGCAACCGGACGAATCAAACCGGGTTCCGTCCGACACCCACGATACCGATGAAGCCGGCACCGACGCCGCACGCGGCGCGCCCTCCGGCGAGGACGCCGGTGAAGGGAACCGGGCAGGGGAGATCGGCGGACGCACCGGTCCGGATCCGGTCCGCTACGGCGATTGGGAAAAGAAAGGCCGCTGCATCGATTTTTGATCACGATGACCGCCCGCTGCCGGGCGGTACACACGGAGCGACGGGACACCAGCAACCATACAGGCAACCCGCATACCCGAAACCCGAATCTCAACACCGCGAATCCCGAGTCACGAAATGGCAAACACCAACCGGCCTCTGTCGCCGCACCTGCAGGTCTATCGATGGCAGCTTACCATGGCGCTGTCCATTGTCCATCGGGGGACGGGCATTGCGCTGTGCGCCGGCATACCGTTCCTGCTGTACTGGATCCGGTCATTGACCAGCGGCGAGGCCGGGTACTACGAGGCGCAGGCGTTTTTCGCGTCGGCTTTCGGCCAGCTCGTTCTGCTGGTGTTGAGCGCGTCGCTGTTTTATCACCTGTGCAACGGCATCCGCCATCTGTACTGGGATCTCGCCAGAGGGCTGGACCTGCCCGCCGTCTACCGCAGCGGCCGGCTGGTGCTGGTCGCCACCGGGGCGCTGACCGTCATCGCCTGGATCGCCGCCTACCTGGCGCCGGGAGGTGGCGCGTGAGCCTGCGCAGCCCGCTGGGCCGGGTGTTGGGATCGGGGTCCGCGAAGGAGGGCGTGGACCACTGGTGGTGGCAGCGCCTGACCGCCGTCGCCCTGGTGCCCCTGGGCATCTGGTTCGTCGTCGCCGTCATCTCCCTGGTGGGCGCCGGCCATGCCGAGGCGCGCGCCTGGGCTGCCGCGCCGGTCAACATGGTGCTGCTGATCGCATTCACGGCGGCGCTGCTGCACCATGCGCAGCTCGGGCTGCAGGTCGTGATCGAAGACTATGTCCACAACGAAGCCTGGAAACTGGCCGGCCTGCTGGCGATCAAATTCCTGGCCGCGCTCGCCTTCATCTGGGTGGTCGTGATGCTGTTTTCCGCATCCTGACAGGGCGCCATGTCGCGTGGATCGCAACTCGGACCGGCGCCGCCGCGCCGGATTTAAGCAATATTGGGGTAACATGACGTGAGCCGATCGTACGAAATTGTCGACCATACCTACGACGTCGTCGTCGTGGGTGCCGGCGGAGCGGGGCTGAGGGCCACGTTCGGCATGGCCGCCACCGGCCTGACGACGGCCTGCGTGACCAAGGTCTTCCCGACGCGCAGCCACACCGTGGCGGCCCAGGGCGGCATGAGCGCCGCGCTGGGCAACATGGGCGAGGATGACTGGCGCTGGCACATGTACGACACCGTCAAGGGCTCCGATTGGCTCGGGGACCAGGACGCCATCGAATACATGTGCCGCGAGGCGCCGGCCGCGGTCATCGAGCTCGAGCACCAGGGCGTGCCGTTCTCCCGCACCCCGGACGGCCGCATCTACCAGCGCGCCTTCGGCGGCATGACCTCACACTTCGGCGAGAAGCAGGCGCAGCGGACCTGCGCCGCCGCGGACCGCACCGGGCACGCTATCCTGCATACCCTGTACCAGCAGTCGCTCAAGCACGACGCCGAGTTCTTCATCGAGTACTTCGCCGTCGACCTGATCATGGAGGACGGGGAATGCCGGGGCGTCGTGGCCTGGAACCTCGACGACGGCACCATCCACCGCTTCCGGGCCCAGATGGTGGTGCTGGCCACCGGCGGTTACGGGCGAACCTTCTTTTCCTGCACCTCCGCCCATACCTGCACCGGGGACGGCAACGCCATGATGCTGCGCGCCGGCTTTCCCCTGCAGGATATGGAGTTCGTGCAGTTTCACCCCACCGGCATCTACGGTTCCGGCTGCCTGATCACCGAGGGCGCACGCGGCGAGGGCGGCTACTTGACCAACTCCGAGGGTGAGCGGTTCATGGAGCGCTATGCGCCTAATGCCAAGGACCTGGCCTCCCGCGACGTGGTGAGCCGGTCCATGACCATCGAGCTGCGCGAGGGCCGGGGCGTCGGCGCGGACCAGGATCATATCCATCTGCACCTGGAGCACCTCGGCCCCGAGCTCCTGGAAGAGCGCCTGCCGGGCATTTCGGAAACCGCGAAGATATTTGCCGGCGTGGACGTCACCAAGTCGCCCATCCCGGTCCTGCCCACGGTGCACTACAACATGGGCGGCATTCCGACCAACTATCACGGCGAGGTGGTTACCCTGCGGGACGGGGATCCCGAGGCGGTGGTGCCGGGCCTGATGGCGATCGGCGAGGCCGCCTGCGTGTCGGTGCACGGCGCCAACCGCCTGGGCTCCAATTCCCTGCTGGACCTGATCGTGTTCGGCCGGGCGGCGGCGTACCGGGCGGCGGAGCTGATCAAACCGAACGCCAGCCAGAAGTCCTTGCGGGACGACGCCGCGGAGCCGGCCATCGAGCGTCTGGATGCGCTGCGCCACGCGGACGGCGGCACCCCCGTGGCGGCCATACGCCTGAACATGCAGCGCACCATGCAGAACAACTGCGCCGTGTTCCGGACCGGCGAGGTGATCCAGGAAGGCATCGAAAAGCTGGACGGCGTGGTGGGCTCGATGTCCGACGTCAAGCTGTCGGACCGGGGCATGATCTGGAACACGGACCTGGTGGAAGCGATGGAGCTCGAGAATCTGATGGCCCAGGCCCAGGTGACCATCCACGCGGCCTTGAATCGCGAGGAGAGCCGCGGCGCCCATGCCCGGGAGGACTTTCCGGACCGGGACGACGAGAAATGGATGAAGCACTCCCTGACCTGGCTGGATGACGGCAACAAGGTCCGAATCGACTACCGGCCCGTGCACGACTACACGCTCACCGACGAAATTGAACCATTCCCGCCCAAGGCGCGGGTCTACTGAGACTAACGAGGCGACGTCATGGCGGAGTTCCGACTACCCGAAAACTCGAGAATCCTGGAAGGGGAGCGCTACCCGGCCCCGAAGGGCGCGAAGCGCACCAGGACCTTCAAGATTTACCGCTGGGACCCCGACGACGGATCCAATCCGCGGACGGACTACTACGATCTCGATCTCGACGACTGCGGCCCGATGGTCCTGGACGCCCTGATCAAGATCAAGAACGAGGTGGATGCCACGGTGACCTTCCGCCGCTCCTGCCGGGAGGGCATCTGCGGGTCCTGCGCCATGAACATCGACGGCACCAATACCCTGGCCTGCACCAAGGCCATCGAGGACATCGACGGCGACGTCGGCATCTACCCGCTGCCGCACATGTCGGTGGTCAAGGACCTGGTGCCGGACATGACCCACTTCTACGCCCAGTACGCGTCCATCAAGCCCTGGCTGCAGACCCGCACCCCGGCGCCCCCGGATCGGGAGCGGCTGCAGTCGCCGGAGGAGCGCGAGCAGCTCGACGGCCTGTATGAATGCATCCTGTGCGCCTGCTGCCAGACAAGCTGCCCGAGCTACTGGTGGAACGGCGACCGCTACCTCGGCCCCGCCGTGCTCCTGCAGGCCTACCGCTGGCTCGCGGACTCCCGCGACGAAGCCACCGGCGAGCGCCTGGACGACCTGGAGGATCCGTTCCGCCTCTTCCGCTGCCACACCATCATGAACTGCACCAACGCCTGCCCCAAGAACCTCAACCCGGGCAAGTCCATCGCCGAAATCAAGAAGATGCTGGTGGAGAGGCGGTGAGGGGGAGAGGGAAGCAGGAACGAGTCCATCGACACCACCCGCCCGCCGACGGTGAGCGTCTCCAAGCTGCGCTGGCGCTGCCGCCGCGGCACCCGTGAGCTCGATGTGATCCTGACCCGGTTCCTGGACCAAACCTATCCCCACCTGAGCGTCTCCGAACAGGCGCTGTTCGCCTCGCTCCTTGACCAGCAGGACCCGGACCTCGCCGCCTGGATCTGGGGCGGCGTGACGCCACCGGAGCGCTGGGCGGGATTGATTGCGAGAATCAGGGAGGGGTTGGTTGATGGGGATTAGGTGATGGGGGTTGGTGATTGTTTTTCCCCTCACCCGTCCCCCTGCGGGAGCGAGGGGACCCTTCGTTCGGGATTTTCCTAGCCCCGAACCCCGAACCCCCAATCACCAATCACCAATCACCAATCACCAATCACCAATCACCAATCACCAATCACACCCCCACACCGGTCCCCGCAGTCGGCCCACGAAATTCTTCGGCGTCATCACCGTGTCCCGGGCGAAGGCCGCGTCGTCGGTGTCGGGATAATCCAGGGTGTAGTGCAGGCCGCGGCTTTCCCGGCGTTGGAGGGCGCACAGCACGGTGAGCTCGGCGACGTTGAGCAGGTTGCGCAGCTCCACCAGGTCGTTGCTGATCCGGAAGTTGGTGTAATAGTCCCGGATTTCTTCCCGGAGCAGGTCGATGCGGTGGCGGGCCCGTTGGAGCCGTTTGGTGGTGCGGACGATGCCGACGTAGTCCCACATGAAACGCCGCAGCTCATCCCAGTTGTGGGAGACCACGATCTGCTCGTCCGGGTCGGTGACCAGGCTTTCGTCCCAGGGCACGGGCTGTACGGCGTCCTCCCCGGCCTCCCCCAGCCGTGCCAGGATATCCGCGCCGGCGGACTGGGCCAGGACCAGGCATTCCAGCAGGGAGTTGCTCGCCAGCCGGTTGGCGCCGTGCAGGCCCGTCCAGGCGCACTCGCCGATGGCATAGAGGCCGGGCAGGTCCGTGCGGCCCCGCAGGTCGGTCATGATCCCGCCGCAGGTGTAGTGGGCGGCCGGCACCACGGGGACGGGCCCCCGGGTCATGTCGTAGCCGTACTGCCGGCACAGCGCGTTCAGGTTCGGGAAATGCTCCTCGATGAATGCCGCGGGCTGGTGGCTGATGTCCAGGTTGACGTGGTCCACGCCGTGGCGCTTCATCTCATAGTCGATGGCCCGGGCGACGATGTCCCGCGGCGCCAGCTCCGCCCGGGGATCGTGCGCCGCCATGAACTCGGTGCCGTCGGGCAGGGACAGCCTGCCGCCCTCGCCGCGGACGGATTCGGAAATCAGCAGCGACTTGGCCCGCGGATG
The DNA here is from genome assembly GCA_034520625.1 of Gammaproteobacteria bacterium. Taxonomy (GTDB): domain Bacteria; phylum Pseudomonadota; class Gammaproteobacteria; order Arenicellales; family JAANXG01; genus JAANXG01. The sequence goes on along the minus strand of JAXHNI010000008.1, from coordinate 406,670 downwards.
AAACAGGCAGGTCGGGTGGAACTGGACGAATTCCATGTTGGACACCCGGCAGCCGGAGCGCCATGCCATGGCAATGCCGTCGCCGGTGGAGGTGTCCGGGTTGCTGGTGTAGAGGTAGGCCTTGCTGGCGCCTCCGGTGGCGAGCACTACGCAGTCCGCGGCCAGGGTCCGGACCACGCCGGTGTCGAGATCCAGTGCATAGATCCCCAGGCAGCGCCCCGGCGGCTCCACGCCGGGACGGCGGGCGTTGATGACGTCCACGGCGATATGGTTCTCCAGCACCTCGATGTCGGGGGACTGCCGGACCCGGCCCTCCAGGGTGGTTTCCACGGCCCGCCCGGTGGCGTCCCGGGAGTGGATGACCCGGCGGTGGGTGTGCCCGCCTTCCCGGGTGAGATGATACTCATTGTTCCGGGTTTCATCGGTGAAGCGGCTGAACTCCACCCCCTGGTCGATGAGCCACTGGATGTTCTCGGGGCCGTGCCGGACGATGAATTCCACCACCTCCCGGTTGCACAGGCCCGCCCCCGCCCCCAGAGTATCCTCGATATGCGACTCGAAGGAATCGCGCATGGAGAGTGCGGCGGCGATGCCGCCCTGGGCATAGAGGCTGGAACCCTCGGTGAGGCCCTTCTTCGCCAGGACGGTGACGGGCACCTTCTGCTCCGACAGTCGGAGGGCGAGGCTCAGGCCGGCGAGGCCGGCGCCCACGATGAGGACTGGTCTCGGGTGTTGGGTGGACATACGCGGGACCCAAAGGAAAAAAGCGAAATGGCTTGAATTTCGTTATTATACCGGCCCACTGCCGGTGGCCCTAAAATACCAAGAAGTCATTCTCAAGGGGGTGCTTCTGAAAATAGTGATATTTTCGTGAGAGCAGGGAGGCACCGCGCGCAGAACCGCAGTTTACACGAAGTAAGCGGGGATTCGAGCGCGGCGCCGACGCAGCTATCACGGAAACAGCGCATTTTTGGAACTGCCCAAGGAAAATTTGCCCGAACTTTGTATCAACATCACTGTCCCTTGTTTCAGGACTGTTCAGGTGACGCTCCGGAGTGGGGCCGTATCAGGACGTGACTGAACAGCCTGTCGATAAAGTGCTCGTCGAGCGGGTGCGCAACGGCGACCGGGGCGCCTTCGATCTGCTGGTGAGGAAATACCAGCACAAGGTGGCCAATCTCGTTTCGCGGTACGTCTATGATTCCGCGGAAGTCGAGGACGTGTCGCAGGAAGTGTTCATCAAGGCCTATCGGGCCATCAAGGGCTTCCGGGGTGACAGTGCGTTTTACACCTGGCTTTACCGAATCGCGGTCAACACCGCAAAGAACCACTTGGTGGCCCAGGGGCGGCGCCCCCCGAACACCGACGTGGACGCCGGTGACGCCGAGCAGATCGAGGCGGGCCGGATGATGAGGGAAATCGGCACGCCGGAATCGAACACTCTGAGCAAGGAGCTCGCGGAGTGCGTGACCCGGGCGGTGGCGGAGCTGCCGCAGGACCTGCGCGTCGCCATTACGCTGCGCGAGCTGGAGGGACTCAGCTACGAGGAAATCGCCACCGTCATGGATTGCCCGATCGGCACCGTGCGGTCGCGTATATTCCGTGCCCGGGAAGCGATCGACAAGGAAATGGAGCCGCTTCTGCGTTGAATGACCCAAACTGAATCAGCCATGATGACCACGCTATGTACGAAAACCTTTCCGCATTGATCGACAACGAGCTCGATGAGCTCGAACGTGCCCGGGTGCTGCGCGAGCTCGGCCAGGACACGGAGCTGGCCGAGCGCTGGTCCCGGTATCACGTAATCGGCCTCGCCATGCGCCGGGAGCCGATCGCGGCGGTGGGAGACTTGCCCGCGCGTGTCGCCCGGGCCCTCGACGACGAAGCCGCGCCCGCTGGTCGGACATCCTCGATTCGCCCCATGGGCCGGCTGGCCGTCGCCGCGTCCGTGGCGGGGGTCCTGCTGGTGGGCGGACTGATGGTCAAGCTCTACCAGGACAGCGGGCCCGCGGGCATGCAGCCGGCGCAGCAGCTCGCCGTCAACGACGAGGGCATGCACTGGGAAGGAGCCGATCCTGGTTCTGTGGACGCCCTGAACGCCTTGCTGGTGGAGCACGGCGAGTTCACCTCTGCCTCCGGCATGAACGGGCTCACCGCGTACACCAAGTTCGTCGCCTACGACAGCCGCTAGATACGGTGTCGATGAAACCGATTCTTGCCTGGATGCTTCTGCTGCTGGTTCCGTCCTTCGCAGCGGGCTCGCAGGACGGCGCCGACTGGCTGATGAAGATCAACAATGCAGCAAGGGAGCTCAACTACACCGGAATATTCGTCTACGTTGAAGGCCATCGCATCGCTTCCATGCGCGTCACCCACCGGGTCAGCGGCGGCGCAATGCGCCAGCGGATCTATTCGTTGAACGGTGAGCCCCGGGAAGTGATACGGGACGACCACCAGGTGTGGTGCTACGTGCCGGACAAGAAGCTCGGTGTCCACGAATACCGCCAGGTTTCCAAGAAAGGGTTTCCCAATCTCCTGCCCCGCGGGCTGGAGCACCTGGTCAAGTACTACGAGGTCTACATGGGCGCCCCCGGTCGCATCGCCGACCGTCAGGCCCAGCAGATCATGGTCGTGCCCCGGGATGGGATGCGCTACGGCTACGAGTTGTGGGCCGATGAGCGCACCGGCCTGCTCCTCAAGGCCGCCTTGTTGGACGAGGAAAATCGCCCCATAGAGCAGTATCTGTTCACGAACGTGGAGATCGGCGGGGATATCGACCCGGCGAGCCTGGAGCCGGTGACACCCGAATCCGACCTGGTCTGGTATGGTGACGCCCAGGCTGGGGAGTCCCGGGAGAAAAACCTGTCCAGTGAAGGCGGCGAGATGCCCGCTGGAAACTGGACGGCCGAGGAAATGCCCGACGGCTTTTCCCTCACCCGCAGCATCAAGCGCAAGTCGCCGATGCGGTCTGGGATGGTGGAGCACTACGTCTACTCCGACGGCCTCGCCACCGTGTCGGTGTTCGTCGAGGAGCTCGACGGCGACACCACGGCGCGGATCAGCGGCATCAACAAGATGGGGGCGGTTCACGCCTTCGGTCGCGAGCTCGACGGTCACCAGATCACGGTGGTTGGTGAAGTGCCTTCGCAGACCGTCGATTTAATTGGAATGTCAGTACGCCCGAAGAAACAATGAAATCACTATTCAATATCCAACAGACTTTTGCGGGACTGCTCGTCGCGCTCCTCCTGACCGGTCCGGCGTCCGCCCGGGATCTGCCGGACTTCCGTGGACTGGTGTCGGAAAACTCCGCCGCGGTGGTGAACATCAGCACCACCCAGGAGATGTCGCGGGACAGTCTGCCCCGGGACTTCGAGATCCCCGACCTGCCGGAGGACAGTCCGTTCCGGGATTTCTTCAAGCGGTTCCTGGAGGAGCTTCCGGAGCGGCAGCGCAACACCCAGTCCCTGGGCTCGGGGTTCGTGATCTCGGAAGACGGCTATATCCTCACCAGCGCCCACGTGATCCGCGACGCCACCGAGATCGTCGTGCGGCTCAATGACCGCCGGGAGTTCGAGGCCGAGGTGGTGGGCCAGGACGAGCGCAGCGACGTGGCCCTGCTGAAGGTCCCCGCCACGGACCTGGACACCGTCCGGATCGGCGACCCGGATGTCCTGGAGGTGGGCGAGTGGGTGCTGGCCATCGGCTCGCCGTTCGGTTTCGACAGCACCGCCACCCAGGGCATCGTTTCCGCCAAGGGGCGGAGCCTGCCCAACGAGAACTACGTACCGTTCATACAGACCGACGTGGCCATCAACCCGGGCAACTCCGGCGGCCCGCTGTTCAACCTCGACGGCGAGGTGGTGGGCATCAATGCCCAGATCTACAGCCGCACCGGCGGCTTCATGGGCCTGTCCTTCGCCGTGCCGATAGACATCGCCATGAAGGTGGCGGACCAGTTGAAGACCCAGGGCCGGGTGACGCGCGGCTGGCTGGGCGTGCTGATCCAGAGCGTGACCCGGGACCTGGCCGAGTCCTTCGGCATGGACAAGCCCGTCGGGGCGTTGGTGGCCGAGATCGTGCCGGACAGCCCGGCGGCGAGCTCGGACCTTCAGCCCGGTGACGTCATCGTCGAGTACAACGGCGAGCCGCTGCAGGACATGTCGGAGCTGCCCCCCATGGTGGGCGCGACACCCGTGGGCGAGGAAGCCGAGCTCGGAATCATCCGCAACGGCGAGAGCATGACGGTTACGGTGGTGATCGACGAGCTGCCGGCGGACGGTGACCGCGCATCCGGCGGCCCGTCGGACGATGCGGACACCTCCGTGCTGGGGATGCGGCTGGAGAATCTGGACGACGAGGAAATGCAGACCCTGGAGGTCGACCATGGCGTCCGGGTCGCGGCGGTCATGGAAGGACCGGCGCGGGAGGCAGGTATCCAGGTTGATGATGTGCTGCTGCAGATCCGCGGCGAGAAGATCCGCAACGTCGACCAGGTGCGGAGCATTGCCGAGGAGATTCCGGCTGGGAAGTCGGTGCCGGTGCTGGTGAAGCGGGGCGCGCGGTCCTTGTTCCTGGCCTTGAAGCCGGGCGTGGCGGACGATGAGTAAACTGTCCCCGCGCTGACGCTGTTTTCGACAGCACTGGGGGACCGCCCCCGGCACTGGCCCCGGCTCCCCGGCGCCCCGCAGGAAACTCTGAATCGAATCGCAAATCCTGATACTATCCCGCTGGCCATCGGGGCGCGGCAACGCGCCCCTTTGTTGTTTTCAGCGATCCACGCCCGACTGCTATGTCCGCCTTTCGCAACCGTAATATTCGAAATTTCGCGATCATCGCCCATATCGATCATGGGAAATCGACGCTCGCGGACCGCTTTATCCAGCGCTGCGGCGCATTGACCGACCGGGAAATGTCCAGCCAGGTGCTGGACAGCATGGATCTGGAGCAGGAGCGGGGCATTACCATCAAGGCCCAGAGCGTACGCCTGCTGTATCCCGCCGCCGACGGCGAAACCTATCAGCTCAACATGATCGACACCCCGGGCCACGTCGACTTTTCCTACGAAGTGTCCCGTTCCCTGACCGCCTGCGAGGGCGCGCTGCTGGTGGTGGACGCTTCCCAGGGCGTCGAAGCGCAGACCGTGGCCAACTGCTACACCGCCGTCGACCTGGGCCTGGAGGTGGTGCCGGTGCTGAACAAGATCGACCTGCCGGCGGCGGATCCGGACCGGGTCGCGGGTGAGATCGAGGACGTCGTCGGCATCGACTGCAGCGGAGCGGTGCGGGTCAGCGCCAAGACCGGGGAGGGCATCGACGAGGTGCTGGAAGCCCTGGTCCGGCAGCTCCCGGCCCCGACCGGCGACCCGGAGGCGCCGCTCAAAGCCCTGATCATGGATTCCTGGTTCAACAACTATCTCGGCACGATCTCGCTGGTGCGGGTGTTCGACGGCCGGCTCGCGGCCAAGGAAAAGGTAAAAATGATGGCGACGGGGCGCGTCTACACCACCGAAGAGGTTGGGATTTTCACCCCCAAGCGAACCGCCTGCGAGGCGCTGAGCGCGGGTGAAGTGGGCTACGTCATCTCCGGCGTCAAGAGCGTATGGGGTGCGAAGGTGGGCGATACCATTACCCACAGCCATCGCCCGGTGTCGCAGGCTCTGCCGGGGTTCAAGGAGATACAGCCCTACGTGTTCGCCGGCCTGTTCCCGGTGGACTCCAACGACTTCGAGGACTTCCGCGATGCTCTCGAGAAGCTGCAGCTCAACGATTCGTCGCTGCGCTTCGAGCCGGAGACCTCCACGGCGCTGGGCTTCGGGTTCCGCTGCGGTTTCCTCGGCATGCTGCACATGGAGATCGTGCGCGAGCGCCTGGAGCGCGAATACGGCATCGAGCTCATCACCACCGCCCCGACGGTCATCTACAAGGTGCTGACCACGGACGGGGACTGGCTGGACGTGTCCAACCCGTCCCATCTGCCGGAGCAGAACCTGATCGAGGAGATCCGGGAGCCAATCATCGAGGCGCACATGCTTCTGCCCAAGGACTATGTCGGCGCGGTCATCACGCTGTGCATAGAAAAGCGCGGCATTCAGAAGCAGCTCCAGTACCACGGCCGCCAGGTCATGGTGATCTTCGAGCTGCCCCTGAGCGAGGTGGTGATCGATTTCTTTGACCGCCTGAAATCCGTCAGCCGCGGCTATGCTTCCCTGGACTACCACTTCCTGGAGCATCGTTCCGCCGACATGGTGAAGGTGGACGTGCTGATCAACGGGGACCGCGTGGACCCGCTTTCGCTGCTGGTGCACAGGGACCAGAGCCTGTACCGCGGGCGGCAACTGGTGTCGCGGATGAAGGAGCTGATTCCCCGCCAGATGTTCGAGATTGCGGTGCAGGCGGCCATCGGCTCCAAGGTTATAGCTCGGGAGACCGTGAAGGCCATGCGCAAGAACGTTACCGCGAAATGCTACGGCGGCGACGTGTCCCGGAAACGCAAACTTCTGGAAAAACAGAAAGAGGGCAAGAAACGAATGAAACAGATAGGTTCTGTGCAGATCCCCCAGGAGGCGTTTCTGGCGGCACTTCAAGTGGAGGATAGATAGACATGGATTTCGCCCTGATACTGTTCATCGCACTGCTGGTCACCGGTTGTTTTACGGCCTGGGACCGCTTCGTTCGCCGTCCACGGCACGCCCGCGAGGGCGTGGAGGATGCCAAGGATCCGATACTCATCGAGTACTCCAAAGCGTTCTTTCCGGTCATCCTGGTGGTATTCGTGCTGCGCTCGTTCATCGTCGAGCCGTTTCGCATCCCCTCGGGCTCGATGCTTCCGAGCCTTCACATCGGTGATTTCATCCTGGTCAACAAGTTCGTGTACGGCGTGCGGCTGCCCATCGTCGATCAGAAAGTCATCGGGGTATCCAGTCCGGACCGCGGCGACATCATGGTGTTCAGGTTCCCCCACGACGCGTCCATCAACTACATCAAGCGCGTGGTGGGCCTGCCCGGTGACGAGATCGAGTACCAGGACAAGACGCTGGTCATTAACGGCGAAACCATCACCCAGAAGCCCGCCGACGACAAAGTCATGGAGGAGATCGGCAAGAATCGGGACTCCCTGGCCCATTTTACGGAGATACTGGACGGCGTCGACCACAGCATCCTCAAGGACGGCAGCAAGCCCGGCACCAACATGCGGTTCTCCGTACCCGAGGGGCACTATTTCGTCATGGGCGACAACAGAGACTACAGCAACGACAGCCGGTATTGGGGTTTCGTGCCCGAGGAGAATATTATCGGCGAAGCTTTCTTCATCTGGTTCAGCTGGGACTCCCGCGACGGCGGAAGCGTAAACTGGTCCCGTATCGGCGACTCCATCGAATGACCGACGCCGGGGGTGTGTCCCGCCGCGAAATACCACCGCGGCGGGCCGGATTTCGACCCCGGCTTGTGGGTCCGGCGCACCGGGCTACAATATATACCGTATCCCGCGGATGGGCGCGCCTGAGAACAGCGCAGTTCCGGAAGTCCCATGCGGCGGTGTTGACACTTTTTCCTGGATAGACGATGACAATGATCAAATCACAGCGTGGCTGGACAATCTGGAGCGTGCTCGGGGTCGGCTTCCTGGTGGTGGCGGGTGCACTGCTGTTCATGAAGCTGATGCCGGTGTACCTGGACAACTACAAGATCAAGGAAGCTATGCATTCCCTGGTGGAGGATCCCCGCGCGGCGGATTGGAGCAAGCGCCAAATCATCAATGAAATGACGAATATACTCTACATCGACTACGGCCACGACATCGTGGATCTGAACAAGGCGTTGTCCGTCGAGAAGGAGAACGAGCACAAGTACATTCGCGTCGAGTACGAGGTGGAGGTGCCCCTGGTGTACAACATCAGCGCCCTGGTGGATTTCAACAACGAAGTGGAAGTTACCCGGTAACGGAGCTCGTCGATACGCATCAGTGGATACTTCACCGGCACAGATCGACCTCCAGAAGGTCGAACGGGCGTTTGGTCTCCGGTTCTCCAACCCCGAGCTGCTCCAGCAGGCGCTGACCCACCGGAGCCGGAGCAACCGGAACTACGAACGCCTGGAGTTCCTCGGTGACAGTGTGCTGGGCTTCCTGGTGGCGGAGGACCTGTACTACCGTTTTCCGGACATTCCCGAAGGCCGGCTCAGCCGCATGCGCAGCTACGTGGTCCGCAAGGAGACGCTGGCGCGGATTGCCCGCGGCATGGCGCTCCAGGATCTGCTCCGGCTTGGCGAGGGGGAGCTTAAGAGCGGCGGCTTCAACCGCGACTCGATCCTGTCCGACTGCCTGGAGGCCGTCATCGGCGCCGTGTATCTCGACCAGGGGATGGACGCCGCCCGGTCGTTCATACAACGGTTCTTCGAAGAGGTGCTCGGATCCCTGACCCTGGACACCATCTACAAGGATGCCAAGAGCCGCCTGCAGGAGTACCTCCAGCAGCGGGGGGAACCGGTGCCGAACTACGAAATCGTCTCGGTCTCCGGAGAGCCCCACGACCAGAGCTTCGAGGTGGCCTGCCTGGTTTCGCTGGCGCCGGCGCCGTTCCGCGGCACGGGGTCCAGCCGGCGCAGTGCCGAGCAGCGCGCTGCGAAGCTCGCCCTGGAATCTCTGATGCGCCATGAGTGAGCCGTTCCGTTCCGGATTCGTCACCCTGGTGGGCCGGCCCAACGTCGGCAAGTCGACCCTCGCCAACCGGCTCATCGGGCGCAAGATCAGCATCACATCGCGCCGCCCCCAGACTACACGCCACCGGATCCTCGGTATTCGTACCGAGGCGGACAGCCAGCTCATCCTGGTGGATACGCCGGGCCTGCACGACTCCGACGGCAGGATGATGAGCCGGGTGATCAACCGCACGGCGCGCAGCAGCCTCGAGGGCGTGGACATCGTGATGCTGTTGATCGACGTCCGGGGCTGGACGGAAGAGGACCGGCTGGCCTTCGACCTGGCCACCGCCGGCAAGGTACCGGTGATACTGGTGATCAACAAGGTGGACCGCCTCAAGGACAAGACCCGGCTGCTGCCCCTGATAGACGAGTCGCGCCGCCGGTTCGATTTTCATGCCATCGTCCCCGTTTCGGCGTCCAACGGCTACAACGTGGACGAGCTGTACCGGGAGATCCGGGCCGCGCTGCCCGTCGCCCCGAAGTGCTTCCCGGATGACCAGGTCACCGACAAGAGCACGCGTTTCATCGTCTCCGAGCTCGTCCGGGAGCAGCTCTTCCGGCAGCTCGGCGAGGAACTGCCGTACGTCACCGCGGTCAAGATCGAGAAATACGAGGAAGGGGAAAAGCTGATACGCGTCCACGCCGATATCTGGGTGGAAAAGGACAGCCACAAGGGCATCCTCATCGGCAGGCAGGGCGAGCGATTGAAATCGATCGGCACCAACGCCCGCCGGGAAATCGAGAAGTTCGTCGACAGGAAGATCCACCTCGAGCTCTGGGTCAAGGTTCGCAAGGGCTGGCGGGACGACAGCGCCGCCCTCGAGGGACTGGGCTACGCCGAGGGCTGAACCGCCATGCGGGTGCACAAAGAGCCCGGCTTCGTCATTCACACGCGCCCCTACAGCGAAACCAGCCTGTACGTGGAGCTGTTCTCCCGCCAGTACGGCCGCCTGACCACCATCGCCAAGGGCGCCCGGCGCCAGAAATCGAAGTTTCGCGGCGTCCTGCTGCCGTTCCGCCCGCTGTCCACCGGCTGGACCGGCAAGGGAGAGATCCCCATCCTGACCCTCGCCGAGCCCGCCGGGCTGTGGGCCGAGATGCGGGGACAGAGCATCCTGTGCGGATTCTACGTCAATGAGCTGGTGATCCGGCTCCTGCACCGCCATGACGCCCATCCCGGCCTGTTCGACGACTACGCCGACACCATGGCCAGGCTGCGCCGGGGAGAAGCCCACGAAAGCATTCTGCGCCTGTTCGAAAAGCGGCTGCTCGGCGAGCTCGGCTTCGCCATGAACCTGCACCATGAAGCCGGCGGCCAGCGCGAGATCGATCCCGGCCGGCGCTACCGGTACATCCCCCACATCGGCGCCGTCACCGAGGACAGCGAACGCAAGGGCGGCATCCCCGTCTCCGGCGCCGCCCTCCATGCCCTGCGCACCGAAGCCCTGGACACCCCCCTGGAGCTCAAGGAATGCAAGCGCCTCATGCGCGCCATGATCTCCCATCAAATGGAGAACCGCCCCCTGCATTCCCGAAAATTGTTCCGGTAGGAGGCCAGCCCCCTGGCCGATTTTCCTTCGCATGTGGGTCAGCCTTCAGGGCTGACATGTCAGGCATAAAGCCTGACCCACATGGACTCCGTTCTGTCATATCAAGGCTAACCCCAATAAACCCCAAATGCTAAACTCCCGCTCCGCGCACCCACCGGACCACACACCATGCAGCTCGGCGTCAACATCGACCACGTAGCCACTCTGCGCCAGGCTCGGGGTACGACCTATCCCGACCCGGTCGAGGCCGCCCGCATCGCTGTCGCCAATGGGGCCGACCTGATTACGGTTCACCTGCGCGAGGACCGGCGCCACATCCAGGATGACGACGTGCGCCGGGTGCGGGACGCGGTGGACGCGCCCATGAACCTGGAAATGGCGGCGACGCCGGAGATGCAGCGGTTCGCCGCGGCGATCCGGCCTGCGGAATGCTGCATCGTGCCGGAGAAACGCGAGGAGCTTACCACCGAGGGCGGCCTCAACGTCGCGGCCGACGTACCGCGGCTTACCGAGCTTTGCACGGCCCTTGAGGAGGAGGGCATCGCGGTGTCGTTGTTCATCGATCCGGACCCGGCGCAGATCGACGCCAGCGCCCGGGCCGGCGCCCGTATCGTCGAGCTCCACACCGGCCGCTACGCCGAAGCCCGGGGGCGGGATGCCGCGGGTCGGGAGCTCGAAGCCATCCGTCGGGGGGTCGATCGCGCCGTCGAGGCCGGCCTGCAGGTGAACGCCGGCCACGGGCTGCACTACGAGAACGTGCAGTCGGTGGCGTCCATGTCGCCCATCGCCTGCCTGAATATCGGCCACGCCATCGTCGCCCGGGCGGTGTTCGTCGGCATGGCCGCGGCGGTCGGGGAAATGAAGCGGACACTGCAGAAGTTCTCCGGCTGACAGCGCAGCGGAATCCCCGCTCAGCTCAGATCACAGGCACCCCGATCAGGATCCGGTGCAGCCACATGAAGAACACCAGGTATATCAGCAGCCCGCCCACCACGGCGATGATGTCATTGCGGCCCGACTCCGGGGCGCCGGGAATCGGGCGCGGGGTCCTGCGCTTCAGGGAAATGCGCTCCGCCACGGCCCAGGCCAGGAAGCCGCCGAACAGCAGTACATCCGCCAGCATGCCGTTGGCGAGCAGATGGGCAACGGCCCACAACTTGACTGCCAGCACCATCGGATGCTTCACCGCCGTTTTGATGCGCCCCGGCAGGTAGGTCGCCAGCAGGAGAGGGAATACCGGCAGCAGCAGGAGGAAGGCGAGATGCCGCAGCCAGGTCGGGGGCGCGTACAGCACGACCGGATCGTAGCGCGCGGCGCCGTAGCCGTGAACAATCAATACCAGGCCGATGACGGCGACGACGGAATACAGCCCTTTCCAGGGAAGCTCTCCGAGGCGGGCGGCCATTCGGTCCCGCAAGGGTTCGTTGACGATGGAAATCGAATGAACCCCCAGAAACAGGATGAGTCCGAGGATGAGCGCGGTCATTGCTGACTCCATGATTGTGGGAAAACGGCAGGGGCCATGATACAACATCTCGCCGAGGCCGGATGCCGTTCCGCCCGCGGTGGCCGCCGTCGACGCCGGCCCGCTGCAAGCCGCCGGAATGACTGCAGGTTCACACATGTTCACGTATTGGAGGTGATAATATGGGGCTACGGCGAGAGCTTCGGGCGGACTTCGGATACAGCGAAACCGCGCCGATCGGAGGCCGAGGAATTCAAGTCGCTTGAATTGGCAAAGGGACGGCGATAGAGTCGAAAGCGACGCCATCTCGTTCGATCAGAGCCCTCCGAGCGGGGCTTCGGATTCTGTAACCAGGACGACGTAATAATGATGATAAGAAGTGCTCTCGGCCGTGTTCTCGCGGGTACCGTTTTAGCTCTGCTGTTTTCACTTCCGGCCTGGAGCGCTACTTCGGGGGAGTACCTGTGGCTTGGTGCCGATGCGTCGGTCCATCGAGTTGACGCTGAAACCGGCGAAGCGGAACAACTGCCGTTCGATGTCGACGGCGTCGTTGACATCGCCCTGGACGCCAGGCGCGACCGGGTCTGGATCCTCCAGCAGGGCGGCCGGCTGGGTGTTCACCAGTTGTCGGGCGCCGAAGTCCACCAGATCCACATCGACGGCGGTGACGGCGCGGAATCCGGCGCCCGGCCCGGTTCTCCCGCCGGGGCGATCACTGTGGACCCGGACACGGGCAGCGTCTACGCCGCCTGGCACCATCGCCTGCACTACTTCAGCGCCGCCGCCGAACCGCGGGCCGTGGTCCGGCTGCCCGGGGCGGCGCGGGCGCTCGCCATCGACCCGGACAGCGACCAGGTGTGGGCCGCGACGGCGGGCGGCGCGTACGCATTCGACGCCGGCGGGGAGCCCGCCCGGAACGTAGAGCTGGAGGAACGTTACGCCGTCGTAGACCTGTCCCTGAACAGCGCATCACAAACCCTGCTCATGGTTCTCGACGACCGGGAGCGGGCCGCGCACGTACTGCGGGCATACGACGCATCCGGTGAGATCATCTTCGAGAACCGCCTGCGGGATCTTGCCCGGGTCGCCGCCGACGGTGGCGGTGGCTTCTGGGCCACCGGACGGCGAAACGTGGTTCGCTTCAATACGGCGTACGAGGTGGCATGCGCCATCGCGCTCCGCCACTCGCGTTCGACGCCGTTGGCGACCACCGCCAGTCCCGGGAACGGGACATTGTGGGCGGCGACGGACGCCCGGGTCATCAATATGGACGGGTCCTGTTCGATCGCCAGGGCATTCGCCAAGACCGGCATTGATGTCACGGCGATGCTGTTCGACGACACCGATACGATGCCGCCGGCGCTGGAAGTGGTTTCCATTGAAGGCGGCGCTACCATCCCGCCGCAGCCGACACTGAGTCTCGCCTACGATGACGAAGGCGAGGGCGTTGATGCCGACAGCCTGCGGCTTCGGGTGAACGGCAACGAAATCGGGCTGGAGTGCGAGGAGCGGACCGGCACCGGGGCGATCTGCCGGCCCGTCGATGCCATCGAGTCACCCGAGCCGGTATTGACCATATCGGTGAGCGATGCGGGGGGCAACACAACAACGATCGAGCGCGCCGTCGTTCTGGATACCGATGGCGACGGCGTGCCGGATATCAACGACCCGTTCCCGAAGGATCCCGCCGAATGGAGCGATATCGACGGGGACGGTGTCGGCGATAATTCGGACCCGGACCGTGACGGCGACGGCGTGCGCAACGAAGAGGACCCGTTCCCGGACGACCCCGGCGAGTGGTCGGACATGGACGGCGACGGTATCGGGGACAACTCGGACCCGGACCGCGACGGCGACGGCGTCCCGAACGACGAGGACCTGTTCCCGGACGATCCGGCGGAATCGAGTGACCTCGACGGCGATGGGGTGGGCGACAACTCGGACCCGGATGTCGACGGCGACGGGGTCCCCAACGAGGATGACGCGTTCCCCCGGGATCCCGATGAAACCGCCGACTCCGACGGCGACGGTATCGGTGACAACGCCGATCCGGACCGCGACGGCGACGGTGTCGCGAATCGAAAAGACCCGTTCCCGGACGACCCGGACGAATGGTCGGATATGGACGGCGACGGCATCGGCGACAACACCGACCCGGATCGCGACGGCGACGGTGTGCCCAATGAGGAGGATCCATTCCCGGATGATCCGGACGAGTGGGCGGACCAGGACGGCGACGGTATCGGCGACAACTCGGACCCGGACCGCGACGGCGACGGCGTCCCGAACGAGGAGGATCTGTTTCCGGACGACCCGAGCGAGACCACGGACCAGGACGGCGACGGCATCGGCGACAACAGCGACCCGGATCGCGACGGCGACGGTGTGCCCAATGACGAAGATCCGTTTCCGGATGATCCGACCGAGTGGGCGGACCAGGACGGCGACGGCATCGGCGACAACACCGACCCGGACCGCGACGGCGACGGCGTGCCCAACGCGAAGGATGTTTTCCCCGACGATCCGAACGAATCCACGGACATGGACGGCGACGGCATCGGCGACAACTCGGATCCCGACCGTGACGGCGACGGTGTGGACAATGACGAGGATCCGTTTCCGGATGATCCGAGCGAGTGGGCGGATCAGGACGGCGACGGCATCGGTGACAACACCGACCCCGATCGCGACGGCGACGGCGTGGCCGACATCTTTGACCTTTTTCCGGACGACCCGAACGAGTCCACGGACATGGACGGTGACGGCATCGGCGACAACTCGGATCCCGACCGTGACGGCGACGGTGTGGACAATGACGAGGACCCGTTTCCGGATGATCCGAGCGAGTGGGCGGATCGGGACGGCGACGGCATCGGCGACAACTCCGATCCCGATCGGGACGGCGACGGCGTGCCCAACGCGAAGGATGTATTTCCGGACGACCCGAACGAGTCAACGGACATGGACGGCGACGGCGTCGGCGACAACAGCGATACGGATCGCGACGGCGACGGCGTGCCCAACGACGAGGACCCCTTCCCGGATGATCCGACCGAGTGGGCGGACCAGGACGGCGACGGCATCGGTGACAACACCGATCCCGATCGCGACGGCGACGGCGTAGCGGATATCTTCGACCTCTTTCCGGGCGACCCGAACGAGTCCACGGATATGGACGGCGACGGCATCGGCGATAATTCCGATCCGGACATCGACGGCGACGGGGTGCCGAATGAAGAGGACGCCTTTCCCCGCGACCCGTACGAGTCCGTCGATTCCGACGGCGACGGCATCGGCGACAACACCGACCCGGACCGCGACGGTGACGGCGTACCCGATATATTCGACGCTTTCCCGGCCGATCCGGGCGAGTGGAGCGACATGGACGGTGACGGGTTCGGTGACAATTCCGATTCCGACCGTGACGGCGACGGCGTGCGCAATGCCCAGGATCCGTTCCCGGACGATCCCACCGAGTGGTCGGATCTCGACGGCGACGGTGTGGGCGACAACACCGACCCGGACCGCGACGGCGACGACGTACCCAACGATCTGGACCTGTTCCCCGATGATCCGGCGGAATGGAGCGACCTGGACGGCGACGGCATCGGCGACAACAGCGACCCGGACATCGATGGCGACGGGGTACCGAACGAAGAGGACGCCTTCCCGAGGGATCCCTACGAATGGGTGGACTCGGACGGCGACGGCATCGGCGACAACACGGATCCGGACCGCGACGGCGACGGCGTGGCCGATATCTTCGACCGGTTTCCCGAAGACCCCGACGAGTGGACGGACATGGACAGCGATGGTACAGGGGACAACTCGGACCCGGATGTCGACGGCGACGGGGTACCGAACGAAGAAGACGCTTTCCCGCGGGATCCCTACGAGACAGTGGACTCGGACGGCGACGGCATCGGCGACAACACCGACCCGGACCGCGACGGCGACGGGGTGCCCGATATCTTCGACGCGTTCCCGGACGACCCGGACGAATCCAGCGACATGGACGGCGACGGGGTCGGGGACAACTCGGATCCCGATATCGACGGCGATGGCATCCTCAACGAGGAGGATCCGTATCCCAGGGATACGAGCAACGTGGCGGACATGGACGGCGACGGCATTCCGGACAAGTACGATTCGGATCGTGACGGCGACGGCGTCCCAAATCCCCAGGATGAGTTTCCCGACGACCCGGCGGAGTCCGAGGATACCGACGGCGACGGCATCGGCGACAACGCCGATTCGGACATCGACGGCGACGGGGTGCCCAACGAGCGGGATGCGTTCCCGTACGACCGCACCGAGTCGAGCGACCTGGACGGCGACGGCGTCGGCGACAACAGCGACCCGGACCGTGACGGCGACGGCGTGCCCAACGAGTTCGACTCGTATCCGGACGACCCGACCCGCTACGCCGACATGGACGGCGACGGCATCCCGGACGACGTGGATCCGGACCGTGACGGCGACGGCGTGCTCAACGAGGAAGATCCGTTCGCCGACGACCCGTCAGAATGGGCAGACACGGACGGCGACGGCATCGGCGACAACTCGGATCCGGACCGTGACGGCGACGGCGTGCCGAACGCGCGCGACGCCTTCCCCGGTGATCCCACCGAGTGGAGCGACCTGGACGGCGACGGCATCGGCGACAACACCGATCCGGACCGCGACGGCGACGGCGTGCCCAACGATACCGACCTGTTCCCCGACGACCCAACCGAGCGGAGCGACCTGGACGGCGACGGCATCGGCGACAACAGCGACTCCGACCGCGACGGCGACGGCGTCCCCAACCGAATGGACCCGGACCCCGACAGACCCGGCGTGGGGCGGTGAGGGGGATTGGAGCTGGGGGTTAGGAGCTGGGGGTTAGAGGTCGAAGGGGAGAAGGAACAGCAACGAGCCCATCGACACAACCCCCCCGAACGAAGGGTCCCCTCGCCCCCGAAGGGGGAGAGGGACAGGGTGAGGGGACAAACACAATCAACACTCCCTGGTTACTCGACCCTTTCCCGGTCCTCAACCGGACCCCGCATATCATAGTGCGCCTCTGACTCATCCTCCCATCTCGGGTCGAACTCCCAGCCGCCCGGCGTACCGATGGCCTCGGGGACCGTCTGAAAGGACTCCTTCGTCGCGACACCCGCCCAGCTGCGCCGCCGCCGCCGGTATCCGATGAACACGACCAGGAAGACCGCCACCGCGCTGTTGAATACCATTAAGCCCGGGGGACCGAGCACCTCCACCGACCCCGCCGACAGCGCCGAGCCCGCCACGGCGCCCATGGTGAAGGAGAGCACCAGCGCGCCGCTGGCCTGCACCCGCTGCTCCGGCTCGAGATAATCATTGGCATAGGCAATGCCCAGCGGATAGAAGGTCGCGATCACCCCGCCGAACACCCCGGCCGCGACCAGCGTGTGGATCCCGTAGCTGGCCCAGTCATAGCCGTCCGCTCCGGTATACGCGTTCAACAGCCACAGCATCCCCGACGCGGCCAGGAGCATCAACAGGGCCGAGCAGGCGATTACCAACCGCCGGTCCATGAGGTCCGACAGCCAGCCCACGGGAAGCTGAAACAGCAGGCCGCTCATGACGAAGGCCGTCATCAACTGCGACAGCTGCCCGGTGCTCAGTCCCAGTTCCTGCCCGAACACCGGTCCCACCGCCAGCAGCGACCCGGAGCACAGGCCGCCCGCCACACAGGCCACGACGCCGGACGGCGAGGCCTCGTACAACTGCGTCAGGCCGAAGTGGCCGGTGGACAGGGGTTCCGGATGAATCTGCCGGGTCAGGACGATGGGGATGATGCCCAGCGCGAACAGCAGGGCGGCGATCATGAACAGGTCCGGGCCCACCGGGCTTCCCGCGTTGATCATCAACTGGCCGCCGCCCATGCCGAGAAACGTCACCATGGCGTGCAGGGAAAGAATGGTGCCCCGCGTCTCCGGTGTGACGCGCTCATTCAGCCAGCTCTCCGTGCACATGTACAGGCCCGACACCGCGAAACCCAGGAAAGCGCGGAGAATGATCCAGAGAACCGGAGAGATGAAAAACGGATGAACCAGCACCACCACCGCGCACAGCGCCCCGAACGCCGCGAACGCCCGTATGTGTCCCACGCGATTGATCAGCCGCGAGCAGTACAGCGCGGCGATGATGCCGCCGAGATAGAACCCCGACATCATCAAGCCCGTGTAGGTCGGCGGAAACCCCTCCAGGGAGGACCGCACGGCGATGAACGTATTGAACGTGCCGGTAGCAAGCAGCAGGATGCCGAACGAAAGCATCAATGTGCCGACCTGGCGCAGAATCTGAATCATCGACCGAAGCACCTGTTATTCGTGATTGGCGGCTCGGATCACCAGCCGGCAAATACTACCCCAATCTCTCCACAGCCGTCCCTCTCTCCCCCTGCGGGGGCGAGGGGACCTTTCGTTTCTGCTCCCTCTCCCCCTCCGGGGGAGAGGGTCGGGGTGAGGGGAAAAACAATATCCGTATTCATACCCACTTAACGCCTCGTCAACCCTGAGGAACCTCTGAACAATTCGACACGACGTCATTACGAGCGTAGCGAAGCAATCCATATGACTCACCAAACAATGGTTTATAGTTCGCTTCGTCGCTCCGCTCCATGCTATGACGCTTTTGATAACAGGTTCCCTAAAAAAACGGATGCAGCATATTCCGCTCCACCATCTGGTGAATAACGATATCCGGCCGCTCCTGTTCCACCAGGCTGCGTTCGATGTCCGGGCGTCCGTGGTGCACGAAGACTGTTCGCGAGAAGCTTTCCGCGAGAAACTCGGTCATGGCGCCGTCGAAGAAGGAATCGTGAAACACCAACGCCCGCGGCAGAGACGGGTCGCCGATGGTCCGGGCGCTGGACCGTCGGCCGTATACGTCTTCCTGGTCCGGAAACGGCGTCGGCGCCGGGGTGCTGCGCAGCGGCTCGGGCCGCACCGCCCACAGGATATCCGACGCCACGTCGACGCCGTGGATCATGCGGCCCAGGTCCCCGTAATCCCGGCCCCGGGCATGAACGTCGAAGCCCTCGACCCGCCCGGCATCCGGCAGCCGGCCCTGTATCCGGTCCGCCAGAGCGGGGTAGGCCGCCGCCACTCCCCGGGGCGACCAGTGGGTGTCCGTTCGGAACCAGATCGGCTCCCCGTCCCGGGCCGCGGCCGCCAGGGGCGGCCTCAGGTCCACCAGCTCAATCCCGCTGCGCGCCGCAAGGGCGGCGGCGAGCTGTTCCAGGCGGGTGGTGCCGCGGCGGCACCGGAACCGCTCGGGCAGGTGCTCGGGGATCACGGTCATCTTGTTGGGCGGTACGACGAACAGGTAGACGATGCCCCGTTCCGCCAGCCAGTCCCGGTTCGCCGTGATGGTCTCCGTCCAGCGGGCGAGCTGCTTCTCCGAGAACGGAAACCGCCCGCACCAGTCGCGGACCAGCGGCACGGTCTCGATATCCGCGCGGATACCGCGGCGCAGATACAGCCAGTCGTCGCGGCCGATGATGACCTTGTCCGGAGTGCGCAGCAGGGCATCCGTCAGCCACCGGTAGCCAGTAACCAAGGCCCCCCGCAGCCCCATGTGATCCGCGTACCAGTCCTCGAAACGGTCCGGAAACGCCCGGGCCGAGGCGAACGTCGGCACCAGGGGCGGAAACGGTGCCAACCGCCGGTTGTCCACCACCTCCACCCGAGGCAGCACCTCGCTCACCTGCTGCACCGCCGGCAGCGCAATCCCCACCCCGAACACCACCACCACAATCAATGGGGTCAGACTCGATTGATGCCGTCTGCGCATGTTCAGAACCGGAAATAGATGAAGGGGTCATGGGACTGGCCCGCCACCACCAGCAGGCAGGTGGTGAACAGCACCAGCCAGGCGACGTTCCCGATCAGGGCACGGCCCGGCCCGGCAGCGCCGGGCGCCGCCAGGCGATGGTGCTCCCACCAGGGGAAGCTGAACGCGATCCCGGCGACCAGCGCCGCCACCAGCTTCGGTGTCAGCAGTGCCGCGAAATACCAGTCCTGCTCCCGGCCCGCGGTGCCGAACATGGCGGACAGGTAGCCGAGGGCGTGGTCCAGGTCGGCGGCGCGGAAGAACACCCACGCCACGCCCACCACCAGCAACAGATACAGGTGCTGCAGAACCCGCGGCAGGCGCTCCAAAATCGTCCCCCACCGGGTCCGCTCCAGCGCCAGGAAGCCGCCGTGGAAGAAGCCCCAGACTACGAAGTTCCAGCTCGCTCCGTGCCAGAGGCCCGTGAGGAAGAATACCAGCAGCAGGTTCAGGCGTACCCGCACCGGCCGGACCCGGCTGCCCCCCAGCGGGATGTAGACATAGTCCCGGAACCAGGTGGACAGCGAGATGTGCCAGCGCCGCCAGAACTCGCGCAGGGAGCGGGCGGCGTAGGGGGTGCGGAAATTTTCCGGAAACCGGAAGCCGAACATCCGGCCCAGGCCGATGGCCATGTCGGAGTAGCCGGAAAAATCGAAATAGATCTGGATGCCGTAGCAAAGCACCCCCAGCCAGGCCAGGGCGGGGTCGAGCTGGTCGGGGTCGTGGGCGAAGATTTCGTCGGCCGCCTCGCCGGCGGTGTTGGCGATCAGCACCTTCTTGGCCAGGCCGATGGTGAATCGCCGCGCCCCCGCCGCCACGTCGTCCAGGCCCGCCGTGCGCTCGGTGAGCTGCCGGGCGATGAAGCCGTAGCGCACGATGGGGCCGGCGATGAGCTGTGGGAACAGGCTTATGTAGAGCGCGACGTCCAGGAAGTTCTCCTGCACCGCCGCGTCGCGCCGGTACACGTCCACGATGTAGGAGATCGCCTGGAAAGTGAAGAACGAGATACCCAGCGGCAGGTGGACCGCACCGTAGTCCACCGATGCCGTGCCGCTCCAACCCAGCAGGGCGTTCAGATTGTCGACGACAAAGTTGGCGTACTTGAAGTAGCCGAGCAGCCCGAGGTTGACGGCCAGCCCCGCGGCCAGGTTCCAGCCCCTGGTGGCGCCCTCGCTGCGGCTGATACGCACCCCGATGTACGTGTTGACCGCGATGGACGCCAGCAGGATCAGGACATAGTGCACCTCGCCCCAGGCATAGAAAAACAGGCTCCCGGCCAGCAGCAGCAGGTTCCGCGCCGCCAGGGTCGGCAGCAAAAAATAACCGGCCAGAATGGCCGGCAGGAACAGGAACAGGAATACGGGGCTGGAAAAAACCAAGAGCGATATCCGTGCCGTTGCAGCGGCGGATTATAAACCCGCGCTGGCATGTCAGGCATGAAGCCCGACCCACAATGGCTTCGTGCTGTCACACCAAGGTCGATTGGCCGCATCCGGCCCTGGAAGGATGATGATGACCGGCGGGGCCGGGGGCCGGCGGGCCCGCCAGTAAACTGGCTCCCCGGGACGGACTCGAACCGCCGACAAGGTGGTTAACAGCCACCTGCTCTACCAACTGAGCTACCGGGGAAAGGGGGATAGCGGATGCTAATGAACCGGACCGCGCGGGTCAAGGCTCCCTGGCGCGGGAATGAGGAAGGCGGTGTTGTTTGTCCCTTCACCTTCTCTCCCCCTTCGGGGGCGATGGGACCCTTCGTTCATGCTCCCTCTCCCCCTCCGGGGGAGAGGGCCGGGGTGAGGGGAAGAACAATAGACGTGTTCATTCCTAACCAGCCGTTTCGCCGCAGTCGATCGGATCCCCGTCGGCGCGGCGGTCGGCGACCCGGGGCCGGCCGGTATAGTAAAGGATCAGAGCGCGGGCATGCTCCGAACCGCGGAAATCGCACAACGCAAACGACCCGTTGCTGGCGCTGCCATCCGGGTGGAAGGTAACCCGCCACCATTGATTGAAGCGCAGGTTCAGGCGACTGGGCAGGACAGCGCGGGCCTGGAGCAGGGGTTCGCCCGGATCACGGGTCTTGTCGCCGTCAAGGTTCACGTAGATGATCCGCCCCGCGCTCCAGTCCGACTGCGAGCCGCCGCCGATGTCGCAATGCCGCCCATCGATGGAACGGCAGATCACCACCTCATGGTTTCGCTTGATCGCCTCGATCCGGGCAAGATGTACGTCGGTGAGCAGCAGATTGATCTGCGTGCTCAGCCGGTGGTCGTGCACCAGGTCGATGAATTTCGGCGCCGCGGATGCCAGCAGGACCCCCGCTACGGCCAGTGTCACCAACAGTTCGACCATCGAAAACCCGTGATCCTTCCCGGGGCCGCCATTCCGTGGCGAATGCATGAGTCGACCTCCCTGTCATCGCGTATAACGCGTCATCCCTGAGTGCAAGAATGGCGGAACCGCGGCGAAGAGGCGTCACCCGTTCAGGTTAATTTTCGATTTCGGAGGAATAATTGTTTGTCCCCTCACCCTGTCCCCCTGCGGGGGCGAGGGGACGCTGCGTTCGGCGGCCGTGTTGTGTCGATCGCCCCGTTCATTCTCCCTCTCCCCCTCTAGGGGGAGAGGGCTGGGGTGAGGGGAAGAATAATAGATGTGTTCAAGAACGGTTCAGGGGCCTCGATCGAAGGCAAATCGGCCAGAGGGCTGGCCTCCGGGCGGGGTGAACCCAACCCCGAACCCCGAACCCCGAACCCCGAACCCCGAACCCCCAACCCTCATCCCACTCCAACCACCTTCTCCAATCGGTCCAGCGCCCGGTCCAGGGTGGCCAGGTCCGTGGCGTAGGACAGGCGCAGGTGGCCTTCCAGGCCGAAGGCGGACCCCGGGACCAGGGCGACTTCGGCGGTGTCCAGGAGGTGGGAGGCGAGTTCGACGTCGTTGCTGATGCCGTCGGTGGCTTCGATCACCGTCGAGAAATCCGGGAAGCTGTAGAACGTGCCGTCGGAGGGCAGGGCGGTGACCCCCTTGAGGCGATTCAACCGTTCCACCACGTGCTCGCCGCGTTTCTGGAACTCCGTGACCATGTCCACCACGCAGCTCTGGTCCCCGGACAGCGCCGCCGCGGACGCGGCCTGGGAGATGGACGCGGGGTTGGACGTGCTCTGAGACTGCACCTTCTTCATGGCGCCGATCAGTTCCTTCGGGCCCGCGGCGTAGCCGATGCGCCAGCCGGTCATGGCGTAGACCTTGGATACCCCGTTGACCACCAGCGAGCGCTCGTACAGGTCCGGTGCGGCATTGACCAGGTTCACGAACCTCGGCTGGGTCCACTGGATATGCTCGTAGATGTCGTCGGTGGCGACGTAAACATGCGGGTGGCGGCGCAGCACCTCGCCCAGCGCCTCCAGCTCTTCCAGGGAATACATCACCCCGGTCGGGTTGCTGGGGCTGTTCATCACCAGCAGCCGGGTCCTGTCGGTGATGGCGTTCTCGAGCTGCCCGGGGGTGATCTTGAAGTGCTGGTCGGCGCCGGCGGTCACGATCACCGGCGTGCCGCCTACCACGGTCACCATGTCCGGATAGGACACCCAGTACGGCGCCGGTATAATGACCTCCGAGCCTTCCTCCACCAGGGCCAGGAACAGGTTGAACAGGCTGTGCTTGGCGCCGGAGGAGACCAGAACCTGGTCGAGCGCATACTCGAGATCGTTCTCGCGGCGGAACTTTTCGACGATGGCCTTTTTCAGCTCGGGCGTGCCGTCCACCGCGGTGTACTTGGTCTGGCCGGCCCGGATCGCCGCGATGGCCGCCTCCTTGATATGGTCGGGGGTATCGAAGTCCGGCTCCCCGGCCCCCAGTCCGATGACGTCCTTGCCCTGCTCACGCAGTTCCCGGGCGCGGCCGGTGACCGCCAGGGTAGGGGAGGGTTGAATAGCGTTGACGCGGTGTGTCAGGGGAATCTGTGTCATTTGATTGGTAATTCGTGATTCGTGATCGGTGAATGGGAAATGGGGGTTGGGTGTTAGGGGTTGGTGATAAGGTACCAGACCTCGAGGCACTAACCCCTGACTCCCAACCCCTAACACCTATCCGTAGTCTACCGCACACCTCAATCCATTGCAGAGACCCCGAAAGCCATGAAGCAGTTCCAACTCGAAAGCACCTTCCAGCCCGCCGGCGACCAGCCCGGCGCCATTCAGGCGCTCATCGACGGCCTGGGCCACGGCGAGGCCTTCCAGACCCTGTTGGGGGTGACCGGCTCGGGCAAGACCTTCACCGTCGCCAACGTCATCCAGCAGGTGCAGCGCCCGACCCTGATCATGGCGCCCAACAAGACCCTGGCCGCCCAGCTCTACGCCGAGATGCGGGATTTTTTCCCGAACAACGCCGTGGAGTATTTCGTCTCCTACTACGACTACTACCAGCCCGAGGCCTACGTGCCGAGCTCGGACACCTACATCGAGAAGGACGCCTCCATCAACGACCAGATCGACCAGATGCGCCTGTCCGCCACCAAGGCGCTGCTGGAGCGCGAGGACGTGGTCATCGTGGCGACGGTCTCGGCGATCTACGGCCTGGGGGACCCGGCCGCCTACCACGGCATGATCCTGCACCTGAAAGAGGGCGGCATCATGGACCAACGCGACATCCTCAAGCGCCTGGCCGAGCTCCAGTACACCCGCAACGACGTCGAGCTCAAGCGCGCCACGTTCCGGGTGCGCGGCGACGTGATCGACATCTTCCCCGCGGAGTCCGATGACTTCGCCATCCGCGTCGAGCTGTTCGGCGAGGAGATCGACAAGCTCTCGCGCTTCGACCCGCTCACCGGTGAAGTGCAGGAGAAGCTGCGCCGGACCACGATCTATCCCAAGAGCCACTACGTCACCCCGCGCGAGACCCTGCTCAATACCCTGGACAAGATCAAGGACGAGCTCAAGCTGCGCCTCGCCGAGCTGCGCGCCGAGGAGCGGCTGGTGGAAGCCCAGCGCCTGGAGCAGCGCACGCTCTACGACATCGAGATGATGCAGGAGGTCGGCTACTGCAGCGGCATCGAGAACTACTCCCGCTACCTGTCCGGCCGCGAGCCGGGCCAGCCGCCGCCGACGTTGATGGACTATCTGCCGGACAACGCGCTGTTGATCCTGGATGAAAGTCACGTCACCGTGCCCCAGCTCGGCGCCATGTACAAGGGCGACCGCTCCCGCAAGGAAACCCTCGTCGAGTACGGCTTCCGGCTGCCGTCCGCCCTGGACAACCGGCCGCTGCGCTTCGAGGAGTTCGAGGCGCTGATCCCCCAGACCATTTTCGTGTCCGCCACGCCGGGGCCCTACGAGCAGCGCCGCGCCCCGGAGGTGATCGACCAGGTCGTGCGGCCCACCGGCCTGGTGGACCCGGAGATCGAGGTGCGCCCGGTCGCCACCCAGGTCGACGATCTGCTTTCGGAGATCGGCAAGCGCAAGGAGGCGGGGGAGCGCGTCCTGGTGACGACGCTCACCAAGCGCATGGCCGAGGACCTGACGGATTATTTCACCGACCACGGCGTGCGGGTGCGCTACCTGCACTCGGACATCGACACCGTCGAGCGCGTGGAGATCCTGCGCGACCTGCGCGCCGGCGAGTTCGACGTGCTGGTGGGCATCAACCTGCTGCGCGAGGGCCTCGATCTCCCGGAAGTTTCCCTGGTCGCCATTCTCGACGCCGACAAGACGGGCTTCCTGCGCTCGACCCGCTCGCTGATCCAGACCGTCGGCCGGGCCGCGCGCAACCTGCACGGTAAGGCCATCATGTACGCCGCCGACATCACCGATGCCATGCGCGCCGCCATCGACGAAACCGAACGCCGGCGGGAAAAGCAGACCGCCTACAACGCCGAGCACGGCATTACCCCCAAGGGTGTCGAGAAGGCCGTGCGGGACATCATCGAAGGCGTCATGGAGCGCAGCCCGCGCGGCATGCGCCGGCTCAACCAGACCGCCAGGGAACTGGCCGAAACCAAGGCCAAGTACGGCGATCTCGGACCCAGGGATCTCGGCAAGACCCTCAAGCGTCTCGAGAAACAGATGTACGAGCACGCCCGCAATCTGGAGTTCGAAGAGGCCGCCCGCCTGCGGGACGAGATCCACCTGCTGAAACAAGAACATTTCAGCGTCGGCTGATCCGCCCCCTGTAGGTCAGCCTTTACGGCTGACATGCCAGGCACACAACAACTTGATTCATATCAAGAACCAACCTTCCCCGATTCCTTGATCACGCGGCACCAGTTGTCGCATGCTTCGAGTACATTCGCTGATCAGTCAGGCCTGAAGCCTGACCCACAATGGCCAGATGGTGTATCGATCTGTCAGGCCTGAAGCCTGACCCACAATGTCGAGATGGTGTATCGCAAGACCCCTGCAGGTCAGCCTTTACGGCTGACATGCAATGACCACCAGAGCAGTTTGTGGGAATTTCTTACAATTTTTCACATGATGACTTTTGTGCGCGAACGCACATACAAATAACAAATGCTGGAATACTTTCGCGCGGGGCACTGAAGGCGCAAGGAACGACGCCGACACAATAAAGGGTGTCAAATTATCGGACGCAACAGAAAACGAACAAGATGCAACGATTGGATCAAGCGGGGCCACGAAATAATTTTCTACTCAGTCAGCTACCACCATCGGAATACAAAAGATTAGCGGCGCATCTCGAAATCAAGGCTCTTGAGTTGGGGGACGTCCTATACGAAACCAGCACAGAAAGGGACTTCGTTTATTTTCCAGTGTCGGGCATCGTCTCGATACTCGAAATGCTCCAGGACGGTTCCAGCTCCGAGATTGCATTGATCGGCAGCGAGGGGATGGTGGGAATCAGCGTCGTACTCGGCGGCGGGCATCAACCGAACCGGGCCGTGGTGCAGAGCGCCGGCACGGCCTATCGAGTCCCCGCACCGGCGCTGTACGAAGCGTTTCACCGCGGCGGCGTGCTGATGGACGCCATACTGCTGTACATACAAGCCCTCTACACCCAGGTCGCCCAGATGGCGGTCTGCAATCGTCATCACAATCTTCAGCAACAGCTCAGCCGGTGGCTGCTACTGAGCCTGGATCGCATGGACACCAACGAGATTGCCCTGACCCAGGAGCTGATCGCCGGCATCCTCGGCGTGCGCCGGGAGGGGATCACCCGGGCGGCCAGGGTGCTTCAGGACCAGCACATCATCGAATACCGCCGCGGCTGCATCACGGTGGTCGACCGCCAGCGCCTGGAAGAAGTCTGTTGCGAGTGCTATAAGGTTGTAAGAAATGAAGCCGAACGTTTGTCGTCCCGCACGCGAACAAGAGGGCCGACCAATTAGCGAAGCCAATATAGGTCAGGCGCAAGCCTGACATACCGGCTGCAGGTCCGCCTTTAAGCCTGGCATGTCAGCCTTAAAGGCAGACCTA
Organism: Gammaproteobacteria bacterium; assembly: GCA_034520625.1. Lineage (GTDB taxonomy): Bacteria > Pseudomonadota > Gammaproteobacteria > Arenicellales > JAANXG01 > JAANXG01. Next base: position 379,669 of record JAXHNI010000008.1, on the reverse strand, counting down.
CGCAAAGCCGATCCATCCAGGCGAATACGAATCGGTAATACGGCCGTAGAACGGATGCCGGCGCCTCTCAAATCCGACTTATTGTCTATACTAGACCGGCAGGCGTCCCGCGACAACATGAGGTTGAGGTGGGGTTTTGGAATTAAAACGAATCTTGAAGCGGTGCAGCCTGCCGGTGCTGGGGTTGGTGCCGGGTACGGCTGTTGCCGCCTATTTCGATGCCGGCGGCGGGCTGGGCCTGTTCGAAGCGGTCATCCTGATATTCACCGGACTGCTCGTTCTGCTCGTCTGGCTGCACCTGCGCAGCGAAAAGCCGCAGCCTTTCGGCTACCTGTACCGGTTGAAAGGCAAGCGCATCGAGAAATTCACGATTTCCTCCGAAGTCTGCCGCATCGGCCGCCACCCCAACAACGAGCTGCGCCTGAACCACAAGTCGATTTCGCGCTTTCATGCCGAGCTGGTGCGCAATCATAACGGCACATTCTCTATCTACGACACCGATTCCAAGAACGGCATACGGGTCGGCATGCGGCCGGTGAACTCCAGCGTGCTGCGTGAAGGCGACCTGATCGACGTCGGCGACATCCGCTTGAAATTCACGCGGCGACCCCGCGACTACAACGTGCAGGCCAACACCATCATGCTGGACCACGCCGCGAACCGCTACGACACGCGCCGCCGGCGTGAAGTGCGCGCCAATCTCAGCACCCAGGTACGCCTTTACAACGATGAAACCGGCTGGGTCAATGGCTGGATGCGCAACGTCGGCCGCGACGGGTCGTTCATCGAGACCGACGTCAAACTTGCCACCCGCCTGCCCGTGGATATCGTGGTGGCCGTCGAGGAAGACCAGAAGCGTAAGTGGCTGCACCTCACCGGCGAAGTGGCCTGGAGCGACGCCAAGGGCGTCGGAATCAGCTTCACGGACCGAGGTCCGGGCACCCTGGATCAGCTTCTGAGCACGGCGGCATGATCATCGTGCTGCCCGCTGACCTACAGTGTTTGCGTTCAGTACCGAACCCCGGCACATGACGCCCGCCCCGAAGCCAACGCGCCCATGATGACCCACCGCAATGCTTCCATCTACTACGCCGCCTTCGAATCCTCCCGGGATGCCATCGTCCTGATCGAGGGCGACCGCTTCGTGAAATGCAACGACGCAGCGGTGACCATGTTCGAGGCGGTCACCAAGGACGGCCTGCTGGACTCGAGCCCCTCCGACTTCTCGCCGTCCACCCAGCCCGACGGCAGCGCGTCGGAGGCACTGTCCCATACCCATATCCAGGAGGCCATGGAAAAAGGCAGTGCATTGTTCGAGTGGACGCACCGCACGCTGCGGGGGCGCAGCTTTCTCGCCGAAGTGCAGCTCAGCCGTGTGGACACCGGCAAAGGCGTCCTGGTGCAGGGGGTGGTGCGGGACATTACCGAGCGCCGGGCGACGGAGCTGGCCCTGCAGCGCAGCAACGAGCAGCTCGAGCATTTTCGTACCCTGGTGGAGGACGCCATCGACCAGTCCCGGATCGGGCTCTTTATCCTGGACGACCAGTACCGCGTCGTGTGGGTCAGCCATCCCGTGAAGGAGTTCCTGGGCATCGAGGCCGGAGAAGCCATAGACGCCGACAAGCGCGATCTCGCCCGGGAGCGGATCGCCGCCCTGTTCGAGGACGGGCAGCGCTATATCAGAAATACCGAAGCCGCTTACGAGAACGGCGCCCACCTGGAGGGACGGGTCTACCACGTCCTGCCCCGGAACGGCCTGGAGGAACGCTGGCTCGAGCACCAGAGCTATCCCATCACCTCCGGGGTCTATGCCGGCGGGCGTATCGACATCTACCGGGACCTCACCGAGCGCATCGAGCTGGAGCACGAGCTGTCCCACCGGGCGACGCACGACTACCTGACCGGCCTGTTGAACCGCCAGCAGTTCGAGATTCTGCTCGACCAGGAAATGAACCGCTCGCGGCGCTACGAATCGCCGTTGTCCCTGGTGATGTTCGATCTCGACCATTTCAAGCGAGTCAACGATGATCTGGGTCACGAAGCCGGCGACAAGGTCCTCCAGAAGCTCGCCCGCGAGCTCCGCAACTGGATCCGGGACAGCGACAGCCTGGCCCGCTGGGGCGGCGAGGAGTTCACCCTGATGCTCCCGGATTGCGACGCCCACCACGCCGAGCAGACCGCCGAGCACCTGCGCACCAGCATCATGGACCTGGACTTCGGCGAAAAAATCGAACAGATCACCGTCAGCTTCGGCGTCACGCAGTGCCGCGAAAAGGAATCCCGCCGAGAAGTCATCCGCCGCGCCGACGACGCCCTCTACACCGCCAAACAAAAAGGCCGCAACCGCGTCATCGCCGTGTGATTTCGAATAGTCAATCGTTTCGCCCCTCACCCCTGTAGGTCAGGCGCAAGCCTGACATCCTCATTCATCGATATCCCTCCACCAACCCCAACACCCGCCGTGCCGGCAGCACGAAGGTCTGGCCGGTGTTCACCACCTCGCCGTCGTCATTCCGGGCCAGGCCGAAGCCGACGATCATGCCCAGCCAGCGGTCCTGGTGGTCGAACACCGGGCCGCCGGAGAAGCCCGATTCCACCTGCATGTCCAGCACGATGGGGGTGCGGAATCCGAACGCGCCGAACCGGAACGCGTACTCGTAGCGCGGGACGCGAACCGTCCCGGGCCGCGCCGTCACCGACAGGTCCGCGGGCAGTCCGATGCCGGTCACCGCATCGCCGGCTTTCGGCGATGCGTTCACCACCGGCGGCGCGATGTCGAAGCGCCAGGGCTCTGACGTTTTCAGCAGCGCGATCTCCAGGTTGGGCGCCACGTAAAGCACCCGAGCACTATAGGTCGAGCCGTCGTGGGCCGTCACCGTCACCCGGTTGCGGGTCGACCGCGCCACGTGGGCCGCGGTCACCACGAATCCATGGGCGTTGATGATGGTACCGCTGGCGTCGCGCAGATCGCGCATCGTGGTGTGGGCGGCCTTCGGGCCGCCGGTTTTCACCCGTTCCTGGACGGTCACCGTCACGTGGTAGCGCCCGATGGTATCGGGCGGAGCAGGGGAGGCGGGGGCATCGGTTGCGGCCCCGGCGCGGCCGGCCAGCAGCAGCGCGGCCGTGAACACCACCACCGGCAATGATCGGTCGAGGGTCATCATCGAAGCACCAGTATGCCTGACGCGGCCGTCGTGGATAAGACCTGCAGAGCCAATAAACGAAGGGTCCCCTCGCCCCCGAAGGCGGAGAGGGACAGGGTGAGGGGACAAACAATTCACCACAACAGTAACCAGAGGCGGACACCGTTATGCAAAACCACCACCGCATAACCGACCCCAAGGCATTCCCCCCGATGCCGTGGCACCCGTCCGCCCGACGCAGGTCAAATACCGCGCCTCATGCCCAGTCCGCGGGTGACCCGCCACGAGTCACCCATCGACCACCACGTCTCAGCTGAAGTACCCATGCTGAGTATGTCCGCCAATCGCCTGCTGATTCTGTTCAGCCTCGGCCTGATCGTGGCCGCCTGGTGGTACGCCGCCATGCTCGAATGGCGCGGCGAACGCCTGACGCGGGACATCATCAACCACAAGGCACCCGCGGCTGCCTACAACCAGGTGCCCCTCAGCCCGGCCCCGGCCCGTGCCGCCGCCCAGCGGTCGCTCGTGGCCGACGCCCCCGAGCATGGCCGCATCGACGAGCTGCTTGCCTACAGCCTGAACCTTCGCCCGATCTACGCCCCGTACTGGCTGGACCGCGCCGAAGCGGCGTACCAGGCCGGCGACATGCCGGCGGCAGAGAGCCACCTGGGCACTGCCGTCAGCCTGTGGCCGACGCGCCCGGCGCTGCTGTGGAAAGCGGCCATGCTCCAGACCCGCCTCGGCAACGTCGACCCCGCACTGGCAACCCTGAACAGCTACCTGCGCGCCGACCCCCACGGCTGCCGCCCGGCCGTCGCCGTGGCGAGCCGCCTGGAAACCGATGCAGCACGGATGCTCGATGCGATCCTGCCGGATACCACCGCGGACGACGTCGGCCGCGACGAGTTGGTCTGGCGCATCGTCCGGGACGCGCGCGCCACCAGCAATGCTGCCCTGGCACAGGCAGCCTGGCGCGAGCTGTCCGGCTCCGCTCAAAACAACCTCGACGCAGTCCGCGACTACGTGGAATGGATGATCGTACTGAAAGAGCCGGGGGAGGCGGTCTCTGCATGGAAGCGCTACCGGGCTCTCGACCCGCTCCCGGCCCTCGAAAACGGCGGTTTCGAGGACGAGTTACGCGGCGGCCTCGGCTGGCGCATCAACGACCGTGGCAGCGCCCGGATAGAACGTGACATCAGGCTCGACCAATCGAACGGCCCCAGCCTGAAAATCACGTTCCCCGGCAGCGAGAACCTGAACTTCCACCACGTGCGCCAGTATCTGCCGGTGAAGCCGGGCCGGCTCTATACCCTGAGCTTCGACTGGCGGGGTAAGAACATCAGTACCCGCTCCGGCCCCTACGTGGAAGTTCACGCGCCGTCCGACGGCCGGCTCGTCGCCAGCCAGGGCCAATGGGGCACCTGGGACTGGCAGCCGCAGAGTCTGGACTTCACGGTTCCCGACTCCGTTGAGGTCGTGGAGGTACGAGTGCGCCGGAACCCCACCACTGCCCTGGACAACGAAATCCAGGGCAGTGTCTGGTTCGACAACTTCAGGCTCGCCGCCCCGAACGGGGAGGAGGTGAGCGATTAGCGACAGCCTCCACGACGATTTCATCGACGAGCTTGCCGGCGGCCGCTTTCCGGAGCATTCCCGCACGCAGCTCGACGCCCTGCTGCACTGGCTGGTGGGCCGGGACAGTGGTGCGGCGCGGGCTGTCGCCGAGGCCTTCGAGCGCCGTGATCTTCCGAATCAGCAGGCCCGCCGCCAGGTCCTCCTGTATCTGGACAACACATTGTTCCGCCACGACCGCGACCCATACCGGCTCCTGGGCCTGACGCCGGATTGCCGGCTCGCCGACATCCGCCTGCGGCACAAGCAACTACTCCAGGTCTTCCACCCCGACCGCCACCCGGACGAGCAGGACTGGTTCACCGACCGCTCGGAACGGCTCAACCGTGCCTACGCCTATCTGAAAGCCAACCACGGCAAGCCCGGCTCGACGTCCATCCCCACCGAAACCACCGTCACCGGTACGTCGTCACCGGGACCGGCAGCGCGGCAGTCGCCGAAGCCGCAGCGCAATCCGCGCCAGACATTTACCGACAAGGACGACCTGCGCCGCCGCCTGCAATCCTGGCTGGGCAACCCCGCCAACCTGCAGCAGCGCGAGTACATTGTCGTGATCGCCGTCCCGATCCTGCTGCTCCTGCTCCTGTACCTGAGCAACTCGGCTCGCTTCAACCAGGCGGCTCCGAGCGTCGTCCTCAGTCCCACGGAAAGCGACCCGCCGCCGCAGCTCGCGGACAACAACGCGGCGGCCCGGTCCGAGCCACGGATCGAAGACCGGGCAGAGCAGTCCAACGCCCGCGGAACGGCCACGAGCTCGGATGCAGCCGGGCAGGGTAGCGAAGCGAGTGCGGCAACGACGGCGATACGCCCATCGGATGAGCCGAACCAGAGGACACCCGCTGCCAACGAAAGCCAGCAAACCGGCCCCGGGAAACCAGACTCAAGGCCCGGGTCGGAAACGGCCAGCAACACCGAGGTTGCCGAGAAACCCGCAGAAGCGGAGCAAGATGCTACTCAAGCCGTTGAAGCCCCGTCACAAGCAACCCGGGAAGCGGACAATGATGCCACGATCGAACCAACGACCATTGCTGTCGTGGTTCAGGAACCCGAACCCGCCGGCCAGGAGCCTGAGACCACGCCTATACCCCCAAAGGATCCCGTCCAGCCCGGTGTCGATGCCGGCGACGGACCAGTCAAGGACACCCGGATTAACGACAAGGCCGTGACCCCCGAACAGACGCCACAAGAGCCCGTCGCTCAGCAAACGGACCTGGAAATCCAACATCCGGACCGCGCACTCGCGCGGCCCAACCCGATCACCGCCGCGGCAGCACCGGAAGCGGCAGCACCGGAAGCGGCGGAACCCGAACCGACGGAACCGGAGCCCGAACCACAGTCGGAGCCGGCACCAACGCCCGACACCGCCCCGGCCGCCACTATTGCCGAACAAACCCCGTCTCAGGAACCGACTGCCACCGCGACCCCGGACCCCGAATTACGAATCACGAGTCACGAATCACGGCCATCCAGAACCTCCTCGATGCGTATCAATCCGCCTACAACCTGTCAAACATCGACACCTTCACCAACCTCTTCGGTGACGGCACAAAAACCAGGAACGCCGAGAGCAAGGCCAAGATCCGGGAAAAGTACGGCGAGCTGTTCCGCAAGACCAGCGACAGAAATCTCGCACTGGACGACGTCAGCATCAACCTGCTTGGCGATCGCCAATACGAAGTGAGCGCCCGTTACTCCGTTGACTGGACATACCCCGACGGCAAGACAAGCTCCAGTACCGGCCGGTTCAACATTCACCTTGTCACCGTCAACGGCGAGTTAAAGATATGGAGACTAAACTACTAATATGTGATTGGTAATTCGTGATTCGTGATTCGGCTTCGTCGCCGCATCACGAATCACGAGTCACGCGAAAAGCCGGAAACGGCCCGGAACAAGCAACGAGCCCGAAGGTGTGTGCGCAACCGCACAAACGCCATGGCGGTAGCGTGCCCAAAGAGCCACGACCGACACTTCCAGCAAGTCGAAGGTGTAATCGTCGGCAGCCACCCAGAGGATTTCATGCCGTAGTAGCGACCCCTGCGCACCCACAAGGACCCGGATCAGGACTGTAAAGTAAATCAGCAATCACGAACCACGAATTATGAATCACGCGTCACGACCCTTGCTCCACCGGCACAAACCACGTACGCTATCTGAAAACGCCGTACGCACCCATTAAACCCCTGAACATGATCGAAAATTTGTCACCATCTAAGCTCAGAGCGAATTTGTACCGGATTCTCGACCGCATCCTGGAGACGGGTGAGCCCGTCGAGCTCGAGCGCAAGGGGCGGCGCCTGCGGATCATCCCCGATCCGAGGGGCAAGCTCGATACGCTGCGCGCGCATCCGGATTACCTGAAGGTCCCCGCGGAAGACATCGTGCATACGGACTGGTCGCACGAGTGGCGACCCTGATTTATCTGGATACGCACGTCGTCGCATGGCTGTACGGGCAGGGCAGGGCCGCCTTGCCCGAAAAAGCGCAGGCATCGATTGAAGCCTGCAATGATATTCGGATTTCGCCGATGGTGCGCCTCGAGCTCCAATACCTGTTCGAAATCGACCGTGTCTCGCAGTCCCCGTTGCCGGTGCTCGACGCGCTGGAGGCGGGGCTCGGATTAACCATTTGCAAGGCCGCATTCCCGGCACTCGTCCGCGAAGCAGAGACGCATACCTGGACCAGAGACCCCTTTGACCGCTTGATCGTCGCCCAGGCATCACTGCTCGACGCACCGCTCATCACCAAGGACGAGACAATACACGCCAACTACACCAACGCAACCTGGGACTAACGAACCAATCACGAATCACGAGTCACAAATCACCGCCGAAGGCCTCTACCCCAACCCAATCACCACGGCAAGCAACCGGTTCATTTCAACCAACTGCTGGTCCGTAAGCTGGCCAATCGACGAACTGATTTTTGCGACCGGTGCTGTAACAATTCGATTAACCTGAACTTGGCTGGTAACGCGAAGACCATTTCCCGGAGTCGGCTCAACCGTAAGGCGCAGCAACGGGGCATCCTGAACGGCGCTCGTTATCAACGCCACGATCGTGCTACGCGGCTCGGCCTGATTGAGCGGATCTCCTTGAATGACGACAGCGGGTCGAGGCTTACCGTAGTCGCCGGGAGCGGCCACGGTCACTATATCCCCGCGACGCATCAATCAGTCCATTCAGCGCTTTGCTCAATGAAATCCAAGGACTCCTGGTCGTTATCGCTGCTTTCGATCAACGCCAATTGCCGGCGCAACTCTTCCTGGAACTGGGGATGGGAAGTATCCGGCACCCACAACTGGATACGCCGCATTCCACGCGCCTTGAGCCGCTCGCGGTACTGTCGAAACTTGGCCGGATCTTGATGCGTAGAGCCCATAAATGCGCCTCCTGAGTAGCACTGCTACCAATCGTACATGATTTCAACCAGTTCAGATACCCGAACGCCGCGTAGGAGGCGAGCCCCCTCGCCGATAGCGGCCTCGATCGAAGGAATATCGGCCAGAGGGCTGGCCTCCTTGGATCGGGGGATCCGATACCCAATCACCAATCACAGCCGAAACCCCTATAATCCCCTCATGCGCCTGACTCGCGACCAAACCCGGGCAATCAAGCAGGCAACGGCGGAAATCTTCGGGCCGAAGGCCCGCGTCTGGCTATTCGGTTCGCGTGCAGACGACAGCCGCAGCGGTGGCGACGTTGATCTCATGGTCGAAACCGCCGAAACCCCGAACAACCCAGCGCTGCTGGCAGCCCGCCTGTCCGCCCGAGTTTCCCGTGGCATGCACGGCCGGCACGTGGACGTCGTCGTGTTTGCGCCCGGCTTTCCGGAGCAACCGATCCATCGCACAGCGCGCACGCAGGGAATCAGGCTATGAAGGACAGCTCCAACCACAGACAGCGCCTGCAATTTCTGGCCCGGGTCAGCGAAGGCGAAGCCAGAAACCTTCAAGCCACCAATGAGCGCCTGTTCGCCCAACCGTTCACAGCGCAGACTGCCGAACGCCTCGACCAGAACCAGGATTTGGCCGAACGGGTCGATGCCTTTGTGGCTCGCTTCAGTCGCCTTCAGGATACCCTGGGCGACAAACTGCTGCCGGCCCTGCTCGAAGCCCTGGGAGAAGAACGCGCCATGCTCATCGATCGCCTGGATAAGGCGGAAAAACTGGGATGGATTCAATCCAGCGAGCAATGGATGGCCATCCGCCAGCTTCGCAACCAGATGATCCACGAATACATCGAAGACCCGAACGTACTTGCCGAAGCACTACAGAGCGGCCACGAGTATGTCGAAGAGCTGCTTAGCGCCGCCAGAAACATGCTCGACGAGCTGCAAAAACGGGGCTGGAAGGAAAGCTGAGCCATCTTGACATCGCAAGCGTCAGCATACGTCCGTCGGCAAAATTCCCCGACCGCGGAAAAGCGAACGCCGAATCGTGTAGGAGGCGAGCCCCTCGCCGATAACTGTGACTTGTCGCGCACACGCGCCGCACGCCCCGTCTACTACGACATCAACTCCAACCGATTTCCAGACAACCCTGCAGCACATCGAAAGTTGCCTTAACGACTGGCTACTTCTGCTGCCACTACCAAGAACAACGAATCACGAATAACGAGTCACGAATCAATGACCACCAGCGAACGAGTTCTGACGCTCATCGACCACGTCTACACCACCGTAGAGGACCCCACCCGCTGGCCCGATGTCATCCAACAGATCACCGCCCACACCGGCACGGCGCGGGGCCTGATCTTCACCCCGTACCACGGCATGGACGATGGTCTGTGGTACGGCCACAACCTCGCCGCGGACGATCTCGAGGATTACGTCGACTACTACCACCAGAAGGATATCTGGACCCGGCGCGCCTTCAACCGCGGCATTCCGACCCAGACCACCGTGAACTGCGACCGGCTCGTGCCGGACGACGAGCTGGATCGCAGCGAATTCTATAACGACTATCTCAGGCATATCGACATACGGGGCGCCCTGAGCGTGATGTTCGGCGGCGAGCCGGGCTCATATCCCCGGGTTCACCTGAGCGTCTATCGCTCGAACGATTCCGAGCATTTCGAACCCGAGGCGGAAGCCTTGATGGGCACCCTGACCCCACACGTGCACCGCGCCCTCGATCTTGGCCATCGGTTTGCCGCGCTGCGCCACCGCGCCCGCGACGAGCTGGAAGCCCTGAACCGGCTGGACTTCGGGGTGGCTGCGTTGAACCAGGATGGCAGCATCGGTTTCATGAATCAGCGGGCTGAGACATTCCTGTCGGCGCGCGATGGACTCGCGATCCGGCACGAGTTCATCGTGGCCGAAAACCATCGGGACAACGAGGAACTCTGGAAACTGTTGCGCAACACCATCGGCGCCCTGACTAAGGGCAAGCGGTCCGCCGGCGGCGCCCTGGCGGTAAGCCGGCCTTCGGGACTGCGCAGCTACGCGGTGACCGTCGCCCCCGGTGCCGGCGCGCCGTCCGCGGCCGGTATCCCGGCCGCCTGGGCGCTGGTATTCATCGTCGACCCGGCGCTACACCCCGAGCTGCCGACCGAGCACGTTGCCCGACTATACGGCCTGACTTCGGCCGAAGCCCAAATCGCCGTGGCACTCGCCGTGGGCCAGACCCTGAACGAGTACGCGGAAGCCGCTGCCTTATCCATGCACACGGTCCGCTGGACCCTCAAGCAGGTGTTCGCGAAGACCGACACGCGCAGCCAGACCGAGCTCGTGCGCCTGCTGCTGAGAACATTCACCACCGACGCGGCCCTTGCAACGCTCGAATCTTGAGAAGAGCACGAACATCACTTCGTTCGGATGTCACCCCCTATATGGGGGGTGACCGAATCGCCGACAGTCCGCCATCCTACTGAAAATCGGCGCGTCGCCTGCCGATACTGGAACCGGGGGCACGCGAACGCAGTGAACAAGACCAACAACGGGCGCAAAAAACGGAAAACATTTTCTAAGCAATACAACTGTGCGTGTCCGCACATACCTCGGCAACAACACTTGGTACTGTGCAATAACTTGACAACGACAACGAACACAAGAATCTGAGGGAGAACGTTGATCAATAGAATACTCTCGAAGTACGCGTGGCTCGTGCTCGTCCTGTTCCTGAGCCCCGTCGCCGCCTTCGCCGAAACCCAAACCCCGATCGGCGCCCTCACGGCCGAGGGCCGGGTCACGGTCGCGACCCCCGATTCCCGCGTCACGCTCCAGGACCAGGCCTACGCCTACTTCGCCAACGACAGCATCCACACCGGCGAAGGCGCCCGGGCCGCCGTGCAGCTCAATAACGGCCTCCGGGTCACCTTCACCGGCGGCGCCACAGGGCAGATCTCCGTCGGAGAGGGCGCCTACGTAGTCGCCCTGCAACAAGGAGACATCGTCATCGACGCCGAACCCGGCGTTGACCACCGGCTGACGCACGACGGCAAGCCCGTATCCGCCGAACAGATCCTGAACGCCGACGGCCGCCCCTACGTGGCCTCGGTCGCCGAAGACGGCAACGTCCAGTTTTGCATGCCGGCCCAGCTCGACGATGAAGACGAGGCCGCGGCCGGCCTGAAAAATTCCCTGGAACGTGCCGGACTGTCTCCGGGGCAAATCGCCGCAATCATCGCGGCGCTTTGGGCCACGTACGAGATCGTAGACGACGAAAATTCATCGTCTTAAAAGAACCAAAGCGGCCGATACGAAGCCGCGAAAACAAAAAAAGCAGGTGGGGGCTTGCGCCATAGAAGGCGCGCCAGCGCGGGAACCGCATTCAGGAACCATCGTGTGGAATGCAGGGAGGAGGGCGGTGCAGGACACACCAACAAAGCCCCACCGGGATGCATTGCCTCCCCCAGGGACGGAGATGCAACAGGCACGGAGGCGGGGACTCAGGCTCCAGGGACGGAGCCGGCAGGGACGATTGAACAAAAACGACAACTGAAGTTTTCTTCTTTGGGGAAACCTCCATCCAACCCCTTCCCTCCGGAAGAAGAGGGAAGGGGAGTTAACGAACAATCATAAGGACAAACCTTCATTAAATCCCCTCTCCCTCCGGGAGAGGGCCAGGGTGAGGGCAGTGATGCAAAACCCGAACAAAAAACCTGTTTATGTCCCCGGTCGCCATGAAACCGGTGAAACCTCCCTGGGTGTGTGCGCAGCCGCACAAACGCCACGGCGGTAGCGTGCCCGAATGCATCAGATCTGGAATACCCGAGGATGCCCACACCACCCAACAACCCCAAGAGCATCCTGTTCATCTGCACCAGCAATGTCTGTCGGGGACCCATGGCAGGCGCCCTGTTCAAGCGCCGCAGAACAACAGGGTGGGGCCGCATCGTAAGATCCGCCGGCATCTGCGGCACCGACGGCATGCCGGTCCTCAAGGCGGCCCAGGACGTCCTCAACAAACGGGGCATCGACCTATCGCATCACCATGCCCGAATGGCCACGCCGCACCTGCTCCCGGCATTCGACCTGATCCTGGCGATGGAACCGAAACACCGCGAATGGGTCGAGCAGCACGTGCCCTCGGCCCTGAACCGCACCTGGCTCCTCGGCCACTGGCGAAACCTCGAGTTCCAAAGGTCCATGAACGGTCACAACCCAGATTACGAACGCATCGCCGAAGATATCGACCAGTGCCTTACCGACTGGATCCAAAACATCGAGACGGTGCGCAACTCGGAAACCAGCGAGGTTTTGTCGACATCAACAACGTCCCACGACAGTTAAAAAGGCAAATGCCGCACCGCTTTGCTCCACAACCCCCGAATACCAAACTCCCGGCCGCCGATGCCCAAACCACGGAGCTACACCACATGGTCAAGCTGATAGAAATCAGCATCGTCATCGCTGCAACATACGTATTGTTATCGACTCTCAAGCCCATACTCGCGGGCAATTAGTATCAACAAATACATTCTCCACCTCACTCCCTCTCCCTCCGGGACAGCGCCGGTCTACGGAAGATCCTGTTTCACGACTATAACGATGCCGATCGGAGAATTGTCCATAAGTCGATCAGGTTGTGCCTGCAGCAGTACCAACACTTCGTTGAGTCCGTGACGAATTATCTGGATAACCTGCTCGAAGGCGTTTAGCCCGCTACTTACACTTCGCCGATATGCCGTTTGTGAGTGTGAATATCGTTCGTGGCTGATGTCACGGTGATTGGTCGTTCGGGGACCGGGGCGTCGGATCCGTAGGAGGCCAGCCCCTGGCCGATTTTCCGTCGTTCGAAACCGCAATCGGCGAGAGGGCTCGCCTCCTGCAGGGCGGGATTATGCTAAGTGTCTCCTGACCTGGGAGCGAATAGTTTCTCCGTGCTCCTACTCCGTCGTTTTCAGCTCGTAGGATTTCTGCTGCGTATTCCGGCCCATCTTGAACAGTGATTCTGGTTCAACGTGAACACCGATTCCGACTGAATGTGAACAGTCATTCCTGTCGAAGGTGAACACTTTTGCCGGATTTTCCGGAATCGGTGTTCACCTTCGTCCGGAATCGTTGCCAACGCATTGTTTTTCAATCGGAGAAGCGGTGTTTGCAATCGACCGTTGACGCGCGAGGAGCTGGATAACGTGCGTGGTGTGCACCCCTTGATCGGTCGCCGGGTGCAGGGCGAGATCCGGGAGCTGGTCATCTCTTATGGCAAGACCGGTTATGTGGTCCTGTACCGTTTTCTGCCGGGGCAACGATGCGATTGAACGTTGCCCAGGTCCGGTTTGCTGCGTCCCGACCCACACAGTCTTGAAGGGCATTGGCGCGGGCGGTGGCGCGTCTGCGTTTGCTCGCGGTCGGAAGTCGCTGATCGGAACGACGAATGAGGGTGCCGATTTCAGCCCGACAGGTGGATCGTATCGATGTGGTCGGTCGAATCCCGGAGCCGGGTAGTTGTCTTTAAAAGGCGGTCTGCCAGCTCCCGCATGACTTCGATTCCGACCGCCGGGTACTCGACCACTATGTGGTAGAACATCTCCTTGGAAACCATGAGCGAAGTCAGTTCCTCTGAAGCGATTACGGTCGCGGTGCGGGGTACATCGATCAACAGGGCGATCTCGCCGATGAACTGGTGCCGGCCGATGGTTGCAACCGAGATATCGCCGTCGGGACCCTCGCTGACTACCTCCGCCTCGCCGCTGATGATGATATAGGCTTCCTTGCCGATGTCCCCCTGGCGAAACAGGGTGTGGCCCGAGTCGAAATGCAGGATATCGCTGGTGGACGCCAGGTGCGTGATGTTGGGACGGCCGATCCTGGCCAGCAACGGAATTTCCATCAGCAGACTCAGCTTCGCATCCAGGTCCAACTCTGTAGTCTCGGTCAAGACGTGTTCCCCCGGAGTATTCCGTGCCGCGCGAAACCGGTTGATCCTGGCCGACGCGCAAGGCGCCGGCTCGTGGCCTTGCAGTTTACTCCAGTGGACCCGCGGAGAAAAAGGGGACGGAGGGACTATTCTTTAGTCCCCTTTTCCTCCACAGTTTACTTTGCATGTCCAATCTCTTATGCAGTCTGTGGGTTAAACCAAAAACAGAGAGGGGACTCCGAGGGCGGGCTGTGGACTGCTTCCGGTCCGGTTGCGCCGGACGGGTCCTTCTCAATCAGCGCCATGTTTGAAGGGCTGGGTTCGGATATTCCGGTGACCGGCACGGTGGAGGGAGACTGCGAGCGTGTTTCCGGTGAATTCGAATTTTCGGATGCAGAAGAGCCGTTGGGATTCTCCGCACCAGTGTCCGCGGAGGTCTCATCCATAGAGGTGTGTCTTGCCGAAGAAGGACCGTGAGGATGTGAGGGCGGGAGTCGACGCACCGGGAGCATGAAGACACGCATTTGTCCGGGGATCAGCCGGAACAAAGCAGCGTAAACGAGGGGATGAAGTAAAGGGGGCGGAGAGATTAAACGATAATCCCTCCGCCCCCTTTTTTGTGTCGACATTTCGTCGTCAGCGACCACGCCGGGTGCCCCGCTGCGAAAAACTCCGGAAATGTGCGTCGTCGCACATACGATACCGTCAGGCTGTTGTATCGTCACCTCGAAGCAGAACAGGTTTATACAATAAACAGGCGTGTGAAGGGGAGTTGCTTTCCCGTACCCGCGGGCGCGATTCGACCGAACTGGCACCGGATTCCGGAGCACCTCGACAGCCGGTGGCCGGCGACGGATATGAGTGCCTGATAAGACTGTTCGCTAAGCCGGAACGTTCAGGTCCGGGCTGTAGCGGACACGCTGACCCCAAGCGTTTCAAGAAGACCCTGGTGTGAAATGCATGGAGGCGGGCTGTTCGGGAGCTTGCTCGGCCCGCGGCACGGAGGCTGTTCCTCCCCCAGGACGGTGATGCCGGTGCAGGGATGCGGGATCCGGGCTCCATGGATGGAGCCGGCAGGGATGCGGCAGCACG
Organism: Gammaproteobacteria bacterium; assembly: GCA_034520625.1. Taxonomy (GTDB): domain Bacteria; phylum Pseudomonadota; class Gammaproteobacteria; order Arenicellales; family JAANXG01; genus JAANXG01. The sequence goes on along the minus strand of JAXHNI010000008.1, from coordinate 364,498 downwards.
ATTCGAAGCAATGGGAACCGTGCCGGTCGTGAATAACAATCAATACGACGAACCGTTGAATCACCAGCCACCAGTCGAAAAACCACGAAGCATTCTGTTCGTCTGCACCGGAAACATCTGCCGCGGTCCGATGGCGGCGGCGCTGTTCAAGCGGCGCCGGCACAGCAACTGCGGTTGCATTGTTCGCTCCGCCGGCACCGATGGTCGCGACGGCCGGCCGGTGCATGGGGAAGCCCAGGATGTGCTGCATCGCCGCGGCATCGACATGTCCCGCCATGCTTCCCGGATCATCACCCCCAATCTCCTGCCCGCTTTCGAGCTCATTCTCGCCATGGAGGAGAGTCACCGCGAATGGATCGCTCGACACTTTCCCGACGCCGGGCACAGAACCTGGTGGCTCGGCCACTGGCGGAATCTCGAGCTCAGCCGACGCACCAACGGCCAGTACACGGACTACGAACGCCTCGCCGATGAGATCGAGCAATGCATCGGCGACTGGCACCGCCGCTTCGCGATGTCTGTAGCGCAAAGCCGGCCACCCACGGTGGTAGATGGTATCCCGTTGTAGGAGGCGAGCCCCCTCGCCGATAGCGGTCTCGATCGAAGGCTAATCGGCCAGGGGGCTGGCCTCGGTGGTGGGCGGTATCCGTTACGGGTTGGATTTTGCCCCGGTGAGCCGGCCGATGCGGGTAGAATCGGAGGGTTGCGATTTTGCCGGAGCCGGGACGATCTTGACGAGCACAATACTTGGTGGTGATTACAGGCCGGGGGCCCGCGCGTGATCTGGGAAGCGTGGCTGACCGTGGCAGTGCTGGTGGGGGTGTTCGGGGTACTGGTGGCCACCCGCGCGGCGGCGGACATCGTGTTCCTGGGGGGGTTGGCGGTGCTGGTGGTGACGGGGGTGGTGAGCCCCCGGGAGGCGTTCGGTGGGCTGGCCAACGAGGGCTTGATCACGCTGGCGGTGTTGTACGTGGTGGTGGTGGGTCTGCAGGAGACGGGGGGTATCCGCTGGATCGGCCGCTCGCTGCTGGGCAGGCCGCGGTCCTTGTCCCACGCCCAGGTTCGTGTCATGACCCCGGTGGCGTTCCTGAGCATGTTTCTCAACAACACGCCGGTGGTGGCGATGCTGATCCCGGCGGTCCGCGACTGGGCCCGCCAGTACGACCTCGCGCCTTCCAGGCTGATGATCCCGCTGTCTTATGCCGCGATTCTGGGCGGGACCTGCACCTTGATCGGCACCAGTACCAACCTGGTGGTGAACGGCCTGTTGATCGAGCACTCCGGCGGCGGCGGCCTGATGATGTTCGACCTGGCCTGGGTGGGCATCCCGATCGCATTGGCGGGGGGCGTGTTCCTGCTGCTGACCTCGCACTGGCTGCTGCCGGATCGCCGGCCGGTGATCACCCAGTTCGACGACCCGCGGGAATACAGCGTCGAGATGGTGGTGGACGAGGGCGGGCCGCTGGTGGGCCGCAGCATCGACGACGCGGGGCTGCGGCAGCTTCCGGGGGTATTTCTGGCCGAGATCGACCGCGACGGCGGCGTGCTCCCCGCAGTGTCGCCCCGCGAGGTGCTGCAGGCGGGGGATCAGCTCGTGTTCGCCGGCGCGCCGGAGTCGGTGGTGGAGCTGCAGAAGATACGGGGACTGCGGCCGGCCACCAACCAGTTGTTCAAGATCAAGGGGCCGCGCTCCGAGCGCGCCCTGTACGAGGCCGTGGTGTCGGCCACCGCGCCGGTGGTGGGGCGGACCATCCGCCGCGGGCGATTCCGGGTGCTGTACAACGCCGTGATCATCGCGGTGGCGCGCAGCGGCCGGCGCCTCAGGGGCAAGGTGGGCGACATCGTGCTGCGCGAAGGCGACACGCTGCTAATTGAAGCCCGTCCTTCGTTTTACGAGCAGCAGCGCAGCAACCGCGATTTCCTGACCATCAGCCGGCTGGACGATTCCACGCCGCCGCGCCACGAGCGGGCGCCGGTGGCCATCGGCCTGCTGGCCGCCATGGTGCTCGTGGTGTCCTTCGGGCTGTTGTCCATGCTGGAAGCGGCCTTGCTGGCGGCGGCGGGCATGCTGGCAACGCGCTGCTGCACGCCCTCGGGCGCCCGCGACGGCATCGACTGGTCCGTGCTGCTGACGATCGCCGCGGCGTTCGGCATGGGCACGGCGCTGGAAGTGACGGGGGTGGCGGCGGTGTCGGCCCACGCCGTGATCGGCTTCGTCGGCGACAATCCCTGGGCGAATCTCGCCGCGATCTACGTCATGACCACGCTGCTCAGCGCGGTGATCACCAATAACGCCGCCGCCGTGTTGATGTTCCCCTTCGCCCTGGCGGTGTCCGGTGATCTCGATGTCAGTGTCATTCCGTATGTGATTACCGTGATGATGGCTGCCTCCGCCAGCTTCGCCACACCCATCAGCTACCAGACCAATCTGATGGTGATGGGGCCGGGCGGCTATCACTTCACGGACTTCTTTCGGGTCGGCCTGCCGTTGAATCTTCTGACGGCGATGTTGGCCATCGGTTTGATTCCGTTGGTGTGGAGGTTTTGAGTCGAAGAATCGGAGCAGTGATTGTTTGTCCCCTCACCCTGTCCCCCCCCTGCGGGGGCGAGGGAACTCTTCGTTCGGCGGGCGGTGTCCTGTCAACTGACTCGTTCCTGCTCCCTCTCCCCCTCTGGGGGAGAGGGTCGGGGTGAGGGGGCGAATAATAGATGTGTACCGGAAACGATTCGGGAGGATGATTGCTTGTCCCTTCACCCGTCCCCCTGCGGGGCGGACCTTCGTTCGGCGGGCGGTGCCCTGTCAACTGACTCGTTCCTGCTCCCTCCCCCTCTGGGGGAGAGGGTCGGGGTGAGGGGAAAAACAATACATGTGTTCATGTACAATTGCTTGCGGCCTGAAATCAGCACCGAACCTGATACCACGGATTCTGCACGACAGTGGATCGCTGATGGACAACGACCCGCGCGCTCAGGTGGTGCTCGCGGTACGGGAGCGAATCGATATACGGGAGCGGATTGAATGAGTAAAGTCGCCTTGATCACGGGCATCACCGGCCAGGACGGGTCCTACCTGGCGGAGCTCCTGCTGGAGAAGGGCTACGAGGTGCACGGCATCAAGCGGCGCGCCTCCCTGTTCAACACCGAGCGGGTGGACCATATCTACCAGGGGCCCCACGTCGAGAACCGGAACTTCGTCCTGCATTACGGCGACCTGACGGACGCGTCCAACCTCACCCGCATCATGCAGGCGGTGCGCCCGGACGAGGTCTACAACCTCGGAGCGCAGTCCCACGTTGCGGCGAGCTTCGAGCTGCCGGAGTACACGGCGGATGTGGACGGGCTGGGCACCCTGCGCCTGCTGGAGGCGATCCGCCTGCTGGGCTTGAACGATGCGCGCTTTTACCAGGCCTCGACCTCGGAGCTGTACGGCATGGTGCAGGAGACGCCGCAGACCGAGCGCACGCCGTTCTACCCGCGCTCGCCTTACGGCGTGGCCAAACTGTACGCCTACTGGATCACCGTCAACTACCGGGAGGCGTACGGCATGTACGCCTGCAACGGGATCCTGTTCAACCACGAGTCCCCGCGGCGGGGTGAGACCTTCGTCACCCGCAAGATCACTCGGGGCCTGGCCAACATTGCCCAGGGCCTGGAGCAGACGCTTTACATGGGCAACATGGACGCGCTGCGGGACTGGGGGCATACCCGGGACTTCGTAGTGATGCAGTGGATGATGCTGCAGCAGGACGAACCCGAGGATTTCGTGATCGCCACCGGCCGGCAGTGTTCCGTGCGGGATTTCATCAGGATGGCTGCCTCGGAGCTGGGAATATCACTGAGGTTCGAGGGCGAGGGCGTCGACGAGCGGGGGGTCGTGGAGTCGGTGTCCGGAGACCTCGCGCCCGCGGTGTCGGCCGATGATGTCATCGTCAGGGTGGATCCCGATTACTTTCGCCCTTCAGAGGTGGAGACCCTGCTCGGTGACGCCACCCGGGCGCGGGAAAAGCTCGGCTGGTCACCGCGGATCACCCTGGAGGAAATGGTGACGGAGATGGTGGCCAATGACCTGAACCAGGCCCGGCGCCACGCCCACCTGAAGCGCAACGGCTTCGATGTAACCATCGCCAGGGAAACCTGATTCCATGTAGGTCAGCCTTTATGGCTGACGTTTCGGGCAACCTGTCAGGCGTAAAGCCTGACCTACAGTTGTTGTCTCAGACGGACCCAGTCCAGGGCGCCGGGGGTGGCCTGCCAGACGTCTCGCATGGCTTCGCGGTAGAGCCAGGCCTGGTCGTCGCCGCCGACGGTGACCGTGTCGGGGCGGATGGTCGGTTTCTTCACCCGCTTGGCGGTGAGATGGTGCGCCACCGCGGGCAGTGACTGCATGGCCTCGGCGAGCGCCGCCTCCGCTTCGTCGAGGCGGTCCAGCCGGTACAGCGCCAGGACCCGGCCCCAGGCGCATTCCGGGTTGGCCGTATCGTGGTACAGTTCGGTGACGGCCAGGGCGCCTTCGTCGTCGCCCTCGCGCAGACAATGGTCGGCGACGACGTTCCGGAAGCCGTGGTTGTCGTCCGGGTTCAGGGCGAGCAGCCGCTCGGCGGCGCGTGCCATGGCGTCGCTGTCCCCGCGGCGGTCCGCCATGTAAACACGGCGTGCCAGGCTGCGCAGGGCGGGGCGGTTCTCCGTCACCACCCAGGCGAGGCGGCCGGCGGGCCGGTCGCGCAGGGCATGGTCCACGATGGCCTCCGCGCGGTGCAGCAGCGGCGCCAGGATGGAGTGGTCGAGCCAGTCCGCGCCGAACTGGGAATGCCCGGCGAGCGCCGTGGCCAGGTCGTCGATGATGTCCAGGCTGTCGAACGCTTCCGGATGCTGGACCAGGAACCCCGTCCATTGCGGTTCCAGGCCGGGGTCCCAGGGGCTGTCCGGCCGGGACGGCTCCTCGTGGATGGAAAAGGGCTTGTCGAGAGGGAAGATCTCGTGCCAGCGCGCCTCCACATCGGCCAGAGCCGCCGGCGCGTGCAGGAACAGGCTCTGCTGCGGCGCCTCGTCGCTTTCCGGGCCGGCGTGGTCGAAAGTGCTCCGCTGGTCGGCGTCGGAGGCCGCGTCGGGGACCCTGGTTGCCCGGTAGTCCGGCAGCGGGCGCTCGGCCACTGTCTGCAGCCAGTCGATCAAACCCTCGCCGGCGCCGCCGGCGGCGCGGGTGCCCATTTCCGCCATGACGCCGCGGGGATCCCGGCTCACCCGGCCGAAGAACGCCACCAGGCGGTCGTTGTCGTCGTGGCCCTGGCGCCGCCGGCGCTTCTCCCAGAAACCGGCCCGTTCGCGCGCTTCGTCGGCCCGGCCGCGGGACATCAGGAGCTGGATCTCCAGGAGCCCGATGCCGGGGGCATCCGGGTGATCCTGCTGGGCCTGGCGGAACGCCTCCCAGGCGCCGTCCATATCGCCGGCGTCGAGCCGGGCGACCGCGATCCGCTGCCAGGCCTCGGAGCGCAGCGGCGAGCGCGTCGTCGTCGAGACGATCCGCTCCAGGAGCGCTTCCTTCCTGCGGACGTGGCCGAGGTCGTTGTAGACGTCGCACAGCAGGTCCATGGCTGCGCCGTAATACTCGTCGGTGCGGCGGATTCCACCGGTGAACAGCGGCTCCAGACTGGTGACCGCGTTCCACAGCTCGCCCCGGTCGACGCGCATGGACGCCAGCTCCACCAGCGACTGGGCCGGCACCCGTCCGCCCTCGATGTGCCGGACCAGCGTTTCCGGGGGGGTCAGGTCCAGGACCGTGGTCAGGATCTGCTCCGGGTCCAGGGGAAGCTTCGGGCTGTCCGCGCAGCAGCGCTTGTATTTCTGCCCCGAGCCGCAGAAGCAGGGGTCGTTGCGCCCGGGCTCCGGCAGCGGCCTGGGCTTGAAACCGTTGCCGGGCAGAGGCATGGCGTTCCAGATGGAGCGCCCCAGCACGGCGGCGAACGGCGCGTCCAACCAGGCCCCGTCGGAGGACTCGGTCTGGTAGTCGCCGAGGTGATCGCGGAACCAGTCCATGAACCCGTCCGGATCTTCGTCCGTCACGGCCCGGACAATGGCGTCGTGCAGCAGGCGCTGGAAGTCCAGCGGGTCGTTGCCGGTGTCGTCTTGCATGAGCGCGGGGTAGCTTTGACCGTCGGGAACCGGCCGTTCGTGGGTATGGGGCCGTGAGCGTAGCACAGAGCCAGAGATCGGCCAGCCCGAACCCCGTCACCCGGAGGCCAGCCCTCTGGCCGATTGCTGCGGCGGACAATGACCGATCGGCCGACCAGAGATCGGCCAGAGGGCTGGCCTCCTACGGGAGCGTGGGCCCAAGCATCCAATTGATGCTCTCTCGCTGACTGTGCTATCTTCCGGTGCCCTTTCCGTAGGCGCGTAGCTCAGTTGGTTAGAGCGCCACCTTGACATGGTGGAGGTCGTTGGTTCGATTCCAATCGCGCCTACCAGTTTCACTGCTTGTTTTCGGTCCCGTTCCGGGCGAAAATCCGGTAAATTCAGTTGTAAAACAGCGGCTTGGGCTATAGAATTCGCGCGCTTTGCCGCGCTATTAATCGGTATAAAGTTTCGGGAGGAACGCCACTATCGCAAAAGAGAAGCAGCTGAGAGTCAACGACGGTATTTCGGCATCTCAGATTCGATTGATCGACTCGGAGGGCGCCCAGGTTGGGGTGGTCAGCCTCGAGGAAGCAAAAAAGTCGGCGCAGGAGGCCGGTCTGGATCTGGTGGAGATTTCTCCAAATGCCGACCCGCCCGTTTGCCGGGTCATGGACTATGGCAAATACCGGTACGAAGACAGCAAGAAAAAGGCGGCCGCCAAGAAGAAGCAGAAGCAGATGCAGATCAAGGAGGTCAAGTTTCGCCCGGGCACCGACTCGGGGGACTATGACGTCAAGATGCGGAATCTGACCCGGTTTCTCGAGGACGGCGACAAGGTGAAGGTCACCATGCGCTTCCGTGGCCGCGAGATGGCTCACCAGGAGCTGGGGCTCGAGCTGCTCAAAGAGGTCGAGAATGACCTGGAAGAGCTCGGGACCGTGGAACAGTTTCCGAAGCTCGAGGGCCGGCAGATGATCATGGTCATCGCTCCGAAGAAGCGGTGACGCCTGAATGAAACAGTGGAGTTTTAAATGCCTAAATTGAAGACGAATCGAGGCGCCGCCAAGCGGTTCAAGCTGACCGGCAGCGGCGGGTTCAAGCGGCAGCAGTCGCACAAGAACCACATCCTCACCAAGAAGTCCCCCAAGCGCATCCGCCAGCTCCGCAAGGCGGACCTGGTGGACAGCAAGGACGTGCCGGCGGTGCGGAAGATGCTGCCGTATGCCTGACGACCGGAGCTCGTAGTTCGGAGTTCGGGGTTCGTATTTGCGAACGCCGATCCCCGAACACCGAACCCCGCTTCACAATACAAGTGCCGGCAAGCCCGGCCCCTTCATCGTACATACGTAGGTTACGAGAACGGTAAAGAAAGAGAGACACGACCATGCCAAGAGTAAAACGCGGCGTCACGGCGCACGCCCGACACAAGAAAGTCATCGACAAGGCCAAGGGGTACCGCGGCCGGCGGAAGAACGTATTCCGCGTCGCCAACCAGGCGGTCAACCGCGCGGAGCAGTACGCCTACCGCGACCGCCGGCAGCGCAAGCGGCAGTTCCGCGCCCTGTGGATTGCCCGCATCAACGCCGCCGCCCGGACCAACGGCCTGTCCTACAGCCGCATGATGGACGGCCTGCGCAAGGCGGAGGTCGATCTCGACCGCAAGGTCCTGGCCGATATCGCCGTGCACGACAAAGATACGTTTACCCAGCTCGCCGAAAAAGCCAAGTCCGCCCTGGCGGCTTGAGCGTTGGATGAGCGTGGAGGTCCGGCCGACGGTTGCGGCAGCACCGGACGAGGCGCTGTCTCGTTCCGGGTCCGGTCATGAAGACGTCTATTATTCGTCCCCTCACCCCGGCCCTCTCCCCAGAGGGGGAGAGGGGGCAGGAAGGAGCCAATGGATATGGCACGTCCCCCGAACGAAGAGTCCCCTCGCCCCCGCAGGGGGAGAGGGACAGGGTGAGGGGAAAAACAATCATCTATCCGAACCGGTCATGAACACGTCTATTATTTGTCCCCTCACCCCGGCCCTCTCCCCCAGAGGGGGAGAGGGAGTGAAGAATCGCGGATGGTCGGGGCAGGACCCAACGGAGGTCTATCGGATACCCTGCGCCGTCACGAACACCGAACCCCAATCCCCCAACTCCGGCCGTCCCGAATGACCGAAGTCAGCGACACGACGGCGATGGACCTGGACGAGCTGGTACGCACCGCCCGCGAGGAGATCCAGGCAGCCGGGGACCTGCGCGCCCTGGATGACCTGCGTGTTCGCTACCTCGGCAAGAAGGGCGCCCTGACGGCGCAGCTCAAGCGGGTCGGCGACCTGCCGCCGGCCGAGCGCCGCGGTTTCGGGCAGTCCGTGAACCAGGCCAAGCAGGCGCTGGAGGGCGACATCAAGGCCCGTCACGAGGTGCTGCAGCAGGATGCTATCACCGCCCAGCTCGCCGCCGACACCATCGATGTCACCCTGCCGGGGCGCGGCCACACCCGCGGCGGCCTGCACCCCATTACCCAGACCATGGACCGGCTGACGGACATCTTCTCGCGGCTCGGTTTCGAGGTCGCCGACGGCCCGGAAGTGGAGGACGACTTCCACAATTTCGAGGCGCTGAACATTCCGCCGGACCACCCGGCGCGGGCCATGCATGACACGTTCTATTTTCCGGACGGCCGCCTGCTGCGCACCCACACTTCGCCGGTGCAGATCCGCCACATGGTGGAGAACGACCCGCCGATGCGGATCATCGCGCCGGGCCGCGTCTATCGCTGCGACTCCGACGTGACCCACACGCCCATGTTCCACCAGATCGAGGGCCTGGCGGTGGGGGAGGACATCAGCTTCGCGGATCTCAAGGGCGTGCTGAAGCATTTCCTGCAGCAGTACTTCGAATCGGACCTGGACATCCGGCTGCGCCCGTCGTATTTCCCGTTCACTGAGCCGTCAGCGGAAGTGGACGTGAGCTGCGTGTTCTGCGGCGGCGACGGCTGCCGGGTATGCAAGCACTCCGGCTGGCTGGAAGTCCTGGGCTGCGGCATGGTGGACCCGGAAGTGTTCCGGCACGTCGGCGTGGACAGCGAGCGCTACACCGGCTATGCCTTCGGCCTGGGGGTCGAGCGCCTGGCCATGCTGCGCTACGGCGTGGACGATTTGCGCCTGTTCTTCGAAAACGATCTGGATTTTCTGAAACAGTTCTAACGGCTGTAGGTCAGGCTTCAAGCCTGACATGTCAGGAATCGGGATGTAGGTCAGGCTGGCTTCACGCCTGACACGTCAGGAACCGGGATGTCAGGCGTAAAGCCTGACCTACATACAGGGTATGAACGAGATTCGATGATTATCAGCGAGCAATGGCTGCGGGAGTGGATCGACCTGAACCTCGATACCGGGGAGCTGGTGGACCGCCTGACCATGGCGGGCCTGGAAGTGGCCGCAGTCACCCGGGCCGGGCCCGAGCTGGCCGACGTCGTGGTGGGGCGGATCCAGCAGGCCGGGCCGCACCCGAACGCCGATAAGCTGAAGGTCTGCCGGGTCGATGTCGGCAGGCGTACGCCGCTGGACATCGTATGCGGCGCAGCCAACGCCCGCACCGGCATGAATGTGGCGGCGGCGCTGCCCGGCGCCACGCTGCCGGGGGGCATGGCCATCGGGCAGAGCGAAATCCGGGGCGTCACCTCCCAGGGCATGCTGTGCTCCGCCGCCGAGCTGGGGCTGGAGGACCATTCCGAGGGCATCCTGGAGCTGGACGGCGACGCCCGGGTCGGCCGTCTCGTCGCCGAGGCGCTGGCCTTCGACGATCCGTTGCTGGACATCGAGCTCACGCCGAATCGCGGTGATTGCCTGAGCATCCTGGGGGTCGCACGGGAGCTCGCGGTGCTGACCGGCGCACCCCTGAAGCGTCAGGACGTGCCCGGCGTCGAGGCGGCGATCAACACCCGGCCCCAGGTCGAGCTGCTGGCGGGGGCGGGCTGCCCGCGCTACACGGGGCGGCGGGTCGAGGGCCTGGACACTGCCGCGCGCACGCCGTCCTGGATGGCAGAGCGCCTGCGGCGCTGCGGGCTGCGCCCCCTGAGCCCGGTGGTGGACGTCACCAACTACGTCATGCTGGAGCTGGGCCAGCCGATGCATGCCTTCGACGCCGAGCGCATCGAGCGCGGGATCCGGGTGCGTTACGCCAGTGAGGGCGAGACCCTGGCGCTGCTGGACGGCTCCACGGTCACCCTGACCCCGGATACCCTGATTATCGCCGACCACGGGAAGCCCATCGGCCTGGCCGGCATCATGGGCGGTGACGACAGCGCCATTTCCGGCGACACCACGGCCATCGTCTTCGAGGCCGCGCATTTCCGGCCCCAGACCATCGCCGGCCGGGCGCGGGCATTCGGCATGCAGACCGATTCCTCGTTCCGTTTCGAGCGCGGCGTCGATCCCATGATGCCGGAGGCGGCGAGCCACTATGCCACGCACCTGATTACGCGCATCGCCGGCGGCCGGGCCGGGCCGCTGGTTGATCGCCGACTGCGGCGCTACCTGCCGCGGCGCCCCGCCATCCGGGTCTGGCACCAGCAAGTGAACCGGTTGCTGGGCACCGAAGTGCCCCGGCGCGAGGCGCGCCGGATATTCGACCGCATCGGCTCCCCGGCGGCGGAAACCGCCGGCGGCTGGCGGGTCACGCCGCCTTCCTATCGCTTCGACCTGGAGCGGGAGTGCGACCTGATCGAGGAGCTGGCGCGGGTGCGGGGCTACGACACCATTCCGGCCAACCAGCCGCACATGCCGGCCACCGCCAGGGTGGGCTCGGAAAGCGACGTCCCCGTGTCGCGCATTAAGCAGGTCATGACCGAGCGCGGCTATCGGGAGGCGGTCACCTACAGCTTCGTCGATGGTGACGCCCAGGAACGGCTGATGCCGGGCGCCGGCGGCCTCGCGCTCGCCAACCCGTTGAGCGACAAGATGGCGGTGATGCGCAACAGCTTGTGGACGGGCCTGCTGCAGGCGGCGATGGGCAATCTGAACCGGCAGCATCCGCGCGTGCGGCTGTTCGAGGCCGGCAAGGTGTTCCGGATGAACGGAACGGCCATGCACGAGGTACCGGTCATCGGCGGCGTGGTCACCGGGCCCGTGCATCCGGTACAGTGGGGGATCGAAACGCGCAAGGTGGATTTCTTCGACTTGAAGTCCGATGTCGAAGCCTTGTTGTCGATGAGCGGGGACAGCGATGTGTTCCGCTTCCGCCGGGGCGGGCACGAGGCCCTGCATCCCGGGCAGAGTGCGGCGGTGGAGAGGGACGGAGACACGGTCGGCTGGTTGGGTCGGATGCACCCGGCGCTGCAGTCGGAATTCGATATCGATGCGCCGGTGTACCTGTTCGAGCTTGAGCTGGCTGCGATCCGGCATCGACGCCTGCCCGTGTACCGGGGGGTGTCGCGGTTTCCGGCCATCCGACGCGACCTGTCGTTGACGGTAGACGGTGATCAGCCGGTGGCGGATCTGACCGGAGCCGTGCGTGAAGTCGCCGGGGATATGCTTGCGGAAATGGAGATTTTCGACCTGTATCACCCGCCCGGGGAAACATCAAGGGGAAAAAGTGTGGGCATCGGCTTGACCTTACGGAATTCTTCGCGCACCCTTAAAGATCAGGAAGTTGAGACGGTCATCAAGAAAATACTTGATGTTTTGAAAGACCGGTTTGGCGCCAATCTAAGAACATAAAGTGAGAACGACGTGGCGGTTACCAAAGCAGATCTCGCAGACACTTTATTCAATGAACTGGGACTGAACAAACGCGAAGCGAAAGAGTTTGTTGAGCTTTTTTTCGAGCGTATCAGGGAGGCGCTGGAGGCGGGTGAATCGGTGAAACTGTCAGGGTTCGGCAACTTCGGTGTGCGCGAGAAGAACTCGCGGCCGGGGCGCAACCCCAAGACCGGCGAGGAAATCCCGATTTCCGCGCGCCGCGTGGTGACTTTCAAGGCCAGCCAGAAGCTGAAGGACCGGGTGTCCGCCAACGCAGACCGGATCAAGCGGGACGAGCAGAACGGGCAAAGCAGTGAGGCCGCAGGCTGATGCTCGACCCGGGCGACAACTCGACACTGCCCCCCATTCCGAGCAAGCGCTACTTCACCATCGGTGAAGTGAGCGAGCTGTGCGCGGTGAAACCCCACGTGCTGCGCTACTGGGAACAAGAGTTTCCCCAGCTCAAGCCCGTCAAGCGCCGGGGCAACCGCCGCTATTACCAGCGCCACGAGGTGCAGCTGATTCGAACCATTCGCAGCCTGCTGTACGTCGAAGGTTTCACCATCAGCGGCGCCCGCAACAAGCTCGAGCAGTCTGACGGCGAGGGCGCCGACGCCATGACCCGCCCGGTCAAACCCCCGCGCAAGGAAATCATCTCCGAACTCGTCAAGGACCTGGACGAAATCGTTGCTATCCTCCAGGACTGATTCACCCCTCCAGCCAGCCCCAAACGAAGGGTCCCCTCTCCCCCGGAGGGGGAGAGGGAGCAGGATCGAGTCGATCGACATGGCACATCGCCTGAACGCAGGGTCCCCTCGCCCCCGAAGGGGGAGCAGGAACGAGTCACAATGGATGTGGCGCGCCCGCCGAGCCCCAACCCCACCCAACTATTCCCGCATTCCTCCCGGGATATGTACAATACGCCACCCGGGCCGACGCCAGGCTCGGGTGCACAGTTTCAATCGGGGCGTGGCGCAGCCTGGTAGCGCACCTGACTGGGGGTCAGGTGGTCGGAGGTTCAAATCCTCTCGCCCCGACCAATTGCATCAAACCGGAGGCCAGCCCCCTGGTCGATTGCCTTGGATCGGAACCGCAATCGGCGAGGGGGCTCGCCTCCTACCGGGGCCACCGACCATCCCCGCAGGAGGCCAGCGCCCCCTGGCCGATATTCCTTCGATCGACGCCGCAGTCGGCAAGGGGGCCGGCGGAGCGGTTATAATGGAGGCGTAACGGCGCCCGCCCGGGGATGAGGTCGCGGGCGCGGGAGGCCTCCCTGCAACGACAAGAACAACGAATCGGCAGCATAGTGAGCAGTATCGAGCAGTCGACTTGAGAATCCTGATCAGTAACGACGACGGCTACCTGTCGCCGGGCATCGAAACCCTGGCGGCGGCGGTGGGCGAGATCGCCGAGGTGACGGTGGTGGCGCCGGACCGCGATCGCAGCGGCGCCAGTCATTCCCTGACCCTGAAACAGCCCCTGCGGGTGCAGCAGGCACAGAACGGTTTTTACTTCGTCGACGGCACGCCCACCGACTGCGTGCATCTCGCCATTACCGGCCTGATGCCCGAGGAGCCGGACATGATCATTTCCGGCATCAACCGCGGGGGCAATCTCGGCGACGATGTGCTGTATTCCGGGACCGTGGCGGCGGCGATGGAAGGCCGCTGGCTGGGGTACCCCGCCATGGCGGTGTCCCTGGTGGGACCGAAGCCGACGCATTACGATACGGCGGCGTTGATCGTCGTGGAGATGATCCAGGCGATGAAGCACCTGCCCGCGGAAACCATACTGAATGTCAATGTTCCGAACGTGCCGCTGTCGGAGGTCCAGGGATCGCGGGCGACGCGCCTGGGCAACCGGCACAAGTCCGAGCCCGCGGTGCGGGATACCGACCCCTCCGGGGAAACCATCTACTGGGTCGGGCCGCCCGGCAACGAGCAGGACGCCGGGGAAGGCACGGACTTCGATACTGTGCGCCGCAACTTTGTGTCGGTGACACCCCTGACCACGGACCTGTCCAAGCATACCGAGATCACCCAGACGGATACCTGGCTGCGGGGGTTGAAATATTGAGCATCAAGGACCGCAAGGGCATCGGCATGACTTCCGCACGGACCCGGGACCGCCTGCTGCGGCGCCTGATGGAATCGGGCATCCGGGACCACCGCGTGCTGGACGCCATGCGCCATACCCCCCGGCACCTGTTCGTCGACGAGGCCCTGGCGAGCCGCGCCTACGAGGACGTGGCACTGCCCATCGGCTACGGGCAGACCATTTCCCAGCCCTTCATCGTGGGGCTGATGACCCAGAACCTGGTGGAGGATATCCCCCACCCCGGCAAAGTGCTGGAAATCGGCACCGGCTGCGGCTACCAGGCGGCGATCCTGTCCCAGATCTTCGACCAGGTGGTCACCGTTGAGCGCATCAAGGAGCTGTACAAGAAAGCCCGTGACCTGCTGTACGAGCTCGGCTACCGCAACGTGCGGGCCGTGTACGGCGACGGGCTCCAGGGCTGGGTCCAGGGCGGGCCCTATGACGCCATACTGATGGCCGCCGCGCCCGAAACCCTGCCCGATGCGCTGCTGGACCAGCTCGCCCTGGGCGGCCGGCTCATCGCGCCCATCGGCGGCCGGGGCTTCCAGCGCCTGATTTTCGTCGAACGCCAGGAAGACGGCTTCCCCCAGAAAATGGTGGAGCACGTCAATTTCGTGCCCACCGTCGCCGGAACCGAGTAGCGCCCCGCCATGAACGTGTTCGGACCCCTGTACGACCGGGTCATCAGGTGGTCGCGCCACCGCCATGCGCCGCGTTACCTGGCGTTGCTGAGCTTCACCGAATCGTCGTTTTTTCCCATACCGCCGGACGTGATGCTGGCGCCGATGGTTCTTGCGCAGCGCGAGCGGGCGTGGTATCTGGCCAGCATCACCACCATCGCCTCGGTGCTGGGCGGGCTGCTCGGCTACCTGATCGGCTGGGTGTTGTTCGATCAGCTTGGTCAACCGATCATAGAGTTCTATGACGCCGAGCAGAAGCTGGAGACAGTGAAGGCCTGGTTCGACGAATACGGCGTATGGGTGGTGTTCATTGCCGGATTCTCGCCGGTGCCGTACAAGCTGTTCACGGTTACATCGGGGCTGTTGTCCATGGCTCTGCTGCCTTTTGTTCTGGCATCGGCGGTGGGGCGAGGAGCCAGGTTCTTTCTGGTGGCGGGGCTCATACACTGGGGTGGAGAACCATTCGCGGCTTTCATAGAAAAACGGGTCAACATCATCGGCTGGACCGCGGTGGCCGCCATCGTGGTGCTGCTCGTGGCGTTTCGGATGCATTGACGGGCGCCGCCGGCGTTCTGCTTCTCGTCGTGTTGCCGGCGCTGGCCGTCACCGGATGCGGCCCGGCCTTCGTGGCACCGGTGCGTGACACCGGCACCCAGGCCTCCCCCGAGCCGAAGGTCGTGCGCATCGTGCGCAAGGGGGACACCCTCTACAGCATCGCCTTCGACGCCGGCCTGGACTACCGGGCCGTGGCGCGTTGGAATCGCATTGATCCCCCCTACGTGATCACCCCCGGCCAGAAGATTCGCCTGCGTCCGCCCCCCGGCGACCGGGCGCCTCGGACGGCGGCCCGGGAGCCGTCCGCCCCGTCCCCCAGCCAGCCCTCCGGCGGATCGTCCGGCCAGCCCGAGCCGCAGCCGGTCCCGGCCACCGGGACCCCCGGCTGGGAGTGGCCCGTCCAGGGCGCGATAATCCGCCGTTTTTCGCGGGACAGCGCCAATCCCGGCATCGATATTGCCGGAAAACCGGGCCAGGCGGTGAAATCGGCGGCCGATGGTCGGGTTGTGTATTCCGGGGATGGACTTCGAGGATATGGTCAGCTTATTATAGTAAAACATGATGAAACCTTTCTAAGTGCCTATGCGCACAATAGAAAATTACTCGTGCGGGAGGGCGACCGGGTCCGGCGGGGTCAGCAAATCGCGGAAATGGGCTCCACGGGCACGGACCAGGTCAAGCTGCATTTTGAAATCAGAAAACAGGGGACGGCAGTCGATCCTCTGAACTATCTACCCAAGACCTGAGCTGCGCAGGGTGGCCGGGAGGGGAGGGCAAAATGAAAAGCGACTCTGCGATGAAGGAGTCCACCGAAGCTGACCGGAAACAGCCGGCCGAAAAGCCGTTGAACGAGTCGGCCCGGGCGCAGGCCGACGCGACCCAGATCTACCTCCGCGAGATCGGGTTCTCGCCGCTGCTCACCGCCGCAGAGGAAGTGGAGCTCGGCCGGCGGGTCCAGAAGGGCGACGAGAAGGCCCGCTGCCGGATGATCGAGAGTAATCTTCGGCTGGTGGTGAAGATCTCCCGGCGCTACATCAACCGTGGCCTGGCTTTCCTGGATGTGATCGAGGAGGGCAACCTCGGGCTGATCCGGGCCGTGGAGAAGTTCGATCCCGAGCGCGGCTTCAGGTTCTCCACCTACGCCACGTGGTGGATCCGCCAGACCATCGAGCGGGCCATCATGAACCAGACCCGTACCATTCGCCTGCCGGTCCACATCCTCAAGGAAATCAACGTCTATCAGCGCGCGGCCCGGGTCCTGGCCCAGCAGCTCGACCACGAGCCCAGTGCCGAGGAAATCGCCGCCAAGCTGGATGCGCCCATCGAGGACGTCAAGCGCCTGCTGGGCCTGGACGAGAAGATCGCCTCGGTGGACGCGCCGTTCGAGGCGGACCAGGAACGCACCCTGCTGGACGCCATACCGGACGAAAGAGCCGCCGATCCCGCGGATCTCCTGCAGGGCGAGGAAGTCAACGGCCATATCGCCGAATGGCTGAGCAGCCTCCCCGACAAGCAGCGCGAGGTCGTCGAGCGCCGCTTCGGCCTGTCCGGCCGCGACGCCTCCACCCTGGAGCAGGTCGGCCTGGACGTCGGCGTCACCCGCGAACGCGTGCGCCAGATCCAGGTGGAAGCCCTGGGCAAGCTGCGCAAGGTCCTCGAGAAGCAGGGGTTTTCGCTGGATAATCTGCTGCTGGGTTGACGGCCGGGGGGCGGCGGTAGCGGTACATGTCTATTGTTTATCCCCTCACCCCAGCCCTCTCCCCCGGTGGGGGAGAGGGAGTCTGGATGTCAGGCTTGCGCCTGACCTACAGGGAGAGGGACCGACGAACGCAGGGCCCCTCGCCCCCGCAGGGGGAGAGGGACAGGGTGAGGGGACGAACAATCACCATTCCGAACCCTTTGGACTGAAGCACGTAAAAGGAGCCAGGGATCATGGCCAAACCAGCACCAAAACGGGCAGCCAGCCCGGAACGACAACCCGATTCCAGCGACCCCGCCGCACGTAAACCCAGGGCCCGGGCGCTTCGTCGCCAAGCGACCGATGCCGAGCGGTTGTTGTGGTCCTGCCTCCGCGGGCGCCGCTTGATGGGAAGGAAGTTCCGCCGGCAGGTGGCGGTGGGTCCTTACATCGTTGATTTCATGTCCGTTGAAGACTCCCTGATCATCGAGGCCGACGGCGGCCAGCACATGGACCACGCCCGCTACGACGCCCGCCGGACAGCGTTCCTGGCGTCCCGGGGCTACCGTGTATTACGGTTCTGGAACAATGAAATACTGACGGAACTTGACAACGTGCTTGAAGCAATTCTCCAGGTGCTGGGAGAACAGGACGGGACGAAACCGAATGGGTGATGTGGAAGGATGATTGTTTGTCCCCTCACCCCGACCCTCTCACCCGGAGGGGAGAGGGAGCAGGAATGAGGTGGTGGTTACTCCACGAACTCCGAACGAAGGGTTCCCTGGCCCCCCCTCTGAGGGAGAGGGAACAGGAACAAAGCCATCGATGCAGCACGAACTCCGAACGAAGGGTCCCCTCGCCCCCGCAAGGGGGAGAGGGACAGGATGAGGGGACAAACAACGTCCGTCCTTCCTCAGCCTGTCCCGCTACGCCAGCAGGATTGCCGCGGCGACGTTGCGGCCTTCGGAGGCGACGATATTGTAGGTTCGGGCGGCGGCGCTGGAGTCCATGACTTCGATGCCGACGGCGGCGGTGACCAGGGGTTCGAGGACGTGCGCGGCAGGGAATACCTGGCGGGTGCCGGTGCCGAGAATCACCAACTCCACGCCCAGTTGCGCTACACTGCCTAGGTCGTTGGCGGTGAGCTCTTCGATGCTGTTGGGGCGCCAGTCGTCGACGAGCGTATCGGGGGTTACCACCACGCTGTCGCGGTAGGTCTGCTCATTGATGGTGATGGTTCCGTCCTGGCAGCGGCGGATGACGTTGCGCTCCCCGAACTCGTGCAGATGTAGCTTCATATACCGGGTGTCGTTCGATGTGGCTGAAAGCAGTATCCCCCCGCGCTCGGGAGCAATTCAATGCGTGCTTGACCTCGGCACCAGCCTCTGTTAATAAAAATCACGTTAAAACAAAAACTTCCAGAGTAATTTTAATATTCTACTGCAAACACGACACATGTTTTCGCTGAATCAATCGTCCGCGGCCCGGCGGCCGGCATGATGGAGCCGGTCAAGGTCGGCCTGGTGGGGCTTGGGACCGTCGGCGGCGGGACCGTGAACGTCCTGCGCCGCAACCGCAAGGATATCGAGGGCCGCGCGGGCCGGCCGATCCGCGTGTTCATGGCGTCCACCCGGGACCTGTCCAAGCAGCGGATCTGCGAGCTGGACGAATTCGAGCTGACACGGGACCCCTACGCCGTGGTGGACCACCCGGACATCGATGTCGTGGTGGAGCTCATCGGGGGCACGAGCCTGGCCCTGGACCTGGTGCTGCGGGCGATCTTCAACCGCAAGCATGTGGTCACCGCCAACAAGGCGCTGATCGCCATGCACGGCAACGAGATCTTCGCCGCCGCCCAGGAGCAGGGGGTGACCGTGGCCTTCGAGGCGGCGGTGGCCGGCGGCATCTCCATCATCAAGGCCATCCGCGAGGGCATGGCGGGCAACCGCATCCAGTGGCTGGCGGGCATCATCAACGGCACCGGGAATTACATCCTCACCAGCATGCGGGACGAGGCGCGCGACTTCGACGACGTGCTCGCTGAAGCTCAGGCCCTGGGCTACGCCGAGGCGGACCCGTCCTTCGATGTCGACGGCATCGATGCCGCCCACAAGCTGACCATCCTGGCGTCCATCGCTTTCGGGATCCCGCTGCAGTTCGACCGGGTCTATACCGAGGGCATCCGGGACATCACCGTGGCGGACATCCGCATGGCGGCGGAATTGGGCTACGAGATCAAGCACCTGGGGATCGCCCGGCGCACCGCCCAGGGCATCGAGATGCGCGTCCACCCGACGCTGATCCCGCAGCGTCAACTGCTTGCCAACGTCGACGGTGTGATGAACGCCATCTGGATGTACGGCGACGCCGTCGGGCCGACCCTGCACTACGGTGCCGGCGCCGGCGCCGAGCCCACGGCCTCGGCGGTGGTGGCGGACCTGGTGGACGTGGTCCGGGCGCTGACCACCGATCCGACCAACCGCGTGCCGCACCTGGCGTTCCAGACCGACGCCCTCACCGATACCCCGGTGCTCGCGCCCCACGACTTCGAGACCGCGTATTACCTGTCCATGGTGGCCCTGGACAAGCCGGGAGTGCTGGCCGAAGTGACGCGCATCCTCGGCGATCTGGAGGTGAGCATCGAGGCGATCCTGCAGAAGGAACCGTCCCCGGAGGACAAGACGGCGCGGATCATCATCCTCACCCAGAAGACCCGCGAGGGCAGGCTGGACGCCGCGGTGGAAGCCATTGAAAAGCTCGATCCCATCCTGGGCGCGGTGAAACGCATACGCGTCGAGTACCTGGAGGACGAGGCCCGATGAGCGTGTACCACGCGCGCCGCTACGAGGGCCTGATCAACCAGTACCGGGATCGCCTGCCCATCGGTGCGGACACCACGCCGGTGACCATCGGCGAGGGCAATACGCCGCTGATCGAGCTGGAGCGCATCCCCGGCCTGTTCGGGCGCGAGGTGACGGTGTTTGCCAAGTTCGAGGGCGTCAACCCAACGGGCTCGTTCAAGGACCGCGGCATGACCATGGCGGTCACCCGGGCCCGGGAGGAGGGCAGCCAGGCCGTGATTTGCGCGTCGACCGGTAACACCTCGGCCTCCGCCGCCGCCTATGCCAGCCGTGCCGACATGGCGTCGTTCGTGTTGATTCCCGAGGGCAAGATCGCTCTGGGCAAGCTGGCCCAGGCCAGCATGCACGGCGCCCGGGTGATCCAGATCCGGGGCAACTTCGACGCCGGCATGACGCTGGTCAAGCAGCTTGCCACCGACGCCCCGGTGACCCTGGTCAACTCGGTGAACCCGTATCGCCTGCAGGGCCAGAAGACCATCGCTTTCGAAATCGTCGACGCCCTGGGCCGGGCGCCGGACTACCACTGCCTGCCGGTGGGCAACGCCGGCAACATCTCCGCGCACTGGATCGGATACAGCGAGTACGCCGGAATATTCGAAACCGGGTCCTGCACCTTCTGCGAAGGCGACTGCCGGTTCCGGCACCCGGCGGTGACCGACCGGCGGCCGGTGATGCTCGGCTACCAGGCTGCCGGCGCGGCGCCGTTTCTGCGGGGCGCGCCGGTGGCCGAGCCGGACACCGTGGCCACCGCCATCCGCATCGGCAGCCCGCAGTCCTGGCGCCAGGCCCAGGCGGCGGTGGACGAGTCCGGGGGCCGCTTCGCGGAGGTCAGCGACGAGCAGATCCTCGCCGCCCAGAAACTGCTGGCGAACCACGAGGGCATCTTCTGCGAGCCGGCTTCCGCGGCGTCGGTGGCGGGGCTGATCGAGGAGCTGAAATCGGGCGCCATCGGAGACGGCGCGCTGGTGGCCTGCACGCTCACCGGGCACGGCCTGAAGGATCCGGACATCGCCATCGCGCAGAGCGACAAGCCGGTGACCGTTGACGCGGACCGGGATGCCATCAAGCGGATCATACTGGACAGCCTGTAGGAGCGCATTGAGCAATATCGGAAAAACGGATCGCATCTTCGTGGCCGGGCACCGCGGGCTGGTGGGCTCGGCGATCGTCCGGCGCCTGGAGCGGGACCGCTACCCGGACATCGTGACGCGGACCCGGGCGGAGCTGGACCTGCGCCGGCAGGCGGACGTCGAGGCGTTCTTCGAGGACACGTCCATCGACGTGGTGATTCTGGCGGCGGCCACGGTGGGCGGCATCCATGCCAACAACAGCCGCCGCGCCGAGTTCATCCGCGACAACCTGCAGGTGCAGACCAACGTGATCGACGCCGCCTGGGGCAGCGGCGTCTCCCGCCTGCTGTTCCTGGGCAGCTCCTGCATCTATCCGCGCGACTGCCCGCAGCCCATGCGCGAGGAGCATCTGCTCACCGGTCCCCTGGAGCACACCAACGAGCCCTACGCGGTGGCGAAGATCGCCGGGTTGAAAACCTGTGAAGCCTACAACGACCAGTACGGCACCCGGTTCATCACCGCCATGCCCACCAATCTCTACGGGCCGGGGGATAATTTCGACCTCGAAAGCTCCCACGTCCTGCCGGCGCTGATCCGCAAGATTCACGACGCCCGGTCGGCCGGTTCACCGACGGTGACCCTGTGGGGCAGCGGCAGGCCGATGCGCGAGTTCCTGCATGTCGACGACCTGGCGGATGCCTGCGTCTTTCTGCTGGAAAACGACAACCCCCATGACATGGTCAACATCGGGTCCGGCGAGGAGGTCAGCATCCTGGAGCTCGCCCGAAAGATCGCCGCGGTGGTGGGTTATGATGGGGAATTCGAGCTCGATGCGGCCATGCCGGACGGCACGCCGCGCAAGCTGCTGGACAGCAGCCGGATACGCGGTCTGGGGTGGTCGCCCCGCATTGACTTGAGCACGGGTTTGCGGGATACGTATCAATGGTACCTGGAGCATGTCGCGGACGAGGCCGCCTGAATTGAAAACCGTCCTGAAGCCACTGTTGCTGCTCGCCGCGGGAATGATTCTGGCGCTCCAGATGGGGCTCGGCGCCGCCCAGACCGACGACGCGCCCGGGGGCGACCAGATCACGCTCAATTTTCAGGACGTGGACATCCGCGCCCTGATCAACACCGTCTCCGAGATCACCGGCCGCAACTTCATCGTCGACCCGCGGGTGCGGGGGCAGGTCACCGTGGTATCCGGCGGGCCGCTGGCCGCCGACCAGATCTACGAAGTATTCCTGTCGGTGCTGGCGGTGCACAACTTCGCGGCGGTGCCCTCCGGCGACGTCACCAAGATCATCCCCAACAATATCGTCAAGCAGGAGCCGACGCCGACGACCTACGGCGAAACCGAGCCGGTGGGCGAGGACCAGATCACCCAGGTCTACAAGCTGCAGCACGCCTCGGTGCAGGAACTGGTGCCGATCCTGCGGCCGCTGCTGCCGCCCACCAGCCATTTCGCGGCCCATGCCCCGTCCAACACCCTGGTGTTCACCGACACCCGCGCCAATGTCCGGCGCATCATCGATATCATCGGCCGCATGGACCTGCCGGACCGGGGCTCCAACGTGCGCGTGGTGTTCCTGGATCACGCCCGCGCCGCGGACCTGGTGACGGTGCTGTCGCAGCTCGCCACCAACTTCAACGTGCCCCAGGGCGAGGGCGGGCAGCGCACCCGGCAGGTTTCCGTGCAGGCGGACGAGGCCACCAACGCTCTGATCATCAATGCCCCGGACAGCGAGTTCCGGTTGCTCCAGGCCGTCGTGGACCAGCTTGACGTCGAGCGGCCGACCCAGAAGGACATCCATGTCATGTACCTGGAGTACGCCAAGGCATCGGACCTGGTGGACATCCTGAACCAGGTGAGCGAGGGCCTGGTGGAAACCGAAGGCGGCCAGGCGGCGGACCGGCGGATCACGGTGCAGGCCGACGAGAGCGCCAACGCCCTGGTGATCCATGCCCGGCCCAAGGAATTCCAGAGCATCGAGGCGGTGATCAAGCAGCTGGACGTCAAGCGCAAGCAGGTATTCGTCGAGGCCATCATCGCAGAGGTGTCCTTCAACAAGGCGGCGGATCTCGGCATCGAGTGGCGGGGCAGCACCTCGGACGTGACCAGTGGCGGGCAGCTCACCGGCAGTACGGAATTCTCCGATATCTCGGGGGGGCTGACTCTCGGTTTCATCAACCAGTTCATCGTCAATGCCGCCGGCCTCGTGGTGCCGGACCTGGAGATCATTCTGCGGGCGCTGCGCTCGGACTCCCACACCAACATCCTGTCCACGCCCAACCTGTTGACCCTCAACAACGAGGAGGCGGAGATCATCGTGGGCCAGGAAGTGCCGTTCGTGACCGGCCAGTTCACCACGCCCGTTTCCACGGGCAACCAGGACCAGGACGGCGGCGTGAATCCGTTCCAGACCATCGAGCGGCGGGACGTCGGCCTGAGCTTGAAGATCACCCCGCAGATCAACGCCGGGGAGACCATCACCATGGAGGTCGAGCAGGAAATCTCAAACGTCAGCGAAACCACCGTCCAGGGCGCCTCGGACCTGATTACAGACGAGCGGCGCATCAACGCCACGGTGCAGGTGGACAGCGGCCAGATCGTGGTCATCGGCGGGCTGATCCGGGACGATGTGCTGGACACTGTGGAATGGGTGCCGGTGCTGGGACGCATCCCGATCATCGGCGAGCTGTTCAAGCGCAAGCAGAAGTCGGCGGTGAAGACCAACCTGATGGTGTTCCTGCGGCCCAGGATCGTGGAGGACGGCACCGGCATGGCGGAGTCCACCCGCAAGAAGTATGAGTACATGCGGGAGCTGTCGAAGGACAGCCAGCCCGGCACCCGGAATATCATCCACCGGCGCAAGCCGCCGGTACTGCCGGAGGTGACGAACTGGCGAAACCCGGACGTGGACCTGGAGCCCGAAGTGATCCCCGAAGGGCCGAAGATGCTGCCTTGAGGGCGAGCGAATCGGAAACGATGGTGAGCACGCCCGATACCACCGTCAGCGACGCGCGCCAATGGCTTGACGCCGTGGATGCCGCTTCGGCGGAGTCGTTGCCCTACGCGTTCTCCAAGCGCCATGGCGTACTGGTGGCCGCCCGCGATGAGGACGGGCACCACGCGATCTGCACGGGCAAGCCGACCCTGGGGCTGGTCACCGAGATCAAGCGCCAGCTCGGCGGCGGGGCGGTGGTGTTCCATCCCGTCGACCAGACCGCGTTCGACCGGGCGCTGCGGCGGGCCTACGAGAAGGGCGACTCGGAGGCCACCCAGGTGGTGGACGACCTGGGCGGCGAGCTGGATCTGGAACGCCTGGCCCACGAGATTCCCGAGACCACGGACCTGCTGGAGGCCGCGGACGACGCGCCCATCATCCGCCTGATCAACGCGCTGCTGAGCCAGGCGATCCGCGAGAATGCTTCCGACATCCACCTGGAAGCCTTCGAGAGCCGTTCCATCGTCCGGTTCCGCGTGGACGGCGTGCTGCGGGATATCGTCGAGCCCCAGCGGGCGATCCACGGCTCGCTGGTATCGCGGCTCAAGGTCATGTCCCGGCTGGACATCGCCGAAAAGCGACTGCCCCAGGACGGGCGCATATCGCTGCGGGTGGTGGACCGGGCGGTTGACGTCCGGGTGTCGACGCTGCCCACCCAACACGGCGAGCGGGTGGTGCTGCGGCTGCTGGACAAGGAGAGCTCGCGCCTGGACATCGAGACCCTGGGCATGGCCGCACACATCCGCGGCCACTTCGACCGCCTGATCCACCAGCCCCACGGCATCGTGCTGGTTACCGGGCCCACCGGCTCCGGCAAGACCACGACCCTGTACTCGGGCCTGCTGCGCCTGGATCGCAAGCGCCTGAACATACTCACGGTGGAGGACCCCATCGAGTACGACCTCGACGGCGTGGGCCAGACCCAGGTGAACCTGCGCGCCGGGCTCACCTTCGCCCGCGGCCTGCGCTCGATCCTGCGCCAGGACCCCGACGTAGTGCTGGTGGGGGAGATCCGGGACCTCGAGACCGCCCAGATCGCCGTGCAGGCCAGCCTCACCGGCCATCTCGTGCTGTCCACCCTGCATACCAACACTGCCATCGGCGCCGTGACCCGGCTCGTCGACATGGGGGTGGAGTCTTTCCTGATCGCCTCCAGCCTGGCCGGCGTCCTGGCCCAGCGGCTGGTGCGCCGGTTGTGCCCGGAGTGCGCGGAAGCCCACGAGCCGGACGACAGCGAGCGGCGGCTCCTGAAGCTCGATCCGGAGTCCGATGCGAAGCTGCTCAGGCCCGTGGGTTGCTCGCTCTGCGACGAGACGGGCTATCGCGGTCGCACCGGCATTTACGAGCTGATCGTCATCGACGAGACGCTGCGGACCATGATTCATGACGAGCAGTCGGAAGGCGAGATGCTCAAGCATATTCGCGGTCACAGCCAGAGCCTGGCGCGCAACGGGTTCGAAAAAGTGCTTAGCGGCGAAACCAGCCTGGAGGAAGTCCTGCGCGTCTCCATGGAAGCGTCGTAGCCTTGATCAGACAAAAACGGATCATTGGTGGATCAGGCTTATGTAGGTCAGGTTTAACGCCTGACATGTCAGCCTTAAAGGCTGACCTACACAAGGCCAACCGGGTGCCGGGCTGAGGAAACGCCGTGGGCGCATTCGAATACCAGGCGCTGGACCCGAAGGGCAAAACCCGCAAGGGCGTGTCCCAGGGGGACTCCGCGCGGCACGTCCGGCAGATACTGCGCGAGCAGGGGTTGGTGCCGCTGTCGGTCACCGGCGTCCAGGAGGAACGGTTGGGCGCCGGCCGCCGGGCGGCCGCGGCCGGTACCCGGCGGCGCCGGGCGCGCATCACCACCAACGCGCTCGCGGTAATCACCCGCCAGTTCGCGACCCTGCTCGGGTCCGGTATGACCGTGGAGGAAACGCTGTCGGCACTGGCGAGCCAGGCTGAAGGCTACCAGGTGAAATCGGTGCTCAGCGGCATCCGCGCCCAGGTGATGGAGGGGCGGTCCCTGGCGGAAGCGATCGAGAGTTATCCGCGCTCCTTCCCGGAGATCTACAAGGCCTCGGTGGCGGCCGGCGAGCAGTCCGGGAACCTCTCCCTGGTGCTGGAACGGCTGGCGGATTTCGTGGAGGGCCGGCAGGTCCTGAAGCAGCGGGTGTCCATCGCCCTGATCTACCCGGTGATCCTGACGGTGGTGTCCATTCTCATTGTCACCGGCCTGCTGGTCTATGTCGTGCCCAAGGTGGTGCAGGTTTTCGAGAATTCGGGGCAGTCGCTGCCGCTGCTGACCCGTATACTGATCGCCCTGGGAGAGTTCCTTCAGCAGTACGGCCTGTGGATTCTCGGCGCCGGCGGTGTGGCCGCCGTGGTGCTGACGGTGGTGTTCCGGCTCGAGGGTCCCCGGTATCAACTGCACCGGGCGATTCTGGCCACGCCCGGGCTGCGCCGCCTGTCCCGGGGGTTGAACACCGCCCGCATGGCGCGGACCCTGGCGATCATGGTGAGCAGCGGCGTGCCGCTTCTGGCCTCCATGCGGGCCGCCGAGGGCGTGGTGTCCAACATGGTGCTGAAGGCGAACCTCAGGGAGGCGGCCGGCGAGGTGGCCGAGGGCGTGAGCATCAACCGGGCCCTGTCAAGGCGGGGCAATTTCCCGCCGCTATTGATACAGATGGTGGCGAGCGGCGAAGCCAGCGGCGAGCTCGGGAACATGCTGGAGAAATCGGCGTCGGTCATGGAACGGGAGCTCGAGTCCCGGGTCGCCGTGCTGGTGGGGCTGTTCGAACCGGTGATGATTCTTTTCATGGGCTGTGTGGTGCTGCTGATCGTGCTGGCGATCCTGCTGCCCATATTCGATTTGAATACGTTAATTGGATGAGGTGTTTTGGTGAGGCGTGATCAAAAAGGCTTTACGCTGATAGAAATCATGGTGGTGGTGGTCATAATCGGACTGCTTGCCACTCTCGTGCTGCCGCGCGTGCTCGGCAGGCAGGAGCAGGCGCAGGTCGAAAAAGCGAAGGCGGACATCCAGGCGTTGTCCAGCGCCCTGAAACTGTACAAGCTCGACAACTACAACTTTCCGAGCACCCAGCAGGGCCTGGAGGCGCTGCGGCGCGAGCCCGGCGGAGACCCTCCGGCGAACAACTGGAAACAGGGCGGCTACATCGAGCGCCTGCCCGCAGACCCCTGGGGCAACGAGTACCAGTACCTGAGCCCGGGCCAGCACGGCGAGTTCGATCTCTGGTCCTGGGGCTCCGACGGCAAGCCCGGCGGCGATGATGCGGCTGCCGACATCGGCAACTGGGATCCGGATGACGTTTCGGGCTGACGAACGCAGGGTCCCCTCGCCCCCGGTGGGGGAGAGGGAGCAGGAACGAATCGAGTGATACAGCACGACCTCCGAACGCAGAGTCCCCTCGCCCCCGCAGGGGGAGAGGGACAGGGTGAGGGGACAAACAATCATTCCTCCGACCAATCGGGCTTCACCCTCCTGGAAATCATGGTGGTGGTCATCCTGATCGCCATCAGCGCCACTTACGCGGTGGTGCGTCTCGACCGCGGCAGCGACGACGTCGCCGAGCTCGAGGCGCGGCGGTTCGCGCGGCTCGTCGAGCATGCCCGGGACGAGAGCATCCTGTCCGGGCGGCCGTTCGCGGTGCAGGTGGATCCGGTCGCCCGCTCCTACACCTTCCTCCAGTACGCGCAGGAGTGGACACAGGTAAAGCACGACGACGTGTTCCGCCGCCGGGAGCTTCCCGAGAATGTGGATCTGGAGTTTGAGGCGTCCAGCGATCCCGGATCAGGTGGCCTGCTGGTGATCGAGGGGCTGGGGGTCATCACGCCGTTCATATTCACTGTCCGCGGCGACAGCCGCACCTACAAGGTGAGCGTCGACGAAGCCCACAATGTCGTCGTCGCCCTGGAAACCGATGCCACGGGCTGAACGCGGTTTCACGCTGCTGGAGATCATCATTGCCCTGGCCATCGCGGTTTTGGGGATCGCCGCCGTGGCCAAGGCCACCGGCGGGGCGGCGACGGCGGCAGCCGAGACCCGGGAGCGGATGCTGGCGGTATGGGTCGCCGGCAACCGGTTGTCGGAGCTGCGGATCACGCGCGCCTGGCCGGCGCCGGGGAGCGTCGATATGGTGCGTTCCATGGGCGGCCGGACCTGGTACCTGACCCAGACGGTGAGCGGCACCCCGGATGAGGATCTGCGCCGCGTCGACATCGCGGTGTACACGGACGCGGATCGCGACGAGCGGGAATTCGAGGCATACGGCTATGTAGCGCGATACCGCGGCGCGGCGGAGCTGGGCGGCGGCCCGGAAGCCGGCGAAGGCGAGGTGGACCAGGAGCTGCCGCAGGAAGACGAGGGCGGCGTGCCGCTGCCCGGGGAGGATGAGCCGCCGGCGGGCGGGGAAGCGCCGGACGAGTCCGGCGAGGCGGAGAACACCTGATGCGTGCGGCCCGCAACAGCCGCGGATTCACGCTTCTGGAAATGGTCGTGTCCATCGCGATATTCGCCATCATCGCGGCAATCAGTTACTCTGCATTGAATAATTTTCTTGATGCCCGCGCGCACCTGAACCGCGAGGATGAAAGGCTCAGGGCACTGCAGACCATGTTCGTGCTCCTGGAACAGGACTTGCGCTACGCCGTGAACAGGCCCGTTCGTGACGAATACGGGGACGGGGAGCCCGCATTCACCGGCGGCGGGGACCTGCCCCTGGCGGCCGGCGAGCGCCTGCGCCTCACCACGGTCCGGCCGGCGCCGGTGGGGGCGGGGGTGCAGCGCGTCACCCGGGTGGCCTGGCGCCTGACCGACGGTGTGCTGCATCGCGTGTCCTGGCGGGTACTGGACCGGGACATCGACAGCGAGGGGTATTCGCGCCGCGTGATGGAAAATATTGACGACATCGGCTTCCGGTTCTTCGGCTTTGACGACGGCGACGAGCTTCGCGCCGACAGCGAATGGACGGGGGGCGACGCGCTCCCCGCGGGGGTGGAAGTGACCGTGCTGCCGGCGGGGCGGGGCCAGTATCAGCGAATCTTCGAGGTGGCGGGCGGCCAATGAACATCATGGCGCCACATCGGCGGGCCCGGGGCGTGGCCCTGCTCACCGTGATGTTCATCATGGTGCTGCTGACCACCCTGGTGGTGTACATGGTGGAAGACGAATACCTGTCCATACGGCGCGTGTCCAACCAGCAGGACTCGGAGCAGGGCTTCCATATTGCCGTCTATGCCGAGCAGTGGGCGCGCAAAACGCTGGAATCGGATGCGCGGGACAATCGTACCGATCATGCCGGGGAGGCCTGGGCTACCGACGTCCCGGTTCTGCGGGAGGGGGACACCGCCGTGCTGCGCTCCGGCATCCAGGACCTCCAGGGCCGGTTCAACCTCAACAACCTGGCCGGCGGCCGGGACGAGGTCTGGTACCCGGCGTTCCGGCGGCTGCTGACGGTCCTGGATCTCGATCCCGGCCTGGCGGACGCGGTAGTGGACTGGGTGGACGCGGATATCAATGTCAGCGGGCACTACGGCGCCGAGGACGCCGAGTACCAGTTGATGTCGCCCTCGTATCGCGCCGCGAACCGGCCCATGGTAGAAGTAAGCGAGCTGGCGTGGGTCCGGGGCGTGACACCCGAGGCCCTGGCGGCACTGCGGCCGCACGTTACGGCCCTGCCGGTTTCGGATGCGCGAATCAACGTGAACACGGCGACGCCCGAGGTGCTGCGCATTCTCACGCCGGACATCCTTGACGAGGGCCGCGCCGCCGCGCTCATCAGCGCACGCGGCGAGGACGGCTACGCCGACGTCAACGTGTTCCTGGCCCGGACCGAGCTGGCGGGTCAGTGGGAAGCGGCGGAAGACATGATATCGGTACGCAGTGAATACTTCGAAGTGCAAAGCCGCGTGGACCACGGTCGATACGCCACCGTGCTGTACAGCGTGATCGCGCGCCCGGCGGATACCCGGCAGGCCAGTGTGATACAACGGCGGCGGGGCGTATCGTGATCCTGTATTTTTCTCTCCCGGCGCCGCATCGCTGGGTCATCGTCGACCGGCGCAACCGCGTGCTGGAGGACGGTATGGCGGATTCCCTCGCCCATATCCCCGTTCGCCACCGCCGCATCACCCGGCGCGTGGGCGTCGTGCCCGGCGAGCTGGTGACCCTGCACTCCCTGCGCATCCCGGCGCGCAGCCGGGCCAAAGCGGCTGCCGCGGTGCCCTACATGCTGGAGGAATCGCTGGCCAGCAGCGTCGAGGACCTCGAGTTCCGGCTGCTCCAGTGGGTACGCGGCGGCGTCTCCAAGGTGGCGGTCATGTCGCGGGAGGCCGTGGCGGAATGGCAGGCGGCGCTGGCCGATTTCCCGGACCGCGTCGACGCGCTGGTGCCGGACTATCTGCTGCTGCCGTTTCACACCCGCGGCCGCTGTACGGTGGCCGCCGACGGCGAGGGGAGGGTGGTGGTCCGCACGGGGGAGCTGGACGGCCTGGTGATTGACGAGCAGGAGCTGGACCTGTGGTGGGAGGACGCCGGCCATGCCGGTATGCCGGTGGCCGTGAACAACCCGGACCATGCCCGCCACCTTATTGAACGCGGCGGCGATACGGTGAGCGAATGGCGTATCGGCCGGAGCTTCCCGGAATGGCTCCAGCACGGCCACCAGGTGCCCGAGCAGGCGGATCTCCTCTGCCACGGCGGCGACAGTACCGATACCCTGGTGTCGCGGCGCTGGATGACCGCAGCGGCGGTGCTGTTCGGCCTGGCGATCCTGATCCGGGTGGGCGTCGATGCGTTCGACTACTTCACGCTCCAGGCGAAGGAATCCGAATTGGATGCCAGGATCGAGGCTGCGCTCACCCAGGCATTTCCGGACATTACCCGGGTCGTGAATCCCAGGGCCCAGATGGAGCAGCGCCTGGCGGCAATGGAAGGCCAGGCCACCGGCAGTGGTTTCCTGGTGCTGTTGTCCGTGGTGGCCGACGCCATCCCCGGCAGCAGCGCTACGGTGGAAGAGATCACCTACCGGAACGCCGCGCTGCTGGTGACCTGTACCACCCGTGATTTCCAGGCCCTCGATGAGCTCCAGCAGCGGCTCGCGGAGGATTCCCGGGTAAGCGTGGAGCTGGTGTCGTCCGGCTCGATGGAGAACAGCGTCAACGGCCGTTTCCGGCTCAATCTGAGGGCAGGATGACGAAGCATGTGAGTGGTGATTGTCTTTCCCCTCTCCCCCGGAGGCGGAGAGGGAGCGGGACCCGGGCGGATGACAAGCTGCGGCCGCAAACGAAGGGTCCCCTCGCCCCCGCAAGGGAAGAGGGACAGGGTGAGGGGACAAACAATCATTTAACCGAACCGTTGTTGAACACGTCTATTATTCCTCCCCTCACCCCAGCCCTCTCCCCCTCCGGGGGAGAGGGAGCAGGATCAGGGCGATTGATACAGTACGGCCTCCGAACGAAGGGTCCCCTCGCCCCCGCAGGGGGAGAGGGACAGGGTGAGGGGAAATACAATAGAAGTGTACCTGCTCGATTATCGATGAATGGTTATCCAACCCATCACCTGGTCCTTCGACCCTGGACGGTGAAGCCCTTTACCGAGGTCCCGTCATGAACGCCCTGACCGAGCAACTGGCGGGCCTGTCGACGCGCGAACGCCTCATCGTCGTCTTCGGCGGCGCGGCGGCCGTGCTGATTCTTCTGTATGCCCTGGTCTGGCAGCCCTGGCAGATGGAACTGGAGCGGCTGCGGGCCCAGGTGCCCGAGAAGCAGCAGACCCTGGCCTGGATGCAGGCGCAGGCGGCGCGGATCGAGTCGATGACCGAACGCCCGGATGGTGCGGCCCCGGATTCGGAGCTGCCCCTGCTCACCCTGGTGGAACGCAGTGCCAACGACGCGGAGATGCGCGAGGCCATCACGCGCATGAGCCCCGGCGACGAGCCGAGCCAGGTGCGGGTGTGGATCGACAACGTCGCTTTCGACCGCTGGCTGCTGTGGGTGGGCGAGCTGAATCGAAGCGGTATCGCGGTCGCCGAAGCGAACATCGACCGATCCGGTGAGAACCTTGTCGGCATACGCACCACGCTCCAGCGCTGATGCCGGAGGAAACAAGAATCGGGATCCTGGCGCCGGGAGTCGTCAGGGACTCGCCGCGGCGGTGGCGGAAGCGCGGCGCCTTCCGCGAGCTCCCGGCCCTCGACGAGGCCGAGTTGCTGGCCCGGGCATTCGGGGTGGAGGAGGCGGATCTCGCCCTGGCGCCGCTGCACTACCTGGGCATAAGCGGAAGCGATCCCGAGGGCTATTGCCTGTTCGCCTATCCCGTCCACCTGCATGCGCGGCGGGAGCAGCTCATCCTCATGGCCGGGGGGGATTTCGAGCTGAGCGACGAAGAGGCGTCGGACCTCATTGCCCTGCTCCGGGAGTACTATCCCCAGTGGCGTCTCGAGCGAACCGGCGACGCCATGTGGTTCATCATCACCGGGGAGACTCCGGACATCGAGACCACGGCGCTGCGCACCGTAATGGGCCAGGACATCAACGACCACCTGCCGCGCGGGGCGGATGCCATGGCCTGGCTGAGCACATTGAACGAGCTGCAGATGATCCTGTTCGATTCGAAAACCAACCGGGATCGGGAAGCCGCCGGCCGGCCGCCGATCAACAGCCTGTGGCTCTGGGGCGGCGGGCGCTTGCCTGAAATCCGGGTCGAAGGCTGGCGGCGGGTGGCGACCAACGACCCGGTGGCCCTGGGCATCGGCCGCAGGGCGGGACTGGCGACCTCCTGGCTGGGGGAGTCGCCGGATGCCGAAGCGGATATGACCGAAGCCGGCACACTCTGGGTATACGCCGGCGCGGGCGCTGCCGGAGGGGCCGGATTTCCTTCCGAGGCGCAGTGGGACGCGTGGGCCCAAGCACTGCGCCGCGGCGACATCGAGCGGCTGCAGCTCATCGATCCGGGATACGGCGAACTCAACATCGAATCCCGCCATACCCGTTCCTGGCTGCCGTGGCGATGAGCAAACGAAGTCCGTCGCCCATCGAGCTCCAGCGCCGGCCGGTCGCGCCCGCGTCGCTGTCGGGCCTGCCGGAGTGGCTGGCCCGGGTGTACGCGGCGCGGAACGTTACCCGGGACCACGACCTGGACTACGCCCTCAAGAGTCTCGCCCGGCCCGGGGACCTGTCCGGGCTCGAAGCGGCGCTGGATATACTCGAGGAAGCGGTGATGGCGGATGCCCAGATCACCTTCATCGGCGACTTCGACGCGGACGGCGCCACCAGCTGCGCGCTGGGGGTCGGCGCCCTGCGCGCCATGGGGGCGACCCGGGTGGATTATCTGGTGCCGAACCGCTTCGACTTCGGCTATGGCCTGTCGCCGGAGATCGTGGGCGTCGCCGCCGGTTCCAGCGAGCCGGATGTTCTGATCACCGTGGACAACGGGATCGGCAGCCACGCCGGCGTCCTCGCCGCCCAGCAGCTCGGCATTACCACCATCATTACCGACCACCACCTTCCGGGCGAATCGCTGCCCCAGGCCGACGCCATCGTCAATCCCAACAATCACGGTGATGGGTTCGCCAGCAAGAGCCTGGCCGGTGTCGGTGTGATCTTCTATGTGATGATGGCGCTACGAGGCCGGCTGCGCAATGCCGGCTGGTTTCAGCAGGAGAACGTAACGGAGCCCAACCTGGCCGAGTACCTGGATCTCGTCGCGCTGGGGACTGTGGCCGACATGGTGGCCCTGGACCGTAACAACCGCATCCTGGTGGCCCAGGGTCTGGCCCGGATCCGGAGCGGCCGCACTAGGCCCGGCATCCACGCGCTGCTGGAGGTGGCGGGGCGGGATCCGGCCAACCTCGGCAGCCGCGATCTCGGCTTCAGCGTCGCGCCGCGCCTGAATGCGGCGGGCCGGCTGGAGGACATGACGGTGGGCATCGAATGCCTGATGTCGGAGGATATGGACCACGCCCGGCGCCTGGCGGGGGAGCTCGACGACATCAACCGCAAGCGCCGGGAAATGCAGTCGGACATGGTGCAGCAGGCGGAGCAGGTGGTGGCCGCCATGTCCCTGGAGTCGGTGCCGTACGGGATCGCGCTGTTCGACGAATCCTGGCACCAGGGGCTGGTGGGCCTGATCGCCAGCCGGGTGACCGAGCTCACCCGGCGCCCGGCCATCGCCTTCGCCCCCGCCGGCGATGCCGAGCTCAAGGGTTCGGCGCGGTCGGTGAGCGGGGTGCATATCCGGGACGTCCTGGCTGCCATCGACGTGGCGCACCCGGACCTCATCGACCGTTTCGGCGGGCATGCCATGGCGGCGGGGTTGAGCCTCCGGCCGGATCGGCTGGAGACGTTCCAGGGCCTGTTCGCGGACTACGTCGGCCGGTTCGGCGGAGACACCTTGAGCCGGGCGCGGGTGGTGTACTCAGACGGTGCACTGGGCGAGGAGGACATTTCCGTGGACAATGCCAGGCTGCTGCTGCAGCACGGTCCCTGGGGCCAGGGTTTTCCCGAGCCGTTATTCGACGATACCTTTGAAGTGTTGGAGCGGCGTACCGTGGGCAGCGGATCCATCCGTTACAGACTGCGCCGGGCGGGCGGCCGAAAGGTCATCACCGGCATCTGCTTCAACCCGCCCGACTCGGAGACGGTACCGGATCCGCCGTCCGCCATCCACGCGGTGTATCGACTCTCGTTGAACGATTACAATGGGAAGCAGTCTGCTCAATTGATTATCGAGCACGTGATCGGTGAGCGGTGAGCAGTTTTGCCCGAGTCACCAGTCACTAGTCACCAATCACGAATCACCTCATCTCAACATGCAAGCCATTGACGTGAACAAGGCCCGCGAACTGACAACCCGACGCCTGGAAGACTTCGTCGGCAATACGCCGCTGGTGGCGCTCCAGCGCATGCCCGGCCGGACCAGCAACCGGATCCTGGCGAAGCTCGAGGGCAACAATCCCGCCGGCTCGGTCAAGGACCGGCCGGCGCTGAATATGATCGTGCGCGCCGAGGAGCGCGGCGACATCAAACGGGGTGATACACTGATCGAGGCCACCAGCGGCAACACCGGCATTGCCCTGGCCATGGCTGCCGCCATGCGCGGGCTGCACATGGTGCTGATCATGCCCGAGCACATGAGCGCCGAGCGGCGGGCGGTGATGAAGGCCTTCGGTGCCGAGATCATCAGCGTCTCTAAAGACGGCGGCATGGAGGAAGCGCGGGACCTGGCGCTGGCCATGCGCGACGAGGGCAAGGGCATCGTACTGGACCAGTTCGCCAATCCGGACAACTGGGGGGCGCATTACAGCGGCACCGGTCCGGAAATCTGGCGGGATACCGGCGGCGCCGTGACCCATTTCGTCAGTTCCATGGGCACCACCGGCACCATCATGGGCTGCTCGCGCTACTTCAAGGAGGTGGATGAGTCTGTCCGGATCGTCGGCGTACAGCCCATCGAAGGCGACTCAATCCCCGGTATCCGCCGCTGGCCCGAGGCGTACTTACCGAAGATCTACGAGCCGGAACGGGTGGACCAGGTCATTGACGTGTCCGAGAACGAATCCGAGGAAACCATGCGCCGGATGGCCCGGGAAGAGGGCATATTCTGCGGCGTGTCCTCGGGCGGCGCCATGGCCGCGGCCCTGGCGCTTTCTGAGCAGGTGGAGAACGCCGTGATCGTCACCATCGTCTGCGACCGCGGCGACCGGTATATTTCCACTGGTGTATTTCCCGATTGAGATGAACACATCTATTGTTCTTCCCCTCACCCCCGGCCCTCTCCCCCGGTGGGGGGGAGGGAGCAGGATCGGAGCCGTCGGGATGACTGCGCCCTCCGAACGAAGGGTCCCCTCGCCCCCGAAGGGGGAGAGGGACAGGGTGAGGGGACAAACGATCATTCATCCGAACGAAGGGTTCCCTCGCCCCCGCAGGGGGTAAGGGAGTAACAGTGAGGCGGCATTGAATATTCTTGCTTTCGATATCGAAACTATCCCGGACGTCGACGGCGGCCGCCGGCTTTATGAGCTGGCCGATCTCGACGATGGCGAGGTGGCGCAGGTCATGTTCGCCAAGCGGCGCCAGCAGACCGAGAGCGAGTTTCTGCCGGTGCATCTTCAGCGGGTGGCGGCGATCTCCGCCGTGCTGCGCACCGGGGACCAGTGCAAGGTCTGGTCGCTGGGCGAGCCCGGGTCCGGCGAGCAGGAGCTGATCAAGCGGTTTTTCGACGGCATCGACCGCTATGCCCCGACGCTGGTCACCTGGAACGGCAGCGGCTTCGATCTGCCGGTCCTGCACTACCGCGCCCTGATCCACGGCATCGCCGCGCCGCGATACTGGGACACCGGCGAGCACGACCGGGAGTTCAAGTGGAACAACTATCTGAACCGGTTTCACGCCCGGCACACCGACCTGATGGATACTCTGGCCGCCTACCAGGCGCGCGCCTTCGCGCCGCTGGACCAGCTGGCGGTGCTGTGCGGCCTGCCCGGAAAAATGGGTATGGACGGCTCGAAGGTTTGGGATGCCTTCCAGGAGGGCCGGATCGAGGACATTCGCAACTACTGCGAGACGGACGCGCTCAATACCTACCTGCTCTACCTGCGCTGGCTGCTGATCAAGGGCGATCTCGACGACAAGCGCTACGGAAACGAATGCCGGCTGGTGCGGGACGGCCTGGCCGCCGGGGACAAGCCCCACTTCCAGGAATTCCTGAACGCCTGGCAGTGAGTACCTCACCGCCGGACACACTGCCGGAGGCCGGGATCACCGGCCTGAGCCACGACGGCCGCGGCGTCGGCCGCCACGACGGCCAGGTGGTGTTCATCGACAACGCTCTGCCCGGCGAGGTCGTCCGCTTTCGCCCGGGCAGGAAACGGCGGAAGGTGCTCCAGGGCACGCTGACCGAGATTCTTTCTCCGTCGCCGGACCGGGTCGACCCCGAGTGTCCCTACTTCGGTACCTGCGGCGGCTGCGCGCTCCAGCACCTCGGTCACGATGCCCAGCTCGCGCACAAGCATCGCCAGCTCGTGGACAACCTGGAACGCCTGGCGAAGGTCGTGCCGGATGAATACATGGCGCCGGTGGCCGCTGCGCCCTGGCATTACCGGCGCAAGGCCCGCCTGGGTATCCGGTATGTGCCCAAAAAGGGCGGGGTGCTGGTGGGATTCCGCGAGCGCCACAAGAGTTACATCACCTCTCTCGATGCCTGTCTGGTGCTGGACCGGAAGCTGTCGGATCTGCTGCCCGGCCTGCACGAGCTGGTGGCGGGCCTGTCCTGCTTCGACCGCATCCCGCAGATCGAAGTGGCGGCCGCGGACAACGCGGCGGCCCTGGTGTTCCGTCACCTGGAGGCGCTGACCGATACCGATCACCAGCGCCTGATCGGCTTCGGCGCGGACAACGAGGTGCAGATTCTGCTTCAGCCCGGCGGGCTGGACAGCATCCACCCGATCCATCCCGGCGCCCCCGAGCCCCTGTACTACGAAATCGACGGCGATATCCGCATACACTTCGAGCCCACGGATTTCATCCAGGTCAACGGGGCGCAGAACCGCAGGCTCGTGGATCTGGCGCTGGCGCTGCTGGATCCCGGGGCGGCCGACAAGGTGCTGGATTTGTTCTGCGGCGTGGGCAACTTTACTCTGCCGATTGCCCGGCGGGCGGGCCGGGTCACGGGCCTGGAAGGCGAGAAGCGCCTGGTCCGGCGCGCCATGGACAATGCCGCCTGGAACGGCCTGGCCACGGTCGAGTTCCGGACCGCGGACCTGTATGCAGAAGAACTGTCCGGCAGCTGGATCGACCCTTCATTCAACAAGCTCCTGCTCGACCCGCCGCGCTCCGGCGCCATGGAGCTCATGAAGCGCATCCCGGATATCGCCCCGGAACGCATTGTCTATATATCCTGCAACCCCGCCACCCTGGCCCGCGACACGGAGATTCTGGTCCGCAAGCACGGCTATCGCCTGCGACGCGCCGGCATCATCGACATGTTTCCCCACACCGCCCACGTCGAGTCCATCGCCCAGTTCGACATGTAGGTCAGGCTTTATGCCTGACATGTCAGCCCTGAAGGCTGACCCACATGGATCACACCTGTGGGTCAGGCTTTATGCCTGACAGGGCGACGCCCCAGGTGCGCAATGACTTCCTCCACGAATGCCTCCTTGTACTCCCGGTAGATGCAGGAAGAATGGGGCGTGATCATGATGTTGTTCAGGGACCAGAGCGGCGAGGACGAATCCAGCGGTTCCCGGTCGGTAACGTCCAGGAAAGCGCCGCCGATGTGATCGGCGGCACGGGCCAGGTCGTCGCTGGCGACGGCGTTGCCCCGGCCGAAGTTGTAGATATACGCGCCCGGCCGGCACTTTCTGAGCCGGGTCTCGTCGAGAATCCGGTCGGTGCCGGCGCCGGCGGGCAGGAGCACGGCGACGTGGTCCGCTTCCGGCAGGGTCGCGTCAAGCTCCGATGCCGACCGCACGTCCACGCCCGCCAGCCCCGGCGGCGGGCTGGACGGATCGCGCTTGATGCCGACCACCCTGGCGCCGAGGGCAAGGAGCAGCCGGGCGCACTCGCCGCCGATCCTGCCGAGTCCGAGTATCAGCACCGTCTGGTTGGCAAGAAGCCGGCAGTCCTGCTGTATGTTCCGGTCCCATTTCCGGCGCTCGAAGTTCCTGATCATGTCGGGCATGCGCCGATTCATGAACAGCATGGCGCCCAGCAGGGATTCGCCGAGCAGGCGGCCGTGAAACGTGCCGTGGATGACCTCCACGCTGCCGCGCGGATCCGCCGCCACCCAGTCCCGTCCGGCGGCGGGGGTGAATATCTTTTTCAGATGCAGGAAGCGCGCATACCAGGCGGCGTCGAACTCCCATGTCAGGACGTACTCCGCGGCCGTTCCCGCGGCCAGGAAGCCGGCAGTGGTCTCATGAAACCGCAGATTAACGCCGGGCAGGTCCTCTTCCAGGCGTACGAGATCGCTGCGCTTGAAATCGAACGCGCTGACGTCGCTGGCGAGACAGGTGTGCAGTTCCATTCGACCGATTATAGCCGTCGTCGCATGACAAGGCGCGACCAAGTGCAACCATGAAAGCCTCTCACGTGGTCATGCATCGAGCGCGGTGAAGGAATCCAGCGCTGAAGGACGGCATGATTGGCAAGGGCAGGGTCGGAGCCGGTTTTTTAAGGGAACTGTGGATAACATGTCAGGCTTGCGCCTGACCTACAATGGCTTCGGTGGGGGAGCATCGAGCGCCCCGTGAGCCGGTGAGCCGGCCCACGGGGCGTGACGACCCTACTGCTGGGGTGTGCTTTCCCGGGGAGTCGGCGTCGAGTCCGATTTCGAATCCGGGCTGCTCTTCCGTTCAGCCTGCGGCTGGGAAGCCGGTGCCGATTCCTGTCCGGAGCCCTGGCTTTTCGAGCGCGCGTCGGGAGCGGTTTCCGGGCGGTTGCCCTTGCTGCCCGACTGGCCCGACGAGGACGGCGCCGGGCCGTTGCTCTTATTGTCCTGGCCACCCTGGCCACCCTGGCCACCCTGGGCGGATGTCGAAGGCGAGTCCGTGCCGCCGCTGCTTCGTCCCCGGCCGCGCCCGCCGCGTGGCTGGCCGCCCCGGCGGCTCCGGCCGCCGCCACCGCTGCTGCCGGTACCGCCGCCACCACCGCTACCGCTTCCACTGCCGCCGCTACCCTGCCCGGCGCTGCGGGGTCGTCCCCCGCGGCCGCCGCGGGACCGTTGCTGGCCCTGGCCTTGTCGCTGGCCCTGGCCTTGGCCTTGGGAGCGGCCCTGGGAGCGCCCGCGGGACTGGCCGCGCCGTTGCCCATTGCCGCCTCGGTTACTGTCGCCGGTCGCGGTGGTACCGCCGGAGCTGGTACCTTCCCCGCGGCTGCTTCGGGTGCGGCTGGGGGACGCGGCGTCCTGTTCCCCGTCGCCGGCGTCCGCGGTCTTGCCGAACCATGTCTTGAATATCCTGGCAACGACGCCATCCCGCGTCCCGGTCTGCTCTTCCTCCGTCTTGCGATGGGAGGGCGGGGCAGTGGCCGTGACATGCTCCGGGCCGACGGCGGCTTTCTCGGCGCGCTGCTTGATGAAGTAGTTGCCCTCGTCCTGGTCCTCGTCGTCCTTTTCCCGTTCGATCCGGTAGCTGGGCAGGCCCTGGTAATCCGTCAGGTCCTCTCCGCGCAATCGCTTGATCCGGAAGTGCGGCGACTCGAGATCCGTGTTGGGGATGATGATCACGGCGTTGCCGAGCCGGGTCTCCAGGGAATAGATCTCGTTGCGCTTCTCGTTGAGCAGATAAGTGGCAATGTCGATCGGCAGGTGGGCGTGTATGGCCTCGGTGTTCTCCTTCAGGGCCTCTTCCTCGAGAATGCGGAGGATGTGCAGGGCGGAGGACGCGATCCCGCGAATATTTCCGGCGCCGTCGCAGCGGGGGCAGACGATGTAGTTTGCCTCACCGATGGACGCCCGCAGGCGCTGGCGCGACATTTCCAGGAGCCCGAAACGGGAAATCCGGCCGGTCTGTACCCGGGCACGGTCCACTTTCAGTGCCTCCTGGAGGCGATTCTCCACCAGGCGCTGGTTCTTGTTGGACGTCATGTCGATGAAATCCACGACGATCAGGCCGCCGAGGTCGCGGATGCGCAGCTGGCGGGCGATCTCGTCGGCCGCCTCGAGGTTCGTAGCCAGCGCCGTCTCCTCGATGTCGGCGCCCTTGGTGGCGCGGGCGGAGTTGATGTCGATGGTGACCACCGCCTCGGTGTGGTCGATGATCACGGCGCCGCCCGAGGGCAGGCTGACCTTTCGGGAGAACACCGCCTCGATCTGGTGCTCGATCTGGAATCGCGAAAACAGCGGGACGGTATCGCGGTAGTGCTTCAGCTTGGTGCGGTTCTGGGGCATGACCTGCTCCATGAACCGGCTGGCGCGCTCGTAGATCTCCTCGTCGTCGATGAGGATCTCGGCGAAATCGTTGCGCAGGTAGTCACGTATCGCGCGCACCACGAGATTGGTTTCCTGGTAGACCAGGAACGGGGCGGGGCGCTCGTCGATGGCCTTGCGGACGGCTTCCCACAGCTGGAGCAGGAAGTCCACGTCCCACTGGAGGTCTTCCGGGGACTTGCCGATGCCGGCGGTGCGCGCGATCAGCGCGTGCTCCGTGGGTACGTTGAGCTGGTTCATGTTTTCCCGGAGCTCGGCGCGGTTGTCGCCCTCGATGCGCCGGGAGATGCCGCCACCCTTTGGATTGTTGGGCATCAGGACCATGTAGCGGCCGGCCAGGCTGATGAACGTGGTCAGGGCCGCGCCCTTGTTGCCGCGTTCCTCTTTCTCCACCTGGACGGGCAGCTCCTGGCCCTCCTTGATGACGTCCTGAATCTTCAGCTGCGCCATCGGGGTCTTGGGGGAGTAGTCCTGGAAGTACGCCCGGGAAATTTCCTTCAGGGGCAGGAAGCCCTGGCGTTCCGAGCCGTAATCGACGAACGCCGCTTCGAGGCTGGGCTCGACGCGGGTCACTTTGCCCTTGTAGATGTTTCCCTTTTTCTGGTGGTGGACCGAGGATTCGATATCCAGATCCAGCAGCTTCTGTCCATCAACAATAGCGACGCGCAACTCTTCCGGATGAGTTGCGTTGAACAGCATTCTTTTCACGTTGCATTCCTCGCGACCCTTGCGCGAGGATGACGAACAATTACGGCGAGGCCTGACTGCGGCCCACCGAGGACACCGGTTTGTCGGGCGGGTCCGCCGGGGAGCCCGCTGCCTTCAACTCAAATCAGGTCGTGTATCCACAACCTCGTGGAACGCAGGTTAAAGCCTGGTTTCGCATTGATGTTGCGTCCTCCCGGGCCGTGCGGCCCCTTCTTGTTCTATCATCCCTTACACTCGGGTCGAGTGTTGTGCGCCGGTTGGGTCAGGACCCGCGCGCGTGTGTCATGTCGATCCGGTATTGTGTGTGACCCCGTTGCTGCTCTGCTCGCGCCTTGATGCGGCTGGAGCGCCCCGGACCCCGGTCCCGGCGATGCGGGCCATGCCCGACGCCTCCGCGACCTTAATCTCTTCAATATAATCAACGGTTTGCCCGCTTGATTAGCTACGAGCGACCGCTACGGCGTTGTTGATCAATCACTTTACAAAACGCCGTTAAGTTAGAATATAGCAAGCAAAAATCGAATGAGCAATTTGTCAGATTCGAGCACCGACAGGCCCGCCGGCGGGCCCCAGGTCCGCCATATCACCGTGTCCCCCGAGCACGCCGGCCAGCGCCTGGACAATTTCCTGATCCGCGAGCTCAAGGGCCTGCCCCGGAGCCGGGTGTACCGGCTCGTCCGCAAGGGGGAGGTCCGCGTCAACCTGGGCCGGGTGGACGCCCGCTATCGCCTGCAGAGCGGGGACCGGGTGCGGATTCCGCCGGTACGCCTGGGACCGGGCGCGGCACCCCGGGTCGCGGCGAGCCTGGAAACCGGCGAGATCCTGTTCGAGGACGCCCATTTGCTCATTCTGGACAAGCCCGCGGGCCTGCCGGTCCACGGGGGCACCGGCGTCAGCGCCGGGGTCATCGAGGCGCTGCGCGCCCGCCAGCCGGACTGCCCGTTCCTGGAGCTGGTGCACCGCCTGGACCGGGACACTTCCGGCTGCCTGATGCTGGCCAAGAGCCGCGCTGCCCTCACCGGCCTGCACGCGGCCCTGCGCCGGGACGGGCCGGAGGCGCCCATCACCAAACGCTACGCCGCGCTGGTGCGGGGCCGGCCGGGCCGGGACCGGATCGAGGTCCATACGGGCCTCGACCGCAGCTCGCTGCGGGGCGGCGAGCGCACGGTAGTGGTTTCCGAGTCCGGGGACCGGGCGGCGTCGGTTTTCCGGGTCGAGCGGCCCGGGCCGTCTTGCACCGGGGTGGAGATCGAGCTGGTGACCGGGCGCACCCACCAGGCCCGGGTTCATGCCGTCCATATCGGGCACCCCATCGCCGGGGACCGGAAATACGGCGACCGCGATTTCAACAAGCAGGCGCGGCGCGCGGGCCTCAGGCGCCTGGCCCTGCACGCCCGCAGCCTGGAGTTCTCCCACCCCGTGACGGGCAAGCCATGCCGGGCGGAGGCGCCGGTGCCGGCGGCCTTTGCCGCGGCCTATGACGCGTTGAACCCATGAGCAGCCGGCGTTATCGGATGGTGGTGTTCGACTGGGACGGAACGCTGATGGATTCAGCGTCCAAGATCGTCAACTGCTTCCGCGCCGCGGCGCAGGATGTCGGCGTCCCCGTGCCGTCGCCGGATGCCGTGCGCGGTATCATCGGCCTGGGTCTCACCGAAGCGCTGGCCGAGCTGTTTCCGGGCACCGGTGAGCGGGACCGGAGCCGCCTGATGGAAGCTTACCGGGCGCACTTCCTGGAGCGGGACGAGACCTACACGGGACTGTTCCCGGGGGTGGCCGAGGGCCTGGCGGTGCTGAAGGAGGAGTCCTTCGTGCTGGCGATCGCCACGGGCAAGGCGCGGCGCGGCCTGGACCGCGTCCTCGGGGAAACCGCGGTCGGGCACTTGTTCGCCGCCAGCCGGTGCGTGGACGAAGCGGTGTCCAAGCCGCACCCGCAGATGCTGCGGGACATCCTGGCCCGCACCCGGATCGACCCCCGGGACGCGCTGATGGTGGGGGATACGACCTTCGACCTGAAAATGGCAGCCGCGGCCGACATGGATGCCCTCGCCGTGTCCTACGGCGCGCATCCGGTCGAGCCCCTGCTGGCGGAGAACCCCGCGGGCTGCGTCGATGACTTCGAGGCGGTGGTGCGATGGATCCGGGAAAGCTGATCGGTGCCAGCACGCAGCTGGCGGAGCGCGGACCGGCTATCCGTTTCGAGATCGACGAGGGCGGCGTGCCGGCGCCGGCATTCGTGATCCGGTACCAGGGACGGGTATATGCCTACGTCAACCGCTGTGCCCACGTCAGCTTGGAGCTGGACTTCCTGCCCGGCCGGTTCTTCGACACTTCAGGCGAATTCCTGATCTGCGCCACCCACGGGGCGCTCTACGAGCCCGACACCGGGCGCTGCGCCGGGGGGCCGTGCAACGGCGCCGGGCTGGAGCCCCTGCGGGTGGTCGAGCGCGGCGGGCGCATCGAGCTGGTGGATGGCGTCGTAGCGGTCACCGGCGGCCGGAAACACCGGACCGGTTGATGTTGTACACTTCCGCGCTTAACTTGAGACAGTCGGACCGAACATGAACGAACAGACATCCAGCGATCGGGGATCCGCCGAACGCAGCATCCTCGAAGAGCTCGCCCGCGACAACCTGAAGGAACGCCGTCGCGCACGGCGCTGGGGGATATTCTTCAAGCTGTTCTTCGCCGCGTACCTGGTGGTGGTCACGGTCATGATCAGCAAGGAGAGCCTGCCCCAACCCTCCGGGGCGCACACTGCGCTCGTGGAGCTCGAAGGCACCATTGCCCGCCACTCCGATGTTGATGCCGACGTGGTCGCCCAGGGGCTGCGCCGGGCCTTCGAGGCGAAGGATTCACAGGCGGTAATCCTGCGCATCAACAGCCCCGGCGGCAGCCCGGTCCAGGCGGGGCTGATCAACGTGGAGATGCATCGCCTGCGGGAGAAATACCCCGACAAGCCCCTGTACGTGGTGATCGGCGACATGTGCGCCTCGGGGGGCTACTACGCGGCGGTGGCGGCGGAGCGGATCTACGCCGACCAGGCCAGCATCGTGGGCTCGATCGGCGTGCTGATGAACAGCTTCGGGCTGGTGGAGGCCATGGAAAAGCTGGGCGTCGAGCGGCGCCTGTATACGGCCGGCGAGCACAAGGCTTTCCTCGATCCATTCAGCCCGGTAAAGCCGTCGGAGCGGCGGCAT
This sequence comes from Gammaproteobacteria bacterium, assembly GCA_034520625.1. Lineage (GTDB taxonomy): Bacteria > Pseudomonadota > Gammaproteobacteria > Arenicellales > JAANXG01 > JAANXG01. Next base: position 319,863 of record JAXHNI010000008.1, on the reverse strand, counting down.
GTGGACGAGCTGCTGGACCAGGTTCATCAGCAGTTCATCGATACGGTGCGCGCCGACCGGGGCGAGCGGCTCAGCCCGGACCCGGAGATATTCAGCGGCCTGTTCTGGACCGGCCAAGAGGCCCTGCGGCTGGGCCTGGTGGACGAGTTCGGCAGCGCCGGGTCGGTGGCCCGGGACATCGTGGGGGCCGAGAAGCTCGTGGATTACACGCCGAAGGAAGACCTGCTGGGCCGGGTGACCCGGCAATTGGGGGTCGCCATCGCCAATACCCTGAAATCCGACCTGCTGTGGGACCGCATCCGATTTCAGTAGTATCCGGTCACGGCGTACACTGACCCTGGGTTCGCGGGCAGGGTCCGCGGCCGGGGGACGCCGGGGTGTCGCGGTGTCCATTGCGTAATCCGGCGCATTGGGGAATATGGATCATGAGTGGACTCGACACAGTGTCTCGCGCATGGGCGCGCCCGGGATCGCGGTGATTGACGACTGGATTCCGCCGGTCCGCGCTTGCATGGGCCGGCGTCATGCATAGCCCGTCAGGCGGCGCGATCGCCCGGTGGCACGGCTTGTTCCGGCACGCGGCGGCGGCGGGTTTCGTGGCGTTGTTCATTCTCGTCCACTATCTGCTTCTGCCTCCCTCCATGGCCCGCTGGTGGGCCGACCTGTCCTGGACGTTCGTGTCTCTCGTCGCCGGGATCGAATGCCTGCGGACGGCGCGCACCCTTTCCGCCGACCAGCGCCGGGCCTGGCTGTACTTCGGCGCCGGCTGCCTCGCGTGGTTTGCCGGCATGCTCGTGTGGGACTACCGGGAGCTGGTCGAACGGGAACTGACGCCGTTCCCCGACTATTCGGATGCCGGGTTCATGGCTTTGGCCCCCCTGTATGTGCTCGGACTGATCTATATGTCCACCAGGCGTGGCCTCGACCTCACGCTGAAGGACGCGGCCGATCTCGGTGTCATTGCCACGGTCGTGGCGCTGGGGTCGTGGCTGGGCCTGGCGGAACTGCTGCACAAGCCGGGACTGTCGATCACTTACCGTGGTCTGGCCCTGGCCTGGCCGGTGCTCCACCTGACCGCGTTCGTGTTTGCGATGCAGGTGCTGCTCCGTCGCGTGTTCGAGCCGGGCCGTCTGGTGCTGCTGCTGTTTCTTGCCGCCCTGGGGATGCACTCGATTACCGGCAGCATCTACGCCTATTCGCTCCTGGAAGGAAGCTACCAGTCGGGACACTACCTGGATGTGTTCTGGGTTGCGGCTTTCGCGATGGTCTACAGTGCCGCGGTGGTGCAGCAGGGCCGGGAGGCGCCTCGCGCCGAGAGCGAGGAGAGCCTGTACCGATTCAATCTCCACATGCGGCGTGGGGATACGCTGCTATTCACCTGTGTAATGCTGGTGGTGGGCGGGATGGCCTACTGGCAGCGCGACGCCTTGACGCTCAACCCGGGTATCCTGGCGCCGTTTCTGGTGGTGCTGGCGGTTTTTCTGGGGTTGCGGGAGTGGGCCGGTCATCGCATCCAGATGCAGCTCATCGAGGGGGTCCGCGAATCGGAACGGGAGCTGAATCGAATCCTGGACTACCTGGACGACACCTACTATCGCATCGATTCCCACGGCGTCATCGAGCGGATATCCCGCTCGGGGGCGAAATTGACCGGTTATGCCCCGGAAGAGCTGATTGGCCGGCCGGTGAGCGACTTCAATCCCGACGCGGACGCGTGGCACGGGCTGCTAGACGGCCTGGAGGAGAATGCGGGGACGCTTCGCAACCAGGAATTACGGCTCCGGCGCAAGGACGGCAGCCTCGTATGGATCTCGGCCAACGCGCACTTTGTGCGGGATTCGTCCGGTGGGGTAGCCGGGGTGGAAGGCACGTTCCGGGACGTGAGCGACTGGAAGGCCGCGGAGGCTGAGGCGCGCAAGCTGTCCGGGGCGCTGGAGCAGTCCGCCGATTCGGTGATCATTACCGACCCGCAGGGAATCATCGAATACGTCAACCGGGCGTTCGAGGAAACCACGGGATTCGGGTTCAACGAGGTGGCGGGCAGGACGGGCCGGGTGCTGAAGTCCGGGGAGCACGACCGGAGTTACTACGAATACCTGTGGTCCACGATCCGGGACGGAGAAGTCTTTCGCGATGTCATGATCAACCGGCGCAAGGACGGGTCACTCTACTACGAAGACAAGACCATTACGCCCCTGCTGGACGATACGGGCAGGATCACCCATTTCGTCGCCACGGGAAAAGACATCTCGGAACAGATGCAGACCCAGGAGCGCCTCCAGTACATTGCGCACCACGACACGCTCACCGGGCTGCCCAACCGGATCCTGTTTCTGGACCGGGTGGCCCAGGTTCTGACCCATACCCGTCGCCACGACCGCCTGGCGGCGGTGCTGTTCATGGACCTCGACCAGTTCAAGAACATCAATGACAGCCTGGGGCACGAGGTGGGGGACAAGCTGCTTACGGCCGTTGCCGGGCGGCTCGGCGACGCGCTGCGGCCGGGGGACACGGTGGCGAGATTCGGCGGCGACGAGTTCGTCATGCTGCTGGACGACGTGGACTCCTACAACGACATCACCCGGATACTGGAGCGCCTGCGACGCGCGCTGCGCACATCGATAGACCTGGACGGCATATCGCTGCATGTCACCGGGACCATCGGGGTCAGCGTCTTTCCCCAGGACGGGGAGGACGGCCCGTCGCTGCTCAAGAATGCGGACAATGCCATGTACCGGGCCAAGGAGCAGGGCCGGGGCAGCTATGCGTTCTACTCCGAGGAAATGAGCACGCGGGTCAACGAGCGGCTTGCCATGGAAAATCAGCTGCGAGCCGCGGTCGACAACGGTGAGTTCGAAATCCATTACCAGCCCCAGATCGATATCGTGAACAACACGGTGCCCGCTGTGGAGGCGCTGCTGCGCTGGCGACGGCCCGGCGGCGGGTGGGTGGAACCGGAACGGTTCGTCCCGCTGCTGGAGGACACAGGCTTGATTGTGCCCGTGGGCGAACGCGTGCTGCACGACGCGTGCATGGAGGTGAGTGCCTGGAACCGGGAAACCGGCAGGCGGCTGGAGTTGGCGGTGAACATATCCGCCCGGCAGTTCTCCGACAACCGGTTCGCGGACCGGGTGCTGCAGACCCTCGAGGCGACGGACCTGGCGCCGGGTCTGCTTCAGCTCGAAATGACGGAAAGCGTATATCTACGCAGCACCGGGCCCATCGATGCCACCGTGCGAAGACTCGACGAAGCCGGTATTCAGCTTGTCATCGACGACTTCGGCACCGGCTACTCGGCGCTCAGCTACCTGAAGCGCCTGCCCATCCAGATACTGAAAATCGACCGCTCGTTCATTCGCGACATCCCGGACGCCGACGATGACTCGGCGCTGACCATAGCCGCCCTCGCCATGGCCCGGGGGCTGGGGCTGCGGGTGGTGGCCGAAGGGGTGGAGACGCCGGCGCAGCTTGAATTCCTGCGCGAGCACGGCTGCCGGTACGTTCAGGGGTTCCTGTTCAGGAAGCCGGTCACGGCGGCGAAAATGAAAGCGCTGCTGAATGACCCGGGATTCCCGTGACCGCGCCGGCGCATCAGTCCTGCTTTCCGGATCCCCGGTCCTCGTCCCGCTTGCCGGTTTTCTTCCGCGGCCGGATCCTTGACGCCGTTCCCAGCGCCGACCACGACTTGACGACATAGCCGACGAAGACGACGATCACCGCGGCGAGGATGAGCAGGAACGTCGAGGCACTCACGGGACCCGGACGCCTTCGCTTTCCAGCATGTCCACCAGGCGTATCAACGGCAGACCGATCAGGGCGTTGGGATCGTCGCCCTCGAATTTCCTGAGCAGCGCAATGCCGAGCCCCTCGGCGCGCAGGCTGCCGGCGCAGCCGTAGGGTTTCTCCCTGTCCAGGTAGCGCTCGATGGTGTCGCGGTCAAAGCGACGGAAGTGAACGGTGAAGGGCACGACGTCGCTCTGAATTTGCCCGGTTTCCGTGTTCACCAGGGCCAGCGCCGTGTACAGCGTGACGGTCCCGCCCGACGCGTGCTGCAACTGCCGCACGGCGTCGTCGTGGTCCACGGGCTTGCCCACGATCTCGTCCCCGTGCACCGCAGTCTGGTCGGAACCGATGACCAGGGCCCGCGGATGCCGGGCGGCCACGGCATGGGCTTTCTCCACAGCGAGGCGCTCCACGTACGCCTGGGGCGTCTCCCCGGGCCGCGGCGATTCGTCGATGCCGGGCACCTCCACATCGAAGGGAATCTGCAGCCGTTCGAGCAGGGCCTTACGGAAAGGGGAGGAGGAGGCGAGGATGATGGGGAAGGAGGACATGATCAATAACACCCCGCCATCCGGCCGCGCTGCTGCACCAGGGCGAGGACGGTGTCGATGGTGGGGGTGGGGACGGATACCAGGGCGCCCATCTCCTGGACCACCGTCAGCAGGGCGTCGATCTCCATGGGCCGGCCGCGTTCCAGGTCCTGCAGCATGGAAGTCTTGTGGGCGCCCACCGATTTTGCACCGTCGATACGCTTTTCGATATCCAGCTTGAACGACACGCCGATCGCCTCGCCAATGGTCCGCCCTTCCACCATCATGGCCCGGACCACATCGTGTGTGCCGGGATCCTGCGCGATGTCCTCGAGGGTGGCGGTGGTCAGCGCGGAGATGGGGTTGAAGCACAGGTTGCCCCAGAGCTTGACCCAGATTTCATCGCGAATATCGCGCACGGGTGCTTTGAGACCGGCGTCGGCCACTGCACGGCTCAGGGCCAGTACGCGCCGGGTCTTTTCGCCGCTGGGCTCACCGACAATGAAACGATCGCCGTAATGGTGGGCCACCACGCCCGGCTCGACCAGCTCAGCGGCGGGATAGACCACACAGCCGATGGCGCGCTCGGGACCGATGCCGTGCCATTGTCGTCCCCCGGGATCCACGCTGTACAAAATGCGCTCCTTCCACGGGCCGTCCAGTCCATGGAAATACCACCACGGCACGCCGTTCATGGCCGTGACCACCGCGGTATCGGTTCCCAGAAGCGGCTGCATGGGCTCGACGATCTCCGGCCCCGTCGGCGCCTTCACCGCCACGATGACGTAGTCCTGCGGTCCCAGCGCCGACGGGTCGTCGGTGGCGGTCACCGGAATGGTCCGGCTGCCGCCGTTCTCATGCAGGGTGAGGCCGGCGTGCCGCATCACCTCGAGATTGCGGCCCCGGGCGATGAACGAGACCTCGGCGTCGCCCGCGTCGGCGAGCCTGAATCCAAGGTAGCCGCCGATGGCGCCCGCGCCGTAGATACAGATTTTCACGATGCCAGCCCCAGCTTTTCCGCCAGGCCGATGCGCTGGAGCTTGCCGGTGGGGCCTTTGGGGATCTCCGTCACGAACACGATCCGTTCCGGCACCTTGAACCGCGCCAGTCGCTCCCCGGCGAACGCCCTGAGCCCGGCCTCGTCCAGGTCCCCGCCGGCAGCGAGAACGACGGCGGCACCGATCGCCTCGCCGAGCCCGGGATGCGGGATCGCGAAGGTCACCACCTGGACGATGCCGGGGTGCTCGATGAGCACGTCGTCGATCTCCTTCGGCGACACTTTCTCGCCGCCCCGGTTGATGATCTCCTTGAGCCGGCCCGTGATCCGGATATAGTCGTCTTCATCCATCACGCCCTGGTCGCCGGTTCGAAACCAGCCGTCCGTCCAGTTCTCCTCGTTGGCCTTCGGGTTGTTCTCGTAGCCGGCGGTCACGTTGGCGCCTCGGACCACGATTTCGCCGGTTTCCCCCGGTGCCAGGAACCGGCCGGACCCGTCCATGACCGCGACTTCGGGCCCGGCTGCGATCCCGACGGAGCCGGGCCTGCGTCGTCCCGGCGGCAGGGGGTTGCTGGTCATCTGGTGGGCGGCCTCGGTCATGGCATAGGCTTCGATTACCGGGGCGTTGAACGTCGCTTCCAGCTCGTGCAGGACCGGCACCGGCAGGGCGGCGGAACAGGAACGGATGAAACGCAAAGGATGGGCATCGATGACCGAGCGCGATCGGCCGGCCCGCTGCAGCACCGCCTGGTGCATGGTGGGCACCGCGGTGTACCAGGTCGGCCGGGCCTCGGACAACCAGGTGAAGAATTTCAGGGCGTTGAACCCCGGGGTGCAGCAGGTGCTGCCGCCGGCGCCCAGCGATGCCAGCAGGGCCGCGACCAGGCCGTGTATATGAAACAGCGGCATGACGTTGAGGCAGCGGTCGTCGACGGTGAGCGCCAGCGATGCGGCGACATGGCGAGCCGATGCACCCAGGTTGGCGTGGCTGAGGGGCACGATCTTGGGACGCGAGGTCGTGCCGGAGGTATGCAGTATCAACGCCACGTCCTCGGCGCCGGCGAAGCCGCGTGCCCCGGGGTTGCCGCATCCGGGGCCGTCGAGCACGAACTCGCCCGCGGGGCCGGCGCTGTCGGGTTCGAGCTCGAGCAGGGGAATGCCGAGGGTCCCGGCGGCGTCCCGGGCCGGGCTGGCCGTGCCGCGCTCGATGATCAGGCATTTGGCCCGGATATCCGACAAGTAGAACTCGAGCTCGGACCGGCGGTAGGCGGGATTCAGGGGCGCCGTGACCGCGCCGCAGGCCACCGCCAGGAATGCGGCCGCCATCTCGGGCCCGTTGGGCAGCACGATGCCGACCCGGTCGCCCCGGCCCACGCCCAGGCGGTTGAGGGATGCCACGGTGCGTTCGCACAGGGCGCGCAGGCCGGCGTAAGGCAGCGGCAGCCGGCCCGGGGCTGTCAGTGCCGGCGCGTCGGCGGCGCCGTGGTCCAGGAGTGTGTACAGCGTATTCAATGGGTGTTGTGGTCCGGGAAACCGGGAGTCGTCGATCAAGGGATTGTAACGCCTTTTGTGGGTGGGCCTTTGAGGCTGACATATAGCCTGACCCGCAGGGGGGTTCGTCGACATGTCAGGCCTGAAGCCTGACCTACAGGGGGTCCGCATGTCAGGCCTGAAGCCTGACCTACAGGGGGTTCGCATGTCAGGGCTGAAGGCTGAGCCACAGGGGCGGTTCTGACGAGCGTGCTTGACAGTCCGCGACCGGGTGCTTAGCGTTGCCCATTGACTCCCTATTCCAGGACGCCTGATGGCCAGTGAAACACCGAGTACGGCACGACACCGTGTTGCCGTCGTGGCGGGACTGCGTACGCCTTTCGCCCGGGAGCGCACGGCGTTCAAATCCATGCCGGCGCGGGATCTCGGCAAGATGGTCGTGGCGGAGCTGCTGCAGCGCACGGGCCTCGACACGGAACAGGTGGAGCGGGTGGTGTTCGGCCAGGTCATACCCAGCCCCCAGGCACCCAATATCGCCCGGGAGATCGTCATGGGCACGGGCATGCCGTCCTCGGTGGACGCCTACAGCGTTTCCCGGGCCTGCGCCACCAGCTACCAGAGCACCACCGATGTAGCAGAATCCATCATGGCGGGGCAGATCTCCTGCGCTATCGCCGGCGGCGCGGAGAGCGCCAGCGATGTGCCCATCACGGTGTCGAAGCGGCTCGCCAATGCCCTCGTGGATGCCAGCAAGGCGCGCAGTCTCGGTGCGCGCCTTGCGGCGTTCAAGGGTGTGCGGTTCGGCGACATCGTGCCGGTGCCGCCGGCGCTGCGCGAGCCGTCCTCGGACTACACCATGGGGGAGGCGGCGGAGAAAATGGCCAAGGAGAACGGCATCGAGCGTCAAGCTCAGGACGAGTTCGCCCACCGCAGCCACATGAGGGCCAACCGCGCCTGGGATGAAGGATTCTTCGACGATCAGGTCATGCATGCCTACGTGCCGCCGTCCTACGATGCCTTTTCCCGGGACAACCTGGTGCGGGCCGATTCCGCACTGGAAGCCTATGCCAAGCTGCGACCCGCTTTCGACCGCCGCTACGGGACGGTCACCGCCGGCAACAGCTCGCCGCTCACGGACGGCGCCGGGGCGCTCGTGCTGATGCGGGAGGACAAGGCCGCCGCGGAGGGCCATACGCCGCTGGGATACATCAAGACTTACGCCTATGCCGCGCTGGACCCGAACTGGCAGATGTTGATGGGGCCGGCGTTCGCGACGCCGCTGGCCCTCGACCGGGCCGGTCTCGCGCTGCGCGATATCGATGTGATCGACATGCACGAAGCCTTCGCCGCCCAGATCCTGTCCAATACCCGCGCCTTCGAGTCCCGGGATTTCGCCCGGGAACGGCTGGGGCGCGACCAGGCCATCGGCGAGATCGACTGGGACCGGTTCAACACCAACGGGGGATCCATTTCCCTGGGGCACCCCTTCGCCGCCACGGGCGCCCGCCAGATCATGCAGGCACTGAAGGAGCTGGAGCGAACCGGGGGGCAGTTCGCGTTGTGCACCGCCTGCGCGGCCGGCGGCCTGGGGGCGGCCATGATCCTGGAGGCGGTCCGATGAACGATTCGAAGGATGGCGCCATGCTCAAACTGGAGCACCGCAGTGACGGCGCGGCGGTGATCTGGATGGACGACCCCGGTGAAGCGGTGAACACCTTGAAGCGGGCGCTGATCGACGAGTTCGAGGAGATCCTCGCCACCGTCGAATCGGACCGTGAAATCAAAGTGCTGGTGTTCGCCTCCGGCAAGCCCGACAGCTTCGTCGCCGGCGCCGACCTGGAAATGCTGCGGGACATTCACGATGCCGGGGAAGCGAAAGCGTTGTCGGAAGCCTCCCAGCGCATCCAGCGCCGGATTGCCGCGCTGAAGCCCGTCACGGTGGCGGCGATTCACGGCGCCTGCCTGGGGGGCGGGCTGGAACTGGCGCTGGCGTTCGACGGCCGCATCGCCTCGAACCACGACAAGACCCGGCTGGGTCTGCCGGAAGTCCAGCTGGGGCTGCTGCCGGGCGGCGGCGGCACCCAGCGGCTGCCTCGCCTGGTGGGCATCGAAAAGGCCCTGGACCTGCTGCTGACCGGCCGCCAGGTCAATGCCGGCTACGCCAGGCGCATCGGTCTGGTGGACGACTGCGTGCACCGGGACATCGTCGTCGATGCCGCCATCCAACGCGGCCGGGAGATCGCCGCGCGCCCCCGCCGTCCGTCGGCATGGCACCGGATTCAATCGTATCTGTCGATGCCGGCACTGCGTAACTGGGCGCTGGGGGGCAATCCCCTGGGCCGTCGCATTGTCATCGACCAGGCCCGCAAGCGCACGAACCGGAAAACCCGCGGCAACTACCCGGCGCCGGAACGGATCCTGCTGGCAGTGAAAACCGGCCTCGAGTCGGGCATCCCCAGAGGCGAAGCCGCCGAAGCCGCGGCATTCGGCGATCTTGTGGTCACCCCGGAAGCACGGCAGCTGATCGGGATCTTTTTTGCCAGCAACGAGCTGAAGAAGGACACGGGCGTCGACGACGAAGCCGTGGAGCCGGTTGCGGCGAACAAGCTCGGGGTCCTCGGCGCGGGGCTGATGGGCGCCGGCATCGCGTACGTGTCCGCCGCCAAGGCCGGCGCCTCGGTGCGCCTCAAGGACATCAACGACGACAATGTCGCCAGGGGACTGAAATACGTTCGCGGCGTGCTCGACGCGCAGGTGAAACGACGCTCGATCAAGCCTCTGGAAGCCGACCGGGCCATGAGCCGGGTAACGGGCACGCTGGACTATAGCGGCTTCGCCAACTGCGATGTCGTGGTGGAAGCGGTCTTCGAGGACATGAAGCTCAAGCGCAAGATGATCGAGGAAGTCGAGAAGCGGGCCGGGGAGAAAACGATATTCGCCACCAACACCTCCGCGCTGCCCATCGGCGAGATCGCCGCGGACAGCAAGCGGCCGGAGAACATCATCGGCATGCACTATTTTTCACCGGTGGAAAAGATGCCGCTGCTGGAAGTGGTGATGACGGAGAACACCGCGCCCTGGGTGACGGCCACCTGCGTGGCGCTCGGCAAGCGCCAGGGCAAGACGGTCATCGTGGTGCGCGACGGCCCGGGCTTTTATACCTCGCGGATACTGGGTCCGTACATGAACGAGGCGGCGTATCTGCTGGCCGAGGGCGCGCCCGTAGACCGCATCGACGGGGCTTTGAAGGATTTCGGCTATCCGGTCGGGCCGATGGCGCTGCTTGACGAGGTTGGCATCGACGTCGGACAGAAGGTGGCGAACACCCTGGCCGGGGCCTTCGGTGATCGCATGGCGCCCGCACCCGGCATGGACAAGCTGGCCGGCGACGACCGGCTGGGAAAAAAGAACCGGCGCGGCCTGTACCTGTACAAGGGCGGGAAGAAGGATGACGGCAGGCAGGTGGACGAGTCCGTGTACAAGCTGCTCGGTGTATCCCCCAGGCACGATTTCGACCGCAACGAGATCACCGAGCGTTGTGTGCTGCAGATGGTGAACGAAGCCGCCTGGTGCCTGGCCGAAGGCATCATCAAGTCAACCCGGGACGGCGATATCGGTGCCGTGTTCGGGCTGGGTTTTCCGCCGTTCCGGGGCGGCCCGTTCCGGTATATCGACAGCGAGGGCGCCGACCGCGTCGTGGAGCGGTTGAAGGGCCTGGAAGACCGTTTCGGGGAACGATTCAAGCCGGCTTCGCTGCTGGTCGAGTATGCGCAGGCGGGACGGAAGTTTTACGGCACTGACGACTGATGTGGGTCAGGCTTCAAGCCTGACATGTCAGCCCTAAAGGCTGACCCACAACTGCCCGGCCCACAACTGAACCGGGCTTTCTCCAGTACCGAAAGTCGCCAATAAAAATGGAGACGATTCATGTCAGATCACCGATCCACCGACTACAGTTTCCGCCTCAAGGACGGGGTGCTCGGCGCCCAGATGCTGTTCGTAGCGTTCGGCGCGCTGGTGCTGGTGCCGTTGTTGACGGGGCTGGACCCGAACGTGGCCTTGTTCACCGCCGGTGTGGGCACACTGATTTTCCAGATCGTCACCCGCGGCCAGGTGCCGATATTCCTCGCCTCGTCGTTCGCGTTCATCGCGCCGATCATTTACGGGGTACAGACCTGGGGGATTCCCGGAACCCTGTGCGGGCTGGTGGCCGCCGGCGTCGTATACATGCTGCTGAGCCTGTTCATCCGGCTGCGCGGCATCGAGGTGGTGACCCGCGTCCTGCCGCCGATAGTCACCGGTCCGGTGATCATGGTCATAGGCCTGATACTGGCTCCGGTGGCGGTGAACCTGGCCATGGGCCGGACCGGCGACGGCGCGGACGAGCTGGTGCCCCAGGCCACGGCGATGACCGTCGCTGTGATATCACTGGTGACCACGCTGTTGGTTTCCCTGCTGGGCCGAGGCTTTTTCGGCCTGGTGCCGATTCTGTCGGGGATCGTGGCGGGGTATATCGTCTCGATACCCTTCGGCTTGATCGACATGAGCGGCGTTCATGCAGCGGCATGGATCACCGTCCCCGATTTCGTGATGCCGGAATGGAACTGGCAGGCGATACTGTTCATGGTGCCGGTGGCCATTGCGCCGGCCATCGAGCATTTCGGAGACGTGCTCGCCATCCGGTCCGTAACCGGCAAGGATTACCTCAAGAACCCGGGCGTGGACCGGACCATGCTGGGCGACGGTCTCGCGACCTCCTTCGCCGGAATGCTCGGCGGGCCGCCGAATACCACGTACTCCGAGGTGACCGGCGCCGTCACGCTCATCAAGGTCTACAATCCGGGCCTGATGACCTGGGCCGCGTTGCTGGCCATCGCCTTTGCCTTCGTCGGCAAGCTGGGCGCGCTGCTGCAGAGCATACCGACTCCGGTTATGGGAGGTATCATCATCCTGCTGTTCGGCGCCATTATTGTTGTGGGCATGAACAGTCTGGTGAAAGCGGGGGAGAATCTGACCCGGCCCCGCAATCTGTCCATCGTCGGCATCATTCTCGTAACGGGCATCGGCGGGATGAGCTTGTCCGCCGGCGAGTTCACGCTGGAAGGCATCGCCCTGGCCGCCGTGCTCGGTGTGGTGTTGAACCTGGTTCTGCCGCAGGAGCGGGAAGAGGAAGAGGGGTGAGTGGCGAGGGGTGAGGGGTGATCGGTGATTTATGAACACATCTATTGTTCTTCCCCTCACCCCAACCCTCTCCCCCTGCGGGGGAGAGGGGGCAGGTACGGGTCAATGGATACGGCACGGCCGCCGAACGAAGGGTTCCCTCGCCCCCGAAGGGGCGGCAGGATGAGGGGACAAATAATCAAACATCCGGACTGATGGAAAGAATGACATGAATCGACATGTCCACGATCCGTTCGTGCGTTCCGCCAGGCACCGGGGCCCTCATGCCGTCCGGCGCTGACGGCATGGCGGCGGACGGTCGCTCGGACCGGGATACGCTGCAGACGCCGGCGGGCGCCGCTGCGTGGCTGCGCAGCGCCGCAGCGGTTCGTGCCCGCGCCAACGCGATGCTGGCCCTCGCGGAGCGTGATGCACTGGAGCATTTCAGGCTGCACAGCGAGCGGCTCGATGCGGCCGCGGACCACGTCATCGAAACCATCCGCCAGCGCTACCCGTCGCTGGAAATTCCCTTTCACAGCCGATGGCGTCACTTCGATACCGGCGGCATCGATCGCTGGGGGGATCTGGCCGGGACCCTGGACCCTGAATGCCAGGCGGCCGAGCGGGCCCGCGTGCGCTTTGATCTCGCCGTGACCAGTGTACTCCTCGACGCCGGGGCCGGGGATCGTTGGCATTATCGGGAACCCGGGAGCGGTGTGCTCTTCACGCGATCGGAAGGGCTCGCCGTGGCGAGCTTTCACGCTTTCCGGAAAGGCCTGTTCTCCGCCTCGGCGGAGGACCCGCTGCGCACCGACGCCGCGGCGCTTGCCACCGTGACCGGCGAGTCCCTGGGCCGCGCATTCCAGGTCGACCCGGACAATCCCCTGGTCGGTCTCGAGGAACGCGCGGCGCTCATGTGCCGGCTGGCAACGGCGCTGCAGTCGCGGCCCGGCATGTTCGGGGCGGAAAATCCCCGGGTCGGGCACCTGTTCGACTATCTCGCGACGAACGCCCGAAGCGGCCGTATTCCGGCTCCGGCCATCCTGGATGCACTGCTGGCGGGCCTGGACGGCATCTGGCCCGGCCGGCCTGCCCTGGGCGGCATCGAGCTCGGTGACGTCTGGCGGCATCCGGCTATAGAGGCGCCTGATGCCACCGACGGCTGGGTGCCTTTTCACAAGCTGTCCCAGTGGCTGGCCTATTCCCTGGTGGAGCCCCTGGAGGAAGCCGGGATCAGGGTGACGGACCTGGATGCGCTGACCGGCCTGCCGGAATACCGAAACGGCGGCCTGCTGATCGATCTGGGGGTGCTGGCGGTCAGGGACCGGGATGCGCTGACCGCGGCCCATGCGGTGGATTCGGTGCTCGTCGTTGAATGGCGGGCCCTGACCGTGGCGCTTCTCGACCGGCTCGCCGACAGAATCCGTACGCGCCTCGGCATGACCCGGGAACAGATCCCTTTGATGAGCATTCTCGAGGGTGGCACCTGGCAGGCCGGGCGACGAATCGCACGGGAACGGCGGGGCGAAGCCGCGCCGCCGCCGCTCCGGGTGATCAGCGATGGAACGGTTTTTTGAGGGGTTGGGGGTTCGGGGTTCGGCGCTCGTGTCCCCGAACCCCGAACCCCGAACCCCGAACCCCGAGATCAAAAAATGACGACTTCTGACAATAAAGCGGACGATACTAAATACATGGCCCTCGCGCGGGAGGAGGCCAGAACGGGCTACGAGGAGGGCGGCGTGCCCGTCGGCGCGGTGATGGTGGAAAACGGGGAGGTGATCGGCCGCGGCCACAATCGCCGGGTGCAGGACGGCAACCCCGTCTCCCACGGTGAAACCGACTGCATGAAGAATGCCGGCCGGCGGCCGGATTACGCCAATGTCACCATGTACACCACCCTCAGCCCCTGCATGATGTGCGCCGGCACCATCATTCAGTTCGGCATCGGGCGCGTCGTCGTCGGTGAGGACGTGAACTTCCCCGGGAATATCGAGTTTCTTCGATCACGGGGCGTGGATGTGACCCTGATGGATGATCCGGCGTGCAAGGACTTGATGGCCAGGTTCATCGGTGAAAGGCCGGAGCTGTGGTACGAGGACATTGCTGAGAAGCGGGGTTCGTGACTCGGGATTCGGGGTTGGCAATCTACCGGTCACGAACCCCGAACCCCGTCATTCATCCAGCCCCCGGCCCACGGCCTTCTTGAGGTCGTCGGGGGCGACCGGCGCCTCCGAGAAATACCCCGCTGCCTTCTTCGCGGCCATTTCCACGGTGGCGTCGTCGGGAACCAGATCGTCCGGGATTGGAACGCGGTTGACGATCTCGATGCCCTGTCGTGTCACGGCGTCGTACTTCATGTTGCTCATGGATACGAAGCGGTCGATGCGGCTGACTCCGAGCCAGTGCAGGGCATCGGGCATGAGCTCCTGGAAGCGCATGTCCTGGGCGCCGGCGACGCATTCGGTTCGCGCAAAGTAGGTCTCCGCGCGGTCGCCGCCTTCCTGGCGCTTGCGGGCGTTGTATACCAGGAACTTGGTCACTTCGCCCAGTGCCCGGCCTTCCTTGCGGTTGTAGACGATGATGCCGGCGCCGCCCTGCTGGGCGGTTTCGATGCAGACCTCGATGCCGTGCGCCAGGTACGGCCGGCAGGTGCAGATGTCCGAGCCGAAGACGTCCGAGCCGTTGCACTCGTCGTGAACCCGGCATGCAACCTTGCCCTGCGGGTCGGTGATGGCGTTCAGGTCGCCGAAGCAGTAAACGGTGATCCCGCCGATCGGCGGCAGAAAGACCTTCAGGTCGTTGCGCGTCACCAGCTCTGTGTACATACCGCCGGACTGCTCGAACAGGCAGCGCCTGAGCTCGCCTTCGCTGACGCCGAAGCGCCTGGCGATCCCGGGCAGGTGCCATACCGGCTCGATGGCCGCCTTGGTGACCCGTGCATCGCCCTCCTCGGTGAGTATCCGGCCGTCCGGTTTCAGGCGGCCGATGCCGATGGCGTCGCGGATCTCGGGCATGTTGAGCTGCGCCTTGGTGACCGCGATGGTCGGGCGGATGTCCCAGCCGGCTTTGAGCTCGTCGGCGAATACCGAGCTCACCAGGTGGCCGTAGGGATCCAATGAAACGATCTTCTCCGGATCGTGCCACTGCGGCACGGGACCGATGGGCGCAGCCGGGGAGGTGTCGGTGAGGTCCGGAACGTGCACCGGGTCCAGGGTCCCCGATGCCACGGCCAGGGCCCGGTACAGGGAGTAGGATCCCGAGTGCGCGCCGATGGCATTGCGCCGCGAGCCGTCCGTCAGGGTACCGATGACCGGGCCGCGCTCCCGTGGATCCGCGGCGCCCCAATTTATGGGCACCGCGGACTTCCGCTGCTCCGGATGTGATGTCAGCCGAATATGCGAATTCGATTTCTTTGCTTCACTCATCGCTTGGAATCATGTCACTGGAAGTATGTCAGTGTAGCCGAACTCCAGGCGGTGGTACGCGCCGCCGGCCGGCGAAAGCGTTGACTATACGCCTGTGGAGGAGGTTGTAAACGGGGGTTGGGGGTCAGGGGTTGGGAGTTGGGAGTTGGTGGGTGGATAGTGCTCCGTGATACGAATTACCAATCACAACCCCCAACCCCTGACCCCCAACCCCCATCCACCTACCTTTCTTCCTTCCTGTACGGCACCAGCAGTGCCGCCGGCGCGCGGGCGTTGCGGGCGACGAAAGCCATCGCCACAACGGTCACCAGGAACGGCAGCAGCAAAAACACCTGGAAGGGCAGGTCGATAACGCCGCTGGACTGCAGCCGGAGCTGCAGCGCATCCACCGCACCAAACAGCAGGGCGGCGAAGGCGCAGCGCCATGGGTCCCAGCGGCCCAGCACCACCAGGGCGATGCAGACCCAGCCCCGGCCGGAGATCACCCCGAAGGTGAAAGCGTTGAACTGTGCCAGAGAGAAATAGGCGCCGGCGATGCCGAACAGGGCACCGGAGATCATCAGCGCCGTGTAGCGCGTCCACGCCACGGACACGCCGGCGGATGCCGCGGCGTTGGGGTTCTCGCCCACGGTTCGCAGGCTCAGGCCCCAGGGGGTACGATAGAGCACGAAGGCCACCACCGGCACCAGCACGAAGGCGATATACACCACCGTTACGTGGTCGAAGAGTATCGGCCCGAGAACCGGGATATCCGAGAGCACGGGGATGGTGGTGGAATCAAAGGCGTCGACGTTGGGCGGCCGGGACGGTTGGCCGAAGATCAGTCGGTAGCCGAAGAAGGCCAGGCCCGTGCACAGCAGCGTGACGCCGAGGCCGGAGACATGCTGGCTGAGGCCCAGGGTCACGGTAAGCAGCCCCATGAGGGCGCCGAACGTGATGCCCGTGGCAGCCGCCACGGCGATCCCGATCCAGAGGCTGCCCGTGAAGTATCCGGCGCAGAAGCCGGTCATGGCGCCGAGCAGCATGATGCCCTCGATGCCGAGGTTCAGCACCCCCGCCCGTTCGCTGAACATCTCGCCGAGAGTGGCCAGCAGCAGCGGCGTCGCCACCCGCAGCATGGCGGTGAAGAAGCCGATGGTGAGAATCTGGTCAAGGATGTCAATCACACGAACCCCCAACCCCCAACTCCCGACCCCCGTATCCGGATCCGGTACTGCGTAAACAGCAGCGCCACCAGCATGCAGATCAGCGAAGCCCCCTGGATCACGTCGCCGAGGTACACCGGGACGCCAGTGGCGCGGGACATGGTTTCGGCGCCCGTGGCGACGGCAGCAAAGAATACAGCGGCCGGTATGACGCCCAGCGGATTGAGGCGCGCCAGCATGGCGATAACAATACCGGTATAGCCATAGCCGGGCGACAGGGAAGCCATGACCTGGAAGTGCAGCCCGGCGACCTCCCCGACACCCGCCAGGCCGGCGAGTCCGCCGGACAGCACCGCAGTGACGAACACCACCCGCTTCACGGGAATACCTGCGTGGGCCGCGGCGCGGGCGTTCTCGCCCACGGACCGGATCGAAAACCCCAGGGTGGTGCGGGTCATGAGCAGCCATACCAGGACGGCGCCCACCGTGGCGAGCAGGACACCCAGGTGGAGGCGGGTGGCCTCCAGCAGGATCGGGTACTCGGCGTCCATGCGTATGTCCGGGGAATCCGGGTAGCCGCTCAGGGAGTCCTTCCAGGGGCCGCTCAGCAGCGCCATCATGCCGTAGAAGATGACGAAGTTGAGCATCAGGGTGGCGACTACATCGTCGACCCGGAAGCGCACTTTCAGGAACGCGGGGATGCTGGCCCACAGGCCGCCCGCCATCGCCCCGCCCAGGATCATGAGCGGCACCAGGGTCCATACCGGCAGGCCTTCCAGGGCCCCGATATAGGCCGCCGCCATGGCGCCCGCCAGCAGCTGGCCCTCCGCACCGATATTCCAGAATTTCGCCCGGAACGCCACCGCCACCGCCAGGCCGGTGAACACCAGCGGTGCCGCTTTGACCAGGGTTTCCACTATGTTGATCCGGCTGCCGAACGCGCCGCCGAACAACGCGATATAGGCCTCGAGCACGTTCGCACCTGCGGCGATGATGAGGCCGCCGCAAAGTACCAGCGTAGCCAGTACGGCGAACACCGGCAGGGCGAAATTCAGCCACGCCGGCGTGACGACACGGGTTTCGAGTCGGATGCGCATCAGCGCGACGCCGGGTTAAACTTCGGACGGTTCAAGCCGCCCGGCTCCCGGTCATGAGCAATCCCACCTCGGCGGGGGTCGCGGCGGCGGCATCGAGATTGCCCACGACGCGTCCCTCATACATCACGACGATCCGGTCTGACAGGGCGAACAGCTCGTCGAGATCTTCGCTGACCAGCAGCACGCCCCGGCCTTCGGCGCGCAGCTTGAGGAACTGGTCGTGTACGAACTCCACCGCCGCGACATCCAGCCCCCGGGTCGGCTGGGCTGCCACCAGCACCAGGGGATCGAACGCCATGGCGCGGGCCAGCAGCACTTTCTGCAGGTTGCCGCCGGACAGCGTGCCGGTTCGGACGTCGGGCCCCTCGGTGCGGATATCGAACTTCTCGATCTGTTCGAGCGCGAACCGGCGCACCGCCTTGCGATTGATCAGCCCGAAGCGACTGAACGGGCGCCGGTGCGCGAGGGGCAGCATGATGCTGTCCAGCAGCGGCAGCGTCGTGAGCAGTCCGGCGCCCATGCGATCCTCGGGGATGTGCGTAACGCCGAGGTCCTGCATGGCGCGGGCGCTTGCCGCACTTACGCTTTTTCCATCCA
Organism: Gammaproteobacteria bacterium; assembly: GCA_034520625.1. Lineage (GTDB taxonomy): Bacteria > Pseudomonadota > Gammaproteobacteria > Arenicellales > JAANXG01 > JAANXG01. Next base: position 301,638 of record JAXHNI010000008.1, on the reverse strand, counting down.
CGACGACGGTGCCGCGGTTCGCGGGGATCACGCCCGCGATCACCTCCGCCAGCTCGCGCTGGCCGTTGCCGGACACGCCCGCGATGCCGACGATCTCGCCGGCATGGACCGCGAGGTTGATGTCGGCGAGGGCCTTGATCCGCCCGTGGCTGCCGTCGACACCGACCCCGGACAGCTCGAGCAGCGGCCGTCCCGGGCTCAGCGGCTGCTTGTCCGGTGGCAGGATGGGGTGCCCGCACATATGCTCCGCCAGCGACTGCCGGGTGAGGGAGCCGTCATTGTCGATCTCCGCCACCACCGCGCCCCGCCGCATCACCGTCAGGCGGTGGGTGATGGCGAGCACCTCGTTGAGCTTGTGGCTGATGAAGATAATCCCGACGCCGTCGGTGGCCATGGCGCGCACGGCCCTGAACAGGCTTTCGGTCTGCTGTGGGGTGAGCACGGAGGTGGGTTCGTCGAGGATCAGTATCCGCGCACCGCGGAACAGGGCCTTGATGATCTCCAGCCGCTGTTGCTCACCCACCGTCAGGTCGCCGACGATCGCATCCGGGTCCAGTTCCAGCCCGTAGCGTCGCGCCAGCTCGAGCAGACGGTCCCGTGCGCCGCGCGTGTGCAGGCGTCCGGAACGACCGGGTTCACCCACCATCAGGTTCTCCAGCACCGAGTGGCGGGGCACGAGGTGGAAGTGCTGGTGCACCATGCCGATGCCGGCGTCGAGCGCGTCCGCGGGGCGCGAAATAGCGACGGGGGCGCCCTGAATCTCGATGCGGCCGGCGTCGGCGCTGTAGATGCCGAACAGCACGTTCATCAGCGTCGTCTTGCCGGCGCCGTTCTCCCCCAGCAGGCCCAGCACCTCGCCGCCAGCCAGCTCGAGGTTGACCGCCGCGTTGGCGCGCAGGGCGCCGAAGCGCTTTTCGATGCCGCGCATGGCGAGGAGGTGAGGAGTCATTCGGGGCTCGGGTTTCGGGGTTGGTGAGCGGATGGTGTTCCGTGACTCGTGACTCGTGACTCGTGATGCGTGGCCGGGCTGGGATGCTTGCGGCACCAATCACGAATCACGAATTACAAGTTACAAATGACCCGGGACGGACCGTTCTCATTGAACGGACCGTCCCGGGGATCTCTTACTCCGAGCTCGGTGCGCTTTCGTCGATCGGCACGCGGAAGGTGCCGTCGAGGATCTCGGTCTTGCGTTCCTCGACCATCGCCTTCACGTCGTCGGGGAGCTTGTCTTCCCACTCGTGATACGGGGCGAGGAATGAGCCGCCCTTGCTCATGTAGGAGAATTGACCGAAGTCCTGGGACGTGAACACCCCGGCCTCGACGACGCTGATGACCTGCTTGACGGTCGGCCACATGTCCCACACCACGCTGGTCACCACGGTTTCAGGAGCGAGCTCCCACTGGTCGGACATGTTCCCTATGGCGGGGATGCCCCGTTCGGCCGCCGCCTCGATGACGCCAAAGCGCTCGGCGTAGATTACGTCGACGCCCTGATCGATCTGGGCGAGCGCCGCTTCCTTGGCCTTCGGGGGGTCGAAGAACGAGCCGATGAAGGAGAACTTGCACTTGACGTCCGGGTTCACTTCCTTGGCGCCGGTGCAGAACGCATTGCAGAGCCTGTTGACCTCGGGAATGGTCATGGCCGCCACCGCACCGACGGTGTTGTTCTCGGTGAGCCTGCCGGCGATCATTCCGGCCAGATAGGCGGGTTCGTGAATCCAGTTGTCGAATACCGCGAAGTTCGGTTCCGCGGGGCCGATGCCGGAGCCGAAAGTGAACGCCGTGTCCGGGTAATCCCGGGCCACCCTGCGGGCGATCCGCTCGGCACCGAAGGAGTCGCCCATGACGAGGTCATAGCCGCCCTCGGCGTACTCCCGCATGATCCGGGCGAAGTCCGCGGACTTGACGCTTTCCGACCAGGTGTATTCGATGCCCAGCTCTTCCTCGGCCTGCTGCAGGGCGACGTGAATCTGGTTCACCCATGGCTCCTCGATGGGGGTCTCGAACACCGCCGCGACGCGCAGGCCGTCGGCGCTTGCCTGCCCGGCGCCGAAAGCCAGAACTGATGTCATGGCTACGGCGAGCAGGCGGGAGAACAGGGTTTTCGTTTTCATTCTCATTGCGTTTTCTCCGGGGAACGGTAAGTGGTTGGAGTCGTTTTCTGGGTCGTGTAACCGCCTCGCGCTTTTTTCGATGATGATCCGAGCGCCCGGGATCGAAGTCAAGCCCGATCGATTTCTCGGTAGTGGCTCAGTTTGAATAGTTTATTGGACCAGGGCCGGAGCGACGTCCCCCAGGGCTGTCGAAAACTTCGGATGTTTGAGCCAGAGCGTACATGGATGTATTTACAGCGGCCCTGGGGGACGTCCCTCCGGCCCTGATACACCGTAACACTGGCGCGTATTTTCAAACTGAGCCACTACCCGATTCCCCGGTTGTGGAGCTCGAAGACCATGGCGAGGGCGTGAACACACCCCAAAGAATGTCGCCGGCCGGGCCGGGTCGATGGTATTCTTGCAGGATACCGCCGGGCCGTGTTTTCCCGTTCGCTGCGACAGTCGAGACAATACAAACGCAAAGGTTTGATAGCCGTGGACAACGATGTAACCGTAATCGATCACCCCCTCATTCAGCACAAGCTCACCCTGATGCGCTGCAAGCAGGCGTCCACCCAGGATTTCCGCAGCCTGATGCGTGAGGTGGCCCACCTGCTGGCTTACGAAATCACCCGCGATCTGCCGCTGACCACCGAGCACATCGAAACGCCGCTCGCGCCCATGGAAGCTCCGGTGCTGGCCGGCAAGAAGCTGTGCTTCGTCTCGGTCCTGCGCGCCGGCAACGGGCTGCTGGAGGGCATGATCGAACTGCTGCCGTCCGCCCGCGTCGGTCACGTGGGGCTGTACCGGGATCCGGAGAGCCTGGTGGCGGTGGAGTACTACTACAAGGTGCCGCAGGACATCGACGAGCGGCTCATCATCGTCGTGGATCCCATGCTGGCAACCGGCAACTCCGCCGTGGCGGCGGTGCAGCGGCTCAAGGAGCGGGGCGCGAACCGCATTCGCTTCCTGTGCCTGCTGGCCGCACCGGAAGGGGTGAAGGCGATGCGGGAGGCCCATCCCGACGTTCCCGTCTTCACCGCGGCCATCGACGAGCGCCTGGACGACCACGGCTACATCCTTCCCGGCCTGGGGGATGCGGGGGACCGCCTGTACGGCACGAAGTAACGGGGCAGGCCTTTTGCAGGTCGGCCTTTAAGACGAACAGGTCAGGCCTGAAGCCTGACCCGCAATGGTCTCGGCCGACATGCCAGTCAATGGCTTCGTTTTGTCACATCCCGGATTCCAGTCAAACCAGCCAATGATCGGTCGGCAAGGCCCCATTTGGATCTGTCTTTAAGGCTGACGGGGCAGCCCTGAAACCCGACCCACAATGGCTTCGGCTGACATGTCAGTCGAGAATGCTTGAAGTTCAAATGATAATGCGTATCATTCGTGCCATTTCCCACGAAGTCGTGCACCGAGTCTCCGGCTCTTTGCGCAACGCGAACCCGAGGTGTGTGGATGAACGAAGATATGCAGATACCCGGCGCCGGATACCCGGGCGCCGCGGCGGCCCGGGACGTTGCCGAACGGGCGATGGAGATGCTGCAGGCCGGCGGACCGGTGGTGGTGATCCTCCTGGCGATGTCGCTGGTCGCGCTCGCCATCGTGTTCGTCAAGATCCTGCAATTCCGTTCGGCACGGCTCGCCGATCGCCGCGATACGCAACAGGCGCTGGATCTGTGGCGGGCGGGCCGGCCCGACAGGGCCGTAATGCTGGCGGACCAGTCCCGTAACCCGGTGGCCCAGGCCCTGGCGCGGGCCCTGCGCGGTCAGCGCCGCGGCCTGCCGGAAGCCAAGGTGCGCGAGGAAGTACTGCGCTATGGCGGGGATGTCCTGGAGGACCTGCGGGCCTGGTTCCGGCCGCTGGAAGTCATCGCGTCATTGGCGCCGCTGCTGGGCTTGTTCGGCACGGTGCTCGGCATGATCAAGGCTTTCCAGCAGATGGAGCAGGCCGGCAGCCAGGTCAATCCCGCCATCCTCTCCGGCGGCATCTGGGAGGCGCTGCTGACCACCGCCGTCGGGCTCGCCGTGGCCATTCCCGTGGTGGCCATTCTCAACTGGCTTGAACGCCGCGTCGACCGCCTGGCTCACCAGATGGACAGCGTCGTTACGCGGTTGTTTACCGAGGATCTTTCCAGCGAGCCGGCGGAACCCCGACAGGAACCGGTGCCGGGGGATCTGCGCACGGCAGCGGCCGGCGACTAGTGCACCCCGCCACAAATATTGTGACATTCAGAGTGTTCCTGAGCCGTCAGGGGCAGGCGCGCTCCGCAGTGAATGGCCCGGTCCTTTACAAGGAGCGCAACGCACCCATGGCGGCTCAGGAGCGCTCCCGCAGGGCGGTCCGCAATCCGCAAGGCGCCAAGCCGGCATTGCCCGGCCACATTGCACCCGAGGTCCGGGCCGGATGTGGCCGCGTATTGCGGGCCACTGTATGGTGCAATATTTGTGGCGGGGTGCACTAGTGCAAGCCGCTGCTGACACCGCGCGATTCAGCGTCCTATGGGCGGTGGGCCGGTTTGCGGACCGGTGCCAGGGACTGGGCCGGTGCCGGGGGTCATCCCCCAGGGCCGCTGTAAATACGTCCGTGTACGCTCTCGCTCAAACATCCCTGTTTTCGAGAGCCCTGGGGGATGACCCCCGGCACCGGCCCGACCAGTTACGCTGGCAGACCGGCCCACTGCCTGTGGGCGCACGCTCGTTTCCGACGGCCCGGAAACACCAGACACGCCGCAATGTCAGTAGCGGTGGAGAAGCGGCGTGAGCACGCAGGCGCTGCAGCAATGGAACGGACCAGGCGCGGGACGACTGGGGGGCCGCCGACCGCGCCGGCGGCCGTTGATCAGCCTGACTCCGCTCATTGACGTCGTGTTCATACTGCTGGTGTTCTTCATGCTGGCCTCGTCGTTTCTCGACTGGCGCGCCATCGATCTCAACGCGCCGGCCCGGGCCGGGACTGGTTCGTCGATGGAAGGGGCCGTGCTGGTCGAGGTAAGGGCGGACGGCCCGCGTCTCGGCGGCAGGGAAGTGCCGCTTCATGCCCTGGCGGAGCGCGTGCTCGAGCAACTGGAAGCGGCGCCCGGGCAGCGGGTCCTGGTGAAGCCGGCCCCGGGGGTCGTGCTGCAGGATGCGGTGGACGTGCTCGAAAGATTGTCCCGGGCGGGCGTGCCGGGGATCTCATTCATCCGCGACGCGCGCCCGTAGCGGTACCGCCCGTGCGATTCGAGCCGCCACGACCGAAAAACGACGAGGAGCGTATCCTGCCGCTCATCAATGTCGTTTTTCTGCTGTTGATTTTTTTCATGCTGGCGGGACGGATCGCCGCGTCCGACCCGTTCGATATCACGCCGCCGAAATCGGCCAGCGAGAGCCAGGCCGGATCCCGGGACATGGTGGTGCTCATGGACGGCGAGGGGCGCCTCGCCCTGGACGGTGAAATCATGGATGACGCCCGGTTGGAGGCAACCGTTGCCGAGCGCATGGCGGGACCAGAAGAGGTTCGTGTCCGTCTCAAGGCGGACAGCCGGGCCGAGGCCGCCGGCGTCGTCGCCGTGATGGAAATCCTGCGCGAAGCGGGGGTCGAGCGGCTCAAGCTGCTCACCGTTCCAGCGGGGCGCTGATGCCGGTTCCGGGTCGTTTCTGGGGGATCGGTTTCGCAGCGGCCGTTCTGGCGCACGCGGTGATTGTCGTCCTGATCTTCTGGCAGCCGCCGGAATCCGGCGCCCGGGCCCCCGGGCGGGGCGGTATCGAAGTGTCCCTGGGCGCCGCCGGTGCCCCTCCGGGGAGTGCCGCGGAATCGGTCGCGACGGCGGACACTCGGACGGTCGAACCGGAGGAAGCGATTTCGGATTCGACTCCCCGCGACACGACCGCCGCCCGGCCGGTGGAGGATGCCGATGCCGCTGAACCGGAAACCGTGGAAACCCGAGAGGTAGAGCCGCAAGCCGCCGCGTGGGAACAGCCGGATGCGGATACGGCGCAGTCCACGCCCACGGAGGCGGCCCCCATACCACAAACCCTGGACAGCCCGCAGGTCGAGTCCGAGATCACCCCAGCGGAACAGCCTGACCCGGCGCAGTCCCCGCCCACGGAACCGGTGAAGACGCGCCAGCCGGAAACGGCGGTGACGGCCAGAGCCCCGGAACAGGTCGCCATGGACCCTGTCCCTGAGGAGGAGCAGGCCGCCGTGGATGCCGTCCCGGACGAAGAGCCAACCACGAGCGCCCCGTCTTCTCAGGCCGGAACCGGCGGCACTTCAGGAGCCAACGTCGGCAGTGGGGAGAGTGCCAGCGCCGGCGGGACACCGGGCCCATCCGACGACTACATGGCGCAGCTCAGCGCCTGGCTGGAGAAGCACAAGCAGTATCCCCGCCGCGCCCAGCGGCGGCGGCAGGAAGGGACCGCGCTGCTGCAGTTCGTGATCGACCGGGAAGGCCGGGTGATCGAGTACAGGATCCGGGAGAGCTCCGGGCATGAGATCCTGGACGAGGAGGTGGCGGCCATGATCGAGCGGGCGCAGCCCCTGCCCGGGATCCCGGACGACATGCCCCGGGCGCGCCTGGAGCTGGTGGTGCCCATTCAATTTCTCCTGATGTAGTGTAATCCCGACACCGATATTGTGGCTTTCAGAGCGCCTCTGAGCCGTCAGGGGATGGGGCACTCCCGCAGCCGCGTCCGGTCGGAAAACCGGTGCCGGGGAATGGGGGCCGGTGCCGGGGGCGGTTCCCCAGGGCCGCTGTAAATACATCCCTGTACGCTCTCGCTCAAACATCCCTGTTCTCGAGAGCCCTGGGGAACCGCCCCCGGCACCGGCGTCTCCGATCATGCGTTTCTTGAAACCGGACCCATACCCGCGAGTCGCTGAATGAGACAATATTTATGGCGGGGTACAGCAGGAGGCTATGTCGGGCGCTGGTCTAAGGAAACTCTGAATAATTCGTCCATGAATTCTCAGAGCACGGAAAACGAAAATGTCGACATATCCCTATGTCGCGGGAAACTCTGAATTGATCAGAGCTTCCCTAAAAATTGTTCTTGCCAACAATACTGGATATAAATACAGTATTTGCATGGCCACGGAGACACTCAATGAACTGTTCCGGCAGCGCCGGGTCTGGAAGGGCGGCCAGGCGCCGGCGGGCGGGCGCTGCATCGGTACCGGCTTCACTTCCCTGGACGGGATACTCCCGTACGGGGGCTGGCCGCCCGGCGCGGTGACCGAGATCACGGTCTCTGATTGGGGGATCGGTGAGCTGAGCCTGTTCCTGCCCCTGATGGCGCATTACAACCGGAATGACCGCTATGTTTCCTGGATCGCGCCGCCGCATACGCCGTATCCGCCGGCGCTGGCCGCGGCGGGGCTGGATCTGAGCCTGTGCCGGGTGCTGCGGAACCCCGACAGGGACAGCCAGGTTCTCTGGTGCGCCGAGAAGCTGCTGCAAAGCAGCGCCTGCGGGCTGGTGCTGGCCTGGCCGCGGACGCTGCCCGGCCGGGCGGTGCGCCGCCTGCAGCTGGCGGTGGAAAAGGGCGATGCCTCGTGCCTGTTGCTGCGCCGGGAAGGCAGTGCCCGGGCCTGGGACGGCAGCCCCGCCACCATGCGGCTGCGCCTGAACCGGGTTGCGGCGGGCCTGAAGCTGGAGATTCTCAAGGCCCGCGGGACCTGCCGGTATTCCGGCATCATCCTGGATATCTGATGAATCCCGCGGTTTACCCGGCCCCCGCCCCGGCGGGAAACGCCGCCGCTCCCTTTTCGGGAGGCGACACCGCCGCCGCGTCGTCGCCGCGCCCCGGCCCCCTGTGGCTGGCGATCCATTTCCCCTGGCTGGCGGGCGAAGTCCTGTATGGGAAGGGTACCGGGCCCTTTCTGTCGGCGGTCTCCGTGGAATCTCCCCGGGGCTGGGTGGTTCATCGGGCCTCGCCGGAGGCGCAACAGGAGGGCGTGTGGCCGGGGATGACGGTGAGCGCCGCGAGCGTGATGTGTCCCGGACTCATGGTTGAGCGCCGGCGGCCCGAACGGGAGCAGGAACGCCTGGCGGAGATCGGTGACCGGATGCTGTCGTTCAGCCCGGTGGTGTCGGTCCAGGGGCCGGAGACCGTGCTGCTCGAGGTTCAGGGCAGCCTGGGCCTGTTCGGCGGGGTCGACCGGCTCGGGAGGCTGATCGGGCGGAAGCTGGATGCCGCCGGCCATGCTCACCGCATCGCCGGCGCGCCGACCCCCTCGGCGGCGAAATGCCTGGCCCGCTGGGGCCGCGGGGCCGTCGTGGCGGACAGGCCGGCCCTGCGCTCCGCGCTCGGTGATATGCCCCTCGGCCTGCTGGCGCTGGATGCGAAGACGGCGGCACGCCTGGAACGGGCCGGGCTGCGTGTTCTCCGGGACCTGTGGCGCCTGCCCGCCGACGGCCTGGCACGCCGTTTCGGTGCCGCCCTGGTCCGGGAGCTCGACCGTCTCCAGGGCCGGCGCCCGGACCCGCAACCGCTGCACGTCCCGCCCCCGTATTTCTCGTCGGTCCTGATGCTGGACTGGGCCACCGATGACCTGGTGCAGATCAACCGGGGCGTCGAACACCTTCTGGGGCAGTGGACGGATTATCTGCAGCGTTCGGCGCGGGGCACCAGCGGTTTCCGCATCGAGTGCCTGGCGGAGCAGGGGGGCGGCGCCACGCGGGTGGACATCGGCCTGCGCCGCATCAGCCGGGACCGGGAGCATCTGCGCCGGCTGGTGGGGGAGCGGCTTGCCGGGCTCCGGCTCCCGGGTCCCGTCTCGGGGCTGGTGCTGGCCAGCGACCGCATCCACCCGCTCCAGGCCGGGAACGCGGACCTGTTCGAGACGGACGAGGAGACCATGCAATGGCGGCACAGCGAGGAGCTGCTGGCCATGCACATGGGCGGGCGGGGGCTGGATACCCTGGAGGTCGTGGCCGAGCACCGACCCGAGCTGGCCTGGCGCTCGGATGATGGAAAGGGTCCGGGGGGCTTTTCGAGCAGAACGAACGAAGGGAGCCCGGATGCCTTTTTACACCGGCCGCTGTGGCTGCTCGACACGCCCCGGCCGCTGCCGTGGCCTGAGGAGCCCTCACGCTGTCGGCATGGGCCGAAGCTCGTCGAGGGCCCCGAGCGCATCGAGACGGGGTGGTGGGACCGGCAGGATCAGCGCCGGGATTACTATGTGGCCGCGGATTCCCGGGGCCGCCGCCTGTGGGTATTCCAGGACCTCCGATGCCGGCAATGGTACCTGCACGGACTGTTTGCCTGACGGGATCAAATCCTCCCTTCTTACTGCCCCGATCCAACCCGGGTCGCTGGATTGACTCGCTCGGTACGGAAATTTAATATAACCGTAGTAATCTGACCATAGTCATAAATACATGAATCTGCGTGTCTCGAAATCCCGCTTCAAAGCCAGGGCCCTGGAATACTTTCGCCGCCTTGAAGCGGAGGACGGGGAGTTGATCGTCACCGACCGGGGCAAACCGGTGTTGAAAATCACCCGCTACCGGGAAGAGCAGGCACCCGGACTCGGGCAGCTCAAGGGCAGCGTACTGAAGTACGACGAGCCGGAGCAGCCCGTGGGCATGGACGACTGGGAAAACGCCTGATGGTGGTGCTCGACACCCATACCTGGATCTGGTGGGTGAACCAGTCACCGGAACTGTCCCGGAAGGCCGGCCAGGGCATCAGGAAAGCCATGACAGCGGAGGCGGTGTATATATCCAGCATCAGCGCCTGGGAAGTGGCGATGCTGGTCACGCAGAAACGGCTGGCGTTGACCATGGAGGTCCGGGACTGGATCCGGGCCTGCGCCGCGCTGCCGTTCGTTCACTTCGTGCCGGTGAACAACGACATCGTCGTCACCGCTGTGCATCTCCCCGAGGGACTGCACAAGGATCCGGCTGATCGAATGATCGCAGCCACCGCCAACTTCCTCGATATGCCGCTGGTGACGCGGGACCGGCGGTTGCTCGAATACCCGGGGGTTCGGGCTTTCTGGTAAATGGTGGGATTTCCGGGTGCACCCCGTCACGGACCCTGCGCCATTTGGTGTTGTGCAGACGGCGGCCCGGCTTGAACACCCGTATGATCAGGGTGGCCAGTGGCGGGGGCTGTCCCCCAGGGCTGTCGAAAACAGGGATGTTTGAGCCAGAGCGTACACGGATGTATTCACAGCGGCCCTGGGGGACAGCCCCCGCCACTGGCCGATTCTCTGACTCTGGATTTCAGACCGAATCGCCGTCTGCGCGCCGCTCCAGTCAGTGGTCCGGGTTGCGGATGCGGATTCATTGCTTTAAAACCGCGGACTCGATTTGATCAACTTCCACTGGTTCCGTCTCATGAACTACAGAATCGAGAAAGACTCTCTGGGCGACGTCGAAGTCCCCGCCGACAAGTACTGGGGCGCCCAGACGGAACGGTCGCGCAACAACTTCAGGATCGGCGGCGCCGCGCACCGCATGCCCATCGAATTGATTCACGGCTTCGCCCACCTGAAAAAAGCCGCCGCCCGCGCCAACCACGAGCTCGGCGTGCTGCCGGAGAACAAGTGCGACCTCATCGCCCGCGTCTGCGACGAAGTCCTGGCGGGTGACCTGGACGACCAGTTTCCACTGGTGGTCTGGCAGACCGGGTCCGGCACCCAGACCAACATGAACGTCAATGAGGTCATCGCCAACCGGGCCCACGTCCTGGAAGGCGGCGTGCTGGGGGAGGGGGAACGCACCCTGCACCCTAACGACGACGTCAACAAGTCGCAATCCTCCAATGACACCTTTCCGACGGCGATGCATATCGCCGCCTATGAAATGGTGGCGGCGCATACGATCCCCGGCGTCGAGCGGCTACGGGATACGCTCGGGGAAAAGTCACGGGCATTTGCCGGCCATGTGAAGATCGGGCGAACCCACCTGATGGATGCCACGCCGCTGACGCTCGGGCAGGAATTTTCGGGTTACGCGTCCCAGCTCGACCATGGCCTCGCGGCACTGGCCAACACGCTGCCCCACCTGTCCGAGCTCGCCCTCGGCGGGACCGCCGTGGGGACCGGCATCAATACGCCGGAAGGCTACGCGGAACTGGTGGCGCGGAAGATCGCCGAATCCACCGGGCATCCCTTTGTCAGCGCACGGAACAAGTTCGAGGCCCTGGCCGCCCACGATGCGCTGGTGGAGACCCACGGCGCGCTCAAGCAGCTCGCGGTGAGCCTGATGAAGATCGCCAACGATGTCCGCCTGCTGGCCTCGGGGCCGCGCTCGGGCATCGCGGAGATTCTGATTCCCGCCAACGAGCCCGGATCCTCGATCATGCCGGGCAAAGTGAATCCGACCCAGTGCGAGGCGCTGACCATGGTCTGCGCCCAGGTCCTGGGCAACGACGTGGCGCTGTCCACCGGGGGGATGAACGGCCATTTCGAGCTGAATGTCTTCAAGCCCATGATGGCCGCGAACCTGCTGTCGTCCGCGCGGCTCATCGGCGATGCCTGCGTGTCCTTCAACGACCGCTGCGCAGCCGGCATCGAGCCCAACGAGGCCAATATCAGGAAAAACCTGAACAACTCCCTGATGCTGGTGACCGCCCTGAACACCCACATCGGCTATGAAAACGCGGCCCGGATCGCCAAGACCGCCTACGAGAACGGCACCACGCTGAGAGAAGAGGCGGTCAATCTCGGATACCTGACCGCGGAGGAATTCGACCGCTGGGTGGACCCGGCCCTGATGATCGGGTCGCGTGACGGGGATTGATCCATCGGTGGACTGCACCATTCAGCAACCCGCGGGCATTGGGCGGGTTCATAGGACAGCCCCCGGCACCGGCCCAAGCATCGACGCTGGTTTTCAAATTGGGCCACAGCAAGTGGTAGTGCGCCGCCTCCCTGATGGCTCGACAACACTCTAAAAGTTGCGCGAACTGAGGCGAAAAACGAAGGAGGCCAGCCCCCTGGCCGATGAGGCGTAACCCGAAGCCGCAATCGGCGAGAGGGCTCGCCTCCTACAGGGTGATCGGCCAGCGCTGGCTGCGCCGGCTGACTGATCGACTATAATGAAAAAATTCTGTCATCAAGTACTCGGAGTGGGGATGTTGAGATTAGCGAGCCTGGTCATCTGTCTGTTTCTGTGGGGGGCGCCTGGCGCCCACGCGCTGGTTTTCGTGGCACAGCCGCAGGAAACGCTCGAAGCGGGGGAAGAGATCTTCCAGCCGGTGGCGGATCTGCTGGCGGCCCGGACCGGCCAGCCCTGGACCTACCAGCATCCCGACAATCAGCTCAACTACGTCGATATCATCGTCGATGACCGGGCCGAGCTGTATTTGGGCGACCCGCATTTCGTCGGCTATCAGCTGGACGCGAACAACCAGCGCGTCCTGGCCCAGGTGCCCGCCCAGGAATGGGTGCTGGTGGCGCCGCAGAGCTCCACCGGACGGCTGCTCGGCTCCTCGGTGACCGCGTCGTTTTCCTGTACCGAGGCGCCAACCTGCGCGCTGCCGCCGCCGGACCTGGGGATGCTGCTGTTCTCGAACCTCGAAGTGTTCGCGAACAACGCCCTGCGTCATCCCATGCTGGTGTCAGTGGAGGACGCCCGGGACGTGGTCGAAGGCGTGTTGAACGAACGCTGCTACTGCGGCGTGACGCGCCGCGCCCTGCTCGGAAATCTGCCGGAGGCCGACCGCGATCGACTGGCGGTTCGCGAGCTCCAGACGACGCTGGGCGCGGCCTTCACGGTAAGCGAACGGGTAACGCCGGAGCTGTCGGAGCAGATCCAGGCCGCCCTCCTGTCGCCGGAAGGCCGGGAGGCCACCCAGGCCATGCGCCAGCGGCTGTACGGTGGTGCGGAGCTGGTGGCACCGGCGGATTCGGATTCCTACACCCGGTCCGCGAACCTGCTGGTGGACGAGTACCTGGTTCCGATGAACCGGATGCCCAAGCCGGGCGGCAAGAAGACCGAGACCGTGGATGTGGTCGCCACCGAGCCGGAGCAGACGTCCCAATCCGGCAGTGCGTCCGGGTCTTCAAGCGGCCGCGCGGCGGACCTGACGGTGGTTTCCTGGGGGGGCGCCTATTCGGCCAGCCAGTGGAACGCCTACCACGATCCGTACATGGCGCGTAATCCGAATGTCAGGATCACCGAGGAGGAATCAAGCGCCGAAGGGCTGAAGCTGCTGCGGGAGCAGGTAAATGCCGGGAACGTGCGCTGGGACCTCGTCGACATGACAGCGGCCAATGCCATCGCGGCCTGCAACGAGGGCCTGGCCATGGAAGTACCCCACGACGAGTGGCTGGCGCCGGCCCCGGACGGGACGCCCGCCAGCGAGGATTTCGGCGACCTCATCGTTTCACCGTGCTTCATTCCCCAGATCGTGTTCTCCACGGCCTTCGGCTATCGCAACGACCTGCTGGTCCGGGAGCCGGATTCCATCGACGACGTATTCAACCTGGCCCAGTTTCCGGGCATGCGCTCCCTGGAGAAAAAGCCCATCGGCAACATGGAGTGGGCATTGATCGCGGACGGCGTGCGCCCGGACCAGGTCTACGACCTGTTGAGCACCCCCAGCGGGGTCGAACGGGCACTGGCCAAGCTGGATAGCATCAAGAGCCAGGTGGTTTGGTGGCTGAAAGGGGATACCCCCATCAAGCTTCTGGAAGACGGCTCGGTGGTCATCGCGTCGGCATACAACGGCCGGCTTTTCGCGTCGATCGTGGAGCGGGACCAGCCGATTTCAATGATGTGGGACTGGCAGGTATTCGATCTCGACGGCTGGGTGGTACCCCGGGGCACCAACAACCTCGATGCGGTGCGCGAGTACCTGCATTTCGCCACCGACACCCAGCGGCTGGCGGACCAGGCCAAGTTCATCTCCTACGGCCCGGCCAGAGCGTCCTCCGCACCGCTGGTGGGCCAGCATGCCGAGCTGGGGATCAACATGGCGCCCCACATGCCCACCGACCCAGGCAATGCCGAGAACGTGCTGTTATTCAACTACGAATGGTGGGCCCAGCACCAGGACGACGTGGGTGCGCGCTTCGAGGCCTGGCTGGAAGAGTGACCGGGCGGGCCTGCGGCGGCGATGGCCGGGCGCAGGGCGCCCGGCGCCCAGGGGGCGGCGGACGGACGCTCTCGGCCGCCCGCCGGGCCGGGACTCCGATTGGTCAAAAAATCCTGGACATTGAACGGCTCTTGTGTATAGTCCGCCATGCAGCGCACTTTTTGTGAGAGTCCGGAAGCCCTCCTGTTCCATCAGAAGATCCCTCCGCACCATCGCTTTACAAGTACGACACTGCAGAACATCGCAACTTTATTATCAAGAGGTATTTTCGTGATTACAGGCACAGTCAAGTGGTTCAACGACAGCAAAGGCTTCGGATTCATCAGCCCGGAAGACGGCAGCAAGGACGTATTCGTCCATCACTCCGCCATCCAGGCCTCCGGATTCAGGACTCTGGCCGAAGGCCAGAAAGTCCAGTTCGAGGTCACCCAGGGCCAGAAGGGCCCGGCGGCCGAGAACGTACAACCGCTTTAAGCTGACCCCGGGTTCCGCCGGCCCCGCGCCGGCGGCGACTTGATCAGGAAAGCGCCGGCCCGCGTCATGCGGGCCGGCGCTTTTTTTGGACCTGTCCCCGGCTCGCATCGGCCAGAGGGCTGGCCTCCACGGGGGCGTGGGGTGCGCCCCGAACCCCGAACCTCGAACCCCCAACCCTGCCCTGTAGGAGGCGAGCCCCCTCGCCGATCACGGCGCGGGCAATGTCCGGGCGGCGGAGGGTCGCCCGGAGGTCGGCCAGGGGGCTGGTCTCCTACGTGGAGCTCGAACCCTGAATCCCGTCGCCTTATCGAAATAGCCGAGCACCAGGCGTGAGCTTCGATCTGTTCAAACTGGCTCTGAATCGATTATCCTTGCCAAGCGCCGATTCTTAGCACGACTGTCCAAAATACAACACGAACATGTTCGGATTTCAGTCTCTGATCGAGCCCTTGTCGATTGATGAGTTCCTCGACAACTACTACGAGCGTTTCGCCTGCCACATACCCGGTAATGCGGAGAAATTCGGTCGTCTGTTTGGCTGGGACGACGTCAATACCATCGTCAACGACCGGCTCGCGGGCCATTCAAAGGTCAAGCTCGTGCTGGACAAGAGGACGCTGGCACCGGAGTCGCTGGGCAGGATAGACCACTGGCTGCGGGAGGGGGCGACCCTGGTGATCGACACCGTCAATTCCCTCGATCCGGTTCTCAAGCGGTTCACTGACATTCTCGGCCGGGACCTGAACATGCCGGCCTGGATCAATACCTACGTGTCATGGCCGGAGAAGCAGGGATTCGATAACCATTTCGATACCCATGACGTCTTCATCGTCCAGACGGAAGGCCGCAAGCGGTGGACGATATTCAATCCCACGAAGATCCTGCCCCTGGATCAGCAGAGGGAGCAGCCGAAAGGCGAGCCGCCCCCGGACTCGGAGAAGTATCTGGAGTGTGTGCTGACGGAAGGCGACGTCCTGTATATTCCGCGCGGCCACTGGCATTACGCTGTTTCCGAGACCCCGTCGATCCACCTGACGGTGGGGCTGAGCTCCCGGAGCCCGACGGAGTTTCTCCAGTGGCTTACCCAGCGGATGCGCGATGCCGACCCGTTCTGGAGGAAGAACTTCCCCGTTGCCGGAGCAGCGCAGTTCGGCGGGGAGCGTCCGCCGGAGCACCTGGCTGAGCATCTCGATGAGTTTCGAAATCGACTGCGGGCGCTCGCCGACGACGACGGCTTGATGGAGCGGCTGCTGGAATACTGCATGGCGGCCAGCCCCCTTGCCCGGGAATACCAGCTCCCCACGGAAGCAATGGTCAGCCACTCACTGACGCCGGATATGGTGTTCGAGCCTCCGCCCGCGCAGAAATTCCTGGTGAGCTACGATCCGGAAGAGCGCCGCGTCGTGGCGCTGGCCCGCGGGCACGTCCTGGACCTGCGCAATATCCCCCGCGCCGTGGCCGACCGGGTGTTCAAGGAGAATGCGCCGTTTTCGGGCAGGGATCTGGAGGCGTGTCGCGCGTCGTTCACCTGGGATAAAGCCAAGCCCTTCCTGGAACGGCTGTACCAGGAAGGGCTTCTTCGACTCGTCCCGGATGACTGAGAACCGGGGGACTTGCCGCCGACCGCGCAGTGTTCTGTCGCAACAATAAAAACGGGATAATCTGGACTAAGTCGCCTATGGGGGTGTTTTTTCCGATTCGGTAAAGCTGATCTGGATTACGCAGTCGTCGCAGCCTGCGGATGAAAAGGTGAGGACCAGGTTATCGCCGGACGGGTCTTCGTCGCTGCCGACACCATCGTCCGAACCATCCGCCTCCGCTCCGTTGAAGCTGATATTGGCGAAGGTCACGTCGCCGTTCGTCGGGTCGGAATCTTGGGTCTGCGCAGTCTGATTGGCGTTCCCCGCGCTCACGGCATCACCGGAAACATCGAGCGAGACGACAGTCCCGGGAGGCGATATGTTCGCCTCGATGCCATTGATGCTTATGTCTTCCCAATCTGCGTTGCCGGTAGGTATCGACGGGTCGGCGCCGCAGGAAAACGGACCGGCGTCCGCCGGCGTGTCATCGGCGTCATTCGAGGCGAACAGCGCCGACGCATTCAAAGATGTGCAGACAGGGGAGGTCTGTGCGTGCGCAGGGAGCGCCACTACGTCGACGACCGGCTTGTACCAGCGGTCGGTAAAGGCCGTGGCCACCACGGCGGCGCTGCCGCCGCCCGCCATCTGCTTCAACAACCTGCGCCGGGATGCGCTGCGCCGGGTTGTGCTATTTCCGCCGGATGAGCTCCCGGCCACGTTGTTCTTACTGCCGGATTTTTCTGTCATTGTAAACCCCCACTGGAGTTTTGTTGTAAAGTACCGGAAATGAACCGCGATCCGTGCTTGAATCTATCCTCGACGGTGCTGAAGGTCAAGCTTTTGCTGTACTCGCCAAACATCGCCGGTGAAGGGCATGTCAGGAAGCCCTGAGACGCGGTATGCCTGACCCCTCGGTGATTTTCCGGTTGTTGACGGAAGCGGCGCCACTGGCAATGAAATGGTCGGGGAGCTTGTGCCACACCGACGCGAACGGGAGAAGTTGTGCCGGCTACCACGGACTACGGCCATACTGGCGCCTTCTAGACCTGGTCACGTCCCCCTCACATCACGTTTACTACACGGAACGCCTGCGTCAGTTCGCTTCATCCGACACGGTCCGACGGGTGCTGATCTCCGGGTGCGCCGATCAGGACCAGCTGATGCACGTGGTGCACGTCTGCCGGGAGATGGGAGTGGAGCCCGCGGTTACGGTCGTGGATCGCTGCCATACGCCGCTGGAACTTTGCCGTTGGTATGCGCAGCGCGAGGGTGTTTCTCTCACCACCGTGTGCACTGACATCAAGGCGTACCGTCCGGACGAGCGTTTCGATGTCATATGCACCCATTCCTTCCTGAGCTGGTTCCCGCCCCGTGACCGGCGCCTGGTGCTGGAAAGTTGGTACGACGCGCTTCGTCCGGGTGGGGTGGCGGTGACCGTCAACCGGATCCGGCGGCCATCCGGGGGAGGTGATCCGCTGTCACCGTTGCCTTATGACGAACGGGAAACCGATGCCTTCTGTGCCCTGGTGGCGGAACGCGCTGCAGCCATCCAGGATTCCATCGACGCAACGCCGGCGGAGCTCGCGGATCTGGCCCGTCAATACCGCGAATCATCAAGTACATTCGGCATTCGGTCCCAGCCGGCCTTCGAGCAGGATTTTCTTGATGCTGGATTCGAGGTCGAGATCAGCGGGCTGGAACCGCCACAGCGGAGAGAATGGCGACGGGAGCGGGAGTTGCCGGGTGGCATCCGCTACGTGGGCGTAGCGGCGAGGCGGCCTGTGAGGACAACGGGCTAACGGGCAATCTCGGAGTAGAAGTCCTCGAACTTGCCGCCCGGACCGCGCTCGATGCGATCGACACGCTTGATTGCAATGTCGAAAGGGCAGGGCAGGCGTTCCAGGATGAGCGTCCGGATCTCGTTTTGCTCCCCGACCGTCAGCGCCCTGGCGGTCACCAGACGAAATTCGAGCGTCCCGGGATCCTTCTGCACCAATTGATGCTGTGTGACGGGAAAGTTCTCGACAAGCTTTCGGCGTTTGACGGACGGCCAATACCGGGTACCGTCCGGCAGGATCAGCATATTGCGAACCCGCCCGAGAATACGGTTGAGCACGGGCAGGCCCCGGCCGCAGGAACAGGGCGCTCCGACCTCCGCGTAGTCGCCGATCTCGTAGCGCAGCAGCGGCATGGCGTAGTTGTGCAGCGGGGTTACCACCACGCGCCCCACCTCCCCGGGATGGCATGGTGATCCGTCCTCATCGAGGACTTCAACGAGAACGTCCTCCGCCATGACGTGATAATGCTCGTGTTCGGGGCACTGCAGGGCGATCGCGCCGGCTTCTTTCGTCGTGTACATGTCGACAACCGGCAACCCCCATGCCCGGCGACAGGCATCCCGCAACTCCGGCGTAACGACTTCCATGATTGTGGCAACGCCCCGCAGCCGGGGAAGGGCAATCCCATGATCCGAAAAATACTCAGCGAGCACCAGCAGATTGGAAGGACACGACAACAAATAGTCGGGGTTCTGTCGCTGCAGCCATTCCACCTGGTCCGCGATCGGTGTTCGCAGAGTGAGCATCGCGGCCGGTCCGGTTCTGTAGATATGGCTGGCGGGCCAGCCCCAGCCGGGCTGCGCCAGACCGTCGGGATACACTGCACGCTCTTCACGATCAATATGTATCAACGCGAGCTTTCCGCTCAGGTCCCGGTCATGCCAGCGGTGCGCCCGCAATCCGCTTATCGCGGCAAACATCCGTGCTAGTCGGGTAGTGCGGACGGTGACCGGCCGGCCGGTGGAACCCGAGGAGTTTACGTCCGTAACCGTACCGTGGGCTTCGGGTACCTGCCGGCTTCGGAGCGCGTCGTAGTTGTTCTGGACTTCTACCCGGGTCAACACCGGGAGCTTGGCCCAGTCCTTGCAATCCGGCATGCTGTCCGCGGCAGGCGTCGTTGGTGTTTCACCTTCTCCGCCGCCGTAGAAGGGAACATGGGTGACAGCGTGATGGATAAGAGACTGAACTTGTCGCATCTGGTGCTGGTACAGTTCTGCTGCCGTCCACCACTGCGTGGCTTCAAGCTGATCCAGCATGGACAGCATCAGGGCCGCCGACTGCCCGGGTATCGCCGGCCACTCGATCCCGGTGATAGCGGATCGGCATAGAGCCGGATGACTATGGGTGTCATCCACGATTCAAGCCTTTAAGACGGGTGTCGACCACGGACGAATTCAAGTTAAACTGTGGAAAATAATTGCTCCACACTCCCTGCCAATACGATGAAAAACGAACCATTCCGGTCGCCATGGCTTCTTGTTCTTCTTGCCGCGGTATCCATGACGTATGGACCGCTCATCCACGCCGGGCAACACTGCGACGGTCGTTTCGACGGCGCGACGGTTAACTGGATCGTCCCCAGCTCTCCCGGAGGCGGCTATGATACCTACTCCCGGCTGATCGCACCGTACTACGAAAAGTATACCGGTGCCCATGTCATCGTCCAGAACCGGTCCGGGGCGGGGGGGAGAATCGGGGCGGCGGAGATCATGAATGCGGATCCGGATGGCTTGACCATCGGGATCCTCAATGGCCCCGGGCTGATGATGGCGGCGGCTTTCGAAGCGGACCCGGTACCCGACCCGGCGACGAACTTCACGATCCTCGGCCGGGTCGCCTCGAGCCGGCATATCTGGGCGAAGGGGGCCGGCAGCCCAATGCCGCCCCTGGACGTTCTCATCGAGCAAGGACAGTCGAGGCCGATCGTGTTCGGAACCCGCGGCCCCGGCACGCTGAGCTTCGTGGACATCGTGCTGGCGAGCCACATCCTGGACCTGGACATCGAGATCATCACGGGTTTCAAAGGTAGCCAGGACGGGGTGCTGGGCATATTGAGGGGCGACGTCGACGCAGTGGCTCATTCGTACAGTTCGCTATTGTCTTCCATCGATGCCGGAGAACTGCGGCCCTGGCTCCAGGTGTCCACTGAGCCGGTCAGCAACGATTCCGTCTTCCGCAGCGTGCCGGTCCTGGCGGGCCCGGACGGCCTGGCTGCGCGGGCGGCGACACTGTCGAACCGGGATGTTGACCGGATCCAGGCACAGGCCACCGCTCTTGTCGAGCTCACCCGGGCCGGGCGGCTGATTGCCGCGCCCCGGGGCCTCGATCCGGACCTTGCCAAGTGCATGCGGGGCGCGCTGCATGCCGCGCTCAGCGACGAGGCGTTTGTCAGGAATGCGGCAGCGGCCAACCTGTATCTCGACGTGGCGCGGGGAGAAGACGCCGCGGCGCGGATACAGGCCATCCAGCCGGACGTGGCGGGATTCGCGGCGATTCTGAAGGCGGCCAGCGAACGATACGGTAAGTAGCGGCCGGTGGCACCGACACGCGCCGGATCCTGAGCCGGGCATCGAATGGAAGCCGTATTGCAAGCCGCTGTCGACGGATTCTGGCTGGTCTTCTCCTGGCCCAATATCCTGTATCCGGTGGCCGGCACACTGCTCGCCATGCTGATCTCGCTCATTCCCGGCGTCAGCGGGGTGGCGCTGATGGCCATGGCCATTCCCTTCACACTGACCTGGGACCCGCTTCCGATCATGCTGCTTTTCGGGGCATTCGTCGGCGGCGCGACGTTCATGGGCTCGGTAACGGCGATACTGCTGAATATCCCCGGCAAGAACTCCAACGCCGCCACCCTGATCGACGGCTACCCCATGGCACAGCAGGGTCGGGCCAGGACCGCCATTGGCAGCTCGGCCATGGCATCGGCGCTGGGCTCCACCGTCGGGTTGCTGATGCTGATCCTGCTGATCCCGTTCATGCGGCCGGCTATGCTCTGGCTGGGGCCGGCGGAGCTGCTTATGCTGGTGATCTGGGGTCTGACCACCGTCGCCGTTCTGGCACGCGGCTCGCCGGTAAAGGGGCTCGCCATGGCCGGAATCGGCTGTCTTCTGGCATTCGTGGGCCTGGATCCGCATACCGCGGAGCCCCGGTACACTTTCGACACGCTGTTCCTGCAGGACGGGCTGAAGCTGGTTCCGGTCTTCATCGGCATATTCGCGCTGGCCGAAAGCCTGGAGCTGGCGATCGGAAGCTCGGTGTCGATTTCCGGTCGGACCCGGATCGCGGAACTGAAAGGCAGCCTGTTCGAGGGGGTGGCCAGCGTATTCCGGCACTTCGGCGTATTCCTGCGCTGCTCGATACTGGGCACGTTGATCGGCATGATTCCGGGAATCGGCGGCACGGTAGCCAGCTTCGCGGCCTACGGTCATGCCGCGGCGCACTCGAAGGATGGCACATTCGGAAGGGGCGACGTCCGCGGCGTGATCGCCCCGGAGGCGGCGAACGATGCCAAGGACGGGGGCGCCTTCGTGCCCACGCTCGCCTTCGGGATCCCGGGTGGCTCCGGGACCGCGATGCTGCTCACCGTCCTGACTCTGCACGGCATCGCTCCCGGCCGGGACATGCTCACCACCCATGCCGACCTCATGTTCGTGCTGATCTGGTCGCTGTTCCTGTCCAATTGGATCACCTCGCTGCTGGGCATGGCCTGCGTAACCCCCCTGGCACGGGTGACCCTGCTGCCCACCCAGCGGCTGGTGCCGTTCATTGTCGTGATCGGGGCCCTGGCGGCCTACCTGTACCGGCAGCAGATGCTGGACGTGGTGGTGGCGTTCATATTCGGCATCGTGGGGTTTCTGCTCAAACGATACGATTGGCCGCGGATTCCCTTCGTCATCGCATTGATACTGACCCCGCTGTTCGAGAACTATCTGAACCTGACCATGCAGCTGCAGGCGATCGGACGCATTGATTTCTGGTCCCGGCCCGGGGTGCTGCTGCTGGTGGTGTTGACCGTCGTGTCGCTGTTGTCGCCGCATGTCCGGAAGCGGCGGGGCGGACAAGGGGGCGCGAGTGCGTAACGGACCTCCCACACCACGGGTCGTTTTCACCCTGGCGCTCCTGGGCCTCGTGGCCGCCCTGGCCGTCATGACATGGCCGATCCGCTCAACGTCCTACCTGATCCCGGCATTCATCCTGGTGCCCACCGCGGTGTTGCTGGCCTTTCAGCTCTGCAGGGACATGCGCGGGCCGCGGACGGAACCAGCCGGGGACGACGCGGCGGCGGTTGTCGCGGCGTTCGCATGGTTGGCGCTGATGCCGGTGCTGCTGGCGGCGACAGGGCTCGTGTTCGGTGGTGCGTTGTATACGCTGGCCTATCTGCGGGTCAGAAACGGCGACGGCCGGGTGTTGTCTCTGGTCTCCGCGATGGTGGTGGGCGCCGGCCTGGCACTGGTTGCCTATGGCCTGAGAATGCCGCAGCTGTTCTCCGGGCCATTCGGGTAGGAGGCCGGCCCCCTGGCCGAAAAGGCGTTGCTCGATGCCGCGATCGGCGAGGGGGCTCGCCTCCTACGCGCGGTGGGGGCATTGCCCCCGTAATGCCGGTCAACCGGGATCAGAAGTCGGCCTGGCCCCGGATCTGGAATATGGACGGCGTATCGCCGTCGAGGTCGCTACCCGGCCGGTCCAGCTCGAGCACCTTGATGTAGTTGGCCATGAAACGGATGTTGGGCGTCGGGTACCAGTTGAGGCCGAGGGTGAGGTTGTCCTGCACGCCTCCCACCACGTCGTCGTCGGTGAGGTCGAGGCGGCTGAAGCGCAGGCCGAGCTCGAACGCACCCGGGCCGCCCTGCCCGAATGGACGGTGCGGGGTAATCCGCCCGAAGCTGCCGTCCCGGGCATCGTAGCTCCGGGACTCGCCGGTCAGGAACCAGCTGGCGGAGGCATACCAGCCGTGGAAGCGCGGATCGGACAGCCCCGACCGGCCCAGGTCCGCGGCAAAGTATTCCGATTGAAGGGAAAGCGAATCCGCCACCAGGGCGGCTTCCAGACCGAGCCAGGCGACCTTGTCGACGTCTTCGACCGTGCCCGTGTCCACCAGGCGCGCCCCTGTCACGTGGGACTCCGGCCGGGCCCGGAAACGAATCGCCTGCGAATCGCCCATGTCCCGGTAGGAAGCGGATATACCGAGGTGGGCGCTGTGGCGGGGCCCGTACCATGGCGCGTAGTGAAACCGGCCCGACAACGCCAGGCCTTCGTCCTGTTCCTCTTCGCCATCCTCGAGGCCGGCGAACACGCCGGCGCTGAGCCCCCAGCGCTCGCCGCTGCGCCCCGCGCCGAGGCCGACGTTCCGGCCGGGGTGCAATTCCGTGAGCATTGCCCGCTCCATGAAGGTCGTGTACTTGGAGCTGCTCAGCTCCTCCATGATGACCGGCTCCTTGTATTTGCCGAAACGAAAATACGTATCAGGCACGCCGACATAGTCGAGGTAGGTGCTCTTCAGGTCCGCGCCGCCCGCCATTTCCAGGGCCCCCTTGAACTCCCAGTTCCGTGAAAGCGTGCCGTCCCAGGACAGCCGCACGCGGCGCAGCTCGGTCCCGCTGCCCAGGGGGGTGATGTCCTCGTCGTAGTGGGCGGCATCCGTCATGATCCGGCCGCCGAGACGGAAGCCGAACCGGCTGTCGGCGGATTCGACCCTGAGCTTCCGGCCTTCGAAATCGATCCGGGCGGCCGCGTCCTGCTCGCCGGTTTCTTCCTCGGCTTGTTCGACGGTTGCCTCTTCAGTGGCCCCGGATTGATCGGGCGCCTCCGAAACGATTGCCGCCCGCAGCTTCTCGTAGGCTTCGTCGTTGATGGTGCCGTTGTCGTGCAGGACCTCGATGAGCTGTAACAGGGCAACGTCACCGGCCCGGGCCGGTGAGGCCGCGAGGATGGCAGCGAGAACGATTCCGGCAAACCAGCACCAGTTCGGTGTTTTCATTGTTTTTCCTTGGATTCGGTTGCGGGTACAAGCGAACGCTTGCCGGCGTTTACCCGGTTTGTTTTGAAGATTAATCGTTTCGCTGCCTCATGGACAAGCCTTGTATCGGCGACAGATCGGCCAGGGGGGCGGGGGCGATGGGACGGACCCCGACCCGCGTCGCCTGTAGGAGGCGAGCCCTCTCGCCGATTGCGGCGGCGGTGAATGTTCGATCGGGCAGACAGAGATCGGCCAGGGGGCTGGCCTCCGGGGGCGTGGACGGGTCCTGGACCCCCCAGATGCTGTATATAATATCAGTATGTCCCAACCCTACGCCGAGCTCCACTGCCTGAGCAACTTTTCCTTCCTGCGGGGCGCGTCCCATCCGGAGGAGCTGGTGGCGCGGGCGCATGAGCTGGGGTATGCGGCACTGGCCATTACCGACGAGTGCTCGCTGGGCGGTGCGGTGCGTGCTCACATGGAAGCACGGCGGCGTGGTCTGCCGCTGATCATCGGCAGTGAGATCCGCCTCGAGGACGGCTTGCGACTGGTTCTTCTGGCCACCAGCCGCGAAGGCTACGCGGCGTTGTCGGCACTGATTACCCGGGGGCGGCGGGCGGCGGCCAAGGGCAGCTACCGGTTGACCCGGGACGACCTGACGACCGTGGGCCTGGACGAGTGCCTGGCGCTGTGGCTGCCGGGGGCGGCACTGGCTGCCGGTGAAGCCGCCTTCCTGGCGGAATGCTTTCCGGGCCGCCTGTGGATCGCGGTGGAGCTGCTGCTGGCGCCGGGGGATGCCAAGCATCTCGAGTCGCTGCGGGAGTTGGGCCGACGCCTGAGACTGCCATTGGTGGCGGCGGGGGATGTGCACATGCACCGCCGCGGTCGCCGGGCGCTGCAGGACACCCTGACCGCCATCCGGCTCGGGAAGCCCGTGCAAAGGCTGGGTACGGCACTGTTTGCCAACGGCGAGCGCCACCTGCGCTCCCGCGACCAGCTTGCCGGCATCTATCCGCCGGCGCTGCTGGCGCAGACCATGGCAATAACCGAACGCTGCGATTTCTCCCTGAACGAGCTGCGCTACGAGTATCCCGGCGAGCTGGTCCCGGCGGGACATACGCCGATCTCCTGGCTTCGCTCCCTCACCGAGAACGGCGCGGCGGCGCGCTGGCCGCAGGAGGGAGTACCGGACCGGATCCGCCGGCAGCTCGACCACGAGCTGGCCCTGATCGAGGACCTGGGCTACGAGCCGTATTTCCTGACCGTGCACGACATCGTGGCCTTCGCCCGGAGCCGGGGCATCCTGTGTCAGGGCCGGGGCTCCGCCGCCAACTCCGCGGTGTGCTACTGCCTGGGAATCACCGAGGTCGACCCGGCGCGCATGAACCTGCTGTTCGAGCGCTTCATTTCCCGCGAGCGCGGCGAGCCCCCGGATATCGATGTCGACTTCGAGCACGAGCGCCGGGAGGAGGTGATTCAATACATCTACCGCAAGTACGGCCGCGAGCGGGCGGCCCTGGCGGCGACGGTAATCACCTACCAGCCGCGCAGCGCGGTGCGCGACGTCGGCAAGGCCCTGGGCTTCAGCCCGGACCAGGTGGACCATCTGGCGAAGTCCATCCAGTGGTGGGACCGGGATCTGCTCCACGAAGAAGCGGTCAACAAATTGGGGATTACAGGCGACCATCCCCGCCTCAGGCAGCTATTGGTGCTGGTGGAGGAGATCCTGGGTTTTCCCCGGCACCTGTCCCAGCACGTCGGCGGCTTCGTCATCGCTCAGGACGAGCTGTCCCGCCTGGTGCCGGTGGAGAACGCCGCCATGCCGGAGCGCACGGTGATCCAGTGGGAGAAGGACGACCTGGAGGCCCTGGGACTGCTCAAGGTGGACGTCCTGGGCCTGGGGATGCTGAGCGCCATCCGCCGTGCCCTGGGATATCTTTCGACGCGAACCGGCCGGACCTGGACGCTGGCGGATATCCCGGCGGAGGATCCGGGGGTATACGACATGCTCTGCGAGGCGGACACCATCGGCGTCTTCCAGGTCGAGTCCCGGGCCCAGATGTCCATGCTGCCGCGCCTGCGGCCGCGCCGCTTCTACGACCTGGTGATCCAGATCGCCATCGTGCGCCCCGGCCCGATCCAGGGCGACATGGTGCATCCCTACCTGCGCCGGCGCGGCGGCCTGGAGCCGGTGAGCTACCCGAGCGCCGAGGTCAGGAAAGTCCTGGCGCGCACCCTCGGCGTACCGATCTTCCAGGAGCAGGTGATGCAGCTGTCCATCGCCGCCGCCGGCTTTACCCCGGGAGAGGCCGACCAGCTGCGCCGCAGCATGGCCGCCTGGAAAAAGCGGGGCGGCCTGGAGAAATTCCAGAAAAAGCTGACGGACGGGATGCTGACGCGCGGCTACAGCGAGCGTTTCGCCGACCAGATCTGCCGGCAGATCCAGGGCTTCGGCGAGTACGGCTTTCCGGAAAGCCACAGCGCCAGCTTCGCGCTGCTGGCCTACGTGTCGTCCTGGCTGAAGCGCTATCACCCGGCGGAGTTCACCTGCGCGCTGCTCAACAGCCAGCCGATGGGATTCTATGCCCCGGCGCAGCTCGTTCAGGACGCCCGGCGCCACGGCGTCGAGGTCCGGCCCGTCGACATCCATGCCAGCGGTGCGGAGGCGTCCCTGGAGGGGGAGGCGCCAGGGCCCGTGCTGCGCATCGGCCTGAACCAGGTCAAAGGACTGTCGCAGGCGGCCATCGAGCGCATCGTGTCCGCCCGCTGCCGGGCACCGTTTAACAGTGTCGGTGATCTGAAGCGCCGCGCCCGGCTGCAGGCGGATGACATCGAGGCGCTGGCGGCGGCCGATGCCCTGCGCCCCCTGGCCGGCCACCGCCACAAGGCCTTCTGGGAGGTCGCCGGGAGCGAGGCCGCCTTGCCGCTGTTCCCGGCACCCCGGTTCAACGAGGCCGAGCCCCTGTTGCCGGTGCCCGCGGAGATCCAGGATATCGCCGCCGACTACGACGCTGTGGGGCTCAGCCTGCGCCGGCATCCCATAGCCCTGCTGCGCGGCCGCCTGGAACGGCTGGCCGTCCACAGCGCCGCCGCCTGTCGGGACCTGCACGATGGTGCCGCCGCCACCGCCGCGGGCCTGGTGATCTGCCGGCAGCGACCCGGCTCCGCTTCGGGGGTGATTTTTATCACCCTGGAGGACGAGACCGGCCACATCAACGTCGTGGTCTGGCCACAGGTGGCAGCACGCCAGCGCCGGGTGCTGCTGCAGTCGAAATTGATGGCAGTACGCGGCGTGGTTCAGCTGGAGCAGGATGTCCTGCACCTGGTGGCGGGGCGCCTGACGGATTACAGCGGCTGGTTGGGGGAACTGCGGTCGCGGTCGAGGGATTTTCGGTAGGTGGGGGTTCGGGGTTCGGGCCTGACATGCCAACCCCTAACCCCCAATCTCAAACCCCGTATACGACTTCACCTCGACGATTTCCGAGCCGACATCCTGGTTGATGCGATACTTCAGTGCCGAACGGCGGTCGTTCAGTTCCGGGACCGCCCGCGCCAGGTGAAGGAATTCGTCGCCGAAGTCCCCGTCCGCCAGGCAGCGGCGGATGTCGTCCTCCACGTCCCACAGCTTCCCGTTGACCTCCGCCAGCTCGCGGACCGGGTCGCGGGCGAACAGCTCATCCAGGTCGAAGCCGCACTGGTCGACGAGGGCCCGTTGAAGCTGGCGACGCTCGTTGCCGACATGCGCGCGCCGCGGATCACTCTCCGCGATGCGGGTGTGCTTGAGATTCAGTATCGTGAGCCGGTCCACGACGTCGCCGACGCTGGCGGGCACCATGGGGGTCATGGTGCGCGTGTCGGCGGCCTGCCCAATGTTTTTCAAAGTCGTGTTCCCGCCGGTTGTGTGGTTGCTGCTGTTCAGTTGGATGGGGTCGCGTCACGCCCGGACGGTGCCGGCGTCAGCAGTACCCGGCAGGCGTCGGCCACCTGTGAGAGGCTGACGCCCTCGACACCACCGGTGGCGTGGTCGACCAGCTCCCGTTCCCGCGGGTAATTCAGTGTCGTCCATTCAGGTCGTACTGTACCAAATATCGTCACGATACCGGGCGCCGGTTCCCCCCTGTGCAAGCGTTCGAAACCGACCGCGGCGGCGATATGCCGGGTCCCGGTGTCGTTGGTCACCACGAGATCCACCAGTGTGCACAAGGCGGCCAGTGCTGCGAGAGTTGTATCGTGTCGCGACAAATCCAGGATCACGGCGTGTTCGACCCGGTCCGCGACGTCTTGGATCAGTTCGCGCTCGTTCGGGGCGCCGTTGATGAGGATCTGCATGCCGTGGCGATCGTGGAGCAGGTCCGCCAGCGCCGCGAAACGCCCCGCGGGCCAGCGCTTGCCCGGTTTGGAAGCCCCGGGATTGAGCAGCGCGATGGGGCGTTCGGGCGAGACTCCCCGGGATTCCAACATGCCCCGGGCGAGGGCGATATCCGCTTTCCGGGGAGCCAGGCGCGGAGACCTGTCTCCGGCCACCTCGACACCAAGCGGCTCCGCAAGCTTCAGGTAGTATTCCACCAGCGGCACGGGCGCGCGCCGGCCGCCGGACGCGGGGCAGGGCACCCGCCCCGTGAGCAGCGGGCCGCGCCCGTCCCGGTCATAGCCGATGCGCCGGGGAACGCGCGCGAGCCAGGTCAGCAAGGCGGCCCGGAAGCTGTTCGGCAGGATCAGAGCCGTATCGAACCCGTGCCGCCGCAGTCGGCCCGCCTCGCGCAGCGGGCCGAGCAGCCCGGCCGGCCGGCCTTCGATGCAGGCGTCGAACCCGGTTTCGGACGAAAACAGGGGCGCCAGGTGAGGGCGCAGGTAAGCAGCCATATACGTCTCCCGGCCGGCGGCCTCGTAATGCCGGCGGATCGCCCGCAGCAGGGGAGTCGCCATCACGCAGTCCCCGACCCAGGACGGCATCACCACCAGCAGGCGGGAGGCCGAAGCCGGCACTGGGCCTGCCTCGGCCGCGGCCGGAGGGGCGTCGCTCGCGTGGTGTTCGGGCATGCGTATTATCGTATTGGCTGGCGCGGGGCCTGGTTGCCGGTGTGGTGTCCGGCTGCATTGCCCCAGCAATCCCCGGTTCGGATCCGGAATTCTACATTCCCCTATACCCGCCGGGCGATAGACGCAGAGATCTGTCGGCAATCCCCAATCCGTGTAGATTGGCCTTTAAGGCAGACATGTCAGGCATGAAGCCTGACCCACACACGGAGCTATCGATGCCTGCCTGCCGTCGTTTGTCACTCGGGCGGCGAGGGTACCCCGCCGCTGAATTGGTGACATTCGGAGCGTTCCAGACTCGATCGGCGGCGCGTCCCCCAGGGCCCTGGCCAGGTTCGGAGGCCCGCAGGCCAGGGCTGGTGACGGGGGCCATCCCCCAGGGCTGTCGAAAACAGGGATGTTTGAGCCAGAGCGTACAGGGAAGTATTCACAGCGGCCCTGGCGGATGGCCCCCGTCACCAGCCCGACCCCCCGGCAACACACCGACCACATCGATCGGGCTTCCGAACCGGGCCATGGCCCACGGGTCGGTGAATGGCCCCGGGGGCGTGCCGGGCACCGTCAACACCCGCGATTGCAAGTATCTGATTTTCCGGCATAAAGCCCGCCGCCGGATTTCCACTACGCTTTGACACAATGGGCGTCCATCTATATGATGCGCCGACCTTGCACCGGGGGCGACGCACGCCGCCGAAAACCGATCCATTTGCTGGAAAGCAGAGAAGCTCATGGCCGTACAACAGAACCGTAAAACACCCTCGAAACGCGATATGCGCCGTTCCCACGACGCATTGAAAGGCCCGACCCTGTCCGTTGATTCGACAACGGGCGAGCTGCACCGGCGTCACCACATCACGGAGACCGGCTACTACCGCGGCAAGAAAGTCGTGGAAATCCAGGAAGACTCGGAATAGCCGATCACCCGCTGCCCGTCCCGGGTGGTACGTTTCACGCGGAATTGATACTGTGACCACAACCGTTGCTGTCGATGCAATGGGCGGTGACCATGGTCCGTCGGTAACCATCCCGGCGTGCATCAGCGCGCTCGAAAACAATCCGGATCTGAACCTCATCCTGGTGGGGCGCTCCCGGGACATCGAAGACCACCTCGGTGCCGGCGAGTCGCGCTTCAACAGCCGGCTGCGCATTCAACAGGCGTCGGAAATCGTCAGTATGGACGAGCCTCCCGGACTGGCGCTGCGCAACAAGAAGGATTCCTCGATGCGCGTCGCCATCAATATGGTCAAGTCCGGGGAGGCGCACGCATGCGTCAGCGCCGGCAATACGGGGGCGTTGATGGCCGGCGCGCGTTTCGTGCTCAAGACCCTGCCGGGCATCGACCGGCCCGCCATCGTCGGCCGGATCCCGTCCCTGCGGGGGCATGTCCACATGCTCGACCTGGGGGCGAATGTAGACAGCCCGGCATACCTGCTGTTGCAGTTCGCCCTGATGGGGTCCATTCTGGTGAAATATCTGGAAGACAAGCCGTCCCCGTCGGTAGGGCTGCTGAATATCGGCGTCGAGGACATCAAGGGCAACGAAACGATCAAGGAAGCGAACAAGCTGATACGTGAAAGCAATATCAACTTCAAGGGATATGTCGAGGGCGATGCCATCTACACGGGCGATGTAGACGTGATCGTTTGCGATGGCTTTGACGGAAACGTCTCCCTCAAGACCAGCGAGGGCCTGGCTCAGTTCATCACCCAGCTGATGCGGGAGGAATTCAATTCCAATGTCCTCACGCGTCTCGCCGGGTTGTGTGCGATTCCCGTGATCAAACGGTTCCGCCGGCGCATCGACCACCGCCGATACAACGGTGCCGTGTTCGTGGGGCTGAACGGCATCGTCATCAAGAGCCACGGAAGCGCCGACGTGCTGGCGTTCCACCAGGCCATCACCGAGGCGGTGCAGCAGGCGCGGCACCAGGTGCCGGACAATATCCGCACCGAGCTGGCGCAGCTGATGCAGGGAGCATCCGCTTGAAGACTGCCCGCGTCACCGGGACGGGCAGCTATCTGCCGGAACGGATCATGCCGAACGCCGAACTGGAGGCCACCCTCGACACCACGGACGAATGGATCGTCGCCCGCACCGGCATCAGGCAACGCCATGTCGCGGCGGCCGACGAGATGACTTCCGACCTGGCGGAGCAGGCCGCCCGGCGCGCCATACAGGCGGCGGGTATCCAGCCCTCGGACCTGGACCTGATCGTCGTGGCGACCACGACCCCGGACCTGGTTTTCCCGAGCGTCGCCTGCCTCCTGCAGAACCGCCTGGGGATCCGCACGGGCTGTCCGGCCTTCGACGTCCAGGCGGTCTGCGCGGGCTTCGTCTATGCCATGGATGTGGTGCACCGGTACTTTCAGACCGGCGGCTGTACCCGTGCGCTGGTGGTGGGCGCAGAGACGTTCACGCGCATCCTGGACTGGACGGACCGCAACACCTGCGTGCTTTTCGGCGACGGCGCCGGCGCCGTGGTACTGGAGGCCGCCGACGAGCCGGGCATCATTTCCACCCATCTGCACGCCGACGGCCGCTACCACGAGCTGCTCAACGTGTCATCCGGGGTCTCGTCCAATTATTCCCAGGTCGTGCGGGGCGAGGCCTATACCCAGATGCAGGGCAGCGAGGTGTTCAAGTGGGCGGTGAAGGCCCTGGGGGACATCGTCGATGAGACCCTCGACCACAATGGCATGCAGAAATCCGACGTCGACTGGCTGGTGCCGCACCAGGCGAATATCCGCATCATCGCGGCCACCGCCAAAAAGCTGCAGATGAGCATGGATCAGGTCATCGTCACCGTCGACCGGCACGGCAACACCTCCGCGGCTTCCATCCCCATGGCCTTCGACGAGGGGGTCCGCGACGGCCGGATCAAACGCGGCGACACCATCATCATGGAGGGCTTCGGCGGCGGATTCGCCTGGGGCTCGGCACTGTTGCGTTATTGAGCGAAAACCGTTTGACTCGCGCCTTTCGAAGCCATCAACACCGGCATACAGACCCATGACCTCACTGAATAATGAAATCTGTCTGGTCACCGGCGCCACCCGCGGCATCGGCCGCGCCATCGCCGCCACCCTGGGCGGCGCCGGCGCCACGGTGGTGGGCACCGCTACATCGGACGACGGGGCGGGGTCGATCTCGGCGTATCTCGCCGAGGCGGACATAAAGGGGCGGGGCGCCCGGCTGGACGTCACCAACAGCGATGCGGTGACCGGGCTGGTCGCCGAGATTACCGGGGAGTACGGCGCACCGGGCATTGTCGTGAACAATGCGGGAATCACCCGGGACAACCTGCTGCTGCGCATGAAGGAGGAGGAATGGGATGCGGTGCTGGATACGGACCTCAAATCCGCATACCGGGTAAGCAAAGCCTGCCTGCGGGGCATGACCAAGGCTCGCCGGGGCCGGATTGTGAGCATCACCTCCGTGGTGGGCGTATCGGGGAACCCCGGGCAGACCAATTACAGCGCCGCCAAGGCCGGGCTCATCGGGTTCACGAAGTCACTGGCCCGGGAGGTCGGCAACCGGGGCATTACCGTGAACGCCGTAGCCCCGGGTTTCATCGATACCGACATGACGCGGGCCCTGACCGAGTCCCAGCGCGGCGAACTTTTGTCGGGGATCCCCCTGGGCCGTCTGGGGGATCCGGAGGACATCGCCCAGGCGGTTCTGTACCTGGTTTCTCCGGCCGCGGGGTATGTCACCGGCGTGACGCTTCATGTCAACGGCGGCATGTACATGGGTTGATCAAGGCCAGTATTATCAGGATGTTATGGCGACATCTTCAGAAATTTCGGCATGTCCGGCCCGGCTTTGAATTGGGTTGGACTTGAAAATTAGTTTGTTGTTAACTATGCGGCCTTTAGAGGCCGGCTATTCTTGGAGGAAACCAATCTTATGAGCAGTATCGAAGAACGCGTAAAGAAGATCGTCGTCGAGCAACTCGGCGTGGGAGAGGAGCAGGTAACGGCGGAAGCATCGTTCGTAGATGATTTGGGCGCGGATTCTTTGGATACCGTTGAGCTCGTCATGGCTCTGGAAGAAGAGTTCGATACCGAAATTCCGGACGAAGAAGCAGAAAAAATCACCACGGTTCAGCAGGCCATCGATTACATCAACAATAATACGTGATGCGGGTCGCCGGTGTCGGGAGGCCGCTGCGCCGCGATGCGCTGCAGCGGCTTTTTGCTGGCATGACTTAAATGTCCACCCAATGAGCAGAGTTTGCGGGGACGCATCATGAGCAGACGCCGGGTTGTGATAACCGGGCTGGGTATTATTTCCCCGGTCGGGGTCGGCATCGAGGCCAACTGGACGAACATCACCGGCGGCGTCGGCGGTATCGGACCGATTACCGCGTTCGACCCGGCGGGCATGGCCTGCACCATCGCCGGCCAGGCGGACGAGTTTGACGTCTCCCGCTGGCTGAGTCCGAAGGAAGCCCGCAAGATGGACCGGTTCATCCAGCTCGGCATGGCCGCCGGCATCGATGCGGTCAAGGACTGCGGCATCGACGTGACGGAAGCGAACGCCCCTCGTATCGGCGTCTACATAGGTTCCGGCATCGGCGGAGTGGAGACCATCGAGCAGACCACCCTGCTGCACAGGGAAAAGGGGCCGCGGCGCGTGTCTCCATTCTATGTCCCGATGTCCATCATCAATATGGTCTCGGGCAACCTGTCCATCATGTTCGGGCTCAAGGGCCCCAATCTTTCCATGGTAACCGCCTGCACCACGGGCACCCATGCCATCGGCGAAGCGTCGCGCCTGATTGAGTACGGCGACGCCGACATGATGGTGGCGGGCGGTACCGAAGCCGCCATCACCCCCACCGCCATGGCCGGCTTCTCCAACGCCAAGGCCCTGAGCGGCCGCAACGACGATCCCGCAACGGCCAGCCGGCCCTGGGACACCGGCCGGGACGGTTTCGTGATGGGCGAAGGCGCCGGCGTCGTGGTGCTGGAGGAAGCCGGGCACGCCCGGGCGCGCGGTGCTCATATCTACGCGGAAGTGGCCGGGTTCGGCATGAGCGCGGACGCCCACCACATGACGCAGCCGGCCCCCGGCGGCGAAGGCGCGGCATCCAGCATGGACAACTGTCTGCGCAACGCCGGCCTTAACCCCGACGATATCGACTATATCAAT
This sequence comes from Gammaproteobacteria bacterium, assembly GCA_034520625.1. Classification (GTDB taxonomy): domain Bacteria; phylum Pseudomonadota; class Gammaproteobacteria; order Arenicellales; family JAANXG01; genus JAANXG01. The sequence continues at coordinate 267,458 of JAXHNI010000008.1, read as the reverse complement.
GCCCACGGCACTTCCACGCCGCTGGGTGACCTGGCGGAAACCGTCGCCATCAAGCGCAGCATGGGAGACCACGCCCGCAAGCTGGCGGTCAGTTCCACGAAGTCCATGGTGGGACATCTCCTCGGTGCCGCCGGCGGCGTGGAGGCCGTGTATACGGCACTGGCAATCGACCGGGGCGTGATTCCCCCGACCATCAATCTGCACGATCAGGATCCGGAATGCGATCTCGATTTCGTGCCCAATACCGCGCGGGAAGCCAGAATTCGCGCCGCCCTCAGCAACTCGTTCGGGTTCGGCGGCACCAACGGCACCATCGCGCTGACCCGCTTCGACTGAGCCTGCCGGCCGCACGCGGTCATGATCGACGGCGCGGGGCGGCATGCCATCCCGGCACCGCCGCAGAAGTCGAACGACAGACGCCCGGTGCGATTGCGCAGCTGGTCCCCGGCCGGTGACGCGGGCGGATCATTACCGCTATGCTATCGGGACTGTCCCTGGAGTCCCGCAAGACCGACTGTATGAGAAGAATCTGGCGATATCTGATTGGCACCGTGGTGCTCGGCTTTATGGCGCTGGTGCTGGCCGGCGCCGGGTACGTGTACTGGTCCGGCCTGCAGCCGGTGAAGTCGGGCTCCGACTCCTTCGTCGTCAGCCCGGGAAGCGGAGTCAAGCGCATCGCGGAGCGGTTGGTGGAGGAAGAGGTCCTGAGCGAGCCCTATACGTTCACCTTGTGGGCCTATGCCAGTGACTACACCCGGCGCCTGCACGCGGGTGAGTATTTCATCCCGTCCGATGCCACCGTGGATGAAGTGCTGAAAATTATCGTGTCCGGCAAGGTGATACAGCGACCGATCACGCTGATCGAGGGCTGGACCTTCGCCGAGCTCCGGCAGGCGCTCTACGGCGCTGAAAAGCTTCGTATCGAAACCCGCGACCTCACCAGAGCCGGGATCATGGAGCGTCTCGATGCTGAACAGAAGAATCCCGAAGGCTGGTTTTTCCCGGACACTTATCACTACACGGCCGACATGTCGGATCTGGACATACTGGGACGGGCGCATGCCACGATGGTGCGGGTGCTGGACGAGGAATGGGAGAACCGTGACCAGGCGGTCGATCTCGAGAACAGGTACGAAGCCCTGGTGCTGGCGTCCATCATCGAGAAGGAAACCGGCCGCAGCGCGGAGCGGCGCACAATCGCCGGGGTGTTTCACAACCGCTTGCGAAAGGGAATGCGTCTGCAGACCGATCCGACGGTGATCTACGGGCTCGGCGACGATTTCGACGGTAACCTGACCCGGGCCCATCTGGAGTCCGATACGGCGCACAATACCTACACCCGCGCCGGCCTGCCGCCCACGCCGATCGCCATGCCCGGGCGGGCTTCGGTGCATGCCGCCTTGAATCCGGCAGAGACCACGGCCCTGTACTTTGTTTCCCGGGGCGATGGTTCCCACGAGTTTTCCGATACCCTCGCCGAGCACAACCGGGCGGTCGCGGAGTACCAGATTAATCGCCGCAGCCGGTCGGAATCGGGCGAAGAGGACGGGGCGGATGAACCCGAGAACTGAGCATCGCCGCGTGGCCTCCGTCTGTCTGCTGTTTCCGCCGGGGTTCGATGCGCCGGCCACGGTGTTCCGCAGCGGGAGGCAACGGTTCGTGAACTCCTCGCAGCCGCGTCTTCGCTCCGGCCCGGCGCGGAAACCCGCCGGCACCGGTTCATGAGCACGGACCCGGGCAGGACGGGACGGTTCATAACCGTGGAAGGCCCGGACGGCGCCGGCAAAACCACGAACCTGGACCGCATGGAACGGATCGTGCGCGACGCGGGGTTCGCGGTGGTTCGGACCCGCGAGCCGGGCGGCACGCCCCTCGGCGATGAGATCCGCAACCTCGTGCTGCATCGCGACGGCCCGGAGATCGATGCCACGGCGGAGCTGTTGTTGATATTCGCGGCCCGCGCCCAGCACTTGAGCTCGGTGATCCGGCCGGCGCTCGCCGCCGGCAACTGGGTGGTCTGCGATCGCTTCACGGACGCGACCTACGCCTATCAGGGCGGCGGCCGGGGCGTGGACAGCACGGCCATCGCCGATCTGGAGCAGCTCGTCCAGGGTGACTTGAGACCGGACCTGACGATCCTGTTCGACATTGACAGCGCCACCGGCGCCATGCGGGCGACAGGCCGGGACCGCTTCGAGTCCGAAGCCGGAACATTCCGCGACAAGGTCCGGCGGGCCTACCTGTCGCGCGCCCGGGCGGAACCGGAGCGGGTCCGGATCGTCAACGCCGCCCGGAGCCTGGACCAGGTCGGCCGGGAGGTGGAAGCCATCATGAAACGCTTTATCAGCGCGCCGGGCCTCGAGCCGCAGCGGGCGGGGCGGTCATGACGCCGGTCCATCCGTGGAACCGCTCGATATGGGAGCATCTGGTGGCGGCACGGGCGCGCTCGACCCACGCCTGGCTGTTTGCGGGACCGGCGGGGGTGGGAAAGACCCGGTGCGCCATGGCATTTGCCAGGCATCTCACCGCCGAGTCCGACCCGCGGGCCGGCGAGCTGTTCGATGCCGGCACGCACCCGGACATCCATGTCATTGCCCGGGAGATCGATACTGAGGACAGCGAGGCGCTGCACCACCGCTACGCGCGTCGCCACATTGAGGAACGCGCCAAGGGTACAAAGCCGAAAACGGTCATCACCATCGGCCAGATCCGCCATCTGATCGAAGCGGTCAGCACCCGCGTCCACAGCAGCCGCTACAAGATCGTCCTGTTGCTGGACGCGCACATGATGAATATCAACGCCGCGAACGCGCTGCTGAAACTCCTGGAGGAACCGCCGCCGGACACGTTGCTGGTTTGCGTGACCGACCAGGCCCACCGGCTGCCGGCCACGGTTCGCAGCCGCTGTGCCATCGTTACCTTTTCCATGCCGTCCCGGGACGGGGCCCGCGAGTGGCTGGCCGGGCGCATCGACGGGGACGCCGCCGACGTCGCGCTGAATCTGGCCGGGGGGGCGCCGCTGGAGGCCTTGCGCCTGGTGGAGGAGGACCGCATACCGCTCCGGCAGCAGTGGGTGAAGGGCCTGGAAGCCCTGTACAGCGGCAAGTCGGATCCGGCGTCGGTCGCCGAACTCGGCATACGAAAAGTCGGACTGGGGGACGCATTGGTACTGTCTCAGAAAGTGCTGGTGGACCTGGTCCGCTGCCGTCTGGGTGCGCCGGCGGATCGGCTGTTCAACCCGGATGTTGGGCAATGGCTGCAAAAACGGGCGCAGCGGTTACAATTACAGGCTACATTTGATCTAATCGATACCATCGGCCGGATGCGGCAGGATCTCGATGGGCCGCTCGATCCCACCCTGTCGCTCGAAGATACACTGATCCGGATGCGGTGGGCCGTGACCGGGAGCGCATAGAACATGGCGGCGAACGAATCCAGCGACCAACCACAGGCAGTCAGGCCGTCCGTTTTGTCGTTGACGATTCGGGACAAAAGCGCGCTGTTTGCCGCCTATATGCCGTTTCTCAAGAACGGCGGGCTGTTCATTCCCACCAGCAAGCGCTATGAGATCGGCGACGAGGTTTTCATGCTGCTTACCCTGCTCGAGGAGCGGGACAAGCTGTCGGTGGCGGGAACGGTGGTCTGGGTCACCCCGGTGGGCGCCCAGGGCAACCGCGCGGCGGGCATTGGCATTCAGTTCAAGGACAGCGACACCCACGAAGCCCGCACCAAGATCGAGACCCTGCTGGGCGGCGCGCTGAAATCGGAACGCCAGACGCACACCATGTAACCCGCCGGCGCCTCGGGCCGGACCGCTCTCCTTTATGTACCTGGTTGACTCCCATTGCCACATCGATTTCGATCCCCTCTACCCGAGGATCGAGAATGTACTGGCCAACGCCCGTGACAACGACGTCCGCTACCTGTTGTGCGTGAGCGTCAATCTCGAGGATCTCCCGCAGGTGCTGGCGCTGGCCGAGCGGCACAGTCACATATTCGCCTCCGTGGGCGTGCATCCCAACGAACGGGACGGCCGGGACCCGGACGCGGACGAGCTCGTTTCGCTCGCCGACCATCCGCGGGTGGTGGCAATCGGCGAGACGGGACTGGACTACTTCCGCAGCCACGGCGACCTGGACTGGCAGCGAGACCGGTTTCGCCGCCACATCAGCGCGGCGCGGGAGTGCGGCATGCCGTTGATCATCCACAGCCGGGATGCGCCCGACGACACCATCCGTCTGCTGACCGAGGAGCACGCCGGTGAAGTGGGCGGGGTGATGCACTGTTTCGCCGAGGACTGGAAGATGGCGGAGCAGGCCCTGGCGCTGGGCTTCTATATTTCGTTCTCGGGTATCGTGACATTCAAGAACGCCCGACCCATCCAGGAAGTGGCGCGCAAGGCGCCGCTGGACCGCATCCTGGTGGAAACCGACAGTCCGTACCTCGCGCCCGTGCCGTACCGGGGCAAGACCAACGAGCCGGCCTACGTAAAGCACACCGCCGAATATGTCGCCGAGCTCCGGGGCATTTCCTACGACGAGGTGGCCGAGGCCACCAGCGAGAATTTCTTCCGGCTGTTCCCGCGCGCGTCGCGCTGAGCCGGTGGAGTACCCGGAGCGACTGGCGGGCCTGCTGGACCAGATCGAGGGGGAGCTGAAACGCCTGGACCTCTGGGAAGGGAGGCCGCCGCCCGCCGAGGCATTCCGGAGTCCCAACCCGTTCTGCTTCGATACCATGAGCATCCCCCAGTGGCTGCAATGGGTGTTCGTGCCGCGCATGCGCGAGACCCTGGCCATGAGCGTGCCTCTGGCGGCGCCCAGCCGGATCACCCCCGCCGTCGAGCTCTACTTCGCCGACATCAGCGGAGACGAAGGTAATCTGGTCGTGCTCCTGCAGGAATTCGACGCCCTGATGCCGGATCCGGACAATTGCTGACTGTCCGTTCCGACCGGATATTTCGCCGGATCGAGCCGGACACAAGATAAACATTGTCCGGACGTGTATGGCGGATCGTCGAGAGTGGAACGAAGACCGTGTGGGTCGGCCTTTACGGCCGACATATCGTGGGACCCAGCGTCAACCTTTCCACATTGACCGGAGATTGTTCGAGTCCACCGGATAGAAGATGGCGGGCGGAGCCGGGACGGTCTGTCAGGGCTGTCGAAAACAGGGATGTTTGAGCCAGAGCGTATAGGGATATATTCACAGCGACCCTGACAGACCGTCCCGGCTCCGCCCGGCTCTCGACGACCCCGGATTTGTCTACAGGAGATAGTTGTCGAGCATCGAACCCGGACCGCCGGGCCGGGCAGCCTCAATCAGCGGTCCTAACGGGTCCTGGCGGTGCTGGTATTCAGCTTCTCCAGGGTCTGTACCGTGCTCAAGAGCTTTCCGGGATCCGGCGGGGCGTCGACGTTCCAGCGCAGCAGGCGAAGCCCCGCTCTCTGCAGCATTTTTTCGCGCTCCTGGATGCGCGCCGGCAGCACGGTGCCGTCCTCAACCTGGCATACCAGGAGCACGTTGAGCTTGCGGTCGCAGACCACGAAATCCGCGAGCTGCTGTCCGGCGCGGTTCTGCAGGCTGGTGTTCTCACTCGGCGTGCCATCCCGGGCCTCCAGGAACCGGTCGTAGGCAATGCCGGGCAGCACCACATAACCGGGCAGCGCTTTCAGGAGGCGGGAGAAGATCGCCTTGTGGACCGGCGGCAGGACCCGCTTTGGATACAGGCGCGCGGGCGTCAGCGACACACCGGCCAGCTCGCCGGCGGTGGAAGCGGCAGGGCTTGCGACCGGCATGCCGGCGGGAACCGCCGGCCGGGAGGATTTCGTTGCCGGTTCCGCGGGGCTGCCCGGTGCGACGGGCGTCATCCGGGCACCGGTGTCCTTTCCGGCCGGATCAGGAAAGGGTATCGGCGCCTGCTCGGGCCCGTCGTCGAACAGGCGGCGCTTCAGGACCACCAGGCCGGCGAACAGCCCGATGATCAGCAGAACAGGCAGCAGCAGTGCGGAATAATCCATATCTTATCGTTGCCGGGATGCGTGATACTCGGTTCCCGTAAAATCTAGCACGGGTCGGCGGTTCCGGCATCCCGGCCGGACAAACGTCCCGGTGGCGCAGCCGGCCGGCGCAGTTCCGGAACAGGACCAGGCTCAAATGTAAAGAGTTCCCGGCCTCGCGATATACCGTAAAATCACTGCAAGGAAGCACCGTGCGCAGAACCGCAGTTTGCATCAAGGCAATGAGCATTCGAGCACGGCGCTGACGCGGCTACCGCGGCCATTGAATATTTACAAGGGCGCAGTTTCTGGAAGTGCCCTACAGTCACTTGAAACGAGGATTTACATGGCCATCGAAACCCCTTACCTGCTGTTTCTAGGCGACGCGCCGGACCAGCTCGCCGCCAAAGTGGCAATCGGCATCAGTCACTGGCGCGCGGAGAATTGCGTCGGGCAGTTGCGGCTTCCGGGCTGCCAGGCCGACTGCGGCGTCAGGGACATGAGCATCGACGAGGCGGTCCAGGCGGGCGCCCGCACCATGGTGATCGGCGTGGCCAACCGAGGCGGTGTGATTTCCGATGCGTGGAAGGCAGTACTGAAGCAGGCGCTGGATGCCGGCCTTCATCTCGCCTCGGGGCTGCACAACAGGCTGTCAGACATCCCGGAGCTCGTTGAAACCGCCGGGACCCGGGAATTGCAGCTGCACGACGTGCGGCATGCGACCCGGTCGTTCGAAGTGGGCAACGGCAAGCCGAGGCAGGGACAGCGGCTGCTGCCGGTGGGCACCGACTGCTCCTGCGGAAAAATGTATACCTCGCTGGCGCTCGAGCACGAACTGAAGCAGCGCGGAGTGTCCGTGGATTTCCGGGCCACCGGGCAGACGGGCATCCTCATCGACGGCGCCGGGGTCGCGGTGGACGCGGTGGTGGCGGATTTCATCTCCGGCGCAGTGGAGTGGTTGGCGCCGGAGAATACCCCCGACCACTGGGACATCATCGAGGGGCAGGGGTCGCTGTTTCACCCCTCGTTCGCGGGCGTCTCCACGGGCCTGCTGCACGGCGCCCAGCCGGATGTTCTCGTGCTGTGCCACGAGCCGACCCGCACGCACATGCGCGGGCTGCCGCACTACCCCCTCCCGGATCTCCAGGAATGCATGGACCAGAACCTCCAGGTCGCGCGGCTGACCAATCGCCGCGTCCGCTTCGCGGGCATTGCCGTGAACACGGCCGCACTGGAAGAGAACGAGGCGCGGGAATACCTGGACAAGCTCGAAGACACCTACGCGCTTCCCGCGGTGGACCCGTACCGTCTGGGCGTGGCACCGATTGTGGATATCCTGTTGTGATAGCCCTGTCGGTCCACCACGAGTCCTGGCCGATTCGCGGTACGTTCACCATCTCCCGCGGCAGCAAGACGTCCGCGGAAGTCGTGGTGGCCGTGCTGGAGCGCAGCGGATTCACCGGACGGGGGGAATGCGTTCCCTACAGCCGCTACGGTGAAACCATCGACAGCGTCATGGACCAGGTGGGCGCCCTGCGCGAGCCCCTGGCGAATGACCTGGACCGCGACACGCTGCAGGCGCTTCTGCCGGCGGGCGCGGCGCGCAACGCCCTGGACTGCGCACTGTGGGACCTGGAGGCGAAGACGGCGGACCGGAGCGCGGCGCAGCTGGCCGGGGTATCCGTTCCGGATACGATCACCACGGCCTATACGCTGTCGGTGGATACGCCCGAGCGCATGCAAGAGGCCGCGCGGGCGCATCGGGACGCTCCACTGCTGAAGCTGAAACTCGCAGGGGAGGGCGACATGGAGCGCGTGGACGCCGTGCGCCGCGGCGCCCCGGACGCCCGGATCATCGTCGACGCCAACGAGGGCTGGAGCATCGAGGAGTATGTCGCCTACGCACCACGGCTCCACCACCTCGGTGTGGTGATGATCGAGCAGCCGTTTCCGGCGGACGCCGATGAAGCCCTGGAAGCCCTGTCGCGTCCGGTTCCCGTATGCGCGGACGAGTCCTGCCATGATCGCGGCTCCCTGGAGGCGTTGGCGGGGCGCTACGACATGGTCAACATCAAGCTGGACAAGACCGGCGGCTTGACCGAAGCCCTCGCCCTGAAGCACGCGGCCGTGGAGCGGGGTTTTACGGTCATGGTGGGCTGCATGCTGGCCACTTCGCTGGCAATGGCGCCGGCGATGCTGCTGTGCGCGGACGCCGCCGTCGTGGACCTGGACGGACCGCTGCTGCTCGCCCGCGACCGGCCCGAGGGATTGCGCTACGAGGAAACAACCATTCATTCCCTGCAGCCGGCGTTGTGGGGCTAAACCTGAAATTCGCACAATGAGCCGCATTGTTTACGTGAACGGAGAGTACCTGCCGGAAGAGCAGGGCAGGGTCTCGATTTTCGATCGTGGCTTCCTGTTCGCCGACGGCGTCTATGAAGTCTCCGCCGTGCTTCGGGGCCGGCTTGTCGACAACCAGGCCCACCTGGCGCGCCTGCATCGCTCCCTCAACGAGTTGAATATCCCGCAGCCCGTCGACGACGCCGATATCGTTGCGGCGCAGAACCGGTTGATCGAGCAAAACCGCCTGGAGGAGGGCCTGGTGTACCTGCAGCTCACGCGCGGCCCGGCGGATCGGGATTTCGCCTTCCCCGTCCGGCCTGAGCCGACGCTGGTCATGTTCACCCAGGCGCACACGCTGATCGAATCGCCGCAGGCCGAAACCGGGATCACGATCCAAACCGTCGAAGACATCCGCTGGAAACGGCGCGACATCAAGACCGTCGGCCTGCTGGCGCCCTCCATGGCCAAGCAGGCCGCCCTGGACGCGGGGGCCGACGACGCATGGATGGTTGAGGACGGCTACATCACCGAAGGCACATCCAACAACGCGTTCATCGTGACCAGCGACAATGTGATCAGAACGCGGCAATTGAACAACCTGATCCTCCACGGCATCACCCGCGCGGCGATACTCCGGCTCGCGGACCAGGAGACCTTCTCGGTGGCGGAGGGCCCTTTCACACCGGAGGAGGCTTACGGTGCCGCCGAGGCCTTCATCACCAGCGCCACGGCGTTCGCCCTGCCGGTAGTGCGCATCGACGGCCGCCGGATCGGCGACGGCAAACCCGGTCCGGTGACCCGGCGATTGCGGCAGCTTTACATTGAGGCGGCGTTGGCTGACAGGGGCTAGTGTACCCCGCCACAAATATTGACCCATTCAGCCGGCACTGTGCGGCGGACAAACGAAGCCCGGAGGCCAGCCCTCTGGCCGATGAGGTGTCGCTCGAAGCCGCAATCGGCGAGGGGGCTCGCCTCCTACCGTCGGTCCCCACCCAATTAATCAATTAAAGTCAGAAACTGGACCGCGACCCCGGCCCATTTTGAGTACAGGCGTCAATGAGGGTAGGGCCGGTGCCGGGGGCGTCCCCCAGGGCTCTCGAAAACACGGATGTTTGAGCGAGAGCGTACAGGGACGTATTTACAGCGGTCCTGGGGGACGACCCCCGGCACCGGTCCGATCACGCGGCTGGGTCTTGTAACCACACCAATGGCTCCAGACCGCCAAATGGTCAAAAATCAGCAGTCGAGTTCACCAGAGCCCTGTCCCCCACCAACCCACCGCAGAGCGACGAGGGCGGCCACCGCATAGCAGGCCATGGCGGCACCCAGGGTCGCGGGCTGGCCCCATTGCACCGAGATCAGCACTGCCAGGGACGCGGCCACCACTGACGCGAACCCGTTGATGCCCCACGCCCACGGCACCCATCGGTCCCGCCCGGCGAGCAGGCGCAGCGCCCAGGGAAACGCGCGGCCCATGGCCCAGGTGAGCGGCGCCAGCGCGGCCGCCAGCACCACCGTGCCGGGAAGGCGCGGCATACCAAGCACCTGATCGGAAAGGGGCCACAACACCGCGATGGCCGGGACCAGCCCCGCGGCGATGGCCAGAAAGATGCGCGCCGCGTCACGGGGCCGTGCGGTGGTCGGGGCGCCCGCGCTTCCCAGGCCGGAACCGATCAGGAAGACGGTGAACACCAGGGCCGCCGCGACGACCGGCTCGCCCACGAACATGATGACGCGCTGGAACACCGCGAGCTCGAGCAGCATGTAGCCCAGACCCAGCGCGCTGAAGTAAACCGCCACGGTGCCTCGACCGATAACGCCCGCCGCCGGCGGCAGCCGGCCCAGGGGGGCAACGATCAGCACCAGGGCCAGCAGGACCGCGAGCACGGCGCTTGCGGCGGTGAGCAGGAGCGTCCAGTCGAGATAGCTCAGGGCACGCTGGCGGCCCATGGCGCTCAGGAAATCCGGCACCCGCTCCCAGCTCAGGCTTCGCCAGAAGTATGGCCGCGCCAGGGTCGCCGGCGTAGTCGTGAACCAGCGGGCCGCTTCCGGCGGCTCGGTCTGTTCGAACACCGCCCGGGCGGACAGATGGAACAGCGGAGCGTCCAGGCGGTGGTACCGGTTGGCATCCGCTTCCGGCAGTGCCGGCAGCCACACCAGATCGAAACGCCACTGTTCCGCGAATCGCCGGATTCGATCCAGGTCGTCTGCGGACAGGGGATTCGGGGATGCCAGCACCAGCATTGCCTGGAGACCACGCAGCACGGCCACCCGGTCGCCGGCTTTGCCGGTTGCGAAGCGCTGCAGGGCGTCATGCAGCGTGGCCAGGGCGCGGGGAAAATGGCGGGGCGGTACCGAATGCTCCAGGGGCAGGGCCAGCAGGCCGCGCGGGGCCAGGCGTTCCATTGCCGCCGCGAGCCCTTCCACGGTCATGAGATAGTCTTCCGAGGCGGCATCGCCGCCGGCAAACAGGCCGTCGAGGGCGATGAGCTCGAAGCGCCGGTCGTTCGAGGCCAGGTACCGGTACGGACTGTCCTCGATCAGCTCACTGGCGGCGCCCGCGATTCCACGCCGGGCGGCCAGGTTCAAAAACCGCCCGTCCGACTCCACCCAGACCATTTCCCGGTCCGTCGCGGCGACCTGGGACTGCCAGGCCGAGGTTCCCAGCACCAATACCGTTCCCTCCGGCCGCAGCAGCAAAGGCAGGCCGGCGAGACTCGCCCCCATGTGGGCGGCACCGGCCGGAAAACGGCGCGGCATGGGCACCAGGTGATCGCTGCCGAGCACCAGTGCATCGCTGGGCGGCACCGCATCGGTCCATCCGAGGCTCAGACCGGGTGCGTATCGCTGGCTGTCCGAGCGCACCACGCTCAGCCTGCCCGCGAGGCCGGGACGCGTCTCCAGCAACGTCGCGTCCGCGGGATCCAGAACCTGGGACAGGGCCTTGAAATCGGACACCATCGGCGCCGGCGGGCGCAGGACTGTTGCCACCCCGGCGACGCAAAGCAGGGCTCCGGCAGCCGCCGTCCACGGACTGCGCCGTGCGATCGCAAACAGCAGCAGCGCCATCGCCGGTATCAGCGCCACCAGGGCCAGCGCGGGGGCCACGTCCATGATCATCAGCAGGCCGCTCGCCGCGATGCTGCCCGCCCCGGCGCCGAACAGGTTGGCGGCGTAGATGCGGCGCGAAGCCGAAGGCCAGCGCGCGAAGACATCGCCGATGACCAGGCCGGCGCCCAGGAACGGCACGAACGCCGAGAAGTCGACAACCAGCAGCCGCGCCAGCTCCCGGCCCTCCCAGGCCGCGATCAGGGGCCGGAGCGCCACCTGCGAATGCATTACCAGCACCAGCAGGGTGCCGGTCGCCTGGATCGCCAGGCCGGCAACCAGTATGCCGTCGGTATGCACCGCGTTCCGTTTCCCCCGCAGCGCGAGGTACGTGCCGGCGGCGCCCAGGCCCAACAGCGCAAGTGATATGGACAGGCCCGCAAAGTGGTGCCAGTGGCTGAACTCGAACAAGCGCACCAGCAGCACCTCGAACGCGAGCATGGCGCCGGAGACGGCGAACAGCACGACGAGGTGGGCCCGCTGCGGCCGCTGTGCCGGGCCGGTCATGCAGGGTCGCTCAGCGCTCTCCGGTCAGAGGTACGAACCGGACCGCCATCAGGTTGCGGGTCGATGTCTCGCCCTGCTCGTCCTTTTCCACCAGCAGGAGGTTCTGGGTCCAGCCCCGACCGACGGGAATCGCGATGCGCCCGCCGGGCTTGAGCTGCCTGATCAGCGGCGGCGGCACGTGGGAGGCGGCGGCCGTGACGATGATGGCGTCGTACGGTCCGGCCGGATCGTAGCCGTAGTAGCCGTCGCCGTGCAGTACCGTCAGGTTGCCGTAACCCAGGCGCTCTAGGCGATTCGCCGCGGATCGGGCCAGCGGCTCGACGATTTCAATGGTGACGACGTCGCGGACGATCTCGGCGAGAATGGCCGCCTGGTACGCGGAACCGGTGCCCACTTCCAGCACCCGGTCGCCGGGATCCAGTTCGAGCAGTTCGGTCATGAAGCCCACTATGTAGGGCTGGGAGATGGTCTGTCCGTGGCCGATGGGCAGCGGCGTGTCGTCATAGGCGCGGCCCCGGGCCGCTTCCGGGACGAATTCGTGGCGGGGCACACGGCGCAGGGCGGCCAGGGTGCGCTCATCGGTGACGCCGCGGGCCTCGATCTGGTCGGTGACCATGGCCTCGCGGTCGGCGGCCTGCGGCGCATTATCGAAACGCGGCCGTTCGACGCCCGACTCGGGGGCCGGGCTTTCCAGCAGCACTTCCGGCGCCGGCTGCGCCCCGGCGGCCGGAAGCACGATCACGGCGCCCAGGCCCAGGACGAGCAGCGCCGCCAGCCGACAAACCACGCCCCCGGCACTACGGTACCCATCGGCGGCGATATCCCGGCCAAGTCCCGGGTTGCCGCGAGCGACGTCCACAAACCACGGCGTTGCGCGCATCGGTGGGATTAAAACACGAGACGCCGCAACCGCACATCGGTATGTCCCACCGCCACGGTGTGGGGCCAGTGTCGGGGGATGGCAGGCGATAAGGGGCCGCTCATCCGGCGGTGTTGAAGTGGCCCCCGCAATCCTCGCAGCGGATTCGCAGCCCCGGCCTGCCCCAGACATTGCAGCCGCAGTCGCAGGTATACTTGAGCTTGTTCCGGTTGGACGCGGCGGTCAGAGTTTTGATGTCCTCGTTGTCCGCATCCCCGGGAAGCAGGGAGGTGACAGGCGCCAGCAGATCGTCGTTGCCGGCCTGCTGGGCGAGCTCCTGGAGGGGAGAATCCGGACGGGCCCTGTCCGCCACCCGGTACCGGTCCAGCCATCTCAGCTTTTCGCCATGTGCCATGAACGCCCGGGATGCCGCCAGGAATCGGCCACCGGACAGGGGATAGTCGCTCATGTGCTGCCCGGTGCGCTTGCCGCCGGGCTCACCCGTGGCGCTGGGCATGAGTCCGATGGATTCCATTTTCCCGGCCCACTCACGGTTGTGATAACCGGAGCGCGAGGGCCTGCCAAACTCCTGCTGCCACATGTGGCATTGCTCGTGGACCAGGGTCTGGAACAGCTCGACGATACGGAAGGTCCCGAAATAGGTGGGATTGAGAGAAAGCTCATGACATTTGATGCCGTCGTCGGCGACCCAGCGCTCGGGATAGAACAGGCCCATGCACCCCTTTTGACGCTGCACGGTAAGCATGCAGGGCGCGAGGCGGCCGTCGAAAAGCGCCTCGTTGAAGTGCCCGTAGGCCAGGGTGAAAAATTCGTAGAGCTCCCGCGTCGGTCGCATGAAATGATTGTATCGTACGATACATAGATGGGTCGGACGGCAGGGCGGCTACGGAGAGGCCAGTGCCGGGGGCTGTCCCCCAGGGCTGTCGAAAACAGGAATGTTTGAGCCAGAGCGTACACGGATGTATTCACAGCGACCCTGGGGGACAGCCCCCGGCACTGGCCTCGTTTCCCCGGCGCCGATGGTCTGACAGGGATCGGCCTGTGGGAGTGTTCCAGCCTCTGACACACCATAACATTGGCGCGTATTTTCAAACGGAGTCACTACCAGCGACCACCATTGTGCAATCATGCTCAAAGACAAGTTTAACAAAACTGTGTATTCCATTGTTTTTAAATGAAATTACATCCACTGAAAACGAACACAGCAGGAGGACCACACCATGCGCAGCACTAAACTCGTTCACGTGATCAGCGCCCATGCCGAAGGGGAAGTGGGGGACGTGATCACGGGCGGCGTCGCGCCGCCCCCCGGGGACACGCTGTGGGCGCAGTCCCGGTATATCGCCCGCGACCAGGTCCTTCGCAACTTCGTGCTCAACGAGCCCCGCGGCGGCGTGTTCCGGCATGTCAATCTGCTGGTGCCGCCGAAGCACCCGGATGCGGACGCGGCGTTCATTATCATGGAGCCCGAGGATACGCCGCCGATGTCGGGATCCAACTCAATCTGCGTCGCCACCGTGCTGGTGGACAGCGGAATGGTGCCCGCCCGGGAGCCGGAAACGGTCATCCGGCTGGAGGCCCCCGGGGGGCTGGTCGAGGCCACTGTCGCGTGCCGGGACGGGAAAGCCCGGAGCGTGACCGTGCGCAACGTCCCGTCATTCGCCGACCGGCTCGACGCGGCCCTGGAGGTCGAGGGAATCGGCACCCTGACCGTGGACACGGCCTACGGCGGCGACAGCTTCGTGATTGTGAACTCCGAAGACCTGGGGTTTGCCCTGCACCCCGACGAAGCCCGGGATCTCACGGAAACGGGCATCCGGATCACCCGGGCCGCCAACGAGCAGCTGGGTTTTGTGCATCCGGAGAACCCGGACTGGGCGCATATCTCGTTCTGCCAGATCGCCGCGCCGGTGACCCGCGGCGAGGGCGTGACCACGGGGCGCAATACGGTGGTGATCCGTCCCGGAAAACTCGACCGGTCACCAACCGGGACGGGCTGTTCCGCAAGGCTGGCGGTACTGCATGCCAAGGGGCAGATCGCGGTGGGTGATCGTTTCATCGGCCGGTCCATTATCGACTCGGAATTCCAGTGCTCCGTGGTCGAGGAAACGCAGGTCGGGGGGAAGCCCGCGGTCGTACCGTTGATAACGGGCCGGGCCTGGATCACAGGTACTCACCAGCACATGCTGGACCCCGAGGATCCCTGGCCGGAAGGCTACCGGATCAGCGACACCTGGCCCGTGATCCGTTCCGGCCGGCCCTGAAGCCGGCGCCCACCTGACGCGGCGTCGGCCCATGTCTCAGGACCGCTCGAATCCGGGCTCGAAGGTGATCCCGCCGGCTCCGGGCTCGAAGGACGGCTCATCCTCCGTGACTTCGATGCCCGGACGGCTCCGGTATGTGGTGGTAATACGGTTGATCTCGCGGATCATGTCCTGGCTCACGTACATGACCGTGACGCCGGTCGTGGCCCTGACCGTATAGGCGTGGGGGCGGAGCTGGGACACCGGCAGGTGAGCGCGCCGCGTCCCGCCGGTAATGGTCATCCGCCGGCCGTCGAAGGCTTCCAGCTCCAGGGTGCCCTCGATCAGGTAAAGAGTCCTATCATCGGTAGACCCACGCTGGATCAAGGTGGATCCGGCCGGCTTTTTCGTTACCGTGTGGCCCCGGGCCACGAACTGCCGCTGCAGGTCGTTCAGCTCACTGAAAGGGGTAAACCATGACAGAACCCAGTACGTAACCGGGTCACCGTCGTTGAACGACGCCTGGCGCTCGTCGGGCTCGTCCTTCCAGGGGATGTCGTCCGCGGCCCGGAGCGTTTCGGGCGCTTCGTCGTCGTCTGATCGGCCCGATTCCACCACCTTGAGCTCGGGGGCGTGGCGAAGCTCCGGTGCGATCCCGGCCCGGGCCATCTCGACCACCATGCGGGAAAGCACGGGTTGGCGCTGTTCCTGAGGCGTCAACGGCGCCATCAGGTCCAATACCTCGAGCGCGTTGACGGTATCCAGCTCATCAACGCCATAGTGCCGGCCAAGAATCTCCTCCCCGCATTCGGGCGCAAACAGGACGGGGCAGAACCGGGGGTGCTCGGGCTGCGAGGCTTTCCGGGTGTCCAGGATCAACTCCATACCCCGGTACACGCTCTTGGTCTTGTTCCGTCGCTGGAAAGCGGTCAGCGGGGCCCCGGGATCGTTGGGGTCTTCACTCGTCCGGTAGATACCCCGCAGCGCGTCGTCACTGAATACCAACGACGCGCAGCGCCAGGGCCTGTCCGGGTTCTTGCGGGTAACGAGCCCGAGGGCGATGCCACCGGGCCCGTGGTTTCGGTAGCGCTGGAGCAGGGCGGCGGTTGCATCGCCGAGGCGCTCGCTCAGGGCGGGTTCCTCGACGAACCCGCCATCGGGCTCGTACCGGCCCAGCGTGCCGGAGGCGGTCAGCACGTAGAACCCTTCGATACCCGGCAGCAGGGCCGGCCCGGGGCCTTTTCGCGGAGCGCTCCGGTCGCTGGCGACCGTGTGCTCGTGCGCCGCATTGTTCATGCCGTTCTCCGAATGGGAATTCATTGTGTAGAACTGGTCTGCAATAGCCGTGCCAAATCGCGTGACCTAATAAATACAACCAGTTATAGGGTAATTTGAAAGTTAAACATCAAAATAATGCCGCCAAATCGCTGACGGTATGGTGCGGTCGACAAAAAGCGCCAATAAACCGTCAGGCGGTATAATAACACCGATCGACCGTATCCGTTGACGGTATCATGCCCGGCGGTTCCGCCGATCGGTCGGCGCCTCGCCAGGCCCTGGCGGGACCGCCGGGGGAAGCTCCGGACGGCGCAGCGCCCCGGGGCAACCGGCGTGGTTTGGCAGTTCCGGACTCACCAACCTATGCTAGGCTTGTCGGGCAAGCGCGCAAACCCTGGCAGGCCTCAATGACAATGAAAGAGCTGCTGTCCGCACAAAGGATCTTCGAAGGTATTCCGGAAGCGACCATCGAGAAGCTCGGCAGGTCAGGGCGCTCCATGGCCTTGCGCAAGGGCGACGTAGTGATTCAGGAAGGGGACCGTGTCGAAAGCATATTCTGCCTTCTGAAGGGGGAAGTGGATATTCTGCTGCCGGATGACCTGGAGGAATTCGAGGACCTGACGCTCGTCAACATGCTGGTGGACGGGGAATGCATCGGCGAGTACAGCTTTGTGGACAATCAACCCGCGTCGGCGACGGTCCGGGCCAACACGGATATAGAGCTCCTGGAGCTGTCCCACGAGGTGCTGCGCGATGCGCTCGACGCGGACCCTGAGCTGCGGGCGCAGCTTTACAAGAACCTTCTGGACAGTCTCGTGGAGCGGCTGCGAAATACGAATATCTATATCGACTACCTGCGGCGAAGCAAGACCGCCCACTGACGGGGTCTGGAATGACGCCGGCGCCGCTGCAAATCCACTGATTTCGTCTTCCGGAGCGGGCACCGTGGCCGCCCTCTTCACCGGCCGCGCTGTCGTCCCGGCTTCCCGGAAGACCGAGGAGCGCTGCAAGTGACGATAATCGACGTCTGGATCAACTGCCCATCGAATGATGTCGCCAGGGAGATTTCCGAAGTACTGGTGTCCGAGAGGCTGGCGGCGTGCACCAACACATTCGCCGGGATCCAGAGCGCGTTTCACTGGAAAGGCGGAGTGGAACGCGAGGCGGAGGTTCCGCTGCTCGTGAAAACCCGCGAGGACCTGTTCGACGCCGTGTGCCGGCGGGTCGAGGAACTGCACCCCTACGAAACCCCCGGGATCATGGCCCTGGAGATCAAGCACGTAAACCGGGATTACCTGGAATGGGTCGTGGAGGAGACGGTTGACGGAGGCGGGTGAGGCAACCGCGCCGCGGCCGGGTCCAGCCCGGTTCAGTGCCCCATCTGGTCGCGCACGACGTACTTTCCGTCCGCGTCACGGATGAAGAATTCGTCGACCTGCGGGTGTTCTATGGGCTCTCCGGTGTTGTCCGGGAGCAGGTTCTGCTCGGATACGTAGGCGACGTAGGCTGACTCCTGGTTCTCTGCCAGGAGATGATAGAAGGGCTGATCCTTCTCCGGGCGAACATCCTCGGGAATAGACCGGTACCACTCTTCGGTATTGCTGAACTCCGGGTCGACGTCGAATATCACGCCCCGAAACGGATACACGCGGTGGCGGACAATCTGGCCGATTGTGAACTTTGCGGTTCGAATCATGGCGCGTATTGGCTGGGAGTTTTCCTCACTATAGGTAGCCCGACAGGCTAATGCAACACGTTTGAAATGGGGCTTTCCGGCGTGGAATCAAGACCCCGCGGATATGTTTTTCCTGATCCTGCCGCCGCTGAATTGCCGGCTGCACGGGGTGTCAGTGGCCGGAATCTGGCGGATTCGGGGCCTGCCGTTGATCGATCCCCGCCGCCGGCGAGCGCCGGGGGCGACGGAACAGCCGCGCGCCGTTGAACGAAATCTTTTCACCATTCCAGGGTCAAAATCTCTGGGTTCCATCGTGCCGGGCACGCTTGTTGATATCGGCCGGCCGATCATTTTTATAATTGCGGAAACTCTGAATTGATCAGAGTTTCCTTGCGATTCAGGCTGTACCGGCACGGACAGGGTGGGGAACCATCAACTGCATTCAGGAGGTACGGTTGTGGGCTTATTGAAGAACCTGTTGAGCGGTGAAGACCATCCGGCGCTGCCGGAGGACAGCTACGCCGTCGAACGCATCCGGAGCGTCATGCCGGGCCTGCGGCAGCTGGTTTCGGAAACCAACGACCGTTTCGAGGTGGTGCCCGCAGCGGAATCGGCCTACGTGTTCATCGGCAAGCCTCCGAAGAAGTTCGGCATGGCCTGGATCACGGGAGACAAGGTGGCCAATCTCGGGGAGCTCGCCAGGGAAAAGAACTACAGCCCTATCACGCTGGAAAAGATCGAGGACGAGCTCAGCGCTGCCTACAAGCGCAGCGATTCGGATCAGCGCTATGTCTTCAGCGTGGACGGACAGGACGTGGTGGTAACGCCTTCACAGAATCTTGAAAACGAGGTCGACCACATCATCCAGGCTCTGTTGAAGTAACGGCACCGCCGGGGCGCCGCATCGCCGGCAACCCGCCGCTCAACGCAGCCCGCCGGCGCGCCATGCTTTCCAGACCAGCGGCCACGCGGCGACCAGCGGGTGGCGGCGCTGCAGGTCCGTCGCCTGGAGCTTCACGCCGCTTTGCCTTTCAATCTTCCACAATGCGTAATCCACGCCGCCGTCGAACGTGAACACCGCTTTCAACAGCTGCAGGAAATACACCGACTTTGACAACAGGCGTCGAATACCCCGGGTGGCGACGGATCGTGCCGGGAGTGCAGCGGGGCAGCACGAGGCGGGACCGGGCATCAAGGGCGTCTTTGGACGCCAGGTAGATATCCTCCGGCCGGCTCCCGGATTCGCTTCGCCACTCGTTGTTGTAGGTCTGCCGCAGGCCCTGGATCCATACGCTGCGCGGGTCGCGGTTTCCGGCCGGCACCAGTGGCAGGGTCTGGGCGTGGAAGGTGACCACCGCCTCCGCCAGTGCAGCCGCCACCGCATTGCGTGCGCCCCGGTCACGGGCATACACCAGCCGGCAGGGTTGAGCGAAACGCGCCCAGATCTGGCTGTTCAGGCTCCGGCCGGCCGCCGCTTTCCCGAATTGATCGGTTCGCATGACGGCGAACTTGCAGCGAAGGTTGTCATCCGCCAGATAGTAGACATTGGGCGGCAGCAGGCTTCCCAGCACCCCATGCAGCCAACGCGAATCGAAACCCGCGAAATCGTCCACGAGCACGTAGAAGTCGAACACGGTGTCCGGATCCGGCCGTTTCCACAATCCCGACCCGTAAAACAGGATGGCGGCAACGCCCTGTCGCCCGGCGCGAATCCGACCGGCCATCGCCGTCACTTCCGGGGCCACCGGCGCTGCCAGCTCCGAGGCAATCAATTGCTCCAGCTCGGCCCATCCCGCCGTGTTTCCCGGCGTGGTGCTCATGACCTGCCGGCCGGGACGAGAAATCGGACCGGTTCCCCGACATCCACGGAAAGGACACCGTCCGCAGCATGGTGGTCGTAAACTTCGCCGTCCAGAATCCAGCTGAATTCGCCGCGCAGTGACAGCGACTGCAACGGATCGCTCCGTCCCCGTGCCAGCCGCCACAGCCAGGGAAGAATCCGGTAGTGCGGGGCATTCAGTGCCGCCACACCGGCGCCTTGATCCCGGGCTAGGGGCCGGACACCCAGAATCATTTTTCTCAGGGTCATTGCCATGAGCAGTATATGTGACACCCGCCGCCACTCGCCCTGATCGCGGGAAACTTCCAGAGGAACGGGGCGCAGAACCGGGTCGTGTTCGATCCGGCCCCGCAGCAGGCGCCAGATCATCGCCCCGGTCGACAGGATTTCTGAAACCGTGCCCGTGCTGGCCCGGCTGTGGAGGCGCCCGCGGACGCGCAGGATCGCGCGGACCACCGCATGCGTCGCGAAGAAGAAGCCGTGTCGAATGATGTCGGACCCGGCCCGGTGTATCCGCAGGACGTGGCGTTCGCATTCGCCGCAGTGTCCGTCCCCCAGGGCGGTCAAAAGGTTTCCGAGGGCCGCCTCGGGACGCCCCGGCCAGCCAACGTCCCGGTGGATCATATTGGTTGTCCCCCCGCGCAGGAGGGCGATGACCGGCTCTTCGGCGAACCAATCATGGGCCCGGACGATGTCGAGGAGGCGACATACCGTGCCATCCCCGGCATTGACGATGAGCAGTCGCTTGTCTTCGAGCGCGCATCGTCGCAGGACATCATCCAGGTGCTCGATCCTGTCCAAGGCATGGTTCGGGAGACCGGCGACCGCCGCCCGCTGGTTGACGGCGGCGGCGCCGGACCGTCGATTCGCGCCGCTGGCGGTGTTGGTGATCAGGGCCGCGCGGCCCGGGTCCCGCCAGGATTCATTCACGGGCGGCGGATCCGCGCCGGGCCGGCCCGGAAACCGGATACCACCCGGCGCGGGCGGCTATAATCGGCCGCCACGAGTCAATCCGGCCCCTGCGCGGCCGCAGTAACAACGACGAATCACAATGAGTTTTCAGTTTGCCCATATCTCGGATCTGCACCTGCCGCCGCTGCCGGCCGTCGCGGTGGGCGAGGTGCTCAACAAACGCCTGCTGGGTTGGTTGTCCTGGCACCGCAAGCGCAGGAGGCGCCATCGCCCGGACGTCGTGGCGGCCCTGGAAAGGCTACTGGGCGAGCGGCGCCTGGATCATATCTGTATTACCGGCGATGTTACCAATCTCGGGCTGGCACGTGAATTTCAGGCCGCCGACCAGTGGCTGAGCAAATTCGCCTTGCCGGATACCCTGACGTTCGTGCCCGGAAATCACGACGCTTACACGGCCGCGAGCGTAGATGCCATGCGGATCCAGTTCGGCCGCTGGCTGCCGGACCGTTTTCCGTCGGTAACCCGCCGGAACGGCATCACGTTCATCGGTGTATCCAGCGCCGTGCCCACGCCGCCGCTCGCAGCGACGGGTCGGATCGGCCGCGGCCAGATGGAGCGGCTCGCGTCGATTCTGGATGACTCGGACCAGGAGCCCGCGCACCGGGTCCTGATCATCCATCACCCGCCGCGTCAGGGTATCGTCAGCCGCCGCAAGGCACTCAGTGATGCGACCGAGCTTCAGCGCCTCCTGCACGAACGGCCCGTTGATCTCGTGCTTCATGGCCACGGGCATCATGCCGCACAATACCAACTGCCATGCGTCGCCGGGATGATCCCGGTGTTCGGCGCCGGGTCGGCGACGCAGTCCCACGGCGAAACGGCGCGAACCGGCCATTTCCACGTATTCCGTGTCGACGAGGATGAACTGCGGGTGACGCACTACCACTATCAACCGGATCGGGACTATTTCGTTCCGGGCCGCGAGCAACCGGTACCCCGGCGGGCGGGCAACCACTGAAATGCCGTCCGGCGGGCGTCTTCAGCGACGGGGGGCGTGCGTCTTCGCCAGGAACGATTCGACGAATGCCAGGTCCGGGAGCGAGTCCACGTCGATGGCGGCCTCGGGGATGTCGAGGATCGCCGGGGCCAGCCTGGCGCCGGTGCGCCGCCCGATCATTTGCAGCGCCCGGGAAAGGGAAAGCGCCCGGAGCCCGTAGCCCAGCACGGCGGCGGGACCCAGGGCCAGCGCCATGCGCAGGGGCGATTTGCGCAGCGTTTCCAGCCGCATCCAGAACGACACCAGGGCGCGTCCCGCAGATCCGTTCCGGAGCAGGAAAAGGTTGCAGCCGGAAAAGCGACCATCGCGCAGCTTGAGGCCGGTCCGCCGCATGTCCGGGTAGGTGGCTTCGAGGATCTCCAGCGGCAGCAATCCCGCAAAGGCATCGACGCCGGGTGCCTCACAGCGGCCCAGGAACTGTTCCAGTATGGCTGCGTCCAGCAGGGCGTGATCGGCCGTGGTTACCAGCAGCCAGTCGTCCATCGGCAACCGGTCCAGGACGGCGCGGACGGTCCGCGCCGGTGACGCTGCCGCCTCGACGCGCTTCACTACCCGCTCGTCCAGCCATCCGGCCAGCCGCGGGGATTCAGCGGCAACGTCCGCGTCCACCGGCAGGGCGGCGTCTATGCCCGCGATGCGCCCGGAGTGGAGCAGCACCGACAGGGGCCGTTCGATCATCGGCTGTCCGCCAACCGGCGCCAGCGCCTTGCAGGACGCACCGGCCGCGTCGGCGATCACGTCCGGCTCGCCCTGACGGGTGCCCGCCAGAACCAGCGCCCGCAGCGCGCCGCGGGGACTCATGACACCCTTGGTAGGCTTGTGCTCATCGCGGACCGGTAGGGGATGGTGAGTGGGAGTGGTACGGATTCCGGAGTGTACCGGACTGCTGGGCCGGGGCCACGAACCGGCACCGTGGACAAGGGTTGCCGCCGCGGCGCCGGCGGCAACCCCCCGGCGGTCAGCCCGTGCTGACTTCGATCTTCCGCGGCCTGGCTTCGGCGCGCTTGGGAATGCGCAGGGTCAGAACGCCGTCCCCGAGCTTGGCATCGATCTTGTCGGTATCCAGCTCTGCGGATAGCACGAAGCTGCGCCGGTAATGCGTCGACCGGATATCGGCGGACACGGCTTCCATACCCTCGGGCATATCGATCCGTGCTTCCCCTTCGATGGTGAGCGAGTCCTTGTTGACCTGAATGTCCAGACGCTCCCGGGACACGCCGGGCATGTCCGCCTGCACAACGATGCCCTCGGCATCCTCATAGATGTCGACATCGGGAACCAGGGTCCATTCGGGCTGCTGCGGGGCGTCCGGGCCGCCGGTTTCCGCCTGCGGCTCGGTTGCGCTTCTGGTGGTGACTTCCTGCTGGTCGTTCATGATGTACCTCCGTTACGTTTACTGGATTTCGACGCGCCGCGGCCGGGAGGATTCCCGCCGCTGCACGGTGACGTGCAGAATGCCGTCGCGATAAGCGGCGTTCACGCGGTCGGGATCGGCGTCTTCCGGCAGGGTCACCACGCGCCGGAACGCGCCCGCGTGCCGCTCGCGACGATAGACATTCGCCTGCTCCGGCAGGTCGATTCGGCGCTCGCCGCTGACGGTCAGCAGATTGTTCTGCACGGTGACGTCGATCTGTCCGGCGTCGAGCCCCGGTGCGAACAAGTAGACATCGACCTGGTCCGCGCTTACGCCGGCATTGACCGGCGGGAACGTGTCCCGGGCCACCGAGCGGATTCCGGACCCCGGCGCGCGCCAGCGTCCGAGCAGCTCGTCCAACTCCCGCTCCAGGCGCCGGAACTCGTCGAAACGCCCCCCTTCAAAGCTGGTGGGAAAACCGAACATGGCTGTTACCTCCCGTGATCGTGTGGTTGTATATGGTCAGTGATATAAGTCCGCTTCGCGGGGGTTTCAAGCCGTCGAATCGACGGTGGCGGGGGGCGCCCGCCAGCCAGGCGGGCAGGTCAGGCGCGTTCCTTCAAGACGGCCAGGAAAGCCCTGATGCGGGCGGCGTTCGTGCCGACGTCACTGACCCCGACCCGGGACACCGACCGCATGTCCACGCGGGTGCCGGACCCGGATTCGGTGACGCGAATCACGACGTCGTCGTTGAAGCCGAACCAGAACGTCGTGGCCACCGCCTCGATCCGACCGTCGTCGGCGGCGCTGTCGACGACGGTCCAGCCCATTTCCCGCGCCGTGGCCAGGGCGGCGCTGAACACCGCATCCCGAGGGGCGTCGAAGACGGCCGGACCGATGTCGGGATAGGCCTGCCGCTGCTGCCGGGCAAGGCCGGCACCGCCGTATTCGAGGCTGTTGGCGCTGTCGGGGCGCAGGGGCAGGACCGCCCGGAATTGAGGGGGATCTGCGGGATCGGTGGTGATGTCATGAATCGCGGGTACCCGCCGCGCGGTCTGCTGGTGGTCGTAGGGCACCCAGAACACCGCGGCACCGATGCACACCCCGGCGAGGGCCGTGACGAACCCGCGCCGCCCGGACCCGGGCCGGGACCGGATCAGCCCGAGGACCGATACCGCGCCAGCCCCCAGCCCGCCGTAGGCCGCCCAGCGCAGGAGATCGAAGGCGTCCCGCAGGGCGAGCACGTCCCAACGGTAGAAAAATCCCGCCGCAGCGCCGGTCATGGCGGCCGCCAGGGCCAGGAAACAACCGAGCACGGCGAGTGTCGAATACTTTCCGGACCTTCCGAACATGAGAGGTCAATTCCGGGGACGAATCGTGATTTTCACAGGAATAGCGCACGCTGTCCCGTCAATTATCCGATCTACAAGGAGACAGCAAGGCGATTGTCGAAAGTGACGGCTCACCTGGTCGTCCTGGCGCTGTTGGTCTCCCTGGCCGCCGCCGCGGACGGCAGGGCGCCTGTCGATATCGGCGCCTGTCGATATCAAGGAATGGCCGGTACCCTGGGCGGGGACTCAGCCCCGCGACCCGTACGTCACTCCCCATACCCAGCCGCGCCGGGGCGGTGCGCCACATGTATTTCCACGAGCCGGAGCAGGCCATCTGGTTCGGAACGGACACCAACAACATCGGGCGGGCGGCGATCCCGGACTGAATCCGTCCTCGTGTAGGAGGCCAGCCCTCTGGCCGATGAGACGTGGCTCGAAGCCGCAATCGGCGAGGGGGCTCGCCTCCTATTGTTGGTATTGGATCCGCGCGACAAGCTCGTCGGTGACCCAGCGCTTCAGGTAACCGGCAGCACGCAGCGGCACGTCGGCATCGCCGGTGCGCGCCAGCAGCCCCTCGCAGAGCTCGCCGAAGCTGCAGCCGCCCCGGACGGCGTCGATGGCCCATCGCTCGTCGTCCTCCAGAGATCGCCAGTGCACCTTCAGGTCCCGGCGCCATAGCAGCCAGGGCACCGCAGCCTCCAAATGCCGGGGTTCCGGCGGCGCATCCGTGCCGTCGTGAACGGCCTGCCAGAGCGCGGGGACGTTCCAGGCCAGGTCCAGGCGGCGCAGGGCGCTCTGGAAGCTGATGTGCATGTCCGGCCAGGCCGCGGGCGCCAACGCACCCAGAGTATCCAGTTCGACT
The DNA here is from genome assembly GCA_034520625.1 of Gammaproteobacteria bacterium. Classification (GTDB taxonomy): domain Bacteria; phylum Pseudomonadota; class Gammaproteobacteria; order Arenicellales; family JAANXG01; genus JAANXG01. The sequence goes on along the minus strand of JAXHNI010000008.1, from coordinate 242,072 downwards.
ACAGGACTGTCCGCCGCATCCAGGACCTCGCCCTGGGCCCATTCGAATTCCGCCATTTCCGCCAGCAGAGGCTGTTCGCGGTAGGGATCGGTACTTCTCAGGAACCCGGGGAGCCGCCGGCCGTACCAGCGAACCGAGGGATGATCCGAAGGATTGGCATCGATATACGCGGTGCCGAGGGCCTCGAAGCTCTGGTCGCCGATCATGCCGTGCAGGCCCGGAAAGTCCTCCGCAAGCACTTCGAGCAGCCGGAGGCGGTAGGCATCGGCATACACCGCGAGCCGGTCCCGGGCGGGGAGCCGGTCGGAGCCGACGGTGAGTGCTTCGATGTCCCCGTTCCGGCCGAGCAGGTAGGACTGGAACCGGGCCTGGAGGACGGACAGCGAAGTCATGCCCGCCGCCCGGTGAGGATCGGTTCGGCGACCCGGCGGGCGTGGTCCAGCTCCCTGAGCAGATCTTCCAGGGGCGGGATGTCCGCGTCGCGCTCGATCATGGTGGCGACCCGCCCGAAACGTTGCACCGCTTCGGCATAAAGCGTCCAGACGGGATCGGGGACTTCATGATCGTGGGTGTCCACGATGATTTCACCGTTGTGGCTGTGGCCGGCCAGGTGGAACTGGTAGACGCGTTCCGGCGGGACGCCCTCGAGATAGGCTGTCGGATCGAAGCCGTGGTTCATGGCGCTGACGTAGATATTGTTGATGTCCAGCAGGATCAGGCAGTCAGCGCGCTCGGCCACCGCGCGCAGGAACTCCCATTCGCTCATCACAGAATGGCGGTAAGTCACGTAGCTCGAGACGTTTTCCAGCAGAATCCTGCTACCCAGGACATCCTGCACCGCCTCGACGCGCCCGGCGACATGGGCCACGGCTTCCGCCGTGTACGGCAGCGGCAGCAGGTCGTGGAGCTGCCGGCCCTCGAACCCGGTCCAGCATAGATGGTCCGAGATCCAGCGCGGCCCGATACGGTTGGCGAGGGCTTTCAACCGGCCGAGGTAGTCCCGGTCCAGCGGGTCGGTGCCGCCGATGGACATCGAGACGCCGTGCATGACCACCGGGTAGCGCTCCCGGATACGGTCCAGGTAATACAAAGGCTTGCCGCCGTCCACCATGTAATTTTCACTGACCACTTCGAACCAGTCGACATCGGGTTCTCCGGTGAGGATCTCCTCGTAGTGCGCCGGACGCAGTCCCAGCCCGTAGCCGAGATCGGGGCGTTGTATGACCGGGGTGCTCACGGCGACGACGCGGAAATCCGGTGGTCGCTGAACGGCAGCTCGAAGGTGAAGGTCGTGCCGGCTTGGTGCCCGCTGGCCGCGTCGATGCGCCCGCCGTGGAGCTCGAGGATGCGGCGGGCGATGGCCAGGCCGAGTCCGGCACCGTCGCCATTGCCGGGCCCGGGCTGCCGGGAGCGGTAGAACCGGTCGAAGATGTGCGGCAGATCCTGATCGGCAATGCCGGAACCGGTGTCGCTGAGCCGGACCGTGACGGCCTGTTCCCCGGGTACCAGCACCAGCTTGACGCTGCCGCCCCGGGGCGTGTGGCGCAGGGCGTTGTCCAGCAGGTTCTCCAGCACCCGCTCGATCAGCCCGATATTGGCGTACACGAAGGGCACCTGGGCGTCGAGGCGCACGTCGAGACGCACGCCGGCATCCCTCGCCCGCAGTTCGTACTTCTGAAGCACATCCTGAATCAGCTCAGCCAGGGAGAACGGCTCGCGCTCCGGCGTCGCATCGGTGGAATCCAGCCGCGCGAGCTCGAAGAGCTCCGATACCAGCCTACCCAGGCGCCGGCTGTGCCGGGCGGCGATCTCCACGTATTCGAGCTGTTCCTGCGGACTCAGGCTGTCCTTCTTCATCAGCAGCGTTTCCAGGTAGCCCTGCAGGGAAGCCAGCGGCGTGCGCAGGTCGTGGGAGACATTGGCCACCAGCTCCCGGCGCAGGCGGTCGGTTTCCTCCAGGTGCTCCATCTGGGCGGTGATCTGCCGGGCCATGTCGTCGAAAGAAACCGCCAGCCGATCGATCTCGTCGCCGTTTCCGGAGCGCTGGGGCGCCATGTCCGCAGGCTGCCGGAAGCCGTTGGTACGGAAGCGTTCCACACCGTCCGTCAGCCAGCGCAGGCGCCTGGTAAGCAGGGCGAAAATCACCAGAGCGGCGAGCAGGGCGAATACCATCCCGGCCGCCGCGAGCCAGAGGCTCACTTTCATCACGTAGCTTTCCCGGAGCATCCCCGCGATGGTGTCGTACTGCTCGCCGGCCGCGATGACATAGAGGTAGCCGCGCAGATCACCGCCCTCGGTGACCGGGGCGGCGGAGAAGATCTTTTCCCGCTCCGGGTTGCGCGGGTCGACACCCAGCACCGGCAGCTGCTCGCCGGCGAGGAACCGGCGAATGGGACCGGTGTCCACGCGGCTCGCCTTGACCTTGCCGGCGGGCGCCGAGTAGGTGAGTATGTGGCCCGTGGAGTCGGTGAGGTAGACCTCGACGCTCGGATTGAGCGCCATCATGGTATCGAAAAGAGCCTTGAGCCGCTGCTCGTCGGGCTGGCCATCCGAGAGCAGGTCCTCGTGGGCCACGATGTGCTGGGCCAGATCCCGGTTCAGCTTCTGGTACAGCTCCTGGTGGTAGCGGTTGGTGGAGTATCCCATCAGCACCACGAACATGACGCCGCTGAGCAGGCACATGCCCACCAGCACCAGCGCCAGCTTCGCGTAGAGGCTGCGAAACACGGCGTTAGTCCCCGCCGCTTCGGGCGCCGAAGCGGTCCGTGAACTTGTAGCCTACCCCCCAGACGGTCAACACGTATTCCGGCTCGGCGGGGTTGCGCTCGACCTTGGCGCGCAGCCGGTTAATATGGGAGTTCACGGTGTGCTCGTAGCCGTCGTGCCCGTAGCCCCAGACTTCGTCCAGCAGCTGGGTGCGGCTGTAGACCCGGCCGGCATGTCGGGCCAGGTGAAGCAGCAGGTCGAACTCCTTGGCCGTGAGGTCCACGCCGTGCCCGTCGATGGTGACGCCGCGGGTTTCGGGATTGATCTCCAGGCCGCCGGCGCTGATGGGCTCGGGCAAGGCCGGTCCGCTGCCGCTGCCCCGGGCATGGGCCTCGATGCGGCGGAACAGGGCGTTCACCCGGGCCACCAGCTCGTGGATGCTGAAGGGCTTGGTGAGATAGTCGTCGGCGCCAATCTCCAGCCCCAGGACCCGGTCGACCTCGGCGGTCTTCGCGGTAAGCATGAGAATCGGCAGATTGGAGCCATCGGCCCGCAACCGGCGGCAGAGCTCGAGTCCGTCGAGCTGGGGCAGCATGATGTCGAGAATGATGAGGTCGTAGCGTGCCGTGCGGGCGCGGTCCAGTCCTTCGGCGCCGTTGTCCACGATGTCCACGCGATAAGACGCGTCGCGCAGATGCAGCTGCACCAGGCGCGCGATATCGAGGTTGTCTTCGATGACCAGTATGCGGCGGGACAAATCAGGAACTCCCGCGTCGACTATAGCGTATTGCTCGTGTTTCACGCCAGAACCCGGGTGCGGGGCCGGCAGGACGCACGCGGGCGCCCGGCCGGCCCAACACTCTCCGTATCAGCCGACCTTGCCGCCGAGCTGTTCACATACTTCCTTGTTTCGTACTTCCACGAAGCCGTGGCCCTTGCAGGAGTTCTGCCCCTTGCAGGAGCTGTCGGCGGTCTGGCAGCTGCTCATGCCCTTGCAGGCATTCACACCCATGCATTTGACGGTGCTGCCGTTGCTTTCGCCGGCGGAAACCGGGGCAGCCGCGAACATGGCGGCGGCGGCGGTGGCCAGGGCGATACCGGTCAGTTTGTTGGAATAGCTCATTTCTTCAGTCCTCCGTAATGGATCGATTTGACAAAGGGCCGGCCGGAACACCCGGCGCGTTAACCCGATGTACAGGCTAGGCGCTTCGCCTCACAAGGGATTCACGCAAATGTCACTTTTCTGTCACGATCGCCCCCGCCGCTGGATAGCGTGGTTTATAGGTTCTGCCGGCAAGGCCGTGCCGGGTGCATGGGTCGGGCAGGCTCGTTGTCGACACGCTGTAAATACCTCCCTGTACGCTCTGCTCCGGCATCCATGCCTGCGCAAGGTCGCCAACAACCCTGCCCGACCCATGCGTCAAGCGGCTGTGGCAGATTGCGGTAGCTGCCTGGCCTCGCCGTGAGTACAGCGTCGATTCGGAATCAATGCCTTTGCTGATCACGGACGCAACACCATTGCCGCCTCGCGGCTGAGGCATGGATCGGGGCATCCGGTCGGAGACCCTCTGGAGGCAGGGATGCCGGAAGGGAGCGTACACGGATGTATTCACAGCGTGTCGCCGACCGGGTGCCCCGCTCCATGCCCGGCACATAGCTACCGGCCCTCTGTCCGAACGTAGCCGTCGTGGCGGAACGCCACGGGATCGCGTGGCCTGCCAGGGTAGCCGGTAACGCCGTGCCCTGCATGGGTCGGGCAGGGCTGTTGGCGACGCGCTGTAAATACTTCCTTGTACGCTCTGCTCCGGCATCCATGCCTGCGCAAGGTCGCCAACGACCCTGCCCAACCCATGCTTCAGCGGCTGTGGCGGATTGCGGGAACTGCCGGCGTTTATCGCGCAAGGAGTATCGATTCGGGTGCGACGCCGTTGTGGACCCAGGGCACAACATCTTTGCCGCCTCGCGGCTGAGGCATGGACCGGGGTGCCCGGTCGGAGACCCTCTGGAGGCAGGGATGCCGGAAGGGAGCGTACACGGATGTATTTACAGCGTGTCGCCGACCGGGCACCCCGGTCCATGCCGGGCACAGAATTGCCGGCCATCCGATCGGTTCTCAATCGCCGCCGAGTCCGGCGAGGATCCGCCGCCGCTCGGCGAGCAACGCACCCAGTTTCCGAGCGCGGCGGTGGTCACCACGGGCGTCGTGTCATACCTGCAGGCGCTCCAGTGGCAGCAGCCAGGCCGGGGCCCGTGCCGCCACTTCCTCGTAGAGCTTCTGCGCCCGCAACGGGTGGCCGCCGGCGAACGCCAGGTCGCCGAGTTGCAGCGCGGCGCTGGTCCGGGTGTCGTCGAACGCCCGGGCGCGATCCAACAGTGGCGCGACTTCCCGCGTATCGCCTTTGGCCAGCAGAGCACCGCCGACAGTCAATAGGACATCGCTGTTGTCCGCTGCCTGTGCTTGGCCGGCTCGGAGCAGGGCAAGGGCCTCGCGCGGACGGCCCGCCCGGGCATGTAATCCCGCGACGGCGATGCGGGCGAACGCGTCCTCCCGGCCGGCGCGGGTCGCTTTGGCCAGCGCCCCGTCCAGTGCCTGCAGCTTCTGGTCATCGATGCGCCGGCGCCACCCAGATCAACCGGTCCAGCAGGCCCGAGCGGTGCGCCGGATACAGGAAATTCTCGATACCGAAGGCGTACTCGGGCGAGGAGTTGAGGTGATGGGGCGCTTCCAGGGCCCGGACCTCGTCCGGCGACCGGCAGCGCTCGAGCCTTTGCAGGCGCTCCTCGCCGACCTGTTGCAGGTCCAGATGGGCATCCAGGTAAACCACGGTGCGCGGCGCCGCGGCGGCGTGCCACCACACCGGCAGGCTGGAGGAATGCTCCTCGAACAGGTGGACGGCGAACGCGCTCGTCATGGGTTCAAGCGGCGGCCGCCGGCTTGCGGGCCCTGAAGCGCCCGACAGTGAAGGCTCCGGCTGCCACCGCGCGGCCGAGCGCGAGCAGCCCCTCCAGGGTCAACGCCAGAAGCGGGTGGCGGCACGATTCGATCTCTTCGGACAAGGAACGCTGCTGGGCGGGCGATACCGCGAAGCCCTTTTCCAGGCGCATCTCCGTCTGCATGTCGACGTATTCGCCGGCCTGGAAACCCGCGGCGGCCAGGTGTTCCAGGTATTCGTGGCCGGTGCCGAGGGCGGGGATGGCCCACGATCGGTGCACCGGCTCGAGCAAGCGGCTGTCGTCGTCGCGGACAACGCCTGTTGCCAGCCAGTCCTCGCCGGCGATCCGCCCGCCTGGTTTCAGCACCCGGAACGCCTCCTCGAAAAAGGCAAGGCGGTCCGGGAAGTGGCAGGGTGATTCGAAAAATACCACGGCATCGAAGCAGCCGTCGGAGTAGGGGAGCGTGCCGGCGTGGCCGAGGTCGATTCGCGCCGACGCAGCCGCGCCCGCCCGCGCGACGATCCGGGCGGCAACCCGACGCTGCTCCCGGACCGGGGTCAGGCCCACCGCTTCCACCTGGTAATCCCTTGCCAGGCAGGCCGGTGTACCGCCGATGCCGCATCCAACGTCGAGCACCCGTTCGTTGGCTGCAAGCGAAATCGAATCGGCGATATGGTGGATCATGCGTACCTGGTCTGCGGGGCGCACCGGCTTGCCGTCGTCGCGATAGAAGCCCGTGTGCCAATGCACGCCGATGAAGTCCAGATAGATCGGTATGCAGCGGCGGTAGTACTCGTCCACCAGCGCCTGCCCGGCACGCTGTCCGGAACGGATCGCCTGCGCCAATGCGTCATCGCCAAGAGCCTCAACGCTCATAGTAGACTGTGAGGTACTCGTCGCCCCCGCGCGACAGTCCGCCCGAGATGTGCCCGAGATGCTTGTCGGGAATCATCGACATGAGTCGCTCCAGCTTGTCCACCGGCACCTGCAGCGAAGCGGCGGCCCGGCGAATCGGCGTAATCGCATCCCGGACCCGGAGACCGGCCGGATAAACATTGAGATCGAACGACCGGCGCGGGTTGCCCGGCTCGCTGACTTGCACGAACAACAAGCGCTTGCCTGCGGCGCTGCTGGCGGCCAGTGCCAGGATCCGCCGGACCGCTTCCAGTGTCGCGGTGGATGGCGCATCCTGGTAGGCCGCCTCGATGTGCTGCACGATCTGCGCCGCGTCGAGGCGGGGGAGGCACTCGTAGCGCGTCACCACCTGCCGGGCGGGGGCGTCGACATACCACTTGAAGCCCTCGTGCAGCAGCTGCGGCTCGCCGTCGCCGGCGCCGCTTTCGAGCCGGCGCTTCAATCGCTGCCAGTACTCGAGATAAATCTTGTAAATGCAGCCGTCCTCCTCGCTGTCCTCGAAACCGAGAAACACGAGATTGGCTTCCGGCAGCCCGTCGTGGAATCGATCGTAGAGCGCCTGTGGCATGCCGAGTCGACGGGCGGCTTCCAGGAAGCGGTTCCGGTCAACTTTCGCCGTGTCGACCCCCAGGAGATATCGGTTCGCGAGAATCCGGCGCGCGCTGAGCTTGCAGGAGCGCTCGTAGCCGCAACCGACTCCCCACGCCTCGACGATCTGAAAGGGCAGGACACCGGCGCGGAGGGTCTGCTCATCCATAGACCGGATACGCTGCCACGGCGCCGCGTGCCGGGTCCCATTCGCTGTTCCGCCGCCGTTTGTATACGAACGCGCCGTCCCCGTGCACGACAGGATCGATTCGTTTGAAAATATTCTGAATCAGCAAGTTATAACCCGTTTTTCAAGCGAATAATCATTGCTGTGAGACGCATGCGCGCAGCCTTGCACACAGGAGGGGCGAGTATGCCATGACGCGGCCCTTACGTTGACGACGCACGACGGAATCATGCAATCAAGTTGTCAAACAGCATGTATTCGAAATCACTGTGCAAAAATTCTGACGCCACTGGCATGAGCACCGTGATTTGTTGTACATTCTCAACCTCCACGGGGGGAGTCTGGAGAAGTTGAGCGAATGACAAAAATAACCCGGGGGATGTTTCTGTTTGCGTGCGTGCTTTCAGTTGTTCCCGCCACTGCTGTTTCCGAAGATCTGTTAAGCGTTTACGAGCTCGCGCGCGACTATGACAAGACGTTCAGCGCGGCCGAGAACAGCTACAAGGCCGTCCAGCAGACGCAACAGCAGGCCAACGGCCTCTACTATCCCAATCTCAGCGTCAGCTACGAGCACAGCGAGACCGACCAGGAGATCGTTCGCAGCGAGAACGAGGTGTTCGGCAGCGGTGAGTCCGATTTTCCCACCGACACCGCGGCGGTAACGCTCAGCCAGCCCGTTTTCCGCATGGATTTCTTCCGCGAGCGAAGCATCGCGAAGGCGGAGGTGCGACAGGCGGAGTACGAATTCGTCGCGGCGGAGCAGGAGTTGATGCTGCGCACCGCGGAGGCCTACCTCCTGGCGCTGGCAGCCAGGGACAACGAAGCGGTGACGCGGGCGGAACTGGAAGCCGTGGGCCGGCAGCTCGAAATGGCGCAAAAGCGCCTGGAAGTGGGCATGGCGGACGCCACCGAGGTGCACGAGTCGCGGGCCAGATACGAGCTCAACCAGGCCGAGGCGCTGCAGGCCGAGAACGAGGTCATCGACCGGCTCGAGGCGCTGCGGACCATCACTGGACAGATTCCCCGCAGTCTCGATCCGCTGCAGGACGAATTCAGCATGACCCCGCCGGACCCCGCCGATCCCGAGGCATGGGTCGACCGGGCGCTGGAGAACAACCTGTCGATCAACGCCCGCGAAGCGGCGGTGGACGCAGCGCGCGCCGAGCACAAGCGCCAGCGCGCGGATCGATATCCGAAGCTGGACCTGGTGGCGAGCTACGAGAACCGCGATACCGGCGGCAGCCTGTTCGGGGGCGGCAGCGAGGTGAACACCGCCGAGGTCATGGTACGCGCGCAGTGGGATATCTTCGAAGGCCGCGTGCGCGGCGGCCGCATCAAGGAGGCCATGTACAACATGCAGCGCGCCCAGGACGAGCTGAAGCTGGAGCACGACCGAGTCCGGCGCAAGACCCGGAATGCATACCTCGGGGTTGTCAACAGCATCGCCCGGGCCCGGGCGCTGAAATCCTCCCTCGAAGCCCAGCGGATCACGGTCCGGGCCAAGGAAAAAGGCTTCGAGACGGGTGCCAATTCCAACCTGGAAGTGCTGGACGCCAAGCGCGACCTGTACTTCGTTGAGCGCGATTACCTCGAAGCACGCTATGACTATCTCCTCAGCACGCTCAACCTCAAGCTGCAGGTCGGCCAGCTGAGCCCGGATGACCTGAGAAGGATCGACAACCTGTTGCAAAGCGCCGGTTAGCAAGTGCGCGGAAAACGACGAACACAGAAAAACTGTCGGCGCTGCCCGGGAAGCGCGTCGAACCTGAACCGCCGACGGCCCGCCACGGAATGGGCGGTTTCACTTTTGTACACCCGTGTCTGATTTTCATAAGAAGCGCAAGCCTTCCCTGCCCAGACCTGTTTCTCTTCGCGGCAACCGCCGACTGATGCCACGGTTACGCCAGTCCCTTTTCGCCCGCAGCCGGCTCCGGAAACACAGTCGGCAGGGCAACCCGATGGTGTTGTCCGACGTCACCCGGATGCTCCGCCGCGTGGCCGGCGGCGGCGAGGTGCTGCGCCAGGACACCGGCCTCGAGCACAGCCAGGTGTTGTTCGAGGCGTTGGAGCCGCGGATCCTGTTGTCGGCGGACGGCTTCATGCCGCCGCCGAGTCCGGACACTTTCGACGACAACCCCCAGGCCGAGGAAGTGGACCTGCCGCCCTCGGAGATGGACGAGGAGGTCGCCGACAAGCTGCCGGAGGAGGAAGTCGACACTCTGAACCCGGCGGAGTCCGCGGACGGGTCGAACGACTCGAGCGGGGAGCAGGGCGACGGTGACGATACGTCCGGGGATCAGGAGACGCAGGCAGCCGGCGGAGAGTCCGGCTCCGGCGACGCGCAGGGCGCGGACGGCTCGGAAACCGGCCAGGATGACGAAGACGGCGAGTCGGCATTGGGCGACAGCGGCGAGAATGGCGGCGACGCCTTCGTCGAATCGGTGGCGATCACGGATGCCGACAAGGCCGAAGCCGGCAGCTACTCGATCAGCTTCGGCGAGGAGTCCAGCTACCAGGTGTTCGACGAGTCCGGTGAGCAGGTGGCCGGCGGCACCCTCGATCCCGACAACCCCGTTATCGAGCTCGACGGGCTGACGCTGACCATCGGCGGCGAGCCGGCTTCCGACTCGACGCTCGATTTCACCTGGTCCGGACCGGATACAACGGACTCGGATGGGCAGGATGAATCGAGCTCCCAGGACACCGACGATAGTCTCGGCGACGGCTCTGTAGAGGAGCCGCAGAACCTGCAGCCGGACAGCCACACGGAAAGCGGTAATTCGCAGGAGGCCGGCGGCGACGACGAGGTCCGCGAGGCGGCGACGCAGGACGCGGCCGGCGGCGGCGAGACCGGCAGGAACGTCCAGGTGGTGTTCGTGGACTCCGCGGTCAAGGAATACAAGACGCTGATTGACGATATCGCCGGCGAGACTACGGAAGAGAAAAGCGAAGACGACGGCGAAACGGCGGCAATCGGCACGGAGAGCGACGATAATCCGCTCGAGGAGACAGACTCTTCAGAGAATGAACCGCTTTCCGGCTCGGCGAACGCGGACGAAGTCGGGCAATCGCAGCAGGAATCGTTCACGACGCTGGATTCCGAGCTGTCGACGCAGCCGGCGCCCACGCGCTCGCTGTCCTCCGGCGACTCGGACATCCACGTCTACGTCCTCGAGTCCGACCAGGACGGCATCGACCAGATCAGCCGGGTGCTGGACGGCTACGAGGGCGTGGAAACGGTGCACATTCTGTCCCATGGCTCGGCCGGCGCCCTGGCGCTGGGCAGCACCCGGGTCAATGCCGGCAACCTCAAGGAAGTCGAGCAGGAACTCGAGGGCTGGGGCGAGTCGCTGGCCGAGGGCGGCGATATCCAGCTCTACGGCTGCGACGTCGCCGAGGGCGAGCAGGGCGCGAAGTTCATCCAGGATTTCAGCGACTTCACCGGCGCAGACGTGGCCGCTTCGGTGGACGACACCGGGGCGGCGGCTGCGGGCGGCGACTGGGAGCTGGAATATACCACCGGGGTCGTGGAGTCCACCGTCATCAACGATTCGCTGGCGGCGTCCAAGTACACGTTCCTCATGGATGCACCGACCATCGACGACTCCGACAGTAGCAATGTCAAAGTCAATGGAAGCAGCGGCGCTGATCACTGGCAGATTAGTGGCTCGGGAACCACCCTCACGATTGGCAGTACGGGCGGGGGCACCCCCTTCGCGGATGAAACGGTCACCGTCGATGTCGGCGGGACGCTCGCCATCGACCTCGGCGACGGCGCTGATTCCCTCACATTCAACAGCGACCTTACGAATCTCGATTTCACGCTGATAGCACGGGCCGATTCTATTGACGTCACGGCCAATATCGATGTCGGCAGCCATGGCCTGTCGCTGGAAGCCGAGGCGGAAGGGTCCGTCGGCGGCGCCAACGATATCGTATCGCTGAACGCAAGCGTTACAGTGAGCAACGGGGCCACGCTGGCAGGCGACAACGTGACACTGTCGGCGACCTCGGACGTGTCGGGCTCGGTCAGTACCACCGGCCTCAACACGATTGACACCTCCATCACCTCGCTGGCCAGCGTCTCGCTGACCGGCGGTGCCACCATCAACGCTGACGGCACCGCCACCCTGACGGCGACGACGACGGGCAATGTAGCACTCGAATCGGAATTGTCGGTCACAAACGTCGTCGAGGACACGGCGACGGTCACCATCGACGGCAGCGAGGTCAACGCGGACAGCATCACCGTCAAGGCGGTCGCGGACACGACTTACGCGGTCACTTCGCCATTCAATACGCAGACGATCACCGGCGATGTATCGGTGAACGTCACGAACGGCACGCTGGACGCCACCGACGGCGGTGTCGTCGTTGAGGCAATCGACCGGATCGAGGTACGCACGCAGACCGGGAATTTCGCGGTCGACCTCACCGGCCTGACCAGCGACAAGTACGACCTGAATATCCTGCGTTCCGTGAACGACATCGACCGCGACGTCAGTGCCACGACCATTGACGGGAGCGATCTTGACGCGAGCGGCGGCGACATCGAACTGAGCGCCGAGCGGGATGCGACGCTCGTGGCGGGCGCCGGCTACACCACGTTCAACGGCGCCGCTGACTCGAGCGTCACCAAAATTTCGGGCGGCAGCAACTTCGCCCACAACAGCATTACCGGTGACATCCAGGCTTACATCGAAGGCAGCACCGCCGACACCGCAGGCAGCGGGGATATCAATGTCAAGGCCGAGGACACGGCCGCGATCGACGCGACCGTTCACGGCGGCGCCGCGGTCGACGTCTCGGCCGAGGATCGCGGCCTGAAGATCCTCAAGGGCACCAAAGCAAATGCCGCGGCTATCTCCGTGGCGATGAACAGCATGGGCTGGGTGGCCGGCGACCTGATCGAAGAAGTGCCCGAAGTCGAGAACCTGCTCAACATCCTGCTGGGCGACTCGGTCATCGGTACGGAGGATCCGACCGACGTGCGCGCCTACATCGCCGATTCGGAGGTCATCGCAGCGGGCGCGGTGGGTGTCACCGCTCTGTCCACGGCACAGATCAACAGCACCGTCAGCAACGCCGTCACATCCACCTCTTCCAGCCTGTTCAAGGGCCGCAGCCTGGGAGCCAGCGGGCTGTTCTCCGGCAACAAGATCAACAGCGAGGTCAACGCCTTCATCGCCGAGGAGGCGTTCGAGTATACGTCCGCGGACGGCGAGAGGCCCGTCGAGCCCGGAGACCGCGTCCGACTCGAATCCTCTGAGGCTGTCTACGAGTACACCGGCACTGCCGACAAAATCGACCTGGCCGACTCGGAGCAGAACTACTCGTCCAATACGACGGACTGGTCCCTGCTTGCACCGGACGGCACGCCGACCGAGGTCGAGGCCCGGGGCGGCGCCGTCACGGTGCAGGCCGGCGACGAATCGGGCATTTACGCGAACACCAAGATGGTGTCGTCCGCCATTACCACCAGCGACGGCGGCGCCAATGTGCTCAACGACCTGATCGCAGCGCCTGCCGATGCCACGCACAACACCGACGGAACCAGCGAAACGGTCGATCTGGTTTCCGGGCATACCGTCTACCTGCAGGACGGCTTTACCGGCAATACGAGCAGCGGCCAGGGCGCTGACGGCCGGGTCTATGAATACATGGGGCCGGACACGGATTCGGTCGACATCGGAAATGAAGATTTCACCGATCCGGGGCTGTGGAAGGAGATCTCCACCGAGGCCAGGCATGCCACCGACGGCAACAGCGAAACGGTGGACCTGGTGTTCGGGGACACGGTCTATCTGAACGACGGCTTCAACGACACTACGACCAGCGGCAAGGGCCAGGACGGGCGCGTCTACGAGTACATGGGCGCGGGCACGGATTCGGTTCCGGATCCGGTCGATATCGGCAATGAAGATTTCACCGACTCGAATCTATGGAAGGAGACTACCGAGACGCAGCTGGTACCGGAAGGCAACAATGTTACCCCCTCCGATGCCACCGCCATTGGAGCCAGTGCCGTGCTCAACGACGTGCGCGGCCATGTCGAGGGCTATATCGACGACGCCACGGTCACCGCTGAGGGCGACGACGGAGAGGGCACCGGTATCGGCGTCTCGGCGCTCGACACCGGCATTATCCGCGCCACCAACGACAGCTCCACCACCGCTTCCGGCGGCAGCGCCTACGGCACCGGCACTGTCGTCGCCGGCGGCGGCACCGTCGCGACCAACGTCGTTCAGGGCTCGGCCCGGGCATATATCGAGGATGGCACAATCACCTCGGACGCGCCCGGTGCCGATATAGAGATCGATGCCGGCAACACCGCGGCGATCGAGGCGGAGACCCTGCAAGCCACTACGACCGGCGACACCGCCGCCAGCGTTATCCTGGCCTTCAACACCATCGGCTGGCAGTCGCAGAACGTGCTGTTCAACAGCATCGACGCGCTGCTCGGCACGGAGATCGGCGACCCGAACCCCGCGCTGAGCGAGGCGTTCATCCGCGACTCCGGCGTCAACAGCAGCGGCGACATCACACTCACCGCGCTCAACGAAGCGGAGATCGACTCCCGCATCAGCAACGCGTCGACGGCCACCGCCTCGGCGATGATCGGCGCCAGCGCCTCGAACTACGCCGGTATCCTGGCGAGCAACGCCGTCAACTCAGGCGCCAAGGCATTCATCGACAACAGCGGCGCGCCAGGCGGCACGCTCATCGAAGCGGACGGCACCGTGAGCCTGCTGGCCTCCGACGGCGCCCGCATCGATGCCTTCACCGAGCTGCAGTCGCCGACTTCCTCGGTAAACGACGCCGGCATCGGCCTGCTCAACACGCTCGTCAATACCCTCAAGAACGACTATCAGTACACCACCAGCTCCGGCACCCGGACCCTCGACTTCGGCGACAAGGTGCTGGTGGACGAGTTCGCGCCCGGCGACTACGACTACGAGGCCGGCATCGACGATCCGGACGTGATTCAGCGCGGCGACGTGGTGAAGGTCGCGCCCGGCGAGGTGTACCAGTACACCGACGCCGTCAACCTCTACGACCCGGACCTCTCGGCGCAGGACTACGGCAGCGACGCCTGGCAGCGGCAGCACGCCATCTACGAGTACATGGGCGGCGACACGCCGAGCATGGACCTCGGCACCCTGCAGTTCGCCGGCGTCGCCGATCCCGACGACGCCACCGACCTCGACAACAAGGACTTCTGGCGCCTGGTCAACCAGGAGAACGTGATTCCCGGGGCCATCGCCCCGACCCTGCTCAAGGCGACGGGCATCGATGGCGCCGGCGGCGGCACCACGGCGCTGTCGGGACTGGCGGCGCGCAACGACGTGCGCAGCGACGTGAGGGCGTATATCCGCGGCGCAGAGGTCGCCGCGCACGAGGGGGACGTCAGCGTCACCGCCCTGGAGGAGGCCGAGATCAAGGCCCGCGACCGCAGCGTAGTGACCTCGACCGTCGGCGACGCCACCGCCGCGGTGATCGTCACCAACCTGGTGCTGAGCCACGCCGATGCGTTCATCGAGGACAGCACCGTCACCGCCATGGGCGGCGACGTCCAGGTCGACGCCCACAATCGCTCCATCATCGACGCCGTCGCCCGCGGCTCGGTATCGGGCAAGGAAACCATCGGCGCGACCCTGGCCTTCAACACCATCGGCTGGCATGCCCAGGACCTGCTGACCCAGGGCATCGACGCCCTGATCGGGGCGCCGCATATCGCCGAGGCCGACGATCCGGACTACACCCTGTTGGCCGACGGCGCCACGCTCCAGGATCTGGCGGTAGGGGACATCGTCGAAATCGACGACATCAACGAGCTCACCGACACCGACAACGCCGAGGCCGGCGCCCACTACGAGTGGATCGGCGCGGTGGACGGCACCGATACCGACCTGCGGGCCCAGGACTACACCGACACCGACAACTGGCGCAGGCTGCTGGACGTCGACGTGTTCGGCGGCGAGGATCCCGCGCGGGCCCGGGCCTATATCGTCGACTCGTCCATCGCCGCCAGCCGCGACGTGGTGGTGGAGGCGGTGACCGAGGCGCGGGCCGGCGCCGACGTCAGCGGCGCCAGCACCTCGGAGCTGAACAAGACCCTGGCGATACCGATGACTTCCTTCGGCGCCAGCGGCCAGGCCACGGGGGCGCTGCTGTCGGGCAACAAGGTCTCCAGCCAGGCGCGGGCGTATATCGACAATTCCGGCCTCAACGGCGGCACGCTGCCGAACGACCCGAATGTGGACGCCGGCGGCGACGTGCGGGTGCGGGCGCTGGACACGGTGGCCGACCCGACGGTCACCATCGACACGGCGACCGACGACAGCAACGACGACGCCGAGCTCGCGTACCGCGACGTGGTCCGGATCGACGATCCCTCGAACCTGGTGAACACCGGCGGCGTGGTGCCGGAAGGCGCGCTGTTCGAGTTCCTGGGCGAGTCGCTGGAGACGATGTCGCTGCTCGACGAGGACTTCGCCGATGCCGATCGCTGGCGGCCGCTGTCGGCGTCCCTGGAAGCGACCATGAGCCTGGAAGTGGCGTCGGCCACCACCAACAGCCTCAACGCCCTCAAGGGCCTCGCCACCAGCCTGTACGGCGACGGCTACGATTTCACGACCAGGTCCGGGTCACAGACTCTGCAGGAGGGTGACCGGGTTCTGCTGTCCCAGGACTTCATCGACGACAATAGTCTTGCCCTCGACCCGGGCGCCTACGAGTACAAGGGCGGCGGCGGGCTGATCGATCTCGGCGACGCCACTGCGGCCGGCTATGCCGACTCGAACGAATTCGAGCGCCTGAGCCAGCAGCAGTTCGAGGACATTCTGTTCCCGAACATCGGCAACCTGACCGATTCGAACTCGATTGCCGCCGGCGGCATGGTGGTGATGAACGATGTGCGCGGGGCGGTGGAGGCGTACATCAAGCAGTCGGTGGTGGAGGCGGGCGGCGACGTCGACGTGTCGGCGTCCGAGGCCGCCGGGCTGCGCTCGGACATCCTGAGCAACGTGTCGTCGTCCGGCGGCAGCGCCTTCGGCACCGGCACCTCGCTGGCGATCAACGGCCAGATCGCCACCAACCTGGTGTTGAGCAGCGCCGACGCCTACATCCTTGACAGCCGGGTCGAGTCCGGGGCGGCGGATTACCTGCTCTCGGACGCCGACAGCGACGACCGCAGCGTGGCGGCGGGGGACGTGGTCGGTATCGACGACCCCTCGGCGTTCACCGGTTCCGGGGCCGGCACCGAGGGGGCGCGCTACGCCTGGCTGGGCACGGCCGATGAGGGTGCGAACCTCGACCTGACAGATGAGGATTTCAACAACACCGACCGCTGGCGGCTGCTGGACGGGGCCGGCGACCTGGCGGTGGCGGCGGACAACACCTCGGGGGTGGATGCCACCCTCAAGGCCTCGACCCAGACCGGCGACACCGGGGTGGGGATCACCCTGGCGTTCAACACCATCGGCTGGCAGCCGCAGAACGTGCTGTTCAACGCGGTGGACGCGCTGCTCGGCGATCCGCTGATCTCCGAGGCCTTCGACGGCGAGGACCCGGCGCGCACCCATGCTTACATCCTGAACTCGGACATCGATGCCGGCGGCGACGTGGACGTGAGCGCGGACAACGCGGCGCAGCTCAACGCCACGGTGAGCAACGCCGCCGAGTCGGCGGCCTCGGCGCTGTTCGGGGCCACCGGCCAGGCCTTCGGCGGCATCCTGGCCAGCAACAAGGTGTCCACCTCCAGCCGGGCCTACATCGACTACGAGGCGGGCCACGGTGTGGCCACCGAAGTGGACGCCGGCGGCGGGGTGAGCATTATCGCCGAGGACAACGCCGGCATCCTGGCCAACAGCAAAATGGTGTCCTCCTCGATCACCACCAACGACGGCGGCGCCTCGGTGCTGCAGGAGACCATCAACGACCTGGTCGACGTCGACTACGACACCGGCAACCCGACGCTGGAGCCGGTGGCGCTCGAGTACGGCGACCGGGTGCGTCTGGCCGACGACTTCGACGGCGACGGCCGGCCCGGCGGCGTGTACGTGTACCTGGGCACGGACACCGCCGGCCAGGGCACCGACCTGCGCGGCGAGAACTACGAAAATCTCGACCTGTGGAAGGAGACGCCCGAGACCAACCTGGTGCCCCAGGGCAACAATGTCACCGCCTCGGACTCGGTGGCCGTGGGCGGCATTGTGGTGGTCAACGACGTGCGCGCCGGGGTCGCCGCCTTCATTAACCAGGCCCCGGTCACGGCGGGCAACGGCAATATCGGCGTCAAGGCGACCGAAAACGCCACCATCCACGCGACGACGGACAGCTCGTCCAGCTCCTCGGGCGGCAGCGCCTACGGCACCGGCGACTCCATCGCCGTCAACGGCACCATCGCCACCAACGTGGTCCAGTCCAGCGCCGAGGCCTACCTCCGCGACGCGGACATCGACGCCCGGGACGGCGACGACAGCGGCGACGACGGCCACGTGCTGGTCGACGCCGCCAACACCTCGGTGCTCGACGCCGTCACCAAGCAGGCCACCACCACCGGCGACACTGGCGCCAGCGTGATCCTGGCGTTCAACACCATAGGCTGGGAGTCGCAGAACGTCCTGTTCAACGGCATCGACGCCCTGCTCGGGACCCCCATCGGCAACGAGAATCCGGCCCGGGTGGCGGCGTTCATCCAGGACACCGGCGTCACCGCCGCCGGCGACATCGGTGTGACCGCAATCAACGAGGCGCGCCTCACCGCCGAGATCGGCAACGACACCACCGCCGCTGCCTCGGCCATGATCGGCGCTTCGGCCACCAGCGTCTCCGGCATCCTTGCCGCCAACCGGGTGAGCGGCGCCGCCGAGGCCTTCATCGACAACAGCGGCGCCCCCACGGCCGTCATCGAGGCCGGCGGCTCCGTGCATCTGCTGGCCGCCGACGAGGCCCGCATCGACGCCTTCACCCAGATGCAGTCGCCGACCTCGTCGGTGAACGACGCCGGCATCGGCCTGCTCAACTCGCTGCTCGACACCCTGCGGGACAACTACCAGTTCACCACCAGCTCCGGCATGCAGTCGGTGCGCTTCGGCGACAAGGTGCTGGTGGACGAGTTCCAGCCGGAGGACTACGACTACGAGGCCGGGGTCGACGACCCGGAGATCATCGAACGCGGCGACGTGGTGAAAGTGGCGCCGGGGGAGGTGTACCAGTATACCGGCGCCCTCAACCTCTACGACCCGGATCTCACCGCCCTGGACTACGGCGGCGACGCCTGGCAGCGGCAGCACGTCATCTACGAGTACATGGGCGGGCAGGACTTCGACTACGCCGACATCGACAGCCCCGGGACCATCACCGCCGGCGACCTGGTCGGCGTCCAGACCGACGAGGGACTGCGGGTCTACGAGTACATCGGCGCCGGCGATCTGACGTCACCGGACCTCGACGCGACGGTCCAGGGGTACGCCGCCTCCCGCGTCTGGCAGGAAGTGCTGCCGCCCGAGATCGACCTGGACGGACAGACCTACACCGACTCGGACCTTTGGAAGCGGATCACCCAGGAGAACATCATTCCCGGCGCCATCGCGCCGACCCTGCTCAAGGCGACGGGCATCGCGGGAGCGACCGGCGGCAGCACGGCGCTGTCGGGGCTGGCGGCGCGCAACGACGTGCGCAGCGACGTCAACGCGTATATCTTTGACGCCGAGGTCACCGCCCATGACGGCGACGTCGCCGTCACCGCCTTGGAGGAGGCCGAGATCAAGGCCCGCGACCGCAGCGTCGTGACCGCCACGACGGGGGAGGCCGGGGCGGCGGTTATCGTCAACAACCTGGTGCTGAGCAATGCCGACGCCTGGATCGAGGACAGCACCGTCACCGCCATGGGCGGGGACGTGCAGGTCGACGCCCACAACCGCTCCATCATCGACGCCGTCGCCCGCGGCTCCGTGTCCGGCGTCGACACCATGGGCGCGACCCTGGCGTTCAACACCATCGGCTGGCAGGCCCAGGACCTGCTGACCCAGGGCATCGACGCCCTGATCGGGGCGCCGCACATCGCCGAGGCCGACGACCCGGCCTTCACGCTGTCGTCGGCCGACACCGCCACGCTGCAGGACCTGGCGGCCGGGGACATCGTGGCGCTGGACGACATCACCAGCACCACCGGCCTGGGCAGCGCTTTCGACGGCGTGGAGGGCGGTCACTACGAGTGGCGCGGCACGGTGGACGGCGCCGGCATCGACCTGCGCAACGAGGATTACACCGACACCGGCCGCTGGCACAAGATTCCGGACGTCGACGTGTTCGGCGGCGAGCAGCCGGCGGGCGCGCAGGCCTACATCGTCGACTCGACGGTAACCGCCGGCAAGGACGTGGTGGTGGAGGCGGTGACCGAGGCGCGGGCCGGCGCCGACGTCAGCGGCGCCAGCACCTCGGAGCTGAACAAGACCCTCGCTATCCCCATGACCTCCTTCGGCGCCAACGGGCACGCCTCCGGCGCATTGCTCTCGGGCAACAAGGTCTCCAGCCAGGCGCGGGCCTGGATCGACAACTCCGGTCTGAACGGCGGTACATTGCCGAGCGACCCGAACGTGGACGCCGGCGGCGACGTGCGAGTGCGGGCGCTGGACACGGTGGCCGACCCGACGGTCACCATCGACGAGGATACGGCAACCGGCGACGAGGCCACCGTCGGCTACCGCGACGTGGTGCAGGTAGCGAATGCCGACAACCTCACCGGCGCCAACGGCGACGTGCCGGACGGGGCGCTGTTCGAGTTCCTGGGCGAAAACCCCGAAAACATCGATCTGCTGACCGAGGACTACGCAGACGACGACCGCTGGCGTCCACTGGCGGCGTCGCTGGAAGCGACCATGAGCCTGGAGGTGTTGTCGTCCAGCACCAACAACCTCAACGGGCTCAAGGATCTGGCCACCAACCTGTACGACGACGGCTACGACTTCACTACCCAGTCCGGTACCCAGGTGCTGTCGAAGGCCGGCGAGCTGAACGCCGATCCGACCAGCCTGGCCGAGGGCGAGCTGCTCGAGGCCGGCCATCGCGTGCTGGTGTCCCAGGATTTCATCAATAATAACGCCACGCTGTCGGGCTACGACACCGGCATCTACCGCTACGTCGGCGACGGCGAGACCCTGGACCTCGCGGATGCCTCCATTTACGCCGACGCCAGCAAGTTCGAGCCCATCACCAAGCAGCAGTTCGAGGACATTCTGTTCCCGAACATCGGCAACCTGACCGATTCGAACTCGATTGCCGCCGGCGGCATGGTGGTGATGAACGATGTGCGCGGGGCGGTGGAGGCGTACATCAAGCAGTCGGTGGTGGAGGCGGGCGGCGACGTCGACGTGTCGGCGTCCGAGGCCGCCGGGCTGCGCTCGGACATCCTGAGCAACGTGTCGTCGTCCGGCGGCAGCGCCTTCGGCACCGGCACCTCGCTGGCGATCAACGGCCAGATCGCCACCAACCTGGTGTTGAGCAGCGCCGACGCCTACATCCTTGACAGCCGGGTCGAGTCCGGGGCGGCGGATTACCTGCTCTCGGACGCCGACAGCGACGACCGCAGCGTGGCGGCGGGGGACGTGGTCGGTATCGACGACCCCTCGGCGTTCACCGGTTCCGGGGCCGGCACCGAGGGGGCGCGCTACGCCTGGCTGGGCACGGCCGATGAGGGTGCGAACCTCGACCTGACAGATGAGGATTTCAACAACACCGACCGCTGGCGGCTGCTGGACGGGGCCGGCGACCTGGCGGTGGCGGCGGACAACACCTCGGGGGTGGATGCCACCCTCAAGGCCTCGACTCAGACCGGGGACACCGGGGTGGGGATCACCCTGGCGTTCAACACCATCGGCTGGCAGCCGCAGAACGTGCTGTTCAACGCGGTGGATGCGCTGCTCGGCGATCCGCTGATCTCCGAGGCCTTCGACGGCGAGGACCCGGCGCGCACCCATGCTTACATCCTCAACTCAGACATCGATGCCGGCGGCGACGTGGACGTGAGCGCGGACAACGCGGCGCAGCTCAACGCCACGGTGAGCAACGCCGCCGAGTCGGCGGCCTCGGCGCTGTTCGGGGCCACCGGCCAGGCCTTCGGCGGCATCCTGGCCAGCAACAAGGTGTCCACCTCCAGCCGGGCCTACGTCGACTACGAGGCGGGCCACGGTGTGGCCACCGAAGTGGACGCCGGCGGCGGGGTGAGCATCACCGCCGAGGACAACGCCGGCATCCTGGCCAACAGCAAGATGGTGTCCTCGTCGATCACCACCAACGACGGCGGCGCCTCGGTGCTGCAGGAGACCATCAACGACCTGGTCGACGTCGACTACGACACCGGCAACCCGACGCTGGAGCCGGTGGCGCTCGAATACGGCGACCGGGTGCGCCTGGCCGATGACTTCGACGGCAACGGCAGCCCTGGCAGCGTCTACATCTATCTCGGCGAGGACGCGACGCCGGGCAACACCACCGATTTGGCCAACGCCAATTACAACGACCTCGACTTCTGGAAAGAAGCGCCCGAGACTAATCTGATCCCGCAGGGCAACAACGTCACGGCGTCCGATTCCATCGCCGTCGGCGCCCTGATCGTGGTCAACGACGTGCGCGCCGACGTCGCCGCCTTCGTCAACCAGGCGCCGGTGACCGCGAACCATGGCAACGTCAGCGTCAAGGCCACCGAGAACGCGGTGCTGAAGGCCACCGCCGACAGCTCGGCAACATCCTCCGGCGGCAGCGCCTTCGGCACCGGCAACTCCATCGCGGTCAGCGGCGTCGTCGCCACCAACCTGGTGCAGAGCGCGGCCCAGGCCTGGATCCGCGACAGCGACATTACCGCCGTCGATCCCGACGATACGGATGCCGATGACATCGGCGATGTGGTGGTGGACGCCTCGAACACCTCCAGCATCGATGCCGTGAATACCAGCGCCGTGGAGTCCGGCGACAAGGCCGTCGGCGTGGTGCTGGCGTTCAACTCCATCGGCTGGAAAGCCCAGAACATCCTGTTCAACACGCTGGACGCGGTGTTGGGCGACCCGTTGATCTCCGATGCTTTCGACGGCGCCAATCCCGCGGCGGTCGAAGCCTTTATCGAGAACAGCACGGTTTCGGCGGACGAGGATCTCACGGTGGAAGCCGCGGCTTCCAGCCAGCTCACCGCGACGCTCAGCAACGATGCCACGTCCGCGGCCAAGGCGCTGACCGGGGCGGAGGGCGCGAGCTTCGGCGCGGCCATCGCCAGCAACAAGGTCAACAGCGCCGCCGGACGCCTGGATCGACAACAGCGGCCTGGCCCTGGACCCGACCACCCCTGATATCGACGTCGGCGGCGTGCTCACGGTGCATGCCACTGACGACGCCGGCATCCTCGCCGACAGCCGCCTCAAGTCGGAATCGACCGCCACCAACGACGCCGGGCTGAGCATCCTGGCCGGCCTGGTGGACGCGTTCCTGAGCGACTACGAGTACTCCACCGAGTCGGGCACGCAGACCGTCGCGCCGGGCGAGGAAGTGCGGGTCGCCAGCGGCCACACCGGCGGCGGCCGCGAGGGCAGCATCTTCCGCTACCAGGGCAGCGAGACCGACGGCGAAGACCTCGTGCTGGGCTCTATCGACTACGAGAACGACGACGACTGGGTCGAGCTCAACCCTGTGACCTACGGTTCCGACGAGGGCACCCAGAACGTCCAGGGCGGCACACCCGCGCTGGACTTCCTGCCGTCCGGCGTCACCTCCGAAACCGGCACCGTAGTGCGCGTAACGCCCGGGCACACGGCCGGCGGCGAGGTCGGCAAGGACTACCGCTACGTGGGCGAGGACACCGAGCTCAACCTCGGCGACGTCGACTACACCTCGGACGACTGGGTGGCGGTCGCCGGCCCTGTCGAGACGGTGCTCGGCTCCACGGTGGTCGGCAACCTCGGCCTCAACGTCTCCGCATCCAACTCGGCGGCGGTCGGCGGGCTGATCGTCATGAACGATGTGCGCAGCGACGCCAAGGCACGCATCGAGGGCGCCGCGGTGTCGGCCGGCGGCAACGTTTCCGTGCAGGCCCTGGAGCAGGCGGTCATCACCGCCACCGACGAGAGCTCGGTGACCTCCAGCGGCGGCAGCATCACCGGCTCCGGCAGCTCTATCGCCGTCAACGCCCTGATCGCCACCAACCTGATCCTGAGCGGCGCTGAAGCGTCCATCCAGGGCAGCCACATCGTTACTGACGACGGCAGCTCCGACACCAACGACGCAGGCGTGTACGTCAACGCCGAAAACACCTCCACGCTGGACGCCACCATCGACAGCACCACCCAGTCCAACGGCATCTCGGTGGGCGTGACCCTGGCGTTCAACACCATCGGCTGGGAGTCCCAGAACTTCCTGTTCAACGCCGTGGATACGCTGTTCGGGACCGGCATCGGCGACCCGGATCCGGCCACCACCAAGGCCTACATTCTCGATTCGGATATCGACGCCGACGGCGGCATCTTCCTGACGACGGTGAGCGATGCCTCGATCAACGCCGAGATCGAGAACTCGGTCACCGCCATCAACATCGGCGCCGGCAAGAGCACCAGCGTGAGCGTGGGCGCGGTGATGGCGCTCAACAAGATCAATACCACGGTCCAGTCCTATATCGACGGCTCGGGCGTCACCGGCGAGTCGGTGGCCGCCGACGGGGATAACATCGAGCTGTCCGCCGGCGACCAGTCCACCATCGACGCCGCGGTGACGGCGACGGCCCTGTCAGTCTCGATCGGCACCGGCTCCAGCCCGAGCATCTCGGCCTCCATGAGCGTCGCCCGCAATGAGATCGCGAACGAGCTGTCCGCCTTCATTCGGGGGGTTGACGACGTCACCACCGCCGGCGGCGACGTTATTATTAATGCCGACTCGGACGCGTCCATCGACGCCAGCTCCCGCGCCGCAGCCCTGGCGGTGTCGGTGAGCGGCGGCAGCAGTGTCGCCTTCAGCGGCGGCGGGGCGATCGCCTTCAACATCATCGCCGCGCGCACCAATGCTTTCGTCGAGGCCAGCAGCCTCGACGCCGGCGACGGCGACCTGACTATTACTGCCGACAGCACCGCCGGCATCGAGGCCGAGGTCCTGGCGGCCTCCATCTCCGCCGCCCTGTCCGGCGGCACCGGCGTGGCGCCGTCGATCGGCATCGCGGTGGCCCGCAACTTTATCGGCTGGAAGCCGACCTCGGCGGCGACACAGCACGACTCCACGGACACGCCGACGGTGCTAAACAACGGCGACCGCGTCCTGATCACCGAGGGGCCGCGGAGCGGCGATGTCTACGAGTATCTCGGCGACACCCTGGACGAGTCCGATCCTGAGACCGACATCGACCTGCCGGCGGAGGACTACGGCAACCCGGCCCGCTGGAAGCAGGTGGGCCTGGACGACAGCGATCCGTCCCAGGTGCAGGCCTATATCAAGGATTCCGACGTCACCGCCGGCAACCTGACCCAGACCGCAATCGCCGATGACAACATCACCGCGCTCACTGCCGCCGGGTCCGTCGCCATCGCCGCGGCCGGCTCCAACGCGGTGGGCCTGAGCGGGGCGGGCGCCTACGCCGAGAACCGGATCCGCAACCAGGTCCAGGCCTTCATCGACGGCACCGGCTCGACCCACGACGACACCATCGCCACCGACAGCATCCGCCTGACCGCCTCGGAAACTTCGTCGATCCACTCCGACACGGCGGCGGCGTCGGTGGCCGCGGCCATCGGCGGCAGCAACGCGGTATCCGTGTCCGTCGGTCTGTCCCTGGCGTTCAACGAGATCACCAACGACGTCGCCGCGTACATCAAGAACGCCGGCGACGTCGAGGCCGCCACCGGCGACGTGATCCTGACAGCCGAGTCCGCCGGCTTCGAGAAATCCGACTACACCACCGACGACGGCGAGCGCGCTCTGGAGCAAGGCGACACCGTGCTGGTGGCCGAGGACTACGGCAACGGCGGCGAGGAGGGCCGGGTGTACAAATACGTCGGCGATCCGGACGACGTCGAGCTCGACCAGCAGGACTACGCCGCCGGCGGCGACTGGGTGCCGCTGCAGGAGTACACCAGCGACGACGGCCTGACGGAGCTGACCGCCGGCGACACCGTCGTGCTGGCCGACGACTACGGCTTCGGCGGCCAGGGCGATCGTGTCTACACGTATCGCGGCTACGCGGACTTCCTGTCGTCCGACTCCACTGACGACATCGTCGACATGGACGGCAATCCGATCGCCGACGCGACACTGGGACTCGAGCCCCCCGACGCTTCCAACAACGAGCCCGGCGCAATCGTCAAGAACCTGGCGGACGGCCGCTACTACGAGTTCGTCGGCAACGAAACGCTGGCCGCAACGATAACCGATCTCGCCGACAGCGTTCAGAACTACGCCGGCAGCGCCCTCTGGCGGCCCTATAAGATCGATCTGAGCGAAGCGGACTACACCGACACCTCGCGCTGGGAGCTGGCAGACGCCAACATTGCCGCGCGCTCCGCCGCTGCCTCGCTCGCCGCCGGCGCCGGCGGCAGCGCTGGCGTGGCGGTGAGCGGCGCCGGCGCCGTGGCTGTGAATGCCATCCTCACTCAGACCAAAGCCTTTATTGAAAACAGCGACGTAGCGGCCGCCGGAAAGGTGGATCTGGACGCGGCCAGCAACGCCGCCATCAGCGCCATCGTCGGCTCGGCGTCGGCGGCCGTGGGGGTCGGCGGCTCCGCCGGCGTGGGCGTGTCCATCGGCATTTCCGTCGCCCAGAATTTTATCGGCGAGAATCTCTCCGGTGACGGCCGTCCGGCACAGACCCTGGCCTACGTCAAGGACTCGGGCATCGACGCGGGCGGCGCGCTGACGCTGACGGCGGATTCCAGCCAGGCCATCGACGCCATCGTGCTGTCGGGGTCGGCAGCGGTGGCCGCCGGCGGCAGCGCCGGGGTGGGGGTCAGCGGCTCCGGGGTGTACGCCGAAAACCGCATCGAGAACGACATCAAGGCGTACATCGATGGCGACGGCGTCGACGAGGGTACCGACGCCGACGGCGGCGACGACCTGTTCGGGATCGAGGCCTCGAGCATCACGGTGGAGGCCGAGGACACCTCGTCCATCCACGCCATCGGCGGTGCGGCCTCCATTGCCGCGGCCTTCGGCGGCGCCGCGGGCGTCAGCGTCAGTCTCGGCGTCAGCCTCGGTTTCAACGAGATCAGCAACAGCGTCGAGGCCTATATCGCCAACGCCGACGATTTCGTCGACACCACCGCCGGCGGCATCACCGTGGACGCCTCCGAGCGCTCGGAGATCGAGGCGCTCACCGCCGCGGCCTCCCTGTCCATCGGCGTCGCCGGTACCGCCGGCGTGGCCGTGGCCGGCGCCGGCGCCATCGCCACCAACTCGATCCTCACCGACACCCGGGCGTATATCGACGCCAGCGACGTCGACAGCGCCGGCGGCGTCACCGTGAATGCCGAGGATCTGTCCTCCATCGACGCGCTGATCGCCAGCGCCGCAGCCTCCATCGGCGGCGGCACGGTGGGCGTGGGCGCCTCCATCGGTGTATCGGTGGCGCGCAACCTCATCGGCTGGAAGCTGACCGACGACGAGACGTTCAACAACACCACCGACGACGGCGAGATCCCGGGCATCGCCCCCGGCCACCGGGTCCAGATCTCCGGCGGCGTCGGCGACGGCGACGTCTACGAGTACGTGGGCGAGCCGGTCTCGTCCGCCGACGGCCCGGTGGACCTCGCCACCGAGGACTACCGCAACAGCGACCGCTGGCGGCAGGTCAACCTCGACGAGCGCGGCTCGGACGTCCTGGCCTACGTCAAGAACTCCGAGATCGATGCCGACGGCATCCTGAGCCAGAGCGCGGTCTCCGACCGCAGCATCGACTCCACCGTCGCCGCCGCCAGCGCCGCCGTGTCGGCCGGCGCCGTGGGCGTCGGCATCAGCGGCGCCGGCGTCAGCACCGAGAACCGCATCGCCTCCAACGTCAAGGCCTACATCCAGGGCGACGGGGCGGACGGCATCAGCGCGACCGACATCTCGCTGCTGGCCAAGGACGACTCCGCGATCAACGCCGACGCCGGCGCGGCGTCGCTGGCCGCCTCGTTCGGCGGGGTAGGGGTATCGGTCTCCCTGGGCGTGGCCATCGCCCAGAACCAGATCGACAACGACGTCATGGCGTACATCCAGGACGCCGACGACGGGGTCACCGCCACCGACGGCGAGATCAGAATTACCGCGGACGAGACGGCGGACATTTTCGCCAATTCCGTGGCCGCCTCCCTGGCGGCGTCCTTCGGGGGCGTCAGCGTGGCCGCCAGCGGCGCCGGCGCCATCGCCGAGAACGTGATCGGCAACACCGTCAAGGCGTACGTCAGCAACAGCATCATTGAGACCCTCGCGCGCTATGACCTGTTGAGCGATGACCAGGTGGACGCGATCGAGACCGGCCAGCGCGTCAAGCTGCTGGAAAACGGCGAGATCTACGAGTATGTCGGCAGCGAGCCGCTGCTGGGCAACTACACGCTGTTCGACCACTCCGTCGAGTCCGACCATGCCGAGGACGGCTCACCCGGCTCGGTCGAGCCCGGTGACAAGGTCCGCCTGGACTCGGGGCTCCTGTACGAGTACGTGGGCGACGACCCCCTGACGGATCCCGATCTGAGCGACGACCCGGACAACGGGCAGAATTACTCGGATGACAGCCTCTGGGCGCTGGCGGACCCGGAAACCGTCGAGCCGGGCGAGCGCGTGCGTATCGATACCGACGAAGGAGAGGTCTACGAGTACGTCGGCGATACCGATCTGACTGGCCATCCGAACCTGTCGGTGGCGGCGCAGAACTACGCTTCGAACCCCGATTGGATGCTCAGCACCCTGCCTGTCGACCTCGACGACCCGGACCTGTACGACACGACCGACGACGGCACCCCAAGCGGCAATCCGCTCTGGCAGCTTCAGAGCTTTGGCGAGGACGACAACGACATACTGATCCACGCCGGCAGCGAGACCACCATCGACGCCCTGGTGGGCGCCGCCGCGGGCGCGGTTTCCGGAGGCGCGGTCGCGGCATCCGGCGCGGTGGGCGCGGCCATCGGCCGCAATATCGTCGGTGACCGTGACGACTCATCGATGCCGGATAACACGATCCACGCCTACATCGAGAACTCCACCGTCGACTCGGGCCACGACGTCGAGGTCACCGCCGATTCCACCGACAGCATCGAGTCCGAGGTCTATGCCGGCTCGGTGGCCATTGCCGTCGGCATTGGCGGCGCGGTGGCCGGCACCGGCGTCGATCTCGTTAACACCCTGAGCTCGAGCGTCCATGCGTACATCGACGGCAGCGGCGTCGACGCCGCCGGCGACATCGACGTCCTGGCGACGGTGGACAGCCAGATCACCAAGGCCAAGGCCATCGGCGCGGCGATCTCCGGCAGCCTCGGGGCCGCGTCCGTGGCGGTGTCGCTGGTGGACAACACCATCGACCACGATGTCCAGGCGTGGATCGCCACGGGCGCCCCGGAAGAGGTGATCGCGGACGGCGACGTGACGGTGCTGGCAGACGTCGAGCGCGCCCACGTGTCCGCCGACCACAAGTACACGGAAAGCTCCAGCCCGGCGACGGTGACCTACGGCGACCGGGTGCTCACCGACTCGGGCGTCGTATACGAATACGTAGGCCTCAGCGACCTCACCAGCCCGGACCTGACGGATGCCGCGCAGGACTATGCAGGTGAGGACACCGAAGACTGGGTCAGCGTTGGCACGGAGGCTGTTACCGCGTCCATCTCGGCGGGCGGCATCAGCCTCAGCGGCGGCGGCATCAACATCACGAACACCATCTCCAACGACGTCAGAGCGGAGATCCGAGCCAATCTTGACCCGGCCACGCAGGATGACCCGGACATCGACGCCCGGGACGTTTCCGTGACCGCGCGCGAGGACGCGCTGGTGGTGGGCCGCGCCAACGCCATCACCGCCGCCATCAGCCTGGGGGCGGCGCTGGGCCGGGCCGAGGTCGAGACCGTCATCGAGGGCAGCGTGGACGCCGCCGTTACCGACGCGTGGATCGACGCCCGCGACATCGACGTGCTGGCGGATTCCGGCGCCCGAATCGAGAAGAACGACACCGCCGGCGTCTCCGCGTCGCTGGGGGCGGGCCTCACCGCCAACCAGGCCATCTCCAAGATCCGCAAGACCGTGAGCGCCCTGGCCACCGACGCCAAGCTCATTGCCGACAACGACGTGACCATCACGGCGGAAGCCGAGAACACCGCCAATGCCATGGCCGAGGGCGGCGCCGTGGGCGCCGTGGCGGCGGGCGCCATGGAAGCGGAGGTCGAGCTCGGTCAAGAGGGCGTCGACGACGTCCAGGCCGGGCTCGGCGACGGCACCCGGGTCGAGGCCGACGTGCTCGACATCCTGTCCAAGAGCACCGACAACGGGCTGGCCAGCTCGGATGCGTTGGCCGGCGGCGTCGTGGCCGGCGTCGGCGCGGTGTCGGACACCACCACCTGGCAGCTCAGCCGGGCGGTGATCGGCGAGGGCGTGGACGTCGACGTCGGCACTTTCGAGCTGATGTCCGAGCTCGACCAGGACATCGACGCCAAGGCGGACGCCGCCGCCTTCGGCCTTGCGGCGGGCACCGGCGCCGACGTCAACAACAAGTTCCTGAGCAAGGCCATCGTCGACGTCGCCGTCGACGGGGTCGGCGACCAGACGTTCATAGACGCCAACGACATCATCATCGACGCCAAGAACATCCTGCACAAGGAGCGCTACGGCGACGGCGCCAACATCGATTCCGGCTCCATCGGCGCGATCTCCATCAGTGTGCTGCTGAGCGAGACCCACTTCGGCGATGGCGCGGACACATTCGACGCGGTGGTCAACATCGGCGACCGGGCCAACCTGGCCGTGAAGGCCGCCGAGGGCGAGGAGCGTGCCCTCACCGGCGCCGAAACCCGGAACAATCCCAAGCTCACCATCAATACGAAGGTGGGTGCCTTCGGCGTCGACAAGGTCAACGTCGAGGCCGTCTCTGCCCTGGTCGGCGGCGCCGGCGGAAAGTCGGTGATCGACGCCGACACCGTGTCGCGCATCAACGTCGACGGCGGCAGCCTGGTCAACCGCGACGGCGACATCATGCTCGCCACCCGGACCGACGCGGTGCTGCGTCCGAACGCCAATCTCACTGTCGCCAACGGCCTCAGCGGCGTCGGCGCGGCGGACGTGGACTCCACCAACAACGCCACCAGCGAAGTCCTGGTCAACGACGCCACCATCCGCGGCGAGGACATCACCCTGATGGCGGGGGAAGACAGCGCCCGGCGGCCCAACATCCTGACCACGGAGTCCAACGCCCAGATCTTCGCGGCCTCGCTGCTGCCGAACATCAACGTCCCGGTGGTCGGCGCCACCATCAACGAGACTAACCATGTGAGCGTCGGCGGCAACACCAGCATCCTGGCGCTGTCGGACATCAACCTCTACGCCATCGAGGGACTCGGCGGCGACGACCGGGCCAAGACCCGCGGCTCGGTGCTGTCCCTGTCGCTGGTGCCCTATGGCGTCGACATCGAGAGCAAGGGGGGCGTCACGTCGACCAACACCGTGGCGATCTCCAGCGCGGCCACCTTAGAGGCGGGGATCAATAACCTGGCACTCGTACATCTCCTGCCGGTGGAAACGGTTGGCGGCAGCCACGGCATCGAGCTGCCTGACGGTATAAGCCTCGCCGACCTCGCCGATGGAGTTGCGCTGAGCGACGCGGAAAAGGAAGACCTGGGCCTTCCCGTCGAGTCCGACTATGAGTATGCCGGCCTGAACCTGGACCAGATCGGTTATTTCGTCAGCAACGGCACCGTGGTGGAAGTCATGTCCGGCGCCAACGAGGGCTCACTGTACAAGCTCAATCCCGACGAATTCCAGCTGGACGACAGCATCAACCTGGCGCTGGACCAGCAGGACTACAGCGACGACACCAAGTGGCTCGAGGTCACCGTTGACCACGATCTGTCCGACGACACGACCCCCGAAGTAGACGTCGACGATATCGTGCGCACCGCCGACGGCGAGCTGTACATCTACCAGGGCGACGACAGCAAGACGGTGGCGGAGGACGAGGACTTTTCCGACTACGAGTTCTGGGGCACCATCGGCACCATCACGCCCAGCAACGCCGGTGACACCCTTCGCCAGGAGATCGAGAACCGTTTCTACGTCATCAAGCCAGAGCGGCTAGATACGCCGACCATGACCTACGTCAACGTCGGCAACCTCCTGCTGCAGCAGCGCGACAAGATCAAGGGCTGGATCGCCAGCCATTCCGGCGATGCCGAGGCCGTCGCCCGCTACCAGATCCAGCTTGATGCGATCGATCGCACCCTCTCCGAGCTGGGATTGTTGAGCGAGAACGGGCTTCCCGAGAAGGACCTGGACACGCTGGTGTTCGACATGCCCGACATCACCGCGTCGCCGGGGTCGATCTACATCAAGGCCAGTGAAACCGATGTTGCCACCATCGACCCACTGACGACCAACGGCGTGCTGACCGCCAACGGCGGCGCGAAGATCGATATCGTTAACGGTACGCCGCTGCCGATGGTCGTTAACGACGCAGTGATACAGAACAACCGGCGCCTGGACGTGGTGGACGGCGAGATCAAGGTCTTCACACCCGGACACGTTTATTTCAACAACGACAGCCTGACGGGGGACGAAGACGGCAGCAATAGTGGGATCTCCATTGTCCAGGACGCGCTGCTCGTTTCCGAGTACGAGGTGGACGGCCTGGAAGTGCCTAACGTGCCCCAGGACCTGTTCATCGAAGGCAGGGTAATCAACGAGACCGGCAATATCTTTTTGAAGAACGCCGAGGGCAATATCAACATCTCCGGCGAACTGCGGGGCGAGCAGGTCGAGGTCTACGCCAAGGGCAACTTCAGCCTCAACACCGACGACTGGTTCCATACCAACCAGGACCCGCGCCAGTACATCGATTACAACGCGCTTCGCTCAGCCGTGTTCGACCCGGAGCTCGAGCCCGGCCAGGGCCCCATCACGGAGACCTACACCGATGCCAGCGACGTCGACGGCCAGGACCTGGAGGCGGCGATTAATCGGGACGACAGCCGGATCCTGGCCCAGGGCCGCATCGACATCACCGCCCGCTATCTCAATATCAACGGCCTGATCCAGAGTGGCCTGGACGCCCTGGAAGTCGACGTCGCAGCCGATTTCACGCCGCCCGACACCACCACGCCGCTGGTGGAGACCACGTTCGACGACGGAAATCGCCCGCAGACCGAGCCCCTGGAGGGGATCACGTTCGGCGGCGGCATGGCAGTGGACGGCTACTGGGACGAGGCCAACCAGCGGATCGTTATCGAGGAGCTGGTGCCCCGCGGCGGCACCATCATCCTGGCCGGCCAGGTGATGAGCACCGGCAACGGCCGCCTCAAGGCCGCCAACGGCTACACCAGCGTCGACATCGACAACCAGTCGGACTACGACGTCTTCATCGAGCGCATCGACGTCACCCACGACCGGGAAGGCTTCATCCAGATCACCAACACAACGACGCTGGAGCGTACTGAATATACGGTCGACAGCGACCACATCCACGAGACGACACTGCAGGGTCGCCTCGATACCGACGCCGACGGCCTCTCCATCATCGTCTACGACGAGACCGGGAGCGACGAGCACGGCCGCAACGACGATGTCGAGTACCAGCCGACGCCGGGGATGATCTACGCCTGGACCGAGGGCCAGGAGAAGACCGAGACGCTCTACACCAAGTACGAGAAGAACACCTTCAACCTGGTCGGCGGCATCTTCGGCGACAGCTTCCAGGACCTGCTGGCGGCCGACGACAGCTATGAGTGGCAGCGGCGCGTGTTCACCGACGAGAGGCCGCTGCTGGAGTCCGAGTCCCCGGGCGCCGAGGCCGACTACAGCGTCGACGATCCGCCGGACGATCAGACCTACGTCGCGCCCGGCGACATCGTCGAGCTGTCCTCGGATTTCGAGACGACGATTGACGGCAATACCGTGACGCTCTACCAGTCAGGAGACTTGTTCAAATACCGCGGCACCACCGATTCCGTGGCCACCGCCGACCTGTCGTCCCAGGACTTCAGCGGCGGCGACTGGGAGCAGCAGGTCAAGGTGCCCGGCTACGTCGACGACGATACCGTCTATTCCATTTCCTTCGTCACCGACGCCCTGACCGAAGTCACGGTCGACGAGGACGCCTCGGACCAGTGGGAGAGCGGCGGGGGCTGGCTGCGGGAAAAGACCTACCACACCCTGGTGGTCTCCAATCAGGGCCTGAAGGACCTGTATACGCACACGCTCGAGGCCGACGCGCCCATCGACGTCCGCTTCATCGAGGGCCCCGAGACCCCCACCGTACGGGTGTTCTCCAACGGCAATGTCGATTTCGGCGAGATCGCGGTGCCGGACGAGGTGCATTCCGTCGTCGACCTCGAGACCGGCAACGGCTCGGACATCATCCAGCAGCGCAGCGCCGGCATCTTCGGAACCACCGACGTCGCCATCCATTCCGCCGGCCTGCTGCGGGCAAACCTGGAAGGCGGTCCGGTGGACACCTACGGCAGCAAGCTGAAGTCCGTCGGCGACATGTGGGTCGGCTACTTCTCCTACGGCGACGATGGCACCAGCCTGGCGCCCCTCGACTACGCCTGGTCCACTCATGGCGACGTGTTCATCAGCGCCCCGGACGGCATCCAGGCCCTGAACCCGACCACCTTCGTCAAGGGCAACCAGGTCGAGCTGTACGCCGTGAACGGCGGCATCGGCACCGCGGAGCGGCCGATCCTGCTCGACAGCGACGCCTCGGGCTTCGTCGGCGACGGCGGACTGGTGGCGCACACCTCTGACGATGTCTATATCAGGGAAATGCAGGGTGACCTGTTTCTGACGGAGCAGATCGAGATCTCATCGGACGGGCAGGCTGCATCAAACGACGACCTGCGCGTGGACATCACCGGCTCGGTGGAGGCGACGGCCGTGGATTCGCTGGTGCGCCTGGAAGTGGTGGACGGCTCCATCTTCGACGCCCGCTTCGAGGGTTTCCAGGCCCTGACCGGCGAGCAGGTCGACGCCGCCGACGATGACCTGGGGTTGACGGAGGACGACGCGATCGCCGCCGCCGAGCGCGCCATCATCGCGGAAGAACGCATTCTCACCGGGGCCTACCACGAGTACTGGCAGGCGATGCGCAACGCAACGCCGCTGCTCGGCGATACCCCCCTGGTCGAGCTCGACGTGGACAGCGTCGACGCCGCGGACGGCGTCGAGGAGCTCGCTTTCGCCTCCGACCACGACCTGGCGACGGGGGACACCGTGTATGTCAGCAACGAAGGGTCCACTGAATTCAACCTGGTGGAGGACCAGCCGTACTACGTGCGCGTCATCGACAATACGCGGGTGCAGCTCACCAAGAACCGCACCGAGGCGGTGTACGGCGATCCGCCGCGGCCGGTGGATGTCGAGCCCGATGACTTCAGCGGACCCGTGACCGGCCTGAAATTGGTGAAGTACGACTACAGCGAGAACGCCTTCGACGAGAATCTCAGCGTTTCCGATGACCAGCTCGGCCGGGTTCACGACACCTATATCAACGGCGAGACGAACTCCGAGGGCGATCCCCTGTTCGGCGACGCGGACCAGTACGACGCGGACTTCGTGTTCGAGTTCACCGAGGACGAACGCCAGCAGCGCATCGACAATCGCGTATTCGACATCGACGCCCTGAACAATCCACTGTCTCCGGGCCTGATGCAGTACCTGTACCCGAATGCGGAGCTGCTGGGCACCGAGCCCGGCGGCGGCGGCGAGGAGCGGGCCAATATCATCGCCGGACGGGTGGAGCTGGTTACCGCCAACGGCGGCGGCGACGGTACGGGCGCCGGCTCTGTCGGCAAGACCAGCGGCAAGGTCACCATCACCAACCCGGTCGATTTCGCCAGCCTCAGCGACGAAGAGAAAGCCCTGATGGCCAGCGCCGCGCCCAACGACGTCCTGGGCGTCAGCTACGAGCTGTACCGCTTTACCGGCGGCAGCGATGCCGGCGCGGACCTGATGCTCGAGGACTTCGGCGACGGTGGACGCTGGGAGAAAATCAACGTCGACCACCAGACCGGCGTCGAGGAAGGGGCCACCGTCAACGAGACCGTGAGCAACGGCCAGACGGTGCTGGTGCAATACAACAAAACGGACTACGGGCTGTACCAGGCCGTCGCGAACCTCGGCGAAGTGGATCTCAACAACCAGAACTACGAGGACAACAGCCTCTGGCAGCGGGTGACCCACAACCAGGGTCTGAACATTCACGACGATTACAGCGGCTACGGCAGCGACGAGACCGCCGTCGATCTGGCCGACGGCGACCTGGTTCTGAACAAGTTCGTGGTCGAGTCGCTCACCCTGGAACGTTTCGACGACGTCGACATCGAAGCCGCGGACGAAGACCGGGTCGAACTCGCCGTGGACGCGGCCGGGCAGGTCATCATGCAGACCACCGACGACTTCGAGATCGATTATGTCACGGCCGGCGGCGATGTCCGGCTCCAGGCCAGCAAATCCGAGGACGACACCGGGGGCTCCATCTTCGGCGTGCCGCTGACCGGCTCCGATGATCCGGCGGATTTCGCCATCGGCACCCTGGGCGACCTCACCCTGCTGGCCGACGTCCACATCGGCACGTTCGAGAACACCACCACCGGAGCTACCGACAATCCGCTGCGGCTGCAGCTGGCGCCCGGCAGCGAGCTCGAGGTAACCGCCGCGGGTCAATTGCACCTGAACCAGCTCGCCGACACCGTGCTGGATGTGAGCTACTCGGAGTCGAGCCCCACGTCCGGGTTTCCCGAGCCGCAGGGCATGGACCCGTTTCCCGGGACGGACGTGCCGCTTGACAGCATCGAGATCGACGAGGGCAGCGACGATATCAACGACCTGTTTGTCGCCAGCGCCACAGCGGGCGGACAGCTCGCTATCCATGTAGTGGACGTCGTCGACAACGGCAGCGACGTCGGCAACATGACCGTCGGCAAGGTGACCTCCGGACAGTCGGTGGACCTGCGGGCCGTGGAGTCCATAACGGATGCATTCGACGATGAGGACTCGATCATCGTCAACGTGTTCACCGACGGCCTGGCCGACCCCGGCGACGTCTATCTGGAAGCAGGCAGCGACATCGGCGAATCGGACAACTTCCTGGACATCGAGATCGCGGCCGGCGAGCTGACCGGCCTGGCGGGCCAGGACGTCTTCATCCGCAGCGTCGCCGACCTCAATATCGGGGGCGACCCGGGCGTTCCCAGCCAGGGGCTCGAGTCCACGGGCGGCAACGTGACACTCGAGGTCTATGGCACCACCTATACCGGCCTGATCCGCGCGCCCGGCGACGGGCAGGGCGATCCCGACGGCCTGGTCCGGATCGTCAGCGATGGCTTCATCCTGGACCGCCGGGACGACGCCCTCGCCAACATCCAGGCCCGCGGCGCCTTGCTGCGCGCCGCCGACGGTATCGGCACGGCCGCCAATCACTTCGATACGCAGATCTCGAACTTCGAGGCTTACGTCGCGGACGGCGGTATCTGGCTCGACAACACCGGCGATCTCGCCATCGGCGACATCAGCCAGGAGGTCGACGGCGTGGCGGATCCGAACGGCGACTACGCCGCCGAGATCGGCGTCAAGGCCACCACCGTGATCGAGATCAACGTCGCCAGCGACCTGACGCTGACCGAATCAGTGGTCAATGCCCAGGGCACCAACGAAAGCGGACCGGTGGTGCTGACCGCCTCTGAGTCCATTCTCGACGACGATGACGCGGCCGCGCTCGACGTCATCGCGCTGGACGCGGTCCTCACCGCCGGCACCGGCATCGGCATCGCCGCCAACCCGGTGGAGACGCGCGTGAGCAAGCTGGAGGCGGACGGCGGCAGC
Source organism: Gammaproteobacteria bacterium (assembly GCA_034520625.1). Taxonomy (GTDB): domain Bacteria; phylum Pseudomonadota; class Gammaproteobacteria; order Arenicellales; family JAANXG01; genus JAANXG01. The sequence goes on along the minus strand of JAXHNI010000008.1, from coordinate 204,724 downwards.
GCCGGCATCTTCGTCGACGACAGCGGCGGCCTGGTGATCGGCACCGTGGCCAGCCACACCGCGGGGCCCGCCAACGACGGCCTCGGCGGCGACGGTGATATCCGGGTCACCACCACCGGCTTCATGACGGTGCTGGAGAATATCGCGTCGTCCGCCGGGAACGTCGAGCTGGAAGCCATTGACTCGGTCGCCACCACGACGCCGTCCGCCGACATCCCACAGCCCTCGCTGCTGGTGCGTGACGGTGATGCCGAGCAGTTCTACACTGCCGCAGACGGCACCGACGACGACGAGGACTTCATTCTAACTGCCGGAAAAACCATCGAGGCGGCTGGTGATGTCCGGGTGCTGGGCGGCGACGATGTGCTGGTCGACATCGACACCACGGTCCGGGCCGGACAGAAGATGTTCATCCAGGGGGATAATGGCAATGCCGATGATAGCGTTGGCGCGCGTGTCGATATTATCGGCCATCTGGACAGCCGGGCCGCGGAGATCAGCGGCGAAGGCGATGATGATGTGCTTTACCTCAAGCCGCAGTCCATTGCCGGTCACGTCAGGGTGCTCGGCGACAAGGACGCACTGCGCGGCGGGGATGACAAGCTGATCCTGGATCGGTTGCCCTCGATCACCGGTGCCACTGACCGGCCGGACGACGGGACCGCCGACCTCGTGCGCGATACCATCGACCTGGACGGCCAGGGCGGCAGCGACGACTACATCGTCTACACCACCGGCAGCACCGATTACCGCGTCAACGCCCTCGACTCCGGCGCTCCGGACGACGGCGGCGACCAGATCCTGGTCGAAGGTACCGGGGAGGCGGATACTTTCCTGATCCGGGAAAACTTCGTCGCCCATCTCCAGGAAGACCCGGGCGCCGACCCGGACGGACCGCCGGCCTTCCTCGACGACTACGAGCGCATCGACTACGACCGCAGCATCAACGCGCGCCTGCGCATCGACGGACTCGGCGGCGCGGACTCGTTCTACAGCGACGACAACAGCGCTATCACCACCCTGGACGGCGGGCCCGGCGAGGACTTTTTCCAGATCGGCCAGGTGTTCGGCGACGACCGCATCGAAGGCACCAACGGGATCGCTCCGGGCGACGGCATCGAGACCCTGGAAACCACTCTCGGTTACCTGAGCCGCGGCATCAGCTTCCCGACCACCATACTCGGCGGCGACGACGGCGACCGCTTCGTGGTCTACAGCAACAAGGCGTTGCTGAAGATGTTCGGCGAGGCCGGGAACGACGAGTTCGTGGTGCGCGCCTTCGTGCTGGCGGACGGCGCCGTGTCCACCAGCGACAACGTGCTCGACGGCGGGGACGGCGACGACACTTTCGAATACAACATCAACGCCCCGGTGAGCATTGACGGCGGGGCCGGGGCCGATACCGTGGTCATCATCGGCACCGAGATCGACGACCGGTTCGTCATCACGGAGGACGGAGTGCAGGGCGCGGGGCTCAACGTCGACTTCACCACCGTGGAGCGGCTCGAGGTGGACGGCCTGGAAGGCAACGATCACTTTTTCGTACTGAGCACGGACGCCGACATGGTGACCACCATCATCGGCGGCCTGGGCAGCGACACCATCGACGTGGGCGGGGACGTCACCGGCGACATCGTGGCGCTTTCCGTGGAAGGCCGCAGCGGCTTCGTGAACCACGCGGTCATCAGCGACGACCCCGCGTACAAGGACATCGACTATGGCGAGGGCCTGCAGCTCAACGTCGCGGACGCGGAAACCGGTGCGGTGATGATCACTGAATCCGGCCGCACCGCCGTGGTCGAAAGCGACGACGACGGCGTCGACGACGCCGACGAGGTGGATGCGTACACCCTGCAGCTCACGGTGCCGACCTCGGAGCTCGCCCAGGCAACCATGATGTACGTTACCGTCTCGGCGGCCCTGGCGGGATTCAAGGAGGATCAGGCCTCGGGCAAAGCGGTCGAGATCGCCGTGGACAACGGCTCGGGCTTTGGAGAATTTTCCTCGAACCACGTCCTGACCTTCGACTCCGACACCGCATCCGGCGACCAGGCCTGGGACCGCGGGGTCACCGTCAAAGTACGGGGCATCCACGACGAGGCAGAGGAAGGCGAGAAGACCATCGTGGTCAGTCACTCCTCCTACGCCGAGCCGAAGGGTGGCGCCCCAGAGGTCGAGGATTCCGATGCAGTGACCACCAGCGATCTCGATGCCCTGAACATCAACAACGTCGAGGTCACCGTCTACGACGACGACAAGCCCGGCTTGATCGTTACCCAGCTCAACCGCGGCAGCCCGGCCGACCCCTCCACCGACATCGAGGACACCGAGACGCTGGTGTACGAGGGCGACACGGAAGGCGACTACTACCAGGTTTCCCTTACCAAGGAGCCAGACGCCGGCGAGACCGTGACGGTCCGACTGGACAGCGACTTCGGCCAGATCGACCTGGCTGCGGACGATCCCGAAACCCCGGCACGCCTGAACGTCGTGCCCACCGCCGGCGGCGACGCGGCGCACTACACCCTGACGTTCGATGACGGCAACTGGAACGATCCCTTCAAGATCAAGGTCACGGCCGACGACGACGGCGATACCGAGAAACAGCTCCGCGCCGTGGTGACCCATTCCGTTTCCTCGAACACGGCCGGCGGCGAGTTCGCCGACGTGTCGGGGACCACGGAGGTCGATGTCGACGTGCGCGACAATGACAGCGCCGGCATCATCGTCAAGCAGACCAACGGCTCCACCCTCGTGTCCGAGGAGCTGGGCGGCGACGAGTACACCGTCGAGCTCACGCAGGAGCCTGCAGCCGGGACCACGGTCAAGGTGCAGATCCTGACTGACAACCAGACACTGGTGGACGAAATCGCCATCGATGATGATCCCTACAACCGCTTCAGCGTCCTTGGGGGTATCCCGACGATTATCTTCGACGACTCCAACTGGGACGCGCCTTTCACGGTGCCGCTGGTGGTCAACCCGGACTTCGAGGACGAGGGCGGCCAGCCCGTGCAGAAGTTCGACGCCCAGCCCCACCTGGTAAACAAGATCCGGGGTCCCGTGGTGATCGAGGGTTCCAACATCCCGGCCAAGGACCGTACCCTGACCGACCAGGTCATACTGCCCACGGAATCCGACGGCGAGCGGCCCATCGTCGAGATCGAGATCAACGAGTCGGAGCAGAACGACGTTCTCAACGTGTTCGCCGACGGCAGCCCCTCGGGCGATACCGGCTTCCTGACCAGGTTCTCGGATACCGACACCGAAATCAACGAAGGCCTCGACTTCGTGTACCAGGATCCCGAGCTGGACATCAACGAGTTCGCCAATATCAACGGCCTGGACATGGGTGATGATCTCACCATCGATTTCGGCGTGGCGGGGAGCCACGACTACCGGACCTTCGCCGGCGGACTCACCTACCACGGCCTGGAAACCGTGGAGATCATGCTCGGAACCGGCAACGACACGTTCGAGGTCCAGACCACCGTCGAGGGCTCGATCACGGCGGTACACGGCGGAGGCGGCGACGACCACATCACGGTGACCGGCGGCGGTGGTGCCGATGCGCCGCTGATCCTGTTCGGCGACACCACCCAGGACGGCCGCCGCTACGGCTTCGAGACGGCCGCGATGACCAATGCCCCGACCACGCAGCTCACTTTCGTCCACGATGCGGCCGGAGCGGACACCATCACCCGCGACACCGGCTCCTGGTGGGACGACGGATTCGAGTACGGCCACGTGGTCGACATCCAGTCCAATGACGGTGAGAACAACGGCGAGTACCGCATCGCGGCCATTTCGCCCGACGGCTCGACCCTGTATCTCGCTGACGACGAAGAGCTCCGCGATGAAGTCATGACGGCGGAAGCCGCGGTCACGGTTCCCAACGGCCACGCGCGCACCTTCACCAACCACGGCAACGACACCATTGATGCGCGCGGCGCCGACGGCGGCGTCAGCATCTACGGCGGCCGCGGCGACGACGTCATCCACGGCAGCGAATTCGGCGACCACATCGCCGGCGGCTCCGGCGACGACGACATCACCGGCGAAGGCGGGCGCGATCACATCTACGGCGACTCCGGCTTCAACATCGACCTGTCCCGTCGCCTGAGCGTCGCCACCGCCGTCGGCCACCAGGTGCTCACGGTGGTGACCGAGGGAACCGGCGAGACCGGCGGCGACAACCGCAAGACCGGCGACCAGCTCGAGGCCGGCGAGGATACGATCCGCGGCAGCGGCGGCGACGACATCGTCATCGGCGACCACGGCGTGATCGAGCAGGTCGCGGCCACCCAGCGACTGATCGAGGTCGGCCAGGTGGTGCGTGTCACCAGCAACCAGGTCGAGCAGGGCGACGACGATACGCTTCATGGCGGCAACGGAAACGACGTCGTCATCGGCGGCCAGGGCGCCGACACCATCCGGGGCAACCAGGGCGAGGACATCGCCGCCGGCGACCACGGCGACGTGCAGTACGACCAGACGGCGCTGCTGGGAGGCGACGGCCCGGTGCAGTTCGAGCTGGTCGGCATCCAATCGACGCACCGCGACATCGGCGGCGCCGATGACATCCAGGGCAACGAGGACGCGGATATCATCCTGGGTGGTTTCGACAGCGACGTCATCACCGGAAACGAGGGCCACGACTCGATCTTCGGCGACAACGGCGAGATCATCTACGCCGCCGGCATGGTGACCCGCATGGTCTCCACCGACGAGGACAATGCCACCGGCGGCGTTGACGTCATCAACGGCTACCTCGCGCCCGAGATCGAATGCCCGGACGAGTCCATCCTGGACGACGACATTATTATCGCCGGCGTCGGTGCCGACGAGGTCAACGGCAACCTCGGCGATGACATCATCATCGGCGACAACGGCGAGATCGACTACAACCCCCTCGAGGGGGACGGCGACCCGCTGACCATCGATCTTGTCCGTTCCACCGATATCCTGCTGGGCGCGGATGACATGCTGCATGCCGGGGAAGGCGACGACATCGCGATCGGCGGTTTCGGCGGTGACGAAATGCACGGTGCGCTCGGCAGCGATCTGCTGATGGGCGACAACGGCGAAATAACCCTGGATCTGGACCTGGTCAGTCACGTAGTCACCACCGACACGGCTGCCACTACCGGCGGTGCGGATCTGATCGTCGGCGACGACGACCTGGTGCAATGCGCCGAACCCTACACCTCCAATGACATCATCTTCGGCGGCGTAGACCAGGACGACCTGGACGGTGCCCGCGGCGACGACGTGATCTGGGGCGACAACGGCGAGGTGTTCCTCGACGGAGGGCTCGGCGGCGAGACCCGCGACCCGGTGCGCACCCTGGGTCCCGATCTCGGCGACGTCGACACCATCGAGGGCGGCGACGGCAACGACCGGATACTCGGCGGCGCGGCCGGCGACCTGATCAACGATACCGGCGGCAACAACATCGTCCTGGGCGACCACGGCGAGATCGACGGCACGCGGGTCGAGACCACCGACCTGCAGGGCGGCGCCGACACCATCACCACCAGCGATGGCGACGACATCATCTTCGGCGGCGCCGACGGCGACGATATCGAAACCGCCGGCGGCGACAACGACATCGCCGGGGACTACGGCGTGCTGGTACCGGGCGAGCTCAGTTCCACGGATACCAACCAGGGCGGCGCCGATACCATCGTTTCCGGCGGCGGCAGCGACAACATCATCGGCGGCGCCGAGGGAGACGACATCGACTCCGGCGGCGGCGACGACTTTATTACCGGCGACAGCGGCATCATCCAGGGCACCAATGTCCGCAGCATTGATCCCGGCACCGGCGGCGCCGACCAGATCGATTCCGGCGGCGGCAACGATTCCGTGATCGGCGGCACGGCGGGAGACAACATCGTTTCCTCCGGCGGCAACAACAATGTCCTGGGTGACAACGGCGTCATCAACGGCCGCAATATCACCAGCCAGGCCATCGGCGTGGGCGGAGCAGACACCATCAATCTCGGCGGCGGCGACGACAATGTAGTCGGCGGCACCGCGGGCGACGACATCAGCACCGGCAGCGGGAACGACAATATTCTCGGCGACGACGGCACGATAATCGGCGGCGTGCTGCGGGTTCTGGCGCCCGGCAGCGGCGGCAGCGACAACATAGACGCCGGAGAAGGCAACGATATCGTCATCGCCGGGTTCGGGGCGGACAATATCCGGGGCGGCGGCGGCAACGACCGGATACTCGGCGACAACGGCTTTTACACCGTCAATCACCTGGAGAGCACCAATCTGACCATCGGCGGCAACGACCTCATCGATGCCGGCGGCGGCAACGACTGGGCCATCGGCGGCTTCGGAGACGACGATATCTCCGGCGGCAGCGGCTTCGATGTCCTGCTCGGGGACAACGCGTTCATCCGCGCCATGAGCAAGGCCGAGTTCGTTGCCCGCACCGGGCTGCCGGCGCCGCAGGGCCAGTTGTTCCTGGCCTCTACCATGGGCGCCTACATCGGCGGAGCCGACACCCTGGACGGCGGCCCGGGACACGACATCATGATCGGCGGCTACGGCCCCGACCTGTTCGTGGGCAACCTTGCCGACGACATTATGATCGGCGACGCCGGCGTCGCCTATTTCGTCCTGTCCGGCGGCTCCTTCGAGGCTATCCAGGTGGACGCGTTCGGCGCGGACCCGCTTGACCGGTTTTCCCTGTTCAACCTGTATTCCCGCGACCTCGCCGATTCGATTCGCGGATTCACCGAAAACATCGGACTGTTCGACTCGCCGCTCGCCGACGCATACGTGCTCGAGGATCTCGAGATGGGCCGCTACCATCGGTTCATGCATCACCACGGCGCGGCGGCGGAACCGGCCGACGAGGAAAGCCAGGGCGAGGAGCCGGGCCAGGCAAGCGAGGAGGAATCCGGCGCACAGGCCCGGGACGAGAATGATTCGGGCCAGAAGGACGAAAACGGAAACACGGATGCAGACTCGTCGCGTGACGACAGTAAGGCTTCGACCGAAGGCGGCAACGCCGCCGTTGATGGGGCCCGGTCCACGCCGTATAATCCCGCCGCAGACGTTTCCTCTGTGGCAGGCAGCGCCGTCATACTCAGCCTCGCTGGTTGGCGCAAGAAGAAGAACGTAGCGAGCGGCCGGATGGATCGACGCCGTCACGGGGAGTATCGGGTCTACGCGGAACCGTCCCACTTTGCGGGGCATCGATCATTTCCACCGGCCGGACCCGCCCGCGGTGCCTCCGGCAGGCTGGTTTTTGATACGCATTCCGGAAGACTCCGCCAAAAGAAGGCCGGCTGAATCATCAAGCCGACGCGACCCGCACGGGACGAGCCGGCGATCACCGCCCACTGCAATACACCAGTTTCAATTCAAGAGGTAACTCGTGGCAACAAAACAGGCAGCAAAAACCAACCAGGGCAGCGGAACAGACTCGAAAGTGGAAGGAACACGGGTACGTTGGGACGACAAGGACATGTCGACGTCCTATGCCAACGTATGCAATGTCAGCAGCACGCGGGAAGAAGTCACGCTGTTGTTCGGCACCAATCAATCCTGGCACACCGGCCAGGAAGAAGTCGTTATCAAGCTGTCTGACCGGCTTATCCTGAGCCCGTTTGCGGCCAAGCGGCTCAGCCTGCTTCTGCAGAACATCGTGCAACAGTATGAAGACCGTTTCGGCCCGCTCAATACAGATGCCACGGACACCGGACCGGCTTCCTGACCCCGGACGCCCGCTGTTCCCTGACTGCGCCGCTGCCGGTCTCCGGTCAGCGGCGTTCGTATTTCTGAGCGCCGAGGCGTCTTCCAGCACGGGATGAGCCCCGATACATCCACCCTTGCCGAAACCGATGGCGAACAGGACCGGACCTGGGTAGACCGCGACCGCTGGGAGCAACTGGCGCACTCGCTGGACAGCGACGAGTTCTACGCCGCATGGCTCGATCTGCAGTGCCACCAGATGCCCTTCGCCCGCGCGGCCGTGCTGCTTGCCGAGACGGAGGCGGACAAGACCTTCGCCCCCGCGGCCCTGTGGCCTGCGGGGCAGGGCGCCTCCGAGGCGCTTCTGGACTGTGCACGCTCGTCCCTGGAGGACGGCGAGGCGCTGGTGATTGACCTGCTTCGCGAATACGGCGACCGCTATCCGGTGGCGCAGGACTCGGTGGCGTTCTGTTTCCCCCTTTCCATCGAAGGCCGGGTGGTCTGCGTCGCCGCGGTGGAAGCCGGCAACAAGGACGGCCAGGACCTCGAAGCAGCCATGCGGCAGTTGCAGTGGGGGGTGTCGTGGCTGGAAGCATTCTTCCTGCGCTGGCAGAACGCCGACGACGAAGCCACGATCGACCGGCTGGTTACGGCGCTCTACCTGACCGCCACGGCTTCCCGGGAGCAAACCTGCAAGGAGGCCGTCACCAGCTTCGTCACCGAGCTCGCGAGCCGCCTGGATTGCGAGCGCGTGAGCTGCGGATTCATGTCGGGCCGCAGCGCCAAGGTCGAGTCCGTCTCGCATACCGGCCACTTCGGCCGCCAGATGAACCTGATCAACGGCATCGCGGCGGCCATGACGGAAGCCATCGAGCAGAACGCGTCCATCAACTACCCGGAGCCGGACGGCAACGGTCGCATCACCCACAACCACGAGAATCTCGCACACCAGCAGAACGGCGGTGCCATCCTGACGGTGCCGCTGGTGGCCGGGGGGCAAAGCACCGGCGCCATCTGCCTGGAGCGATCCACGCCCGAGCCGTTTGACAAAGACACCGTCGCCCTGTGCGAGTCCATCGCGTCCATGGTCGGACCGGTGTTCCGAGACAAGAAGCTCAACGACCGCTGGATCCTCACCAAGCTCAAGGACTCGGCCGTGGTGCAGCTCGGGCGGCTGGTCGGCCCCCGCTTCGTCGGGCGCAAGCTGTTGCTGGCCGCGCTGGTGGCCGCGGCCGCTTTCCTGTACCTCGCCCGCGGGGACTTCCGGGTCACGGCCGACGTCGTGCTGGAAGGCGCCGAGCAGAGGGCAGTTGTCTCCCCCTACGACGGATTCGTGGCGACGTCGGTCAACCGCGTGGGCGACACCGTGGATGCCGGTGAGCTCATTGCGCGCCTGGATGATACCGACCTGAGACTCGATCTGGTGGAGCTCACCAGCGAGCTGGCCCAGGCACAGAGTCAGTATGACGAGGCCGTGGCCGAGCACGATCGGGCCGAGGCCAAGATTTTCCAGGCCAGGATGGCGCAGGCGGAGGCCCGTATCGACCTGGTCAACGAGAAGCTCAAGCGCACGCGCCTGGTGTCGCCGATCGAAGGCATGATCGTCACCGGCGACCTGAGCCAGTCTCTCGGTGCGGCCATCACCCGCGGCGAGGTGCTGTTCGAGATCGCTTCGCTGAACGAGTACCGTGTAAACCTTAAAGTCGACGAGCGCGACATCTCCTATGTCGAGCCCGGCCAGAACGTACAACTGGTTCTATCCTCGCAGCCGGACGAGAGAATTCCGATAGTGGTGGACAAGATCACGCCGGTGACCCGGGCTGCGGAAGGGCGAAACGTCTTCCGGGTGGAGGCCGAACTGGTGGACGAGGAGGGGGAACTGCGGCCCGGCATGGAGGGGATTGCCAAAATTCACATCGGCGAGCGTCGCTACGCCTGGATCTGGACGCGCAAGCTCATGGACTGGCTGCGCCTGTGGACCTGGCGCTGGTTCCAGTAAGTTTCCCGGCTGCCCGTGGCGCAAAGCAACGTCTTCAGTCCCTACTGGTACCGGGTTGCATCGCTGAAGCCCCGGCTGCGCCGGCACATACAGCTGCACCGCCACCAGTACCGGGACCGGACCTGGTACGTGCTGCAGGACCACACCAACGGCCGGTTCCATCGCTTCTCACCAGCCGCCTATCAGCTCATCGGCCTGATGGACGGGCGCCACGACATGGACCAGATCTGGAAGCACGTTTCCCGGGCGCTCGGGGAACAGTCGCTCACCCAGGCCCAGGCCATCCAGCTCCTGGCGCAGTTGTATAAGGCAGACGCCCTCGTCACCGATGTCCCGCCCGATACCCGCGAGTTGTTCGAAAGACAGACAACCACGGAGCGCCGCCGGCTTTTCCAGCGCTGGAAGAGCCCGCTGGCCATCCGGGTGCCGCTGATCGACCCGGACCGGTTTCTCGTCGCCACCATGCCGCTGGCTCGCCATGTGTTCTCCGTCTGGGGCATGTTGTTCTGGCTGCTTTTCGTCGGCGGTTCCGCCGTGGTCGCGTTCATGCACTGGCCGGAGCTGACCCAGAACCTGATGGACCGGGTGCTGGCGGCCAACAATATCCTGATCCTGCTGCTGACCTTCCCGCTGGTGAAAGTGTTCCACGAGTTCGGGCACGCATACGTGGCCCGACTCAACGGCGGAGAAATTCACGAGATGGGCATCATGTTCCTGATCCTGATGCCGGTGCCGTACGTGGACGCGACCTCGTCCTCCGCGTTCTCCAGCCGCTGGAAGCGGGCACTGGTGGGATCGGCGGGCATGCTGTCGGAGTTGTTCATCGCCGCGGCCGCACTGCATGTATGGCTCAACGTCGAGCCCGGGTTCATCAGCGCCGTGATGTACAACATCATGATCATTGCCGGCGTCTCCACGCTGCTGTTTAACGCCAATCCGCTGATCCGGTTCGACGGTTACTACATTCTGTCGGACATCATCGAGATACCCAATCTCGGCAGCCGCTCCACCCGTTACCTGGGGTATCTCATCCAGAGGTACCTGTTCGGCGTCGCCGACGTCCGCTCTCCGGCCGGTTCCCGCGGCGAGCGTATCTGGTTCGTCTTCTATGCCGTGGCCTCGTTTGTTTACCGCATGTTCCTGATCGCGTTCATCGTCTTCCTGCTCGCGGGCAAGCTCTTCGTCATCGGCGTAATCCTGGCAATCTGGGCGGTTGTCGCCATGGCCCTGGTACCCATTTTCAAACAGATCCAGTTCCTCATGACCAGCAAAAATCTCAAAGGCAAAAGATTCCGGGCCGTTTCCGTGTCCGCGGCCCTGGTGGGTGCGCTGGCGGGCATCGCCCTGATCCCGGTGCCGCTCGCCACCATGGTGGAAGGCGTCGTCTGGGCCGACCAGGAGTCCCGGGTTCGGATGGAGAGCCACGGCTTCGTGGAGGATGTCCTGGTGCGTTCAGGAGACCGCATCGAGGCGGGACAGCCGTTGTACGTATGCCGCAACTACGAGATGGAAGCAAACCTGTCGATGTTGAAAGCGCAACTGGCGGAGCTGGAGGCGCGATACGATGCGGTATCCGCCGGCGCCCGCATGCAGCAGGGCCGCGTTAAGGCGGAGCTGGTGCGGGAGCAGGTCAAGGCCACCGCGGCCAGGATTGAGCTCCTGCAGAAACAGATGGAACTGCTGGTGGTAAGAAGCCCGCGCGCCGGTACCTTCGTGGCCAACAGCAGCAACTCGCTTGAGGGCCGCTTCCTGCAGCGCGGGGAAGTGCTGGGCTTCATCATGAAACCCGAGCGCGCCACGGTTCGCGTCCTGGTGCCGCAGCAACGGGTCAACCTGGTTCGCCGGCAGACCGAAACCGTCACCGTGCGAATGGCGGACGACATCAGCCGGGAACTGGCGGCGAGCGTCACCCGCGAGGTTCCCCAGGCCTCCCAGGACCTGCCCAGCGTCGCGCTCACGTTCGAGGGCGGCGGCGACATCGCGACCAGCCCGAACAACCAAGCGCCGGGCCGGCAGCGCCGGATCAGCGCGTTCCAGCGCTGGTTCCAGTTCGATATCGAGGTCGACCGTACGGAAGACGAGCTCGGCCTCGGCGAGCGCGTGCACGCGCGTTTCCTGCACGGGACCGAGCCGCTGGGGGTGCAGATCTACCGCGGCGTGCGCCAGACCTTTCTGAGCCAGTTCAACGTCTAGTGCGCTCCACCACCGAAATGTCCAGCTTCAGGGCGCTGCTCAGCCGCCCCGGGCCGGGCGGTTTCCGCAGCCTGCGGGCCGCTGGATGGTGCAGAATCAGCAGCGGGAGACTCCGGCGCGCATGACGCTGGATACCGGCATACTTTCCGATATCTATCCGCTCCGGCGCAGCGGTGGCTTGCCGAACAGCGGGCACCACTCGCTGAGCTGCCGCCGCGCCGATGCCCGCCACCTCATCCGGCTGTACCGAGCGGAGCGACGGCGGCAAACGACTATCGCCGACTCGACGGCAGCGGATCACGAGGACCGGGCGCCGCCCGGCGAGGACGCTGCGGTCGCCCGCAGTTTCGCGCGTTTCGCGCTGGCCCTGTCACAGGAGCACGGGGTGGATGCCGGATCCTCGCACGTCGCATCCGCGTATGCCATGCTCCGCCGGCGGGTGGACGAGGTGGCGCACCGGCGCGACCGCATGATCGCCGCCGGGCTGGCCACCGCGGCCCTGGCAAACAAGGGCATGCGTGTGCATCTGGTCACCGAGGATGAGCAGGGAACGCGGCACCTGGCGTCCTGGCTCGCCCCCGTCCTGGAGCGGCTCGGCATTGACACGGCTGCCGTATATCCGGGCCTGGATGAGCCGGCCCGTATCCAGGCGTACCGGGCGGCGATCACCATGCTCAGCGCCCGGGAGGTGGCCATGGACTTCCTGCGCGACGCCGTCCACTGGCCGGAGCGTGGCAATCCGGCGCTGCGATCGCTGGACCAGCTCATGGGGGCGCGGGCGCGCAGTCGCTCCATCGTCATGCGGGGACTGCCGAGCGCGATTCACGTCGATATCGACGCCACCCTCATCGACAATGCGCGCACTCCCATCGTGCTGACCCGCGACGCACACCCGATGCACGAGACGGAAGAGCTGAAACGCGCTCTGGAGCTCGCCGAACGACTTCAACCGGAACGGCACTTCGAGCTTTTGGGCGAGAGCCGCGAAGTGTCGTTGACCGCGGAGGGGCGCCGGCAGCTGGAAGCCTGGGGAGGCCAGCTCGGCGGACTTTGGGCGGTGCAGCATATCGCGGAGCTTCTGATCTCGGTGGCCATTCTGGTCCGGGCTGTATTGCGGAAGGGCGTGCACTACCGCGTGGACAACGATGCCATCGAATGGCTGGTGCAGGAACGGCTGGTTCCCGGGATGGCATACTACTCCCGGCCGTTCGTCACGAAAATGCTCGAAACCGCGGAGCAGTGCAGCGTCAGCACTCAGCGCGAGGAGGTCGGCCGCACCAGCTACCAAAGCGTGTTCAACCGCTACCTGCATCTTTGCGGGCTGTGCCACGCCATGGGGGGCATCGACGGCGAGCTGCGGCGCATTTACGGATTGAAGCGCGCTCGACGGACCCGCGCAGTAGAACCGATCCGCTTCCAGGCCGCCTTCATGCTGCAACGGGCGGCGGACAAGCCCGGGTGGGCGGCCGACTGGGTCGCCCGCGGCGACGCCGGCGCCTGCAGCGTAATCGTGGCCAACCGGGAGGAGAACCTGGAAATCCTGCGCACTGCGCTGGAGCCGGCGGTCCCGGACCCGAAGATGTTGGCCGAGCCGTCCGCACAATGCCCGGGTGCCCTGCAGCCGGGCGGCGTGTTACTGGCTCGGGCCGCGGCCCTCGATGCCGCGATCTCGTGTTCACCCGGGCCGGTTCACCACCCGGTTCGAATACTGGTCACGGAACGAAGCGGCAGCCGCAATGCGGATCTTCGCAATCTGTTCTGGATGCAGGCACAATCATTCACCGGCGCGGAGCGGACGCTGCTGCTCGCCGTCGATGATCCGCTTTTCGAGGAATCCAGGCCCGGCGCGCCGAAAGCGGGTGCCGGACCCACTGGCCGCCGCATGTCACCGGCAAGCCTGGAGCGGCGGATCCGCCGGATCCAGAGAAACCGGGGCCGGGCCATGTACCGACTGCGCCGCGATCTGCTCACTCACGAAACCAACATGCAGGGACTGCTTTCGTTCTCCGGAAGGGGGGTATATGAATAGACTGACTACCGTGATGCTCGTCCTTTTGCTGCCCGCCGCCGCGGCAGCGCAGCAGCAGGACGGCCGCCACGAGTGCCTCATGGAGCCGGCCGTTGAGGTGTCTCTCAGTTCCCCGGTGGCCGGCGTGATCGAGTCCATCAGCGTCCACCGGGGCAGCCCGGTGGAGGAAGGTCAGGTACTGGCGAAGCTCGAGGCGGCGGCGGAGCAGGCGGCGGTGGACCTGGCCCGGGCGAAGCTGGAATTCGGACAGCGCAAGGTCGCACGCACCAAGGAGCTGTACAGCGAGAATTTCACCTCCGAGTACAGCGTCGACGAGGCCGTCACCGAGGCCCGCCTGGCGACGGTGGAGCTGGAGCAGGCGCAGACCATACTGGCGCGCAAGACCATCCGCAGCCCCATCACGGGCCTGGTGGTGGACAAGAACGCCGATGTCGGTGAATTCGTCGACGACGACGAGATTCTCACGCTGGTGAAGCTGGACCCGCTCTACATCGAAGTAGTCGTACCGGTGGATCAACTGGACTCGATTTCCACCGGCATGCAGGCCACCGTTTATCCCCAGCAGCCCGTGGGCGGTGAATACAAGGCCGAGGTCGTCACCGTGGACCAGGTGGTGGACGCCGCCAGCGGTACCTTCGGCGTCCGCCTGGCGCTGCCCAACAGGGACGGCGGGCTCCCCGCCGGCCTGCGCTGCATGGTGGCGTTTCCCGATTCCTGATTTCGGCTGGAAACGGTGCCCGTGTGGAGCGCCCTCGCGGCGGCAGGAGCGCGCTAAGCGCGGCGAACCCGATCACGCAGCGGGGGAATGCCGCGCTTACTGCTATACATGTATTTTATTTAATATCAGATAGTTACCAGCTACTTTAACAGTATTCTATAACGTATTTTTCAGCCGGGATCGGCTCCCGACCCGGCGGGGCTGAGTCGCCGTTCCAGGTGCTGCGAGTACTTCGACATGGCGAAGCAGGTGACGAAGAAGCCCAGGGCAATGAAGATGTACAGCTCCGTGGACAGCCCCTGCCATTTGGAATCCGCCAGAATCGACTGGCTGATCCCCAGCGGATCCAGCAAACCGATGATCAGAACCAGCGTGGTGTCCTTGTAGAGACCGATGAAGATGTTGACGATGCCGGGTATGGAGATTCTCAGGGCCTGGGGCAGGACGATCAGGCCCATGGTCTGGGCGTAGCCCAGGCCGGAAGCCGCCGCGGCCTCGTACTGGCCCCGCGGTATGGCCGCCAGACCGCCCCGGATGACTTCCGCGAGGTATGCCGCGGCGAACAGGGCGACGATGATGAATACCCGGAACAGCAGATCGAAGGCCGTGCCGGGCGGGAAAAAGTAGTTCAGCAGCGTCGAGCCGACGAACAGCAGCGTGATCAACGGCACACCGCGCACGAACTCGATGAAGGCGATACAGGCCAGGCGCAGGACGGGATACTGGGAACGCCGACCCAGCGCCAGGAGGATGCCCAGCGGCAGGGACGACACGATCCCGGTTACGCCGATCAGCACCGTCAGCATGAAGCCGCCGAAGCGGCTGGAATCCACCGGCGCAAGACCCATTCCGCCCCACAGAAGCCAATAGGCCGCCAGCGGATACAACACCGAGCCCGCAATCCAGTACCGCCGTCCGGGCACATGCCGGCGCAGGACCGGGACCAGGGCCGCGAGCAGCAGGACGAAGGCGAGATTCACCCGCCAGCGCTGGTCGACCGGATAGAACCCGTAGAGCAGCTGGTCCAGCCGGACCCGGACCACCGCCCAGCAGGCGCCGGAGCCCGCCGCCCGGCACTCGTTCCGGTGGGCCGCGTCGAACACGGCGTCCCACCAGAGCCAGTGCATCAGACCGGGCACGGTCCAGTAAAGAACCAGGACGCCGGTGATGGTGAGCAGGGTGTTCGCCGGACTGGAGAACAGGTTGTAGCGGCTCCAGTGCAGGGCGCGCCGCGGCATCGTATCCATCGGCGGCAGCGGGCGCATGCTCAATGCTCCACCAGCGCAGTGCGGCGATCGTACCGGTTCATCACCGCGGAGACCGTCAGCGAAATGAGCAGGTACACCCCCAGAACGATGGACATGCACTCCAGCGCCCGTCCGGTCTGATTGAGGGTGATGCCCCCGATGGTGGCGACCAGATCCATATAACCGATGGCGATTGCCAGCGACGAGTTCTTGATCAGGTTCAGGTACTGGCTGATCAGGGGCGGCAGGATCACGCGCATGGCCTGGGGCAGAATCACCAGCCGCATGATGGCTGCGCCCCGCAGGCCCAGCGCCCGTGCGGCGTCCAGCTGGCCCCGGTCGATGGACTGGATGCCGGCGCGCACGTTTTCCGCGATGAAAGCCGCGGTGTACAGGGAAAGGCCGAGCCACAGCGCGACGAATTCCGGCCTCAGGGCCAGGCCGCCCTGGAAGTTGAACCCCCCGAGCTCGGGAAGCTGCCATGACACCGGGCGACCCGCGGCGAGAAACGCCGCCAATGGCAGGATCAGGGCCAGGGCAATACCCGGCCAGACCATGGGCAGCGCCCGGCCGGTACGAAACAGCCGGGACCGGGCCCAACGGCGATATATGACGGCGGCAATGAGACCCGCGGCCAGGCCGCCCAGCACCAGCCCGAATCCGGCCTCCGGCACCGGCTCGGGCAGGTAGATGCCGCGATTGGTCAGAAACACGCCGTCCAGCGGCTCCGCCGCGCGACGGGGATGGGGCAGGGCATGAATGAGCAGGCCGTGCCACAGTAGGATGTGCAGGAGCACCGGCACGTTGCGCGTGAACTCGATATAGGCCGACATCAGCCGGTTGACCAGCCAGTTCGGCGACAGGCGCAGGATACCGGCCGTAAAACCGATCAGTGTCGCCAGGACGATCCCGCAGATCGACACCAGGAGGGTATTCAACAGCCCCACCAGGCCGGCGCGCCAGTGGGGGCTGGTGGCCTCGTAGGGGATCAGGGTCTGCCCGATATCGTACCCGGCGGGGTCCGTCAGGAAGCCGTAGCCGGGCTCCATGCCGAGCAGGCGCAGGTTCTGCGCCAGGTTGACGGCCAGCCATCCCGCCGCGAGCAGCAGCCCGACGAGGGCCAGGATCTGGATGAGCGTGGCCCTGGTACGGCGACGGGGCCACAGCACCTGCGGCACGAAGCGGGTGCTGTGCCCGCTTCGCCGGTCAGTCACCGTTCCGGCTCCCGCTGCAGCATCGATCCGGCCGATGGCGGGGCCGGCAAGGGCCGGAACGCAGGCACGCCCGGACGACTACCGGAAGGGCGGCGCGTACAGGATGCCGCCGTCGCGCCACAGGGCATTCAGGCCGCGGTCCAGGCCGATGTCGGTATCCGGGCCCACGAATCGATTGAAGATCTCGGCGTAGTTGCCGTTGGCGGCAATGGCGTGCACCGCCCAGTCTCCATCCAGGCCCAGCATGGCGCCGAATTCACCGGACACGCCCAGAAGGCGGTTGATTTCGGGATTGTCGGTGCCGCCGTCGGCCATGTCCCGCACGTTCTCCCCGGTGACGCCGAGCTCCTCGGCCAGAATCAGGGCATTCAGGACCCAGCGCACTAGGTCCGCCCACTGATCGTCACCGTGGCGCACCAGCGGTCCAAGGGGTTCCTTCGAGATGATCTCGGGCAGGATGACGTGGTCGGCCGGGTTCTCGAATGTGGCGCGGGTGGCGGCCAGGCCCGAGGCATCCGTGGTGTACACGTCACAGCGGCCCGCCTGGTAGCTCTGACGCGCTTCCGCGTTGGTTTCTATGGGGACCGGTTCGTAACGGATGTCATGCACCCTGAAATAGTCCGAAAGATTCAACTCCGACGTGGTTCCGGTCTGTATGCATACCGAAGCCCCGTCGAGGTCCCGGGCGCTGCTCACACCCAGGGCGCGGGGCACCATGAAGCCCTGTCCGTCGTAGTAGTTGATGCCGGCGAAGGTCAGCTTCAGGTCCACGTCGCGGGTGAAAGTCCAGGTCGTGACCCGGGCCAGGACATCGATTTCTCCGGACTTCAGCGCCTCGAAACGGGTCTTGCCGGTGGTGGGCGTGTACTCGACCCGCGCCGGATCCCCGAACACCGCGGCCGCCACCGCCTGGCAGATGGCCGGGTCGAAACCCGTCCAAGCGCCGCTGTCGTCGGTGAACGCGAAACCGGCGGACCCGGTGGAGACGCCGCACCGCAGGGTGCCGCGGTCGCGGACGTCATCCAGGGTCGCGGCATGGAGCGGCGCTGAGACCACGAGCAGGGCCACAGCGGAGGAAATCAGCAGCCCGACGGCTGTATGGGGATTGCACATTGATTCTCGAATCCGGGTCTGGGGAACCTGGAATTCTCGGGTCCCCGGGCGTTTCCGTCAATCGGCGGCAGGAAGAGTGATCCGGAAGAACTGCCCATCGATTTCCCGATGGTTGAGTCGTTGTTCGACCGGATGGGCGACCTGTTCCTGGAGCATATTGTCCGGGAACGAGAGGAAGTGGATCGGCTGCAGCGGGAGCTGGCGTTGCAAAAGAAATTGATCTGCGAGCCGCTGGCGCGGCTGAAGGGCAATGTCTCCGCCACGGCGAAATCACTTGGACTGACCCGACAAACGCTCTATGCGCGAATGGACAGCTACGACATCGACAGGTCGAAATGGCGGCGGCGTTCGTCCGGCGGGTAGCGGGATCGTCCGCTTTCCGGTCCGGCTAAGGCCGGATCAGGTCCGCGAAAAGCACTGAATCAGGTCGTACTTGGTAATGATGTCCAGGTCGCCGGCGGCGGTTCGAACCAGCACCGCGGAATGCCTGGACCCGCCGACCTGAGCCAGAAGGGGAAAGATCTCATCGAGCCCCGCGGATTCCTCCACCAGGGGCAGGGGAGCGCCCATCACTTCCTCGACGATCATGTTCTCGATGCCGGTCTTGGTCATCAGGGCGTCGATGAGCTGATCCTCCCTGACGCTGCCTATGGGTTCGCCCTGTTCCAGCACCGGAATCTGTGACACGTCGTACTTCTTGATGAGATCCATCGCCTCAGTGAACGGCGTGGCGGGGGAGACGGCGATCAACTTCCTGTCCGACGCGGTCTTGCATTGCAGGATCTCGGCCGCCGTCATCTGAAGCTCGGGTTCGAAAAACTGGTTTTCCTTCATCCACTCGTCGTTGAACACCTTGGACAGGTACCGCTCGC
Source organism: Gammaproteobacteria bacterium (assembly GCA_034520625.1). Classification (GTDB taxonomy): domain Bacteria; phylum Pseudomonadota; class Gammaproteobacteria; order Arenicellales; family JAANXG01; genus JAANXG01. The sequence continues at coordinate 185,623 of JAXHNI010000008.1, read as the reverse complement.
CGGTATCCGGCAGCAATACCACCACCAGGGCGTCCTCGGGCAGATCCCGTGCCACCCGAAGTGCGCCGAAAACGGCGGTGCCGCCGGAGCCGCCGGTAAAAATGCCTTCGGTCTTGCACAGCCTGCGGGCGGCATTGAAGCTCTCCCGGTCCGTCACCTTCACCACATCGTCTATGAGGCTGAAGTCGATGGTCCCGGGAATCAGATCCTCGCCGACGCCCTCGACTTTGTAGGTGTTGGGGGTGCCCAGCTTGCCGGTATGAAAATACTCGTAATACAGCGATCCCACCGGATCACAGCCGATCACCCTGATGTCCGGGTTCTGTTCCTTGAGGAATTTTCCGGCGCCGCTGATGGTGCCGCCGGTACCCATACCGCAGATGAAATGGGTGACCCGGCCGTCCGTATCCTCCCAGATTTCCGGTCCCGTGGTGCGGTAATGGGCCACCGGATTGTTGGGATTGAAGTACTGGTTCGGATAAAACGAGTTCGGGATCTGCTTGTTGAGGCGATCCGCCACTGAATAATAGCTTCTCGGGTCCTCGGGCTCGACCGCAGCGGGGCAAACGACCACCTCGGCGCCGAATGCCTTCAGCAGGTTGATCTTCTCCTGAGACATCTTGTCCGGAATGGTGAAAATGCATTTGTAGCCCCGTGCCCCGGCGAGCAGAACCAGGCCCAGTCCGGTATTGCCGCTGGTGCCCTCGATAATCGTGCCGCCCGGCTTCAGGGTGCCTTCCTGCTCGGCGGCGTCGATCATGTAGGACGCGATGCGGTCCTTGACGCTACCGCCGGGGTTGAACGATTCAACCTTGGCCGCAACAGTGCACTTGATCGCCGAATCCTTGCGGCCGATGCGTACCAGGGGGGTGTGACCCGTCAGGTCGGAAATATGGTCGTAAATCTTCACTTGAAGCCTTGGTGCCGGAGTGCCGGGATGGTGAATGGTAAATCGTGTGTTTCGGAGCCGCGATTATACAGCCACGGCGCCGTGTTGCGGACACCGTTGCCGGTCGCGAACCGGACGAGCGTTCCAGTCGAAAACAGGGATGTTTGAGCCAGAGCGTACACGGATGTATTCCATCCTTCGGTCCGCAAACGACACTTCCCTGTGCCACTCCTCACAGCGACCCTGGGGGACGGCTCCCGGCACCGGCCCATAAATCGACCGTGGTTCTCAAACCAAGCCGCAGCAGGCGGCGATGTTCCGGCCCTTGATAGCTCGGAAACAAGCTTTAGGAGCGATCGATTCGAGCGTCCGTAAAGCATTGCCCTGATGCCAGCCGGATCTTCGAATATGCGTATAATGTATATTATGTTAAATCGTAAATATGAGTCCGGACCCGCGTCTCCTATCCATGCCACACTGGATCCTGCGGTCATCACCGACCCCGGGCCGGCACTACAGCATCCACACCGGCCACATCATCAGCGCGATGATGCCGGCCACCACGGCCGCATACGCCAGGAGCTCGATAGGACGCCGCCGAAGCACGTCGGCGATCGTCTCCACCTGGCCACGGCGTTTTCTCTCCTTGTAGTCCTCCCGGGCCCGAGACGCGCGTTCGCCCTGATACTCGTCCAGCACTGCCCGCGCCCGGGCGTACTGGTCGTCCTCACGCAGCCAGATTCCGCCCATGGATATTCCCCAGCGGCTCGGCGGCGTCTCGTAATACTCGATGGCATTCCGGTCCAGCAGCGTCCGGACGTCATGAGCCTCATCCTCGGGAACGTTTCGCAGATTCAGCAGCAGCCGGGCCACGACGAATGATGGAAGCGGTTGGTGATGGGTAGTGGCCGGGCCGGACCGCTTACGATGACCCGGGTCCAGTCACTGCGGCCGCCCGGCGGCGTCCGGGTGGATGTCGGCGTCGTCGTTTCCCGTATTGCCGGTACCCGCCCGCCGGGGTCGATTCACCCCGGCGGTCAACGCCACCCGCATGGCTTCCTCGATGGGAATATCCACCGGTGTGAGCCGGTCGCTGGGCAGGTAAACCGTGTATCCGCCCACCATGTAGCTCATGGGCATGTAGACCGAGACCAGGTGTCTGCCCCCCTCCGCTTCTTCCCCGCCGTCCTGGACCAGCTCCGGCATGACGCGGCCGGCCTCGTCATCGGTGACAAAGCCTATCACGTGCATTTCGTCCTGCAGCTCGATCAGCACGACCCGCTTCAGATCACGCCGCTGGCTGGCGTTGGAAAGGAAATCCAGGGTATCGCGGACGGTGTTGTACACCGTTTTTACCACCGGTATCCGCGACAGCATGTCTTCGGCGATACTCACCACGCGGCTGAAGACCACCTGCTGCACGAACAGTCCGATGGCGAAAATCGAGACGGCGGCGAGCAGGACCCCGAACCCGGGCACGTACCAGCCGTCCGGCAGCAGCAGCCTCGCGAAGCCGCCGAATGCCGACTCGGCCATGCGACCGAGCCAGTAGATCAGATACAGGGTAATGGCCAGCGGCAGCACCGCCACCAACCCGCTTAGAAAAGTACGCCAGATGCGTGCGAGCAGCTCCTGATTGATATTCAACATCATCGCTCGTGGAGTATGGATCGTGGCTTGTTCGGTCCCGGGCTCATGATACCGTATTCGATTGCAGGGTTGACCTTGATTGGAGCTGAATCCGATCGTATTCGGATTCCCAGCAAGCGGCCCTATGTTGTGCCGGCATGACCCATGTGGGTCGGCTTTCGCGGCCAACCTGTCGGGCGTTAAGCCCGACCCACAAGGCTCCGGGACCCATTTACGGCAAGCGGGCTACAGCGGCAGTCCCACATAGTTTTCGGCGACCACCCGCCGGCCCGCTTCCGATGTGGTGAAATAGTCGAGTTCGGCCAGCTGCAGCCGCCGGGCGAACGCATCCCGTCCAGGATAGCGGTGCAGCATGGACGTCATGTGCCAGGAGAAGCGCTGTACTTTCCAGATCCGCCGCAGGCAGCGCCGGGAGTATTCGTCCAGCGCTCCGGTCGAGCCGCTGCGGTAACGTTCCTCCAGGGCGCCCGCCAGGACGCGGACGTCGGCAACCGCCAGGTTCATGCCCTTCGCCCCTGTCGGCGGGACGATGTGCGCGGCGTCCCCGGCGAGGAACAGCCGGCCGTACTGCATGGGCTCGCAGACGAAGCTGCGCATGGGCGCGACATTCTTCTGCAGGACCGGGCCTTCGTTCAGCCGGAAGCCGTCATCGGCCGACTCGAGCCGCTTATGCAGCTCCGCCCACAGGGCCTCATCCGTCCAGGCATCGGCATCCTCGTCCGGGTCGCACTGAAGATACAACCGGGTAATCTGCGGAGAGCGCATACTGAACAGCGCGAATCCATCCTCGTGGCTTGCGTAAACCAGCTCGTCCTGCGCCGGCGGGGCCTCGGCGAGAATGCCGAGCCAGGCAAAGGGATACGTGTGCTCGTACACGGTAAGGCGTTCCTCCGGTATGTGACGACGACAAACGCCGTGAAAACCGTCGCAGCCCGCCACGTAGTCCGCGGTGATCTCCCGCAGCTCACCGTTGTGCCGGAATGATACCCGTGGCCGGTCACCGGTCAGATCCCCGAGGGCGACCTCGCTTACCCCGAATCGTATATCCCCGCCTGCGTCCAGGCGGGCCGCGATGAGGTCCTTCACCACTTCATGCTGGCCGTACACGGTAATAGTCCCCCCGACCAGCTCCCGGAAGTCGAACCGGTGGCGCCGGCCCCCGAAGGTGAACTCGACACCCTCGTGAACCAGGCCTTCGCGGCGGAGCCGGTCGTCGACGCCGACTTCCGCCAGCGCATCCACGGTGCCCTGCTCCAGCACCCCGGCTCGTATGCGAGCCTCCACGTATTCCCGGGACCGGCTTTCGAGAACGATCGAGTCTATGCCCTGCATCTGCAGAAGATGCGCCAGCATCAGGCCGGCCGGCCCGGCGCCCACGATGACAACGCGGGTCTGTTCAGTCACGCCCACCCTCCGATGGAATGATTGACGTCGCGTCAAGCCGCCCGAGACGGATGCCTGCGTCCGTCGGCGCCGCGGTACTGAACGACGATACTGCGTCCGGAATCAACTCGCGCATGGGGACAACTCTACGCCTGTGCATTGGCTATGAGAAGATCACGGCTTTCCCACAAACAATGCCGGGACGTCTAACCGGTGCAGGATCTGCTCATTCTTTCACGCCGTCGGCGGCAACAGGCGCCATTATGAAACCCGCCGCGGTCAGCTCGCCCCGGATTGCGGTATCCGGTTGCGTATTGATTATACTAACTCAGCACAGCATCACTTTACATGACCATTCGGGACGCCATGCTCCGGCAAGCCGGGCTCGCGATTGGTCGCGTTTTCGAGGGGATACCCCATGCCGGCCGTCTACGTCAACGGAACCCATATCCATTTCCGCATCAGCGGTGCGTCGTCAGGATGCCCCCTGGTATTCATCAACTCCCTGGGCACCGACTGGCGCGTGTGGGAGCACGTAGCCGGACGTTTCCCGGCCGCCCATCCCCTGCTGTACCACGACAAGCGCGGGCACGGCCTGTCCGATCTGCCCGCCGGCCCCGTGAGCATCCACGACCACGCCCGCGACCTGGCCGCGCTGCTGGACGAGCTGGGCATGGCTCCGGCAATGATTTGCGGCCTGTCGGTGGGCGGCATGATCGCCCTGGCGCTGGCAGCCGAGCGTCCGGACACGGTGCGCGGCCTCGTGCTGTGCGACACCGGCCACCGGATCGGTACGCCGGCAACCTGGAACCAGCGTATCGACACCGTCAATGCGGGGGGCATGGATGCCGTCGCGGACGGGGTCCTGGAGCGCTGGCTCAGTGACGCATTCCGGAAAGCGCAGCCCGCGGAGGCGGCAATCTGGCGAAACATGCTGCTGCGCACCCCGCCGGTCGGATACACCGCCACCTGCGCCGCCATACGGGACGCGGACCTGACGCAGGCCGCCCAATCCCTCGCGATGCCCGCCCTCTGCCTGTGCGGTACACTGGATCAGGCCACGCCGCCGGAGCTGATGCGTGAGCTGAGTGCGCTCATCCCGGACAGCCGGTATCATGAGCTGGCCGGCGCCGGTCACCTGCCGACCGTGGAGAAACCGGACGAAGTGGCGGAACGCATGCAGGAATTCCTCGAGGAGTTGAACATTGTCTGAATCCGAAGAGCTATACCGAAAGGGAATGGAAACCCGACGCGCGGTGCTGGGCGACGCGCACGTGGACCGCACGGAAGCCGCCCGGACCGGTTTTGACGACGACTTCCAGCGCTTCATCACCGAAAGCGCCTGGGGCGCCGTCTGGTCGCGGGAGCACGTGACCCGGCGCGAACGCAGCATGTTGACCATCGCGCTGCTCGCCGCCCTCGGCCATCGGGACGAGCTGGCCATGCACCTTCGCGCCAGCCGCAACACCGGCGCCACGCCGCAGGACGTCCGGGAGGTGCTGCTGCACGTGGCCGTCTATGCCGGCGTACCCGCCGCCAATTCGGCATTTTCCATCGCCAAGGACGTGTTAGGGGAACCGAGGGAAGGCACCGATGTCGATTGAGTCCCATTCCGGTGCGATGACGCCATGACCGTCAAGCGCTACTACCCGAGGGACTGGGAAAGCCATCCACCCCTGATCCATCCGGACTATAAGTCCACCCGGCTGCGGGGACCGACCCGGCCGCTGCTGCCATTGAACCCCGGTACCGGAGAACTCACCGGCCCCGCTTTCGATCCCTCCATACTGGCGCCCCTGGATCACGACCTGACCCGGAACGCCGCCCGCAACGGGGAGCCGCTGGGAGAACGGATCGTCCTCGGCGGCCGGGTGCTGGACGAGAACCTCCAGCCCGTTTCCGGCACGCTGGTGGAGATCTGGCAGGCCAATGCCGCCGGCCGATACGCGCACCGGGTCGACCAGCACGACGCGCCTCTCGACCCGAATTTCTTCGGCGCCGGCCGCGGCGTCACGGATGCCGAGGGCCGCTACTGCTTTCGCACCATCAAGCCCGGCGCGTATCCCTGGGGCAATCACGACAACGCCTGGCGCCCGAATCACATCCATTTTTCGGTGCTGGGTCCCGCCGTTGCCACCCGGCTGGTCACCCAGATGTATTTTCCGGGTGACCCCCTCCTCGACCTGGATCCCATATTTCTGGCGGTGCCGGCAGGCGCCCGGGAACGGCTGATCGCGGGGTTCTCCATGGAGCTGACCGAACCGGGGATCGCTCTGGGCTATCGCTTCGATATCGTCCTGCGCGGCGGCCGGTCCACGCCGGAGGATCTCTGAAGCATGGCCGGCAAGCCCATCCACAGGGGACAGACGCCCTCCCAGACCGTCGGCCCCTTCTACGCGCTGGGGCTGACGCCCAGGGAATCCGGCTACGAGTATTCCAGCCTTTTCGGCGCTTCCACCATCCGGACGGAAACCCGGGGTGAGCGGATCCGGATCGTGGGCCGGGTGCTGGACGGGGAAGGCACCCCGATCGATGACGCCATGATCGAATTGTGGCAGGCGGACGCCGACGGCCGCTATCGGCACGCGGCCGGCAGCAGCGAAGACCCGCGCCGCCCCGACCCAACGTTCTCCGGGTTCGCCCGCGCCGGCACAGGTATCACTCCGGATCGTTCATTCGTGTTTCGAACCATCAAGCCCGGCGGCGCGGCGGACGGCCAGGCGCCGCACGTGATACTGATGATATTCATGCGCGGCGGACTGAACCATCTTTACACGCGGTTGTATTTCGCCGACGAAGCCGCCGCCAACGGTTCGGATCCGGTGTTGTCGGCGGTGCCCGAGGAACGCCGGCCGACGCTGATTGCGCAGCGCGAGGAGACAGCCGATGGGGTCGTTTACCGATTCGACATCCACATGCAAGGCGCGCACGAAACCGTTTTCTTCGATGTATGATCACGCATCACCCTGACGCAATCATTCCCGGTATCCCGTCATGACCAGTCCCTGCATCATCTCGGTGGCGATCACCGGTTCAGTGCCGAAGAAAGCCGATACCCCCGCCATACCGGTAACCGTACCGGAACAGATCGAATCCACCCACGAAGCCTACGAGGCCGGTGCCGCACTGGTGCACGTGCACGTCCGGGACGACAACGAAGCCCCCTCGTCCGATCCGGAGCGGTTCGCGGCCTTCCTCGAAGGCGTGCGCAGGCACTGTCCGGATATCATTGTGCAGTTTTCCACGGGGGGCCGCGGCCGCGAACCCGAAAAACGGGGCAGCATGCTGCACCTGGCGCCGGACATGGCGTCGCTGGCCACCGGCTCGGTGAATTTCCCCAACATGATCTACGAGAACCACCCCGAGCTCATCCGGGAGCTGGCGCGCCGCATGCGCGAGCACGGGATCAAGCCGGAGCTCGAGATTTTCGATCTGGCCATGCTGTACAACGGCGCTGAGCTGGCGGAAAAGGGCGAGATCGACAAGCCGGTGCACGTCCAGTTCGTGTTCGGCATCCCCGGCGCCCTGCCCGCCCGGCGCGAGATCCTCGAGTTCGAGGTGGCGCAGCTCCAGAAGGTGCTCCCCGGTGCCACCTGGACGGCAGCCGGTATCGGTCGTTGGCAGCTCGAATTGAACCGCTGGGCGCTGGAGCTGGGCGGCCATTGCCGCACCGGTCTCGAGGACAATATACGCTTTGACAAGGAACGCCTGGCCCGCAGCAATGCCGAGCTGGTCGCCCGCCTTGCCCGGCTGTGCGAGGAGTTCGACCGCCGGCCGGCCACCGCAGCGGAAGCTCGCCGCATGCTCGCCCTACCCTCGTAGACCCGGAACGCGCCGTGACGGCCAGCGTATTCGACTCCCTGATCTTCGGCGGGCTGTTCACCGACGATACGGTGGCCGCACAGTTCGAGGACCGCGAGCAGATTCGCAGCATGCTTCGTGTCGAGGCCGCCCTGGCCATCGCCGAAGCCCGTGTGGGGTTGATCCCGGGCGAGGCGGCGCAGCATATCGACTCGGTGGCGCGCACCCTCGATCCCGATCCGTCCTCGCTATCCGCTGCAACCACCCGCGACGGCGTGCCGGTCACGGCGCTGATCGACAGTCTGCGGGAGGCGGTCGGGGACAGCGCCGCCGATTTCGTACATTGGGGTGCGACGAGCCAGGACATCATGGACACATCGCTGGTCCTGCGAATGCGTGAGGTCACCGCGATCCTCGACCAGCGCCTGGCCGGTCTGGTGGACACGCTGTTGACCCTGGCCCGGCGGCACGCCGGGACGCCCATGCTCGGTCGCACCCGGTCCCAGGGCGCGGTACCGACGTCCTTCGGCCTGAAGGCCGCCGGCTGGGCGGCGCCGCTGCAGAGGCACCGGACACGCCTGGCGGAGCTCAAGCCCCGCGTACTGGCGGTTCAGCTCGGCGGCGCCGCCGGAACCCGCTCCGTGCTGGGGGAGCACGGCATGCGGGTACTCGACGAGCTGGCCCGGGAGTTGACGCTGGCGTGCCCTGTCCTGCCCTGGCACTCGCATCGCGACGGCATGGCGGAGCTAGCCGGATGGTTGTCCCTGGTGACGGGGAGCCTCGCCAAGCTCGGCCAGGACATTATCCTGCTCACCCAGACCGGAATCAGCGAAGTCCGGGTCGGGGGCGGCGGCTCCTCCACCATGCCCCGAAAGAACAATCCCGTGGGCGCAGAGCTGCTGGTGGCCCTCGGCCGGCATAACGCGGTGCTGCTCGGGGAAATGCATCAAGCGATGATCCACGACCATGAGCGCGACGGTGCCGCTTGGAACAGCGAATGGCTGTCCCTGCCGCAAATGGCCGTCAGCGCCGGCACCGCGATCGCCCGGGCCAGAGTCCTGATCGATGGGTTGACGGTGGACACGCAGCGCATGAGCGACAATCTCCAGGCGCTGAACGGGCTGGCCTGCGCCGAAGCGGCATTGTTCGCGCTGGCACGGCACATGCCCCGCCGCGAGGCCCGACAGCTCGTGAATACCGCCGTCGAACGCACCGGGGCGGACGGCGGCCACCTGCTGGACCGACTGGCCGCCCTGACCGATGCGGATGTGGACTGGGAGGCACTGAAGCACCCGTCGAATCAGATTACAACCGCCATCACCATGCTCGAGCAGTTCCTGGATCCCGGTGCCGCCGATTCGTAGCCCCGGCACCGGCCCCATTCTCTTGCGCCGGCTGCCCGACTACTCGTCGCCGGGAACCCCGTAGCCCGGCGCGTCGCCGGGATTGAGGGCGCGGATAACGTAGTCTTCGACCTGCGGCGCGTAGAGCTGCCAGATATCGGCCAATCGTTCGACCGGGCATTCATCATCGGTCCAGTCGACCCGCAGATCGACGATCGGCCAGGACAGGTCCCGAACCACCATGATTCCGGCGGAGTGCACCGGCCCCGCCTCGCCCCCCGCGTCGAGCGCGGCCCGCATGGATGCAAGCAGGCGGTCTCCGAGATGGCCCGCGCTGTGCCGGAACGCCTCCACCATGACCCCGGGTATCTCCTCCCCGGTGAGCAGATTGCCGGCGCAGGCGACGTCCCGGGCAGTGCAGCCGGCGGAGATCCCGAGGGCGTGCTTTCCAGTGAAAACGAATGCCCCGCCCGTTCGATCCACCGCCGTGAGCTGTCGAAACTCCCGCTGTTCCGTGGACTCCGCGGCACGTTCCACCGACTCACGGGCGGTAAGACCCTGCGCCAGGTTATCGAGAATCAGCGAACCGAGGCCCGGATCGGTCACGTTCTGACTGGTGGCCGCACCAACGCCGGCCCGTGCATGGGAGCAGCGGGCCGCCACCGCAGGCGACGACGAGCAGACCCCCACGCCGAACATACCAGTTTCAGCGCAACGCGCCGCGATGGAAAAAGTCACTAAACCTCCACGGTGGAACGGAGGCAGGATTCGAGACGTTCGGATCCGGTGCACATATGCACACACGCCGTCGGCTTGAAAAAAAGCACCAATTGCATTTCGACGAATATTCTGAGACTGTTGTTTTTCCGGCAAAACAATCAGATAAACTCAATCCCTGCAGCGAGCCCTGCAGCGAGGAACCCATCCCGTGACGATCCGGTATCGGCTGACACGCGACACCTCGCGTCCATGGTAAAGGAAACCACCGCCAAACAACAGCGCGGTCAGGGCGCTGCCCGTGTCTACAAGCGAGTCCGCGAAGACATACTCCGTCTCAATCTGGCGCCGGGAGAGCTCCTGGACGAGACCCGCATCAGCAAGGAATTCAAGCTGTCGCGCTCACCGATTCGCGAAGCAATGGTGCGGCTGGCCAGCGAGGGACTGATCAAGACGCTGCCGAACAAGAGCACCATCGTTGCGCCGTTGAACATCGAGGAGTTCTCGAGCTATATCGATGCCCTGGATCTGGTGCAGCGAATCACCACACGCCTGGCGGCGCGGCTCAGGAGCCCCGAGCAGCTGGACCGAATCAAGCACCAGCAAACCGCTTTTTCCCGCGCCGTGGCGATTCACGACCCGCTGGCCATGATCGAGTACAATCATGATTTCCATGTCGCCATCAGCGATGCATCCCAGAACCGCTACCTGAGCGAATTCAATTCGCGGCTTCTCGACGAGGGCCGGCGCTATCTGCGCCTGTACTTCCGTTCATTCAATGACACCCTGCCGCCGGAGCTCAACGACGAGCACCACCGGATCATCGACGCCATCGAGGAGCAGGATGAGACCCGCGCGGAAATGCTCGCCCACGAACACAGCATGCAGGTCAGCGAACGATTCCTGAGCTACCTCTCGCGGCGCCACACCGCCGGCCTGTCGGTCATGCCGCCTGGAGAGAACACCTATTGATCCATTCGGCCATCGGCGAGGGAACTCGCCTCCTACGCCGGGACCGTTGACCCGGAGGCCAGCCCTCTGGCCGATGAAACGTGGCTCGAAGCCGCATTCTCAGGGGCGTCTCTATCGGTCGTGACCCGGTTTGAAGCCCCGTATAATTGTGGTGGCCAGTGCCGGGGACCATCTCCCAGGGCTGTCGAAAACAGGGATGTTTGAGCCAGAGCGTACAGGGAGGTATTTACAGCGGCCCTGGGGGATGGTCCCCGGCACTGGCCCATTCCCTGGCACCGGCACGCGAATCAGCCTACGACTTGCGCCCCGCTGAGGAACCACCCCAGGAGCCCGCCGCCCGGGTACTAGGTCTCAGGCGTACTCGGCCACCGGCGACCCCAACACGTCCATACGCGGCATCACGCCCAGGCCGGGCTCGCCGGAGGCGCGCATCGTGCCATTGCTTCGCTGCGGCGCACCATCGGCGTTGCTGACCGTGACGTAGGAGTTGAAATCGGTCGATGAAAACCTGAAATGTTCCGGCGTGGAATGGGCGAGGTGGGCGATGGCGGCGGTAATGATATCCCCGCCCCAACTGTCCTCTATGGTCATGGGAATGCCCAGGGATACGCAAAGATCCCGGATCTGCCTGGCCTTGGTGAGCCCCCCGACCTTGGAAATCTTCAGATTGATCGCGTCCATCGCACGGTCCCCATGCGCTTTCAGAAGCATCTGCAGCCCATCGATATTCTCGTCCAGGATGAACGGCAAATCGGTGTGATCCCGCACGGCACGGCATTTTTCATATGACACACAGGGCTGCTCGATGTACACGTCCAGATCCGCCACGGCATTCGCCACCCGGATCGCGTCCGGCGCCAACCAGCCCGTGTTGGCGTCCGCCACCAGCACGTCCCCCGGTTCCAGTATCTCCCTGACCGCACGGATGCGGGCGATATCCTGGGCCGCGTCGCCGCCGACTTTCAGCTGGAATTTCCGATAGCCCTCGTCCCGGTACAGAGCTACGTTGGCAGCCATTTCCTCCGCCGGGCGCTGGCTGATGGCACGGTACAGCGCCACGGAGTCGCCGAACCGCCCGCCTAAAAGGTGGCACACCGGTTGGTCCATGACCTTGCCGGCGAGGTCCCAGCAGGCCATATCCAGGGCCGACTTGACATAGGGGTGACCCAGCAGCGCCGCATCCATGATGGTGTTGATTCTGGCGGCCTGGGTCGGATCCTCACCGAGCAGGTGCGGGGCGAGCTCACCGATGCCCGCCCTGGCCCCGGGGCCGAACGCCGGCAGGTAGAACGGACCCAGGGGACAGACCTCCCCGAAACCGTCCACGCCTTCGTCCGTTGCGATGCGGACCACGGTGCTGTCGAAGGTGTCGACATACTTGCCGTCCGCCCACGCGTAGCGCCCTTCCTTCAGCGGAAGATCCACCTGGTATATCGCAATCTCGGTGATTCGCATTCAGACCTCGTCCAGTTGTCGTTCGTTTTCACGGCCGGCTTCCGGCGCCAGGAGCTCGCTCAACAGCAGGCCGCCCCGCCCTTCGGCGGCGGCCCGCTCGTAAACATGTGTAACGGCCCGGCCGAGCTCGGACAGGCCGCCCATGGATTCGGACAATTCTCCGAAGTACTTCATGTCCTTCAGGGAACCTTCCACGCTGAATACATAGCCGCGGTAATCGCCCTGAACGGCCGAACCGATGATTCGCCGAAGGACGCCCGAATCCGCCGACCCGCAGACCACGACGTCGTAGAGTTTCTGCCAGTCGATCCCCGCGTCCCGGGCCGTGTCGAACGCCTCGGTCACCAGCGCCGCGATCCCGAAAACCATGAAATTGTTCAGCAGCTTGGCGGTATTGCCGGCACCGGGCGGTCCGAAGTGATGCACCGTCCGGCACATACATGCAAGCAGCGGCCGAACCGCCTCGAACGAGTCCTCGTCGGCGCCCACCAGCGCGCCGAGCTCCCCCGCCGCCGCCTGCTTGATGCCGCCGGTTACCGGCGCTTCGACGAATGCCACCTCGAGCGCTTCCAGCGCGGCGGCGAGCCGGCGGGACGAGTCGGGGCTCGATGTGCCCATGTCCAGGACGGTCATGCCGGCGCGCAGGTCCGGACGCAGCGCCTCGATCACCGTCTCGACAACGTTGGAGCTGCTGACACACAGGATAATGATGTCGCTGCGCGCCGCCAGTGCCGGGTAATCCCGGGCTTCCTCGGCGCCTTTTGCCACCAGGTCGTCAATGGGCGTTCGATTGCGATGCGCAATCACCGTAACCGGGTAGCCGGCCCGAAGCAGGCGGGCCGCCATGCCGTGACCCATGACCCCGGCGCCGACGAATCCGATGCGCGTCACAGCGACCACCCGCCGTCGATGATGTGTGTCTGGCCGGTCACGAAGGCGGACTCGTCGCTGGCCAGGTACACCACAAGATCCGCCACCTCCTCCGCCGTCGCCATGCGCGCCATGGGGGCACGGGCAATGAATGCCTCCCGGGCTGCTTCGTAGTCCCCCCGGGCCTGCATGCGCTCCCGCAGGGACGGCGTATCCACCGAGCCCGGGCACACTGCGTTGCAGCGTATGCCCCGCCCGATGAAATCCGCCGCGATGGATTTGGTGAGACCGATTACCGCGCCCTTGGTCGCGCCGTACACACAGCGGTCGACGGCGCCCTTGATGCTGGACGCTACGGATGCCATGTTGACGATGGAGCCGCCGCCGTTGTCGATCATACCCGGCAGGAAGGCCCGCGCTATCCGGAAATGCGCCTTGACGTTGAGATCGAACGAGAAGTCGAAATCTTCGTCGCCGGCGTCCAGCAGGGTCCCGTGATGGACGAATCCGGTACAGTTCAGCAGCACGTCCGGGGCGCCCACGCGTTCCACCGCCGCGGCGATGGCATCGGCGTCCAGGGCGTCCATGGTGAACGCGTCTATATTCTCCGACTCCGCACTCAGCGACTCGATAGCCGCCGCGTCGATGTCCGTTGCATGCACCATGGCCCCTTCGCGAGCCATGGCCAGCGTGCTGGCGCGGCCGATTCCGGCGCCGGCCGCGGTGGTAAATATTGTCTTGCCTTTCAAGCGCACGGCGGTGATTTCACTCCTAGATTGATGTGCAGGGCACTTCAATGGATGCGGTGGTGACCGCGGTTCGATATCCGGCGTCAATGCCGCCCGCCGAAACCTGGCGACGTATGCCGGAAAACTTCACGTCCGCCGGCATCTCCCAATCAGGTCCGCACATTGGCGAGGAACTTCTGCGTCTGTTCGCTCCGGGGATTTTCGATCACCTCGTCCGGAGATCCCAGCTCCTCGATGACACCTTCGCAGAAAAACGCCACTCGGTCCGAGACATCCCGCGCAAATCCGATCTCGTGGGTCACCACGATCATCGTCATCCCTTCTTCACTCAGAAGCCGCAGCGTGTCCAGCACCTCCCCCACCAGCTCGGGGTCCAGCGCCGAGGTTACCTCGTCGAACAGCATGTAGCCGGGGCTCATAGCCAGGGCCCGGGCGATCGCCAGGCGCTGCTGTTGCCCGCCCGACATCCGCGAGGGATACACATCCAGCTTGTCACCCAGCCCGACATGAGCGAGCTGCTTGCGGGCCAGTTCCCGGGCCTCCTCCTTCGGCTTTCCAAGGACGATGCGCGGTGCCAGTGCGACGTTTTCCAGGGTGGTCAAGTGGGGAAAGGAGTTCCACTGCTGGAATACCATACCGATCTTGCGGCGAAGCTTGTTGAGATCGGTACCGGGAGCGTGGACGTCCTCGCCGTCAACCAGAATGCTGCCGGCGTTGATGGATTCGAGCCCGTTGATGCAGTAGAGCATGGTGGACTTTCCGGAGCCGCTGGCTCCGATCACACTGATCACTTCCCCCTTGTCCACAGTAAGTGTGATATCCCTGAGCACCTCCAGGTCGCCGAAGGATTTTTTTACGCCCTTGATTTCAATCATACTGCCACCTTTTCTCAAGACGGGCGGAAAGCCGCGATATGGGGAACGACAGGGCGAAGTAGAACATCCCGACAATAATGAGCACCACGAAAGGTTCCTGGGTCCGAGTCATCAGAATCTGTGACGCGCGCAGCAGCTCGACATAGCCCAGCACGGACACCAGGGCCGAGTCCTTCAGCACCCCCAGGGCGACGCCGGTCCAGGACGGCAGCACCGCCCGCAGGCCGATGGGCCAGACAATATGGCGCAGATCCTGCCAGTATGTCATGCCCAAGGACCGCGCGGCGCGGCGGGTAACTTCCGGTACGGAGTCGATGCCGCCCCGGGCTACCGCCGCCACCAGAGCGCTGGTGTAAAGCACCAGCACCACCGTGCCCGAGGCGAAGGGATCGAGGTTGAATCCGATAATCGGGAAGAAATTGTAGAACAGGATCAGCTGAATGATCAGCGGGACGCTCCGGAACACATCGAGGAACACGCCGAGCGTCGCATCCGCCAGCCCGCGCCCCACGGACAGCAACCATCCGAATACACAGCCGAACAGCGTGCCGATCGAAATCGCGAGGACGGATATCAGCAGCGTCCGGCCGGCGGCTTCGGTGAGGAACCAGAGGTCGGAGGCCTGAAAGGCGGTGAATACGGATACCTGTTCCATACCCTGACGTCAGTATCGAAAAAGTTTCCAGCTGAGGAGGCGCGAACCGCCGAGTATCAGCTTGACCATGACATAGTAAATAACGGCGGTAACCAGGAAGAACTCGAATATCCGGTAGGTTTTGGACGCCAGGAACTGGGTCTCCCCGGAGAGCTCCCGGTAGCCCACCAGCATCGCCAGGGAGCTCATCAGCACGGACCACACCATCTGGTTGGTCATGGGGTGATACACGACGCGCAGCACCTGGGGAATGATGATCCGCAGGTACGTCTGCGGGAGGGTCATGCCCAGGGACAGCGCCGCCTTCTTCTGGGTGGGCGGTACCGCGGTAAATCCGCCCCGGAACGTCTCGGCGAGATAGCCGGCATTGTTGAACGACAAGGCCGCCAGCACGATCAGGAAAGGGCTCAAGTGCAGACCGAACGCGCCCAGTCCGAATCCGAAGAAGAACAGCTGCAGTAGCGCCGGCGTGTTGCGGGCAAGCTCTATCCAGGTCGTCGCGATCCAGGTGATGGAGCGACGACCGGACATCCGGATAATCGCCAGCAGCATGCCCAGGACGATCCCCACCAACATGGCCAGCACGGCGACTTCCATGGTTACCAGCGCCGCCTCGAGCAGATCGGGCAGTTGGCGGAAAACCGGCCGCCAGTGAAACGTGTAGTCCATGAACCCCGGCCCCTGGGAAGGGAAAACGGCGGGCCTGCCGCCCCCGCCGTCAGGACGGGGACGGCGGCGCGATCAGTAGTAGACGCCGGGGATCTTGAGCTCGGGGGCCTCGCCGCCCACGAATTGTTCCCACAGGTCCTGGTACCGGCCGGATCGAACCTGGTGGGTGACGAAGAGGTTCAGGTAGTTGAGCCACCCCTGGTCCTTGCGGGGGCCTACGACGGAAGTGTAATCCGTAGTCCAGGGCATACGAGGGCCTGCAATGATGTTCTCGTACTGGTCCGCGATCGGCTTTACCGCCGTGTTTGTCGTAATACCGGCA
The DNA here is from genome assembly GCA_034520625.1 of Gammaproteobacteria bacterium. Lineage (GTDB taxonomy): Bacteria > Pseudomonadota > Gammaproteobacteria > Arenicellales > JAANXG01 > JAANXG01. Next base: position 169,273 of record JAXHNI010000008.1, on the reverse strand, counting down.
TCGATCTTGCCCTGGGCAACTGCGAGGAAGACCTCGTTCTCGCTCTGATAGCCCTGGTAAAGATCCTTGGTGCCCCACTCCTCGGCGTACTTCAGGAATTCGATCTCAGGCACAGTGCCCACGGCTGCGCCGACCCGCTTGCCCTTCATGTCTTCGAAGGTCTCGATTCCCGAGTCCTTGCCCACCACTGCCTGCGCAAAGTAAATCGCGTAGGGAATGGAAAAACCGACAGTCTTGGCGCGTTCCAGCGTATCCGACGTTGCACCGAACACCACGTCCGCACGATTATTGACGATTACCGGCAGGCGCTCGGCCCAGGTAACCGGGATAATCTTGGCATCCACTTCCATGGCCGCTGCAAGATCATTGCAGTATTCGACGTCGAAACCCGCGGGTTCGTTGTTGGAGTCCACATAGCCGATCGGGGGAAAGTCGAGGACGACGCCGCAGCGAACTTCGCCGGCATTAATGACGTCGTCCAGCTTGTCCGCCTGAACAGCCGCAGTGACTCCGAAAATCGAGAACAAACCGGCCAGACAGGCGGTTGTCACGCGTTTGCAAATTTTCATCTCACAGCCTCCAGATGGGGTTTTGATTTTGCAGCTACGACAAACTTTCCCGGCGGGAATTCTGTCGAGACTCACCTATAGCATACTATTTTTTTGTCGACAACATGTCGTTTTTTTGAATATTCAAAAATTATACGTAACGCCTTCACGAATTCTCGAATCCATCGCTGAACGACCGGGGCGTCGGAAAAGGTCGCCTTATCGGCCAGGGGGCTGGCCTCCGGATCGACGGCCCCCGCCGCCGCGTCACCAGGTACCCAGGGCGGGACTCTGTACGATGAAGGGAGGACGACCGGAGGTGGTCACGGCGTTTGCGAGATCATTGAAAATTATCGACAACAGAATGCGGGGCTGCGCCGTCCGGTTGGAAGACGATCCATGCCAGAGTTTCGGATGCATCGCCAGCAGTGTCCCGGGCTCACCGTGAAGGGGGACGACACGCCGTCGCGAAAACGCCTCCCCGTCTATCTGGTACTTTATGTTCTCCGAGAACCCCGCCTTCCAGCCGGTGTCCGAAGCAACCACCAGCTCTCCGTCATCGAGCTCCGATAAATGCGTCCCGGGGCACACCTCGAGAGGTCCGTTTTCCGAATGATGCTCGTTGACCAGCATATGGAAAATCACCGCCCGGGGTTCCTGCATACCGTCCATTTTCTGCCAATAATCGAAATCCCGGTGCGGTTTCCACGAGCCGAGTGTATCCGCCGGGTTTACCACTCCGTTCTTGACGTTCACCCTGAACTGATAGATGTAAACATGCTCGCAGTCCAGCAACGCTTTTGACACGTCTGCGAATCTTTCCATCAATTCCGCGAGCATGCCCGAGCGCTTGTCATATCCGTGCAGCGCCCGCAGCCTGCCCTTGCCGTCGTAGATATTGCCTTCGTGCCCGTCGCGGACGCGAGCGGCAATGTACCGTTCCACCTCCGCGACTTCACCCGGACCGGCATTGAAGTCGAGGATCGCATATCCGTCGCGCGCATAATCATCGCGTATATACACTGCAGGCTCTTCGATGGTCTGCTTCATTTGTGGACCCGGTTAGGAGCCGCCGCCCGACCCGCGTTCAAACCGCTCCGGTCAGGGAATCGAGGTTGCCGCTGATCGCGGCCCGGTACAGCTGGGCGAGATTGAACTCATTCAGGGATACGGGATTAGTGGCGCCCGAGGGGTCCACCACCGCCCTGCGCGTCAGCTCGTCCACCAGGTTCTCCTGCACGCCGAGGTCGCCGAGGGTATGCGGAATGCCGATGCTTTCGCGCAGTTCCAGCACCCAGTCCAGGACAGCCTGAAACGACGGCTCGGGAAGGCCCAGGTATTTGGCAAGCCCCGTCATCCTGTCCTCGATGCTCGGGCGGTTGAAAACCAAAACATAGGGCATGACTACGGCGTTGGTCAGCCCGTGATGGGTATCCAGCAGTGCGCCGCAGGGATGGCTCAGGGCGTGCATGGCTCCCAGCCCTTTCTGGAAGGCCGTGGCGCCCATGGTGGAAGCCGCCAGCATTTCGCTGCGCGCATCGAGGTCCGAACCGTCTTCGTACGCGCGCTTGAGAGACCGGTGGATCAACTGCATGCCCTGAAGGGCGATGCCCTGGGCCATGGGATGGAACAGTGGGCTGCAGAATGCCTCGAGGTTGTGGGAAAGCGCATCCATCCCCACCGCCGCCGTGATGCCCGCGGGCAGCCCGACCGTCAGCTCAGGATCCAGAATGACCCTTGCCGGCAGCATGTTCGGGTGGAAAATGATCTTCTTGGTGTGGTCCGTGTTGTCGGTGATCACGGACGCACGACCAACCTCGGAACCCGTGCCCGCCGTGGTCGGCACCGCCACCACCGGCGCCATGCCCTTGTCGTTCACCCGGGTCCACCAGTCCTCCCGGTCCTCGAAGTCCCAGATGGGCCGATCCTGCCCCACCATCAATGCCACTGCCTTGGCGGCATCCAGCCCCGAGCCACCGCCGAAGGCGATGACGCCGTCATGGCCCCCATCGCGGAAAACACGCACGCCACCGTTGACGTTCTCCTCCACGGGGTTGCCCTGGACCTGGCTGAAAACCCCACACTCCATGCCGGCGTCACCGCAGGCGCCCACGCTCCGGCGGAGGATCTCCGAGCCCGCCAGGCCGGAGTCCGTCACCAGCAGCGGCCGGGACATGCCGAGCTCACGGCAGGCATCCGGCAGCTCGCTGATCCGTCCGGGACCGAAACGGATAGGGGTCGGGAAATTCCAGTTGCCGGTGTAGTAGTCTGGTTGGTTCATGACACGAATGACCGATAAATATATCTAGGGCGCTTCTAAAAATAGCGATATTTTCGTGAGAGCAAGGAAGCACCGCGCGCAGAACCGCAGTTTACATGAAGTAAATGAGGATTCGAGCACGGCGCTGACGCCGCTATCGCGGAAATAGTGCATTTTTAGAAGTGCCCTCTACAGAATTGCTGATTTGCCCGCATATTCGACATCAGAACTCGTGCGCTCCACCTGTAACACTGCACCATTCTGTATCCTGCGGGTCGCAGCCTGGTCTTGGACCCATCGTCAAGGAATGAGCCGGTGCCGGGGGCCGTCCCCCAGGGCTCTCGAAAACAGGGATGTTTGAGCGAGAGCGTACAAGGACGTATTTACAACGGCCCTGGGAGACGGCCCCCGGCACCGGCCACCCAGTCATGTGAACCCCTTCGAACGGCGCCGTTGCCTACCGCAGCAGCCCTCCTCCTGAGGGTTCGGAAATACTATGAAAGTCACGTTATTCGTAGCGAGATACACTAAATGATTTCGAAATAACGCTGCAGTTCCCAGTCCGTAATGGCCTTGCGGAACTCCCGCTCCTCCCATTCCCGGGTGGCGGCGAAGTGCTCGACGAAGTCCTCCCCGAAAAGCTCCCGGGCGGCTCCGGATTCCCGCAGCCTGCCTGCCGCTTCCATCAGCGTGGCGGGCAGCTTGCGTTCCGCCGGAAAAGTCTGCTCATAGGCGTTCCCGACGATCGGCTCGTCGGGTTCGATGCGATGCTCGATGCCCCAGAGACCGGAAGCCAGCGCCGCCGAAAGCGCAATATAGGGATTCGCGTCCGCGCTGGCAATACGATACTCCACCCGCTGTGACTTCGCCCCACCGCGGATCCCCCGCAGTGCACAGGTGCGGTTTTCGATGCCCCAACTCGCTTCCGTGGGCGCCCAGAACCCCGGAATCAGCCGAGTATACGCATTGACCGTGGAGGCCACCATCGCCAGCAGCTCCGGCATCAGGGCCTGCTGACCTCCTATGAAATGCCGCATGGCATCGCTCATGGTATCCGGTGCATCCGGATCGTAAAACACGCTGCCCCCATCCCGATCCTGCAGCGACATATGGATGTGACCGCTCTGGCCCGGCCAATCCGGCGACCACTTGGCCATGAAGGTCGCCATCCACCCTGCTCGCTGGGCAACCACCTTGGTGAAGGTCTTGAACAGCGCCGCCTTGTCGGCGGCGTCCAGCGCGGCGTCGACGGCCAGGGCTGCTTCCAGCACGCCGGGCCCCGTTTCGGTATGCAGGCCCTCGATGGGAAAATCCATCGCCTTTCCGGTGCTCAGCAGTTCCTCGTAAAACTCCGCCAGGACCGAGCTGCGCAGCACCGAATAGCCGAAGAACCCGGGCGTGATATTGCGCAAATTCTGGTAGTTCTTCTCACGGATGGAATGCGGGGTTTCATCGAACACGAAAAACTCGTACTCGAACGCGGCCGAAACATTGTAGCCCATGGATTCGGCGCGCTTGATGATCCGCTTGAGCACACCCCGTGGGCAGATGCTCTCCGCCTTGTCGGTAAATTCACCGAGAAACATCAGCCTGTCGTCCTCGAAGGGGACGACCCGGCAGCTTTCCGGAACGATTCGCACCCAGGCGTCCGGATACGCCGTATGCCAGCCCGTGAACGTCGTGTTGTCGTACTGCTGATCGTTGCTGTCCCAGCCTAGCACGACGTCGCAGAAACCGAACCCCTTGTCCAGCGCCGAGAGGAACTTGTCGCGGCTCATGTACTTGCCGCGCATGATGCCGTCGATATCGAACACGCCGACCTTGACATGATCCACCCCCCGCTCCTCAACCAGCTTGCGGGCATCCGCGGGTGTTGCTACCTGCCTAGGAGAAACCATACTTCATACCTCTTTCGAATTAAGGCCGCACCGCGTTGCGTCCGGAATATTGCAGCCCCGATGACCGTGTCATGAACAACCGTCTCAATAATACAGCCCCGGAAGCCACAGGGCGATCTGGGGAAACACCATAACCAGGACCAGGCCGATTAGCATTACCGTTACGAACGGTATTATCGAGCGGTAGATATCCATCAGCGAGATCTCCGGCGGCGCCATGGCTCGCATCAGGAACAGGTTGTAGCCGAACGGCGGCGTCATGTACGCAATCTGGCAGGTGATGGTATAGAGGACACCGTACCAGATCGGATCGAATCCGAGGGCGATCACCAGCGGCACGTAAAGAGGGGCAACGATGACCAGCATGGCCGTGTCATCCAGAAACGTTCCCATCAGCAGATAGGAAAGCTGCATCATGATCAACACGCCCCACGGGCTCAGCCCCCATCGCTCTATGAACAGGGATTCAATGGCCTTCACCGCGCCCAGGCCGTCGAACACCGCGCCGAAGCAAAGCGCCGAAAGAATGATCCACATGAACATGCAGCTGACGCCGAGGGACTTTCGCAGGGTGTCGTGCATGACCTTGCTGGTGAGCCGGCGCTTGAACAAGGCCGCCAGGGTCGCACAGCCGGCGCCCACGGCGGAGCTCTCGACCAGGCTGGTGACGCCCATCAGGAACAACCCGGTCATGAAGAAGAAAATCGCGAACGGAATGATGCCGGCCCTGAGGAGCCGGAAACGCTCGGGCCAATTGATTTCCCGCCGCTCGGCCTCGGGAAGCGGCGGTCCCAGACCCGGCTGCAGCTTGCAGCGGATCACGATATAAGCAATGAAAAGCCCGGCCAGCAGCAGCCCCGGAAAGACCCCCGCCAGCCACAACTGGCTCACCGGCTGACGGGCGATCATCCCGTAGAGAACGAGAACCACGCTGGGCGGCACCAGGATGCCGAGGGAGCTGCCCGCCTGGATCACTCCGGTGATCATGATCTTGTCATAACCGCGGCGCAGCATCTCCGGAAGTGCAATGCTCGCCCCGATGGCCATCCCCGCCACGCTGAGGCCATTCATGGCCGAGATGACCACCATCAGGCCGATGGTGCCGATCGCCAGCCCACCATGCATCGGGCCGAACCAGACGTGGAACGCACGGTACAGGTCGTCCGCGATCCCGGATTCGGACAGCATGTAGCCCATGTAGATGAACAGGGGCAAAGTGAGAAGCGGATACCAGTTGAACAGCTTGAACGCCGCGCTGAACGGTATCTCGATGCCCCCGCCCCCCCAGAGCGTCAGAGCGAATACGGTAGCCACGAAACCGATCGCCCCGAACACGCGCTGCCCGGTCAGAAGCATGACCAGCATCGAGGAGAACATCAACAGGCCGATTATCTCGAAGTTCACGCTTTATCCTCGTCCAGCGGCGCGCCTCGGGCCCGGGCCAGGTCCTTGAAAAAAACCGATATCGACTGGAGAAGCATCAGGAGGATCCCGAACGTCATCACTATTTTTATCGGCGCCATGGGCGGCGCCCAGACCGAATAGTTCTTCTGGTTGTATTCCAGCGCGTAGTGGGTGCTGGATATCCCGCCGTATAAAAGGATCACGAGATAGAAGACGAGACAGAATGCCGTGAGGGAATCCGTGAATGCCTGCTTGCGCACCGGCCACCGCCCGTAGATGAGGTCCATCCTGACGTGGGACCCGAGCTGCATCGAGTAGCCGCCGCCGAGGAGATAATAGGCCGCCATCAGCATCTGAGCCATCTCCACCGCCCAGATTACCGGCTGGTCGAACAGAGTCCTGGAAAAAGCCGCGTACAGCAGAACCCCCATCATGGCGAAGATCAGATACATGGCGAACTTTCCGACGAAGCGGTTCACGGCATCTGTCCAGCGAACGTAGGCTCTTACTGCTCTGGGCAAGATTGCACCTTTCCTCTGAAACCTCGCCGACCGCCCGGCCTCGGACGGCCGGCGGCTGGTATCCGGAAATCAAAAAAAGACCCTTCCCCGACCGGCCGCCGGGGAAGGGTTTCACATCAGGTTGACGACCCTTATCGCACGGCTTACGCGCAGCGGTAAGGCAGACCCGCTTCCCGCATGGTGGCGTTGTACTTTCTGAATATTTCCACCACTTTCTTGGTTCGCGGGCTGATCTCGGCCACTTCGTCCCAGAACTCGAGCGCCGCGTCCTCGACTTGCTGCCACTCCGCCTCCGGAATCGAAGTGAGCTCCAGCTTGTCGCCGTTGACGCGCAGGTCCGCTTCACCGCCCCAGTACCAGTACTGGCGATAGTAGTGCGAGCTGTCCATGCAGACACGGAACAGCTGCTGGAGATGCTTCGGCACCTTCTCCCAGGATTCCTTATTGGCGAAGTAGGAACCGCACCATGCCCCGGAAATGTTGTTAGTCAGGAAGTAGTTCGTGACATCGGCCCAACCCACGGTGTAGTCCTCGGTGATGCCGGACCAGGCGATGCCGTCCAGCTCGCCGGTCTGCACCGCCACTTCAATGTCCTCCCACGGCAGCGTTACCGGAACCACACCGAACTGGGCCAGGAATCGGCCCGCGGTCGGGAATGTGAAAACCCGGATGCCATTGAGATCCTCGAGGCTTCTGATGGGCTCCACCGTGGCGAAATGGCACGGATCCCAGGCGCCGGCGCTGAGCCACTTTACGCCGACCTCGTCATAGGCCTCCTCCCAGATCTCCGCCAGTCCGTACTGTGAGAACAGAACCGGCACGTCGAGGCTATAGCGCGATCCGAAGGGGAAGTATCCGCCGAAAACGGAAATATCAACCGGGGAAGCCATGGAATCGTCATCACTCTGCACCGCGTCGATCGTCCCTCGCTGCATGGCCCGGAACAATTCTCCGGTAGGCACCAATTGATCGGCGGTGTACAACTCGATTTCCATCTCCCCGTTCGCGATCTGGTTGAACATGTCGATGGATGGCTTGATCACGTGCTCGGCAAGCGCTGGACCCGCATAAGTCTGCAGGCGCCACTTGATCGTGCTTTGCGCATGGACATACGGCGCACCAAGGCTGGCAACTGCTCCGGCGGTCCCGGCACCGGCTGTCTTCAGGAAATCTCTTTTATTCATTCGGCTTGAATCCTCCGAGGTTGGTGGCTGGAAACGATTCTTCTATTGGTTGTTATTGGTTTATGGGCACTTCTAAAAATGCACTATTTCCGCGATAGCGGCGTCAGCGCCGTGCTCGAATCCTCATTTACTTCATGTAAACTGCGGTTCTGCGCGCGGTGCTTCCTTGCTCTCACGAAAATATCGCTATTTTTAGAAGCGCCCTTATCTCAAAATCATTATTGTTTACGGAAATGCACTGTGTCAATCGACCGACGCGTGCGCCCACCGGCAATAACAGGGATCGGATGATACAGGAGCGAGGGATCAGGACAGCGTCCGTTCCCTGAATGACGCGGGAAACGGCGCGCTGAACCGGGTCGTTTCAGTCGCTGGAATCGGCCGACCGGCTTCCGCGCTGGGGCCCGGACTCCTCGACGGCGGCTTCGGCGTCGCCCGGTCTGCGGCTGGCGTGGTTGATCGGCACCACGTTGGACGCTGGAGGGGGTATTTCGAAAGTCCTCGTACTCTCCGGCGCACCGGGCCTCCGGCTGCCCTCCGGACGCCCCGGCATGAGCCCATCCGTCATCTCCTCCCCGGCGCTCCGGCGGGCGCCCTGGAATCGCTCCACGAACTGGGTTCTCAGGTCCGGATCCAGGGACCGCAGGTAACGGTGCACTGCCTTGTCCCCCAGCACTGATTTGAGCTCGTTGAGGCAGCGGGCCACCCGGCGGCCGCTCCTCCCGAAATAGGCGTACTCCACCATCGCCAACTGAAAGCGAAGATCTGCCCTGAGATGATTGATATTCGCCCTGTCGATACCGGAGCGCCGTTGTGTGTAGACACCGCGGATGATCTGCCAGATCGATCGGAACATCCAATACCCTCCTTGACGATACCTGGTGTAGCGCGCCCTCCGCCGAACACCGGGAATTTGCCGGGGATTCCTCAATCCACCGCACCTGTCGTCATTGCGACGACAATGCCGAGCCGGGCCTATCCTGCATTGTAGGACGACCCGGCACAGGATTCCAGCCGCGGGCTCAGGAAATCACAGCCTCAATACCTGCTCCACCGTCCCGATCCATCGCCGGATGGCCGGCAAGGAACTCCGGCGTCCGCGCGCCGCCGCCGCGAACATCGACATGAAGCCACCGGTATTCCAGTCCAAAATGGTTGGCAAGATACCGTACCTTCAGGCAATTCCCCGATCGTTCATCTCCGCATATGGTTAGCATGCCTCTGACCGCGAAAATAAACTTAAAGTCGTTTATGACGTTGTATTTTATATATAAAAAACATGCGCTTAAATAATTTTTTTAGAAATTACTTTAATATAAAAACCAAATTACCTTGCCCCTGAACCCGGGCTCTTTCAAAACGCCCGGAAAAGTCCTCACCGCTGGAGGTTTCCTCTGTTGAGATCGATCGAGCAGGCCACGGTGCGAAAGCGCGAGACCCGGAATACTCCGGTATTGTTCGAACGGACTGTGGGAGTACAATAAGGGCGTCCTCTTCAAAACGACTCGGCGGGGTGTTGAGATGCGATCCAGATCGATTGAAAGTGTTGGTGCGGCGGTGGACAACCCCGTCCGTTATCGGACCGCGGCAGAGCTAAAGCTCGCCCTCGCGGATCTCGAGCCGTCGGACCTGGAGCACGGCGCCGATCGCCTGATCGAGGTGCTTGCCGAGGTACGGCACAATTCCCTGCCCGTCACCGAACGCTACGAGACCCTCCGACACTGTCTCGCGTTCGCAACCCAGCTGAGATCAGGGCTGGCGAAGCAGCTGGTGGGCCTGTCGTTGCCGCCTCCTCCCGACCAGATCAGTCTTTCAAGAAGATGCGCGGAGGCGTACCGGATGATGTCCGATTGCTTCCGCAGCATTGCCGAGGAAATTGCTGCGCGGGACTCCGGTCCGATTTCCGATGCACACAGGCTTTCCCATTGCTGCTACTGGGGCCTCAACTGCCTCGGCGAATACATCGTGATCCGCTGTGAGTGCTATCTGAAAGCGAGTCCGGGTGTATGGCTCGATATTCACCGGATATACGACCTGGCCGTGGCCGAAGGGGTAGACCAGCTTCCGCTGGGACAAAAGCCGAAGCAGGTCCGGACCGTCGACAGTGCATACAAGCGATTGTTGCTGCTGGGATTGAGCGACCCTTTTCAGCACCCTTTCCGCGGCCTGCGTCGCCTCTACGAGAAGCTTAACGACTGGGCCTCCCTGACGCACCTTACCAAGGCGACCAAACCCGCCAGCCGCTGCGTGTTTGTGGTCGACCCCAGGCTGGATCGCCCCGCCAGTCCCACCCTCTCGCAGGCTGAGCTGCGCTCCGAGCTGGATCAGAAGTGGTTCGTCACGCGGGACCTGGTGAGCCGGTTGAAGCAGGAATACGACACCGCCATCAGCCACTCCGCCGAGCACTTTCACCGGCACGAGTCGTCCACCGACGAGCTCGGATCCATCGACTTCCTGCGCCGTATGATCGTGCGCTGGGGAATACACCCCGTACGCGTCAGCTCCCGGCGGAAAACATACAAGAGCTGCGAGCTGGTGGCGGGTCTCAGGCCCGTGTGCTTGGCGATGAATGAATTCAAGTCTCTGAACCTCGAGGACTACCAATCCGGGCCCGGGTTCAGGAATATGATCAAGGGTACATACGGCCGGAGCGACAGATCCCCGGTGGACGATTCCCTCATCCGCGACGACTGGGAAGTCGAGGACGAAAGCGAGTCCGGTCTGAAGCTGGTGTGCCGCCCGTCAGGGAGCTGCGGCGTGGGCGTTGATGACCTGGTGGCCCTCAAGACCGGTCAAGCCCGGGAATGGTCGCTCGGAACCGTGCACTGGGCCCAGACCGACGAGTCGGGGACTGTCGCCCTGGGCGTGAAGTTGATTCCTCAGCCGGCGCGGCCGGTCCTGATCGACCGTCTGCATGCGGGGACGGGGCGGGCGCGCAGCGAGGCCCTACTGGTCGTCGACAGAACCGATGGCAGCCTGACCCGGTCGTTGATTTGCCCGACGCCGGTGTACTATCCCACCGGGACGTACTTGGTGAGATTACCGGACCAGCGCACGGAGTTCGTCGTCGAAGCGACCAACATCCTGATGTCCTCACGCTCTTTTGTCTGGTTTGAGGTGACAAAGCCGCAGGGTGACACCGCGCAGAAAGTGCTCGATCTGATACACCCCCACTGACGCTTCTACTGCCACTGATGTGACAGCATTTCCTGCGGCGGCGGCAAATCGGTCCGATTTTCCGATCTTTTTGTTCGACGCTTCCCTGCTCCTCACTCCTTCGGGGCTGGCGCGAAAGATCGAAAATCTATCCTCGATTTCCCACTCGCCTCGCTACACGCGGACCACTCGGACAGGCTCTAAACCGTTACGATGACCACGGTGAGAAAAATGAGTACCGCACTCGTGGCGAGCGCGGTACCAAGGCCAATGGCGAGGAACTTTAGGGACTCAGATAGAATGGACAGTTCCCCGCGCGGCTTCTTCAGAAATGGGCAGACGCGCGGTCCGTTTCCAGCCGCGTATGGACTGCCGGGGTGGGGTGCTTTCTTCGGGGTTGAGCTCGACGGACAACCAGTGATAACAAGGGGCGCCGGCCACGTAGGGCACGACGGGCCCGGGTATCAACTCCGGATAGTCGTACAGCAACTCGTCGGTCAGTGGTATAAATACCCGTTGTGTCATGATGATCCAAGGTTACCGATTGGCATTTGACACGTTCCATTACACTCGTTCTGAGTGTCAAAAAACGGGGCAAGTCATGGCAAAAACATGGTGAACGGAAGCGCCCCCTGTCCCGTCACAGAGAACTGCTGTATCTTACTGACAAATAAGGGAAAATCCTGATTAGAGCATGACCAGACACATCGCAATCGTCGAAGACGACGCCGACCAGCGGGAGAACTTCGCAGATGCACTGAAAGCCAACGGCTACTCGGTCACGACCTACGCCAATCGACCCGAGGCCCAGGTGGGGATGCGCCACAATCTTCCGGACCTGGCGGTTCTGGATATCATGCTGGAAGACGAGGTCGATGGCGGGTTCGACTTGTGCCGTGACCTGAGGGCGTTGGCGCCCAAGCTGCCCATCATTTTCCTCACCGCCCGGGATACGGACATCGACCGGGTATCGGGCCTGCGGCTCGATGCCTGGGACTACCTCACCAAGCCAGTGAATCTCCAGTTCCTCAGTGTCCGGGTTTCTTCGCTGTTCCGTATTGTCGACACGCTGCATACCCAGACAACCGAGCTGGAAGCCATCCTGCGCCTGGGCGCCCTGCAGCTCGACCCCAACAGCATGTCCGTGGCATGGAACGGCAAGGAAGTGAACCTGACGCTCACCGAATTCTGGCTGGTTCAGGCGCTGGCGCGCCGGCCCGGCCACGTCAAGACCTACGAGAATCTGATGCAGGTCACGAGGCAAAGCTACGTTGAGCGCAACACCATCAACGGGTACGTTCGTCGGATTCGCAAGAAGTTCAAGGAAGTCGATCCGGATTTCTCGATGATCCAGACCGTGTTCGGCGTGGGATACCGCTGGCAGCCCGAATAGCCCTCCCGCGGACAACCCGCCAATGCGTCCGTTCTCTTCCATTCCCGGACTGAGTATTCGAAGCAAGCTGCTGTTCGTGGCCCTCGCCCTGCTGCTCATCCCCTGGATGGGCTACGAGTACGTGCGCGACATGAAGGGCTTCCTGCTGCGCGGCCAGGAAAACGCTCTCAACCTTACTGCCCGGGCCATCGCCACGGTTCTCCACGACAAACCCGAGCTGTTCGACCCGGAAACCGGCGCACCGGAGGTGATTGGAAGCACGGACGATATCTTCGCCTACCCGCTTCCCAACTACATACGCCTGGACGGGGACCTGTCCGACTGGGGCGACCAGCTCGAGCAGGCGACGGTGGTGGACGGTTCCGTGAATCAGCTGTGCGGACCGGACTACGAGCCCTGGTCCCTGCGCTACACCCAGGTAGTCGGTTACCGGGGTCCCTACCTGTACGCGGGCCTCGACGTGGAAGACGACCGGATCGTGATCCGTGATCCCACCCTGCGGCGCCTCAATCACAGCGACCATATCCGTTTCTACCTGCAGAACCCCGGCGGACGGATCGATCGCTACCTGCTGACGGGCCGCGAGCCGGGTCGCATGAGCGTCTACTTGATGGATGAGGACTGGGAGTACCCCCTGACCGGCGAACCGAATTACGACCTGTCGGCGGAGTGGCGTATGAAACCCGGCGGCTACCTTGTTGAAATCCGCATCCCCCGTTTTCTGATGGGGTCCCAGGCACGCCTGGGTTTCGTCGTAGCGGACGTCGACGACGAAGACGCCCGGCAGGTGGAGAAGAAGTTGTCCTCGTCGCCCCGGGACCTGGAGCAGAACGCCCCCCTGAATCAGCTTTTTATACACTCCCCCGAGATCGCCAAGATCCTGCGGGGCCTGGACCGGCCCGTAACCCGGATCTGGGTCCTGGACCGAATGCAGCGCGTGCGGGCCGTGGTGGGCAACCTGGCCAGCGAAACAACGGAGCCCGCTTCGCCGCCGCGCGGTATATTCGGATACGTCATCCGGGGCTACCAGGCCGTGCTCCAGGAAGTGTACAACCTGATCCTGGAAACCCCGTCCGACGGATTCGTGGACGTCGCTTCGGACGTCTCCAGCCGCGACGAGGAGACGTTTCGCCGGGCGCTCAACGGCATTCCCCAGACACAGAGGCGCCGGTCCCTCGATGAAGGCACCGAAATCCTGATGGCGGCGCACCCCATCTGGTCGGGCGACCAGGCCCTGGGCGTGGTGATCGTCGAGCAGAGCACCGACGAAGTGCTGTCCGAGCAGAGGCGGGTCCTGGAGAACGTCGTAGCGGTGACGCTTCTCGTGCTGATCATCATCACCGGCGCGCTGTTGATGTTCGCATCCCGCATCACCATCCGGATCCGGCGCCTGCGGAACAGCGCCGAACAAGCCATCGGCCCCGACGGCCGTGTACGCGACACCAATATCGCTGCGGAAAGCCGCAGCAGCGACGAGATCGGAGACCTGTCCCGAAGCATGAGCGGCATGCTCGGTCGCCTGACCCAGTACACCCGCTACCTGGAGGGCCTGCCGGATACGCTGGCTCACGAGCTCAACAACCCATTGAACGTCGTCAACTCGTCGCTGGACAATCTCCAGGCGGAGATTCCGGAAACCCGGGACAGCAAATACATGGCGCGCGCCAAGAACGGCACCGTCCGGCTGGGCTCCATACTGCGCAACCTCACCGAAGCCGCCAATCTCGAGGAGGCGCTGCGCACCGAGGTCCAGGAAGACTTCGACCTGGTAGAGCTGGCATCCAGCTACGTCGAGGGATACCAGCAAAGCAACCCCCGGCACAAGTTCGAGCTGGAGGTGCACAATTCACCGCTCCGTATTCGCGGCACACCTGATCTGATCGCCCAGATGCTGGACAAGCTCGCGGACAATGCGCTGGACTTCTCGCGGGCTGAGACATCGATCGTGGTGCGGCTGGACAAGGTCAACGGTCACGCCCATCTGAGCATCCTCAACGAAGGCTCAGAGCTGCCCGACACCATGACGGACCGGCTGTTCGATCCCATGGTGTCCGTCGGCAAGAAGAACGCCAAGCAGTCGAGGCTCGGGCTGGGTTTATATGTCGTCCGCCTGATTGCCGAATACCACGACGGCCACGTGCTGGCCCAGAACCGCACCGACACCACCGGCGCCGAATTCACCGTTATCCTGCCCCTGGCGGCCTGACCCCATGAAACCGAACATCAAAGAGCTCAATGGCATCCAGTGCAAGTGCTATCTACTTGCCTGCCCCGAAACCCGCCGTTCTGTCCTCGTTGACCCGCATGTCGACTACATCGACCGATACATTGCCGTTCTCGCCTACCGCGGCCTGACCCTGGACCTGCTCATCGATACCCATACACACGCCGATCACCTCAGTGGAACCCGGATGCTCAAGCAGCTTCTGGATACGCCGGTCGTCCAGCACGTCAAGGCACCCAACCCGAGCGTCGATCGCCATATAGCGGACGGCGATGAGATCCGGTGCGGCGAGCTCACGATCAAGGTACTGCACACCCCCGGTCACACGCCGGACAGCGTCAGCCTGTACGTAGGCGGCTTCGTACTGACGGGCGACGTGCTCCTGATCGGCGGGACCGGCCGGGCCGATTTCGCCGGCGGGGACGCCGGCGAGCAGTACGACTCGATCACCGGCCGGCTGTTCACCCTGCCCGACGATACCGTCGTTCTGCCCGCCCATGACTATCGCGGCAACACCTCCTCCACCATCGGTACCGAGAAACGGGACAACCCGCGCATTGCCGGCAAGTCACGCCGGGAGTACATCGAGCTCATGAACAGCATCGATTTCCCGCTGCCCGACAAGATCCAGGAAGTCCTGCAGCCCAACCAGTCCGCCATCGACGACGACCGGATCAAATTCCCCGACTTCGCCCAACTCAATGCCGTACGCCAGCGCGATGCCGCAGCCGTCCACGGCGAGATGCAGGCCGGCAACGCACCGCACATCATTGATGTGCGCGAAAAATCCGAGTTCACGGGCGAGTTGGGCCATATTCCCGGCAGCACCCTGCTGCCGCTGCAGAGACTCCAGTACGAAATCGACGGTCTGGGCATCGACAAAAACGACGCAGTAGTGGTGGTCTGCCGCTCCGGCGTTCGCAGCACCACCGCCGCGGCGATGCTGACCGGCATGGGCTACACCCGCGTCTCCAATCTCAAGGGCGGCATGCTGGCGTGGCGGGAAGCAGGTTTGGAATCGGGGCGGGAGGCCTGAGCCGGGACGCGGCGGCGCCTCGCAAGGTGTGGATTACGTATTGTGTCCCGGAATCACAAAGCCGGAAGGGGTATATTTCCGGTGTCAGGTTTCGCGCGGCGAAAGGGTCACTGACCTGCCGGAAGCGCAGCGATTCACACAGTGTCCGGGAGACCATCGACGACGGCCTCCCTGCCTGCTGCCAGCTTGGCCTCGAAGAGATCCGCCGATAGTGGTTTGCTGAACAGAAAGCCCTGCACCTCGTTACAACTCAGCAGCCTGAGACAATCGGACTGCTCCTCGGTTTCCACGCCCTCCGCCACCACGTTCATCTTCAGCAGATGCGCCAGGCTGATAATCGCGTGCACCAGAACATGACCTTCGGCTGAAAGCGTCATGTTCTTTACGAACGTACGATCGATCTTCAGGGTGTCAAGCGGCAGTCTGGTGAGGTGACTTAACGACGAGTAGCCGGTCCCGAAATCATCCATGGCGATACGGATCCCCATATCACGAATAACCCTTAGATTCTCAACATTCTGATCGACGTCCATCATCATCAGACCTTCGGTGATTTCCAGTTCCAGTCCCGTCGCGGCGTGCTCGTCGACATCGAGCAGCCGCCGTACCTCTTCTCCAAATCCCGGGTTACGCAATTGCAACGGGGAGACATTCACCGATATCCGCATATCGGGCGGACCCAGAGTGCGCCAACGCAGGTAATCATCGATGGCCTGTCGCAAGACCCAGCGCCCGACGTCATGAATCATGCCGGTGTCTTCCAGGATCGGGACAAATTTAGTGGGTAGCACCAAGCCGGTCTCAGGATGATTGAAACGGATCAGCGCTTCGGCACCGCTGACTTCACCGCTCACGAGGTTGACAATGGGCTGGTAATGGAGCGTGAACTGCTCCTCGTCAAGAGCATTCCGCAGCAGGTATTCCAGGGAAAGCCGGGACGCCACCATGGCCGTCATCTCAGGGGCGTAAAAAAGGTACCGGTCACCGCTCTCCTTGGCCCGCTTGAGGGCGGCTTCGGCCTTCTTGAACAACTCGTCGGCAGTGACGGCGTCTTCCGGGAACAAGGCTATCCCCACCTTGGCGGCAACCCTCAGATCCGCATCGCCCGGGTGAAACGGGTGTTCCCTTAACTTCGCTATCGATTTCTTGACCAGTCTCGCCACATCGCCATCATTTCTGACCATCGGCTGTACCACGGCAAAGTGATCCGCTCCAATCCGGGCCAGCAGGTCGACATCACCGACCTGATCGATCAACCACTCGGCCACCTGTTTCAACAACGAGTCACCGGCCGCCTGACCGAGGCTGTCATTGATATTCTTGAATCCTTCAAGGTCGAAGAGATACAAGGCCAGTTTATGACCGTTGTAGCCGGCACTGTGCATGTGCGTCGATACGCGCTCAAGAAACAGCTTGTGATTCGCCAGGCCGGTCAATATGTCGTAGAAAACGAGATAATCAAGTTGATCCTGCTTTTCGATATTGGCTATCGCGTAGGAAATATCCCCGGCCAGCTCCCCTAGAAGTTTTAGTTCGACATCATCGAAGAAATCCATTTCCCCGGAGTGCAGCGCGAATACTCCTGCCACCTTGTCAGCCACGAGCAGCGGCAGCACCGCCGTGGAGTTGACTTCAGTGGCGGTGTGCTCCTTACCGAACAGGAGAGCGTTGTCGGTTTGCGAGTTGTTGGAGTACATGACACGTTTTTCCCTGACAGCACGCGCAACCAGGGAATCGCCGACTAGCGCACGTTCATCCAGCAAACGACTGTCATTGAGGATGCCTATCAGTTCCGGATCCACGCCTGCGGAAGCGGCCAGGTTCAGCTTCTCGCCTGCCTGATCGACAAGACCTATCCAGGCCATTCTGAAGCCACCTGTTTTCACTGACAGCCGGCAAGCTTCCCGGAACAGCTCGTCACATGTACGTGCCCGGGTAATCACTGTATTGATACCGCTCAGTGTGGCATAGATACGGTTCAGGTAGATGATCTTGTTTTCTGATAAGCGGCGCAGGCTGATGTCACGTATCGCCGCCGTCACCAGGAGACCCTCGACGGTTTCCAGCGGACTCAACATGATTTCAATGGGAAACTCACTGCCGTCCTTGCGACGACCGATCAGCTCAATGCCGGTGCCGATCTGCTGACTGAGCGCTTCGGCGGCGGTGCGAAGACTGTCGGCAATCAGGCGTTCCGCGAACCCGTTCGGTATGATGGTTGTTACCGGCTGATTCAGCAATTCGTCGCGGAGATAACCGAACTGATGCTCCGCCTGCAGATTCAACAGAACGATCAGTCCATCCTGATTCACGACCACCATCGCATCCGGGGCGGCTTCCAGCAAGCCAATGTAGTGGTCTTCCGTCGGTGCCGGACGCCTGTCCGCGGGCCTGTTATGGTGACTGGTTTTATCGGCGGTTGTCATCACTGGGACCCTGGTAGCGATGGTCCGGATTCAAGCCGCCTGCAGGCATGGCTTTGCCTGCGGAAGCGGTCTGCCGGCGACGCGGCGGGTGGAAATAACGGTAACAGAGCCCTCTCACTGAAATGTCTCTCCATGTAACACAGAGGGGGTGGTTTCGAGTGCACGCTTATTGGCTCAAATCGTACGCCTGATTACCTATGTTGGCAATGACAGGCGGACAGGATAAATAGCGGGCGTGATTCAGGGATAACACGGCCAAGGAGGCTGCCGGGCGGTGCTCGACTTCAGAACGGGGAAACAGTGATTGTAGACCTTGAGGTGGGTGAATTCAGCAGGATTCAGGTTTATGAAGTGCCAGATTATAGCCGCGAAATCAGGACTCGGACGATTCGGGTATCTATTCGGCAGAGACAAGTGTATGGTGGTTCTTAACCCTTGATTGACAGGGTATTGCATTACGCAACCTGAGAAGGTGCGGTTCAAGTCTTCTTGCTCTACCTCCCTTCGTTGCAGGCGGCCCGGTACGCCGACGCTAAGCACAGCCGTTTTCCGCTGGTCCGCCGTTTCACATTTTCCACAAGCAGCGCCCGGTGCCCGAAGAGGGCGAGGCGTTACCCGGAAAAGCCAATCACGTATTCCTGAAATGAGAGGTTCTTCAATGAACACACCGGAATGGATCAAACCCGCAATATGGGGCGGCGTCGCCGGCGCCGTCGTCGCTATGATAATCGGTTTCTCCTGGGCCGGATGGGTGACCCAGGGCACCGCCGGAAAGATGGAAACGGCGAGCGCCAAGGAGGCCGTCATCCAGGCCTTCGCGCCACTTTGTGTCGCAAAGGCCGAGCCGCAGAAACAGAAGCTCGTGGCGTTGAAGGAGGAAAGCCAATGGAAACACGACGACTTTGTCGTCGAGGCCGGATGGGTGGACAACGTGAGCGAGAAGTACCAGGTAGATGTGGCCAGGCGTTGCGCCGAGACCCTGATCGAGGGCATGAAGACGGATTGAGGCCACTCCGGTCTGCGGTTGGGTGTCCGCCCGCTAGCGTGCTGCACCACTGATATTGCGGCATTCAGTGTGTTCCTGAGCCGTCAGGGGCGGGCGCTCTCCGCAGTGAATGGCCCAAGCTATTTACCAGGAGCGCAACGCACCCATGGCGGCTCAGGGGCGCTCCCGCTAGGCGGCCCGCAACACGCCAAGCCGGCAACGGCACGCCACGACCGAGTCGCAATCACGTCGACCGGCTCCAGCTTGCCGCGGCGGGCATGGTGAATGCCGTGCACCAACTTGATTCTCGTCAACATGCCGGCCTTCCAGGCATGCTATAGATGCCTCTGGTACCGCTGCACCGACGATGCGGGCCACGCCATTGTCAACGAAACGCGCATTCGCCTACGCAACGCGCACACAACGACATGTGAGGCAACCGTCATGACCCAACGAGACCATCTTGTCGAGCAGCACATCCTGCTGCACGAATCCCACCTGAAGCACATCGACGAGATGCTGCAGCAGGCTCGCCGACACGTGGAAGCGGGCACTGCCCCGCCGGAAGCCGAGACCGAGCTGAGCGAGCTCGTGAACGAACGCCAGAAGCTCGCCCGGGACCTGTCGGAAATGAAGCGGAAGAGCCCGGAAGAAGTGGACAGCGAGCTGGTCGGCAAGGGCGGGCCATTCGGGCTCTGGTACGCGGTGGCTCAGCGGCTGGAGAAACTCATCGAACGGTTGGATTGAGACCGTCTTCCGGTCCCGGATGATCGCCGGATCCGCGGCATCGGACTCACGTCCGGCCCAGGCCGCGCGCAGGCTGCCGCCGCCCAGCGACATTGGAAAACCACCGCGGCGCCGTGCAGCACGGCTGGTTCTCTCCTCGGTTGCGACAGGTGTCGCTCCCCCGTTGGCTATTCAGTCCCTGCAGATGCGCGGCCAAGAATCGCGTGCAGCAGCGTGCTGGCGCCGGCCGCACAGTCCGCGGGGCTGGTCCACTCCGCTTCGTTGTGGCTGAGGCCGCCCTGTGAGGGCACGAAGATCATCGCCGCCGGGGCCACCGCAGCGACCTTCAATGCATCGTGGGTGGCACCGCTGACCATGTCCTGGTGCGGCAGACCCAGGTGCCCGGCCGCTCGGCGCACCGAGTCGGCGCAGCCGGCGTCGAAATCGACAGGCGCGGATGCAAAGGTCTCCTCGATCTCCGCAGTGGCGGCGCGGGTCGCGGCGACCTCTTCGAACGCGGTTTTCAGGGCCGCCGTCATCGACTCGATACTGGCGCTTTCGGGATGGCGCATGTCGATGGTGAAGTCGACTCCGCCCGGCACGACATTGGGTGAGTCCGGCCGGACCCGGAGCTGGCCGACAGTGGCGACGCCGTGGGGCGCATGAGCCAGCGCCGTGTCGCGGATGCGCAGCACGAGGTCCGCGGCGCTCTCCAGGGCGTCGCGGCGCAGCGGCATCGGCGTGGTGCCGGCATGGGCGGACTGGCCGCGGGTGCGGCACTGGAACCAACGCATCCCCTGCCCCGCAGTCACCACCCCGATGGTTTTTCCCGATGCCTCCAGCACCGGCCCCTGCTCGATATGGAGCTCCAGGAAACTGTGCCAGTCGCGCGGCGCGCATGGGGCCTCGCCGCGATAGCCGATGCGATCCAGCTCTTCGCCGAATGTGCGGCCCTGGTCGTCGCGCGCCGCATATGCCGCGTCCTGTGGCAAGGCGCCGGCATAGACCGCCGAGGACATGGTGGGCGGGCCGAAACGCGAGCCTTCTTCATTGGTCCAGTTGACGACCTCGATTGGACGCTCGGTCTCAATACCCCGGTCGTTGAGCGTGCGTATCACTTCGAGGCCGGCCAGCACGCCGAGCACCCCGTCAAAGCGGCCACCGTAGGGCTGGGTGTCCAGGTGGCTGCCGGTGGCCACGGCCGGCAGGTCATCGTGCCGGCCCGGACGGCGCGCGAACATGTTGCCCATGGCATCGACGTCGACGCGGCAGCCCGCCTCCTCGCACCAGTGCCAGAACAGGTCGCGGCCGGCGCGGTCCTCGTCGGTCAGCGCCTGCCGGTTGCAGCCGTCCCCGGCAGTGGCGCCGATATCCGCCATCATCATCAGGCTCTGCCAGAGCCGTTCGGCGTTTATGGAATCAGGCACCGCGTCTTTGTCCTGTCGGAGCCATGTTCTCAAACGGCCAGTTGGTCGGCGATGCGCGCCGCCGCATCGGGCTCGTCGCTGGCGCCGGTTTCGTTGATCTCTCCCAGCTTCAATACTGCCCAGCGGTCGGACACCTCGAGGGCGAACTGGATGTTCTGTTCCACCAGCAGCATCGCGACGCCGGTGCGATCGCGCTCGTCCGCCAGGGCCCCGGCAAGGCGGTGAATAACGGAGGGCTGCAGGCCCTCGGTAATCTCGTCCACCAGCATCAGGCGGGGCCGGGCCATCAGGGCGCGGGCCACCAGCAGCATCTTTTGCTCGCCCCCGGACAGGGTGCCGGCGCGCTGGCGCTGGCGCTCGCCCAGGACCGGAAACACCTCGCACACCCGCGCGAACTCATCGTCGAACCAGGACTTATCGGGCAGGCCCAGGACCAGGTTCTCCCGCACGGTCAGGTCCTGGAAGATAGCCTGCTCCTGTGGTGTGTACGCGATGGATCGGCGGGCCAGGCGATGTGGCGACACGCCGGTGACATCGTCTCCGGCCAGGCTCACACGACCATTCCGGGCAGGCAGGAATCCCATGATGGTCTTGAGCAGGGTGCTCTTACCCATGCCATTTTTGCCCAGCAGCGTGACGATTTCCCCCGGCGCGACATCGAGGGTGACGCCACGCACCACTATCGCCTCACCGTAGCCGCTGGTAATACCGTCGAGACCCAGCATCTGTCCCGCCGGCGTCATGACGCCTCTGCTTCTTCGCCGCGGTAGTGGGTGCCGGCGTAGATCTCCCGGACGAGCTCGGAATCAACGACCTCTTCGACGGAGCCGTCCAGCACCAACCGTCCCTGGTGCAGCACGATCACTCGCGAACTGATCTGACGCACGAAATCGAGATCGTGCTCCACCAGCAGGATGCTCAACCCCTCTTCCCGTACAAGGGAGGTGAGAATGGCGCCGATGCGCTCGCGTTCGGTGCGGGTCAGGCCGGCGGTCGGCTCATCCAGCAGCACGATGCTGGGCTCCAGCGACAGCACCATGGCGAGCTCCAGGGCCTGCTTGAGACCGTGGCTGAGATGTCGCGCTTCCACCGACAGCGAGTCCTTCAGGCCCGTCTCCTCCACGATGCGCAGCGCCGACGCCGGGAGCCGCAGCTCGCTTGCCCGGGTCCAGGGCGACATCGGGTCCAGGCTGTAGCGGGCCACCTGCAGGCATTCGGCCACGGTCAGAGTGGCGAACACATTGGCCTTCTGGAATTTCCGGCCGATGCCGAGCGCAACGCAGCGCGCCGGGGCCCTGCGGGCGAGGTCATTACCGTGCACGACGATATCGCCGCCGGTACGTTCCAGACCGTCGGCCAGGCACCGGATCAAGGTCGTCTTGCCTGCGCCGTTGGGGCCCACCAAGCTCACCAGCTCTCCCCGGCCGACCTGGAAATCAATACCCTGCAGCACCTGCAGGCTGCCGAAGTTGCGATGTACTTCGCGCACCGAAAGCGGCGTCCTGCCGTCGTCTACCGCGTGGCGGGGCGGCGCCGCGGTCAATCGCGGCGGCGGCGCCGCCTGCGGCTTTCTCCCCGACACCCGCCGCCAGAATCTGGTCACCACCGGCGTCAGCCCCTGCGGAAGGGAGACGATGACGAGCACGAAGGCCACGCCGATGAACAGCTTCCAGACAAAGGGCATGCTGCCCGACAGATAGGAGCTGGACACGTCGATCAGAATCGCACCGAAGACCGGCCCGACAACGGTGCCCCGCCCGCCCAGAGCTACCCAGATCAACAGCTCCGTGCCCAGCAGAAAACCGGTCAGCTCGGGGGCCACGACATTGGAGAACGACGCGTAGCCGAAGCCGGCGACGGCCCCGAGCCCCCCCATTGCGGCCATCAGCAGAATCTTGATCCGCGAAACCGGGATGCCGAGATAGGCACAGCGGGTCTCGTTCTCGCGAATAGCCACCAGGATTCGGCCCATGTCGCTGCGCACGAACAGCCAGGCGAGGGAGGTGACAACGATCAACAGCCCCCCCGCAGTCCACAGCCAGGTCGTCAGCGACCAGTAGTAAGTGGGAAAGCCCGACAGCCCGCTGCTGGATCCGGTGAACGTGCCCCCGGAGTACACCACCTGGGTAAGAACGATCGGTAAAGCAAGCGTCACAATGGAGGCGTACAGCGGCGACGCCCCGTGGTAGAAAGCCAGCCAGCCGACCAGCAGGCCGACCGCCACCGCCGCCAGGATACCGAGCACCAGGGCCAGCACGGCGAACCCGTGCCCGAAACCGAAGTGGGTGAACATCAGCGCACAGGCGTAGGCGCCGATTCCAAAAAAGGCGGATTGGCCAAAGGTCAGAATCCCAGTATAGCCCCACAACATGTCCACGGTGAGTGCCAGCACACCCAGCAGCAGCGCGCGCACCAGGATATTCATGGCATAGAAGTCGAGGACGAACGGGGCTATCGCCAGCACGCCCACGGCCACCAGGATGCAGCGCGCCAGGTAGTGAAGATCGTTGCGCGACCGTCCGGCGGTGGTGTCGGCTTTGGCGGCGGGAAGCACGGTGGCGTCGTCAGTCATTGGCAAGCCCCCGCGGCCAGATGCGCAGGATGACCGCCGCCAGCACCACGATGGTCAGGCCGCCGAGGATCGGGCTGATATAGGTGCTGACCACGACCTGGGCGCCGCCCAGCATCAGCGAGGCGATCATCAGGCCCGGTATCGATACCCCGGACACCAGCACCAGCATGAAGGAATTCACCAGCCAGGGCAGACCCATGGTCGGGTCCACCGAGATAAGGGGCGTGATCATGGCGCCGGCCATGCTGGCCAGCCCCGCCCCCAGGCCGAATGTCAGCAGCCGGACCCGGGTGCTGTCGATTCCCAGCCCGCGGGCGAGCTCCTCGTTCATGATCACTGCGCGGGCATTCAGGCCGAAGCGCGTGAAATAAAGCAGCGCTGTCAGGGCCGCGCCGATTGCCGCCCCGGCGCCGAGCAGCAGCAGGCGATAGATCGAGTAGGACTGGCCCAAGAACTCGACGGCGCCCCGGATCGGGGTTTCCACGAACTGCACCTCGCGCCCGAAGACGATGGTGACGACCTGGCCGAGGATGATCCCGAGCCCCCAGGTCGCAAGGATCGCATCCAGGGGCCGGGAGTACAGCGGCCGTACGATTATCTGCTCCACCACCATGCCGAGCAGCAGCCCGATAATGGCGGCGCATGGGATTGCCAGCCAGGGATTCCAACCAAGCTGCGTAACCACGTAGGCGGTATAGCCGCCCACCATCAGGAACGCGCCGTGGGCGAAGTTGATGAGCTTCATCACCCCCAGAATGATCATCAGACCGGTGGCGACGGTGAACAGGATCGCCGCGGTAGTCAGCATGTCGAGAATGATGCCCATGGCGTGCTCCGTCTAAATCGCTCCGCCGGGAATCCCGGCCGGACTGCGGTCCGGCCGGGTCGCACCGGTGGCTAGAGGTTCGGGCACTGCTCGCCCGGGTCGACGTTTTGGAAACTGCGGATCAGCTCGATGCCGCCGTCGGGCTGAACCTGGGCCAGGTACATGGTCAGGGTGGCGTGCCGCTGCTTGTCCATGCGGATGGTGCCGCGGGGCCCGTCGTAGGACACATCGGCAAGGGCGTCGATAATCGCCTGCGCTTCGGTCGTTCCGGCCTGCTCCGCCGCTTCCTTGTACAGATAAACCGCTTCGTACTGAGGCACCGACAGCTCGTTCGGCGTCTTGGCCTCGTCGCCGAAGTGGTCCTCCATCGCCTGCATGAAGCGGCGGTTCTCGGGGCTGTCGATCTTGGTGATGTAGGAAGCCGAAATATAAATTCCGGCGGCATCCTCCCCCATGTTCCGCGCGGTGCCCTCGTCAACCGCCAGGTTGCCGTAGGGAATCTCCACACCGGCGGCGCGGAGCTGCTTGGTCAGGGTGACGTTAGGAGCGCCGCCGGCGGTCGACGTGACCAGCGCGTCGGGCCCGGCCGACTTGACCTTGCTGATGATGGCGGTCCAGTCGGTACCCCCCATCGGCAGGTATTCCTCGCCCAGCACTTCGCCGCCTTTCTCTTCGATGTACTGCCGGGTGAACTCGAGCATGCCGCGGCCGAAGGCGTAGTCGCTGCCGATAAGAAAGAAAGTTTCAGCCCCCTCCTCGCCGGTGAAGTGATCGACCACCGGGGCGACCTGCTGCTCCGGCACCCAGGCGTTGACGTACATCCACGGGCTGCAGGAACGGCCCTCGTAAAAGGAGGTATATATGTAGGGCACGCCGGCGCGGTTGACGATGGGCAGGCCGGCATTGCGCGCGGCGCTGGTTTCCATGGAAATGAGCACGTCGACTTCCTGCTGGTAAACCAACGATTGGAAGGCCTTTTGGGCGCCCTGGGCGCCGCTGCCGTCGTCGGCGACTACAACTTCCAGCTCCCGCCCGAGCACGCCGCCGGCGGCGTTGATCTCCGCGACGGCCAGTTCGGTGGATTGCACCACCGACGGCGCGACGACGCTGTTGGCGCCGCTCAGACCGACCGGAACGCCGATCTTGATGGGTTCTTCAGCCTGCGCGGGCGCGAGGGCCGCGATCAGACCCATTACTCCGGCGATCGGTATCTGTCTCAATAGCTGCTTGGTATTCATCTTGGTTCTCCTCCATCTGGTGTGGTTATCGCTGGACGGTCCTCGACACGAATCAGTACCACCCCGGCCGCGAATTCGCGCCCAGCATTTCGGCATAGACGTCGCTGCGTCGGTCGCGCAGGACTTGATTGAAATCGTTCCAGTTTCTTCTGCGCCGGCTGTCGGCCAGGTTGCAGTCGGCCTGGATGATCTCCTCACGATCGTGGCTGGCCGGTCCGGCAACCGGCCAGCCGGTGTAGCCCACCACCAGGCTCTGCCCGATAAACGCCTGGCCCGCCTCCTCGCCGATGCGGTCGGCGGCGGCGACGAACATCGAATTGGAGTGGGCGGCCGCCATGCAGAGGATGTTGGCCATTGCTTCGCGGCCGGGATCCTGGCCGGGAATCGGCACCCAATTGGTCGGCACGCAAACGATATCCGCGCCTTGCAGCGCCAGCAGCCGCCAGGCCTCCGGGAACCAGCAGTCGTAGCAGATCAGCATGCCGAGCCGGCCGAGGGGCGTGTGGAACACGGGAAACGCGAGGTCGCCGGGCTCGAAGTAGAGATTCTCGGCGTTCCAGAGGTGGGCTTTGCGGTAGGTGCCGATATGGCCGTCAGGCCCCAACAGCGCGGCGCTGTTGTAAAGCCGGTCGCCTGAACGTTCGCTGATGCCGGCGCACAGGTAGAGACCATGTGCAGCGGCCGCCTGCTGCCAGGCTTCGATGGTGGGTCCAGCCGGTATCGGCTCGGCCAGGGCATGAGCCTGGGCGCGGTCGCGGAACATATAGCCGCTGTTGCAAAGCTCTGGCAGCACAACGAGATCGGCCCCGTCGCGCGCCGCCGATTCGATCAACTCGAGGCTACGCGCTACATTGGCGGCAGTGTCGCCGACCCGCGGCTCGAACTGCAGGCAGGCCACGCGGACCATGGACTCCGGTACCCCCCTTCGCTCCTCTGCCCCGCTCCCCATGCCTTATCACCTCATTGGGAAAGTCGTTTTCATTGGAGACAGGAATCTTGACTACGGAGTCACAGAAAGTCAAGCGACTTGAATATAGCGACATTCTGGTGCAACATCGCAACACGCACGCACTGCATCCGGGCAAATATTTGGACAAAAAAATCAACCGCAAGCAGGAACACGACGGACTGCGCGATCCGACCGCCCAGAATGGCGGGCTGAGCCAGAGGCTGCGCCACGCGCGGCTGTCACGCGGACTCCGGCTTACCGACCTGGCGGGCATGGTGGATTGTTCCGAAAGCTACCTGTCCAAAGTGGAGAACGGCCGCACCACCCCCTCTTTGCGCATGCTTCATCGCATTGCCGCGGAACTGGGCATGTCCATCGCAGAGCTGTTCGCCGAAAGCGCGCCCGGAGACGTCGTCATCCGCCGTTACGGCGATCGACCAATCATGGCTTTGACCGGCGGTGCGGAATCCGGAGGCATCAGTCTCGAACAAATTGCGCCGTTCGACGCCAGTCGATTGTTGGAAGCGCACGTTCATGTCGTGGCGCCCGGCGCCCGCAACGGTGGTGTAATCCGCCACGAAGGCGAAGAAGTGGGTTATGTCGTCGAAGGAGAGTTGGAGCTCAGCATTGACGATCAGGTCCATCACCTGAAGCCGGGCGACAGTTTCTTCTTTCCATCAGAGCGGCCCCACAGTTACCGGAACCCCGGCTCCGTCATGCTGCGAATCGTCTGGGTGTCGACGCCTCTGACGTTCTGAGAAGTCTCACTACGCCATATCCGGCTGTACCGACTATGCCAGGAATCAGGCCAACATGAGTAAGCCTTCCCCGAGGTTGACGACGCCACAGGCCCGCTTGCCGCGTCCTCGCCCGTCCGGTCTACGACTCGGACAACCGACTGCCCCGCGCCTGACGGGCGTACTACAATCACGCCGGAGACCGTTTCCATTACCGAAGAAATTCAGGCCCTGGTGCTCCTGAGACTCCAAGCAGAATGCGTTGCGAATCTGCCCCGGATGATATATATTTACGATGCATATCATTTTCCGGATTACCTCCAATGCAACGCCACACCGCCAAGGTTTTCCTCACGGGCCGCAGCCAGGCCGTGCGCCTGCCCAAGGCCTTTCGCTTCAACTGCGACGAAGTGTACATCCGCCGTGAAGGCGACAAGGTGATCCTGACGCCGAAACCAGAAGACTGGCAGCAGTACTTCACCTCGGGCAAACGCTTTAGCGACGATTATCCGGAGCAAATAGAGGATACGCCGCCGGAAGAAAGAGAGTCGTTTTGATGGGCTTCATGCTGGATACCGATACCTGTATCCACATTATCAAACACCGTCCAACCGCGCTCCAGAAGAAGCTAGAGTATATCGCCAGTGGCGAAATCGCTGTTTCCAGCGTTGTCGTCGCCGAGCTGGCTTATGGTATAGAGCACTCGGCACGGAAGAACCACAACCGTCAGGCACTTGAAGAGTTCCTGAGCCACATCGTGCTCGAGGACTGGCCTACCGAAGCAGCGTGGGAGTACGGAAAAATCCGATCACACCTGCGCCGGAAAGGCATGCCGATCGGCACAATGGATCTACTTATTGCCGCACACGCGCTGCATGCGGGCACCACACTTGTCACCGGTAATACCCGTGAGTTTCGGCGCGTTCCACGACTCCCGGTGGAAAACTGGATTCAGTCATAGACCCGCATCCACGGCAAATCGACCCGCACACTACTTTGCGGGCGTACGGTATCCGCAACAAATTGCGAAACAGGGGTTTTCAAATATGGTACCCGGGGCCGGACTCGAACCGGCACGGCCTTGCGGCCAGCGGATTTTACTTACCCGCCACAGCTTTCGCTGCCACGCCGACCTTGTCGGCGCTTTGGGGTCTGGACTATCTCTTTGCCGTATAGCGCGCGTGGCGCGTACTTAGGCCGGGGCCGTCTAGTCTCTACACTTTCCTGCGGTGCCAGCGACCGCCAGGCTTAGCTCGGGATTACCATCAGCGCGACCTGTTAAGGGTTCCCCGAATTTGACCCCTTTCTCACCGCGGGTTTCCCCGCGGCGGACCCGTGTCGAGTCCGCTGCGTCTACCATTCCGCCACCCGGGCAGACCGGCGCAAAGGTTACGCCCGGACTCCGGGAAAGTCCAAGGACTCCGTGGAATATTAGCGAATACTGATAATTCGTCGACGCAGGGCCGTCCCGTCATACACGGATGGCGCATGGACGTTGCACCCGGGCGGCAGGTATCGGGCGCCGGCGGGGATATTTATCGTATGATGTGATGCTCTGTTCACAACACGTAGGGAGTGGCTCATAAGCTCACAAATGGCGGACGATACGGGCAAGCTGATCCTGCGACTCGCGCTTGGTGTCCTGATCCTGTTTCATGGCGTCGCCAAGCTCATCGGCGGCATCTCATCAATCGAAGGCATGGTGGCGTCGGCCGGGCTGCCGGGGCTCCTTGCCAACGGCGTCTATCTGGGAGAGGTAATCGGCCCGATACTCCTTATCCTTGGATTCTATGCCCGGATCGGGGCACTCCTGGTGGCCGTCAACATGCTGTTCGCGGCGGCTCTCGCTCACTTGGGTCAGTTGGGGCAGTTTGCCGAGACAGGCGGCTGGCAGCTCGAGCTGCAGGGCATGTTCCTATTCGCCGCCATCGCCCTGTTCCTGACCGGGCCCGGACGATTGAGCGTCAACGGCCACTGAGCTCATGGCGGCGTGTTCAGGCGTAATGGAGGCTGGGCCCGGAATCGAACCGAGGTCCGCGGATTTGCAGTCCGCTGCATAACCACTCTGCCACCCAGCCTGTGATCGGTCTCTGTCGGCGCCCGGCGGCGCGGTCCAGGGTCGGAAATTCGAGGGCGAATCGTACAAAATGCCCGGCGGCGCCGCAATGGCGGATCGTGCCGGGGCCGCCGTGGTCGATAGAAGGAAAATGGAGCGGGAAACGAGGTTCGAACTCGCGACCTTCGCCTTGGCAAGGCGACGCTCTACCAGCTGAGCTATTCCCGCTCTGTGCGAGGGCGGCTAATTTTCTAGTCAGACACCGTCCGTGTCAAGTGCCTTGCCGGGCACGGCTCAGGTGTCCTTTGTACCTGTAAGCGCCGGCCACGCCGCTCTCAGATACATGCCCATGGACCACAATGTAAGGGCCGCGGCCAGGTAGAGCAACCATTCACCGATAATAATCGTGGGCAGCCCCATGAAATCGTACTTGTAGACCAGCATGGTGATGGCAACGATCTGGAGCAGGGTCTTCAACTTGCCGATTACCGATACCGCGACGCTGGCCCGCTCCCCCAGTTCCGCCATCCACTCCCTCAACGCCGACACAGTAATCTCCCGTCCGATGATTACCGCCGCGGTGACGGCGAACAACGAGCTGCTGAACACCGACGCCTGGACCTTCGGGTCCCCCACCAGCAGGACCAGCGCCGTGGCCACGATCAGCTTGTCCGCCACCGGGTCCAGGAACGCCCCGAACGGCGATGCCTGCCCCAGCCGGCGGGCGAGATAGCCGTCCAGCCAGTCCGTGATACCGGCAATGATGAATATCCAGGCGGCCCAGATGGGCGCCCAGGCGTACGGCAGCCAGTACACGAGGACGAATACCGGGATCAGCCCGATGCGGAGAAGCGTCAGCAGGTTTGGAATGGTGTAGGTCACGACGGCATGTGTCTCTTATTGCTGATGGAAATGGTTGTAGATCTTCCGGGCCAGATCGGCACTGATGCCCGGAACCCGCGACAGGTCTTCCACGCCTGCGCGCTGCACTTCCTGCAGGCCGCCCAGATGACGCAGCAGGGCCTGGCGCCGCTTGCTCCCGATGCCGGGGATCTCCTGGAGCGAGGAAGTGACACGCGCCCTGGCGCGCCGGCGCCGGTGCCCGGTGATGGCGAACCGGTGCGCCTCGTCGCGGATCTGCTGCAGGAGCAGCAGGCCCGCCGAATGCGGCCGGGGCTGTATCGCCCGCGCCCGGCCGGCCACGAAGAGTTTTTCGAACCCCGGCTTGCGGGTCGGCCCCTTGGCCACCGAAACCACCGCCACCCCGTCGATCTGCATCTCCTCCAGAACCTGGACAGCCACCGCGAGCTGGCCCTTTCCGCCGTCGATGATCAACAGGTCGGGAATCCGGCCCTCGCCGTCCTTCAGCTTGACATAGCGCCTGGACAAGGCCTCCCTGAGGGCTTCGTAGTCGTCTCCCGGGGAGTCCGTCCGCACGTTGTAGCGGCGGTAGTCGCCGGTGGCGGGACCTTCCTCGTCGAACACTACGCAGGACACCACGGCGGCCTCTCCCTGGGTATGGCTGACATCCAGGCATTCCATCCGACCGGGCACGGCATCCAGGCCAAGCATACGCTGCAGGGACTCGCGCTTGCCGCCCTGGCTGGCCTGCTCCGAGAGATGCCGGGCCAGGCGGTGACGGGCGTTGTCGACGGCGCCCTCGAGCAGGCGCGCCCGACGGCTGCGGGGCCTGGGCTGCAGGCGCACCTTGCGACCTTCCCGCTCCGTCAGCATGCGTTCCATCAGCGGGACATCCCGGGGCGCCGGGTGCACCAGGACCTCGGCCGGGACCGGCTTGTTCAGATAGAACTGGCCCAGAAAGGCCCCCATCACCTCGTCTTCGCGGGCCTCGAGATTGATTCTGGGGAAGAACGCCTTGCTGCCGCTGTGGCGGCCGGACCGCACGAATGTGACATCCACGCAGGCGACGCCGTTCTCCACGGCCAGCGCTACGATGTCCCAATCGCCATCGTTGCTGCTGATGGACTGGGTCTCCTGAATCCGAGCCAGGGACCTGAGGCGGTCGCGGTACATGGCCGCGGTCTCGAAATCCAGGTCTTCGGCGGCTTTTTCCATGGCCTCGGAAAGATATTGGTGCAGGCTGTCGTTCCTGCCTTCCAGGAACAGCACCGCCTGCTCCACGTCCCGGCGATACAGCTCGGGGGTGACATAACCCACGCAAGGGGCCGTGCAGCGACGTATCTGATACTGCAGGCACGGCCGGGAGCGCGTCCGGAAGAACGTGTCCTCGCACTGCCTTACCGGAAATATCTTCTGCAGCTGGGCAAGGATCTCCCGCACCGCCCCGGCGCTGGGATAGGGCCCGAAATACCGCCCCGGCCCCGACCGGTTGCCGCGGTAGAAGCCGAGCCGTGGAAACTCGGTGCTGTCGTCCAGATGAATATATGGATAACTCTTGTCATCCCGAAGCACCACGTTGTACCGCGGCCGGTGCTTCTTGATCAGGTTGTTCTCCAGCAGGAGCGCTTCGCTTTCCGTGTGGGTCCGGATAACCTGAACGTCCGCCACCCGGCGCATCATGGCAAGGGTCTTCGGCGGCAGGCCGCTGGCGCGGAAATAACTCGCCACCCGCTTTTTCAGGCTGCGCGCCTTGCCCACGTACAGGGTCTCACCCGAAGCGTCCAGCATCTGGTAGACGCCGGGGTTGTTGTCCAGGCCATCGAGCAGGCGCGTGGAATCGAGCTCCGCCATGACTGCACCGTCTTGTTTCAATCCACCAGCTTCCGAATTCGCTTGAAGACTTTCCTGAACATCGGGGCCGTCAAGCGGCCCGTCTGGGTGTTATAGCGGCTGCAATGATAACTGTCGACCAGTACCCTGCCCTGCGGGAGGTGGTGCTGCACGTCGTGCGCGAACTTGTAGTCAGACTGCTGG
The DNA here is from genome assembly GCA_034520625.1 of Gammaproteobacteria bacterium. Classification (GTDB taxonomy): domain Bacteria; phylum Pseudomonadota; class Gammaproteobacteria; order Arenicellales; family JAANXG01; genus JAANXG01. The sequence continues at coordinate 136,812 of JAXHNI010000008.1, read as the reverse complement.
AGCGCGAAGGTACGAAGCAGGGCGCGGTGCGCCAGGGCGCCGAGCGCCAGGATTACCAGGCCGGGCCCCGATTGCTCGATCTCCGCCTTCAGATAAGGGTTGCAGTTCAGGACCTCGGCGTTCACGGGTTTGTTCTCCGGCGGCAGGCATTTCACGGCGTTGGTGATCCGGCAGCCGGTCAGCACCAGGCCGTCATCAGGCGCGCTGGATTCCGGCTCGCTGGCGAATCCGAACTCGTGGAGGGTCCGGTACAGCAGAATGCCGGCATAGTCGCCGGTGAACGGCCGGCCCGACGCGTTGGCGCCGTGCTTGCCGGGCGCCAGGCCCACGATCAACAGGCGTGCGTCGGGATCGCCGAACGGGGCCACCGGGGCACAGTGATAGTCGGGGTGCGCGCGTTTCACCGATCGCAGAAAATCCACCAGCCGGTCGCAGCGCGTGCATCGTGGGTCAAAGCTCTTGGTCATCGGCGTTAGTGTAACCCGCCATAGATGCTGTGGCATTGTGAGCGTGCCTGAGTCGTCTGGAGTGGGCGCGCTACCGCAGGTAGTCACCGGGGTTTATAGACCTGCACCCAGGGACTGGGGCCGGTGCCGGGGGCTATCCCCCAGGGCCGCTGTGAATACATCCGTGTACGCTCTGGCTCAAACATCCCTGTTTTCGACAGCCCTGGGGGATAGCCCCCGACACCGGCCCCTCCGCCGAGCGTGTATTCCTCCATACTGGACCATTGTCTGCGGGCTGCTGAATGGGGCGACCGCATTGGCAGGGTAAATTACTATACTGACGCCGCCGGTGGAGTTGGCGCCCCGGCGCCGATTCCCCTAGAATCGCGCTCTCTCATCAACCCGGTTGGGGCATTCATTGAAAATCTCCGCATTCGAAATCCGCGTCGGCGGCCTGATCGAGCATCAGGGCAAGCTCTGGCGGGTCCTCAAGAAAAATCACGTGAAGCCCGGCAAGGGCGGCGCTTTCGTGCAGGTCGAGCTCAAGGATATCGCCGGCGGCACCAAGCTGAATGAGCGCTTTCGCTCGGTGGACACCGTGGAGAAGGCCCATGTCGAACCGCGCCAGATGCAGTATCTTTACGCCGAGTCGGACTCGCTGGTTTTCATGGACAACGAGACCTTTGAGCAGATGCACATCTCCACCGATGATCTCGGCGACCAGATCGGGTATCTGCTGCCGAACACTGAAGTCCAGATCAACTTCCATAACGACATTCCGATCGGCGTCGACCTGCCCGCCAACGTCGTTCTGGAGGTCGTGGACACCGAGGGCGTCATCAAGGGCCAGACCGCTACGGGCTCCGGCAAGCCCGCGGAGCTGGAAACCGGTTTGAAGGTCACTGTCCCGGCATTCGTCAACGTCGGCGACAAGATCAAGGTCAACACCGATTCCGGGGAGTACGTCGAGCGGGCCTAGCCTGCCTGGTATCCCCCCTCCACTGCCATTGTGGCCATCAGGGTATCTTTCCGCCGGAGCCGTCAGAGTTTTACCTCTCCCGCAGCCCGGTTTGAAAGCCTCTAAATGAGGCCGGTGCCGGGGGCCGTCCACCAGGGCTGTCGAAAACAAGGATGTTTGAGCCAGAGCGTACACGGATGTATTCACAGCGGCCCTGGGGGGCGGCCCCCGGCACCGGCCTCCGCCACCCTACGGGCGCCCAAACCGGACTAGTGACCGCAGCTCGCTGAATGGTGCAGTGTCTGTGGCGGAGTACTTTAGTTCGCGTCCCGGGCCGCTCCTTCCACCCGCTCCCGGGCGGCGGTGAGCCGCTCCGGCGCTACTGCCCGCGGCTGGGCATACAGCGATGCCACCGCCCCTTCCCGGCTGCAGTCCATCCACTCCGGATCATCCTCGGCCTCCCGGAGAAATCGGTCGACCGCATCCAGGTCGTTGCATACCGGCAGCAGGTCGCAGCCTGCCTGTAGTGCCGCCCGGCACCGATCCGTCAGCGGCTCCTCCCCGGCGCCCGCCATGCTCAGATCGTCACTGAACACCACGCCATGGAAGCCGATCTCCTCCCTGAGGACGTCACGAATCCAGAACGTCGAGTAGCCGGGTATCCGCGCATTGATTGTGGTGTACAGGACATGCGCCAGCATCACTCCTTGAAGGCGGCTGCCCAGGGACATGTAAGGCAGCAGATCGCATCCGCGCAGCACCTCCAGATCACGCGGATCCTCGGGCAGGCAGGTGTGGGAATCCGCGTCGACGCCACCGTGGCCGGGGAAATGCTTTCCGACGCAACCCATACCCGCTTCCTGCATCCCTTCCATACAGGACAGGGCGAGCCAGTGCACCGCTTCGGGGTCGGAGTGAAACGCGCGGTCGCCGATGACCCGGCTGTCGCGGCTGAGGACATCGAGCACCGGCGCATAGGACAGGTCCAGGCCGCATTCAATGAGCTCCGAGGCCATGACCAGGCCGATATCCCGCGCAAGCTGTCGTCCCTCCGCGGGCCGTGAATCGTACAGGGCACCGCATGCCGCGGCCGGCGGCAATCGGGTGAACCGCCCCCTGAATCGCTGTACCCGCCCCCCTTCCTGGTCCACGGTGATCAACAGCTCGGGGCTTCTGAGCGCCTTGATCTCGCGGGTCAGCGCCCGAAGCTGGGGACGGTCCTCGAAATTGCGACTGAACAGGATCACGCCCCCGACCAGCGGCGAGCGAAGCCGGATCCGGTCCGAGCGGCTCAGTGATACAGCGCCGTCCAGGTCGACGATCAGGGGTCCGAGTGAAGCGGCCGAATCAGACACCGGCCTGCTCCCGGATCATCATGGGCGTGCCCGCCGGCACCAGCTCGAACAGCTCGAGGACATCCGCATTGCGCATTTTGACGCAGCCGTGCGACCCCGGGACGCCCATGGGGTCGTCGTCCGGCGCGCCGTGGATGTAGATGAAGCGGCGCATGGTATCGACGTCGCCGAGCCGGTTGAAGCCGGGCTCCAAGCCGCTCAACCAGAGGATACGGGTCAGTATCCAGTCGCGCTCCGGATACCGGGTCCGCATCGCCGGGCTGTAGATTTCCCCGGTGGGCCGCCGGCCTCTGAACACCGTGTTCACCGGGCAGCCGGCGCCGATCCGGGCGCGGATGCAGTGCGCGCCGCGGGGTGTGCACTCGCTGCCATTCCGCTCCCCGGCGCCGTTGCGCGCGGTGGAAACATTGTACGTCTTCAGGGTCGCCCCCCCGCCGTCCAGCAGCCGAAGCTGCTGCCCGGCGAGGGACAGGTCCAGGCTGATCGGGGGAGTCATTCGAGTTCGGCCATCCAAGTAAGGGCGCCATGGATCCAGCAGAGCCGGGAAACGATGACGCCGCTGTTCAGCGATTCTCCAGATCCGGGTGGGCGCGGCGCAACTCCGCCAGCAGCCCTTCCGAGGCATCCTCGATCATATCCAGCACCCGCTCGAAACCATTGGAACCGCCGTAGTACGGATCCGGGACTTCATCCTCGTCGAATCGGGCGGCAAACTCCATGAACAGCCGGACCTTGTGTCCGTGCTCGCCGGCAATCGCTAGAAGATTCGAGTGGTTTTCGTGATCCATGGCCAGCACATAGTCGAAAGTTTCCAGGTCCGCCGGTTCGGCGCAACGGCCCCGGATGGCGGACAGGTCGATGCCGCGGCGCAGCGCCGCTTCCCGGGCGCGCTGGTCCGGCGGCGCCCCCACGTGGTAGGCCGCCGTGCCCGCCGAATCGACGTGAACACGGGATGCCAACACCTCGCGCTCCAGCAGCCGGCGAAACACCCCCTCGGCGGTGGGCGACCGGCAGATATTACCCAGGCAGACAAACAAGACTTTGACCATTCAGCAGTTCCTGATTGATTCGCGGTTGCAACGTGGCGCCGTCAAACCGGCACCTCCCGGCCTTCCGGACGTGACAGGCTGCTGAAAAACAGCCTGTCACGTCCGGACACAAAAGTCCCGATGCAAATCAAGCACGGTAAGTGCTTGATTTGGCGAAGCCGGGTCCGGAAAAGTGCCGGCCCCGGCGCGTTGGAAAAGATCACGAAAGACCTTTTCAACATCCTGCAAGGGACCGCCGGAAGTATTCCAGATCCTCAGCGGTATCGATACCGGCCGGCGGAGCAGACGCCGTGACGTGCACGGCAATGCGGTCGCCGTATTCCAGGGCTCTCAGCTGCTCAAGGCACTCCGTTCGTTCCAGGACCGTGGGCGCCCGACTGGTGAATCGCCGCAGGTAGCCGTAATGGTAAGCGTACAGGCCCAGATGGCGAAACACCGAGCCGTCGTCCTGTACCTGCCTTGCGTAGGGTATCCGCGACCGGGAGAAATACAGCGCGTCACCATTCCTGTCGCAGACGACCTTCACCACATTCGGATTGTCCGCGTCCGCCGCGCCGCTGAGGGCGTGGGCGGCAGTGGCCATGGCGGCGCCGGTGTCCGAGAGGGTCCGCGCGACTTCGTCGATCAGGCTGCCGGGCATCCGGGGCTCGTCCCCCTGCAGGTTCACGATGACCGCATCGTGGCCCAGACCTATTGTGCCCGCCGCCTCGCAGATCCTGTCAGTGCCGGAGGCATGCCCGCGCCCCGTCATGCAGGCTTCCGCACCGAACGCCCTCGCCGCGGCCAGGACCCGCTCGTCATCTGTGGCAATAACGACGCGCTCGGCGTTGCTGCGGCAGGCGGCTTCGTGAACCCACTGGATCAGGGGCTTGCCACCGGCGTCCGCCAGCGGCTTGCCCGGCAGCCGGGTGGAGTCGAAGCGCGCCGGTATGAAGATACTGTATGCCATCGGGTGGGCAGTCGCGCCTCTACTTGCGCAGCGCCTCCACTTCCTCCTGACTCAGGGGGCGGGCTTCCTCCTCGAGCATGACGGGAATGCCGTCGCGAATGGGATAGGCCAGGCGCGCAGACTTGCTGATCAGCTCCTGGCTCTCCTTGTCGTAGATCAGGGGTCCCTTGGTCACCGGACACACCAGTATATCCAACAGCTTTTTGTCGATCATATCTTCAGCAACTCGATCAGGGTGTTGTCGAATCGGGATTCCAGCTCGATGGAAGCCCGCGTGTACCACGCGTCCTCGAGCGGTAGCCCCCCGCATTTTACCGCATCCTTTTCCGTCATCACGATCGGCGCATCCCGCATACCCGAGAAATCCCCTGCCCCATAGCGGTGATGGTCAGGAAACGGGTGCGGTTGGACGTCGATCCCCGCCCCTGCAAGCATGGCGAAGAAACCACCCGGATTGCCGATTCCCGCCGCGGCATGCACGCGCCGACCCCTGAATGCCTCGAGTGGACATTGTTCGGCGCCGTTCAAGCGCTGCAGGGACTCGATGCGCAGCGACGCGGCAAACCAGCCGGGACGCGACGCCGGACTGCTGCTCACGACCATGTCTACGTCATCCAGACGGGTCAACGGCTCACGCAATGGACCCACGGGCAGGCCATAACCATTCCCCATGCTCCCTTCACCGCCCAGCGCGACGATCTCCACCTGACGGTCCATGGCGTAGTGCTGCAATCCGTCATCCGAGATCACCACACCACAGCCCTTACGATCAATCAAGCTCCTGACACCCCTCGGTCGGTCCCTGTCGACCACCACCGGCACATCCAGGTTGCGCGCCATCATTGCCGGTTCGTCGCCGCATTCCAAAGCCGGCGTACCGGCGTCCACGAACAGCGGCATGCGCTCGGAACGCCCTCCGTAACCGCGGCTGACGATTCCCGGGCTGAGTCCGCGTCCGGCGAGCAGGCGTGCAACGTGCATTACCAGCGGGGTCTTGCCGCTGCCACCCGCCGTGATGCCCCCTACGACGACCACCGGAGCGGAGAATCGCTGTACGCGGCAAAGGCCGCGCACATAGCATTCCCGTCGCGCCCGGGCCGCGCCCCGGTACAGCCAACTCAGGGGCAGGAGCAGACGTACTGCCGGGCCCCGGCTCCGCCAGAGCCTGGGCAGGGCCAAGCCAATGCCCGTCACGCGGCGTTGGCCCGGCTGAATACCGGGCGAACTTGCTGGCTCGAGCACACCGCCCGGTCTCCCCCGCGGCCCGGCGCGCGGCGCGGCAAGTCGCCGCCGGCAAAGCCCCAGGAGTCCTTCACACCGCGGCCTGCTGCGCTTCAAGCTGCTGGGTCTGATACAGGCGCGTATACAGACCGCCCCGCTTGATGAGCTCCGCGTGCCGCCCCTCCTCGACGATACGCCCCTCGTTCATCACAAAAATCCGGTCCGCATTCTCCACGGTGGACAGGCGATGGGCGATGACGACGGTAGTCCGATTCCTGGCGAGGTTCTCGGTGGCGTCCCGGACGAGGCGTTCCGACACGGAGTCCAGCGACGATGTGGCCTCATCCAGGACAAGAATGGGCGCATCCTTGTACAGTGCCCGCGCAATGGCGATGCGCTGCCTCTGCCCCCCCGACAGGCGGGCACCCCGTTCCCCCACGGAGGTGTCCAGGCCGCCGGGCAGGCGCTCGAGAAACTCCGCAACATGGGCGGCCTGTATCGCCCCCTGGAGGCGTTCCTCGTCCTGGTGGGGCGAGCCGTAGCGAATATTGGAGCCGATGGTTCCGTCGAACAACATGGTCTCCTGGGTGACGATCGCTATCTGCCGGCGCAGGCTCGCCAGGGACAGTTCCCGGCAGTCCCTCCCGTCCAGCCGCAGTACGCCGGAATCCGGCCGGTAGAAGCCGAGCAGCAGGGAAACCAGGGTGGACTTGCCGCTGCCGGAGGGTCCCACCAGCGCCACCCGCTCGCCGGGTCGAATGTGGATACGGATGTCGTGCACCGCCGGGAAGCGGGACTCTTCATAAGTGAAAGAGACGTCATCGAACTCGATCTCCCCCCGGGCGCGGTCGAGGCTGCCGCCGCCCTCATCGTGCTCCGTCGGCTCGTCCAGAACACCGAATATGCTGTGGGCGGCCGCGATGCCCATCTGGATTTTTTCATTGATCCGTGCCAGGCGTTTGAGGGGCGCCATCAGCATCATCACCGCCGTCAGGTAGCTGACGAAGGTCCCCGCGGTGATCGCCTCGGCGCCGGTCCGGTTGATCGCGATCGAAATGATCAGCGCGAGCGCCGCACCCATCACGAGCACGATCATCGGCACCATGGCCGCCGCCACGGTTGCCCTGCGCATGGACTGGCGCCGGTTGTACTGGTTGGCGCGCTCGAACGCGTCCTTCTCGAACTCGTGCGCCCCGTAGGTCTTGACGAGCTGATGGCCGTTGACCGTCTCCTTGGCAATCCGGGCGATGCCCGTCATGGAGTCCTGGATGGATTCGCTGCTCCTTCGAAACCGTCGCGCCGCCTTGCTGATCCCGAACCCGATCACGGGGGCAACGGTCAGGAACACCAGGGTCAGCAGCCAGTCCAGGTAGAACAGCCACCCGAGCAGCGCCAGCGCCGTCAGCACGTCCCGCACCAGCAGGGTCAGCGCATCCGTGGTGGCGGTGGCGGACTGCTCCACATCGTAGATCAGCTTCGAAACCAGCGTCGCCGAAGAGTTTCGATCGTAGTATCGCGACGGGAGATGCAACATTCGTTCGAACAGATCCCGGCGCAGGTCCAGGATCACCTGGCGGCCTACCCAGGACATCGTGTACTGAGCCGCGAAGCCTGCCACCGCCCGCACCACCACCACCGCCATGATCAACCAGGGAATCATGGCGATGAATTCCGGATCGGGATCCACGAAGCCGCTGTCCATGATGGGCTTGAACAGGGCGGCAAAAGCCGCTTCGGAAAGCGCCGTCACCGCCATGGCAACGACGGAGAATCCGAACACGCGCTTGTAGGGAACGATACGCGCCAGCAGGCGACGGTAGAGAACGCCGCTGTCCCGGTAGGCTTGTCTCTTACCGGTCACTCGTGTACCCCACCATTGATATTGTAACTTTGATAGCGTGTTGGGCTGTCAGGGGCCGGAGTACTTTCACGGGCCGATCCTGGTCAGAAACTCGGCGCCCGGGAAACGGGGCCAGTGCCGGGGGGTGTCCCCCAGGGCTGTCGAAAACAGGGATGTTTGAGCCAGAGCGTACAGGGACGTATTCACAGCGGCCCTGGGGGACACCCCCCGGCACTGGCCCCTTCGCTCAGGCGGTCCTGCAAACCGGAGCAATTCCCACCAGTTGCCGAATGGTGCGTAGGCTTTTGCCTGCTCCACTACTCGTCTTCCAGCACCTGTTGCGTCGCGAAGGTGATATCCGTGTAGCCCAGTCGGCGGGCGATATCCATGGCACGAACCACCGCCTCGTGGGGGGTCTGCCGGTCCGCGCGAATCACCGTCACCAGGTCGGAGCGATTCCCGCCGGCCGCCGCCAGGGCCCGGTAAAGGACCTGGCGGTCGCTGCCCAGCAACTGGCGCGCCGCGTCGTCATCCGGACCCTTGACGGCATAGGTACCGTCTCTGCTGATTTCCACCTCCAGCACCAGGTTCTGCCGTTCCTGGACCGGCTCATCGCTGGTTTCGGGCAACTGTATGCGCAGCTCTGACTCCTTTGAAAACGTGGTGGACACCATGAAGAAGATCAGAAGCAGGAACACGACGTCGATCAACGGAGTCAGGTTGATCTGTACGTCGTCCTCTTCGCGGTCGGAAAATTTCATCGCAGTTCCCGGTCAGGTGTTCGCATTCAGTGCGGCGCCCGGGCTCGGCCTGCGGTCGCCGTGAATGGTCTCCACCAGGCGCAGCGCCTCCTGCTCCAGGTTGACGGTCAGCTCATTCACCTTCCCCTTGAAGTAGCGATAGAACATCAGACTAGGGATACCCACAGACAGGCCCGCCGCGGTGGTGATCAGGGCCTCCGAAATACCGCTGGCGAGCACCGTGGGATCTCCCACCCCGAAGGACGTGATCGCCGCAAACACCTTGATCATGCCGATTACCGTGCCAAGCAGCCCCAGCAGGGGCGTGATGGCGGCGATGGTGCCCAGGGAATTCAGAAACCGCTCCAACTCGTGGACCACATGACGGCCGGCTTCCTCGATGGCGTCCTTCATTACGTAGCGTCCGCTTCCCTGGTTCTCCAGACCCGCGGCCAGAATGCGGCCGAGGGGGGAATTGTCACGGATCATCCTGATGCGGGCCGGATTGAGGTCCTGCCGCTCGATCAGCTGCTGGACCTCCTGGGTCAGGTCCGCCGGGGTAACGGCGCGGTGGTTCAGTGTCCAGAACCGCTCGCAGATGATGGCCACGGCAATCACCGAGCAGGCCAATATCGGCCACATCAGCAATCCACCGGATTGAAAGATTTCGAACACGTTTGAGATCTATCCGCTTGTGGTTGGGGGAATTCGGCGCCAGAGTTTAGCAAATTGTCTCGCAACAATGCGCGGAAAGCCCTCAGTCCAGCCAGTAGCGCGGCCTGAGCTCCCGCCAGCCGCGGACCCGGATACCGTTCCGGAACACCCGGACGACAACGGCGCCGGAGGATGCAGTGCTGAAAAGCGGTACCTCCCTCGCCGCGTACCGTTCCACGATCTCCGGGTGCGGATGGCCATAGCGGTTCCGGTAGCCGGCGGCGACAATCGCCCAGCGCGGGTCGACCCGATCGATGAACGGACGCGTCGACGACGTCCTGCTGCCCTGGTGGGGGACCAGAAGCACGTCGCTGTCCAGCACGATTCCGGACGTGCGCAGCACGGCGGTTTCAGCCTCGGCCTCGATGTCTCCCGTCAGCAGCGCGGACCCGTACCGGCCGGTGACCCGCAGCACACAGGACGCATTGTTGTGCGGCGGCGGGCGTTCCGTTTCCGGATGCAGGATGTCAAAGCTCACGCCGTCCCAGCTCCACCGCTGACCCCGCCGGCAGTATTCGGCGTCGACCAGATCGCCGGCGACACTGCTCAGAACACGCGCCACCGGAAATGCGGATCGAAGGTCCTCGTAGCCGCCCCGGTGATCGTTGTCACCGTGGGAGACGACCAGCGCATCCACAATCTCAGTCCGCCGCCACTTCAGGTACGGGACCAGGACATGATCGGCCAGGCTGAATCCACCTGGATAACGCGGGCCGGTGTCGTAGACCAGAGTATGCCGCTCGGTTTCCACCACCGCCGACAGGCCCTGCCCCACGTCCAGAACTGTCAGTCGGAACTCACCGCCGGTCGGTCCCGGTGGCGCCGGCGCCAGCAGCACCAGACCGCAGGCGAGTCCCCACAGACGAGACCGGGTTCTGACCGCGAGGACCCAGAGTATTCCGGCAAGCAGCGCCAGGGCCTGCCAGACCTCGAGCCGGAATTCGACGCTCGCATAGCGGGGGTCGGCGAGCCGGTCCAGAAAGGCACACAGTATTGACAGGATCCCGTCGGCCAGGGTGAGAACCAAAGAAGCCGGCTCCGTGAACCCCGCTCCCAGCAACACGATGCCGGTCAGGCACAGCGGCACGATGCCGAACATCACTACCGGCACCGCCACCAGGTTGGCGGGTGCCGAAACCACCGGGGCCTCACCGAAGAATGCCGCCACCACGGGTACCAGCCCCAGGCTCAGCAGGCATTGCAGCGTCGCCGCTTCCACCACCTTCCCGCGCCGGGGTGCCGGTCCCCGGGCCGACAACCAGGCAAGAATCAGGGCCACGGCGGAGAATGACAGCCAGAATCCCGGGTCGTGAACGGACGCCGGATTCATCACGAGCACCGCCATCAGTGCCAGGCACAGGCCGCGCACGTTCCAAGCATGGCGTCGCCAGAACATGCCCAGCAGGAACACCGCCGCCATCACGAAGGCGCGCTGGGCCGGCACGTCGAAGCCGGAAACCACCGCGTAGAGCAAGGCCAGCACCAGTCCGCTCAACGCGGCGACCCGGGGCGCGGCAACGGCCGGATTGAACGATGTCATGATGCGCCCGGCCCCGAGTCCGATCAGTGCTCCGATGCCGGCTGCGAAACCCACATGCAGGCCAGATATCGCGATCAGGTGACTGGTACCGGTCCGTCTCAGGCTCTCCCACCGCGCGTCCGGTATGGCGGACCGGTCCCCCATGGCCAGCGCCTTGAGCATGCCCGGATGGCGGGCCCCGGCCAGTATGGCCTCAAGCCGGTCGCGCAGATGCTGGCGGACCGGCTGGATCGACCACCGGCCGCTGCTGCCCAAATGGGTGTTGTGCCCGGAGCGCCGGACGTAGCCGGTGGCCCTGACACCTTCGCGGTAGAGGTGGGCTTCGTAATCGAACGTCCCGGGGTTGTAGTAGCCGTGGGGCTGCTTCAGGCGCACCTGAAGGCGCCAAAGTGAACCCGCCTTCAGTCGCTTCGACACCTCCGGCGTGGCGTTGTACCAGCGGATGCGGATACGACCGGAAAAATCGACGCGCTCACCGCGGAATCGGGCCTGCTCGACAATCAGGTCGAATTTCAGGTACCGTTCACTGCGCTCCGGCAGGCCGGAAACGGTGCCGACAATCAAGGCGTCCCGGCCTTCCAGTCGGGCCGGCCACTCGTTGCTCAACAGCAGGTCCGCGCGAAAAAGCGTCCACAGCACCCCGAGAGCGAGGCAGGACCAGGGACGAAGCACGCTGGAGAGCAGGCACGGTGCCAGGGCGATGCCGGCGAGGGCCGACAGCCACGCGGGAATCAGTACGGGGGTCAGCTGGGCGCCGGCCGTGCCAAGCGCAAACAGCGTCACAGAGATGTAGAATGCACGAGTCCTTGTCAAGAATCCGGTCCCTGGCTCGGTTACTGGTCCATGTGCCGGCGGCCTCCATGGCGTCGCCGTCCGGGGTGTAAAGTATCAGTCGATGCCCCGGAAAACAAGAAAGCCGAGTTGGCTGCAGCCGAGCTGGCTGCTTACCAAGAAGGATGTGCTGGCCCACCGTTATCTGCAGATATTCGGGGACACGCTCCATAACCCCAATCTCTGGCATTTCAATCGCCGATCGGTCGCCAACGCCACCGCCATAGGGCTGTTCTGCGCGTTCCTTCCGATGCCGTTCGAAATGTTGGCGGCGGCACTGGGCGCGATCCTGTTCAGCGGCAACCTGCCCCTGGCCGTGGCCTGGGTATGGATTTCGAACCCCGTCACCTGGATTCCGCTGTACACCCCGGCCTATCTGCTGGGAAGCTGGATTCTGGACAAGGCGCCCGCCGGTGGCCAGGTCACGATGTCGGTGCTGATCGAGTCCTACGCGGCACTGTGGCTGGGGTGCCTGATCATCGGGCCGATTGCCGCCGCCTGCGGCTGGCTCATCGTGCATCAACTGTGGCGCCTCAGAGTGCGCAGCGACCGCGCGGACCGCGTCAAGCGCTACAAGCAGCTGCGCAGCAAGCGGGGAGCCGGAGACTAGGTCCTGTCCGGTTGAACGGTACTTCGGTCGGAGAGACTGTAGGTCGGGCGCGAGCCCGACTGGAAATAATTGTCGGGCTCGCGCCCGACCTACAGGCCCATCGACCCGCTGCATCCAGCAAGACAGGGACCCGAATCCGCCTCAAGCGAGGAACCGGGAGGGTCTGGCAGGGCTGTCGAAAACAGGGATGTTTGAGCCAGAGCGTACAGGGATATATTCACAGCGGCCCTGACAGACCCTCCCGGCACCTCGCTCCCCACCGAAGGGACCGCCTACTCCCGCTCCAGGGGTACCAGCCGGCCGTCCTGCAGATCCAGGACCCGGTCCATCCGCGATGCCAGGACGTGATCGTGGGTGACCACGACCAGGCTGGTGCCGAGGTCCCGGTTCAGCGCCAGCATCAGTCCGTAGACCTTCTCGGCGGTCTTGCGGTCCAGGTTTCCGGTCGGCTCGTCCGCCAGAATGCAGGCGGGACGCGTCACGATGGCCCGCGCCACCGCGGCGCGCTGGCGTTCACCGCCCGACAACTCACCGGGTTTGTGCTCCAGCCGGTCGCCCAGTCCGACTTCCTCCAGGCAGGCACGCGCCAGCCTCGTCGCCTCGCCGCGGCGCTCCCCCCGGATCAGCAACGGCATCATCACGTTTTCCAGGGCGCTGAATTCATGCAGGAGGTGATGAAACTGGTAGACGAAGCCGAGATACCGGTTGCGCAGGTCTCCCCGGTCCGCGTCCGACAGGGTGGACAGGTCGGTGCCCTTGACCGAGACGCTGCCCGTGGACGGGATGTCCAGGCCGCCGAGCAGATGCAGCAGCGTGCTCTTGCCCGAGCCGGAGGCCCCGACAATGGCGACCTGCTCCCCCGCCATCACGTCCAGGTCCAGCTCCTGCAGCACGTCCACCTTCAGGCGCCCCTGCTCGAAGCGTTTGGCCAGATTCCGGCAGCTCAGTACGGTATCACCGGTCATTCGTAGCGCAGCGCCTCCGCGGGCTGGGTTCGGGACGCGCGCGACGCCGGATACAGCGTCGCCAGCAGGCTCATGCCCAGCGAGGCCAGGGTCACCACGATGACGTCATCCCACTGCATGTCCGCCGGGAACTCGCTGATCACGTACACATCCGCGGGGAAGAACTGGACGCCGATCAGGTTCTCCAGGAACGGCACAAGCGTTTCGATATTCAACGCGGTCACCACGCCCGCCGCACCGCCCACCAGGGTCCCTATGACGCCGACCACCATGCCCTGGATGATGAAAATACCCATGATGCCGCGGGGCCTCATGCCCAGGGTGCGCAGAATGGCGATATCGGACTGCTTGTCCGTGACCACCATCACCAGCGTCGACACGATATTGAAAGCCGCGACCGCCACGATGAGAAACAGGATAATGAACATGACACGCTTCTCGATCTGCAGCGCCCGGAAGAAATTGCTGTGCTCCCGGGTCCAGTCGCTGACGTAGTAGCCCGGCGGCAGCGACCTGGCCAGACTCTCGCGGACCAGCGGCGCGTCGAACACGTCGTCCAGCTTCAGGCGCAGCCCGGTAATGGCGCCCTCCGCCTGGTAAAGCTTGCCGGCGTCCTCCAGATGAATCAGCGCCAACCCGCTGTCGTACTCGTACATGCCGATTTCGAAGATGCCGCTCACGGTGAAGCGGCGCAGGCGCGGTATCATCCCCGCCGCCGTGATCCGGCCCTTGGGCGCCACCAGAATGACCCGGGAGCCGATGTCCAGGCCCAGGGACCGCGCCATGGCGCTGCCCACCGCCACCCGATACTCCCCCGCCCGCAGCGAATCCAGGCTTCCTTCGGTCATGTTCGCGCCGATGTCGGAGACGGTGGTCTCCGCTTCCGGCAGCACGCCCCGGACCAGGGCGCCCGCGACCTCGTTACCGCGACTGAGCATCCCCTGGCCCAGCACGTAGGGCGCCACCCCGGAAACATCCGGCGACTGCTCGACCTGCCGGCTCAGGCTCTGCCAGTCCCGGATGCCGCCGTCGGCACCGGTTACGGTTACATGGGAGGCCACCCCGAGGATGCGCTCCCGCAACTCGCCCTCGAATCCGTTCATGATGGACAACACGGTGATCAGAGCCCAGACGCCGAGCACGATACCCAGCATCGCGATGAGCGAAATGAACGAAATGAAATGGTTGCGGCGCTTGGCGCGGGTATAGCGCAGGCCGATAAACACTGGAAGCATGATGGGTCGGCTCGCTGCTCGTGTCAGCCTGCGCCGCCGCTTTCGGGACGCATGTGCGGAAACAGCAGGACATCCCGGATGGACGGACAGTCCGCCAGCAGCATGACCAGCCGATCGATGCCGATGCCCTCACCCGCCGTGGGCGGCATCCCGTATTCCAGCGCCCGGATGTAGTCCTGGTCGAAATGCATGGCTTCCTCGTCCCCGGCCTGCTTCTCCGCCACCTGCCGGTGGAAGCGTTCCGCCTGGTCCTCGGCGTCGTTCAGCTCGGAGAAGCCGTTGGCGATCTCCCGGCCTGCCACGAACAGCTCGAAGCGATCGGTGACCGTCGGATCCTGATCGCTGATCCGGGACAGGGGCGACACCTCCACCGGAAAATGAGTGATGAAGGTCGGCTGGACGAGCTGATCCTCGACGGTATGGTCGAAGATCTCCATCAGCCATTTCCCCTCGCCCCAGTGCGGCTGGCCCTCGATGCCGAGGGCGCGGCCGTACGCGGACAGGCGCTTGCCATCGGCGATATCGTTTTCCCCCAGTTCCGGGTTGCGCGCCAGAACCGCCCGGGCGGCGCTGATCCGCTCGAATGGCCGCGAAAAATCGATTTCCCGGCCCTGGTACGACACGGTCTCACGCCCCAGCACCGCCCGGGCCAGACCGCGCAACAGGGTCTCGGTAAGGTCCATGAAACCCGAGTAGTCGGCATAGGCCTGATAGAACTCCAGCATGGTGAACTCGGGGTTGTGCTGGGTGCTCACGCCCTCGTTCCGGAAATTCCGGTTGATCTCGAACACGCGCTCGAAGCCCCCCACCACCAGCCGCTTCAGGTAGAGCTCCGGCGCCACGCGCAGGTACAGATCCATGTCCAGTGCGTTGTGATGGGTTACGAAAGGCCTGGCGACTGCGCCGCCGGGGATAACCTGCATCATCGGTGTTTCGACCTCGAGAAAGTCCCGCTCGATGAAGAAGTCCCGGATATATCTAATCGCGTCGGCCCTGACCTGGAATATCCGCCGGACTTCCGGATTCATGATCAGGTCCACGTAGCGGCGCCGGTAGCGCAGCTCCTGGTCGCTCAGGCCGTGGAATTTCTCGGGAAGCGGCCGCAGCGACTTGGTCAGAAGCCGGATGTCGTCGACCCGCACGCTCAACTCACCGGTCCGGGTCCGGAACAGTTCGCCCTCGACCCCCACGATATCGCCGATATCCCACTTCTTGAACTGCTCGTTGTAGAAGCCCTCCGGCAGGGAGTCCCGCTGCACGAACACCTGGATCCGGCCGCTCCGGTCCTGGACATGGGCGAAGGCCGCCTTGCCCATGATCCGGCGGCTCATCATGCGGCCCGCCACCCGGACGCGAACCGCCCCGTCGTCCAGCTGCTCCGCGCTCCAGTCTCCGTATTCCCCGGCGATCCCGGACGCCAGGTGCGTGGGCCGGAAATCGTTGGGGAACCCGAAGCCCGCGCGCCGCAGCCCGTCCAGCTTCTCGCGGCGCTGCCTGATCTGGTCGTTGTCTTCGTTCATGGGTCGTTGTTCTGTCAAGTGCTACAGCCCCGCTTTCAGGCTGGCCTGGATGAAGGGGTCCAGGCCGCCGTCCAGCACGTTCTGGGTGTCCCCTACCTCCACCGAGGTCCGCAGGTCCTTGATTCGTGACTGGTCCAGCACGTAGGAGCGTATCTGCTGCCCCCATCCGATATCGGCCTTGCTGTCCTCCAGCTGCTCCTGCTCGGCCCGCCGCTTCTGCATCTCGGTCTCGTAGAGCCTCGCCCTGAGCATGTCCATGGCCGCGTCCCGGTTGCGGTGCTGGGAACGGTCGCTCTGGCACTGCACGACGATACCGCTGGGCAGATGCGTGATCCGGACCGCGGAATCCGTCTTGTTGACGTGCTGTCCGCCGGCGCCGCTCGCCCGGTAGGTGTCGACCCTGAGATCCGCCGGATTGATGTCGATTTCCACTTGCTCGTCGATCTCCGGATACACGTACACCGAAGCGAACGACGTATGCCGCCGGTGTCCCGAATCGAACGGCGATTTTCGTACCAGCCGGTGAATACCCGTTTCGGTCCGCAGCAGGCCGAATGCGTACTCGCCCGAGACCTTGATTGTCGCGCTCTTGATGCCGGCGACATCCCCTTCCGAAACCTCGATCAGCTCGGCCTGGAGCGCTTTGTACTCGCAGTAGCGCAGGTACATGCGCAGCAGCATTTCCGCCCAGTCCTGGGCCTCCGTACCCCCGGACCCGGACTGGATGTCCACGAATGCGTTGTTGGCGTCCATGGGACCGGAGAACATCCGCTGGAACTCCAGCTCCGCCAGCCGCCCGTCCAGCGCGCGGAGATCGGCTTCCATCGAGCCCAGCAGCTCCGGATCCGATTCCTGGTGGGCCAGCTCGATCAGCTCGGCGGCGTCCGCGACCGCCCGCTGGATTTCCCCGAGATTGTCCAGCACGCGGCTGAGCCGCACCCGGTTCTGTCCCAGCTCCTGGGCGCGCTCCGGGTCGTCCCAGACGTCCGGCTGCTCCAGCTGGCGGTCTATTTCCTCGAGCTGTTCCTGTTTGCCGTCGAAGTCAAAGATACCTCCTGAGAGCGGCCTCGCGCTCCTTCAGTTCCTTGACGGCCTCGACCAACGCGGTGAACTCCATTACGGCATTTCTCGACTGTGGATAAACGGAGCGCGAGCATACCGGAATAACGCCCCTTCGCCAAAGCAAATGCCGCTCGACCAGGATGGGATCCGCAGGGGCCCGGGCCCCGGGCGGCGTCTGCACCGCCGGCCCCTCGCGTGACAGTCGCCGAACAAATGGTACACTTCGCCATACCGATACCAAGAACCAACGTCCAGACACAAATTCCGCGCCGCCCGCGGACGAACCAAGCCCACAAAAAGCCATGCAAATCGGTGTACCCTGCGAAGTTGAACCCGGCGAGAACCGGGTTGCCACGACGCCGGCCGTGGTCGGCGACCTGATCAAGCTGGGCTACAGCGTCGTCGTCGAACAGGGCGCCGGCGCAGCGGCCAGCTTCAATGACGATGATTACCGTGCGGCCGGCGCCGCCGTGGAGCCCGACACGCGCGCCCTGTGGTCCGGCTCGGACATCATTCTCAAGGTTCGCGCCCCGGCCCGTCACCCGGACCTGGGGCTGGACGAGTCCGAGCTGCTGACCGCCGGGAAGATCCTGGTGAGCTTCATCTGGCCGGCCCAGAACGAGGCGCTGGTGAGCCGTCTCGCGGACCGCGGCGTCACGGTCTGCGCGATGGACTCCGTGCCGAGGATCTCCAGGGCGCAGAAGCTCGACGCCCTGTCTTCGATGTCCAACGTCGCCGGATACCGCGCGGTGATCGAGGCCGCCGGCCATTTCGGGCGCTTTTTCACCGGCCAGGTCACCGCCGCCGGCAAGGTGCCGCCCGCGAAGGTGCTGGTCATCGGCGCCGGCGTCGCCGGCCTGGCCGCCATCGGCGCCGCGGGCTCCCTCGGCGCCGTGGTCAGGGCCTTCGACACCCGCCCCGAGGTCAAGGAGCAGGTGGAAAGCATGGGCGCCGAGTTCCTGGAAGTGGACATGGAAGAAGAGGCGTCGGGTACCGGCGGCTACGCCAAGGAGATGAGCAAGGAGTTCATCGAGGCGGAGATGGCTCTGTTCCAGCAACAGGCCGAAGAAGTCGACATCATCATCACCACCGCCCTGATACCGGGCAAACCGGCACCGAAGCTCATCACGACGCCCATGGTGGAAAGCATGAAACCGGGCAGCGTGGTCGTGGACCTGGCCGCCGAACAGGGCGGCAACTGCGAGTTGACGGAGCCCGGCGAGGTGGTGGTCCGCCATGGCGTGACCATCATCGGCTACACGGACCTGGTCAGCCGGCTCGCCGCTCAGTCCAGCCAGCTCTACGCCACCAACCTCCGGCACCTGTTGAGCGAACTGACCCCGGAAAAGGACGGCAAGGCGAACGTCGACATGGAAGACGAGGTCATCCGCGGCCTGACCGTGGTCAAGGACGGGGAAATCACCTGGCCGCCCCCACCGCCGAAGCTCAGCGCACAGCCCAAGCCCGCCGCAAAACCCGCCCCCGCCAAGCCTGCGGAGGCCGAAACGGGCAAGCGCGGCGCCTGGGGGTCGCTGGTGCTCCTGGCGGTGGGCGCGGCGGCGATCCTTGCCCTGGGATCGGTGGCGCCGCCGGCGTTCATGAAGCACTTCACCGTGTTTATTCTGGCGATCTTCGTCGGCTACCAGGTGATCTGGTCCGTCACCTCCGCCCTGCACACGCCCCTGATGAGCGTCACCAACGCCATCAGCAGCATTGTCATCCTGGGCGCGCTGCTGCAGGTGGGCTCGGGATCGGGACTGGTGGTGGCAATGGCGGCAATAGCCATACTGATCACCAGCATCAACATGTTCGGCGGGTTCCTGGTGACCCAGCGAATGCTCAAGATGTTCCGCAAATAGGCGACGAATCATGGATCAAGGCATCATTACGGCAGCTTACATCGTCGCCGCGGTATTGTTCATATTCAGCCTCGGGGGGCTCAGCCACCAGGAGACCGCACGACGCGGCAATCTGTTCGGGATCGCCGGCATGGCCATCGCGGTCGGCGCCACCATCCTGGGGGATCGCGTCGACAACCATATCCTGGTCATCGCCCTGATGGTGCCCGGCGCCGTGATCGGCGCGGTGGTCGCGACCCGGGTTCAGATGACCCAGATGCCGCAGTTGGTGGCCATGATGCACAGCTTCGTGGGCCTCGCCGCCGTACTGATCGGATACGGCAGCTACGTGGACCCGGGTGCGGCCTACACGGGAGTGGAGAAAACCATCCACGACGTGGAAATCTACCTGGGCATCCTGATCGGCGCCGTCACCTTCACCGGCTCCATCGCCGCTTTCGGCAAGCTGCAGGCGATTCTGAACCCCGCCCCGCTCCTGCTGCCGGGCAGGCATCTGATGAACCTGGCGGGCGGCATTGCCTGCATTTTCCTGGGCTACCTGTTCCTGGGCGCCGAGAGCACCATGGGCGGCCTGTTGCCGTTGATCCTGATGACCGTGATCGCCCTGCTGTTCGGCCTCCACATGGTCATGGCGATCGGCGGCGCCGACATGCCGGTGGTGATCTCTATGCTGAACAGCTACTCCGGCTGGGCCGCTGCGGCGGCGGGATTCATGCTCTCCAACGACCTGTTGATCGTCACCGGAGCGCTGGTAGGATCGAGCGGCGCGATCCTGAGCTATATCATGTGCCGCGCCATGAACCGCAATTTCGTGAGCGTGATCCTGGGCGGTTTCGGCAGTACCGGCGTGTCGGCCAGCGACTCGGAAGCCGGCGAGGCCCAGTCGATCACGGCGGAGGAAACCGCCGAATTGCTGAGCGACGCATCGGAAGTGGTGATTACGCCCGGCTACGGCATGGCCGTCGCCCACGCGCAGCATGCCGTGTCCCAAATCACCGAGCTCCTGCGCGGCAAGGGCATCAAGGTACGCTTCGGGATTCACCCCGTGGCGGGACGGATGCCGGGCCACATGAACGTCCTGCTGGCCGAAGCGAAAGTGCCGTACGACATCGTTCTGGAGATGGACGAGATCAACGATGACTTCGAGAACACGGACGCGGTGCTGGTAATCGGCGCCAACGACACCGTCAATCCCGCGGCCAACGATGATCCCGGCAGCCCCATCGCCGGCATGCCGATCCTGGAGGTCCACAAGGCACGGAACGTCATCGTCCTCAAGCGTTCAATGGCTTCCGGCTACGCGGGGGTGGACAATCCGCTGTTCTATCGCGACAACACACGGATGCTGTTCGGTGACGCCAAGGCGAGCGTGGAGGATATCCTGGCGGCGTTGCGCTAGTCGGCGGGTCGCGACACGGTTAGGGTAGACATCTGGGCGCTTCTAAAAATAGCGATATTTTCGTGAGAGCAAGGAAAGCACCGCGCGCAGAACCGCAGTTTACATGGAGTAAATGAGGATTCGAGCACGGCGCTGACGCAGCTATCGCGGAAATAGTGCATTTTTAGAAGTGCCCATCTATTATTTCTCCCCTCACCCCGGCCCTCTCCCCCGGAGGGGAGAGGGAGCAGGACCGAGTCGATCGACGCAACCCGCCTGCCGAACCAAGGGTTCCCTGGCTGCCCGCACTAGCCCAGCGCCTTTTTCATCAGCGTACCGATCTCCGACGGATTCCGCGTGACACCGATGCCGGCGTCCTCCATGGCGGAGATCTTGGCGTCCGCCGTGCCCTTGCCCCCGGATATGATGGCGCCGGCATGGCCCATGCGCTTTCCCGGCGGGGCGGTGACGCCGGCTATGAAGCCCACCACGGGCTTGGTCATGTTGTCCTTGATCCAGGCCGCACATTCCTCTTCGTCGGTCCCGCCGATCTCGCCGCACATGACCACGCCCTCGGTATCAGGGTCCTCGTTGAACATCTTCATCACGTCAACATGCTTCAGGCCGTTGACCGGGTCGCCGCCGATACCAACGCAGGTGGATTGACCGAGGCCGAGCGCGGTGAGCTGCGCCACCACTTCATAGGTCAGCGTACCCGAGCGCGATACCACGCCGATCGAGCCCTTCTTGTGTATGTAGCCGGGCATGATGCCGATCTTGAGCTCGTCGGGCGTGATCACGCCGGGGCAGTTCGGGCCCACGAGGACCGTCGCTTTGTCCTCCATCTTGTAACGGGTCAGGATCATGTCCTTGACCGGAATGCCCTCGGTGATGCAGATCACCACCTTGATACCGGCATCCACGGCTTCGTCGATGGCCGCGGCGGCGAACTTCGGCGGGACATAGATCACGGACACGTCGCACTCGGTTTCCTTCTTGGCTTCGCGCACCGAATCGAATACCGGCACGCCTTCGACGACCTCGCCGGCCTTGCCGGGGGTCACACCCGCTACATAGCAATCGCTGCCCAGTGCGTACTCGATGGAGTGCCTGGTGTGGAATGCACCGGTCTTGCCGGTGATGCCCTGGGTTACAACCCTTGAATTCCTGTCGATCAATATTGACATGTCACCCCCTCACTGCTGCGACCGCTTTTTCAGCGGCATCCGCCATGGTAGTGGCGGAAATAATCGTTATACCGGAATTGGCAATGATTTCCCGGCCCCGCTCGACGTTCGTTCCTTCCAGCCGCACCACCAGCGGAACGCTCAGGTCCACTTCCTTCGCGGCGTTCACCAGCCCTTCGGCGATGACGTCACAGCGCATGATGCCTCCAAAGATATTCACCAGGATGGCCTTGAGGTTCGGATTGCGCAGCATGATCTTAAAGGCTTCAGTGACCTGCTCCGTCGACGCTCCGCCCCCGACGTCAAGGAAATTGGCCGGCGACGACCCGTACAGCTTGATGATGTCCATCGTTGCCATGGCCAGGCCCGCACCATTCACCAGGCACCCTATGTCGCCGTCCAGAGCGATATAGTTGAGATCAAACTTGGAAGCGTCGATCTCGTTGGGATCTTCTTCATCGAGATCACGGAGCTCCTTCCACTCCGGATGCCTGAATGCGGCGTTGTCGTCGAAATTGATCTTGGCGTCCAGCGCCAGCACACGGTCATCGCTGGTTACGATCAGGGGGTTGATCTCCATCAGTGACCCGTCGGATTCCCAGTATGCCCGGTACAGCGCCGTGAAGAAATCCACCGCCCGGTCCCGGCAGGATTCCGGGATCCCGATGCTGCCGGCCAGCTCGGCGGCCCTCGAGGGATCCAGCCCGTCCACCGGGTGGATCGCGACCTTGTGAATCCTGTCCGGCGTCTCTTCGGCGACCTTCTCGATCTCGGTACCACCCTCGGAGCTTGCCATCATCGTTACGCGCTGCGTGGCCCGGTCCACCACGAGCCCCGCGTACAGCTCTGATTCAATGGCGGCGCCTTCTTCCACCAACAGCCGCTTGACTTCCTTGCCTTCGGGTCCGGTCTGGTGCGTCACCAGGGTCATCCCCAGGATGTCGTCGGCGGCCTGGCGGACATCGTCGAGTGATTTCACCACCTTGACGCCGCCGCCTTTCCCGCGGCCGCCGGCATGTATCTGCGCCTTGACCACCCAGGTGTCGCCGCCGATCTCCTCGGCAGCCGCCACTGCTTCATCAACGGAGAAGCACGCAACCCCCTTGGGGGTTGCGACCCCGTATTCTCTCAGCAGTTCTTTTGCCTGGTATTCATGTATTTTCATATGTGTCCCCTGGCTGTTTTCAATTCACTGAAGGGCACTTCCAAAATATACTATTTCTAGAAGCGCCCTGCGCTGTGTTGCTGCAGTCGTGCGACTTCAGCCACTTTCGCGGGAATCCGCTCAATCAGGCGCGGATCGAATTGCTTCGGAAGTATATAATCGACGCCGAACTCCATGTTGTCCACGGCATAGGCTTCCAGCACCTCTTTGGGCACCGGTTCCCTGGCCAGCTCCGACAGGGCGTGCACGGCCGCAGTCAGTATATTCTGGTCGATCTGCGGTATCCGTGCATCCAGCGCCCCGCGAAAGAGAAACGGGAAGCACAACGCATTGTTCACCTGGTTCGGATAGTCTGAACGCCCCGTCGCCATGATGATATCCGGACGAATGGATCTGACCACCGCCGGCATGACCTCCGGGGTGGGATTCGACAGCGCAAACACCACGGCCCGGTCCGACATCACCGTGAGCATTTCCGGTGTAACCAGATTCGGCCCGGACACACCGATCAGGACGTCAGCGTCCACCATCGCCTCGGAAAGCGTACGCTTTGGCGTGTCGTTGGCGTATGCCTGCTTGTATATATTGATGTCCATCCGCCCGGTGTGTACCACGCCCTTGCGGTCCACAAGCGTGATCTGCTCCCGTTTCGCGCCCAGGACCAGCAGGATCCGAGTGGTGGATATTCCGGCGGCACCGGCTCCCAGGACAACGATCTCCACGTCCTCGAGCCGTTTGCCCTGCAGCTCCAGGGCATTGAGCAAACCGGCGCAGGCAATCACCGCCGTGCCATGCTGGTCGTCATGAAAGACCGGAATATTGAGCCGTTCCCGCAATCGCTCTTCCACCACAAAGCATCGCGGCGCGGCGATGTCCTCGAGGTTAATCCCGCCGAAGGTCGGCGCGATATTCGCGATCGTGTCGATAAAGGACTCCGTGCTCGGCGCCGATATCTCCAGGTCGAAGACATCGATATCGGCGAATCGCTTGAACAGTATCGCCTTGCCCTCCATCACCGGCTTGCCCGCCAACGCTCCCACGTCGCCAAGACCGAGGACGGCGCTGCCGTCGGTGATCACCGCCACCAGATTGCCCTTGTTCGTGTAGCGATAGGCGTTTTCCGCATTCCCGGCGATTTCCTCCACGGGGGCCGCAACACCCGGCGTGTAGGCCAGGGAGAGGTCCGCTGAGGTGACAAACGGCTTCGTAGGTTGGATTGATACCTTCCCCGGCTTCGGGAACTCGTGATACTCGAGCGCCTTCGCTCTATCGTCCGACATACAAAAGTCCGGTTGCCTTATTTATTATCAGTGCGGGGCGATTCACAGGCTTATTCTACAATGGAAGGAAGAAGGCCGCATCTCGCGATGGGGAGCCGACAAATATCGAAGCCCGCACCTCGGAACGCCGGGAATTTGGCGGAGAGGGAGGGATTCGAACCCCCGGACCCTTTCGGGTCAACGGTTTTCAAGACCGCCGCCTTCGACCGCTCGGCCACCTCTCCGATGTTCACACTCCGTACGTCATCACTGGCAATTCATAGTCCGGGCTCCCGGTCACCGCGCCGCAGGATAGCGACCGCCGGTGGCCGGTGCAATCCTGGATCCCCGAAGTCGACATCGCCGGCGGAGCCGGGGCGCGGGAGAGAATTGTATCGGCCTGCCCGGGATCGGCATGCTGACACCGTTCGACGGGATATTTTGTCCCTTGAATTACAAAGGGTTGAGCCCCCATTTACCACTGGTGGCGGAAGGCTACGCGCGGATGCTCCCGGATTCCGGATGGCGCGCAAGCTTTCCGAACGGCGCCCTGGAGAAAGTTCCATGAACCGCCCCCGGCGGCCGGCGCCCGAGTCCTCCATCCCGGGAACCACGGGACCCAGGGTGTTTCATTACCGCTTGAACTTTGAATCCAAGTCAGTATGCTTGGAACCTGTTCGCACAAGTGCCCTCTAACAGGGTAGGCAATTTTCGCGGAGGTAAAATGAATCCGAATCAGTTCAATCAAGCCGTCGCCCGGCCGCAGGCCGCCGGTGTCGAAGTCAACAAGGTCCTGAAGAATACTTATATTCTTCTATCCCTGACCCTGTTGTTCTCAGCCGCCGTGGCGGGCATGTCCATGGCGTTCAACTGGCCACACCCCGGCCTGATCCTCACCCTGGTGGGGTACTTCGGGCTGCTGTTCGCGACGAACTACTTCAGGAACTCGGCAGTGGGGCTGGTCTGCATTTTCGCCCTGACCGGTTTCATGGGCCTGACACTCGGACCGATCGTAGGCCACTACATGACCGCCGTGCCCAACGGCCACCAGCTGGTCATGACCGCCATGGGCGCCACAGGTATTATTTTCCTGGGGCTCTCCGGGTATGCCCTGGTCAGCCGCAAGGACTTCAGCTTCATGGCCGGCTTCCTGTTCTCCGGTATTCTGATCGCCTTCCTGGCGGGGCTCGGTGCGGTTATTTTTCAAATTCCCGCTCTATCGTTGGCGGTGTCGGCCATGTTCGTCCTCCTGATGTCGGGCCTGATCCTGTACCAGACGAGCGAAATCATTCACGGCGGCGAAACCAACTACATTATGGCTACGGTGACGCTGTTCGTGGCCATATACAACCTGTTTCTGAGCCTCCTTCAACTGCTCGGCATTTTCGGCGACGAGTAGCAGACAACAGGGAGTCCACCGCCGGTGCGGTGGTCTGAACACTGAAAAGCCCCGTGAAAACGGGGCTTTTTTTGTCCAGGGATCCCTGGAGGCGCCGGGCGCAGAGCGATTCAGCGCGCGGTTTCCACCGGTTCGATGACGTCTACTCCCGCTCGGCCAACCGCCTCCCGTCTGCGGATAGTCAGCAGCTTCGCGATATTCGCGTCCAGATACAGCATCAGGGCGAAGTACGCGGCGAAAACCACCAGAAAGCCATAGAACATCACATGCTCCGGTATCCCTCTGAACTCGCCGTACAGTCCGATTGACGCCAGCACGGCTGCGCAGGCCAGCGAAGTCATCAATGTCCGGTTCACGCTCAGTCCCAGATCGCGCAGATAGTGGTGGTAGTGGGTGCGATCCGCGTGAAAGGGGGACCGGCCCTGGATCGGTCGTCTCAGAAGCGCGGCCACGGTATCAAACAGGGGCAAGGCAAAAATCCACAACGCGGTTACCGGCTCGATCGCGCGGGTTTCGCCCTGGGTCATGGCAATCAGGAACCACGCCAGGATGAATCCGATCAGCAGGCTGCCGGCATCCCCCAGATACAATCTCGCCGCTCCGAAACCGGGTATGCGGGCGTTGTAGAGCAAGAATCCGGCCAGCGCGGCCACCGCAACGCCCAGAAACGGCACGTACCCGGCATGACCCGACAGGTATGACGCAACAAGCAGCGCCCCGCAGGTGACGAGTGCCAGCCCTCCCGCCAGTCCGTCCAGCCCATCGGACATGTTCACGGCGTTGATCACCCCCACCGCGGCAAATATCGTCAGGGCGATGCCCCAGCGTCCCAGCGCCATCGGGTGCGACGTATTGAAGATGTAGCCCAGCTCCCGCAGTGACACATCGGCGATGTATGCCAGCAGCGAGACAGCCAGGGCCTGGGCCACAAAACGTGGAACGAAGGACGCATCCTTGATGTCGTCCCAGACACCGACGGCCACCAGCACGGCACCGGCCGCCAGAACCGCGTAGCGCAGCTCCTGGTCGAGGGGCAGGAGGCATACCCCGACCACGATTCCGGCGAATACGCCCAGCCCTCCCACCAGCGGGGTCGGGTGACTGTGCAGCCGGTGGGCGCCGGGATGGGATACCAGACCGAACCGGTCGGCGC
This sequence comes from Gammaproteobacteria bacterium, assembly GCA_034520625.1. Taxonomy (GTDB): domain Bacteria; phylum Pseudomonadota; class Gammaproteobacteria; order Arenicellales; family JAANXG01; genus JAANXG01. The sequence continues at coordinate 110,377 of JAXHNI010000008.1, read as the reverse complement.
GGCGTCGAAGCAGCTCCAGGGCCACCACCGTGGCCAGGAAAACCAGCAAGAAAATCATGAACTTGAGTTACCCCCTTGTACCGGATTCTATCCGGAATTATTCCGTATTTAGCGGCCGATCCGGAAAAAACTTGAGAACCACCGCCGCGGGTGGTGGGCCCGGACACCGGCTGTTCGAATACCCGGCCTCCTGCCCCGCCGGCCCGGACGGCATGCTCCCGGAACCGCACCCGGATCATGCGGATTCCGCGCGGAGCTTCTCCCACTGCCACGCCGTTCGCAGTATCTCGGCGATGCCTGAATGCCTGCGAACCCAGCGCAGCTCCCTTTCCGCCCTCAAGGAGTCCGCGACCAGTACCGGCGGGTCGCCGGGCCGCCGGGGCGCCAGGTCGTAGGGCACGATCAGGCCAAGCTCGGTTTCCGCCGTCCGGATCACCTCCATGACCGAATAGCCCTGCTCCGACCCCAGATTGAAGGCATGGCTTCCCGGGTTGTCGGCCAGAAACTCGAGGGCCAGGCAGTGCGCTTCCGCCAGATCGGCAACGTGAACGAAATCCCGCACGCAGGTACCGTCGGGGGTAGGATAGTCGTTGCCGTACACCTTCAAACGCCTCCCGCGCCCTGCTCCGGCCGACAGTACATTCGGGATCAGATGCGGTTCCGGGTCATGGGACTCGCCTATCTCACCTTCCGGGTCCGCACCCGCCGCGTTGAAATACCGCAGGCTGCAGGCCCGCAGCCCGTAGCTTCCCGAATAGTCGTCGAGCAACTGCTCGATCATCAGCTTCGAACGTCCGTACGGATTGATCGGGTTCCGGATCTCGTCCTCGTTGATCGGCATACGGGAAGGAACCCCATAGATGGCACAGGTACTTGAGAACACGATGCTCTCCACGCCTGCACGCCGCATAGCATCCAGCAGATTCATGCTGCCCACGACATTGTTGCGGTAATAGAGGGCCGGATCGCGAACGGATTCCTCGACATACGCATAAGCTGCAAAATGCACGACCGCCCTGAACTCATGACGCTCGAACGCCGATGCGAGACTTCGAGGCTCCAGCAGATTTCCGCTTTCCAGTGGTCCCCACCGGACCGCCTCCCTGTATCCATTGTCCAGGTTGTCGAGCACTACCGGGGTAAAGCCGCGCCGCGACAGCGCCTTGCAGGTATGACTGCCTATGTATCCTGCACCACCCGTGACGAGGATCTTTCCGGAAGAGTTCGACATGGTTTCGTCCGACGCGTGTCGCTTCAGATTCCCGGCGCCGGGATCGTAAGCTCAGCTGCCATGCAATATCGACTCAAAATACTCGATCGTTCTCGCCAGACCGTCCCGCAGCCGGGTCCGCGGTTCCCAGTCGTACCGCTCCCGGGCGAAGCTGATATCGGGGCATCGTTGCGTCGGGTCGTCACCGGGCAGCTCGTGGTGTACGATCTTCGACGAGGAGCCCGTTATATCCAGAATCTGGTCCGCCAGCTGCCGGACGGAAAATTCGTCCGGGTTGCCTGCGTTAAGGGGGCCGGGGAATTCGTCCGGCCCGTCCATGAAACGGGTCATGATTTCGATCATGTCCTCCACATAGCAGAATGACCTTGTCTGACTCCCGTCGCCGTATATGGTAATCGGTTCATTCCGGAGCGCCTGCACGATGAAGTTGGAAACAACGCGTCCGTCATGGAGGTCCATGCGGGGACCGTAGGTATTGAATATCCTCAACACCCGGATATTCAGGTGATGCTGGCGCTTATAGTCGTAAAACAGGGTTTCCGCGCAGCGCTTGCCTTCATCGTAGCAAGCCCGAATGCCGATGGGATTCACGCGCCCCCAGTAAGCCTCGGGCTGGGGATGCTCTTCCGGGTCGCCGTACACCTCACTGGTGGACGCCTGGAGGATCTTCGCTTTCACCCGCTTCGCAAGCCCGAGCATGTTGATTGCGCCATGCACGCTTGTTTTGGTCGTTTGTACCGGGTCCCTCTGATAGTGGATTGGAGAGGCCGGACATGCCAGGTTGTATATCTCGTCCGCCTCGATATAGAGGGGGAACGTAATATCATGCCTGATCAGCTCAAAATACGGATTGTCGAGCAGATGGGCAACGTTCTGCTTGCTACCGGTGTAGTAGTTGTCGACGCACAGGACCTCGTGGCTGTCGTTCAGCAGCTTCTCACAAAGGTGGGAGCCCAGAAATCCCGCTCCGCCGGTAACCAGCACTCTTTTCCTACTTCTCATTCTTTGCTCCTGATTCAACCCTGGTTCGTCTGGATCGCCATTCGCCGCGGTCTATCCGGCATGCTGCGATGCCAAGCCCGGCAATGACGAAGAAGTAGACGGCGTTCGCCGGGATCCGGAAGCTGAATTCAACCAGCGCGTGCAACAGCATGAAACCCGTACTCATCAAGCAACCGAATATTACACCCCTGATCACCGGATTCCGACGGGCACTGTAGCCTCGACACAATTCCCTCAATATGAGGGCGATGCCCAGCGCCAGAACCAAAGCGACCGGGATGCCCTGCTCAATCGCCGACTGTAGATAATCGTTGTGCGCATGATCATATGTCACGAATCTGAGATCATCTCCCCGGAACATCGGGAACACCCATTGATAGTTCCCGGCGCCCACACCGGCCAGCCAGACAACAGAAAGTAGTTTCAGGCCCGCCGCATTCTGCACCATTCTTTCGCCACCCGTAAAATCCCTGTCAAAAAGTCGAATCATGCTTTCATCGAACCCCATCGCCACGATTGCGCCGGCGACCCCCACGAGCATGAGCGGGACAAGCACGAGCTCCCCGGTGCTCGGTCGCTGCACCGAGCGAGCCACGACAAGCATCAGGCCAAAGGCCACGGAAAAGAATACTATGGGCGCCCTTGACCCGGACACGAAAATCCCGGCTACGATCAACAATGCAGTTCCCAGCAGCAGAAGGAACAGTGCCAGATCGGCATCCTTGTAATAATTGAATTTCAGTCTGTGGCCTTCCGGCTGGCCGTTGACTATCCCCGTCATCAGGCCGAGAACCAGGCCCAGGGACATCGTAAGCAGATTGGCAAAGTGATTGCGATTCACGAAAGTGCCCGCCCGCAGCTCATTCGCGGCCTCCGTCTCAGGGAAAATGACGTAGCCCGTGGCATGGCTGTAGATCCCGAACAGCGATTCCAGCACCCCTGCCAGTATGACCGTCCCTGCCAGCATCAGGAGCCGCGTTTTCGTCGTAACCGCTGCCAGCGTCAGCGCAAACACCGCGACATAAGAGCCATACTTCAGGAACTCGTTGTAGCTGTTGGCGGGGTCCATGCTCAGGGTGTTCGGCGCTGCAACGCTGATCAGGCCGAGATTCTGCTGCATGGCGTGAGCCAGCGGGCTCAGAGCCGCCACCAGCCCGGCCGGCAGCGCCAGGGACTGCAGCCGGATCAGCAACAGCCACAGAATAAGCACCGCCATGATCCGCGCCGGCGCCGCCGCGAAGCGGGACCGGGTACGGCCGGCCACGAGTCCGATGGCCCAGAAAGCCAACAAGCCGTATACCGCGATTTCCCAGGCGAACCATGCCAGCGGCCGGTTGGACCCCAGGGGTATCGGTACATAGAGCAGGAGAACCAGCAGGGCGCCGAACACCAGCACGCCGTGCACCGTTTCCCATTGCGCCAGCCTAACCCGCATGTCGCACCGGGATCCCGGCTCCGGGCGGCGAGGCGAGGCGCCCCGGACGCGGCCACGACGGACCGGCAGCGGCCACCGGCCCCCGGCGGTGCAGTACCGCAGGTCGGTGCAGGGTAGGCGAGCCGGTATTCACAGCGCTTCGTTTCGTTTCTTCTGAAACCGCTCCATCAGCTTCGCGAGACCTTCGTCCGACGTCAGCTTATCCAGAAAAAGTTCTTCCATGCCGCTCATTACAATCTGCTCCACGACAAACCTGTCCACGCCCGGATTGTCCAGCGCCGTACGCATCAGATCCAGCACCTGCCCTTCCAATTCCGGCCCCAGGCGATCGACTACCCTGGGGCCGATGAAGGCCAATCCGTGATGAACCGAGGTTTCGTATGGGCCGGTTTCAATGGCCTTTTCGACCGCGGCCTTGAACTGCTGGTCAATTTCGCCGGCCTGAAATTTGATCAGCGCAAGCAGAACCCAGGCCTCGAACCACGTCGGACGCCGCGCCAGCGCCGCTTTCAGATTCTCAACGATTTTGTCCGTTTCCGCCGCTGCCTGATCGGGCCACAAGCGCAGCCCCTTTTCCCGCCAGGCATGCATGGTTGCGAGCATGAACCGGTAGTCCGCGCTGGCGGGATCCCGCTCCAGCGCCTTGTAGCCCAGCTTGAAGCCTCTGTTCAGCTCCTCGTCCCGGGGCACGCGGGTTGCTTCATGCCAGTCGGACTTCAGATCAAGAAGGCGGAGATAGGTCAACTGGCCCTGCACGCGATTCCACGCTTGAACCGCCATGAGAACAGCGACCGCGGCGACCACGGACAGAAGAAACCGGCGTCGTAGTTCCGGGGCTGACAAGTAGAAGGGACAGGCTCCTAGCCAGGATTGTCTTCGGCGCTTCTGTAGTAGCCGCCGTAGTAGTACTGGTACTTCCCGTCATAGTAGTAGGCGGAGCGGCGTACGTGAACCTGGGTCAACACCACACCCATGGTGCGAATACCCGCATTCTCCAGCCGCTTGATGCCATCCCGGGCCATCTTCGTAGTAGTCCGTTCCGCCTGCACCACCAGCAGCAGCGAGTCGGCGATATGGCCAAGGACTATGGCGTCACTGACCGGCAGAATGGGCGCGGTGTCAATGATGATATGGGAAAACTTATCCCGCATGTCGGCGATGGTTCTCGCCAGAGTCTGGGAGGAAAGCAGTTCCAACGGATTCGGCGGCACCGTGCCGCCCTTCAATATGTACAGGGAGGGACATTCCGGGTCCTGCACCACGCACTCCTGGAGTGTGCGGATGCCCGCTACGAACTCCACCAGTCCGCCGGCGGCCTGGGTGTCCGTAATGTGTTCCACACGCGGTTTTCTCAGGTCCGCATCAATGAGCAGCGTCCGTCCCAGCTGGGCGAACGAAAGGGCAAGGTTGGAGGCCAGTGTCGTTTTCCCCTCGCCCTGAACCGAGGAGGTAATGAGTATGGTCTGCGGCGGATTGTCCACGTCCGAATAGGCTATTCCCGTGCGTACGTGGTTGATGGCCTCGGAAAAAGGCGATTTTGAATCCTCGATGAAATACCGCTCAGGCACCGTCTGCGCAGTCCCTTTTTTCGCGGATTTCCTGTTCCGGCCCTTGTCCAGGCGCTTCCCTTTCCGGTCCAGCATCGGAACGACGCCCAGGACCGGCAGCGCCAGCTTCTGCTCGATGTCTTCGTTGGTACGGAAAGTATTGTGCAGCTGCTCGCGAAACAGGGAAAGCAGCACGCCGCAGAACAGCCCCATCAGGCCCCATTGCAGCACGAACTTGTTCTTGTCGGGTTTGATCGCGGTGCCGGGAATTTTGGCCGCATCAATAATCTGCGCGTTGGTGATGGTGTACTGCGACGACATGTCGCTCTCTTCGAACTTCTCCATGAACGATTCATAAAGCTGCCGGTTCGCGGCGACTTCCCGCTCCAGCTTGCTGAGCTCGAACTGCTTGCTGGTATCGAGGACGATGCTCCGCGACACCTCTTCCAGACGCGCCTGGGCGGAGTCAAGCTCCGCCTTGGCATTGATCATTCTCGGATGCTTCGGGCCGTAGCGGTCCGAAAGCTCGGATACTTCCTTCTGCGTCCGGATCACCTCATCGTTCAGGAACTTGAGCCTCGCGGATGAGATCTCCTCCATGCTTTCCGAATCGACAATGCCCTCGCGTTGCCGGAAAGCCTGCAGTCGGTTTTCCGATTCCGACACCTTCATGCGAAGGTCCTCGAGCCTCTCGGTGAGCCAGGCGCTGGTTCGCTGGGTCCGGTCCAGCCTGGCCTCCAATCCCAACTCGATATACGCGTCCACCACGGCGTTGGCGACCTCCGCCGCGAACTCCGGGTCCGGGGATTCGAAACCGATACGGGCAACCTGGCTCTGCTCGCTGCCGCTGACGGACACCCCGGCGCGTATCATACCCGCCAGCGACTCCTTTCTGCGTTCGAGTTGCTCCGGGGACTGCATGTCCAGGGCCACGTCGGTATCACTCTCCTTCTCCGCCACCAATCCTTCAAGCCCCAGGGCATTCTTGACCGTAGCCAGAAGATCCGGTGCCTTCGTAGCCGGCTTGTTTACATCCTTGCGATGCACCAGACCGAGTTTCTCCACCACGCGTTCGGCGACCGCGCGACTCTGAATCATCTCATACTGGGTTTCGTAAAAGCGCCAGGACACGGCATAGTACAGATTGAGGTTCTGACCGGGGACCGCATTGGAGTAGTCGGGACCTATGGCGACGGTGGCCTGGGCCCGATAAATGGGAATCGCGTTGGCCGCCTTCAGTCCGCCGATGACGAGACCGACCAGCGCCAGGGCGAGAATACTCCACTTGTAGCGCAGGACCAGACGGACATACTTAGTAATGGCGGCCTGGGTATCGTTATCGGACTCCGGCACCGGGCGCTGCCGGTTTTCCACCGGAAGAGGCCTGATATTGGAGGAATCCGCACGATAGCTGCTCTGATCCACGGCTCTGCTCAAAACCAGCTCTCCCCGACCGTCACCACGTCTCCCGGTTCGATCTCGGCGGTCAAGGCCACGCCGTCCAGAGTACGGGGGCCCTCGCCCTCGGTGTACCTGGAAATATCGATCTTTCGCTTGGAAGCCCGGGGCGTGAAGCCTCCGGCCATGGCAACGGCCTTTTCGATGGTCAGGCCGCTGCGGAACTCATAACCGCCCGGCTTGCTGACCTCACCGTACAGGTAGATGTAGTTGATCGACTCTTCAGCTTCGGTCAGCACATCCCGCTTCACGGTAATGACGTCTCCCGGCCTGATCTGAAAACCGGCTTCCTGTGCCTCGATCGTCTGCCCGTCATGGCGATTCACGGATATTTTGGTATTGTCTCCGAACTCGGCGGATCCCCCGGCAATGGTCAGGGCCTGCTCCAGCGTCATGCCCTCGGCGAAAGGATGCCGCCCGGGCTGATTCACATCCCCCTTCACGAAAAACGGCCGGTACTCGGACATCGAGATCGAAACCTCGGGTTTTTTGAGGTATCCATTGAGCAGCAGCGCGGTCAGGTGTTTCTCGAAAGTCGCCAGGGAGTGGTTCCGGGTATCGATCCTGCCGAGCAGAGGATACGAGACGACTCCGTTGCCGGGAATCCTCAGACCTTCCACGCTCAGCTCCGGCTCGTTGAACACTTTGATGCTAATGACGTCGCCGGGCGCCAGCATGTAGTCCGAATCATCCGCCGCAAAGGTCTGCGCAGCCCCGCCCATAACAATAAAGGCCACGATGATTGAACCGAGCTGCCTGGTCATCGCCGCCAGGCCGGTCAGGTGAAAGCGATTGCTGATCATCGGTTGCCGATCTCGAAATTGCCGTTGATGAACAGGCTCAGGATTTCATCCGTATAGTCGTTCCCCGGGACATTCGAATCGCGCTCGACCACGCTGAATTGGGCCCCGATGGACAACCAGCGCCTCAACGAATAATCCAGGCCCAGACCATAATCCGTAATCTGGTCCTCCCTGCCGCTTTCGAATTCGTCATTGGTTATGTTGTAGTAAGCGAAGGCGTTCCAGCGCGCTCCAAAAGACTGGTCCACGCTGAGGCCCACCAGTTCGCTGACGTAGAAACTGTCGGTCGCAGAAGTCGTTTCCTCGAATTGCCTGGAGCCATAGAGGTTGAACGTCGTCCGGGGCCTGGCGTCCCAGCTCAGCCGGCCTGCCAGGGTGGTGGTGGTGGCGTCCTCAAGCACCGGGTTGTCAAAATCCTTCTCGGTGCGACCGACACTGACCCGCCCCGTCGTCCTGGCGCTGGCATCCCAACGACCGCCCACCTCGTAGGCAAGCTCTTCACTGTCAAGGCTGTCGCCCTGGCGTATGAAATCGATGTCCGTCAGCCCGGCTCCCGCAAAAACCGAAGTGCGCGGGCTGATGTTGTAGTAAACCCGGCCGTGCAGCCGATCATTGTCGCGGTCCCTGAATTCCTGCTGGTTGTTCTGATACCGCCACTGCGACCGGTCCGCACCGAGCTCGATCTGGATGCGGCTCGCCGGCCGCCCCAGCGTGAACACTCCGCCATACCCGGTTATTTCCACCTGATCCGGCACCGGGTCCTGGTTGATCCGGGTGCCCGACGCGCCCCGTGCCTCTGCGGTGTCGGTAAACGACCCATACAGGTCGAGGTCCAGGATCCGGGTAATATCCAGATTGGTGAGGCCACTCAGCGTATAGCTCTCGGTATTCTCCTCGGAGAAGTCCTGAAAACGGGTAAACTGGGACGTCACACCGACCTCGGCGCTGTGGCGGCCGAAGAACCGTTTGTATCCCGCCCGCGGACTGATGATATAGGCGGCGTCACCGTCCTCGCTGCCGTCGATATCCCGGCGCACGTTGCTGCGATGGGAATACGAGGCGCCTATGCCGGCATAAAAACCCTCTTGCTCACGACTGGAACGGGTCGGTGCGTCGCTGACGGCCTGCTGGGTATTCGCCGACGGGGCGATCCCGAAGCGCGCTTCCTCAGCGGCGCTCTGCGCGGAATAACCCATCACCAGAACCAGCAGGGCCAGTCCGGCGCATCCCGCGACTCCGGCGGTGGAATCGCTTTTCGGTCTATTGTTGTCAGTCACGGGCTCTCCGGGGCTTCTACGACGCAGTGCATTGGTTCTGGGTATAGCTCAATCCGTCGTAAAGCCGGGGATCCAGGCCGAGAGCCATGTTCCCATCGGGTAGGAGCTCCCGGGAGGCGCCGGCACCCGCCCGCGCCGTGGTCCCGCCTGACTCGCAGATTTCGGCTGACGCCCCGGCCGCCGTGGCAGCCTCGCACAGCTTCTCTTCGCAGTTGGAAGGCTGGCCGCAGGCGCGTCGGTCCAGCCGGTGATAGAAAAGCACCACCGGCAGATCCGCCACACCCAGGTCGGAAGCGACTGCCAAGGCTACCGGATCGTCAACCCACGCCCGGCCCCGGCCGGACCGGACCAGGGTCAAGAGCAGGGGGCCGGGCAGCGCCATGCCGTTGGCGCGAATCTCCTGCTCCGCCGCGGACCACCGCTGCGCCGGAATGTCGTCCCGGGCCGGCACGTCAACCACTTCCCGGAGCTCGGCGGCGCTGGCCCGCTTGTGGTGGTCGCCAACCTGCCATTCCGGCACAGCGGTGAGCTCGATCCCGGCGTCGTAGAACTCGTTCGCCAGCTCCCGGAGGGTGACATCCGGCTGAAAGCTGCTCACAGGCCGCTGCAACGCGTTGTTGTAGACCAATACGACAGGCAGCCGGTCCACGCCCTGCTCCCGGGCACGGCGGATGCGATCGACACCGCTGTCCACCACGATTTCCCCGTTGTGCTTGTAGACGGATACGAAAACGGGTCGATTTGGCGCGGTCCTCGGCGTTCCGTCATCGTCCCCCGGGACGTACCACTGCTCGTCGCTCACCAGGCCCGCGAGCTCTTCCACCGAGGCTTCCATATGCACCCGTCCTTCGCTCCAGTCGGGAAACGGCACGACCCTTCGATCCTCGTTGACGTACAACTCCGCGACCCGGCGAACACCTGGGTCCTCTCCGAGCTCGGGCAGGTTCACCTCCCTGGTATAGCGACCCCGCTCATCGTCCGCCTGGCAGACCCAGCCGGGGAGCGCCGGCAACAGGGACTCGGCGGTATCGTAAAACTCCTGAGCCCGGTCGGGATGGGATTTCACCGCGATATAGAGGATATCGCTGATCGACATACCGGTGGATACGGCGTGCATCATGACGGTCGCCGGTGGATATCCGAGCGCGAACAATCTCGAGAATTCCTCGAATACCTGGCGGTCCACTTCGATGCGTATCTCCCCGCTTTCCTGGATATGGATGTCCCGTCCCAACTCGGCACGCATGGTGCCCGGCACGGCCACCAGAACCGTAAACAGGACGGCAATTCGAAATCGGGTTTCCAGAGTCATTAAAACGCCTCACACAGGGCACCGGGCCCATGTGTCGTCGATGGTGGTCCGTGATCGGTGGAACGGCAATTCGTCGTGGTACACCCCCGTGCAGCGCGGAGTATTACACACTACCTTTGTAGTTTGGTATAGCGTCACCCGGCCGATCTCCTTTAGGGGCACCCGCACACCCGGTGATCGGTCCGTTCACCATAAATTCTTTTCTGATCAGAGAGTTAACAGCAATTTATCAAGCAAACTGTAAACAATCAATCAGATATTGGCCCGATTCACCCCACCGGGGTGGCTCATTCAGGCGGGCCGGACCACATCCAGCCCGTTCATCCACGGCCGCAGGGCCGCCGGAATCCGGATGCTGCCGTCCTCCTGCTGGCAATTTTCCATGATCGCGACCAGGGCCCGTCCGACCGCCAGCCCCGAGCCGTTCAATGTGTGAACGGGCTCGTTCTTGCCCGACCCGGGATTGTGCCACCGGGCCCGGAGGCGGCGCGCCTGGAACCCCTCGAAATTGCTGCATGAGGAAATCTCTCGGTAACGCTGCTGGCCCGGGAGCCAGACTTCCAGGTCATAGGTCTTCGCCGCCGAAAATCCCAGGTCGCCGCCGCACAGGCATACCACGCGGTAAGGCAGATCCAGGTACTTGAGTATGCTTTCGGCGTGGCCGGTAAGTTCCTCGAGGACGTCGTAGGACCGGGCGGGCTCGACGATCTGAACCAGTTCCACTTTTTCGAACTGGTGCTGACGGATCATTCCCCGCGTGTCCTTCCCATAGCTGCCCGCCTCCTTGCGGAAACAGGGCGTGTGCGCCACGCGCTTGACGGGAAGGTCATCCTTCGTCAGCACTTCGTCCCGGACCAGGTTGGTCACCGGGACTTCGGCGGTGGGAATGAGGAACAGGTCCTCGTCCCCCCGGGTCGCGAACTGGTCTTCCTCGAACTTGGGCAGCTGTCCCGTCCCGAACAGGCTCTCGCGGTTCACCAGGTACGGCACATAGGTCTCCACATAGCCGTGTTCCCCGGCATGGACCTGCAGCATGAACTGAATCAACGCCCGATGCAGCCGGGCCAGATCACCCTGCATTACCACGAAACGAGAACCGGACAGCTTGACGGCGGAATCGAAATCCAGACCGCCCAGGCGGGTGCCAAGGTCCGTGTGATCGAGCGGCGGATAAGGAAACTCCGGTATATCCCCCCAGCGCCGCACTTCCAGGTTGTCGTTCTCGTCGCGGCCGCCCGGCACGGATTCGTGCGGCAGGTTCGGGATGCCACGCAGCAGCGAGGCGAGCTCGTCCTGGACCTGCTCGAGGCGGCCGCTGGAGGCATCGAGCTCTTCATTGACGACTTTCATCCGCGCCATCAGCTCCCCGGCCTCTTCGCCCCGGGACTTGGCGTATCCGATGGCCTTTGAAGCCTCGTTCCGTTCCTTCTGCAGCGCCTCCGTCCGGACCTGGTGCGTGCGGCGCTGCTCCTCGAGCGTCCTGAGGCGCTCGACGTCCAGATCGTATCCCCTCAGCTTCAGCCGTTCGGCGGCGAACTCCGGATTCCTGCGCAGAATACTTGGATCGAGCAATGCACTAACCTCCAGTCATAACACCGTTCTGGTTGCGATGATTCCCAACCATGTCGCCGCGAGGCAGATCGCCACGTTCGCCAGTATATTTGCGCCCGCTTTCAGAAAAGCGCCGTGCTGGACGAGAATCCAGGTCTCCAGGGAGAACGCGGAAAACGTCGTCAGGCTGCCCAGCAGGCCCACGATCAGGACCAGCCGCAGCAGCTCGCCGGCTTCGGCACGCTCCCAGAAAACCACGAACAGCACGCCTACCATGAACGATCCCAGGACGTTGACAACCAGCGTCCCGAACGGGAAACCCCGCCCGAACACGTTCATCACGCCCTGGGAGATGAGGTAGCGCAGCACGGCCCCGGCCGCCCCGGCCAGCCCGATCCACAACAGTGGCTGGATCCCGTTCATTCACACGCCGGGACAGGGTCCGTTGCCGGGTTCCTGTTTGCGGCCCGCAGGCGGTGACTCGGCCCAAGCGCCAGCCCGGGTCCCATGGCATAGGCCAGTGCCGGGGGTTGTCCCCCAGGGCTGTCGAAAACAGGGACGTTTGAGCCAGAGCGTACAGGGACGTATTTACAGCGGCCCTGGGGGACAACCCCCGGCACTGGCCGACCGTGCGGGCCTTCACACCGAGCCGCGGCCCGTGGAGGCGCACTTGCTCCTGAGCGCCCCGAAACGCACCGGAACGCTACCAAATCAGCAGCGGCGGACACTGGCAGCGGCCAGGATGAGCCGTACCGCATCGGGCACCTAAATTCCGGTGAAACACTTTGTCTAGCGCGCCGTTTCATCGATGACATCGACACCGTCCGGCGGAGTAAACTGGAACCGGGAATCCTCTATGGTCTGATTCTCCTCACCCTCCGTCATGGTAATGCGCGTCGTCTGGTCCAGGCCGTCCACCAGCTCCATCACCCGAAGGCGGCCGTTCTCGAAACCGATTCGTATGTCCTCGAACCCCACGTCCTCGCTTTTGGGCACCATGCGCACCCAGTGGAGCGGGCCGTTGACCGCACCCAGGTCGGTCACCTCGAACGCTTCGCCGACACCGGCGCCGCCCGCCAGAAGCGCGGCCGGCGTATTGCCCAGCGCTTCCTCGTAGGAGCGGACGGTGACCTGCTCCAGCGCGACGTCGTAGATCCAGACCTTCTCGCCGTTGCTGATGATCCGGGTCTCGTCCGGCGGCTCGTAATCCCAGCGAAAACGCCCGGGACGCTTGATGGTGACCAGCCCGGAGGACTCTTCAATAGGGTTGAAGCCCTCGTCCAGCACCACCTGCTGGAACCGCGCTGAATAGGTCTGCACGTCCTCGAAGAAATGCTCCAGTTGTTCGCTCACCTCGGCCCAGACGCTCGAGCAGCCCAGCGCCGCGGCCAGCAGTAGAAATCGGGTCAGTAATCGTTTCATTGCGCCTTGAATTCCTGTTGGATCGTGAATCGGGTCGCGTCCCGGACTACTCGTTCGGCGGCGGCGGGGCGAGCACGTCGCGCTTGCCGTTGGACTGAAGCGGGCCGACGACGCCGGCCTGCTCCATGGCTTCGATCATTCTCGCCGCGCGATTGTATCCAACGCGAAGCTGCCGTTGCACCGCAGACACGGACGCCCGGCGGGATTCGGTGACGATGCGCAGGGCCTGATCGTACAACGGGTCGTCCTCCGGGGACTCCGGACCCCCGCCGCCGCCGGCGGCGCCTTTTTCCCCGGTGACCGCCTCGTTCACCCTGGAGCTGCCCGACAGGATCTCGTCGTTGTACACGGGCTCGCCGGCGTTCTTCAGGTGCTCCACCACGCGGTGCACCTCCTGGTCCGTCACGAAACTGCCGTGGACCCGCTCCGGAACGCTGGTGCCGGGGGGCAGGTAGAGCATATCGCCGTGGCCCAGCAGGCTTTCGGCGCCCATCTGATCCAGCACGGTCCGCGAGTCCACCTTCGCGGAAACCTGGAAAGCGATGCGCGATGGTATGTTCGCCTTGATCAGGCCGGTGATCACGTCCACCGACGGCCTCTGGGTGGCGACAATGAGGTGGATGCCTGCCGCCCGGCCTTTTTGCGCCAGGCGCGTGATCAACTCCTCCACCTTCTTGCCCACCACGATCATCAGGTCGGCGAGCTCGTCGATGATAATCACCACGTAGGGAAGGCCGGCCAGCGGCTCGGCGTCGTCGGGCTCGCCGGCCAGGGGGTCGAGTATCGGTTCCCCGGCCTCCTCCGCCAGTTTCACCTTCCGGTTGTAACCCGCGATGTTACGGACCCCCAGGGACGCCATCAGGCGATAGCGGCGCTCCATCTCGAATATGCACCAGCGAAGCGCGTTGGCGGCTTCGCTCATTTCCGTCACCACCGGCGCCAGCAGATGGGGTATGCCGTCGTAGATCGACAACTCCAGCATCTTGGGGTCGATCATGATCAGCCGGACGTCCTGCGGCGAGGACTTGTAGAGAATACTCAGGATCAGCGCATTCAGGCATACCGACTTGCCGGAACCCGTGGTGCCCGCCACCAACAGGTGAGGCATCCGGCCGAGGTCCGCGATCACCGTGCCGCCGCTGATATCCTTACCGAGCATGAGCGGCAGCGGCGTATTGGCTTCCTCGTAGGCGTTCGACGACAGCCCCTCCACCAGGCGCACCACCTCCCGGGTCTCGTTGGGCACCTCCAGCCCGATAACGGTCTTGCCGGGAATATTCTCCACGATTCGAACGCTTATCGTGGACAGCGCCCGCGCCAGGTCCCGGGACAGATTCTGAATCTGGCTGGCCTTGACACCCGGCGCCGGGTCGATCTCGAAGCGCGTAATCACCGGACCGGGGTGCACCGCCACCACCTCGACATCGATATTGAAATCCGCCAGCTTTTTCTCCACCAGCCTGGACATCGCTTCCAGCGCCTCCCGGGAAAAACCCTGGTCCTGCTGCTCCGGGGGATCGAGCAGAGTCAGGGGTGGAATCACCGACGATGAGCTCGTCTGGGTTTCGAACAGGCTTGATTGCTTCTCCCGCTCCAGGCGCCCGCTATCGGCCCGGGCCTGCATCTTGGGCTCGATACGGGGCGGCCGCCTGCCCTCGGGACTCAGCTTCTCGCGTATGGCCTTCACACTGTCCTTGCGCTCGCGCTTGGCCTTCATGCCCACGGCCAGGTCCACCGACTCGCCCAGCTTGCCATACAGGGTGTTCCCGAGCAGGAAAACCTGCTCGCCGATCCGGTCCATCAGCCGAAACCAGGACAGCTTGGTGAACAGGGTCACGCCGGTGAGAAACATGGCCAACAGAAACACCGTGGAACCGGCGAATCCGAAAGCGCCGTGGAGGGTCTCGCTGGCCACGGCGCCCAGGGCGCCGCCGGCGACGAAAGGGAAGGCTTCTGCGGAGCCTGCGAAGTGCTGATTCTCCAGGCCGCAGCCGCCGACGATTGTCAGGATGAAGCCGAGCCCCCCCACCAGCTTCCTGGGCAGCTCCTCCGGGCGCATGGTGAGCTTCTTACCGTGGTAGGCGTGCCAGCCGACCACCAGCACCATGACGGGCACCAGGAACGCGACCCGCCCGAATGCCTGGTAGAGGAGATCGGAGACCCAGGCGCCGAACTGGCCTCCCCAATTGTCCACGCCGTTTTCGAATCCGGTGCTCGACCAGCCGGGGTCGTGGGCCGAATAGGTCGCCAGCGCCAGCAGAAAATACAGGGCGACGGCCATGCACAGGATCAGCAGCGCCTCGCCGGCGTGCCGGGTCAGACCGGCGGATGCCGGGCGGGGCTTGCTTTTCTGGGTTTTTTTCCGGGCTTGTTGCATGGTTAGACGCGTTTGAGCGGCGCTATTCTAAATGACAACGGTGGGTCTTCGCATGACTTCGTGCCCGGGCCTGTTTAATAGTCCCTCAGATCGAATAAATGATTGGATCAGGGCCGCAAGGGGCCTCCCCCAGGGCTGTCGAAAACAGGGACGTTTGAGCCGAAGCGTACAGGGATGTATTTACAGCGGCCCTGGGGGAGGCCCCTCCGGCCCTGACACACTATACATTCGCGCGCATTTTCAATGAGCCACTACCGCCTGTTTTGCTTGAATTCACATCACTCGCGTACCATATAAAATGAATCATCCCGGGACGAATTTCCGTCCGCAGCCTCAAACCGGAGCATTGCCGCACATGCCGGACACCAAGCACTGCCGCGTCCTGATCCTCGGCTCGGGACCGGCCGGTTACACCGCCGCGATCTACGCCGCCCGCGCGAACCTGGAACCCGTGCTGGTCACGGGCATCGAGCAGGGCGGGCAGCTGATGACCACCACCGACGTCGACAACTGGCCCGGAGACGTGGAAGGCCTGCAGGGCCCGGCGCTCATGGAACGCATGCTCCGGCACGCCGAGCGATTCGGTACGCAAATCGTGTTCGATCACGTCCATACCGTATCCCTGCAGGAACGGCCTTTCCTGCTCACCGGTGACGCCGGCGCCTACAGCTGCGACGCCCTGATCATCGCCACCGGCGCCTCCGCCAGATACCTCGGCCTGCCCTCGGAGGAAGCGTTCCGGGGCAAGGGAGTGTCCGCCTGCGCCACCTGCGACGGCTTTTTCTACCGTCAGCAGCCGGTGGCCGTGATCGGGGGCGGTAACACCGCCGTCGAGGAAGCGCTGTACCTATCGAATATCGCCGCCTCGGTCACCCTCGTGCACCGACGCGACCGGCTGCGGGCCGAAGCCATCCTGGTGGACAAGCTGATGAGCCGCACTGGCGACGACGGCAACGTCCGCATCATGTGGGACCACGTTCTCGACGAAGTCCTCGGGGACGACAGCGGGGTCACCGGAGCCCGAATCAAGAGTACCCTATCCGGGGAGACCTCGGACCTGGGCGTGCACGGCGTTTTCATCGCCATCGGCCATGTCCCCAATACCGGCATTTTCGAGGGCCAGCTCGACATGCAGAATGGCTATATCCGCGTCAACGGCGGCATCGACGGCGACCTGACCCGCACCAGCGTCCCGGGGGTGTTCGCCGCCGGCGATGTCATGGATCATGTGTACCGTCAGGCCGTCACCTCCGCGGGCACAGGATGCATGGCCGCCCTGGACGCGGAGAAGTACCTGGACGGGTTGTAGGGATTCTCCCCCCAATTTGCTGAACCGGTGATGAACATGCCCGAGGACGACGAGCGGGACCTGTTTCAAAAGCGGATGGCGGACGTGGTCCGGCAGCACGCCGACGTCGCCCGGCCCCGCCGGCCGCGCCCGGCCCCGGTCCCCCGTCAAAGGCACCGGGAAGAACGCAGGGTGCTCGAGCAGCTCGCCACCGGCGCCCTGGACGATGTCGAACTGGAAACCGGCGACGAGCTGCTCTATCACCAGGCCGGGGTCCAGCGCCGGGTCCTGACCAAGCTGCGCCGGGGCGCCTACGCGGTCAGCGCCGAGCTGGATCTGCACGGCTGCACCGTGCCCCAGGCCCACCAGCGGCTCGGCGAGTTCCTGTCGGAGCTGGACCGCCGGCGGCAGACCTGTGTTCGAATCGTCCATGGCAAGGGGTTGCGCTCCCCGGGCGGAAAACCCGTGCTCCGCAACAAGGTCGCGCTCTGGCTGGCGCGCCGGCAGGACGTCCTGGCGTATTGCTCAACGCCGGGGCACGACGGCGGCCTCGGGGCGCTCTACGCACTATTGAAAAAACGCTGAGGCGATCTCCACGAGACACCCCGCCGCGGGTACAATCCGCCGCCCCGACGTCCTTATCCGTTCCCCGGTGGCTGATTCAACGATCGACATATTCAACCCGCAGATCCCCCCCGACGGCGGCCGGCTTCGCTGGCGGGGCGTGTTCGGCAGCGGCTTCGGTCTGGCAGTCGCCTCCCTGGCGGCCCGGGGCAAACCCGTCGTCGTCGCGGCGCCGGACATGCGAAGCGCCGCCCGCATCGAGGCGCAGCTCCGATTCTTCCTCGATACCGACCGCGACCCGCTGCACGCGTTCCCGGACTGGGAGTGCCTGCCCTACGACAACTTCTCCCCGCATCCGGATCTGGTCTCTCAGCGGTTGCTGACCCTGCACCGCCTACCCTGGCTGGAGCGCGGGGTCGTGGTGCTGCCGGTATCCAACCTCATGCAGAGACTGGCCCCAGTGGAGTACGTACAGAGCCGGACATTCGACCTGAAGCTCGGGGACACCATCGACGCCCGGGCCCTGAGCCGGCGCCTTCAGCAGGGCGCTTACCACCATGCGGGGCAGGTCCTGACCCCGGGGGAGTACAGTGTCCGGGGCGGCGTGATCGACGTCTTTCCCATGGGCACCCGCCAGCCTTTCCGGATTGACCTGTTCGGCGACGAGATAGACTCCATCCGCTATTTCGATCCCGAAACCCAGCGCTCCGTGGACCAGGTCGACTCGCTGCAGCTGTTGCCGGCCACGGAGTTTCCGCTGGACGAGGAGGCGGTGAAGGGCTTCCGGCAGCGATTCCGGAGCCGCTTCGAAGGCGACCCCCAGAAATCCTCCATTTACCGCGACGTGTCCCGCGGCCATGCACCCGCCGGCATCGAGTTCTACCTGCCGCTGTTCTTCGATGCCACGGCGACGATTTTCGACTATCTGCCGGACGGCGCCGTGCTGGTGCACGACGATGCGCTGGAAAAGGCCTGCGAAACCAACCACGCCGAAATACTCGACCGCTATGAGCTGGTGCGGCTCGCCGGGGAGAATCCCGTCCTGCACCCGGAATCGCTGTACCTCGCCCCGGGTGAAGTGACCGCCGCCGTTGAACGATTCGCCCGCATCGAAAACTCCATATACAGCGACGAGGGCGCGTCGCTGGGCACCGCGGCGCCCCCGCACTTCACCGCCAGCGCCCATGCCCACGAGCCGTTCGAGCCGCTGATCGACTTCGTCAACGGCTTCAACGGTCGCGTACTGCTGGTCGCCGAAAGCCCGGGGCGGCGCGAGGTGCTGCACGGCGTGCTGCGCGACCGCGGCGTGCCGGTGACGGAATATCCGGGCTGGCGCGGGTTCCTGGACGGCGAGGCCCGGGTCGGTATCACCGTGGATCACATGGAGGACGGTTTGCTGCTGCGCCAGCCGCCACTGGCGATCGTCACCGAGGCCCAGGTTTTCGGCGAGCGGGTTTCCCAGCGCCGCCGGCGCGACCGGTCCCGGCGCGACCCGGATGCCATCATCCGCTCCCTGGCAGAACTGCAGGTCGACGACCCCGTGGTACACGAGGACCACGGCGTGGGCCGCTACCGGGGGCTGGCCACCCTGACCATCGACGGCAACGAGACCGAATTCCTCACCATCGAGTACCACGGCGGCGACAAGCTGTACATCCCGATCCTGGCCCTGCAGGCGGTGTCGCGCTACGTGGGCGCCAGCCCCGAGACCGCCCCGCTGCACAAGCTCGGCAGCGAGCAGTGGATCCGCGCCCGCAAGAAAGCCCG
This sequence comes from Gammaproteobacteria bacterium, assembly GCA_034520625.1. Lineage (GTDB taxonomy): Bacteria > Pseudomonadota > Gammaproteobacteria > Arenicellales > JAANXG01 > JAANXG01. Next base: position 91,343 of record JAXHNI010000008.1, on the reverse strand, counting down.
GGAGCGCGCCTACGATGTGGCGGTGGAGCTCCTGGAAACCCAGGCCCTGCGCCATTCCCGGGTGGGATTCGCCTGCCGGGCGCCGGACGACGCCTACCGGAGCTTCAGCGAAGGCTTCATGTTCGAGGAGACCCCGGACCAGGCCCAGGTCATCGAGGATGTCATCAACGACATGGAATCCGGCGAGCCCATGGATCGCCTGGTCTGCGGCGACGTCGGTTTCGGCAAGACGGAGATCGCCCTGCGGGCCGCGTTCCTGGCCGTCAACAGCGGCAAGCAGGTCGCGGTACTGGTGCCCACCACCCTTCTCGCCCAGCAGCATTTCGACAACTTCGTGGACCGGTTCGCGGATTTCCCTGTCGTGGTGGAGCTGCTGTCCCGCTTTCGCTCCCGCAAGCAGGTTGACGAAGTCCTTGCCCGGGCAGACCAGGGCAAGGTCGACATCCTCATCGGCACCCACCGGGTGCTGCAGAAGGACATCAGGATCCCCGACCTGGGCCTGGTGATCATCGACGAGGAACACCGCTTCGGCGTCCGGCAGAAGGAACGCCTGAAGCAGCTACGCGCCGAGGTGGACGTCCTGACCCTCACCGCCACGCCGATTCCCCGGACCCTGAATACCGCCCTGTCCGGCCTGCGGGACATTTCCATTATCGGCACGCCGCCCAAGGCGCGGTTGTCGGTCAAGACCTTCGTGCGGGAATGGAACAGCGCCGTCATTCGCGAAGCCTGTCTGCGGGAAATCAGGCGCGGGGGCCAGGTGTATTTCCTGCACAATGAAGTGCGGACCATCAACCGCTGCTACGAGCAGCTTGCCGAGCTCGTGCCCGAGGCCGAAATCCAGATCGCCCACGGCCAGCTCCCGGAGCGGCAGCTCGAGCGGGTCATGAGCGACTTCTACCACCAGCGATTCAACGTGCTGGTGTGCTCCACCATCATCGAAAGCGGCATCGACGTACCTTCCGCCAATACCATCATCATCAACCGGGCGGACCGCTTCGGCCTGGCCCAGCTCCACCAGCTCCGGGGCCGGGTGGGGCGCTCCCACCACCAGGCTTTCGCCTACCTCCTCACCCCGCCCCGCAAGGCATTGACCGGCGACGCCCTGAAGCGGCTCCAGGCCATCGAGTCCCTGGAGGACCTCGGCGTGGGCTTCGCCCTGGCCTCCCATGACCTGGAGATCCGCGGCGCCGGCGAAATCCTGGGGGAGTCCCAGAGCGGTACCATCGACGAAGTCGGCTTTACGATGTACTCCGAGTTCCTGAACCGTGCCATCGAATCGCTGAAATCCGAGGGCGCCGCCGGCTCGAAGCCTGCCGGGGATGACACGGAAACCAGGCCGCCGGAGATCAACCTGAACCTCCCCGCCCTGCTGCCCGATTCCTATCTCAACGACGTGCACCAGCGGCTGGTGGTCTACAAACGGATTTCCAGCGCCCGGGACGTCGAGGAACTCAACGATCTCCAGGCGGAAACCATCGACCGGTACGGGCTCATGCCGGACGCGGCAAAGACCCTGTTCCGGGCCGCCGAGGCCGCCGCGGCGCTCAAGGGAAGTGGTATCGAGCGGATCAATCTCGGTCCCGCCGGCGGGCGGGTGGAATTCGCCGACAATACGGACATCGACCCGGTTCCGATCCTGCGCATGATCGAAACGGATCCCGTGCGCTACCGCATGCAGGGATCACATACCCTGCTCATACGGGCGGACCTCCCCGACGAGGACAGCCGCTTCGAATGCCTGCGGGCGATCATGTCGGTTGTGGGAGGGAGGGGTGATTCGTGAGGCGTCGGGTGGAGTCGCGGGAATCGGCTCCTAGCGTTGATATGACAAACCGAGGCCCATGTGGATCAGGCTTTGTGGGTCAGGCTTCAGGCCTGACATGTCAGCCCTGAAGGCTGACCCACATGGGTCTTGCCGAACCAACATTCGGTGGCTCGATGGGAAGCCGGATAATCCCGGGCTCAACTGAGAAAACGGCGGTATCACCGATCCACCAGTGATCGATTCTCATCCAATCAAGGTTAACCCGACAGTTCCGGGAACAGCTCCGACTCGAATCCGAAATGGCGCATGTCTTCGATGCGCATCGGGTACAGCACGCCGTCGATATGATCCACCTCGTGCTGCACCACGCGGGCATGAAAACCGGCGGCCTCGCGCTCGATGGGCGTGCCGTGCTGGTCAACGCCGCGATATCGGATGCGCGAGGGCCGCGGCACGAGCCCGCGCATGCCCGGTACGCTAAGGCATCCTTCCCAGCCGTGTTCCAGCTCCTCCGTCAGGGGCTCGACAACCGGATTGATCAATACCGTCGTCGGCACCGGTTCCGCGTCGGGATAGCGTGGATTGGATTCGACCCCGAAGATCACTACCCGTTGCAACACGCCGATCTGGGGGGCCGCCAGGCCGGCGCCGTTCAGCGCCGCCATGGTATCGAACATATCCCGGACCAGCTCGTTCAACACCTCGGAAGGCACGGACCGGACCGGCTCGGATTTCTGCAGGAGCCGGGAGTCCCCCATTTTCAGCACACTTCTCACTGTCATGTCAGCAGCCTGTAAATTGATTTTGATATGACAAAACGTAGCCCGCAGGAGGCCGGCCTCCTGGCCGATGAGGCATTGCCCGAAGTGGCAATCGGCGAGGGGGCTCGCCTCGCCGACACCACAACGGTATCACGATCCGGTCGAAGGGTAGCCGCTCGCGGTGTGCGCAATCCGGACGAAGCGAGCATCATGGTGCCCTGTCCCCGAGTTGCCGAATTGCCTATAATGTCAAGGCATGACCACGCCACGCATCGTTTCACTGATTGTCCTCTGGCTGCTCGGGGGCCAGATGAGTTTCGCCCAGTCGGAAGACGCAAGCTCGTCGTCGACAAAGCGGTACCACGTGGAAGCCATCGCATTCCAGTACCAGGGCCCGGACACGTCCGGCGGCGAATCCCTCCACCGGTTGACGGTGGAGGAGTATCTCCCGGAATCGGCGTTCGATATCGACCAGTACAACCGCGTACGGGACATCGTCTCTTATACGGGATTCAAGCAGCTCGGTAGAGCCCTGGAGCGCCTGCGCGCCAGTCCCCAGTATTCCGTGCTTTCCGCCTCGGCCTGGGTGCAGCCGTTGTTGAGCCGGAGTCGCGCCGTCGACGTGCGGCTGGGGGAAGATACCCCGGCTTCCTCTGACCTGCTCCAGGACGCGCGGGGCGCCGCTGCGCCGCGGATAACGGGCTTCGTGCGCGTTTACGGAGATCACCTGCTGTTCGTGGACCTGGATCTCCGCGCCAGACTCCCGGACCGGGCTTCGCCGGACCAGCTATCCGGAAGCGATGAATCCTCCTCCGGCCGCGTCCGCCTGGACAATGCCCATGATACGTTCGCAATAACCGAAAGCCGGCGGATCAAACTCGATGAGATCCATTATTTCGACCATCCCTACATCGGCGCCATAGTATCCGTGACGCGCCATGAAGGCGCGGTGCCGGATTCGGGTTCCTGAGCTCGGCGACCCGATCAGGCGATCAAGGGGGGTGGCACCGCGAACGCCTGGTCGTGGACGGCGGGCACCGCGTGTGCCAGCAGTTGTTCCACCCGGGCCCGGCCGGTGGACTGCCATCCCCGCACCTGCTCCATGGAGATGCCGCCGCGCGCCTTGCCCGCCGCGGGATTGACGATGATGGCGATGGGGGCATAGGCGAGCTGCAGTTCCTTGGCCAGCGCCGCCTCCGGCATCCCGGTCATACCCACGACATCCGCGCCGTCCCGTTCCAGGCGGCGGATTTCCGCCGCCGTCTCGAACCGCGGGCCCTGGGTCGCCGCATAAGTGCCTCCGTCAATCACCGGCACACCGCTTCCCACCGCCGCTTCGAGCAGGCATCCGCGCAGTGCTTCGCAATAAGGCTCCGTCATATCCACGTGGGCCACCACGCCGTCCGCACCGTCGTGAAACGTCTGGGCGCGGCCATAGGTATAGTCCAGCAGCTGGTCCGGGAGCATCAAGGCACCCGGCGCCGCGGCCGTTGAAATGCCTCCCACCGTGGCGATGGCCACCACCGCGGCAACGTCGAGCTCTTTGAGCGCCCACAGGTTCGCCCGGTAATTGATGAGGTGGGGCGGCAGTGAGTGGTCACGTCCATGCCGCGGCAGGAACACGATGGCCTGCCCGGCGAGCGTGCCCTCGGTGACCCGCACGGGCTCGGTCGCGTACGGCGTCTCGATATTGTGCGTCGCCGCCGGCTCGAATCGATCCCAGCGATGAAAACCGCTGCCGCCGATCACCGCGACGGTCACCGCGTCCTCTGGGGGCGCCCACCCGCGCTCCGGTACCGGAACCGCTTCGGCGACGGTAAGCTCCCCTCAGGACCGGCCATAGTCGTCCTTCAATCTCTCGATATCGTCCTCCGCCAGGTAGTCGCCGGTCTGGACTTCCACGATGACCAGCTCCTCCACCCCTGCGTTGGTCAGCTTGTGGACTGCCTGGACGGGAATGTCGGTGGATTCGTTCTTTCCGAGGACGTAAGTCTCGTCGTCGCGGACGACGGTGGCTTCACCCTGGACGACCACCCAGTGCTCCGAACGGTGGAAATGGCGCTGGAGGGAGATGCTGGCGCCGGGCTTGATGGTGAGCCGCTTGACGTGAAACCCGGGTCCGCTGTCGAGGTCCTCGTAGGAGCCCCAGGGCCTGTAGACCCGGGTATGGTGGCTGGCCTGGGGCGCATCGTCCGCCTTGAGCAGCTCAACCATCTGCTTCACTTCCTGGTCCCGACCCCGGGCGGCCACCAACACCGCATCCCTGGTCTCGACCACCACCGTGTCTTCCAGACCGACCCCGGCCACGAGGCGGTCCGAAGCAAAAATGAAACTGCCCGTGACATCATGCAGGTAGACGTCACCGACCACCGTATTGCCGCCGTCGTCACGCTCGATACCGGTCTCGGCGAGACTCGACCAGGATCCGATATCGCTCCAGTCTCCGCTATACGGCACCACCACCGCCTTGTCGGTTCGTTCCATCACCGCATAGTCGATGGACACGGAGGGAGACTCGCCGTAGCAGGCGTCAATCGTCCGGAATCCATGGTCTACGGCACCCCGCGCCCAGGCTTTCCTGCAGGCATCCAGAATTTCCGGGCTTAAGGATTGGAGCTCCGAGAGGTACACGCCGGCCTGGAACAGAAACATGCCGCTGTTCCAGTAGTAGCCGCCCTGGGCCAGGAATTCGGACGCCTGTTCCAGAGCCGGCTTTTCGACGAACCGTTCCACCGCGTACCTGTCCCCGGCGAGCCTTTTACCGGGGCTCGATTGCGCCTTGATATAGCCATAGCCGGTCGCCGGATGCGACGGTGTGATGCCGAGGGTCACTAACCCGCCGGCGTTCGCCGATTCAACGGCCGTTCCGATCGCCGCCCGGAACGCTCCCTCGTCCCGGATATAGTGATCCGAGGGCACCACGAGCATGACCGCGGCCGGGTCCGTTTCGACAATCTGCAATGCGGCCAGGGCTATCGCCGGCGCCGTGTTGCGTACCGCGGGCTCCAGGATGATGGTACGGTCTCCCACCCCGACGGCGTCCAGCTGCTCCGCGGCCATGAACCGGTAGTCGTAGCCGGTCAGGGCCAGAACTCGGCCCGTGTCAGGGCACCCGATGCATCGTTGCACCGTCTGTTGAAACAGCGACAGACCCCCGGTCAGGGCATGAAACTGCTTGGGAAACAGGTGCCGGGACAAGGGCCACAACCGAGTGCCCGTTCCGCCGCACATGATGACGGGAATCAACACGATATCAAGCTTTTCGCTTCAACATGGCTCGGGAACTGTCCGGATCAGGACGCATGAATGGTCCGGGGCACGTCGGCGTCCGAAAACTCGCAGACGTATTCCGGCACCAGGTGGCACACGAGGTTTCTGATCTCGAGAATGTCGTACTGATCCACCGCCGTACTGATGCGATCCACCAGCGGGCTGACCACTTTCCAGTCCATTTCCGGACCCTCCGCCAGGTTGATCTTTTCGTGGGCGGTCCTGCGGGGGGCCTCGTCGGGGTAGTACAGCTCCTCGTGCAGTTTCTCACCGGGACGCAGGCCGGTGTAGGTGATCCTGACATCCTCGCCGGGGACCATTCCGGAAAGCTTGATCATCTCCTCCGCCAGGAAGGAGACCTTGATCGGCTTGCCCATATCCAGGGTAAAAATCTCGCCGCCACTGCCCACTGCGGACGATTCCATGATGAGCTGCGTGGCCTCGGCGATGGTCATGAAGTACCGCGTCATGTCCTCGTGGGTCACGGTGACCGGTCCGCCCCGCTTGATCTGCTCCTCGAACAGGGGCACCACGCTGCCCGCCGAACCGAGGACATTGCCGAAGCGCACTGTGATGAAACGCGTCTCCGACTGCCTGTCGAGCGCCTGACAGTAGATTTCCGCCACCCGTTTCGAGGCGCCCATCAGGCTGGAGGGATTCACCGCCTTGTCCGTCGAAATCAACACGAACGCCTCGCAGCCCTGTTCGTGGGCCGCCTGTGCCACGTTCGCGGTGCCGACGATGTTGTTCCGGACCGCCTCCCTGGCCTGACCTTCGAGCATGGGTACATGCTTGTAGGCAGCGGCATGAAACACGATTTCCGGGGACAGTCGGGCCATGGTATTCGCTACGGCAGCGCGATCGCATACGTCGCCGAGCACCACGTGGACCGGCGCGGACGACAGCTGCTCACGGAGCTCGCGCTCGATGGTGTACAAATTGAATTCGTTGCGCTCGAACAGGATCAGGGACCCGGGCCGGATCCTCGCAAGCTGGCGACACAGCTCGCTGCCAATCGAGCCGCCCGCACCCGTCACCAGAATATGCTTGCCTGCCAGACTGGCATCGATACGCCGCCAGTCCAGGGCGACCGGATCGCGCCCCAGCAGGTCGTCGATTCGGACCTGCCGGGCGTCCTTGATGCCCACGAAACCGCTCACCACGTCACTCACCGTCGGCAGCGTGCGGAACGTGACGCCCGTGCTCTCGCAGATCGACACGATCCTCTGCATCTGCCGGTCGGTGGCGCTGGGCACCGCGATGAGAATCAAATCGATGTTCCAGCGCTCACAAAGCCGCGGCAGGTCATCGCAGCCTCCGGCCACCCGGATGCCCTGCACGTCCTTGCCGATTTTCGCGGGATCGTCGTCGACGAACGCTATCGCTTCGTGGCTGCGCTCCGGATTCCGGTTGATGTCCCGGACGATCTGCTCCCCCGCCACACCCGCGCCGACGATCACCGCCTTGCCAGCAACCCTGGGGTGAAAGTGCCGGTCCTTGATGAGCCGGTAGGCAATACGGGAGGCGCACAGGATGGCGACGACGATAAACGCATAGAAAAAGAAGACCGATCTCGGAACGTATTCCAGCCGGGCGTACAGGAATATGACGCTCGCGATCACGAACGTGCCCAACAGAACGGCCTTTAGTATGCGAATGAGATCGGGAAGCGACGTGAACTGCCACACTCCCCGGTGCGTACCGCACGCAACCAGAGCGATCCCCTGGACCACCAGCACGATGGGCAGCAGGTGAACCGCCTGTTCCATGAACACGTTCGGAATACTGCCGAGGTAGTTGAAGCTCAGGCGGTAGGCGCTGAACCAGGCCACGGTGACGATGAGCAAGTCGTGGATGAGCACCCACCACCGGTAACGGGCCGCCTTGAAATGATGCAGCAGGCCCATCGCCAGTTCCCGCACCCGGTTCATCGGGTCCTGTTCTCCCTAAGTTTGACTGAAATCATCACCACCAGCAGTAGGATCAAGCATGAAACCGGCCACAAAACCCGCGGATCGGCGCGACCCATCTCGAGTGTCGCCGGAATCGATATTATCACCGATATCAACAACACCTTTCCAGCGACGGACGCATGGGTCAGGCCGCTCTGCACCGCCCGCTGATACAGGTGCTCTCTGTGAGCCTGCCACAGGGGCGCCCCGCGAATCGCCCGCCGGACCAGCGTGTAGGCGGTATCGCCGATGAATACGGCAAACAGAAGGATGAAGGCGCCGATGGGGATGCCGTGGTCCTGCTGTCCGATGAGGGCGGCGGTCGCCAGGGTGCCGCCCAGCATCATGCTACCTGCGTCGCCGAGAAATATCCGGGCCGGAGACCAGTTCCAGACCAGGAATCCGAGGCATGCCGCCATCATGCCGTACATGAACAGGGCCAGCCCCCCTGCCCCCGCCAGGACGAACCATACCCCCAGAACACAGGCGCACAGGGCCGAGTAGCCGCCCGCAAGGCCGTCTATGCCGTCCATGAAGTTGAAAATATTGACCAGCGCGACAATCCAGAACAGCGAAACGACGACACTGAGCCACGCCGCGTCGATCGACAGCCCGAACAACTCCAGGCGGGTGAAGGGGCCGGTGACGGAGACGACGGCCACCGCCACCAGGGACTGAAGCACGAGTTTCTGATGCCAGGGAAGGTCATTGACGTCATCCATCAAACCCGCCAGCGTCAGCCCCATCACCGGAATCAGCAGTACCGCTCCCGGCGCGGAATCCATGGGCCGCAGGAGGATCCACAGCACCGCCAGCACGATGGCGATCGCGACGCCGCCCCCCGTTACCGTAGCATTGCGGTGAAGACTTCTCGTCCCGGGCGCGTCCAACACGCGCCGCCGCTCGAGCCAGCCACGGACCAACCAGGTGGCCGCGACCGTGGCGGCGAATGACGCGGTAATGGTGACAGCGGTCGCCAGCGCCGGATTCACGCCGCCGGCAAGTCCCGATCAGGGTACATGAGGAATCCCTGGGGCGCGAACCCGAAATCGGTCCGCGCATCCGTGGAATCGAAAACCAGGTCCCGGCTCATACGATCCGCCATTGAAGCCGTGACGTCGGCTCTGACGACCCCGACCACCGCGAGGATCGTCCTGTACAGCCCGGCGGGCACCTTGACGATCCGAACCGGCTTGTCCAGAGCATGGAATATCCGCTCCACCATGGACCTGTAAGCCAATGTCTCACCGCCACCCAGATTGTAGGTCCGACCGATCGTGCGGGACTCGCCCAGCACTGCCATGGCCGCACCAGCCAGGTCATCCGCGTGGACGGGCTGGCGCTTCCCCTCTCCGCCCCCCGCCACCGCGAAAAAGCCGTATCGCCGAATGTAGCGTGCGATGGCCGACACATTGGCATCCCGCCCATAGCCATAGATCATCGTCGGCCGCAATACGGTCGTCGCCACGCCATGGCGGGCGGAGATCTCGTGGATCCCGGATTCGGCCCGGTCCAGGGATGCCGCCAGCGCCCGTTCGGCGCGGCTCGCGCTCTCCCTCTTGGTAAGCACGCTCGTTGAGCTGAAGCATATGAGCCTGGTCACCCCGCGGGATGCGAAGAACTCAACGTGATCCGTCAGTACCCACAAGGGCGCTGTGTGCATGACACAGTCAATTCTTCCCTTGAGGGGGAGCGGCTCTGTCGACATGTCCCACGTCAGCCACTCGCCGCCGCGTTCCCGCCTGCCGGAGCGTACCACCGCCAGGCCCGCGCTCTCGCAACGATCGGCGAGCAGTCCACCGACAAGCCCGCCTGCACCGGTCACCAGGATCCTCATGACCGGCGGCGAACCAGGCTCAGGGCCATCAGGATTCCGCATCGCGCGTAGACGGCCGCATACACGAGCCAGGTGAAGTATGGCGGATACCGGTTCCGGTAATGCTTGCCATAGAACCTGATCATGCCGCGGTGCAGATGCCACACCACCCCGGGGCCCCGGCCGCTTCCGCCTTTTACATGTACGGCGCCGGCCGACGGCACATATGCGACCCCGTAACCCGCATCCCGGAACCGCATGCACCAGTCCAGGTCCTCGCAGTGCATGAAAAAACCCTCGTCCAGCAGCCCCACTTTGTCCAGCGCGGAGCCGCGCACGAACATCAAGGCACCGGACACGGCCTCCACCGTCTCCGGGCCCCCGTCACAGGTCTGGTTCCGGGCCAGGTCGAAGTCGCCCAGCGCCCCGTCCGAGGCGTCAAGCCGGTGGAGCCCGAGCGTTCGTGCCAGTGCGCTCCAGGGTGTTGGAAACTTTCTCTTGCTGGTTTTCTGCAGCGTGCCGTCGCGATTCATCAAGGCGCCGCCGGCCAGGCCCACATCCGTGTTGCTGTCCATGTAGGCAACCAGTTCCGCCAGGGCATTCGGCTCGAGCACACAGTCCGGATTCATCAACAGGTAGTATCGCGCCGAACCACCACGGAGCACCTGATTGTTGGCCCGGGAGAATCCAAGGTTGCGATCGTTCATGGTCAATCGTACCGATTCCCGGTATCCGGGATCGGTGTTCAGAAAGTCGGCGCTGTGATCGGTGGAGGCATTGTCGACGACTTCAATTTCCGGCCGTATGGTACCGGCCAGCAGAGAGTCGACCGCCTCCTTCAACAACGGGCCGGAATTGAAATTGACGATAACGGCAACCACGTCACGGCCCATGCCACGCACCTCCATCATCGCGAACCGCCCGCCCAATCCCGGTGGAGGCGGATAATCGCCCCGGGGAGAGGCCAGCCCCCTGGCCGATGAATCCGGGGTCCGGTGTTCGGCATTCGGTGTTCGTGATGCGGTGCCGGACCGGGGTCAATCGATCAGCCCGCGCTGGAAGTAGCACCGCCACCATCCCCGGGTCATGGCGTTCAGAAGCTCGGCGTTGATCGCTGTCCGGCTGGTCTGAATTCGTCGCCGTTGGCGCAGCGCGCCCGGCAGGCCCCGAACCGCGGACATCTTTGCCCGCAGCACCGCCGTTGTCCGGTATTGCACGCTCAGCACCAGCAGCGTGACCAGGTTCAGAAGCAGATGCTGCCACATGAAGCGCAGCAGCAGGCCGGTGGGCATGTTCTTGAAGAAAGTCCAGACAAGATTACGGTGGCCGTGGAACAGCGAGAAATCACTGTGCCGGCCGGTTACCGCGGAGCCGACGTGATGCACCACAGCTTCCGGGACATACCAGCAGCGCAGTCCACGCAGACGGAGACGGAAACCGACATCCACGTCCTCGTTATAGCAGAAGTAGCTCTCATCGAACCCCCCTATGTCCCGCAGGGCCTCCACCCGATACATTGCCGCCGCGGCACAGGCCGCGAATACCTCCCGCCGCACCTGCTCGGAGGGACGGGGCCGACCGTGGCCGATCCGCCACACCAGCCCCGAAACATGATAAGCATCACCGATTCCGTCCAGGCGCGAATTATCCTCGTCCATGATCAGGCAGCTCGCAAAGCTTCCGGCGCCAGGCAGGTCCGCCGCCGCGTCCAGCAATGCTTCCAGCCAGCCGGGCTGGGGAAAAGCATCGGGATTCAGCAGCGCCGCCCAGTCGCAGTCGGCGCAGTGCTCCAGGCCGCGGTTGTTGGCAGCGGCAAAACCGACGTTGTCATCGAGTCGGAGCACCACCAGGCCGGGCCATTCCGCCTCCGCCGATTCCAGCGAGCCGTCGGTGCTCGCGTTGTCCACGACAATGACACGATCCGGTACGCGTCTCTGACGCCGCACAGCGGCCAGACACCGGCGAAGCAGCGCCCCGCTGTTGAAATTCACGATTACTACCGCGACTTTCTTCATCGGCTGCAGAGCCGGTGGTATTGCCGTTGCGCCAGGGACCGTATCCGGATGCAGGACATTCAACCCAGCCAGTCGTCCATTTGCGCGAGAATCTCCCCGTGGAAGCAGTCATCCCAGTCGCCGGCCCAGTTCACCCGGGCGCCGTCGCGCCGCGCCTGGATGTCATCGGCGCGCTCCCGCGCCAGCTCCAGGCCGTCGCGGACACCGGCAATGTGCGGAAGTGCGCCGATCAGGTTGGTGGACAGCCCCTTCAGCTCGTCCACCGTCTTGTTCATGCAGGTATTGGTCACCACGACCACCCCCGCCGAAGCCATGTCCAGGGGCAGCAGACTCGGGTGCGGCGTGTACATCAGGCTCAGGCCCACGTCGTAGCGCAGCAAAGCCTCCCGGTACTCCGCCAGCCCGAACTTGCCCAGCATCCTGAGGGTGTTGCCCCGCGGCAGGTCGATATTGCCGTGGCCGCTGCCGATGCCGTGAAATTCCCAATCGCCGTCGAACACACCGCCTTCGATCGCCCTGACCAGGGCCAGGAAAGCCACTTCGAACATGTTGCGGGTCGCGTGCGCCTCCGGGCGCGCGTAGAAAAGCAATTTGCGCTTCCCGTCCGGGGTTCCCGCGTTTGAACGCGTCAGGGCGGCATCGACTTCGGCCGCATCGTAACTGACAATCGCATTCTCAAAATGAGCCGATGACGCACCTCCTTCATTCCGGTCGTCGAAAACGCCGATTCCCCGGTTCCGGAAAAAGTCCTTCAGAAGCCGGCTGGAAAACAGTGCCTTGTGGGGAAAGGAGTAGGAATGCTCCGCCATCGCGAAATAGGATCCCATGGGGAAAGTGAACGGCTCATACTCCTGGATCAGATACACGAACGGCGGACCGCCGTTGATCTCCCGCGCGTGGTGCGCGAGGTACGCCGTCCACCATGTCGTGGCGATGAACCGGTCGCCGCTACCGACCGCCAGGGTTTCTCGCCGGTCACCCTGGTAGGCGACTTCCACCCGATTGAAAATATCCTCCAGGCCCTGGTAACCACGAAGGGCATCACGCCAGCTCTCCGGCGAATAGACGCTGGGATCCACCACCACGAGCCGGACCCGGTATCCCCTCTCGACCAGCTTCCTGGCCAGATTGAACTTCGCCATGTATCCGCCATACAGGCTGTTGTAGTTGATTTCCGGGATCAACAGGTTGATGCGTTTTTCAGCGCCCCCATCCAGGGTGATATTGAGCGGAGCCGTCTTGTCCTCGATGCGATACAGCACCTCCGCGTTGTAATAGGTTTCCTTCAGCATCTTGCCGATGCGATCCTTCCATGGCAGCGTCGTCTGGGACCGGGCGGCCCGCCTTATAAACCTGTCAACAAGTCGCATCAATCATCCTCGTCGTCGCTCCACGATGCGGGCGGCCTCGCCCATCGCCAATCTGATTTCCGCATCGTCGGTGGTCTGCCCTTTCCACAGTACCCGGGCATGTAGAACGAGAAGCCTTACCACCGACCGGATTCCACCGTCGAAAAGACGCAGATCCCGCCGCCGCTCCGCGGCTACGGGACAGCGTCGCCTGATGGTTTCCTGCAGAAGCCTCAGCCGCCTGCATTCACCCCGATAAACCGCCAGCGCGGACCCGTACTTGGCGCGCAGCAGCGGTCCGGCCACTCCGGGCCGGCAGAGGCGCACGCAAAACCTCAACAGACTCGCGATCCGCTGGCCGAGCGTGAAGCGGACGAAATCACAATGGCCGATTACGCTGGCGCCGTGCTGGTAATAGTCGTGCAGGGGCGCATCGACATACGTGATCCTGCCCATGCTCATGGCGGTGCACGCCAGCCAGTGGTCGTGAAACGCGTCCCCCACCCGGGGCGGGAAAGGAAGCAGGTACTCCAGCAGCTCCCGCTTGAAGACGCTGGCCGCTCCCGTCACCGTGTTGGCGATCAGCACAACCTTCAGGTCGCGATATTCGTTGCGCCGGTTGACCCAGTAGGTTCCGGCAACCTCCCTGCCGGTCTCGTCCACGATGCGGACGTCGCTATAGGCCAGGTTGGCATCGTCCTCCCGCAGTTTCCGCACCAGCCTGGTCAGCTTATCCGGGTACCAGCGGTCATCCTGATCCGAAAACGCGACATAATCCGCGTTGTCGGGGACCTTTTTCAAGGCACTTTCGAAATTGCCGTAGAACCCGAGGTTTTTTGCGTTGCGGAAGAAGACGAAACGGCTGTCGCCGGCGCAGCATGCCTGCATCCGCGCCCAGGTTTCGTCGCCGCTGCCATCATCATTAACGATGCAGAACCAGGCGCCGTGCGTCTGGTCACGGATAGAGTCGATCTGGCGCCGAAACGCATCCAGTTCCGGCTCGTAGGTGGCCATACAGATGGCCACCAGTCCACCGCCCCGGGTCCCGGCCGCGTCGACCGGCCGCCAGTTCACCCCGCGGCAGGCTATCGTGCCCAGGGGACGCTTGTGAGTACCGTCGGCGCGCAGGCGCAGCGATACATCCAGCTGAATCGTGCACCCGACCAGCTTGCCGGGCAGGAAAACCGGGTGCCAGAAGGCTACGCCGCCGGGTATCCGTGACAATTCCGCGGCTTCCCCCACGCCGTCGACCTCGACCAAGACCATCTCCACTTTGTCGCCCGGCGCCAGGCATTCACCACTCAACACCAGGAACTGCCCGGAGCCGACCTCGATTTCGGCCGGCAACTCTTGGTGAAGCTTCAGAGTTACCGGTGCTTCCGTGCGGCCCGCTCCCTGTCCGGTACTCATGTCATTCACCGCTGCGCCTCGAGCTCACGCAGCGAAAAATCCTCGGCGGTACTGGTCAGATTCGGGTTATAGAATGGATCGCCCGACTCCAGGACCGCGCGGTGGCGTTCGACGAAGCATTGCCGCTCCCGCGCGTAGCGTTGTTTCTTCTCCGGCGAGTCCTCGTAGCCCCGGCTCGCCGACTCGATGTGCCAGGCCTCGGCATGGGGCGTGAACACGTTCCACAGGCCGCGTTCGCGCAGCCGCAGGCAGAAATCGACGTCATTGCAGGCCACCGCGAACCGGTCCTCGTCGAAGCCGCCCACCGTCTCGAACAGCCGCTTTTCGACCATCATGAACGCACCGGTCACCGCGGAAACATTCTGTACCACGCGGAGCCGGTTGAAGTAGCCCTGGTGCCCGGACGGGAAACCCTTGTGCGAGTGGCCGGCGTATTCATCGATACCGACGACGATGCCCGCGTGCTGAATGCGGCCGTCGGGATAATAAAGCTTGCCGCCGACGGCGCCGACTTCCTCACGCTGAGAATGCTCCAGCAGCGCCTGGAGCCAGTCCGCCGACATGATCCGGATATCGTTGTTCAGCAACACCAGGTGCTCGCCGGCACACCGGCCGGCCCCGTGGTTGACGATCGCCGAGTAGCTGAAAGGCGCGTTGTATTCCGCGAAGCGGACCCGGGCGTCGAGTGCCGACAGATCGCGCATGGCTTCGAAGGTTTCGGGCTCCACGCTGTCGTTGCTGATGCCGACGATCTCGAAGTTCCCCCACGTCGATGTTTCCAAGACGTCGCCGATGACACAGTGGAGAAGATCGGAACGATCCCTGAAGGGGATGATGATACTGATCAGCGGCTCGTCCTCGAGGGCATACCTGACATGATAGAAATGCGGCACCTCGGGGTCGACCGTCACCGTCCCGGACCGGCCCCGGCGCTCGAGCGCCGCGCGCAGCGCCTCGACACCGCGCTCGGCGGCACGGGGCTTGCTCTCCGCCCGCCCGGCGGTGGATGTGTCGCTCATCCGCCAGTGGTACAGCACTTTCGGTATGCGCCGAACCCGCGCCGCGATTTCCGTCGCCCGCAGCACGAAATCGTAGTCCTGGGCGCCGCTAAGCTCGGGGCGCAGCGGCCCGGCGCGCTCCACCAGATCCCGGCTGGCCACCACGAGATGCGTAATGTAGTTGTGGGAAAGCAGCAGGTCCGGCGAAAAACCGGGCTTGAAATGCGGATTGACCCGGGCGCCGGAGGCGTCGAGGTAGTCCTCGTCGGTATAAATGAAATCCGCGCCGGAGTGGTTGATCTCCAGCGCCGCTTCAAGCAGTGCATCCGGAGCGAGCCGGTCGTCGTGATCGAGAAACGCGATGTATTCCCCGCCGACCAGGCCGATGGCCTCGTTGGTGGCGCCGGCAATATCGTGGCGCCGGTCGAGCCGCCGCAGCCGCACCCGGGGGTCGTCGATCCCCTCCAGTGCCCGCAGGGTCTCCGGCCTGTCCGAGGCATCGTCCGCGATGCACAACTCCCAGTGCTCGTAGACCTGATTGAATACCGAGGCCACGGCGGACGCGAGCAGCTCGGGGGCCGTATTGTGAACCGGCATCACCACGCTGATCAGCGGCCGGTGCTCGAGCTCGCGGGCCCGGGCCGCGAGCGCTCTTCGCTTATCCGGCGTCAGCGCGGTCGCTGCAACATAGGCCTGGTACTGCCCGGCGCGCCGGGCGCCGGGTTCCAGCGCTTCACCGCCGGCGCGTCCCCGCAACGCGCTCAGGACCCGGTAGACGCCCAGGTCCCGGACAATCACGGCCCATCGCCAGAGCGTCGAGCCGGTAATGTCGTCAAGTGCCGTTTCCAGGGCGCGCTCCCTGGCGTCGCGGCGGCCTGCCTCGTTGGCCGCCTGCACGCGCAGCGCCGCGATCTCCCGCCTGAGCCTGTTGTTCTCCCGGCGCAGGCGGCTCAGCGCATCCTTGTCCACCTCACCGCCGGCGGGGTCGTCAGTCAAAGCCTGCCTTTTCCTTGATGAAGTAGATGGGCTTCTTCAGGCTCTCGTGGTAGGTCCTGATCTGCAGCTCGCCCAGCAGCCCGAACACGATGAACTGGATGCCGACTATGATCAACAGGATGGCGAGCAGCAGCAGCGGCCGGTCACCAATGGGCAGCCCCAGAACCAGCCGCTGGAACGCCAGGTATACGGCGATGAGCCCGCCCACCGACCCGCAGAGCAGGCCCGGAAGGCCGAAAAACTGGATGGGACGGCCGGAATAGCTCAACAGGAATTTGACGGTGATCAGATCCAACAGAACCCGGAACACCCGGGAGATGCCATACTTGGACTTCCCCGCCACTCGCTCGCGGTGGTTGACCTTGACTTCCGCGATGCTCACACCCATCCAGCTGGCCACGGCCGGGATGAACCGGTGCAGCTCGCCGTACAGGGTGATGTTCTTGACCACTTCCTTGCGGATGGCCTTCAGGGTGCAGCCATAGTCGTTCAACTTGACATCGGTCGCCCAGGAAATAAGCCTGTTGGCCAGCATCGACGGCAAACGCCGGGAAAACCATTTGTCCTTGCGGTCGAAGCGCCAGCCGCTGACCAGGTCGTAGCCTTCATCGATCTTTTTCAGGAGCAGGGGAATATCCGCCGGATCATTCTGCAGATCGGCGTCCAGGGTGATCACCACTTCGCCCTCGGCATGATCGAATCCCGCAGAAAGGGCGGCGGTCTGGCCGAAGTTCTTCCGGAACGATATCAGCTTCACCGTCTCGTCGGACTCGCGGATCCGGCGCAGCTTATCCAGGCTGCCGTCACTACTGCCGTCGTCCACGAACAGAACCTCGTAGGGCCGCTCCAGTGCACGCAGGCTCCGATCGATCTCGTCGTATAGCCGCTCGACGTTGTCGACCTCGTTGTATACCGGCACCACCACGCTAATTTCCATAATCAGCCCCTGGCGACGGAAGCGGGTTCGGAAGGCAGACGAAAATCGTCGCGACTCCGGTCAAAATTGGAATTGTAATAAGGATCCCCCTTTTCAATGACCGGTCCGTGTCGCCTGAGCAGGTTTTCCTTGTCCCGGTTGAAGCGCTCCTGCTTTTCCGGGGTATCCTCGTACCCCCGGGAGCGGGATTCGTAATGATACGCCTCGGCGTAGGGCGTGAACACGTTCAAGTACCCCTGCTCGCGTGCCCGGAGGCAGAAGTCCACATCATTGTAGGCGACGCCGAAGTCCATTTCGTCGAACATGCCGAGCTCCATGTACTTGCGTCTTTCCACCATCATCATCGCCCCGGTGACGGCGCTGATATTCTGAATGACGTTCAGGCGATTAAAGTACCCGGGCGAGCTCGCCCGGGCACGCTGGTGCAGGTGTCCGGCATAGCCGCCAAGACCGATGGCGATGCCGGCGTGCTGTACGGTGTTGTTCGGATAATACAACTTGCCGCCGACCGCGGCGACATCCGGGCGCTGTGAATGCTCCAGAAGCGCTTCAATCCAATCCGGCGAAATGATCTCCATATCGTTGTTCAAAAGCAGTACATGGTTACCGTCGGTGCGGCTCACACCGTGGTTCACCAGCCGGGAGAAATTGAACTCGCAATCGAGCTCGCAGAACGCCACCCGGTCGTCCAGTGCGCGCAGCCGTTCCATTTCGTCGTGGGTGGACGATTCGCGGGAATTGTTGGAAACCCCCAGGATGCGGAACGCGGACCAGGTCGAGCGCTCCAGTATGGACGCAACGCAGCGGTCGAGCAGCTCCGGCTTGTCTCTGAAAGGAATGATGATATCCACCCGCGGCGCGCCCGCTATCCGCCGCCTGACGCGAAAATAATGCGGCAGCCCCGCTTCCTCCACCGTGCCGTCGATGCTGCGCCGGCGGAGGGCGTCCTCGACGGCTTTCCTGGCGTTCTCGTTGCCGCCTGCCTTGATGGTGGGATTCACACTGGTGGAGGTCTCCGACATTCGCCAGTGATACAGGGGTTTGGGAACATGCACGATTCGCTTCGCCTGCTCCACCGCCCGCAGGACCAGGTCGTAGTCCTGGGCACCGTCATACTCCGGGCGCAGTCGTCCGGCCCGTTCAAACAGGTCTTTCTCCAGCACCAGCAGGTGCGTGATGTAGTTGTGCGACAGCAGCAGGTCGGGATTGTAGTCGGGCTTGAGGTGCGGATTATCCAGATGGCCGTCAGTCCTGATGAAGTCCTCGTCCGTGTATATGAAGTCAGCGCCGGTGTCGCGGATGACGGCGGCGACTTCCGCCAGGGCGTCCTCCGACAGGACATCGTCGTTGTCCATGAACGCCAGGTACCGCCCCCCCGCCAGCTCGGCCGCCGCGTTGGTGGCACCCGAGATGTTGCGGTTCTCCGGCAGGGTCACCAGCTTGATGCGTTCATCGTCCAGCTTTCGCAGCACCCGCAGGGTCTCTTCACTGGCGGAAGCGTCGTCCGCGATGCACAGCTCCCAGTTGCGGTAAGTCTGCTTCCTGACGGAGCTCACCGCTTCGTTCAGGACAGCTGCGGGGGCGTTGTATACCGGCATGATCACGCTGATGAGCGGCCCGGCCGGCGGATTCCGGCCGCCGCGGCGCAGGTGCAGATCCCGCCAAGTCTCGTACCGGGTGGGCGGATCCAGCGCACCGTCGTCCCGACCGATTATCCGGGCCGCCTGCTTCGACCCCTGCCGCCACGCCCGGCGGACGGTGGGCCCGAGCCCGAGGTTCCGGTGTACGCCCCGCCACAGCCGCAGCTTCCCCGTCATGCGATCGAGACCGGCTCGGAAGGAGCGATAGTGCTGCAGTGTCCGCCAGGTTCCGGAGCGCTTGATGGCAGCGAGCTCCTCCTGCAGCCGCGCGTGGGAGGCCTCGAGCCCGTCGAGCGCCGCCAGCCGCTGCTCCATGCGTTCCTGGACCGCCAGGTACCGCGCCCACGCCAGCAGATAGTCCGAGGACCGCGGCAGGGTCAGTGACCGCGGTGAACTCCAGGTAATGCCCGGGCGGCAGCCGGCGGCGCGGGATGAAGCGAAGCTCGATGGCCGGATCGTCGGCCGTCACCATGAACATCCTCTCCTGCCCGGCATCGGTATACCGGATGCCGCTCAAGCGGCCGTCGCGGGCGATACGGTCGGGATCCTCCACCTGCCAGACCGGCGACCGGTCGCCGCTGTCCGGATCCACCAGCGCGATCTCCATGCGCCGGATCCGCATGAAACCGGCGCCGTCGTCGACGCGCTCGCAGGGGTTGAACCGGATCCAGTCCGCCGCCCCGGCTTCGGGGGGCAGCATGATGCGCACCAACTGCTCTTCGTCGGCGTTGTCGACGAACACGTGCCGGCTGTGCTCCTCCACGAAGGGCTTCGCCCCGGAACGCCAGTACAGGCGCGATTTCACCGGCGCTACGTATCTTGGATCCTCTCCGATCGACCGGCTCAGGAGCTTTCGGGTCGGGTTGCCGCTGCGCTCGACCGCGATCGCCCGCTGGTAGGTCTCCTCCCTGCGGATGAGATCCTCCATCCCGGTATCCAGGTCCAGCCCGGCGAGGCTGCCCACGTGCAGGACCAGGTCCCGTACGGTTTCCAGACCTTGCCGTCGCGCGTAGGGCCGCGCGGCGCCGCCGGCGGAGAGCATCAGGATCAGCACCGACCGGAAAAGCAGAAACTCCTTCGACAGCTCGATCGAAGTCAGCCATTCCTCGTCAAACGCCCGCAGCCCGCCATCGGCGTCCACGATGATATTGGACGGCGTGAGGTCGATGCTGAGCTCGTCCCGCTCCTCGAGAAACGCCAGATACTGCATGACGAGGCCGGCAAAGCGGTCGCTGTCCGGCTCGATCTCCAGCGCCCGCGCCCACAACACGGACAGCAGCGTTCCGCGGTGGTAAGGCTCGTCCACCACCCGCTGGCGAACCAGGTCGCCGTCCGCTTCCCGATCGACCAGCTTGCGGCGACGCACCACGGGCTCGCCCTCGGGCTTGACGGCGCGCAGGCAGAATTCCCGGCGGCGCGAGAATCCGGGCAGATGGGCGAAATCGAACCGGTACGCCTGATCGATCGCGGCGTCGTCCGGCGACAGCACGAACAGGAAGGAATTCGCGTACAGGTCCAGTGAGCCGCTCGCCGCCGCACTCTGCCACAACAGCGACTCGCGCACCGGGGGCCGGAAGATATCGACATAATCGCGGGACTGCACGCCCTCGAGGTGGCAGTAGGACGCCGGGTTCTCCGCCGCGAAGCGCCGGGACAGGATCGCGGTGGGCAGCTTGTAGTCCGGGAAAGGCAGGTAGACCAGGCTGTTGCCGATGCCCGCGGCGTCGACTATCCGCTCCCACTCCGGCAGGGTATAGGTGTTGATATCCTGCTCGCCGAAGTAGTTGTTGATACCGACGAAGCGCCTGGCATAGTGGTCCTCGTGGGCGCCGAGGACATACTTCATGCCGGTCCGGTTCTCTATCGCCACCAGGATCACCCCTCCCGGCGCCAGCGTTGACTTCAGCCTGGCGAGCAGGCTGACCACCGGATGGGCGTCGCCGTAACCGGTCATAAAGCGGGCCGCGTACTCCGCGACCCCGACCAGGCAAACCAGGTCGTAGTGGCCCTCGGGCAGTACGACATCGTTGAAGTTGGCGCAGTAGACCGAGACGTCTTTTAGATCCCGGCAGCGCATCGCGGCCAGCTCCGACCGCACGGGACTGCCCTCCACCGCATCCACCGCCAGGCCCTGCTCCCCCAGGTAGCGGGTCACGGCGCCGCAGCCGCAGCCGAGCTCCAGCACCCGGCCTCCGGCGGGGAAATCGAATCCACGCAGCAGGTTGGCCCGCTTGCTGGATAAGTGATATTCCGTCGCCCAGTCCCGGATCGCCGCTTCCAGCTCCACCGAGCAACTGGACAGGTCGTCGGCCCGCTCCAGCACCGCCTTGAGGTACTGCTCCACGTCGCTGCCATCGGAGTAGTTGAAATCCCCCGACTGGTCGTGGACGAGCACGTCGCCGTGCCGGTTGAAACGATTGAGCTCGTTCAGCACGGCTGGGCCGACTCCTGGCGCTGGATCTCGATGCGCGCAGGCAGCGCGGCATATCCGAATGCGCTGTTGTCGTCCTGCACCTTGAGCCGGAACAGGTCGTAGCGCCGGTGGAGAATCTCGTGCTCCATGCCTCCGCGGCCGGCGACGACACCGAGGGAGAAAAAGTACTCCGATCCGATCAAGTGAAGGGCGAGCGAGAACGTTACGATCACCGTCTCGCCGGCGGCA
This sequence comes from Gammaproteobacteria bacterium, assembly GCA_034520625.1. Lineage (GTDB taxonomy): Bacteria > Pseudomonadota > Gammaproteobacteria > Arenicellales > JAANXG01 > JAANXG01. The sequence continues at coordinate 69,769 of JAXHNI010000008.1, read as the reverse complement.
GGCGCTCCGGCATCGACTTTCAGGCGATCCGAATTGGTGCCGAACACCGAGGTGCCGTCCACGGTCTTGATCGTGAGGCCGTAGATGACCCCGCTTTGCGCTTCCCGGTAATGCACGGCGGCACGCACCGCGATGCGCGACCCCGCCGCCACGGGACCCCGTACCGGTTCGCCGTCATCGTCCAGCACCAGGTAGTCGATGATGCGCGCGCCCCCGTCGCCCCATTCATACTCGGTGTCGTTGTAGGTGGGACGCAGGCTGCAGGCGTCGATCGACGGATCGGTGCTCAGACGCCGGTCGTCGAGGCCGTCCGCCGCGGCGGCCCGCTGGTCCCCGGCGATATTGGCGCCGGACTCGAACATGCTCTCGAGGTAGTTGTTCACCACCTCCTTGGGATCGCCCACGGTCACAACGCGGCCGTCCCGCATGAACACGGCCCGGTCGCAGTGCGCGATCACCGCGTCCGTGGCATGGGTCACGAACAGGATGGTGGTTCCCGCGTTGCGGAGCTCATCCAGCTTCCGAAAGCACTTGCGCTGAAAACGGGAATCGCCCACGGCAAGCGCTTCGTCAATGACGAGAATATCCGGATCCATGTTGATGATCACGGAGAACGCCAGACGTATGTACATGCCGCTGGAGTAGGTCTTGACCGGCTTGTCGATGAATTCCCCCAGCTCGGAGAATGCGAGTATTGCCGGCATTCTTTCATCGATCTCTTCATGGGACATGCCGACGATGGCGGCATTCAGGCGGGCATTCTCGATGCCCGTGAACTCCGGGTTGAAGCCCGCGCCGAGTTCCAGGATTGCCGAGATCCGGCCGTCGCAGTTGACCGTGCCCGAGGTGGGCGAGAGCGTTCCCACGACGAGCTGCAGCAGGGTCGATTTTCCGGAGCCATTCTGCCCGACGATTCCCAGGGTCTCGCCCCTGACCACTGCCAGGTCGACGTCCCGCAGCGCCCAGAACTCCTCGTACAACCTGCGCCGGGACGAGAAAAGCTGGACCAGCCGGTGCAGCGGCTTGCGGAAAGTACGGTAACACTTGGACACGCCCGCCAGGCGCACTACCGCGTCAGAGGACATCGGCGAACGCCTTGCGTGTGCGCATGAACCACATGTAGCCGAGCCGCAGGACCACCAGGGACACGACGTAGTAGATCGCGAGCGGAATCCAGTCCGGGCTCCGGCCGAATATTAATACCCCCCGGAACTGCTCGACGATCAGTGTCAGCGGATTGAAGTAAAGCACCCACCGAAGTTGTTCCGGCACGGCCTCCAGCGGATAGAAAATCGGACAGAGAAACAGCAATACCGTCGCCAGAATGCCCGTGATCTGCCCGACGTCCCGGACGAACACGCCGAAGGACGCCAGGAACCAGGAAATCCCCAGCCCCAGCATGACAATGGGCAACACCACCAGGGGCGCGTACAGCACCGTGGCATGGATGGTGAAATGGGCGAACGTATTGAAAACAAACAGCAGAATGAAGCCGATGCAGAAGTGAAAAACCGCAGTGCTCACAATCATCAGGGGCAGCACCTGCAGCGGAAACACCACCTTCTTCACGAACTGGGTGTTGTTGATGATGATCGCCGGCGACCGCACCAGGCATTCCGCCAGCATCGCGTGCAGCACCAGACCGGAAAACAGGATGACCCCGAACGACTTCTCCCCACCATCCGTATCCAGGCCCCACTTGATCCGGAACACCACGCCGAACACGAACAGGTAGACCAGCAGCATGAACAGCGGATGCAGGAAAGACCAAACCAGGCCCAGCAGCGAGCCGCGGTAGCGGCCCACCACGTCCCGCTTCACCAACTGCGCGGCCAGATAACGGTATTGCCACATATCAGGGGTGCACGGCGGCCGGGGCCACCGGGGGCGCTACGGAGTCGCAAGCACGGGACGGAACCGCGCCGGCGGACCGCCTTCCAGTCGGCCGCCCGAGCGGGTTCAATGCCCTGCCAACAGTGATTTTATGTATTCTCCATATCCACTCTTGCCATACTTGTCCACGGCCTGCTGGAGCATCTGTTCGTCAATGAATCCTTGTCGGTATGCGATCTCTTCCAGGCAGGCGACCTTGAGGCCCTGGCGGTTCTCGATGGTCTCGATGAACATGGAGGCCTGCAGCAGCGAATCGTGCGTGCCCATGTCGAGCCACGCCATGCCACGCTGAAGGACTTCCACCGAAAGCGCATCATGCTCCAGATACCACTTGTTCACGTCGGTGATCTCCAACTCACCCCGTTCCGACGGTCGGACCTGCCTGGCCACGTCAATGACGCGATTGTCGTAGAAATACAGGCCGGTCACGGCGTAGTGGGACTTCGGCTCGGCCGGCTTTTCCTCCAGTGACAGCGCAGTGCCCGCGTCATCGAACTCCACCACGCCGTAGCGCTCCGGATCCTTCACGGAATACGCGAACACGGTCGCTCCGGACGACTGCTGTGCCGCCCTGCGCAGGGACTCGGTCAATCCCCGGCCATAGAAGACATTGTCGCCCAGAACCAGGGCGCAGGAGGCGTCGCCAATGAACTCGGCGCCGATAACGAATGCCTGCGCCAATCCGTCCGGGGACGGCTGCATGGCGTAGGAAATATTCAGGCCCAGCCTCGAACCGTCGCTGAAGAGCTCTTCGAACCGGGGCACATCCCGCGGCGTCGAGATGATCAGGATATCCCTGATCCCCGCCAGCATGAGCAGGGACAACGGATAGTAAATCATGGGCTTGTCATAGACCGGGAGCAGCTGCTTGGACACTGCTTCGGTGACCGGATGCAGCCGCGTTCCCGAGCCGCCGGCCAGCACGATTCCCTTCATGCACCCACCCCGAGCCTTTCGCCCTTGTATGTCTTCTGGGTCGTCGTGCTCCACTGCGGGTTGTCGAGATACCAGCGTACGGTTTGCCGCAGGCCGGTGTCGAACGACTCGGAGGGGCTCCAGCCGAGCTCCCGCTTCAGCTTGCCGGCATCGATGGCATAGCGCATGTCGTGGCCGGGCCGATCCTGAACAAAGCTGATCTGCTCCCGGTAGTCTCGGCCGTCCGGCCGGGGCGACTGCGCGTTGAGTTCGTCGCAGATCCGCTCAACGACTTCCAGGTTGGTCAGCTCATTGTCTCCGCCGACGTTGTAAACCTCGCCGGGCCGGCCGCGGGAAAGTATCCGGATCAGCGCCTGCGCGTGATCCTCGACATACAGCCAGTCACGGATATTGTCGCCTTTGCCGTAGATCGGCATGGGATCCCCCGAGAGGGCTTTGTTGATCATCAACGGGATAAGCTTTTCGGGATACTGGTACGGTCCGTAGTTGTTCGAGCAGTTGGAAATCACCGCCGGCAGGCCGTAAGTCTGGTGCCATGCCCGCACCAGGTGGTCGGACGACGCCTTGCTGGCCGAATATGGCGAATTCGGCCGGTATGGCGTCTCCTCGGTGAAATAGCCCTCCGGCCCGAGACTGCCATACACTTCGTCCGTGGAGATGTGATGAAACCGGAACGCATGCCGGTTGTCGTCCGGCAGCGCTTTCCAGTACTCGCGGACATTCTCCAGCAGCGTATAGGTCCCGACGATGTTGGTATTTATGAATTCACTCGGACCGTCAATGGAACGGTCAACATGGGACTCGGCGGCGAGGTGCATGACCCGGTCGGGCTGAAACTCGCCAAACAGCGCACCCATGGCGGTGCCGTCACAGATATCGAGCTGCCTGAATACGTGCCGGCGGTCGTCAAAAACGCCCTCGAGCGTCGCCAGGTTGCCCGCGTAGGTCAGCTTGTCAACATTGACCACCAGGTCGTCCGTTTCCCGTATCAGCGCACGCACCACCGCCGACCCGATGAATCCGGCACCGCCGGTTACCACTATCGTTCCCATCAACTTCTCTCGAGAGAATAAAACATGAATTCACCCCACCGGCCGGGGACAATCGCGCTGGACGCCGCCACCGGAATCCGTGGCTCCCGCCCGCTGCGCGCCTCTCCGGATTCGGTTATCCGGTAGACCGCCACCTGATCCTGCTCCCAAAGCGGCTTAAACATGCCGGGCCGTTCCACCACGAAACGTACGAATGCAGGCGAATAATGTCCGGACACCTGCATGACATCGGCGGGCCAGTGCCTGCCGTGGCGGCCGGTTTCGCTGGCGGCGCCATCGCGTCGATTGATCACCACCAACCCGCCGTGCGCGTGTCGGAAGTCGGCCGCAGAGTACGCTTCCCGGTCAACGCCCATCGTGCGGGAGCCATAGAACTTGTAGCCGGGATAGCGGTGCGCCGTCAATCCGTTGATCACGTAGCCCGTGACGGGATCCGTGACTATCCGGGCCGCAGGCTCGTTGTCCAGAAATCGCAGCAGATCCCGCCAGATGCGGTGATCGTTCCCGGCGGCCACCGGCGCGAGAGTATAAATCTTGCTGTAGGGAGAAATAAAGTAGGTGCCCTGGAACGGGAAAAGAAGAGCCAGCAACGCCATGGCCGCAACCAGGGAGGCCCCTTTTCCCGGGCCCCCCGGAGCGCGGAACACGCCGGCAAGGCTTTTGACCAGGAAATAGGCCCCCACGAACGGCAGCGGCAGCATGTAGCACATCCGCCACAGAACTTCGGGCCAGGAAAACCGGAGGAAAAAGTCCGTGAAGACGGGATTGAATACGGTCAGCAACGGCATTGCCATGCCCGCAATCAGGAACGGGGATTGCGCGAAACGCTTGACCCCGGCCAGGAACAGGATGTAAACGAGGACACCCCAGACCGTAATGACCTGGTAGAACTGATGGTTGGGTTTGAGGATATAGAGATTCTGAAGAAACGGCAGGTAGTGCCGGATATCCGCCATCACACCGTGATTCAACGGATTGTGGCGGGTGACCTCCAGGAATGCCCAGATGTGGAGCAACCCATAGGTAATCACGAACACCGCCAGCAGCGTCACGACCCGCCGGTGCGTAGCCCATTCCGGGAGGACCGGACCTTGCGCGACGACCATTCCTGTGCGGAATGCGTAAACGCGCAGGAACTCCACCAGCACCATTGCGCCGGACATCGTTGCAATAAACACCGCTTCCTGCATATGTACAAGGGCGGCAATCACACCGAGGAACAAGGTGACGACGGGAGTCCACCAGACGCACTCGCCCCGCCGAATGTAATTCAGGGTGTATGCGACCGCCGCAAAGTAAACGATGTAGTTTAGTACCGTCGGTGCGAAGATATAGTACCGCACGTAGGAAAAGACGCTGATTCCAAAGTGGGCAAAGAAAAAAAATACCGTCGCGGCCGCAACCCAATGCTTCGTCCAACGTCGCACCACCACATCACGGAATACAAACAGCGCAAACGAATATATGCCGGCGCAGAACAAAAGCGTGTTCGCCATGGCCAGGTGCTGCAACCCGGGCTCGAGTCCGGTCCCGGTAATATGCAGGAAATAGGCGGCAATCGTATGCCAGTAGGCCGCCTGCTTCTCGAACATGTCCGTAACAGCACGCACTGATCCGATACTTCCATCAGCCACCATATCGAGCCGGTCGTTGATGCGTGCGATATGCCACCACGCGTCCGAAGGCACTTCGATATAGGGCCCGGCCCACAGCATGTATCCGGCCACCGCACCGAGCGTGAGAACCGGCACGATCCAGGTGCCATCCCAAACACTTTCCCGGTCGTCCTGTTCCGGAATCGGTGGCTTCAGCCACCAAGCCATCGCAGCGGCCGCTGCCACCAGCGCCCAGGTTCCCGCCAGCAAATAGCCGAATCCCTGTACGCCCAGCCCCGCTGTGCGCGCCAGCAACAGTGAGAGGACAAGAACGCTCAGCGACAGTGCGATCGATGCCGTCGTCCGGCACGCCGACAGTCTCATTACAGACGTCAGAGCTCGGCCCGGCAGGAACAGCGCCAGCAGATAGGTGATCAGAAACGTCACGCTTCAGCGATGACTGTAAACAGGCCCCATATCATACCGTTCAGCGACCACGCCGGCTCAACATAACCCGAACGGTTTTAAGCACAATTAGTAGATCAAGTAACAGTGAATAGTTCTTGATGTAGTAGATGTCGTACTGAAGCTTCTCGCGCGCGTCCTCGATCGAAGCGCCATAGTCGTACACAACCTGAGCCCACCCGGTAATGCCGGGCTTCACCAGGTGGCGCAGGTCATAATAGGGAATTTCCTCCTCCAGCCGCCTGTTGAAATCCGGCCGCTCCGGACGCGGACCGATGAAGCTCATCTCGCCTTTCAGCACGTTCCATAACTGCGGCAGCTCATCGATGCGCGTCCTGCGCAGGACGCGGCCCACGCGCGTCACACGTTTGTCGTCGGGAACAGCCCATTGCGCCCCTTGGCGTTCCGCATTATTTATCATCGTCCTGAATTTGTAGATATAGAAATCCACTCCGTTCGCCCCAGTTCGAAGCTGACGGTACAGAATGGGCCCTTTCGCATCGCCGCGCCGGTCCAGCTTAATGGCAACGGCGGCAGCCACCATCATAGGCATTGCCAGAACCAGCAACACCCCGGCCAGCCCCAGATCCAACAGCCGCTTGATCTTCAGCTCGGCGTCGTGATGCAACAGATCAAAGCCATGAGAGAGCACAAACCAGTTGTCCCTGAGGTGCAGAACAGGCACCTTCTGCATGAACTTCTCATAGAAATCCGTCAAATCATAGATGCGAACGCCACTGAGCCGCATTTCCATAATCCGTCGCAGCAAATCCGTGGGCAGAGATCGCTCCGCAGCGATCACAATACCCGACCAGCGCCGGTCTCCGACAAGCTGATCGAACGACTCGAAAGATCCGGCCACGCTAGCGCGCACCCTGTCGGGGAATCGTTCCGCTTTTGCAGGGTCGTCAACAAGTACTGTCAACGTCCCGACACGGTGCAGCGTAGCAATGTCTTTGCACAGTGGGCTGTCCGGCTCCACATCGCTGAGAACGAGCCAGTGTATCCGGCGAGCCGTTCGTTGCGCCCAGAGCGCGGCAAAATACCGGACTAGCGCCGCCCAGGCCAGGAACAGGACAAAACCCCCGGGAAGCACACCGCGGAAAAACAGCGGCTCGGTATCCCGGGATTCGGTGATGTACACGACTCCCGCCGTAATGAGCCCCGCGACGACCACTGCAAATGCAGTGCGGGTCAGCACGTCGAATCGAGACGCCCGGTCATTGACCGAATACAGGTCCATTACATACAGCGTCATCAGCTGAACCAAAAGGACCCCCATCAGCGGCAGCGAGAACCAGCCGAGCCACAACGCGATCGCGTAGCGGTACGAAAGATTGAAGGCAAGCACGAAGCCCGCTACATCGAGTACGAAGATGGCAACCGCCAGCCGGCTCAACGGACCCCCGCCAGGATGCCTATTCGCTTTCATGCCCCAACCCCCGGGTTACCACCCCGACTATATGTCTGTTCACGACATGTACATCGAACTTGTCAAGCACCATGGTGCGGGACGCCTTGCCCATAGATCGTATCAATTCCGGATCATCAACAAATCGCTCCATGGCCCTCCTGAGAGCGACGGCGTTCCCCGATGGTACGAGAAACCCGTTGACACCGTTCTCGACCGTTTCGCGACAGCCGGGCACGTCGGTGGTAACGACCGGCTTGCCCATCGACATTGCTTCCAGCGTCGCCCGCGGCAACCCTTCCCGGTACGACGGCAAAACGAAAACATGGTGATCAGCAATTACACCCGCGACATCCTCCGTCTCGCCGAGATATTCGATCGTGCCGCTGTCGATCCATTGTTTCAGTTCCCGGGGATCGATAACAGACGGATTGTCGTCCCGGGGTCCCAGCAGCGAGCACCGCACCCGGGGTTCGCTCCTTTTAAGGTGAGCCGCTGCATCCACGAACTCCCGGATCCCCTTATCGGCTAGCAGCCGGGCGACCATCAGGAACCGCACACCCCGCGACGTGTCCGGCCCATCGACGGGGGCGAACCGTTTCGTATCCACCCCGGTTCCGTTCAAGACCACATCCTGCCCAGGTTGAACAATCCGCCGGCGCAAAAAGAAATCGCGATCGTCAGGATTCTGAAAGAATACCCGATAGTTGCGCCCCAGCGCCGTCCTGTAACCCCAGCCCGCCGCCGCCGACAGCATGGCCCGCAGGGGCCCGCGGCCGAGAAAGACGTATCCCAGACCGGTGATCATCGAGCACACCCGCGGGACTCCGGCCAACCCTGCCGCAACGGACCCGTAGATGGCCGGCTTGATACTGAAGTTGAGCACTGCATCGGGGCGCTCGCGGCGAAATATGCGGTACAGGCGGCCCAGCGCCGCGGCCTCGTCGAACGGATTCATGCCGCGGCGGCTCAGCGTCACATCAATACAGCGAACACCTTCGCTTTCGAGGCCGGCCGTCGCGGCATCGCGGGGCGCGGCGCAACACACAGTCCACCCCTGGCGGAGGAAGCACTGAATAAGGTCCAGGTAATGCAGCTTCAGGTAATAGGTGGTGTTGTGGAAGAGTATGATCGACCTCATGATCGGAGCCGGTTCCGAAAGGCCATCCAGTGTGGGTGGCCACGTTCCCGTCGCGAGTCCCTGTCAGGCGTGTTCCGGCACACCGCGCTTTCCGTTCTCGAGAATCGACGAATACAGCGTTTCATAACGCTGGATCATGTCATCAAGCGCGAAACCTGCCGTCACGCGCCGCCGGTCTCTCCGCCCCATGCTCACCCTTTCCTCTGCGGTCAGAGACAGCAACTTCAGCACCATCCGCCCGAGCCCGTCAGCATCCCGGGGTACGGCAATCCGGTCATCGTCGCCGATGATCTCGGCGGAGTCCCCCACGTCGGTGGCCACGCACGGAATACCGCACGCCATGGCTTCGGCGATAACATTGGGAAATCCCTCACCGAAGCTCGACGAGGATACGAGAATGTCGAGTCCCGCGAGCACCTTGGGTGTGTCTGTACGCTCCCCCAGAAGATGGCACCGGTCTTCCAGGCCTGCATTCCGTATCCATTCCATGAGTTCCAGGTTCTGCGCCGTTACATTTCGCCCGGCGAGAAGGAATGTCACACCGGGCCTACGATCAGCTACTCGCCTTGCCATGTCGATGAACGTCTCGAAATCCTTCTGGGGATGAAACCGGGCGATGCGGCCAACAACAATCTGCTCCTCCGGAATTTGGAGGACATTTCTCAGGCACCGGCGCGCAGATGGGTCCGGCGAAAATTCGTGCGTATCCACGCCGTTCCTGATCACTGTCATCCTCGCGGGATCGAACCCAAGTTTCTCATGCACTGTCCGGGCAGAGCTCGAGCCACACACGATCGCCCGGGGTACGAAACGGGATAGGCGGGCACACAGGCGTATCACTATCCTCGTATTCAGCTTGTGCGCACCGGGATCCACATCGGTCTGCCGCAGATTCCAGACCACGGGTATTCCGGATCGCCAGGCGGCGAGTCCACCGGCGAAGTCGGCATGATACAGCCACGTCTGAACCAGGGCGGGGTTGCGGGTTCTGATCGACTTGCGCAGCTCAAGGATACCGCGTGCGACCCCGACACCATTGCCCATGGCCAGACTCTCGACACTGACGCCTTTGCCGGCGAGTCTGTCGCCCAACGCGCCGGTTTCCGTCAGGGATGTCACAGTGTGCTTGAACAGGCCTTCGCTCGTGACCAATCTCAATAAAACCAGTTCAGCACCGCCGATGTCGAGACCCGTGATCACGTGATGAATGAGGTGCTTCATTGGACTTCGTAAAGTGTCCGCACCGTTTTATCCACATATCGCTCCAGGCTGAAATTCCGGACGACGCGGTCGCGGGCAGCGGTCTTGAGCGACTTCGGATCCTTCGACAAACGATCCAGGAGTCGATTCCAGGCTGACGCCAGGGCGTCGGGAGATGCCGGGCGTGCTACTTCACCTGTGTCTCCCACAATATCGGCGCTGTCCCCCACATCGGTAACCGCGCACGGGACACCACATGCCATTGACTCCGCCACCGTGTTGGGAAATCCTTCTCCGAAGGCGCTGGACAGTGTGTTGATGTCCAGCGCATTGTATACGGGAACGAGATCCGTCTCGATAGCGCGGAACCTGATTAAGTCAGCGACACCCTCCTGCGCAGCAACATCCAACAGCTCGCTTAAGCCTATGCCGGGCTCGACGCCGACGCACAAAAACCGGACGTCGTCTCGTATCCTGCCAAGTCGTGCGGCCGCCCTTATGAAGTTTCGGTGGTCCTTCTTCGGATCCTCTCTCGCCACAAGACCGATCAGCCACCGGGACTGGTCGAGTCCCCATACCCGCCGCAGAGTCTTTCCGCTCTCCGGCTGCGGCCGGTAATGGCACGCGTCCACGCCGTTGGTGATTACCACGATCCTGTCAGGGGGATACCCGCGACTGACTGCCGACCGCTTCCCCGCTTCTGCATTGCAGACGATGGCTGCCGGCACCTTGGACAACGCCGCCTCCACTCGGTAGCTCAACCGCGACAGCCAGTCATACCTGGTCAGATCCATATCCGAGGAGGCGAGCCGCCAGACGAGCCGCGGGCGGCCGACGATAGCCTTGACGACCGCCATAAGCAAGTTCGCCGGTGGCATACTGCTGTACACGACCTCCGGACGCAGGTGCCGGATCCGCTTCGCAATCCTCAATGCGAATCGCGCGGTGTCCCAGCGACCCTGCTTGCCCGCCTCCCACAGTGGAACACCGCGCCGGTGAAGCTCCCGCGCCAACGCGCCGCCGCTATAGAAAGACACGACATACACCGGGTAACCCCGGCTGTGCAGCTCTGAGGCCAACTCGACCAGTTGTCTTTCCGCACCCCCGGTATCGAGAGCTCTTATCACCAGCACGATCGAGCTCCGCGCTCGCGCCGCATTGCCCGCGCCCCTGCATTCAGTCACGGGCACCCGGGTCCGCCGGAACTACCGCGCGGTTCACTCGCCAGAGACTGCCGAGATGGCACGCAAGCAGCACCACCATCCAGTCGGTCAGCGCGTGGTGGCGGAAAGCCTGACCATAGTTCGTAGTACCCACCGACCAGAGGAATGTCATTACCACGTACACGGTGACCAGATACCAGATGCGGGGATCCCGCCGCCACGTCGCGATTGCTGCCAGAATCACCAGCAGGCACAAAGCCCGCGCGGTAGATGCCGCAAACGGTACAAGGTCCGCGGGTAGCTCGATGTCGGTGACGTAGGGTTTGAACTGGTAGTGGAAATAGTTGCGCGCCAATCCCGTCGCCAATGGCCCAGTGCTGGTGGTATCGATCTCGTCGCCGAAACTGGTCCTGGGTTCGCGCGCCTCGATATCGTTACGGTATTCGTCCAGCGCGCTCAAAATTCCCCCTTTCTTGCGGATCTCGTTGACGTAATCATTGCCGCCCGTGGCCGGCACCTTCACGACGAGATACGTTCCGGAGACAAGCACAATCCCGGCGAACGCGAACATGTAAACGCTGCGGCGGCCTTGTCTTGAACCGGACAGAGCGACCAGGAATACGCTGCCGACAGCGAGCACCACCGCCAGCGCCAGAAGAATATGGTGGAACATTCCCATGAAGAGGAAGCACGCCACGGCCGGTATCAGTTTGCGGAATTCGCCCTGCCGGTGCGCCGCGAGCGCAAAGTGAATACCCCAGGCCAGAGTGGCAAGCTGAAACGGCTCCCGGAAAGTCAGCGCGCTGTGGAACACGAATGGCGGGAAAAGCCCGCAGCCCGCGATGGCCACCACCAAGGCATATGGGCGTGCGGTCAGCGCCAGGTTCCGTGCGATGGCGGCAACCGCCAGCAACGCCGCCATGCCAGCGATCACAGAGAGCGCCTGGCCGGCAAGAAGCTCCGCACCCGTGATACGATACACAGCGGTCAATAACCAAGTGTAAACGCCGGTTCCGATGGAAATCTCCGGCCATGTCCCGTTGCGTAACGCGGATTCCGCCTCGGTATGGAAACTGCGCGCATCCCATTGAGCACCCGGCAGCGGGCCCTCGATGACGTTGTAGAGGGATACCGCATTCAGCAACACAGCTATCAGAATCAGCGGCACGATTGCCGGCCTCAAGTCTCGCGCACGCGCAAGGCAGGCGGGCATGACCAGGCTGACCAGAACAAGAATCAGTGAAGCGGTCATAATCCCGTTTCCGCGCGTAGCCGCTGAGCGGCTACGGATCCTGAGCTCTTAGAGCGGCGACACTCCCCGTCCACGTCCGTTTCGCGGAAGATTGGCCCGTAAGTCGAATCACTTCGCAAGGCGCCTCACCAGCTCCTGTAGCCTGAGTTTGCCGTCGAAAGCCGCAGCGTGCGCGACGCTGAAAAACCTGCCTTTAATCATTTCTGTACGCTCCTTCTCCGACCGGAGTCCCGGGCCTTCTAGATTCACGGCCTCCGCAAACTCGTGCAACGACGCGATCCATGCTAGCGTCTCCTGTAGCACAGTAGCCTTTTCGTTGGCTTGCCTCGACGTATAGCGCAGCATCGCGTCGAGAGCGTACATATTGAAAATGTCGAGCCGGGCTACGGTGTCAGAGAGAACGCGGGACCGCAGACCCTCGAGCAGTTCTGTTCTCATCCACAGCCCGTATTTATTGTTGTTTCTCGAGTAACCGTCGGGCGGCCCGGAAGAGTCCGAATACGATCTACCGGTACGGGCCCAAGGTATTTCCAGCAGCCCCGGTCCATAAGCCGCCAGCAGGTCGCGGTATATCCGGTCCGTGCGGCACGCTGGCGAGAAAGACCACATGTAACCGTAAACGCCCGGATCGGTGAACGCCTGATGGACGGGGATGCTGTCAGCGATGACCCGGAAGCAGGGGACGAGCATTCTCTGCATATAGTGAAGCTGGTAATCCAGCTCACGGCTCTGGTACGTGTGATGGCGCGGAAAAATGTCGTGATACAGCCCGGCGTCGGTGTGCACACGTGCAACGAAGGACCGGAATACATCATCCCGGATAAGTTTGAACCTGTTGTAGATGTGCCGGGATATGGGTTTGAGAGCGGTTACGTGATCCCCGGAAAACTCGGCACGCCCGACACTATCGCCAAAGGACGCAGCCACAATGAGGTCAATATCCTTCTGCGTCGCGATGTCGGCCATGGCGTGCAGATGAACCGGAGAGAATTCACAGCCGTACTGCGCGGCAACAGTGATATTGGTCTCGAGTGTGCCGGGAGCCAGGGGAAAGGTTCTGAACTCCCAGCCGAACAGATCGCAGACGCGCGCGGCGTATACTACATCCCGGCTTGACTCCATACCCCAGTTCAGGGCCACTACGGATGCGCTTAACTCTCCGCTGTTTTGCAGCGCATGCAGCACGCAGGCGACCACTCTGCTGTCCATGCCTCCCGACAGGAGCAGACCGATTTTCTTTCTCCCTTCGCACACGGCCCGCAATTCCTCGCACAGGCGGTGAAAAACGCCTTCAGCAATGGTGTCGCTGGCGGCAAATGCGTCTCCGTGCTCCGGCATTTGACCGTACGCCCATTCCTTTCCGCTCGGCTGCTCGTCGGGGGACGCCGTAGACCACCCAACGCCCGCGACCGGGGTACGCTCTCCAAAGCAGTAGCCGCGGTTGACTATCTCAATCACCGCCGCGGAGTCGACCTGCGGAGCTCCGGGAGCGGCTTTGATAGCGGCGTGTAAAGACATGTGCGGCGTGTACTCGGGATCGTCCGCCCTGAAGTACCTACCCGTCTGTCCGAGGGAATTGGTCATTATGTGTGCCGAATTGGCCTCAGCCACGCCCATGCGCTGTTCAACCGCCTGCCCGCGTCAAGCGGGCCGTGGCGGCACCGGATGCTGCGGCACAAGCGCTTCAAACAGTCGCTCCCAGCGCTCGAGTATCCTGTCTGGGCTGTATAGATCCATGCTGCGTTGTCCGTTCCGGGCGAGTTCCTGCCGCAAAGACTCGTTACGAATGAGCCGATCAAGTGTCGTGGCAACCGCGCCGGCATTGTCCGCAGGGATAACGAGGCCATTTTCGCCATCGCGGACGATCTCGGTGATCGAGTCCCCGTAGCGGGCCACTATTACTGGGAGGCCGGCGGCCATCGCTTCACAAACGGCCATCGGAAACCCTTCAAGGATCGAGCAGGAGACGAAAATCGACGCCTCCTCGAACTCGTTACCGGGATGCGTGACGCTGCCGGTAAAAGTAACCGTATCGCTTATTCCCAGTCGGCGCGCTTCCGCCTCCAGGCTCTGCCTTTCCGGACCCTCTCCGACAATCCGCAGCTGCCAGCCCGGATGCTCGGATCTTATGGCCGCGTAGGCGCGCAACAGGATGTCGAACTTCTTGCTTGCTACCAAGCGTCCGACACCGATAATTGTATGCAGTCTCTCTGACTGTGTGCTCGACGGCACCACCGGTACGGGATTCGGAACTATTTCCGGTTGCGAGAATCCACCAAAGAAACTTTCCGCACTACGGCTCAGCACCACCACCCGAGCGGCATATGGATATACCAGCCGCCTTGCGACCCGCCAGGCCGCCGGTTTTGCTGCTTTTTGCGGGTCCGTTCTTTCAGAGACCACGACCGGTTTCTTGAGGCCGAGGCCAGCCAAGAGCGACACCACGTTTGTTTCAGTCAGAAAAGAAACAATAACGTCCGGATCGCGCCTCTTGAACAGACGGCGCAGCGCGAGGATTCGGCGGCCGTTCTCCACTGCTGCCTCCACGGCATTCCGAGACGGCCTGGCCATACCCAGGAAATGTCTGTGCACGCCGCTGTGCAGTTCGTAGAACGCGCCGGAGTCCGCTGCCTGAATCTGGACGAGGTCTACACCGTGACCACGTTCCGCCCACCCGTTCACAAGGAGCGACACCACACGTTCGGTGCCACCGAGCTTCAGCGCGTGAAGTACTACCAGTATGCGCAACTACCGGCGCACCCGGGCATTCATCGTAACTACACGCCAGGACCAGCGGCTGGCGATCTTGTACAGCATCTGCAGCCCCCGGACATGCTACGCGGTTCCGTTTAACCGGCCGGCGCGCGCGCTACGTGCCTTCTCTATCGCCGTCAAGAAGGCTTGAGCGTTTCGCTCCCATGAGAAGTGCTCCAATACACGTGCGCGGCCGGCCCGTCCCATTGCCAGGCGTTCGGTCGTGTTCCGGCGCAACTGCTCGATTGCATCGATCCAAGCTTCGACGTTGCGGGCCTCGACAATGATACCGGTGCCATCTCCCACGACGTCCGGTATTGCGCCCTTGTCGGACGCAACGACGGGTATCCCGCACGCCATGGCCTCGAGCAGCGTGATGCCGAACGCTTCCTGTCCGATGGACGGATGTACATACAGGTCGCACTGTGCAAGGTACTGTGGTACCCGGTAATTATCTATTTCTCCAAGAAAATGGACCCTGTCGTCTATGCCTAGCGCGCGGCTCATCTCCTCCAATCCACCCCTGAACCCACCGGCCCCGATCAGCATCAGCTCGACGCCTTCAAGCCGTGACAATGCCTGTATCACCATCTGGTAGCCCTTCCACTTCACGAGTCTACCGATACCCCCGACAAGAAGACTTTCATCGTCCGCACCGATTTTCCGACGAAGTTCATCCGAGCTCGGCGCGGGACGGAATACTTCAGTGTTGACACCGTGGGGAATCACTGTCACATCCCTGCCATACCGTGCTTCTATCTGCCGACGGTTGTATTCACTGCAAGATATCCATACGTCGACAAACCGCTTGGTCAGGCGATCCGTATAGAAAAAATCCTTGCCGCCGGATCTGAATACGACGGTCAGATTCGGGTTCGCGCGTTTAAGCTTCGCCATGAAGCCGAAGTCGTACGGCTTGAAAATGACGATGCAGTCGGGCTCGAGCCTCATTACTGTTTCGATGGCATTGGCGGCGAACGAGCGCCGTTCAAGATACTTGCGCAGCGTGCTGCCGATTTTAGTATTCAGCCACCTGAAGTCAATACAGTCACTCCGGTCACGAAACGGCACCCGAATCAGGGGCAAGTCGTTGAACTTGCATCGATCGCCGGCGCCCGTTACCAGGATCACATCATGCCCGAGTTTCCATAGGGCTTGCCCCTTTTCCCAATTGTCGGTCTCGATGCCCCCGCTCTTGAAGCCCGTCGTCACGTTGTAAAGAACTATCCGCATGCTTTCATTCGGCGTTTCTGTAAACTTGAGCGTTGTTCCACCGCAATACGTGGGGCAACAGGATAGAATACATTGCGCCGGAGCCGCCAGACAACCATCGCGCATCGTATCGGATATTCTGGAGGGGATCCCGGCGTGTCCGGTTGCCGTTGAGGTTGTGCGCGTTCGAGCGCCCGTTGCCGGGAGGGCCGATTGCGGGGAGCTCCGCGAATGTTCTTATATCTCCGAGCACCTGTCCCGGATCAAAGCAGAACTCTTCATAGGACCGTTGAATGTACGGGGTGCCGCTGTCGGCCAGCACTCGCTGCATTCTGCGATTGTGGCGGTACCACTGCAGATAATGGTATACAAGGGGACGGGCCCGGTTGCCATGGCGCCTGTCCCGGTCCCGGGCGGACTGCGCCCAGCCCCGGACATCACGCAGCAGGAAGATGACGCGCAGATCCAGTGCCTCCTTATTGTGAAGATGATGCAGGACGTTGAACGCCTCGAGACTCTTGGAGGAGTCGACAGCGGCGTTATAGACACCGTTGCGAGCCAACGCCTCGAAGAAACGGCCATACCTGTTCCGAAGCTCCGGATAGTGTTGAAGATCCGGGATCGTGGACCAGAATGTACACTCCGTCACCGTCTCGCCGCACGCGCACACCGGCGGACTGGACGCACCGTGCTTACCGGACAGGATCGCGGGACGCTTCAGTATCTTCTTGATCTCGCCGAGTCCCACTGTATCCGGAAACCGAGACAGAGACAGCTCCAGGATCGTCGAGCCGCTGTGGCCCAAACCCATAATGAAAAGTGTTTTCATTGACACCGTGTCGCCAACACCTCCCACTCCCCGGCTATCTTCGACGGAGACAGCTCGTCAGTGATCCGTAATGCTTTGCGCGCGTACTCGCTCCGTAGTTCAGCATCCGTCAACAAACGGATTATCGAGGCCGCGAGCGCGTCCACATCCTCCGCGGGCACAATCAAACCCCCGTCGGTCGCTTCCACCATGTGTCTGGGGCCCACGGGGCAATCGAAGGCGATCACAGGTACGCCACAGGCCATGGCCTCCGCCAGCGCCATACCCTGGCCCTCGAAGCGAGACGAGAATGCGAACAATGTTGTATGAGCAATTACCGCGTGAGGTTTTCGGACCACGCCAGGTAACGACACCCTATCCTCAAGCCCCAGTTCCCTGCACTTGGTCTGCAGGTCACCGCGCAGGGGGCCTTCCCCCAGTATCACCAGCCCCGTATCCGGCACCTTCTCGCTGACAAGCCTGAAAGCTTCAAGAAGCAGATCGAAACCTTTTTGATGGACAAGCCTGCCCATCGCTGCAATGCAAAACCGGAACGGCTCGATTTCCTTTATGACACCGGCCGCGGCCTCGTCGGCGACGGTGTCAACAGGTACAAGCGGGTTGGGTATGGCCGCGCATCGCCATCGGGGCTCGAAGCGCTGCACCCGTTCAGCGAGTCCGTGATCAAGAAACACCACCCTGTCCGCCAGCCGGTATGCACGACGCCTGAGGTGCTCCCAGCGCCGATTGTGATGACTGCGGATAAAAATATTATTCTGACAAGATACTAGCTTGGTGAAGGGGAGACCTGCTGTAGCCATCAGAAGCAGTTCGTTGGAGCCATCAAGAAAGCTGATAGCGGTGTCGGGTGCGGTGGCGGTGATAACTTTTCGGATCAGCCGAAGCCGCCGCAGGTTTCCTGGAATGTTGTACCATTTGACCGACAATGACTGGCGCGAAAACGATACCCGCTCCCGTTTTACGGCCTCTGAAAGGGAATAGAAATCCGGAGCGTTCGAGTTCCATGTTACCACGGTCACCGCGTGCCCCCGGGACGCCAGCGCTTCCGCGAGCACGGATACGGAACGTTCGGCGCCGCCGGCTTGGAGTGATGAGGTGAATAGTGTAAACCTCACCCGGCTGCAGCGACGTCCTGGAGGATGCGCGCTGTCTTCTCCACACTTCCTGCAAGATTAAAATCTGTTTGTACTCTTCGTCTGTGGCTTTCCGCCAGCCTGCTGCGCGTGTCTTCGTCATCCCTGAGTCGCGCTATCGCGGTACGCAAGTCGTCGACGTCGAAGGGGTCGATCAGCAGGCCGTTGGTGTCGTGCTCCACGACTTCAGGGTTACCACCCCGGTTTGATACGATACACGCCAGTCCGGCGGTACCGGCTTCCAGAAGAGTATTGCTGAGCCCTTCATAGAGGGAGGGAAGAACCAGAACGTGATGGTTAAACATCACGGACAGCACTTCGCGGCTATCGACGCTGCGGCGAAATGTTACGCGGTCTGCGAGACCGAGGCGCCGGCAAAGGTCGACATTCGCGGGCCAGACAGGGCCAGAGCCGAGCACCGTAAGCGTTGCCCCGGGGGTGCCGGCCAACGCCAGCAGGACTGAATCGACGCCCTTCCAGTTCGTCTGCCGTCCCACGAATACAAGTTTCAATGCCTCGCCACTTCTGCGCCGCTGTATCGCGCCTGCATCTGTAATATCTATGCCGTTGGGCACGATATGCTCCGACACCGGTCTGTGACGGGTCCATGCGCCCGCGAGTGATCTGAGATACTCGGATACATAGATCACCGCGCGAGCGTCGCGTACTTGTGCGAGCCTCTTTCGCTCCTCGATCTCGACCGTTTTTCTGCCTGGGTCATCGGTCTGCCGATAGAACTCCTCGAGTTCGAGGGAGGTGGCTCCAGTGTTTCGCGCAAGCTCCCACACGCTGTCACCCCCCACGCGAAGGGTATATCCACGTCTCGTCGCTCGAGCCGCCCAATGCGTCTGGTGGCCGAGACCCATGCAGTAAACCATATCTGACGATACCATGGACTTCAGCAACCGCGCCCTCAGCTCCATCTCCCGCCTCAGCCGATTACCTCGCAACCCTGCACGAACCACTCGGAACGGATAGCCACCGTCGGCGTGCCCGGATGCGGGTGTCGCGCAAAATACAGTTACCCGGTACCCCTTTGCGCTCAACGCGTCCGCGAGCCTGGCGCCGAACGTCGCCGGCCCGCCGATCGCCGGGGGGAAAATATTCGTTACCAGCAGAATTTTCACTCGCGCCCGGCCTTGGCGATCTTCCAGTCGATGTCTACCGGCGCCTCCGTGTTTCCTGATCCCGAACGCACCAGCGCCGTCGTTTGACGGTTCATCGCCGGTACAGCGCAAGCAGCTCACGTGTCCATGCGGGGTCGAATTCCGGCCGTCGCTTCCGGGCGTACCGGTACCGATCATCCTTCCGGCAGATTGACAAGCACTTCGATGAAATCGGAACAATGCGTCGACCAAGGGTCGGAAAACGCCTGAAATAACCGCCAAACTGCTCCATAACGACGAAACCGGCCCTCTCCAGGGTCAGCCGGATTGTTCTTGGCGTGAAGAAGTTGATGTGCTCTCCCGCGTGCCACCCCTGTCTACCAATCAATACCCGCATCGGCGGGAATATGCGACTAAACCGATTTACAGCAACGGGAACGACCACAGGATGCTGCAGCGCCAGGATACCGCCGTCATCGAGGACGCGATACAGATTGGCGAGAAACATATGGGGTGCTACCAGGTGCTCGATAAGATTACTTGAAAACGCCCCCGAATAGGCCCGTTCCGGCACCGAGCTCCAGAGCCCGTCCTCGATGTTGAGCACGTGCACGGTACGCCCCATTTTCTCCAGAAACCGCACGCTGTTCCGGTCGACCTCTACGCCTTCAGAGTCGTCGCCCCAAAAAAGCAATGACGTGCCATAGGAGCAGCCGACGTCGAGGACCTTCTTGTTGCCGAAGTCGTACGTCTCGCGAAGAAGCTGGACATCCCAGCGCGGGTTCTTGAATAGTTTGTGCGGCGCATCGATGCCCTCGCCAGCATGCTGCTTAATCGTTTCCTCGACACGCATCCGTAGCGTCTCATACGCCTTGGAATCCGGTGTATCTTGCTTGTTGTCACCACAGCGTTTCGCGCGCCCCCGATTGATGCTGGACATCCGTCGGTTCATTGTCCTGCCTCCCCGATAATGTCGTGCCAGAAGTCAGTTATCTTGCTGGTATTCGCAGCAAACCGCTTATTAACGTATTCTCGGCCATTATCGCCCAGACGTTCTGCAGTTTCCGGCTGATCCAGAATCCGCAGCAGGTAACAGCTCAAACCTTCGTAGTCTCCCACTTCAACCAAGTAACCATTGTACCCGTGCATCACTATCTCACGGGCGCCCGCTGTAGCGGTGGCAACCACCGGTTTGCCCGATGCATTCGCTTCGACCAGTACCTTACCGAAGCTTTCCGATCTCGACGACAGGACTACAACGTCCGCACTCCGGTACACCAGCGGCATGGTCTGACCGTCAACACGGGGCGTCAGTCGAACGCGGTCCCGCGGCAGTGGTATATCGTCGTACTCGGTGTAGTTCCCGACCAGCCATAACCCTACGTCCGACCTGCGAGCAAAAACGAGAGATATCGCCTTGAACAAAGTGTCGTAGTCTTTCACCGGATCTTTTCGGCCGACCATCAGTATCGTTCGGGGCCAGCGTTTGAGAAAAGGCCGGGCAATGGTAAAGCCGTCAGCCCCAGGGGCCGCGAAACGTGAGACGTCTACGGGCGTGGCGATGACGCGTACCCTGGAGCCGGATACGCCAATTCCTTCAAGGCTACGCTTCTGGTCCTCACTCATGACCCGCACTGCGTCGGCGCGGCGCAGTACGATACGAGAAAGTTGAAGCAGCGCACGGCGCCGCAGCCCCCTTTTGTACCATCCTTCCCTGCCGAGGAAATCGCCGTGCATATGCACCAGAAGCCTGGCGCCGAACCGATACTTGAGGATCAGGCCCAGCGCACCGGTAATCATGGGATCCTGCGTTACAACGAGATCGTAGGTCCGCTCCCGGAACAGTCCTGCCGCAATACGGACACCGCGCAGCAGATGCCCCATGCGAGACTCAGCCGCTGTGGACCTGGCAACGACGTTTTCAGCGACGCGGTGGAAGCCCTCCACAGGTGCGAAAACTATAATCTGAAGCTCCTCTACAGCACGCCCGTAGATACTGTGACGCTCGATCACGTCTCCGGTTTCCTTGAGACCAAGAAGACCCTGGTCCAGGGAAATCATGAGAACTCTTGGGTTGGTCACTGGACGTGACGGCGGAACACGCTCGGATGGTGACGCGAGCCCGAGACCTCACTAATAACCTCGAGGACCCGGGAAGCGTAGGTATCCAGTGAATGCCGGTCGAGAACAAGCGCCCGCAATGCCGATGGATCGTAATCGCGGCGGCGCCGGTATATCTCCAGAATCTGCTCCGCTATTGCCGCCGGTCTGACGTCACGGATAATAAACTCGGGATAACTCCTCAAGGTGTCACGGAACGCCCGGTTGCTGGTAAGCACAGGACAACCCGCGGCCAGCGCCTCCATGACGGATTTGTCCATGCTCCCGGTGTCGCTCACATTAATGTGTACAAAAGCGTCCTGGTACAGATCCGGAATACGCTCAAACGGTACGTAACCAAGCATTCTTACCCGGGAGTCCATTCTGTCACGCCAAAGGCGGTTTCTCAGATCATGGTCATACTCGAGATCTTCCATTCCCCTGGGTCCGCCGGCGAGCACGAACTCCGGCGCATCGTCTTCGGGCAGAAGCCGCCGGAGCTCCACTGCTGCATCATATATGAGATCGACGCGCTTGCGGCGGCTGATGCGGCCTACATACAAAGCAGTCTGCAGCCGCCTTAACTCGGGCGGCGAAAACCTCTCCGTATCGATCGCCTGTCCTATGATCCTTATCCGCTCGTCGTCGATACGGCATCCTTCCGGCGTTGAAGTGATCACCCTATCTGCGCAGCGCACCGCGGCGCGAAGCCTCAGAGAGACCGTGCCATGGGCATACCAGAGCACGACCGGTATTCCCAGCAACCGGAATGTGGGATGCAGGATATACGTCCAATCCTTCGCCATATGTACGAATACCGCGTCGATACGCCGATCCCGGCACAGTTGATAAACACCGAGATTGAAAGCCCATCGCCCGCCGAAACGGTGTGGGATACCACACGGTCGCTGCGGCACTGTCACGATGTCCATATTCTCAGGTACGCTCGTTAAATCGCCCGTTCTAGGTGCCAGCACCGTCAGGTGCTCGACGTTGGCAGCTAGTGATCTGGCGACATGCACCTGCCACGACAACGACGCATGCGATTCATCAAGCACGAAAGGGATCAGCAGTAAACGCACTGCAACCGCCGCGCCCGGTAGCGCGCGAAGAACCCCGCATCGTTCGGCAGCACGCTCACCGTGAACAGTTCCCGGCGTCCATCCAGTCCTTGATACGCCGCGCCCTGGCCTTCCAAGTCCTGTTATCTGCTTCGCGCCTTGCCTCTCGTGACAACCGCCGTGCTAGATCCCGGTCATCGAGCAGCCTGATAAACGCGCCGGCGAATGTCTGTACATCCCCGGGCGGCGACAAAAGGGCGTTGCGCTCGTGCTCAAGAATTTCCCGGATCGACGGCAGGTCCGAGGCAACGATCGGGCGGTCAGCCGTCATGTATTCGAAGATCTTTAATGGCGACGTAATATTTGTGTAGATCGGGTGTTCCGGTATCGGATGTACCAGTATGTCCGACGCCGCGAGCCATAGATGAATTTCATCGTATGGCTGGCGGTCCAGAAACCGGTAATTTCGTTCATCGACGCCGAGTGCGTCCAGCTCCTTTTGATAGGTTGAGGCTTGCTCGACAGGCCCGCCAACAAACAGAAATGTCGTATCCGGATGCCGCTCAGTGACGGCGGGAATGGCACGAATCAACGTATCCAGACCGCGTTCGACGTTGAGCGCTCTGAAGTTGCCCACGAACGTAATGTACTTCCTCTCCCTATTGAGAGATAAGACCCTTCGCGCACCCAATTTGTCGTAGGAGCCGGGGAACGACCGCGGATCTACGCCGTTGGGCTCTACCAGGATACGGTCCTCATCAACGCCTCTTTCCAGAAGCATTGTCTTCATCCGGTGCGTCACAACTATGATTCCATGGACCCCGGCAAGCAGCGCATTTTCTCCCGGGAAGGCCGGCTTTTCCCTGAGCATATGAAGCTCGAGGTAGCTGGACTGGTCAGGAAAAGCCTGGATTAGCTGGTAGAGTACCTTCGGATCCCGGGAATAGAGACCGTATCGCTCACGTGGACAAGCGCGGAGATAACGGATCGCGGAGGTGGTGAAAGTACGTACCATTATACGATACGCGATGCTCGTGACACGGTGCGGTAAAAACTTCGGAATACGGCCGACGTAATCAATGCAGAAAAGCCTTTTCTCAGGCACAAACTCGTCAAAGCCGTACCAGGACTCGACCGTCGCACGGCGGTAGTCACCGTGCCGTGAGCGCGCCGGATGAAGGAGCTCCAGCTCGAGACCGGCTTCCGAAAACGCCCGGCACATCTGCGCTATCTGGGAGCAGTGCGCTTTTCTGCCGGGCACCCGCGCCGATGTCACGTAGAAGTACTTCACAACGGAGCTAAGCGGACTCCCCGGTCATCAGGTTCCGGAGACTGGTAGTCAGCGCTCCGCCCATCGTTCTGGACGCGCAAGTTTTAACTCGGCAGTGCCTCGTGAACGGCGGCCGAGAAAGCACATTCCCTTCACCCTCCTCTTGCGGGGACGAATGATCAGATAATACATAAAAGTATCACCAGATTACTAAGGGCTCGCACTCGTTCCCGAGGACGTCGGAAAGAATGAGCAACGCGTGTCGCCAACCTCGCGCTGGGGGCGCTGAGTAGTAGTGCAGAAAAACAGTCTGTACACAATTATCGATGTAGCCGTGTTGCGCGTGACGTCTCCGCCTGAGACGCGGCTGACTCAATTCGAATGAAGGCGGGACAATCGGAGCCGGGAAACATGGGATGACAACCGATAAAACAACCGCGACCAGAAGGGTCGCTCGAAATAATCCGGCGCCACCTTGTTCCGGCCTATTGACCGACGTATGTCAGCCCCGATTCCACAGGGTACTACCTTTTCAATGTCCGTTTCCGTGAGCGGCGCCTTTTCCTTCAGGTGCAGCGTCTCAAGCACCGCCGCCGACTGCAGGCGCCCAAAATCTCGTATACTGTTAGTCAGCTGCCGCCATTCCTGTAGACCATCGATCGCGCCCTGCAAAATCACCTTATAGTCCGGGTCTCCGGGGGCCGCCTTTTTCCAGCATCTGAGAGCGCGCTCGTTTAATCCCGGATTGCGAACAGCGTTGAGATAAGCCTTTCTGTATAGGTCTCTGTAATATTGATAAAAGTCGTGCAGCGCAACATCAATTTTTAGAAATTCGACCCCCGTACCGTCTTTTTCCAGACACTTTATCATCGCCCGCTCTATCTTCAGATTCCGGTCTTTTCTAAGTTTTCTGAGCACGGGCAATCCCTGCTCTACAACTCTCTTTCTATATACGGTCACACCCCAGCGCCGCATCCTGTAAAGTTTGTCGGCTACCCCGAAATGGACAACGCCCACCGATAGGTCAAAAGTTGACAGTGTGCCCTGCATGGTGAGAAGAGCCCTGTCATAGAGCAGCATGTCAGCATCCAGTGCAACGACCCAGTCAACATCCTGCCGGGCGGCTGCAACGAGCGTCTCTTCAACCGCCCCCGCGTGACTATCCTCGCGCACAACAAAAAACTCGTCACTGTCGTGTTGCGCTTGAGCTATACGTATGCACGCCTCCTCCGTTCGTTCGCCGGCGGCCCGCACTACGAGGCCCAGAATGCAGGTCATTCAGTAACTATCGAACCCGAACAGGTGTCCGGCAAGTGGCGGGCGCGCTTGCCGCGTGGCAGAGTTCTTGTCTCACCGGTCAGGTCCATATACGACCAAGCTCATTATCGAGACGCTCGACGACCTCGGACGCAGCCCGCGCGCAGGCCGGCGCGCGCTGTCGGGCCGCGGGATCGAGACAGCGCCCCAAGGAACTATCAAGATCGGTCATTGTGACACTGTCAACACGATGTACCTCCGGCCAGCCTATTGCGCGAGCCTGGGCGACGACCTTGCCACCCCCGGCGATTGGATCTACCACTAGAGCAGGAACACCGTGCTTCAACGCGAGCACCATACCATGGAGTCGTGTAGTTAAAATTACATCGACCCGAGCTACGACAGACTCGAATTCCTCTGGACTTCGCAACCCCACTGAGTTGCGTTCCGCAGGCCACTTGGTATCCAACGTAACCGTAGCCATGTTCCGGACAGTGGCGCAGCGTGCGAGCAATCTGTTAGCAACGTCATGCCTCTGACGTTGTCCGTACTCTTTTTGAGCGTGCACGCAGCATAACCCTGCAACGGGAACTCGGCCAACCGAGCAAGCGAAACTGATGTCCGGCACACTAAAACGGGAGGAGTCGCGGCCGATGAGCAAGTCGAACTCTCCTTCATCATCAAGCATCGAAAGATTTACTCCGATGCGGCAACAACGAGAAAATCGATTCAGATCAACGCCTTTTCGTTCAAGGAGCGCGCGGCTGAACGGACCACAGACAACAAACAGATGGGAATATAGATCCGGTTCGACAGATTTTATGTCAACACAGCTGTCGAGAGAGCGGCTGACGAAATTGGAATACGCACATACATCGTACGGGATCGACCGCACCTCGAGATGCCGCCGGAGCCAGCGGAGCACTTCCAGGTCTCCAAACGTCGAGAACCACCCAATGAGCAACGCCCTGTAACCACGATCAAGTGGAATACACAAAGATTCCGAAGCGTCAACGTCACGGTTAGACGACATCGTTGTCCCTGTGGCCCTCGGCCCAGTAAGCCCTTACATCTCTAGCGGACACTAGCCTGTCACCGAGCAACGCTCGTTCCAGTTTCGCCACCTGTTTGTGCAGCTCAAACTGGTCAATAAGCAATTCCCGAGCTGCCCGCCCAAACCGGTTTCGGAGCGATGGATCGGCCGCGAGACACTGCATTTTTTCCGCCATATCCTTTACGTCCCGTTGTTGCACGAGGAACCCGGTCTTCTCGTGTACAACAAGCCGGTCCATACCTCCTACTCCGCTGGTGGCGACCACCGGCAGTGACCAGGCTGCCGCTTCTGCTACCGATACGGGGGAACCCTCGTCATTGTCATCCGCTGCTACGACGGAATGCTGTACAAAAATATCCGCCGAGCTCAATAGATTCTGTACTTCGTGATTCGGCAACGAACCGCGAAAATCGACCTCATTAGCAATCCCCAGACTTCGCGCCAGATCAACCAGCTCCTGTTTTTGAGGTCCACTGCCGATAAGAATCAGCTCACTATTAGGCACAGATTCGAGGACCTCGGAGAATGCCTTCAAAGTGTAGGTTATCCCCTTTTTTTCGACCAATCTCGAGACCCCGATAAAGCGGATAATATCGCCTTTGCTGCGCCCGGATGCCGCGGTAACATCCGGCATCGGAGCCCCACAGGGGATTATATGGATTCTTTCCTCTGGCACACCCATATGGACGAGCCTGGCTTTCTGTCCTTCGTTAACTACGACAATGCCGCTGAATTCAGACGCACAGCGCCGCAGGCTGTAGCGATACCAAACTTCATTAAGCGCAGCAGAAAGATCCCTCCCATGAAAGTGCGCAAATATCGGTATCGCCAGCGCCTTAGCCACCGGGAGCATTTGCAAAGCGACCGGACCCGTGTGGCACAGTAAAAGGTCAGGCCTGAGCTCAGCAATGGCTGCGTGTAGGTGCGCCTTCTCTGATCCGGCGGCCGCATAATAATTCCGCATCCAAGTCCGTTCCAGGCGTGCAGCCCACCTCTTTTTGATATTGTTCTTTTCAGGCCACGGCTTGCCGGCAAGATCCTTCACCACGACGCCCGGTAGCGCAAATTCCTCGCGGTTCAACCATTCCCAGGTCAGAACGGAAGGTCTGACCCGATCCAGCGCGGCTATTTGTCTCCATAGCCACACTTCGCTCGTCCTGCCGAGCTTTCTGGCCACAATGCACAGCGAAGGCCCGCTTCCCGGGGCTCGTGTGGTTATCTTGTTATTCAATAGGGAATACCCTTTCGCCCAGGTGGACTCTCCATACAAAGGGCCATCTCAATGATCCATTCAAGAGGTGATATCTAAACAACATACTCAAATTGAATTTATTTCTCGTTAAGATTACAGGCTTGACCCCGTACCTGTTTAGATACTCCATATTACCTCTCGTACCCAATGTGTGTTGATGTACTATGAGATTCTTCCCAATACTGTCGACCAATTAAGGTCGATAAAGATCGAATTCACAATAACCCGTCCGGTCTGATATATGGGCACTTCCAGCTCTGTAATAATCCGCAAGAGCGTGCGTAATGTAGGTGCCTCCACTTTTAGGAATAGCTGCAACAAACCTTAGAGTCTGAATTTGGCTTTTTTCGCCTGCCGCCCTCTATAATGTCAATTGCTCCACGCACCGAAGCGCGATTCAACAGCGCCTTCACAAAAAGGCCGCGCGATTCTGTTGCCGAAGGCGTTCCAGCGTGTGCGGATCAAGGCGCCGATTCCGCGGGGACGGGACAACCAGATTACCATATACCGAATCATGAACATCCGCTAGTTCAAGAAGTTTCCATCCCAATGGATAACCACTAGCAGCTTCCGACTCCATATCGACTAACGACAATCTATTCCGCAAACAGGATGATAGAGATGCCAGAAAGTGATCGGGGTTCCGAAAACCAGAATATTCGTGCGCCCATTGCTCAAACGTAAGGTCTAGCCCCTTCCGCTTCACTGCCTCACTGTAGGCACTACGTAACCAGTCGTCATGATTCCGGCGGTATATCACGTAGCGCTGATCACCGAACCCGATCAAATATTTCAGAAGAAAAGCCACGTGTCGCGAGCGACGCTGTGCTCGCGCGTCGAACAACTTTGTGCTTACCATACCTAAAATGTTCTCGTCCGACACGATGGCCACCGGGGCATCATAGGAGCGCAAAAATCGCCCAAAGTGAAATATCTGTACACAAGAGGCTACAAGCGCCCTGGGAGTGCCAGACCTCACGTACGCCATCGTGCTCCGGCGCATCCGTTTGGTATCACGGCCCCGGGGCCATACACCGACATCGGGACTCAACAACGACGCATTTTCCCTCAGTAACGCCTGCACACTGGTAGAGCCTGTCTTCGGCAGTCCGAGGTGAAAGATTACACGGCGCGGCCAGGAAGACGATACGTTCGTTTGCCTGCGTATTATCAGCACCACCGCGGCCAGCCGATGGGTCGTTTCTCAGCTTTGCAATACATCGGAGTATCGGGATGGATTTCGCCCAACATCTGATCCGTAGCAGATGCGTTCCGCCTCTCGCAGCCATAAACCCGGATACCCCTGGAGTTCGGAAGCCAACTTACCTAAATCGTGGAGCACGAATGCGGCAATTCGTTTCTTGACTGGCGCAGGCATCTCCGCCGTCTTGCTGGAATTGATTGAGCGGTTAATGCAATCCTTGACACTCGCATCCTCTCCACGGAGAAACGATGATACTTCGTTCAATACGCGAACCGGGTTATTGACAATATCATCAAAATAGAAAATGCCAAGTTGGCTCCGGGGAAGAACTCTGCCCCATCGCCGTATAGTACCGAGGTAGTCATTTCTCATGCTTATCGTTGGCGCTAAAAGTGCACGATCGAGGTCGGCTGTTGAGCGGTACGCCGATCTATCCTTTTTAATTTGCGACCATGTACGATAAATGGGATTTCGCATCATGAATATGATCTTAACGTGAGGAGCTACACGCGCCACGTGCTCTATCTCCGGTTCGCTAAGTATCTGGTAACCGGGCGTTATCTCACCGCATACGAGATCATCTCGCACCGGAAACAGGGATTGATACCATTGGTCATCGACGTTGGAGAAATAGTACCTCAGAGACCATCTGAGCCCGGCCACGTCGTACCGTCGAATATCGTTAAAGACCCGTTTTCCTGCTGATCTTCTGAAACTGTGATGACATTTTTCCCGACCCAACAGTCGGCGGGATAAACGGGCGTCATGGAAATAACTGGGCGTAGGATACTTGATATGTCTGTCGAAGTAATGAAGCTCTTTTTTGGGCGGCAACCAAAACCCTTCCAGTTGACGGAGATTGTGATAGAGCCAGCTCGTCCCGCTCCGCGCCGCGCCTATTACGAGAAAATCAGGTTTACGGGACACAGTGGTCATCAGCCCACGACGCTACGCGTGTTGAATGGATTGCAGGTCCCACAGCCTCCGGAATGTACCATCTTTCTCGGTCAGCTCCTGCCATGTTCCGGCTTCAACGACCTGTCCCCGCTGAAGCACTACTATGTTATCCGCTCGTACCAGAGTCGACAGGCGGTGGGCAATAACCAGCATGGTGCGGTGGTGCTGTAGGTTCTCGAGAGTGTTCTGGATTATTCTCTCAGATTCTGTATCGAGGGCACTTGTGGCTTCGTCCAGAACGAGAATACCGGGGTTGCGAATAAGGGCGCGCGCCAGTGCGAGTCGCTGCTGCTGGCCTCCCGACAGCCGATAGCCACGATCCCCGATTTCAGTGTCGTAACCTTTGGGAAGCGCCATAATGAAATCATGTGCATCGGCTGCCTTGGCCGCCTCTATAGCCATCTGCCTCGAGTAATCCCGATGACCGAATGCGATGTTATTCAGCACCGTCGCGTTGAACAGCAGCACGTCCTGGTCGACCACTCCGATATGGCTGCGCCAGTCCATCAGACTAACGCGTTTTAAATCCGTCCCGTCGACGGTAATGTGACCGCTGTCGGGTTCGTACAGCCCGAGAAGAAGGTCTGCGATGGTTGACTTACCTGCACCGGAAGCACCTACCAAGGCGACAGTCCACCCTTTGGGAATGGAAAACGAGATGTGACTGAGTGCGTACTCGGCCGAGTCGGGATACTTGAAGCTGACATCTTCGAAACGGATCTCATCCACCAGCCCGGAAAAGGGCTGTCCGCCACGCCGCGTAAAGGATTTATCCTCCTCTCGCAAAAAACCGGCAACCCGCTTCAACGTCGGCAGAGTGTGAACAATGTTCATCCTGGCTTCATTGAAGCTTTTTACATGGGGCATCATGCGATTAAGCACGAACACGAACAGAAGAAGACTGGGGATGATTGCTGAAGCGCTTTCCCCCGCCATCGTATATCCCACTATGAGGAACAGACCCGCACCGGTGATGGTTACCGCATCCGTGGCCGGACTGATAGCGCTTTTTACCACCTCAGCCTTCTCTCGTGAATGGAGCATTTCGTTTCGGACACGAGCAATGGACTTTTCGGCAAAACCGGTAGCGTTGAAAATTCTAAGCAATCGTGACGCCTGCAGGTACTCGTAGGTAAGCTTGCCCGTAGCGACGGTGGCTGCAGCCATTCGCTCACCCAGGGTTCTCAGAAGCCGGATGACGCCGTTCAACGCCAGACCGAGAAACACAATAACAATAATCGCGGCCAGGGTCAGGGGCACCGACATTATAATCATGACCGCGATGTACACGGTAAACATCAACAGCGTGAGGCTCAGCTTGTTGAAGATCAGGATCAGTCTGGAAAAGCTCTCCGCCTGCCTGATGGTGGCATCGACCGCGCCAGCGGGAAAGCGGCTGATTTCCGCGTAAGTGAGCCGCATCGCCTGGCGAACCACGAGTTGTTGGAGGTCTTTGTTGACCAGGAAGCGGAGGCGGATAGAGAAGTAGTTAGCGGCGTAGGTCAGACCACTTTTCAGTATCTGTGCCATCACAGCAGTGAGCACGAGAATAAGAAAGAGCCCGCCGCGACCGACCTCGGAAACCAACGAGGTAATGTACGGCCCGATTGCCCCGAAACGCGCCTCCACCGCTGCCGTATCGTTCTCCACTAACACGGATACAGCAATTGCCAGTATACCGATGGTTCCCCCTTCGAACAGGGCAGCGAGCAGATTCGCCGCGAACACCACCGCGATAAGTATCCGGTGTTGCAGGGCCTGCTTAGCGAGGATACGCAGGCCGTCTCGATGGTCCTGCTCGAAGCGCACGGTATAGCTATCGAACGCTTCACGCAAACGATTTTTTATCGTCTGCTTATTGAGGATTCGGATCATGTTTCGCAAAAAAACGGTTACTCAGCCGACGGGTTCCTGTCGATGTAAATATCGGACCGCTCCAGTGACGGGAAGAGTCAAGGCCGGGTGCTGCTTAATCGTGAATCGCGGATGAAGTTCGTGTCGCCAAGCCGGCGAATCAGCGATCGGCCACGCTACCGCCCTGCAGTGCACGAAGAGGTGCACCGCATGGGCTTTTCACAAAGAACGAGACCGCAGGCCTTGCCCTATGTGCTTTTTTTGATTGCCCCATCCAAGCCCAGCACGGCGGGAGCCAGAACCCGCTCTGGGGCGTTTTCGTTGACCCGGCGATACATGGTGAGCGGGTCTGCGAGGTCCGTAACCACAAAGCCGTCTACCTCCGGCACCTGCCGCCAATCGCGCCATACCGGGAGCGAGAGCAACTCCCCGCGGTGATAGCCCGGGTCGTACAGGCCAACCACCGTGATCGGGTGCCCGACCGTCCGGGTCGACGCAATCTCTGCCAGATCCGACACGCCGCACAAGACAATTCTTCTCCAGCCCCGCGACTGGCAGACCCAGAAAACGTCGTTGCACGCTTCCGCAGCCTGACGGTAGAACGTCAGGGAGGTGGATAGAAACTGGGCGGTAAGCCGGGATTTTTCCGCAAGGCCCTTGGGCGTGAGATAATACAAATACCGGTTCGCCGGCACTTCCTGGATTTTAACGTAGCCCTTGCGCGCACAACGCTTCAGATACGAGTTCGTGAGCCCCAGGGCGATCCCCAGTTTGGCGGAAAGATGCCGCTGGCTGACGTCGCTGCGCTCTTCGATCGCACCGAGCAACTCCAGGGTCACTTGATCATCTTTCCGGTCCAACTTGTTCACGGCGTGAACACTATACGGAAAAATACTAGGAAATCAATGGTATTTTGGGGATTCGTGGATACCACCGCGGATATTCGACCCCGCTACTGTACAGCGGCTCAGGGCAAGCTGTTTCGGCTAACATGTGGGTCAGACTGCGTATATTGAGCACCTGACATCCAGGTCAACCGGGCTTTAGAGGAGACAGTGTAACCACACGTTACGCGGGACTGCGGGCCATCAGTTTTGCCAAGTTGCGCACCATACCGCGTTCGTCGGGCATGAAGCGTTCGATCCACGTCAATCCGTGATCCCGGGGCAGCTCGCTGTTCAGGCGGTTACGGCTCAGCAGCGCCGCAGAGTATCCCAGGTCCTGAAGTATCCCTACAGTGTCGTGGTTAAAGTCTCGGGTGGTCCCGAATGGGATCGAAAATGCGGAACATCGGCTGGACGCCGGGAGCGATTGCAGGAGCTCGTGGGTCGCCTCTATCTCCGTATACTGATCATCCCGAGACAGGGAAGAAAGCACGTAATGGTGATGTGAGTGATTGCCGTATGTGACAAGTGGATGAATTCGCAGATCCGACAGGCTCCCTACACAGTATTGGCTGGATTCGAACCTCACACCTTGCTGCCTGGCAAAGCACTCAATCTCCTCGTCGACAATGCGGCTGTTGTTGGACGGGTGTTTGGTGTAGCCGTAAAACGAGAGACCTTCTACCACCTTGGTTCGGCTGAAGGATGCACTGCACTTTTCAGACAGGTTCCAGTTAATGATGCATCTGACCTTGTCACGCCAGAACACCTTCTTTTCCATCGTCGCACCGTTGAGAAAAATAGTGCACGGGATCTTCAGCGCCTCGAGAACCGGCAGGGCTTCTTCCAGCACGCAGGTGTAGCCGTCATCGAACGTCACCGCTGCGAGTCCCCGGCAGGAACGGGAGGCGGCGAGCTCATCAATCGGCACAAAAGTGTAATGACGCTTGAGAAACTTCAGGTGCCGGTACATCGCCTCCGGCCGGTTGTTATGCAGGCGTTGACGCTGGTCCGCAGGTACTTCGGAAAACGAGGCATGATAGAGCAGCACGGGAGAACGAGAGCCCCGCACACAGTGGTATACGGCGCGCAGCTCACCGACCAGCTTTCTAGCCGTATTGACTGGCATTCGTCAGAGGGCCTTTGCCCCCGTTCCAACCGGGAGATACTGCTCCGCGTCGAGCTCGGGGTACAATAGCAGACGTTCCGGAAACCGTACAACGCCGTCTTGCAAGCGGTCCACATGGTTTCTTATCACACCGGAGTCGACCGCCCGATGGTAGCGTCTATATTGCCAAGCGTTTATGTCACGGTTGTTGTAGAGCCGGCCCCGCCTCCATTGCGGAACAGCCACTCCCCGCCCCTCCATTACATCCCGAATGGCTTTAACCGTAAGCCGGGCACCAATCAGCAGCGCCTTGCAATTGATGCTGTGGGCATTGTCGTCGTGTTCGATCACCGGCAGGCCGTGATGGATGATAGGGCCCGCGTCAACGCCGGTGGTGAGACGATGTACAGTGACACCGCAGTATTGAGGCTCACCGTTGACGATCGGCCACATGTTTGTACCGCCGCCGCGGTAATACGGCGACAGCCCGGCATGTTGGTTGATTGCGGCCAGACGCGGCAGCTCAATGATCCTGCGGCCGATTAGACCGGTACCCATGACAGCGATTATATCCGGAGCACACTTCGCCAAACGCTCGACATACGGGGTATCATTGATGCTTTCGCCCTTTTGCGTCGTTGCAACGATACGGTCCCCCACAACCTCTTCGAACTGCGCCGTGGCCCATTCGAAGTAGCGCGAGATAGTTGCCGACCGCTCTTGACTGAAGCGCGTTCGATCACTTTTGAAGATTTGGTTCATTAGCCGGTTGCGCGCCGAGACCACGCGGCCCGAAGACGCCCACCGTTGTGTCGCAAGGCGTCGGGGCCGGTTTCCTTTGGGCTCAACAGCAACCAAGACGTTCTCATCTGGAAACGCCTCCATAATGGTCAATGCAAAATGATGATGTCTCGCACCGTTGGCAATGAGAACAACAATATTCATACTAACTGCCCAGCCTAGTCAAACACCCAACAATACCGCTCTAATCCACCCTGAATCGCCACACCCCCGCTCGGCGACATACGCAGCCGCATTGTAAACCGGGATGATGACGGTGCGTTCATTGGGTGACAACACTTCACCGGTCCTCGACTCGACCGTCCGCCAAGTATCGAAATTCTTTTTTAAGTGAAAACGGCGCAGCTTGAAGAAGCGGACCTACGTTGACCTCCGCGCGAACCCAGTGCTCATCTACCGTCTCGACAAGCTCCTCCAAGGTCATTCGCCCCTCCTTCAGATCAAGCGGCTCGCCACCGAACCGTCCAATACTTTCATATAAGTCGAGAACTTCACACCATCGCCGGACAGAATTAGGATTCGTTTCTGTTGCCATTTCTCGCCTATCCGATCCTGCACCTGGGTCGCACAGCGATGGACCGCAACATCTGTCGGATCTGGAGTGCCAGGTCTTTCGTAAACTAGTACTGCGCCTGGCCGCGCAGGTGTGCCGCACTACGAACAAGATATACCCCTACTATGTATAGTACTATGTATAGACATTGAATCAGTTGTATACAAACAGCAAAAAACCTTACACAACCACATCATACGGATCCGCCTCCTCAGGAAAGATCCGACATTTTCTAAGCAAATGACTTATAGGTACTTGATAGGTATGCGCCCCATTATCGCGTCGCACCGCGACATATTTGAATCGAGACGTTGCTAACATTGGAATACCCACTTCCGAACAATCCCTACAGAATGCTACGTCCTCGTGGCAGTCGAGCGGCCGCCAAGGAACCTCCGCCAGAATTTCCCGCTTAAACGCCAAAGTTCCACCGGCCAATGAGTTGATAGTATATGACAGTTCCCGACCACTCGTTAAATTCAATCGATTTTTATCCGCAAAATATCGGAACATTGGCCGTTTCCCTACTACTGCGGCTTCTGCACTCAAGCATGGTTACCGCTTCGGCAACATAGTTTTCTCCATAGATATCATCGTCATCCATCTTACCGATCACCTCGCCGTTGCACAGCTCCGATCCCACTCGTAAACACTCACCCAAGTTCCGCGACGTGGGGACGCGCGCATAAGTCCCCGATATATCTAATTCTTCTTACCTTCTTCTAATATCTCTTTCGTCAAAACCGGAGCCGTGCAACACAAGAATCAGCTCACGGTTGTTGTACGTTTGAGCAAGGTATGTCTTGAACACATTGTCAATATTATACGGTCTATTCGTGCACACTAAAACAGAGAAAAGAGGCTGAATTGTATGGGGTACGCCTCCTGAAACC
Organism: Gammaproteobacteria bacterium; assembly: GCA_034520625.1. Taxonomy (GTDB): domain Bacteria; phylum Pseudomonadota; class Gammaproteobacteria; order Arenicellales; family JAANXG01; genus JAANXG01. The sequence goes on along the minus strand of JAXHNI010000008.1, from coordinate 34,379 downwards.
ATTCGATCCATTTTTTCGAGTCTATGTCTTAGCGTGGATTTCAGCAACACATGCTGTGCACGGGCAAAGCGATCCTTCGCGAAGCGCATTTCGTCGTCCATCCAAGTTATAGGGTTCGGCGGTAACAAATCTTCGCTACCTTCCCCCCTCTGCACTACACGAAATAACCGCGCCCACGAATGTGGAATCGCATCATGCTGAAAGTGGTGCTGATCTAAAACATCTTCCTCTGTCTCCCACAACTCAATAGGATTCTGAAGTTTCGGCTGCACAGCAGGCGGTAAATGGGTAACGTCCAGTGCGTACTTCTCTGCAAGCCTTTCTCCTATCTCTGCGTCCGCAGCAAACAGGACGTCACACTTCTTCGCGATCGTTGCGTGCACTTCAGTCACACTCGATCCATAATGCCATCCGATCATGGTCGTTTTGTTTCCACGCAGTTCGCTCACCGCAGTGTGTCATTTTCAACACTTCTTAGAGACTGTTGAGATTTTGCTGCTAAGGTTTCGGAAAACGAAAACGAGTCCGTCAGTATCTTGTTGAGTGCTTCACTTCTCAACGAGACTCACCAGAGCCATGCGAAAACGCTATAGCTCCCGAGCCCCGCCGACGGCGGCTCAGCGAGACGGATCTTGATGCCCAGGTAGCCAGCGCCCGCACTGCGCCTCACGGCCCCGCTCCTGCCCCAACCCGGGTCAGCAGCTAAATTCCGCACTGACCGGCGCTCCTCGCCTGCTCGCAGGCCGTTCGGGCACCAATTCGTCCCCCACACCCCCGCAAACTGCCGCCAACACCCCTCCCCGCAAGCGCCTTTTGGCCGTCAGCGATATCGGTTATCCTGCCTATCCGTCTTCTCAACCCAGTGGTCGCGAATGACCCGTTTAAAATCCTAGCAATGATCGATAAGTCTGGCGGGCTTGCGGCTGGAGCATGTACCGGGCTTCCGGCCCGGTGAGTTCATGTTCCGTTCGGAGCAATTTCGGCTGTCTCTCCATGCACTTGTGCGAAGTACGAGCAACGCATTCAGATTGATTGTAATAACAAGGCAATCCGCTCAATTCTTCGTTTAAACTCAACCGCTGCCTGATCTGCGGCTGTCCTGTAGATTTCGATGTCGGACAGAATCCTGACGACTTTGTCAGCATAATCCTTTGGATTTTCCGAAGCCGCTTCTGCGTTTCCATGTCTCAGAAATTCGCTCATCCCCATACCCCTCGTGTAGACAATTGGTTTTCGCGCGGCGACGCCGTCAAGGAGTATCCCAGATCCCCGATGGCGATAGTCATTGAGACGATACGGCAACAAAAGCAGATCCACGGACATCAGGGTGGTCAGAAATTCCTCTTTTGACATTTTCGTTGTCCGAAAAGACAGCGAAAGCCGTTTGTCAGGAATCGGAAATCCGACACTGTGCCAAAACAGATAGTCGCGTATCACGCTTTTCTTGATGCTCTTGAGACTCTTCTTCGGCGGCGGCTTCTGAATGATCAGTTTTACCTTTGGGGCATCGTCCGCGGCATCAAGCACGTAGCGCAGATGTCGTATTAATTGCGGCAACATATCCACGCCCTTCTCGGCACGCCACTCACCGAGAAGTCCGACCCGGAAACAGTGCGCCTTGGACCGGGGCACAGATGGGAGGTTTGCCGACTGCCCCGGGAACACAGAGCAGGGAAGGCACAGCGTTGTCTCATGCACTTTCAGGTCGTAACACGTCCGAAACTGCGCCGCCAGACTTTCTGTTTCGGTCAGCAGGATAATCCGCTCTGCCGCGATGGCGGATTTCAGAGCGGCGCGTTCGTCATCGTTCAATTGTATAATTTCTCTTTCGCGCAATACACGCATGTAAATCTTTTGCGGAAGGGAAAGACTGGAGACCAGACGAAGTGCAACGCGAAGGTCATGGGCTCCGGCAGTAACGTAAAAAATTGGCTCATGTTGCATCTTTTCCGATGTCAAGACGCCGCTCATGGACTGAAAATCATGATTCACGGCTTGCTCGGGGGTAGCCTTGATCTCTTTTCGGGTCGACAAGACAGGGGAGTGCGTCGAAGAGTCGTGGAGGGACAGCTCGCAGTGACGTCCAGTGACAAATGTCACAGCGCGGTTCCCAACAAGGTTCTGAATCGCAGAAACTTGCGTGGGAAAGTGCCCACGAAGCACACCGAGATATTTTTCTATTACCAGCACGGCGCAATTCTTTGGCAAGACGTCGAATTCAAAATGTGACGTGGAAGTGTATGTTTGAGACGCCTATCGCCACCATAGATCGGGCATGACGATATCAGGGTTCTCGGGAACGTTGGGCCTGTCCAGCGCATGCTGTAGGTGCATCTGCGCGCCAGTGGCCTGGTTCGCCACACGATCACGTCGCAAATAGCTGATTTCGAAGACAGGTGGAATGCCCACACCGAACGATTCGGCGATGCCGCAACAACTATTCGCATGCGAATGCACGATGACGAAATCCTGATGCAGCTTGGTAAAGAGCGCGTGAAGAAGTGGCAGGCTGTTCCGTTCGAAGATGCTCTCCATGCGGTGAAATTCGATCACCATCATGCGACAACGGCGCAACAGGCTTTTGTCGCTTTCAATCAGCACATCGAACTCGCCGCCTTCGATATCCATCTGTAAGAGCAGGTCATGATCGTCATCCTCTCCAAGCTTTTCCCCGACCCAGGCCCCGAGTGTCGTGAATGTCTCGTCGCGATGCGCTCCAAGAAATTTACGGTCGAACTCGAAAAGCGGATTGTCCACGGGCGGCTGCTCCACGCTCGCGTCCGCCATGAAGGACTTGATGCCAAAGTCTCGGGCAATAGAGGTGGTCCCCAATTTTTTGGACAGCCCGATAATACTACTGTGTTATTAATTGTGCCTCACCATCGTTCTCAATTTGGGCAATAATAATCGCCGGCGGCCCGAGGCCGATCCCCAGAAACAGCGCTACGAATGCATCATAGCCGAGATACGAAATTGCCTTTCCGGCCTGCAATCGCCCCGCCAATAACGCTTCCGCCGCTTCAATATAACGCGGTGAATCGTTACCGTATCTAATTCCTTCCTGGCTGAGAAGCAAAATTTGGAGCGCCAGCCAAGCAATGCCGCCTCTCTCGTACGTTTCCAGGATGCACCACAAGGATGCGTTTGGTCGATCGTCGCCCTTGATTCGCGCCCTCCTCAAACCATGCGCGAAACCTTCGATGTACTGGTCCGCGAAGGCTACCTCAGCCCGAAGCTGGGAACTCGCATGAAAAAGGCGATTGGATTCCGCAATATCGCCATCCACAACTATGAGGCCATCGACTGGGCAATCGTCCATTCGCTCTGCAGCAGAAACCTGGATGATTGCACTTCCTTTGCGAGGGAGATCGCCAGGCGGCTTTGAGCCAACCCCTCCTGCGGCAGCGGCTCGGATCCGGCCGATAACAGGTGAGCCGGCCCCTCGCCAGACGAGGCCAGCCTTTGGCCGATTTACCGTAGATCGCGGCCGCGATCGGCCAGAGGATTGATTTCTATCGGAGTGCGTCGACATCTGCCGATGCGTCAGGTGAGTCTCAGCTCCGGGATCACCGTCGCCATTTGTGTGTAATCTCGATCGCTACGCAGCAGGATGGCGTCGTGCTCGATGGCGATCTGGGCAATGAGGCAGTCGATGGTGCTGCGGATAGTGATCCCCGCGCGCCGGCAGCGTCCGTAGATCTGGGCGGCCTTGGCGTGGGTCTCAATCGGATCCGATGGGTGCAGGAACCGCTGGCTGCCGAAGTGATCGGCCAGATCTTGGTAACTGGATGGGGAATCGGCGCCTTGCAGGATTTCCTGATAGATTACGCCGGTGATCGCGAAAGGCATTCGGTCCGCCAGGATGGTGTCCAGCGATTCCGTGTCCGCGGTGGACACCCCCCGGAAATAGTCGATCCATACGGATGTGTCCACCAGGATCATTTAGGATCGCTACGTTCGCGCAAGGCTTTATGGTCGTAATCGGGGGCGATGCCACCACGCCCGCGAAGCTCCCGCAGGTCCGTGCGGCGATGCTGTGCCACGAACTCGCGCAGCGCGAGAGCCACCAATTCCCGCTTGGTTTTGACCGGGGCGTACCGGAATGCCGCCTCCACGAGATCTTCATCGAGCTCGATATTCGTCCGCATAGGAAATACACCTTTATATACACATTCGATGTGTATATTGTGGTCTGTTCCGCGGAAGGTCAAGGCCTGCCCCCTTGGCCGATGGGGTATGGATCAAGCCGTGATCGGCTAGAGAGCACGCCTCCACCGGGGATTCCGATTCCAATAACGGAGGCCAGCCCCCTGGCCGACGAGCCGAATTTATACATCCTCGTCCCGTCGTTGTTTGGGGTTCGCCCCCTCACCCTGGCCCCCGTCAGGGGGAGGCCCCCCGAGGCTTCCAAGAAGTTTCTTGACAACTTGTCAAGATTGAAGATAGGCTGGCGACCATTGTATCGCGGGAAATGACCATGAAAACGATGACAGTTGGCGAGCTGAAGAGCCGGTTTTCGGAAGTGCTGGAGCAGATGGTCAAGAATGGCGAGCCTATTGCAATCAGTTATGGCAAGAAAAAGGAAAAGATCGCGGCCATCGTCCCCTACGAACAGGTCGAACCCAAGACCGGTCGCAAGCTGGGCCTGATGAAGGGGCGCGCTCGCTGTGTGATCCACGACGATTTCGCGATCAGCGACGAGGAAATGCTGGACGCCTGAGCGGTGGATTGCTTCCTGGATACGCATGTATTTTTGTGGGCCGCCTTCGCGCCGGACAAGTTGAGCGCAAAGGCCAGGAAGGCTATCCGCTCGCCGGACAATGCGGTTTGCGTGAGCACGGTCTCGTTTTGGGAAATCTCCCTGAAGTACGCACTCGGGAAAATCGAGCTTGAACACTGCAGCCCCGACGACATGCCCGATCTGGCGGATCGAATGCACATTGAGATCATTTCGCCCACGGCGCAGGAAACCGCGTCTTTCCACCGGCTGCCCAGAATGCACCACAAGGATCCTTTTGACCGGATGATTATCTGGCAGGCGATTTGTCAAGCCCGGACGTTGGTCTCGAAGGATGCGGGTTTTCCGGAATATCGTCAGTTCGGGTTGACCGTATTGTGGTGAAACGGTTTCCGGATTTGGGGTCGACCGCCCGGTAGAGGAGACCAGCCCTCTGGGCGATTTTCCTGCTATCGAGGCCGCAATCGGCGAGGGGGCTGGCCTCCTTGGGCCGGATGGGCGCCGGGCCGCGATTACGCTACGTGTCTCCTGACCTGGGAGCGAATGGTTTCTCCGTGCTCCTGCTCCGTCGTTTTCAGTTCGTAGGATTTCTGCAGGCCCATCCACACGTCGGCGCTGGTGTCGAAATACGCAGCCAGCCGAAGAGCGGTGTCCGCCGTAACAGCTCTTTGCCCCCGCAGAATCGCGGCAATACGATTGTGAGGCACGCCCAGAGCTTCTGCGAGCTCGCGAGCAGACATCCCCAGCTCCTCGAGCTCATCGCGAAGATATTCCCTGGGATGTATGGGTGGCATATTGTCTTTCGGTACAGGCATTGGTGAATCTCATCGGTGATAGTCGACGATCTCTACGCTCTCCGCGCCCTCGTCCGTCCATTGAAAGCAGATGCGTCATTGGTCATTGATCCGTATGCTGCATAAGCCCTTGCGATCGCCTTTCAAGATTTCGAAACGGTTGGATCGCAGCGCCGCTAAATCCTGAATAGAGGTGGCGTTGTGCAGATACTGCAAACGTTTTTGCGCCTGTCGCTCAATCATGCGGAACCGTCGTACTCGCTTCCCTTCAAACAGGTGCCGACTGTCTTTGTCCGCGAAGCTCCTTATCATAATCAGAAGATATCATGGCCGTGGCGGCCGCGCGCCGCAGCAGGCCCCCGCCCTCGTGGTGGACAACGATTCGGTCGTCGACGCGGACGATATGCAAGCCGCCCTGCGGGACCGGCTCCATGGCATGGGCGTACCGGCCAGCCAGATTGACGACGCCTTGGACGAGCTCACCGGGCAGCTGGACGATCTGCAGGATCAACCGCCGGCCGGCGGTGCCGCCGACATCGAGGAGACGCCCGACGACGACTCGCAATACTTGATGCCACCGCCGGACGTCGCGGCCGTGGAGGCGCTGTTGCGTGAGGTCCGGCCGGTCTCCAAGCCCTTCTCGATTCAACCCGATCCCTTCGACATCGAGGATCCCTGGGAGCCGGATGAAGAGGCCGAATGGATGAGCTTCCTGGCGGCCCATCCCGAAGGCTTCGACAGCCTCGATATCGTGGACGACTTGCTGAGCATCGCCCGGAGCCATCCCCACTCCAACGTGCACTGGGTACGGCACGCGCTGCAGGAGCCGCTGCTGCGCCGCGCCGAAGCCATTGTGCGCCACGCGCTGAGCGAGGCGCCCGAGGCGCACCTGGCGTGGCCGCATACGGAGAACCGCCCCGCCCTGCGCAGCCTCGCCCGCCTGGTCAGCCATGGGCTCGAGCAAGGAGACGATGACGAGGCCGTGGCCCTGGCGGAGTGGCTGCTCCGGCTCAACCCGAGCGACAATCACGGGTTTCGCACGCTCGTCGCCGACGCCCGCTTGCGGGCCGGGGACGACGAAGGCGTCGTCGCGCTGGCGGACCAGTTTCCGGAGGATATGTTTCCCGAACTGGCCTTCGGGCGGGTGCTGGCGCTGTACCGCCTCCAGCGCTTGGAGGACGCCCGGCAGGCCCTGGGCGACGCCAAGCGACGCCTGCCCAAGGTCCTGCGGGCGCTGACCGCCAAGCGGCTCGCCCGCCCGAAAATGAACCCGCCAGGAATAACCCTCGGTGGCGACGACCAGGCCTGGCTCTACCGCGAAGAGATGCGCGATGTGTGGCTGGCCACGCCGGGCGCCGTGGAGTGGCTCAAGGCCGCCGCGAAGGAGTGTTAACGGAGACCGGGTCATTCATACCCAAACCCCCACCACTGCCCGAAGGACTCGAGATGACATATCCTTTTGCCATTCCGGAGTTGCCTGCTACTAGGGTATACATGTCAACCAACCAATTGTCAGGCCTGAATTGAATGAGCAAGCAAACCGCTGTCAGATTACCCGATGAGCTGAACGAGCGCCTGGTCGCATTGGCGAAACGGACCGGGCGTCCCGTCGCGTATTATATTCGCGAGGCGATTAAGGAACATCTGGAAGATCTGGAAGATATATATCAAGCCGAGCAGGTACTGGAACGGTTGCGTCGTGGCGAGGAGCCAATCGTAGACGGTAAGGAATTCTGGCGTGACCTGGCGGATTAAGTACGCCCAATCGGTTCAAAAATCGGTCAAGAGTCTCGATTCCCCGGCCCGCCAGCGTATCCGGGACTACCTCGAAACGCGCGTAGCCCTGCTGGACGATCCCCGACAGTTCGGTAAACCACTCAAAGGCCACCACAGCGAGCTATGGCGCTACCGGGTGGGGGATTAGGAGAAGGGACCCTTCGTTTGAAGGCTCGATGCATTGAATATTGGTGTTTCCGATAAATCGCGGGCGGCTCTTTCCCGGTTTTGTCGCGGCCGGCTATACACCGTAGTAGTCCTTGTACCACTCCACGAAACGGGCGACGCCCTCTTCCACTGTCACCGTGGGGCGGTAGCCGAGGTCGGTTTCCAGAGCGGTGACATCGGCGTTGGTGGCGGGGACATCGCCGTCCTGCATCGGGAGCAGGTCCAGGTTAGCCTGCTTGCCCAAACACTTTTCCAGGACTTCGATATAGCGCATGAGCTGCACGGGCTGGTTGTTACCGATATTGTAGATGCGGTACGGGGCGGTGCTGGTGGGCGGGTCGGGGGCATCGCCGCGCCACTCGGGATTCGGTGCGGCCGGCTGATCGAGAACGCGGACCATTCCTTCGACGATGTCGTCGATGTAGGTGAAGTCGCGAACCATATCGCCTTTGTTATAGACAGGGATCGGCTTGCCTTCAAGAATGCCCTGGGTGAACTTGAACAGCGCCATGTCCGGTCGGCCCCAGGGCCCGTAAACAGTAAAGAAGCGCAGTCCCGTCACGGGAAGGCCATACAGATGCGCATAGGCGTGAGCCATGAGCTCATTGGCCTTCTTGCTCGCGGCATAGAGCGAAATTGGATGATCGACGTTGTCCCGTTCGGAAAACGGCAACTTGGTGTTGGCACCGTAGACCGAGCTGGACGAGGCGTAAGCGAGATGGGCCGTGCCGGCATGGCGGCAGCCCTCGAGAATATTGCCGAAGCCCACCAGGTTGCTGTCGATGTAGACGTCGGGGCGCTCGATGGAATAACGCACACCGGCCTGGGCAGCGAGGTGCATGACTTTATCGAAGCCATATCTTTCAAACAATGACGACATTGCGTCGCGGTCGGCAATATCGAGCTTTTCAAAGTGGAATCCGGGCTTGTCTTGGAGCCGCGCCAGGCGAGCTTCTTTGAGGGTGACGTCGTAGTAGTCGTTGAGGTTATCGATGCCGACGATCGCCTCGCCGCGGTCCAGAAGCCGGTGGGCGAAGCTTGAGCCGATGAATCCGGCGGCGCCGGTGATCAATGTAGTCATGTTTTAGGCGCGATCTTAGATACGATCAGAGTATTTATGACCCTCATCCTGTCCTTCTCCCGGAGGGAGAAGGGACCCTTCGCTTGAGCTCGCGTGCAGCGCTTAACACTGCCGCCCCTCTCACGTGAATGTGGAGCGTCAATTCTATCTCGTTGCGTTCAGCTCGCCGGCCCCAGGTGCTCGATGTTGACCTTGGCGCGCGCAGCTTTGCCGACGATGTCCAGCAGAACCAGCACCCGTTCCTGGCTGGTCTTGGCGAGGAAAATGCCCTCGTAGCCCATGAACGGGCCTTCCTCGATGCGGACTTTCTGACCTTCTTCGAACTCATGGAGCGGTATATCCTGGATGCCCTCTTCATTCTCGCGGGCACGCAGTGCGTTGACCAGGTCCTCTGGGACGGGAGATGGATACATGCCGAATCGGACCAGGTTCGCGACACCCAGCGTCGACCGGATCGGCGCCCAGTTGTCGGATTCCGTATCGAGGTGAATAAACAGGTAGCGGGGAAACATGGGCTCGATGCGGATGATGCGTCGGCCGGATCGGCGCCGCGGGGTGCGCATCATGGGCAGATAGGTGGGATATCCCTGCCGCTCGAGGTTCACCCTTGCCAGTTCTTCCTTCTGCGGCTTGGCGTAGACCAGATACCAGCGTTTTTCCTCAGGCATGGTTAGAACGGCCGATTCCTCGATATTCGATACCGTGCCGGCGCATCTGCTCCGGGTCGAATATGTTCCGCCCGTCAAAGATCAGCGGGCGCTTCATTCGCTGCTTTATCATGTTCATATCCGGGCTGCGGAATATCTTCCATTCCGTAACGATCACCAGGGCGTCTGCGCCTTCCAGTGCTTCGTACGGATCCCCGGCCAGCACGAGCTCGGCGCGGTCGCCGTAGATCCGCCGCGTTTCATCCGCCGCCACGGGATCGAAGGCCGCGACGCTCACACCCCGCTCCCACAGGCCTTCCATGATCACCCGGCTGGGCGCTTCCCGCATGTCATCGGTATTCGGCTTGAACGACAGCCCCCAGAGCGCGATGCGTGCGCCATCCATGTTTCCGGCACCGAAATACTCGTCCATCTTGCTCAGGAGCACGAACTTCTGGTTGTTGTTTACGCGCTCAACCGCGTTGAGAATCCGCGCGTCGTACCCTTTCTCGCTTGCGGTGCGCTGCAGGGCCTGGACGTCCTTGGGAAAGCACGAGCCGCCGTAGCCGCACCCCGGATAAATAAAATGATAGCCGATCCGGTGGTCTGATCCGATGCCCTGCCGGACCGATTCGATGTCCGCCCCCAGCAGTTCCGCCAGGTTCGCCATCTCGTTCATGAACGAAATTTTCGTGGCCAGCAGAGAATTGGCAGCGTACTTGGTCAGTTCGGCGGACGGAACGTCCATGACGATCATCCTGTCATGGCTTCGATTGAACGGCGCATAAAGCTCCCGCATCCGCTCCACCGCACGCGGGTCGTCCGCGCCCACGACAATACGGTCCGGCTTCATGAAGTCCTCGATCGCGGCGCCTTCCTTCAGAAACTCCGGGTTCGACACCACGCTGAAATCGGGCTCCAGCCCCCTCTCCCGGATGGCGGCCTCGAGCGCAGCACGCACCTTGTCCGCCGTCCCCACCGGCACGGTGGATTTCGTCACCACCACCCTGTACTCCTGGATATGGCGCCCCACGGCATCCGCCACCGCGAGGACATGCCGCAGGTCCGCTCCGCCATCCTCGTCGGGCGGCGTTCCGACCGCTATGAAAATGATCTCTCCGTGTGCAACGCCTTCCCGGATATCCGTGGTGAAGGACAGGCGGTCCGCTTCGACGTTTTCGCCGACCATTTCATCGAGGCCCGGCTCGTGGATCGGTATCTCGCCGTTGTTAAGGCCGTCGATCTTGGCCTGATCGGAATCCACGCAAACGACGTGATTGCCCACCTCCGCCAGACAGGTGCCGGTAACCAGGCCGACGTAACCCGTACCCACGATCGTGATATTCATAAGCTGAGACTGAATGTTCGGATGTTCATGGCCCGCCCGCGGCCCAAATGAAGAGCGCCGCGCCGGCCCGCGGTTGCGCGGTATTATCCGTTTTTTGGCGACAGTGTCGAGGGGCCTGACGCTGCCGATGTCATACTGCTTGATTTAGGGTCGCGGTGGCTACGTCACGACGGTCCGGTCTGGGCCGGGAGCATCCGCCGCGCCGCCGCCTGTGGAGCCGGGCTCGCAGCGCCGTAAAATCGGACAGGGAATCTTCCGCACGTAAAAAAAGGGGGCCGAAGCCCCCTTGAAAGCATTGAAGTGAGGAGAGGTTCAGCGCGGCGGCTAATCCCCGACGAGGATATCCGCCTCGTTGTCTTCGAAGGTTTTCGGACCGATACCGTTGACCTGCATCAGATCCTCGGGCTTCTCGAATCCACCGTTCTCCTCCCGATAGGTGACGATCTCCTGCGAGGTGACCGATCCCACGCCGCTGAGCGACTCGGCGAGCGTTGCAGCGTCCGCCTCGTTGATATTCACCGGTGCCGCCAGGGCCGGCATGGCCGTGAACAGTCCGGCAACCAATCCACCAATCATCAATCGAGTCTTCATGACAATACCTCCGTGTTTCCTGAGTTGAATATTGACTGTGTTGCTGAATGCCGCCGCCATATCGGCCGGCGACAATGGTCATGATAGAGGGATGGAGGGCAAAAACGTCACCCGTGTGGGTGAATTTCCGGGTTTCGTGACCGAAAACCCGCGGGTGTACGCCGGGGCCGCGGGCAACCCGGCGCGCATGGGGCGCCCGAACAGGCTTGGTCAGTTGGGACTGGTCAACAGCTCGGGGCCCGTCAGCGGCTGCTGGCTGTTCCAGCTCTTGCACCCCGGGCAATGCCAGTAAAGCGTCCGCCCCGTGAAGCCGCATTGGCGGCAGCGGTACGAACCCTCGGAATCCATGAGATTATTCAGGAGGGTACGCACCGGCCGGGCTCGCGAGTTGTTGTCGTTGCCGGACCTGTCCCCTGCCCTGCGCTCCAGCTCCATCAGGCGGGCCAATCCGGCTACGGACGGGTGATGCACCAGCCAGCCCTCCAGAAACGAGACCGCGGCCTTTCGGCCCTGTACCCGCTCGAGCTCGTTGACACGGGCAATCAGAACATGGGGGTTTGTGGTTCGCTCGAGAATCCGGTTGAGAAGCGTGTCGAGGCCTGCATGGTCGTCCAGCGTCCGATAGCAGTGGATAATCTTGTCCAATATCGAGCTCAGGCACCACACATCCTCGTCGCGGATCCGGCTCCAGGCTTCCCGGGCTTCTCGAAACGATTCCTGTTCAAAGTGAATCAGCCCCTGCTGAATCCGGGCCCGCGCACAATCCGTGTCGATCTCCAGGGCGCGCTTGACGTATGCACGGCCCTCGTCGTGGTGGCCCTTGGCCAGCATTTCATCGGCAAGCTCGCAATAGTACTGGGCAACGGTCGCACGCTGATCGCTCCCCTGTATGCGTTCCAGCCTCTGCAGGACATCGACGGCTTTTTCCCACTCACTTTCCTGCTCGTATATGTCCTTCAAAAGACGAAGTGCGGGCTCGGCATGCCTGTTTACATCCGTCAGCTCCAGCAGGAGGCTTTCGGCACGGTCCAGCAAGCCGGCCCGCAGGTAATCCTGGGCAAGTTGAAACAGCGCCTGCAGGCGCTGATGCTCCTCGAGATTGGGGCGCGCGATCAGGTTCTGGTGAATCCGGGTGGCCCGCTCTATTTCTCCGCGCCGCCTGAACAGGTTCCCGAGGGCGAGATGCATCTCCACCGTCTCGGAGTCGACCTCCAGCATCTTCAGGAATACTTCGATCGCCTTGTCGGGCTGCTCGTTGAGCAGGAAATTGAGACCCTGGAAGTACGCGGACGGAAGACTTATCGAGTTAGCGTTTCTGCTTTCGCGGCGTCCCACATACCAGCCGGTCGCAGCCGCCGCAGGAAGAAGCAACAGCAGCCAGGCTGCGTCAAACACTAACTGCTGTCCCGGTCCGCCAGCGGCCGGAGATTGGACACCTCGCGCTCCAGTTGTGCCGCGTCCCTGCGTGCCTGGGCCGCCTGGCTCTTGGCCCTGATCACCCAGCCGATCGTGAACAGCACACCCAGCAGTGCGCCGGCGGCCAGTGTGACCACAAGCAGCCACGACAGCGAACCCGACCAATCCAGGCCGAAATAATAGGTCACCGATACGGAATCGGTATTTTTGAGCGCGAAGCTGATACCGAAAAGCAGCACCACGAGCGCCAGCAGCAGATAGAAAAATACTTTCATTCTGGATAGTCGGCGTTGCCTACGCCGGGAGCTCCTCAGTCGGATTCATCGGTCTTCAAGGATTGGTCGACCCGTTCGCGCATTTCCTTTCCAGGCTTGAAATGCGGTACGTACTTGTCGGGCACTGTCACGGCCTCCCCGGTTTTGGGATTCCGGCCAACGCGGGCCGGGCGGTGATGAAGGGAGAAGCTGCCGAAACCACGCACCTCGATGCGCTCTCCGCGCTCGAGCGCTTCGGACATGCATTCCAGCAGCCCCTTCACCGCAAGCTCCACATCACGATACGCCAATTGCGGTTGCTCCGTCGCCAGCATCTCGATCATGTCGGACTTGGTTATCGAAGTCTTGGCCACGTCACCCCGGCTCATCGCGAGTTACTGCGTTGTTATGAAGACGTTTTTTCCAGCTGTTCCTTCAATTTGTCGCCGAGAGTTGCAGTCGCAGTGCCTGACTTTCGTTTGTAGTCCTTGATAGCTTCCGTTTCCTGGTCGGCCTCGAGCGCCTTGATCGACAGCGAGATGCGCCGGTTTTTCCGGTCGATGCTGATGATCTTGGTCTCGATATCCTTACCTTCGGTCAGCATCGAGCGTGCGTCTTCCACGTGGTCGCGCGAGAGCTCTGAGGCACGAAGGTAGCCTTCGACACCGTCTGCCAGATGTACCACGGCGCCCTTGGGATCGACCTCGCCGATCTGCCCCGGGACGATCGTCCCCTTGCCATTTTCACCGACAAAGGACGTAAACGGATCCTGGCTGGCCTGCTTGATGCCCAGCGACACCCGCTCCCGTTCCGGATCCACGGACAGAACGACCGCTTCGACTTCATCGCCCTTTTTGTAGTCGCGGACCACTTCCTCGCCGGGACGCTCCCAGGACAAGTCGCTCAAGTGAATCAATCCGTCTATACCGCCTTCGAGCCCGATAAAGACTCCGAAGTCGGTAATGGATTTGATCTTCCCGCGGACCTTGTCGTTCTTGTTGTGGGTGGCGGCAAATTCTTCCCAGGGATTCGGCTGGCACTGTTTCATTCCGAGCGAGATCCGGCGCCGCTCTTCGTCGATATCCAGCACCATCACCTCCACTTCGTCGCCGACGTGGCAGACCTTGGTGGGATGGACATTCTTGTTGGTCCAGTCCATTTCGGACACGTGCACCAGGCCTTCGACGCCCTCCTCGAGCTCGACGAACGCGCCATAGTCCGTGAGGTTGGTGACCTTGCCGAATACCCGCGTTCCCTCAGGATAGCGCCGCGGCAGATCCTCCCAGGGATCGTCGCCGAGCTGCTTCAGGCCGAGCGAAACACGGTTGCGCTCGCGGTCGAACTTCAAGACACGTGCGTCGATCTCGTCGCCGACGTTCAGCAGTTCCGAAGGATGCTTGACGCGCTTCCACGCCAGGTCGGTGATATGAAGCAGGCCGTCGAGCCCGCCCAGGTTCACGAAAGCGCCATAGTCGGTGAGGTTCTTGACAATGCCCTTTACAACCTGCCCTTCCTCAAGGGTCTCGAGAAGCTCCTCGCGCTCGGCGCTGAGCTCCTTCTCCACCACGGCGCGCCGCGACACGACAACGTTGTTGCGTCGGCGGTCCAGCTTGATGACCTTGAATTCCAGGTCCTTGCCTTCCAGGTAGGCCGAATCCTTGACCGGCCGCACGTCCACCAAGGAGCCCGGCAGGAAGGCGCGAATGCTCTGTACGGATACGGTGTAACCGCCCTTGACCTTGCCGGTGATGACGCCGGTGACGATCTCGCCCTCCTCGTGGGCTTTTTCCAGATCGTCCCAGGCTCGCGCCCGGCAGGCTTTTTCACGCGAAAGTCTTGTCTGGCCCGAGCCATCCTCGAAGGCTTCGATGGCGACTTCCACGGTGTCTCCCACGGATACCGTGAGTTCACCGCGATCGTTTTTAAATTGGGAAGCCGGAATTTCCGACTCGGACTTCAGCCCCGCGTTGACGATTACGAAGTCACCGCCGATATCGACGACTTCTCCTTCAATCACGGCCCCCGCGGACATCACGGTATCCGCGATGCTCTCTTCAAACAGCTCAGCAAAACTTTCGGTCATGTTATTTCAACAGGTAGATCAGCCGCGCCGGAGCCCGACCCATCGGTTATGTACGCTGCCCGAACCGCCCCGAACGATTCCCGCAACTTCAGTTTGTCAAAGATTCAAGAACGCGCGATACGACTTCTTCGATGGACATCGTTGAAGTATCCAGCACCGTCGCATCATCCGCCGGCTTGAGCGGAGAAACGGCGCGCTGGGCATCGCGGGTGTCGCGTTCCTGGATCGCCTCAAAAAGGGGGGCAAGACTAACATCGAAACCCTTTAGTTTCAACTGCTTATACCGCCTCCTGGCGCGTTCCTCCGCGCTCGCGGTAATAAAGAACTTCCAGCGCGCGTCCGGGAACACCACCGTCCCCATATCCCGGCCGTCCGCCACCAGCCCCGGGGGCCGCCGCAGGCGCCGCTGGGCCTCCAGAAGCGCCGCCCGGACCGCCGGCAGCGCGGCCAGTTCCGAGGCCAGACGCCCCGCCTCCTCGGTACGCAGGGAACCGTCGACACATTCGCCGTTGACGTAGACGCTGGCCGACTCGGGCGGGTTCGGGACGCATTCCATATCCAGCTCCGCCGCCCGCCGCACCACCGCCGTCACGTCCGCGGCATCCGTGCCTGTCCGCCGGACCACGTACGCCAGGGCGCGGTAGATGGCGCCACTGTCGAGGTAATGCCAGCCGAGCCGCCGGGCGCAGATCTGACCCACGGTTCCCTTTCCGGAACCGCTCGGTCCATCCAGCGTCAGCACCGGAACCGCGCTACCCGGCATGACGCACCGGAAGACTTGGCGCGGACGCTGCCCGGGACACACCAAATACCGCTCTGGCAAGCGAGACGCTATCTCGATCCCGGTGCGAACCAGGCGCGGCAGACGCTGGACCAATCAAGTCAAGCGCAGGCCGTCTCGACACAGTATACGGACCTTTGTACCCCACCACAGATACGGCGTTATTCGGCGAGCCGCGGCCATTGGCCCGATTTGAACGCCCGCGTGATCGGGGAGGCCGGTGCCGGGGGCCGGCCCCCAGGGCTGTCGAATACAGGGATGTTTGAGCCAGAGCGTACACGGATGTATTTACAGCGGCCCTGGGGGACGGCCCCCGGCACCGGCCCTTGCCTGGACACTGACTTCTTGCCTCGGGCCGTAGCCACTGACGGCTCAGACACATCCTGGGAGGTGCGATATCAGTCGCGGAATACACTAGCCTTCTCGCTCCAGCACGATCCCGAAGGCGCGCGCCGTGGACTCGAATGCCGGGAATGACGTCTGGACGTTCTCTACCCTGCGAATGGAAACCGCGTTCACCGCGCGCAGCCCCGACACGGCGAACGCCATGGCAATCCTGTGGTCGGTGAAGCTGTCCACGGCCCCGCCCTGCAGCGATTCCCGTCCTTGAATCTCCATTCCGTCATCGCTCTCCTCGACGTCCACCCCCAGGCCGCGCAGCCCCGTCGCCATGGCGTGAATCCGGTCGCTCTCCTTGTGCCGGAGCTCGCCGGCGCCGCTGATCCGGGTTCGCCCCTCGGCCAGCGCCGCCGCCACGCACAACACCGGAAACTCGTCGATGGCCAGCGGGACTACGGAGGGCGGGACATCAATGCCTTTCAGCGCTGCGGACCGGACCACGAGATCCGCCACCGGCTCGCCGGCCACATCCCGCTCGTTCTCGAGCCGGATATCCGCCCCCATTTCCCCCAGCAGGGTCAGCAGACCGGTCCGGGTCGGATTTACGCCCACCCCGTTCAATTGGATCTCACTGCCGGGGGCGATGGTCGCCCCGACAATGAAGAACGCCGCCGAGGAAAAGTCTCCGGGCACCTCCATGTCAACGGCCCGGAGGTCACCGGCTTCCACGCAGTGCCAGTCACCGTCGCTTTCGAGCGTGATACCCAGCCCCCGCAGCATCCGCTCGGTGTGGTCGCGGACCGGGGCCGGCTCGGCCACGCAGACCCTCCCCTGCGCATACAGGCCCGCCAGCAGCACCGCCGACTTCACCTGGGCGCTGGCTACCGGCATCCGGTATCGAATGGCGGAAAGGCTCCCGACCGGACGGATCACCAGCGGCGGCGTGCCGGCTTCACTGGTCCGGATATCCGCACCCATCTCGAGAAGCGGCTCCGTCACCCGCCGCATCGGACGCCTGCTCAGGGAGGCGTCGCCCACCAGCCGCGTGGGGAACTCCTGACCACACAGCAGCCCCGCCAGCAGGCGCATCGCGGTGCCGGAATTGCCGAGATCCAGGTCGCCCGCCGGCGCCCGCAGCCCGCGCCGCCCCACGCCTTTCACCGTCAGCAGTTCATCACCGTCGAATGCCATGTCCACGCCCATGGCCCGGAATGCCCCGGCCGTCGCCAGCACATCGGTACCGGTCAGCAGGCCCTTGATCCTGCTGGTGCCCTGGGCAATGGCCGCCAGCATGACGGCCCGGTGGGAGATGGACTTGTCTCCCGGCACGCTGGCTGCGCCTTGCAATCGACCGCCGGGCTGTACGACAAAATCCGTCATCGGGCGCCGTTCTTCCAGGCCAGTCCGAGATCCCGGGCCTGCTTGGCGCTGGAGAACGTCCGATGCAAAGCGTCCTCGTCACCCGCCTCCAGGGCCTGGATGAGGGCATCCAGCCCGCCGCGAAACTCCTTCATTGCGTCGATGAGCGGCCCGGCGTTGGTCAGCGCGATGTCCCGCCACATGACGGGGTCGCTGGAGGCGATGCGCGTGAAGTCGTAGAACCCCCGGCGGCAAGCCGGAACAACTCTTCGTGCTGCGGATGGGCGGCCAGTGTGTTGACCAGGGTGTACGCCACCATGTGGGGCAGATGGCTGGTGGCGGCCAGGATGTCGTCGTGGCGGCGCGGGTCCATGGTCAGCACCTCGGCGCCGGCCTGCCGCCACATGCCCGCCACCGTCTCCACGGCCGACGGCGCCACGCCGCTGTCGGGCGTCAGGATCACGGTTCGTTTTTCGAACAGCGACGGGAATGCGGCCTCGACTCCCGAACGCTCGGTGCCGGCGATGGGATGGCCGGGCACGAATCGCGACCGCGCCTCACCGAGACACTCGCCGGCCGCCCGGCAGACCCAGGTTTTCACGCTGCCGACGTCCGTCACCACGGTCTCGCTGTCCAGGTGCGGGGCAAATTCCCGCATCACGCCCGGGATGGCGCGCACCGGCGTGGCGACCACCAGCACATCGACGGGTCCGACCTCCGATGCCCCGGTCTCGCCGCGGTCGATGATCCCCAGCTCCAGCGCCTTGCTCAATGACGCCTCGGTCCGGGCCACGCCGACGATCTCCCGGACCACACCGGCGGCTTTCAAGGCGCGCGCCAGCGACCCGCCGATCAGGCCGACGCCGACGATGGCAATCCGTAGGGATGCCGATTCAACCATGAGCCGCGCGGGCGCCGTTCACGAACCGGGACCCGCTGGTTCGGGCAACTCGCCCTGCCGGGGTCCATGAACCGGCGTCATCGCCGGGAGCCAAAGCCAGGCACTTCCGGCACGACGTCCCGCCATCGGGATGACGATGCCGGCGCTGCCGGGTCGTGACCGCGCTTTGCCGCTGTGGATACCACCACGCGGGACTCAAAGAATTCGCCTCAGCGCGCTTTCCATCATGTCCATGTCCGCGGGCATACCGATGGTGATGCGCAGGTGCCCGGACATGCCGTAGTTGCCCAGGGGACGCACGATGATCCCCTGCCGCAGCAGCGCCTCGTAGACTTCCGTGGTGCGGTCGCCGAATTCCACGGTCAGGAAATTAGCCATCGAAGGGATATATGGCAGACCCATGGCTTCACAGGCGCCGGAAAAATGCGCCAGACCCTGGCTGTTGATGTCGCGGCACCGGGCCACATGGTCCCGGTCCGCAAGCGCCGCCATTGCGGCTTTCTGGGCGAGATGATTCACATTGAAAGGCTGCCGTACCCGGTTGAGCAGGTCCGTGATCTCCCGGCTGGCGACCGCGTAGCCGACCCGAAGGCCCGCCAGCCCGTGGATCTTCGAGAACGTCCGGGTAACCACCAGATTCGGGAACCGCGCCAGATACGCCAGACCGTCCGGGTAGCGGTCCCAGTCGACATACTCGCAGTAGGCTTCGTCCAGCACCACGACGACGTCATCCGGAACGCTTTCGAGAAAATCCTCGAGCACCGCCTTATCGGTACAGGTTCCGGTGGGATTGTTGGGATTCGCGATGAAAACCAGTTTCGTGCGATCGGTCACCGCGGCCGCCATTGCCGGGAGATCATGCCCCCAGTCCCTGGCGGGAACCACCACCGCCCGGCCGCTGGTGGCGCGCGTCACGAGCGCGTAGACGAGAAACGCATACTCTGAATAGACGACTTCGTCCCCGGGGGTCACGAACACGCGGGCCAGCAGATCCAATACGTCATTGGAGCCGTTGCCGAGCGTAATCCGGTCCGGGGTCGTTCCGAGATGGTCGGCCAGCGATGCCTTTAAAGCGAAGCCGTTGGCATCAGGGTACAGGCGGATCCCGGCCCACCCTTCCTCGAGCACGGCGCGGACGCCTTCGGCGGGCCCCGCGGGATTCTCATTGGAGGCCAGCTTGAGGGCGTTGCGCACACCGAGCTCGCGCTCCAGTTCCTCCACCGGCTTGCCGGGCTGGTACGGCGCGAGGTCCAGAATGTCGGGCACCGCCGAGGTATATGGGAATCCGGTGCCGGTCATACCACGGCCCTCGGATAGGAGCCCAGCGAGCGCAGGAAACCCGCCTCGGCTTCCAGCCTTTCAAGTGCCGTGCTGACGTGCGGATCTTCGATATGCCCTTCTATATCAATGAAAAAGACGTACTCCCAGAGCGCGGCTTTCGAAGGCCGCGACTCGATACGCGTCATGCTCACGTTCTGTTCCGCCAGCGGCGTGAGAATCCGGTGCAGGGCCCCGGGCTTGTTCGGGTTGGATACCACGAGGCTGGTCTTATCCCGGCCGCTCGCCGGCGTGTCCTCGCGACCGATCACCAGAAAGCGCGTGGTGTTGGCCGCGTCGTCCTCGATATTCGCCTGAAGAACCGGCACCTCGTAGAGAATGCCCGCCGCTTCGCTGGCGATCGCCGCCGCGCGGCGGTTGCCGTGGATCTGCCGGACGGCTTCCGCGTTGCTCGTCACACTGGCCAATTCGGCATTCGGCAGATGCTGGGCGAGCCAGTGCCGGCACTGCGCCAGCGACTGGGCATGGCTGACAACCCGCTGTACTTCGGAGATGGACGCGGCGGACGACAACAACTGATGACGGATGCGCAGAAGAATCTCTCCACAGATCTTCAAAGGCGAAGTGAAAAACGAATCCAGGGTGTGGGAAATCATGCCCTCGATTGAATTCTCCACGGGCACGACGCCGTAATCACACTCCCCCATCTCCACGGCGTGGAAAACATCGTCGATCGTGGTCCGGGGCAGCGCCGTCACGGATTGGCCGAAGTGCTTGAGGGTCGCCGAATGCGTGTAGGTGGCCTCCGGGCCCAGGAACCCGACCGTGATGGGAGCTTCCGCCGCGATGGTGGCGGAAATCAGCTCCCGGAATATGCGCACGAGCTGCTCGTCGCTCAGCGGCCCTTCGTTGCGTTCGATCACCGTGCGGAGAATCCGCGCCTCCCGCTCCGGGCGGTAGACGCTCGCCGACCCCGCCTGCTGCTTGATCGCCCCGATCTGCTTCGCCAGCCGAACGCGGTCGCTGATCAACGACTGCACGGTCTCGTCGATCTCGTCGATGCGCTGCCTGAGCTCTTCAAGTTTCTTGGGCATTTGCTCGCCGCTTACAAACCCTGATCAATCAGAGGAGTCGTCATTGCGAGGCGGCGTCAGCCGCCGCTGCAATCCATGTTCCCATGACACCACACCGTGACCGAACATGGATTGCTTCGTCGCTCCGCTCCTCGCAATGACCCAATTTCAGAACAAGCACATAACACTCCCGGTTTACAGAGCCCGCGCCATCATAACACCCTCGACGGCACGGACCCGATCGACGACGGCTTCCGGGATCGGGCTGTCCGTATCGACCAGGGTATAGGCGAGCTGGCCACGGGACTGGTTGATCATGTCGTGGATATTCAGCTCCGCGTTCGCCATGGCGGTGGAGATCTGGCCCAGCATGTTCGGCACGTTCGAGTGCGCCATCACCAGACGGTACTGCGTCTCCCGGACCATTTGCGTCTCGGGGAAATTCACGGCATTGCGGATATTGCCGTTCTCCAGGTAGTCGCGGATCTGTTCCACCACCATTACCGCACTGTTGTCCTCGGCCTCCTGGGTCGATGCCCCCAGGTGCGGCAGCTCGATCACACGGTTGCAGGCCGCCGAACGGTCGTTGGGAAAATCGGTGACATAGGCATGCAGGCGGCCGTCCGCCGTGGCCTTGCAGACCGTGCCCTCGTCCACCACGCCGTCGCGGGCGAAATTCAGAATCGTGGCGTCGCGCTTGAGATGATGGATGTTCGTGTCGTTGATCATGTCCCGCGTGGAGTCGTTCAACGGCACGTGAAAAGTGATGAAATCCGAGCGCGACAGGAGCTGCTCGATATTGGCGGCCCGCTGAACCTGATTCGACAACATCCAGGCGCCGTCAACGGTCAGCATGGGGTCATAGCCGATGACTTTCATCCCAAGGTCGATGCAGGCATTGGCCACGCGGCGTCCGATGGACCCGAGGCCCACGATACCGATGGTCCGCCCCGGAAGCTCGAACCCGGCGTACTGCTTCTTGCCGGATTCCACCGCACGCTTCAACTCCTCGCCGCGCATTTTGAGGTTCCGGGTGTAATCCCACGCTTCACAGATGTTGCGGCTGGCTATCAGGATACCGGCAAGCACCAGCTCCTTGACGGCGTTGGCATTGGCGCCCGGGGCGTTGAACACCGGGATGCCCCGCTCGCTCATCTTGTCCACCGGGATATTGTTGACCCCGGCCCCGGCGCGGCCCACGGCCTGCAGGGAATCGGGGATGGCCCAATCGTGCAGATTGTAGGAACGCAGGAGCACGACGTCCGGCTCGGCGTTGCCGGCGTCGATCCTGTAAAGCGTGTCGTCGAACCTTTCCAGGCCCGACGGGGAAATATTGTTGAAAGTCAGTACAGAGTACATCGAAACGTTATCCCTTGTTTGAATGGAAATACTTCATGAAATCCACGAGCGCGTCGACGCCCGCTTCGGGCATGGCGTTGTATATGCTGGCGCGCATGCCGCCCACGGCACGGTGCCCCTTGAGCGCATGGAAGCCGCTGCTCTCCGCCTCGCGGAGAAATGCTTCATCCAGGGATGAATCGGCCAGCGTGAACGGCACGTTCATCCTCGACCTGAAAGGCGGATCCACCGGATTGCGATAGAACCCGCCGGATTCGTCGATGGTGTCGTACAGTTTCCGCGCCTTGCGGAGATTGGTGGCTTCCATCGCGTCCAGGCCGCCCTGTTCCTTCAGCCAGCGGAACACCAGCCCCGACACATACCAGGCGAACGTCGGCGGCGTGTTCGCCATCGAGCCGGCCTCCGCCTGGCGCCGGTAGTCGTAGACTTTCGGCGTCAGCGGGGAGGCCCGGTTCAACAGGTCCTCACGCACGATCACCACGGTGAGTCCCGCCGGTCCGATGTTCTTCTGCGCGCCCGCGTAGATCATCCCGAACCGGCTCACGTCCACGCGCTCCGACAGAAGGCACGAAGTCATATCGGCCACCAGGGTCGCGCCCTCGATGCGCGGCACGTCATTGAACGCGACGCCGTGGATGGTTTCATTCGGCGTGTAATGCAGGTACGCCGCATCCGGATCGCACCGCCATTCGGCGGAATTCGGAATCGTCGTAAAACCTTCCCGGGAACCGCTTGCCGCGACATTGGCCCGGCAGTATCGCTCGCCCTCTTTCCGAGCCACCTCGGACCAGTGGCCGGTAATCACGTAATCGGCGGTATCGCGATCGCCCAGCAGATTGAGCGGCAGGCAGGAAAACTGCGCCTGTGCGCCGCCGGCCAGAAACAATATCTTGTATTTGGACGGGATCTGCAGCAGCTCCCTGAGGTCCGATTCCGCCCGCTCGGCCATCTCCATGAACGGCCGCCCCCGGTGGCTGATCTCCATGACCGATGCGCCCACGCCCTGCCAGTCCAGCAGCTCCTCCCGCACCTGTTCCAGCACGGACCGGGGCAGCGCCGCCGGTCCGGCGCTGAAATTAAATACACGAGGCACGACGGTCAGCTTGTCGGGCTTGCACCCGACCTACAACGGCAGGGCCCGGACACGGGCAGGTCAGGCGCCGGTTTGACATCAACCCTGTCCGCCATCACGCCTCGCCCTCCCCTTCGTCGCCGTTGTCCTCGCCGCTTTCCTCAATGCGCTCCAGGCTGCTGAGGTGCTCACCGTCCTTGACGCCGATCACGCGCACGCCCTGGGTATTGCGGCCCTGGATGGAGATCCCGTCGACCGTGGTGCGTATTAGCGTGCCGAGGTTGGTGATCAGCATGACTTCGTCATTGTCGCCGACATACTCCGCCGCCACGATCCGGCCGTTGCGCGCGTTGGCATTCATGGCGATGACACCCTGGCCACCCCGACCCTGGCGCGGAAATCCCGTCAAGCGGGTGCGCTTGCCGTAGCCGTTCTCCGTGGCCACCAGCACCGCGGTGTCTTCGTCAGGTCTCTCCGCGCAGATAATCAGCGAAATCACCCTGTGGGTCGGCTTCAGCATGATGCCCCGCACCCCGCGGGCCGTCCGGCCCATCGATCGCACGTCGGATTCGGCGAAGCGGATACTCTTTCCGGCATCGGTAAACAGCAGAACGTTCTTGTGGCCATCGGTGATATCGGCGCCGACCAGGTACTGTTCCGGCTTCAGGTCGATGGCAATGATTCCCGAGGAGCGCGGGCGCGAGAAATCCTTGAGCGGCGTTTTCTTGACCGTACCGTCGCTGGCGGCCATGAAAACGAAATACCCTTCGGTGAATTCCTTCACCGGCAGGACCGTGGTGATCTTCTCGCCGCCCTGCAGGGGCAGCAGGTTGATCAAGGGCCGCCCGCGGGCGCCCCGCCCGGCCTGGGGCAGCTGGTAGACCTTCATCCAGTAAACCTTGCCCAGGTTGGAGAAGCACAGGATCGTGTCGTGGGTGTTGGCCACGAACATACGGTCCACGAAGTCCTCGTCCTTGGTGCTGGTCGCCGACTTGCCCCGCCCGCCCCGGCGCTGGGACCGGTACTCGGACAGGGACTGGGCCTTGGCATAGCCGGCGTGGGACAGGGTGACCACCACGTCCTCCTCGGCGATCAGGTCCTCGGTGGACAGGTCCGAGTAATCGTGCACGATCTCGGTGCGGCGGCCGTCGCCGTACTCGTCGCGTACGGCGATCAGCTCCTCGCGAATGACATTCATGAGGCGCTCGCGGCTGCCCAGGATATCCAGGAAATCCTCGATCCTGCCGAGAATCTCCGCGTACTCGCTGCGGATCTTGTCCTGCTCGAGCGCGGTAAGGCGGTGCAGCCTGAGGTCCAGTATCGCCTGGGCCTGGACCTCCGAAAGGTGATAGCCGTCGTCAAGCAGCCCGTACTCCGGCGCGAGCCCTTCCGGCCGCGACGCCTCGGCGCCCGCCCGGGCCAGCATCTGCGTCACCACCTCGGACCGCCACACCGTGGCCACCAGCTTGCGCTTGGCGTCGGCGGGGCTTTCTGCGGTCTTGATCAACTGGATCACCGGGTCGACGTTGCTCAACGCGACGGCGAGTCCCTCCAGCACATGGGCGCGGTCGCGGGCCTTCTTCAGCTCGAAGATCGTGCGCCGGGTCACCACCTCGCGGCGGTGACGGACGAATTCGTCCAGCAGCTCCTTGAGATTGAACACCTTGGGCTGATTCTCGATCAGCGCCACCATGTTGATGCCGAACACGTTCTGCATCTGTGTATGCTGATAGAGATTGTTCAGCACCACTTCGCCGATCTCCCCGCGCTTCAGCTCGATGACCATGCGCATGCCGCTCTTGTCGGACTCGTCGCGCAGCTCGGAGATGCCCTCGAGCCGCTTGGTCTTGACGAGCTCGGCGATCTTCTCCAGCAGTCGGGCCTTGTTCACCTGGTAGGGCAGCTCGGTGACGATGATGGTCTGGCGGCCCGTCTTCGGATCCTCCTCGATCTCCGTGCGCGCCCGGACGTAGACCTTGCCGCGCCCGGTTCGATAAGCGCTGCGGATGCCGGAGCTGCCGTTGATAATGCCCGCGGTGGGGAAGTCGGGACCGCTGACATGCTCCATGAGCTGCTCGACGGAAATCTCGTCGTCGTCGATTAGCGCAATACAAGCGTTGACCACCTCGGTGAGATTGTGGGGCGGGATGTTCGTCGCCATTCCCACGGCGATGCCCGAGGATCCATTGACCAGCAGGTTCGGCAGCCGGGTGGGCAGCACCAGCGGCTGGGTTTCGGTCTCATCGTAGTTGGGGCCGAAATCCACCGTCTCCTTATCGATATCGGACAGCAGCTCATGGGCGATCTTGGCCAGGCGAATCTCGGTGTAGCGCATGGCCGCCGGGGAATCGCCGTCCACGGATCCGAAGTTGCCCTGTCCGTCGATGGTCGGATAGCGCATGGAGAAATCCTGCGCCATGCGTACGATGGTGTCGTAGACGGCCACGTCGCCATGGGGGTGGTATTTACCGATGACGTCGCCGACCACGCGGGCGGATTTCTTGTAGGCCTTGTTCCAGTCGTTGCCCAATTCCGCCATGGCGTACAACACCCGGCGGTGGACGGGCTTCAGGCCGTCGCGCACATCCGGCAGCGCCCGGCCCACGATCACGCTCATGGCATACGCCAGGTACGACTGGCGCATCTCCTGATCGAGATTCGATGGGATGGTCTCTTTTGCGATTGATTCCACGATTGATCGACCCTGGGCTAGACGGCTGGGGATACGGGGTCAGAACCGCGATTCCGACCCCGTATCCCCACACGTTGTATGAAGCCGCTTAAACCTTGATTTTCGGAGGTAAAACAGGAAATACCGGAGTGCACTGAATGCCGCCTCCGTGGAGTCCGGATTTTAGCACGATAAGGGCGTGATTCGTAACTCATGAAACGGACATTACGACCACAAGGAGGCCAGCCCTCTGGCCGATGGATCGTGGCTCGACGCTTCAATCGGCGAGAGGGCTCGCCTCCTACAAGGGGAGCAGCCCCAGAACCCCTTTGCCCGCCGGATTCTCGACCACCCCCGTCTCCGTGACAATGACATCCACCAACGCCGCCGGCGTCATGTCGAACACCGGGTTCCAGGCTTCCGCCCCGGGCGCCGCCACGGCCCGGCCGGAGAAGCCCAGCAGCTCGCCGGCATCCCGGAACTCGATGGGGACGTCATCCCCGCTGGGCAGATCCGGGTCGATCGTGCTGTTCGGCGCCGCCACCATGAATCTGACCCCGTGATGCCGGGCGTTGACCGCCAGGGAATAGGTCCCGATCTTGTTCACCACATCGCCGTTGGCGGTGATGCGGTCGGCGCCGACGATCACCCAGCGGATCACGCCCTGGCGCATCAGCCATGCGGCCGCCCCATCGGGAATCAGGGAGACCGGGATTTCCGCCTTGACCATCTCCCAGGCCGTCAGCCGCGCGCCCTGCAGCCAGGGCCGGGTCTCCCCCGCATACACGCGGTCGATCCGCCCCGCCTCGAAGGCGCTGCGGATCACGCCGAGCGCGGTGCCGTAGCCGCCGGTGGCCAGCGCGCCCGCGTTGCAGTGGGTCAGGACGCTGCCCGGCTCGTCGATCAAGCCCGCGCCGAGCTCTCCGATCCGGTGGTTGGCCGCGATGTCCGCCGCGTGAATGGAACGCGCCTCGTCCAACAGCGCCCGGTCCAGGCCATCGTCCGGGGTTACCGCGATCACCCGTCGCATCCGCTCCACGGCCCAGGCCAGGTTCACCGCCGTCGGGCGGGCCAGGATCAGGCCATCGAGATCCGCCTCGAGGCCGGCGCGGTCCAGGCCGCCGCTCGCCCGGCGTGCGCGGGCAGCCAGAGCCACGCCGTAGGCCGCGGTGATGCCGATGGCCGGCGCGCCCCGCACTACCATGTGGCGGATCGCATCCGCCACCGCACCGGCGGCATCGAGCTCGATATAGGCTTCCTCGCCGGGCAGCCGGCGTTGGTCCAGCAGCACCAGACGATCATCCCGCCATTCGATGGCCTTAAAGGGGTCCGGTTCCGGTGCATCGGCGTTCATCGGCGATACACTGGAACAAACCGACATGGGAAGCAAGCCGGGGCCTTTGAATTATCGTCGCTAGCCTCATCGGCCAGAGGGCTGGCCTCCGGGTCGACGGCAGCCTCCACCGCCACCGGGCGTGGAACCCGCCCGGCAGCTTGTGCGCCTCCCGCGGCTCACGTATCTTTCGGCCATGCCGGAGCAGATTGACGCATTGATTCACGCCAGGTGGGTGATCACGGTCGAGCCCGACTGCGTGCCCCTCGCCGATCACAGCGTGGCGGTCCACCAGGGTCGGATTCTCGACGTGCTCCCCACCCCGGCATGCCGGGAGCGGTACCAGGCCGATTACGAGACCCGGCTGGCCGCACACCATGCGCTGATCCCGGGGCTGGTGAATGCCCACACCCACGCTGCCATGACGCTGTTCCGGGGCATGGCGGACGACCTGCCGCTGATGGAATGGCTGACCGGACACATCTGGCCGGCGGAGCAGCGCTGGGTGGACGAGGAATTCGTCCGGCTCGGCACCAGCCTCGCGGCCATTGAAATGCTTCGCTCCGGCACGACCTGCTTCAGCGACATGTACTTCTTTCCCAATGTCGTGGCGGATGCCGCGGACACACTGGGCATCCGGGCCTGCGTCGGGCTGATCGTGCTGGACTTTCCCACCGCCTGGGCGGCGGACGCCGACGACTACCTGCGCAAAGGGACCCGGCTGCACGACGAATTGAAGGAATCGGAGCTCATCACCACCGCCTTCGCACCCCATGCCCCATACACCGTATCCGACGAGCCGCTGCGCAAGCTGCGCATGCTGGCGGACGAGATGGACATCCCCGTGCAGATGCATGTCCACGAAACGGCCCACGAGGTGCAGGAAGCGGTAAATCACGGCGGCGTGCGGCCGCTGGAGCGTTTGAACGGCCTGGACATGCTGAACCACCGGCTCATGGCGGTGCACATGACCCAGCTGCTGCCGGGCGAGATCGAGGCGGTCGCGGCCGCCGGTGTGCATGTCATCCACTGCCCCGAATCGAACCTGAAACTGGCCAGCGGACTGTGTCCCGTCACCGACCTCATTGACGCGGGCATCAACGTGGCGCTCGGCACCGACGGCGCTGCCAGCAACAACGACCTCGACATGTTCGGCGAAATGCGCAGCGCGGCGCTGCTGGCGAAGGGCGTCAGCGGCAGCCCCACTTCCGTGCCCGCCCACACCGCTCTCGCCATGGCGACCATCAATGGCGCGCGCGCCTTGGGTCTGGAACGGATCACGGGCTCCATCGAACCGGGCAAGGCAGCCGACCTCGTGGCCGTGGACCTGAACAGGCCGGCGACGACGCCCGTCTTCGATCCGGTAGCGCAGCTGGTCTACGCGGCGGGCCGCGACCAGGTCAGCCACGTGTGGGTGAACGGCCGTCTCATGGTGGAGGATGGCCGCATGACACGCAACGACGAGGACGAATACCTCCGGGAGGCCAACCGCTTCGGCGAGAGGCTGGCGCGTTTCGATCACGAGTTCGAAGGGGAGCAGGCCGCGACATGAGCAACGTCGACGCCCTGGAGATCCAGAAATTCGAGAAGCTGGCCTCGCGGTGGTGGGATCCCCGCGGCGAGTTCAAGCCGCTCCACGACATCAACCCGCTGCGCCTGGGGTTCATCAACGAACGCGCGCCCCTGGCGGGCCGGAACGTCATCGACGTGGGCTGTGGGGGCGGACTGCTCACCGAAGCCATGTCGGAACTCGGCGCACGGGTCACCGGGATAGACTTGGGCGAAGCACCACTGGCCGTGGCCCGGCTCCATCTCAAGGAGACCGGACACACGGTGGACTATCACCACACCTCAGCGGAGGAATGGGCGGACGGGCACGCCGGTGAGTACGACGTGGTCACCTGCCTGGAGCTGCTCGAGCATGTGCCGGACCCCGCCTCCACCGTGGCCGCCTGCGCAAAGCTGGCGGCGCCGGGTGGAACGGTGTTCTTCTCGACCATCAACCGGAATCCCAAGGCCTGGGTGTTCGCCATTCTCGGCGCCGAGTACGTATTCGGCCTGCTGCCGAGGGGCACCCACGACTATGCCAGGCTGATCAGGCCCTCGGAGCTGGACGCCTGGTGCCGAAACGCCGATTTGGACGTGAGGGAAATGACCGGCATGCATTACAACCCGCTGACACGACGCTACTGGCTGGCGCCGGGCCTCGACGTCAACTACATCGCCTGTGCCCGTTCACCGAAGGTCTGAACCGATGCCCCCGAATACCGGTCATTTCGGTCCGGGCTCTGGCCCGGATCACAGGCACGGATGCGGACCCACCGGCGCGCGCTCGCCACGGTCCGGCGACTAACCCTCTTGTCCGATAGAGCGAATAAGGCCATCGACACCGTGCTGTTCGATCTGGACGGCACCCTGGTGGATACCGCTCCCGACATGGGTCATGCCCTGAACACGCTGCTGGGGGAGCACGGCCGCGAGCCGCTGGCACCGGACATCATCCGTCCGTGGGTGTCCCACGGCTCCCGCGGCCTGATATTCCTGGGCTTCGGCGAGGAGCCCGGCGGCGAACGTTTCGAGGAATACAAGACGCGCTTCCTGTCGTTGTACGAGAACCGGGTGTGCGTCGATTCGCGCCTGTTCGAGGGAATGAACGAGGTGCTGGAGCACCTGGCGGACCACCGCCTGCCCTGGGGCATCGTGACCAACAAGCCCCACTACCTGACGACGGCCCTGCTCGAAGCACTGGGGCTGCACAACCGCGTAGCCTGCGTGGTCAGCGGCGACACCATCGCCCAACGCAAACCCCATCCCGCCCCCCTCCTACACGCCTGCCGGCAAATGGGGCGGGCCCCGGATGGCTGCATCTACGTCGGTGACGCCCAGCGGGACATCGAGGCGGGTATCGGCGCGGGTATGTCGACCCTGGTCGCCTTGTTCGGCTACCTGAATGACATCGAGGATCCCACCCAATGGGGCGCAACGGGGCTGGTGGAGCAACCCGTCGATATCATTGAGTGGGTCGCCTGAGTTGAACACCGCCGCAAGCCTGGTGGTCGCGATCGACCCCTATCTCTGGGGCATGCTCGGCGCGGCCGCCGTGTTCGGCGCCGTGGTGGGATGGTTCCTCGGCCTGGTGAAAAACCGCCGGGCGCTCGAGCGGGCCCGGCAGGAGCTCGAGCAGGAAAGGGAAGTTTCCCGCCGGCGCATCGAAACCATGGAACAGACCTTCGCCGACCTGTCGCACAACGCCCTGGAACGCAACAACCGCATGTTCCTGGAGCTGGCGCAGCAATCCTTCGGCAAGCTGCACGCCCAGGCCCGTGGCGAACTCGATGTGAAGGAAAAAGCGGTGGAGAACCTGGTCAAGCCCATCCGCGAAGCCCTGGACCACACCCGCAGGGAGATTCAGCAGCTCGAGCGGGACCGCCATCAGGCCCATGGCGCCCTCACCCGGCACCTGGAATCCCTGGTGGAAACGCAGCGGGCCCTGCAGGGCGAGACCCGGAATCTCGTGCAGGCATTGCGGCGGCCGGAGGTGCGCGGTCAATGGGGCGAGTTGACCCTCAGGCGGCTGGCGGAGCTGGCCGGCATGGTGGAGCACTGCGATTTCTCGGAACAGGTACACACCGGCGCCGAGGACGGTCATCGCCGGCCGGACATGATCGTACGGATGCCCGCCGGCCGCGAGGTGGTGGTGGACGTCAAGACTCCCCTGGACGCCTACCTGAGCGCCGTGGAGGCGACGGAATCCGGTGCGCGCGGCGAGTTTCTGATCCAGCACGCCCGACATATCCGCACCCGGGTGAAGGAGCTGGCCAGCAAGCGCTACTGGGAGCAGTTCACCGACGCGCCGGAGTTCGTCGTGCTCTTCATCCCCGGCGACCAGTTCCTGAGCGCCGCCCTGGACCAGGACCCCGACCTGCTGGAGGATGCGCTGTCCCGAAAGGTCATTCTGGCCACCCCCACCAGCTTCGTGGCGCTGCTGCGCGCCATTGCCTACGGCTGGCGGCAGGAGACGCTGAACAGCAACGCGGAACGGATCCGGCAGATCGGCGAGGACCTGTATCGCCGGCTGCATACCCTGACGGACCACATGGGCAAGCTCGGCCGCCAGCTGGACTCCAGCGTGGCCCAGTACAATCGGCTGGTGGGCTCGTTCGACGCCAAGGTTCTCCCCGGAGCGCGCAAGTTCGCGGAGCTGGGGGTGCCCGCCAACGAGGATATCGAACCGCCGGAACCCATCGAGCGACAGGCGAGGACGCCCAGCCAGGCAACCGACGACCACGACGACAGAGCGGAATGACCGAACCAGACATCCCTACACCACTGATCACATACCGCCCGCCGCCTGCCCTGCTCGCGGACCGCTGCATCCTGGTCACCGGCGCCGCGGACGGCATCGGCCGCGCCGTCTGCAAAGCGTGCGCGAGCGCCGGCGCCACGGTCCTGGCCCTGGATCGCAAGCGCCGCCGGCTGGAGACGCTGTACGACGAGATCGTCGACAGCGGCGGACCCGAGCCCATCCTGATTCCCCATGATCTCTCCCTGAGCGATCCCGGTGCCTATGAAAGCATCGCCGGCGGCATCGCCCACGACGCGGGCCGGCTGGACGGGCTGGCTCATATCGCCGGAATTCTGCCGGGCTTCAGCGCCCTGCACCGCCTGAAGCTCGAGGACTGGACCTCGATCATGCAGGTCAATCTCTACGCCCCGTATCTCCTGACCCGGGCCTGCCTGCCTCTGTTGCACGCCGCCGAGACGGCGTCTGTGGTCTTCACCAGCGACGCAAGCGGCCGCCGGGGGCGGGCGTACTACGGCGCCTACGCGGCCGCTTATGGCGGCATCGAGCGCCTCAGCGAAGTCTGGGCCGATGAGCTGGAAATCAATGCCGCTATCCGTTTCAATACCCTGGATCCCGGCGCCGTGGGCACCGACATGCTGGCTCGCAATTTTCCAGGCAAGCCCCTCGAGCAGGCTGCGGTTCCCGGCGACGTGGCACCGGCATACATGTTTCTTCTGGGGCCGGACTCGGCACCATTGTCAGGCCGGGCCTTCGATGCCCAGGGCCCGGCGCACGATACGGCGCCGGACGACAACCGCTGAACCAACATCCCCATGCACGGTCTGAGTGCAAAACGCATCGCAACCATAAATTTTTTCAGGAACCCACAATGAGTATTTTTTGCCACAAGCCTGCAGCCCTTCTATCATTCGCGCTCGCCTTCATGTTGAGCACCCACGTGCACGCCCAGAGCGATGCGGAGCGCGAGCAACTCAAGCAGGAGCTCGTCCAGGAAGTGATCGAGGAGCTTCGGAACAGCGACGTGCTGCAGGAAGCCGTGCGCGAAGGCATCCATGCCTTCATTCAGGAACAGCAGGAGGCGCAGGCCGATGCCCGGCGCCAGCAGCAGCAGCAGGCCAACAAGCAGGCCGAGAACGTCCGCCCGGTCTCGGCGGAGCGGGACCACATCTACGGCAATCCCGACGCCGAGGTGACACTGATCGAGTATTCGGATTTCGAATGCCCCTACTGCAAGCGCTTCCATCCCACCGCCAAGGAGCTGGTTGATTCCTCCGACGGGACCGTGAACTGGGTCTACCGGCACTTTCCACTCAACTTCCACAATCCGGGCGCCCAGCAGCAGGCGGAAGCCTCCGAATGCGCCGCCGAGCTCGGCGGCAACGACGCCTTCTGGGCCTACACCGATGCGGTCTACGAGCGCACCAGCTCCGGGGCGACGGGTTTCCGCAGGACCAACTGGTTCCGCTGGCTGTGGAGCTGGGCATGGGTGAAGCGGAGTTCAGGGAATGCCTGGAGAGCGGCCGCCACGAGGACCGCGTGAAAGAGGATCTGGCGGAAGGCGTGCGCAGCGGCATCAGCGGCACCCCGGGCAACATACTCCTGAACAACGAAACCGGTGAAGTCCAGTTGCGGGCCGGCGCACAGCCGCTCAGCGCGCTGCAGGAAGCGGTGGAGGAACTGACTTCCGGCGGCTAGGCCGGGTAATCACACACCGCTGCGAGGCAGCAATCGCTGCACAGCGGTTTCGAGCGGCAGTGGGTCTTGGCATGCTCGACGATCAGGGCGTGGTACTCGTTGCATCCGGGCGTCCCGCCGGTGAACGCCTCCTCGATGCCGCCGCGCAGTGACTCATAGGGCTCGTCGCCGTCGATCAGGCCAATGCGTGAGAACACTCGTCTCGCATAGGCGTCTATGACGAATACCCGCCGTTCGAATACATAGAGCAGAATTACGTCCGCCGTCTCGCGGCCGACGCCGTGGACGTTCAACAACCCACTGCGCAGCGTATCCGTCGACAAGCGGCCGAGAGTCCGATAGCCGCCGTGATCCAACCACCAGTCCGCAACGGCCTTCAGACGCGCGGCCTTGACGTGGTGGAAGCCGGCCGGCCGTATCAGCGCCGCCAGCCGCGCGCTGGAAAGCTGCCGAATGGCCTCCGGCCGGTGCGACCGGGCGCGCTTGAGGCTGTCGATCGCCGCTGGCGGCATTGTTCCAGGCGGTTCCCTGGGTCAGCACGGCCCCGATGACGATCTCGAAGCGCCCCCGCGCCGGCCACCAGCCCTGGGGGCCGTACCGGTCCATCAAGCGATCATGGATTTCGTCGCAGGAAGGACGCATCACAGCTCATGATGAAGATGTCTATTGTTCTTCCCCTCACCCCGACCCTCTCCCCCGGTGGGGGAGAGGGGGCAGGAAAGGGGCGATCGACATAGCACGACAACCGAACGAAGGGTCCCCTCGCCCCCGCAGGGGGAGAGGGACAGGGTGAGGGGACAAACAATCAGATTCTCCGATTCCGTGCTCCCTGTATCGTTCGGATTCCTGTTGCGTCGAATACCCACCGCACATGACAGTCCGGTGCGGATTTCTGATCATGCCCGATTGATCAGAGGCTCCCTAGCCCGCGCCGGACTGCTGCCGCGGCCGGGCGCGGGTCGACAGCTTCCGGATCTGCGCCGGAGGCATGTCCCGCCACTGCCCGGGTTCCAGGTCCCGGGCAGACTGACCGGACCGAAACGGATCCGTTTGAGGCGGCTCACGGAACAGCCCACGGCCTCCCACAGGCGCCGGACCTCGCGATTGCGTCCCTCGGTCAGGATCACGCGGAAGGTCAGGTTCGGACCGGACGATCCGCCAACCGGCAGGATCGACTTGAAGCGGGCGATCTGCCCGTCCAGTTCAATCCCGGACCGGAGGCGGTCGATGGTGGCCTGGTCCACCTTACCGTAGACGCGCGCCAGGTACTCGCGGTCCAGGTTGGCGCGGGGATGCATGAGCTGATTGGCCAGCTC